>NZ_JAYRLA010000001.1:0-290065 GCF_041905455.1 Methylocella sp. | reverse complement strand
GGGGCGGGCCGCCCCGGGCGGGCCGCACCTCCCATGTGGCCGCGCCACCCCCCCCCCCGCGCCCGCCGCCCCCCCCCCCCCCCCGCGCCCCCCCCCGCGCCCGGCTCGCCCTTCGTCGGCGAGACGCTGACGCTAAAGCTCGAGGCCGCCGACCTCGAGGGCCATCCGGCGACCGCGATCGCCGGAGCGCTCTACGGGCGCCTCGCCATCGACGCGCCGCAGCTTGGCCTTGAGGCGAGCTGCGCCGCGCGCGATCCGGGCCTCGCCGCGCGCGAGGCCTTCGAGCGGCTCGACGCGGCGAGCCGCCAGCTGCAGGCCGAGCGCCGCCTGCTCGAGGAGGCCGAGGCGCACCGGGCGCGGCTGACCGACACCGTGCTTTACGAAACGCGGGGCTCCAGGGGCGCCGCCGAGGTGGCGCGCCTGCGGGGGGTCATCCCCGCGGCGTTGGCGCGCTTCGGCCTCGGCGGCGACGCCGTCGCCGCCTACAAGGATATGGTGCGCACGCTCGCCGACTCGCGCGGCGCCTCGCGCGTGAGCTTCGTCGCCAACCTGTTCTGGGGGCTCAAGGGCCAGGCCAACCGGCTCATCTGGGCGGCCGTCCTCGCCCTCGTCGCCTTCGGCGTCGGCCTCGCGCAGGCGCATCAGGGCGCATGGATCGGCTGGATCGCGGCGCAGCCCGAGATGGGCGAGGCGGCGGGCTTCGCCAGCCGCAACGTCGGCTGGCTCGAGGTCCTGCGCCTCGCCTGCTACGCCGGCGCCGCGCTCGCCGTCGCCTCCAACCTGTGGCGCGGCGGGCGGCTGCTGCGACTCCTGTCGCGCAGCGACGAATTGCTCAAGGCCGACCTCGCCGACAAGCGGCGGGAGAGCGACGGCTTCATCGCGCATCAGGCGCGCCGCGCGCAAGACCTCGGCGCGGAAGTCGAGCGGTTGAGCCGCAAGGCGGCGGAAGCCGAGCGCCGCGCCGGCGGGCAGGCGAGTTCCGCGACGAGCGAACCCTCGCCCTTCGCCGCCGACCTCGTCCGGCAGCAGGCGCAGCGCTTCATCGCCGCCGTCGGCGCGCAGATGGACAAGGCGGGCGCCGGGACGCCGCGCCGGATCATTCTCGCGCTCGACGGGCTCGACCGGGTAGAGCCGGCGCGGGCGCGCGAGCTCCTCGGATTTTCGCCCGGACGCGGCTTCGTCGAATTCGTCGCGCTCGACCCCGCCGCGATCGCCGGCGGCCCCGACGAGCTCGCGCGGTGGATCGCCGCGCCGCTGTCGGTTCCCGAGCTGTACGGCCGCCGCGACCCGGCGGAGCAGATGCGCGCGCTGCTCGGCGCGCGCGAGGCCGGAGCGCCGGCGCCGGCGGCGCCCGACGCGACGCGCTCGGCGCTCGACGAGCCGCTCGGCCCCGACGAGGAGGCGCTCCTCCAGGCCCTCGCCCCGATCGCCGGAACGACGGCGCGGGCGCTGAAGCGCTTCTTCAATCTCTACCGCCTGCTGCGCGCGCTCGCGCCGACGCGGGCGCGCCCCGCCCTCGCCCTCGCGCTCGCCCTCGACTGCGCCGGCGCGCGCGCGGATTTCGCCGCGCTCGAGACGTCCCTCCTCGGGCCCGGCGACGAACCGGTGTTCGACCATCACAGGATCGGCCCGCGCCTCGCCGCCGCCCTGCGCGCGCTCGCGTCGGCGCATGCGCGGATCGGCAAGGAGGAGCTGCGCGAGGCGATCGCGGAGGTGAGGCTGTTCTCGCCGCCCGCGTGAGGCGCGAAGGCCGGCGGTCGACGGCGCGCCTTCGCGCCGCGTCCGCCGCTCAACCGTAGACGTTGCGCAGGACGCCGACGCCCTCGATGACGACTTCGACGGTCGTTCCGGGCTTCATCGGCAGCACGCCGAGCGAGGTGCCGCAGGCGATGACGTCGCCGGGCTCCAGCGTAAGGTCGGCGGAGATGCGGGCGACGAGCTCGGCCGGCGTGAAGATCATGTCGTCGAGCCCGTAGTTCTGCCGCTCGCGGCCGTTGACGAGCGTCCTGACGCGCAGCGCCAGCGGATCAAGGCCCGTCGCGACGACGGGGCCGAAGGCGCCGAAGCCGTCGAAATTCTTGGCCCGCGTCCATTGCGCGAAGGAGGCGTCGCGCGTCAGAAGCTCCATCGCCGTGACGTCGTCGACGCAGGTGTAGCCGAAGATATGCGCTTCGGCCTCCTCGGGCGCGATGGCGCGGCAGGTCCGGCCGACGACGATCCCGAGCTCTCCCTCGTAGAACACCCGCCCTTCATGGGCGCGCGGCTGCGGAATCGGCTGCGCGTGGGCGGCGAAGCACTGCGGGGTCTTGAGGAAATAAAGAGGCTCGGACGGGATCGCCCAGCCGTTCTTTTGCGCTGCGGCGTGAAAATTGTTCCACAGCGCGACCATCTTGCCCGCCGCCGTCGGCGTGAGCCAGCGCGCGCCCGCCGCCGGCGTCTCCTCGCCGGTCGCGGCGCCGGGAGCGAGCGGACAGCTTCCCTCGTGAAGACGGATGGATTCGCCTTCAAGGACGCCCGCGCGCGGGCGGCCCTCATGTTCGATTCGGCACCAGAGCGTCATGGCTGCGCGGTCCGGGAGCTGGAAAGGGACAAGACGCGAAACCGCCCGCGCCCGCAGGCGCGCGCGGGCTTCGGCTCCGCGGCGCTAGCGGCCGAGAAACCGGCGCCGCATCGGCGCGAGCACGAGCACGGCGAGGATCGCCGTCGCGATATTGAGCGCCGCGGCGGTCCAGAAGGTCAGGTGCCAGCCGCCGGTCGCCGCCGTCAGCATGCTGGAGAACGGCACGAGCAGCGCGCCGGTGCCCTTCGCCGTATAGAGAAGGCCGGCGTTGGCGGCGGCGTGCTTCGAGCCGAAGGTGTCGGCGCAGGTCGCCGGGAACAGGCTATAGATCTCGCCCCAGGCGAAGAACACGAGGCCGGTCAGCAGCACGAACATGCCGGGCGTGTGGCCCCACTGGCTGAGCGCGAGGATCGCGAGGCCTTCGAGGCCGAAGGCGACGAACATCGTCTGCTCGCGGCCGATCTTGTCCGAGACCCAGCCGAAGAAAGGCCGCGTGACGCCGTTGAGGACGCGGTCGATCGACAGGGCGAAAGTGAGCGCCGGCAGGGTGAGCCCGAGGAAGCTGACCGGAACGCTCTCGACGCCGAAATCCTTGGCGATGGGGCCGAGCTGGGCCGTCGCCATCAGGCCGCCCGCCGCCATCATCACGAACATCGCGTACATCAGCCAGAATACCGGCGTGCGCGCCATCTCCCACGCGTTGTACTGCCTCTGCGCCGGCGCGAACTGCGCCTTCAGCGGCTCGTCGGCCTTCTGCGGCGCGACAAGGAACAGGGCGCACACGCACAGCACGACGCCCTGCAGCAGGCCGAAGTAGAGGAAGGCCTTCTCATAGCCCTGATTGCCGATGATCGTGGCGATCGGCACGATGGTCAGCGCCGAGCCCATGCCGAAGCCCGCCGCCGTGACGCCGGCCGCGAGGCCGCGCCGGTCGGGGAACCATTTCAGCGCGCTGCCGATGCTCGCGCCATAGACCGCGCCGGCGCCGACGCCGCCGATCGCCTGCGCGAAATAGAGCGTCGTCAGATTGGTCGCAAGCGAGTTCAGGATCCAGGCGAGGCCGCATAGAAGGCCGGCGAGGAGGATGACGGTCCGCGGGCCGACGCGGTCGGTGAAATAGCCGTGGACCGGCACGAGCCAGGTTTCGGCGACGATGAAGATCGTGAAGGCGATCTGGATGGAGGTGCGGTCCCACCCGTGCTTCGCCTGCATCGGATTGACGAACAGCGTCCAGCCATATTGCAGGTTGGCGATCATCGTCATGCAGATCACGCCCAGCAGAAGCTGCAGCCACCTGTTGGGCCGCGGATCGCTGCCCGCCAACACTGAATCTTGCGCCACCACCTCGAACCTCGACTGAATTGTTATTGTTCAAGCACGCCTGCCGGCGGCGTAAAGTGCGGGCGCGGGGAACCCGATACAAGCAAATTTTTCTTTGCGAGAAAAAAAGATTAACCGTGTAGTAGCGACGCGACATCAGCTTGAACATGCTGCGCCGCGAGGTATTGTCGCGCCCGCCTCAGGCGAAATCATCCGGCGCAGCGGCGTTTCGATCGTTCGGCGACAGGATTTTCGCGGCCGCCGCCGCCGGATCGACGCTGCTCCTGACGGAGGCTGGCGGCGGCCGGGATTGACCCGGCGGCCGTTTTTTGCGCTTAAGCAGCATGTGCGGCGAACACTGGGCCGTTCGAGGCGAGACTTCCACCAAGGAGCGGGTTCCGTCCAATGAAGATATGCGTCATCGGCGCCGGCGCCATCGGCGGCCTTCTGGCGGCCAAGCTCGCCCATGCCGGCGAGGAGGTCAGCGTGGTCGCGCGCGGCCCGCAGCTCGCGGCGATCTCCACGAACGGCCTCACGCTGATCGAGGAAGGCGAAACCATCGTCGCTCCGGTCAAGGCCTCCTCCCGCCTCGCCGACCTCGGCGAGCAGGATCTCATCATCCTCGGCATGAAGGCGCATCAGGTGGCGGCCGTCGCCCCCGACCTCGCCGCCGCGATGCATGGCGAGACCATGGTGCTGACGGCGCAGAACGGCATTCCGTGGTGGTATTTCTTCGGCCTCGGCGGGCCGCATGAGGGAACGCGCCTCGAAAGCGTCGATCCGGGCGGGGTGATCGCCGACAATCTGCCGGTCTCGCGCGTGATCGCCAGCGTCGTCTATCCGGCGGCGGAGATCGAGAAGCCCGGCGTCATCCGCCATATCGAGGGCGAGCGCTTCACCCTCGCCGAGCTCGACGGCTCGAAGAGCGAGCGGGTGCAGAAAGTCTCGCAGGCCTTCACGCACGCCGGCTTCAAGGCGCCGATCGCCACCGACGTGCGCAGCGAATTGTGGACCAAGCTCTGGGGCAACCTGAGCTTCAATCCGATCAGCGCGCTGACCCATGCGACGCTCGAGGACATCTGCCGCTTCCCGCTGACCCGCGAGCTCGCCGCCGACATGATGCGCGAGGCGCAGGCCGTCGGCGAGTCGCTCGGCGTGCGCTTCCGCATCCCGCTCGAAAAGCGCATCGCCGGCGCCGAGGCGGTCGGCGCGCACAAGACCTCGATGCTGCAGGACGTCGAGGCCGGCCGCGCGATGGAGATCGAGGCGCTGCTCGGCTCGGCGATCGAGCTCGGCCGCATCACGCAAATTCCGACGCCGCGTCTGTGCGCCGTCTACGCCCTCGCGAAACTGCTTCAGCAGACGCTCGCCAGGGAGAATGGCCGGCTCGTCGTTTCTCCCGCCTGACGCCGGGACCGTATCGAACAAGGAGCATCAGATGACCGCTTTCCGCACCCTCGAGGGGCTGCTCGCGCAGGGCGCCGGCGGGGACGTCGCGATCGCCGCGCCCGACGCCGCCCCGCTGACCTACGACGCTTTCCGCAAGCTGGTGAAGGACACCGTCGCGGCGCTGAACGGCTTCGGCGTCGGGCGCGGCGACCGCGTCGCCATCGTGCTGCCGAACGGTCCCGAGATGGCCACCGCCTTCGTCGCGATCGCCTCCGGGGCGACCTCGGCGCCGCTCAATCCGGGCTACAGGGCCGACGAGTTCGAATTCTACATGAGCGACCTCAAGGCGAAGGCGCTCGTCGTCGAGGCCGGCAGCGCCTCGCCCGCCCTCGAGGCGGCGAAGAAGCTCGGCGTGCAGGTTCTGACCCTGACGCCCGACCCGAAGGCTGGCGCCGGCCTGTTCACGCTGTCGGGCGGCGCGCCCGGCGCCGCGGCGAGCCCCGGCTTCGCCCAGCCTGACGACGTCGCCCTGATCCTGCACACCTCGGGCACCACCTCGCGCCCGAAGATCGTGCCGCTGACCCAGACCAACGTCACGAAGTCGGCCGACAACATCGCCAGGACGCTGGCCTTCACGGCCGCCGACCGCGGCCTCAACATCATGCCGCTGTTCCACATCCACGGCCTGATCGCCGGCACGCTCGCGCCGCTGTCGCGCGGCGGCCAGATCTATTGCACGCCGGGCTTCAACGCGCTGAAGTTCTTCAGCCAGATGGAGGCGTCGAAGCCGACCTGGTACACCGCCGTGCCGACCATGCATCAGGCGATCCTGACGCGCGCGGGGGGGAACAAGGAGACGATCGCGCGCTATCCGCTGCGCTTCATCCGCTCGTCGTCGTCCTCGCTGCCGCCGCAGGTCATCGCCGAGCTCGAGGCGACCTTCCACGCGCCGGTGATCGAGGCCTACGGCATGACCGAAGCCTCGCACCAGATGGCCTGCAACCCGCTCGACGGCGCGCGCAAGCCGGGCTCGGTCGGCGTCGCCGCCGGCCCCGAGGTGGCGATCATGGACGAGAAGGGCGAGCTCCTCGGCGCCGGCCAGATCGGCGAGATCGTGATCCGCGGCGAGAACGTCACGGCGGGCTATGAGAACAACCCCAAGGCCAACGCCGAGGCCTTCACCAAGGGCTGGTTCCGCACCGGCGACCAGGGGGTGATGGACGAAGACGGCTACGTGAGCCTCACCGGCCGCCTCAAGGAGATCATCAACCGAGGCGGCGAGAAATTTTCCCCGCGCGAGGTGGACGAAGCCCTGATGGACCATCCGGCGGTGCTGCAGGTCGTGACCTTCGCCGTGCCGCACGACAAGCTCGGCGAGGACGTCGCCGCCGTCGTCGTGCTGCGCGAGGGCGCGAGCGCCACCGAGCAGGAGCTGCGCGGCTTCCTGTCGAACAAGATCGCCGCCTTCAAGACGCCGAAGAAGATCCTGTTCATGACCGAGATTCCGAAGGGCGCGACGGGCAAGCTGCAGCGCATCGGGCTCGCCCAGAAGCTCGGCCTCGCCTGAAGCGTCTCCCCCAAGGAAAAAAGCCCCGGATCGCTCCGGGGCTTTTTTTGCGCGTTCAAAACATCTTGGCGGCGCTTTCCAGCGCCTTCCATATGCCCCACAGAACTGGCACGCCGATGAGCGCCCAGGGAATCGCCGCCCCGACGCCGAAGCTTCCCGCGCCGATTCCCTGCGAGCCGCCGCCGGCCGCGGCGAGATGGCGATGCGGCGTCTCGTCGTCCTTGATCAGCCATTTCGGATCGACCGGCCGCACCAGCGCGTTGCAGACGAGGCCGACGACGAGGAAGCCTGCGAGAATGTACATCGTGCGGTCGTAGACCAGCGCCCGCTCGACGCCCGCCGCGATCTGCGCGTCGCGGATGTAGCCGACGACGACGGGACCGACGACGCCGGCCGTCGACCAGGCCGTCAGAAGCCGTCCATGGATCGCGCCGACGAAGCGCGTTCCGAAGATGTCGGCGAGATACGCCGGAACCGTCGAGAAGCCGCCGCCGTACATCGACAGGATGACGCAGGTGGCGGCGACGAACAGCAGCTTCGAGCCCATGTGGGCGAAGGTCGGGGCCAGCAGGTAGAGCGCGATGCCGAGGCCGAAGAAGGTGAAGTAGGTCGCCTTACGGCCGATCTTGTCTGAGAACGACGCCCACGCGAAGCGGCCGCCGATGTTGAACAGCGAAAGCAGCCCGACGAAGCCCGCCGCGACGCCGGCCACGGCGGCCTTCTGCGCCGTGTCGAGGGCGGAGAAAGCAACGCCCGGCTGTCCGATGAGCGAGCCGGCGAAGATCTCCTGCAGCATCGGCGAGGCCATGGCGAGCACGCCGATGCCGGCCGAAACGTTCATGCACAGCATCGTCCAGATCAGCCAGAACTGCGGCGTCTTGTGCGCGTCGTTCAGCGCCACGTCGCCATGGGTGACGAGCGCGTTCGCGCTCTGGCGCGGCGTGAAGCCCTCGGGCGTCCAGTTCTTCGGCGGCACGCGGTAGCCGAAGGCGCCGCACAGCATGACGATGAGATAGATGACGCCGAGCGTCGCCATGGTCTGCCACACGCCGACGTCGGTCGGCGTGCGGAACTCGTTCATGAGCAGGTTGGCGAGCGGCGAGCCGATCATCGCGCCGCCGCCGAAGCCCATGATGGCCATGCCGGTGGCCATGCCGCGCCGGTCGGGGAACCATTTGATCAGCGTCGACACTGGCGAGATATAGCCAAGGCCAAGGCCGATCCCGCCGATGACGCCGAGCCCGAGCCAGAGCAGCCAGAGCTGGTGGACGTAGACCGCGTAGGCGCCGATCAGGAAGCCGCCGCCCCAGCACAGCGCCGCGACGAGAGCCGCCTTGCGCGGGCCGGCGCGCTCGAGCCAGCCGCCGAACGCCGCCGCCGAGAGGCCGAGAAAGACGATGCCGAGCTCGAAGGCGACGAGCAGGTCGCTGACGCGCCAGTCGCAGGTCCTGGTGAACAGCGCGGTCACGACCGACATGTCGGGGCACGCGACGGGCGCGCTGATCCCGAGCGCGCGCGAGAGCGGCAGCCAGAAGACGCTGAGTCCATAGGCCATGCCGATGCACAGATGGGTGGCGAGAGCGGCCGGCGGCGAGAGCCAGCGGTTGAAGCCGGGCTTGGCCACCGTGTATTCGCGCGACAAAAAGCCAGGGCTTGTCGTCGCGCCTTCGTAACCAGCGCTTGTCATCAGGGTTTTCCTCCAGAGGCTTTGTCGTCCGCTCTTTGCGGCGGAGCGAAAATCGAAGACGCGCGCCCGAGTCTTTCTTCAGCGCGCACCGCAATCCTAACCAAAAAAAAACGCCCGCTGCGGCGGGCGTTCATGATTTTTTTGATTCTGTCAGAACATTTTCTGATTAGGCGCCCATCGCGTCCGGCGGCGATGAAATAGTTTCACGTTCGGCCAGCTCGAAAAGACCTGCGCTGGACGGACGTCAGCGCGAGTAGAACTCGATTACGAGGTTCGGCTCCATCATCACCGGATAGGGCACTTCGGCCGGCAGCGGAAGGCGGGTGATCTTGGCCGACATCTTCTTGTGGTCGACCTCGTAATAGTCGGGCACGTCGCGCTCGGCGAGCGACTTCGCCTCGATCACAATGGCGAGCTCGCGCGAGGCGTCCTTGACCTCGACGAGGTCGCCGACCTTGACGAGATAGGAGGCGATGTTGACGCGCTTGCCATTCACCTTGACGTGGCCGTGGTTCACGAACTGGCGCGCGGCGAAGACGGTCGGCGTGAATTTGGCGCGGTACACCACGGCGTCGAGGCGGCGCTCGAGCAGCGCGATCAGATTGTCGCCCGAGTCGCCGCGCATGCGGATCGCCTCGGCGTAATATTTGCGGAACTGCTTCTCGGAGATATTGCCGTAATAGCCCTTGAGCTTCTGCTTGGCCTTCAGCTGGGTGCCGAAGTCGGAAAGCTTGCCCTTGCGCCGCTGGCCGTGCTGGCCGGGGCCGTATTCGCGCCGGTTGACCGGGCTCTTGGGCCGCCCCCAGATGTTCTGGCCCATGCGGCGGTCGATTTTATACTTGGCTTCTGCGCGCTTTGTCATCGCGTGTCCTCTGCAAACCGGAAAGGGCGGCGAGAGGCGCGCGCGCGGACGCCCGACGCCCGGAAAGGCGCGGCGTGCGAACTCGCGTCCCCCGCAGCCGGAGGAACGCGCCCTCCTCTGCTCCGCTGGCTTGCGCCATGGGAGCCGACAGGCGCGCGAGGCGCGCCGCGGGTGCGTGTGTTCAGGGCTGTCGCCCAAAACGATCGCCGCGCCATGAAGGCGCGGCGAAGGGTGAGCGCTTAGCCCGGCGCGCACGCCGCGTCAAGGGCGGGGTGCGTCCCGGTTTGAATTTCAGGCGCGCGACCGCGCGAGCCAGACCGTTCGTCCCCCCGCCTCGCGGTCCTCGGCGGCGTGGGCGACGACGTCGAAGCCGATCCCGTCAAGCAGGCTCCCGTATTCCGCAGGGTCCAGGCTGGCGTGGTACAGCGGGTCCCCCCGGTAATTCCCGATAGCTTCGCCATGCGCCGGTCCCGCGTTGAACATCAGGATGCTTTGGCGACGGCTATGTTCGGCGAAGACCTGAAACATGCGTCGCTGGTCGCCGGGCGTGAGATGAAAGAAGCTGTCCCATGCGAGAACTCCGTCGAACCTCCCGCGGATCGGCGGAGAGCGCATGTCGCCGACGACCCATCGGTGACCTGGCGTCCGCTGGCGGCAAAGCGAAATCAGGCTCGGGGACGCATCGACGCCGGTCACAGCCAGCCCGCAAACGGCCATGTTCAGGGCGACGGGCGCGCCGGAGCCGCATCCAGGATCAAGCACGCTCGCGCCTGTCGGCAGGGCTGCGACGAACCGATCGCGCCACGGCTTGTCGTTCCAGACGCTCCTTCGCCGGTCCGCATCCCAAGCATGGGCATGCCGTTCATAGTGGGGGATGACGCAGTCGGACAAATCCGCCACGAAGCCCTCGAGGTCAAGACGATCCCGCCGCTCCGGCGGCGAAAACGGGCCGGCCCGCTCCGACCGTCGCGCCTTCAGCCCGTGGCGACGTGGCGCCCGCGCTCGTCGACGACGCGCTCGCCGTTCTCCTTGAAGAATTCGCCCTGCTGCGGCGGCAGGAGATCGAGGACGAGCTCGGCGGGACGGCACAGGCGCGCGCCCTTCGGCGAGACGACGATCGGCCGGTTGAGCAGGTTCGGAAACTTCTCGATCGCGTCGAGGCGGCGCTCGTCGTCGACGTCCGGCTCGCCGAGCCGGAGCTTCGCGAACTCCGGCTCCTTGTCGCGCAGCAGGGCGGCGAGCGGAACGCCGGCGCGGGCGGCGAGGTCGAGGATCATCCGACGCGACGGCGGCGTCTTCAGATATTCGACGACATGCGGCTCGACGCCGGCGTTGCGGATGAGGCCAAGCGCCGTGCGGGAGGTTCCGCAGCGCGGATTGTGGTAGATGATCACGTCCATCGGCGAGCGCCTTTTGTTCTCAGTCGCGCATGACCAGCGCGATCTTGCCCATATGGGCGGACGACTCCATCAGCGCATGAGCCCCGCCGGCTTTCTCCAGCGGAAAGCGCGCCGCGATCACGGGCTTCACCCGTCCGGCCGCGACGAGCGGCCAGACCTTCTCGCGCAACGCGGCGGCGATCGCCGCCTTCTGCGTCAGCGTGCGCGCGCGCAGCGTCGAGCCCGTGACCGTGAGGCGGCGCAGGATCAACGGCCAGAGATTCGCGCCCTCGAGCTTCGCCCCGCCGAGGCAGGCGATCTCGACGAGCCGCCCTTCGAGCGCCAGCGCCGACAGGTTGCGCGCGAAATAGGGCGCGCCGACCATGTCGAGAATGACGTCGACGCCGGCGCCGCCGGTGAACGCCTTCGCTTCCGCGACGAAATCCTGCGTCCGGTAATTGATCGCGAGCTCCGCCCCGAGGCTTTGGCAGAAGGCGCATTTCTCGTCCGAGCCGGCGGTGGCGACGACCTTCGCCCCGAGCGCCGTCGCGAGCTGGATCGCCATCGAGCCGATCCCGCTCGATCCGCCATGGACGAGCAGCGTCTCGCCGGGCGCGAGGCGCCCGCGCGTGAACACATTGTCGAAGACGGTGAAGGCGGCCTCGGGCAGCGCCGCCGCCTCGACGAGGCTGAGGCCGGAGGGAACCGGCAGGCACAGCGCCTCGGCCGCGCGCGCGAACTCGGCGTAGCCCCCCGAGCCTAAAAGTGCGCAGACCTCGTCGCCGACCTTGAGCGCGACGGCTCCCTCCCCGAGCGCGACGACGCGGCCGGCGACCTCAAGGCCGGGAACGTCCGATTCGCCCGGCGGCGGCGGGTAGACGCCCCGGCGCTGCGCGCAATCGGGCCGGTTCACGCCCGCCGCCATCACCTCGATCAGGACCTCCCCCGCGCGAGGCTCGGGCTTTGCGCCTTCGCCGACCCGCACGACCTCGGGGCCGCCGGCGCCCTCGAAATAAGCGTAACGCATCACGGCGCCTTCATGAAGAAATAGACGGTGAGGACCGCGCCCATCACGACGACGAAGCCGCGCACGACCTTCGTCGGCAGGCGGCGGGCGGCGTGGACGCCGACATAGCCGCCAAGCACCGCGGCGACCGCGGCGATGAGCGTGAGGCGCCAGTGGATGAGATCGGTGAAGGCCAGCGCCGCCACCGCGGACGCGTTCATCAGCGTGGCGAGGAAGATCTTCAGGCTGTTCATGAGCCAGATGTCGCGCAGCCCGTAAAGGGTCAGCGCGGCCAGCATCAATATGCCGATGCCTCCGCCGAAATAGCCGCCGTAGACGGCGACCATCGCCTGCGCGGCGAAGACGCCGCTGCGGTTGATGCGCAGCAGCTTGCTGTCGGGGCGCAGCATCGAGCCCCCGGCGAACAGGAGGGTGGCGAACAGGATCAGCCAGGGAACGAGCGCGGCGAAGACGCTGGCCGGCGTGAAGAGCAGCAGCAGGCCGCCGACGAAGCCGCCGACGAGGCTGATGACGCCAAGAATCCTGGCGTCGATGCGCGGATCCCTGGCCGCCTCGGCGAGCCCGTCCCGGGCGGCGTAGGCGGTCGCGACCTGGCCCGGGAACAGCGCGAGCGTGCTCGAAGCGTTGGCGGCGATCGGCGGCGCGCCCGCGGCGATCATCGCCGGCAGCGTGAGAAAGGAGCCGCCCCCGGCCAGGGCGTTGATGACGCCCGCCGCGAAGGCTGCGAGGGCGACGACGAATAGAGCGAACACGGCGTGCCTCCTGCGGAGCGACGACGCGTCGCCGCCGCCGCCGCGGCCGTTCATAGGACGCAAGGCGCGGCGCGGGAAGAAAAATCCGGTTCGACGCCGATCCGCCCGCGGGGCTTGCGCTCCGCGGGCGGTCCAGTTTCTCGACGCCTTTTCAACTTCATCCGGCCTTTGCGTCGCGCGGCGCCGCCGGGTGGCGTCGCGCCTCCCGAGCCGCTTATTCCGCGGCTTCAGCGACGGCTTCGAGCAGCATGAGGCCGGTGGCCTGCCTGATCGAAGCCTCGGTCTCGCGCGAAACCTCGCCGAGAGCGAAATGGATGGCCCCGTGCTCGGGGCTGCGGTGACGCCCAAGCACGTAGTGCCTGACGCCGCATTTGCGGTAGACGCGCGCCATCGGCGCCTCGTAGATGGCGACGATCTGCGAAACGCCGTGATCGAGGCCGAACAGGCACGTTCCGAGCATGATCTCGCAGGCCGCGCGCGACAGCCCGTTCGGCTGCATCCGCGTGTCGTCCGGCACGGCGAAGCGGGTCGCCTCCCAGATCGTCGGCGAACGAATTGTCAGCTCAGGGAAAAGCTTCTGGAACGGACCGCTGGCCATGTGGTCCGTCAAGGTGTTGAGCAGGCGGATCGAGCCGGCGAGCGTGCCGTCCGGCCGCATGCTGCAAACATAGACCGTGTCGTCGCGGTCGTATTCGTCGATCTCGAACTGGCCGTCGACGACTTTCACGTCCCATTTCTTCTGATCGACGAAAACCTGTTTGCGCTGGCGAAACATCTCCGCGAAAAGCTCGGGCCGTTCTTCGCGCTCGTAACCGTAGACGATGGTGATCATGATGGGCTCCGGAAGGAATTGGTGCGCCCAATATTCCGCCCGGTCGTTGGTCAGCATATTCCCCCGATCGGGGATATCAGGCGCGCGCATGATATCAGGCGGGCGCGAGGCAGGCTCGCCTTTCCCGCAATGCGCGAAACGCCCGCCTGCGGAACGTCCATGCGGCGGCGGACGACCCGCCCGGCGGCGGTCGAACATCTATTGAGATAAAAATTCTATATATTGAGAGGCGAGTCCGCCGCCTACCGGATCAGGCCCGCGCGAATCGCCTTGGTGACGGCGTGGACGCGATTGAGGGCCTGAAGCTTGAACCTTGCGGAATCAAGGTGCGCCTTGACGGTTTCGACCGAAATGCGCATCAGGACGGCGGTGTCGGCCAGCGACTTGCCTTCGGCCGACCATTCGAGCGCCTCGATCTCACGCTTGGTGATGGTGTTGAGGTCGAGTTCGTCCTCCTTGGCGTGCAGCCGGTACGCCCGCTGATGCACGTAATGCGCGATATGCACCATGTCCCGCGTCAGCTCGAAGCGGCGCTGGGCCCACTGCGAGTCGTTCTCGTCGGAGGTGACGGTGAACAGCGCCCAAAGGCCGTTGGTCGGGCCGCGGACGGGGATCGTCAGCCCCTGACGCCCTATGCCGGCGTCGCGCGCCTCCCCGAACAGCTTCTGGACCTTGCGCTCGCCGCGAGGGAGCCGCGCCCAGTCGATGGGGAGGACGGAGCGCGCGCCGATGTTATGCACAGGATCGATGAGTCCGTACCCTTCGTCCTTGTAATGCTCGACCCACGCCTCGCTGTAAGTCAGGGCGGTGAAAGGGTCGAGGACCGAGCGGCCGCGAAAGGACGGGCACAGATAGGCGATGTGGGCGAGGCTGTAATGCTTGCGGATATATTCGATGAAGCCGTCAAGCGTCTCGTCGCTTAGATCCGCTTCCAGATCGAGCAGCTTGCGGATATTGACTTCTTCGAGGCCCTGCATTCCACCACTCCCGCCGCGTCCGGCGCTTCTTCTCAGTTCCGCCTCCGCGCTTGGAGCGGCTCGCCTTTTCCTCAGGTCAGGCTTGTTCTAGAATATGAGCGAGTGATAATAACACTACGCCGCGCAAATACAATTATCGTTGAAACGCCCCTGCTTCCCCGTTTCCGACGAGGTTCAGTAAAATTGCAGATGAAACAGCGGCTTGCTGAAAGTCCATTTCTCCCGAATCGGCGGAGAAGTCACCGTAGAATCTCTTTCCTGTCCCATATAGGGCAGGATTTTCAAAATCTCATGTTGTATGGTGCCCCGAGTCGGCTGGGAATAGTGGTAGAATGAAAATCGTCAGCGAGCAGAGGGAAAGCGACACGCGCCAGAACATCGTTGACGTCGCCGAACGCCTGTTCAGCCAGATCGGATTCCAGAAAACGACCGTCGCCGACATCGCGCGCGAGCTGCGCATGTCGCCGGCCAACGTTTATCGGTTTTTTTCCGCCAAGGCTGAAATCAACGAGGCGGTCGCGCGGCGGCTCCTGTCGCAGATGGAGAAGGACGTCGACGCCGTCGTCGGCGGACGCGAGCCTGCGCCCGCCAAGCTGCGCGCCGCCATCGCCTCCCTCGAGAAGGCCAACGCGCAGCGTTTCGTCGCCAACCGCAAGCTTCACGAGTTGCTGGAGACGGCCTTCAACGAAAGCTGGCCGATCGTGCAGCAGCATTCCAGCGCGCTCAACGCCAGCCTCTCCGCGATCGTCGGCGAGGGCGTCAGGGTGGGCGAGTTCAGGATCGACGATTGCGACCTCGCCGCGATCCTTGTGCGCAGCGCCTGCGTGCGGTTCTGCCATCCGCGACTTATGGTCGAATGCGCCCAAGAGCCGGAGCCGACGCTCGACCAGATGGTCGATTTCTGCCTTGTGTCGTTGCGCGGCGGCGGAGCCGACGCCTGAGGGCTGCGCGCGGCGCCGCGAATCGGCTTCATCGAACCTCATGTTCCGCCTCTTGATGTTCAGGGGCGGCCGTGGTCGCGATGACCGCCGGCGCCAAGCTCGTCGACATGATGCGTCAGCTTCGCCAAGACTTCTACAACGGCGCTTCAATTTTTTTCGCCAAACTCTTCTTCCATCGCAAGAACCTGTTCCCGGCGGCGATGCGCTGGATCAAGCTTTCGCGCGTCGTGACGCCCTTGCGACGCAATGTCGCTCTTGGCGAAGCGGAGCAAACGACGCCCGCTCGGCGCCGGCGCAACCTTCAGGCGCGCGTCCGATCAGACCGACGCCGCCGCGCCGTCGACGAAAGCGCGAAACTGCGCAAGGCAGGCCTCGCGCGCGAACATGCTCGCCAGCGCGCGCCCGTCGCCGAGCGCCGGATGGCGACCTTCGGCCGCGAGCCGCGCAATTTCGACGGCCATCGCCTCGCTGTCTCCCGCCGGCACGAGAACGCCGACGCCGCTCAGCACCTCGTGAAGCTCGGTCCCCGCGTCCGCCGTCGCCAGCACGGGCTTGCCGCTCGCCAGCATGCCGCCGAGCTTCGACGGCAGCACCAGGTCGGCCGCGCCCCGCGACTGCGGCAGGATATGCAGGTCGGCGAGGTTCAAGAGCTCGCACAGCCGCTCCTCGGGCTGCAGCGGCAGGAAGCGCACGTTGGCGAGGTCGCCGTAGTCACGCATGAGGCGCGCTTTCTCTGGACCGTCGCCGGCGACGACAAAATGGACGTTGGTCCTGCCGGCGAGTCGTCGCGCGGCGTCGAGCGCGACCTCGAGCGCCTGCTTCGCGCCGATGTTGCCGGCGTAGAGCGCGACGAAATCGTCGGCGCCGAGGCCGAGCTCCGCGCGAAAGGCGTTTTGTCCCTGCATCGGACGGATCTTGTCGAGATCGACCCAGTTGCGCACGATCCTGAGCCGCGCCGGATCGACGCCCTTCTCGACGAGCCGCTTGCTCATCTGCCCGGAGATGGTGACGATCCCGTCGAAGCGCTTCAGCAGCCAGGACTCGAAGCCGAACAGCGCGCGCTTCAGCGCGCCGCCCCTGAGATGGCCGACCGCGAAGGCGGCGTCGAATTCAAGGTCCTGCACATGCAGAAGGAGCCGCGCGCCGAACAGCCTGGCGAAGAGGCCGGCGGGCGCGACCATCAGCGTCGGCTCGATGCAGAGCACCACGTCCGGGCGTTCCACGACGGCGGCCCAGAGAGCCGGCGGCAGGCTTGCGGCGGCGAAGCTCGCTGGCGCGATCAGGCGCCAGATTCCGCGCATCTCCTCTCGCAGGACGATCGGGCAGCGCGTGACCTTGACGCCGTCGAGCCGCTCCCTCGCGTAACGCCAGGCGCTGTAGGGCGCCCTCACGCGCCAGCCCGGATAATGCGGCGGCGCGGCGACGACGGAGACGTCGTAGCCGCATTCGGCGAGATAGGCGCCGATTTCTCCCGTGTAGCGCCCGACGCCGGTCATCTCCGGCGCGTAATTTTCGCCGACGATGAGGATCTTCAGACGCTTGTCGCCGGTCTTGGAGGAGGATCGCATCGAGGCCCATAAAGAGAGGCGCCGCGAGGAGGCCGCGCCTGCCGCGGCAAGCAAGGGCCGCGCCCGCGGCGATCCGGCGCCGATCGAAGCCGCCGCGGAGTCCTCCGGAGCGCGCGGCGAAAACCTTGCGGCCCGCAGGATCGGGCCGCAAGGCGTTTGCGGGAGAGGAGGCGGCTCGGCCGCCTTTCTACTACTGCACGTAGGTGATGCTGGGCAGCGCGCGGCCCTTGCCGAGCGCCTGCACGGCGGTCGGCCAGCCGGTGCCGGCGTTGGACATACCGATCGAGGCGTCGGTCACCGTGTTCACGAAATTGAAGAACTTCGTGAGATTGTAGGACTGCGCGTTGGCGACGAAGATCACGTCCCCGTTGCGCATCTGCGTGCGGGTCGCGATGAAATAGCCGCCCGGGTCGCGCAGATTGACCTGGAAGATGACCGGCACGAGATCACCCGAGAAGCGCGAGACGTCGACGCCGAGCAGCTTGGCGACTTCCTTCGGCTCGCGGCGATAGAGGAACACCGCGCTTGCGTCGGCCCGCACGTCGTTGAGGCCGCCCGCCTTGGCCACCGCCTCGGCGAGGTTGATGCGCCAGGCGTCGAAATTGAACTCGCCCTGCCCGGCTCCCTCGCCCGCGCCGCCGAAGACGATGAACTTCTGCTGTTCCTGATAGACGTAGATGCGGTCGCCCGGCTGAATGTAAATGTTGTTGGACGGGTTCATCACGAGGTTTTCGAAGGGCACCGTCGCGCGCTTGCCGCCGCGCTCCAGCATGACCCAGGTCGAGAAGCCCTGCCCCTTGATGCCGCCCGCGCGGGTGATGGCGTCGAGGATGCGGTCGCCCGCGCCGGTCGCAGGCACGGCGAAGCGCAAGGGCGTGTTCACCTCGCCGACGACGCTGATGAGGGAGGTGCGCTGCTGCGCCAGGCTGACGATGACCTGCGGCTCGATGGCGCGGTTCTTGATCCGGTTGACGATGTCGTTCTGGATCTCGACGTTGGTGCGGCCGGCGGCGCGCACGACGCC
The DNA here is from genome assembly GCF_041905455.1 of Methylocella sp. Lineage (GTDB taxonomy): Bacteria > Pseudomonadota > Alphaproteobacteria > Rhizobiales > Beijerinckiaceae > Methylocapsa. Next base: position 272,180 of record NZ_JAYRLA010000001.1, on the reverse strand, counting down.
CGCGAAGGGAATGGTGATGTTGCCGTTGTTGTCGATCGCCTGGTCGGGCAGCGTCACATAGTTGCCGGGCCGCGCGCCGGCGTCGAGCGGGATGAACAGGCCGCCCGCGGTCGCCTCGAACACGGTGGACGAAACGATGTCGCCGATTCCGAACTTGATGTTCGAGGCCGGCTTGCGGTCGGTGAAGGTGCCGGCGAGGCCCTTCGGCTCATAGGCCGCGAGAATGTCGACGACCTCCGGCGAAAGCTTCACCAGGGCGTAGGGGAGAAGGTCGGATTTCTCGGACTGAACGTCGACCGAGACAGGGCCGTCGTTCGGAAAGAAGGAGCACCCGCCGACGCTCGCAAGAGCGCTGGCCAGCAGGGCTATCCCGGACACTCGCAATCCCCGCATGAATCTCATCCCCGCGTAATTCCCTGACAATTACTCCGCGCGGCCGGCGCGGGCCAGAGACTCTGACGCCCATGGCCGGGATTCAGGCCGGTATGGCGCAGCATGTAGCAATTTTGGCACAGCGCCGGTTAAGACACGGCGCAGGGAAGGCTCGGGACGGGCGCGTGGACTTCGGGTCAGCGAGGTCAGCGCCAGCCGTATTTTTAAAGGACGGGGAAGGACGCCGAAACCGTCGAAGGTCCATCGGCCAAGCCTTCGTTTCAGCCATTCTCTGATTGGGCGGAGCGAAGAAGCAGACGGCCCATTGCGCTCATGAGATCGTTCTGCGAGACGAGCCCCAGCAGCCGGTTTCCGGCGTCGGTGATGAGGACGGCGTGCGCTCGTCCGTCGACGAGGAGCGGTAAAAGGCTAAGCGCCGGCGCCGACGGCGAGGCTGTCGCAGGCTTGTAGAGCGCATCGGGAATTCGCGCGTCCACCCGCGCGAGCTCGCGCAGGCCGACTGCGCCTAACAGGCGTCCGCCGTCATCCGTGACCGGCAGAACGCGAATGTTGTGCTGCAGCAGGAGCGACATGGCCTGCTCTCGGAGCGCGTACGGCCGAATGGCGACGACGTCGCGGGACATGATGTCGGCGCAGCTAAGATTTCCGTGCGCGCGGATAATCGCCTGCAGCTCCACTTCCTGCAGCAGCCGCTCGATGTCGCGGCGATCGATGTCGAACACCTCGCCCAGCTTCGCCAGCGCCGCGTCGATATCCTCCTTTCGAAAGCCGACCCTCGCGGACGGGGGCGGGTCCGCAGTCCCATGAACATTGACCGGCGCGGCGGCTGGAACATGGGGATAGTTGCGGCGCGACAGACGGTGAAACAATATGCCCAAGGCCACCAGAATGCAGGAATTCAGCGCAACTGGCGCCAGCGGGAAAAACACGCCCCACTTCGCCACGGCCGGGCCGCCCAGCACGGCGGTCAAGGCGGCGGCGCCCCCCGGGGGATGCAGGCACCGCGTCAAGGACATCACGGCGATGGCGATGGCGACGCCCGCGCCGGCGGCGATCATCGGCTCATGGATGATCTGCCCGACAAAGAAGCCCGCAAACGCCGACAGCGTATTGCCGCCGATGATCGACCAAGGCTGGGCGAGCGGGCTGGACGGCACCGCAAACAGCAAAACGGCCGACGCTCCGATGGGAGCGACTAAAAATGGCAAATGCGGATCGTCGCCGAGCGTCAGACCACATACGAGCCCCGTCAGGCCGACGCCGATCAGAGCGCCGAGGCAGGCGATCAGGCGTTCGCGAAGATTTGCGCCCGCGAGGATCGGAACGAAGAAACGGAGCCGGGCGCCTCGCGGCTTGGCGAGGGAAGGATCGGAGGTTTCAGCCATACGCCCTGGCGCATTTTTCCAGCGAGGTTCTGACGTCTTGAGCAGGCTCGCGCTTGAATATTTTTACATCTGGCGCGCTCGTCGGCAATCCCGCGGCGCGCGTAGCGTCTCGTAAGGCGGGGGCCGTCGCCGGGCGTTCCAAATTCCCGACTCGTTCGGCACGGACGACGCTGAAGGGAGGACGCTGAAGGGAGAAAGCCGCGGCCCGTCATTCCTCCGTCATGAAGCCAATCGGGCGAAGGCCAATGACTGCGCCAGCAATTTTCGGGACGCAACGGGACGAACTAGAACGGAAGATCGGCTTTATCCGCATATTTTTCAGATAATTACGGACGAAGCAGAACGGGCCCGAACAGATGATGGCTCCCTGAGCAGGACTCGAACCTGCGACCGATCGATTAACAGTCGATTGCTCTACCAGCTGAGCTATCAGGGACCAAGCCGGCGCGCCGGACGGATGCGGCATATAGCAAGCCAGCCGCGGATTGCAAAGCGCCAATTCGAGCGCGCCCGCCAGGACATTTCTCGCGCCGCGGCGAGGGCGAAGCATTGCCTGCGCGCCGCCTCCTTTGCTATAGGCGGTGGCGCGTCGTCGTCGCGACGGGGCCTCGTGGCGGAGTGGCTACGCAGAGGACTGCAAATCCTTGCACCCCGGTTCGATTCCGGGCGAGGCCTCCATCGCGACACGCGCCGACGCCGCGCTCCGCCGGCTTCGACATCGCCGGGCGTTCGACATCGCCAGGCGGACGCCCGGAGTTCGGCCCATGCCTCGACGCGTTCCGCGCGCTCCCGCGCTTCCCGCGCCGCCGGTCTTCTCCCTCTTCATCTGCGCGCTGCTCGCCTCGCACGCCGTCTTCGCGCAGCCGCCCGAGACGACGCGCGGTCCGGCGCCGATGACGGTCAGCGTCGCGACGGCGAAGACGCAGTGCTTCGTCGACAGGCTGCGGCTCGAGGGGCTCGCCGTGGCGCGCGAGGAGATCGCGCTGCGGCCCGAATACGAGGGGCTGCAGCTCGCGCAGATCCTCGTCGAGGACGGGGCGAGCGTCTCCGCCGGCCAGCCGCTCGCGCAGCTGACGCGCCCGGACTGGCTGCCCGGCCTGCCGACCAAGACGACGATGACCGCGCCGGCGGCCGGAACGGTGCTCATCGGGCGAATCGCCGTCGGCATGCCCGCCTCGGCCAAGGCCGATCCGATGTTCACGATCGCGCGCGGCGGCGAGCTCGAGGCCGAGGCGCGGCTTCCGCTCGGCGCCCTCGCGAGGGTCAAGCCGGGGCAAATCGCGCGCATCGTCGCGCTCGACGGCGCCGAACTCGCCGGCTCCGTCCGCCTCGTCCTGCCGCAGGTCGATCCGATGCTGCAGCAGGGCCGCGCCCGCATCCAGCTCAGCTCATGGGCGGGCCTGAGGCCCGGCGCCTTCGTCACCGCCATCGTCGACGCCGGCCAGAGCTGCGGCCCCGCCGCGCCGCTGTCGGCGATTCTCTACGGGCCCGAGGGCGCAATCGTGCAGGCCGTGCGGGGCGACCGGGTGGAGACGCGGCGCGTCAGGCTGGGGCTCTCGGACGCGACGCAGGCCGAGATCGTCGAGGGGCTCGAGCCCGGCGACGTCGTCGTCGCGCGGGCCGGCGCCTTCCTGCGCGAGGGCGACCTCGTGCGGCCCGCGCCTTGAGCCGCGCCTTCGCCGTCCGGCGCGGGCGGCGGCCGCGAATCGAAAGGACGCCGCATTGAGCGCGCAAAGCTATCTGGTGACCGAGGACGAGGACGGGCTGCGGCTCGACCGCTGGTTCAAGCGGCGGATCCCTTCGCTGTCGCTGTCGCATCTCAACAAGATCGTACGCACCGGCCAGGTGCGCGTCGACGGCGCGCGGGTCAAGACGGCGACGCGGCTGGCGCAGGGCCAGAGCGTGCGCGTGCCCCCGCTCAACCTCGACGCGCCGGCGACGCCTGAGGCGCCGAAAATCTCCGAAGAAGACGCGAACGACCTGCGCGCGATGATCCTGTTCGAGGACAAGGACCTTCTCGTGCTGAACAAGCCCTACGGCCTCGCCGTGCAGGGCGGCTCGGGAATGAAGCGGCACATCGACGGCATGCTCGCCTCGCTGCCGAACGAGCGCGGCGAGCGGCCTGTCCTCGTGCACCGGCTCGACCGCGACACCTCCGGCGTGCTGCTCGTGGCGAAAACGCGGAAAATCGCCGCGGACCTCGGCGAGATTTTCCGCTCGCGCGAGGCGCGCAAGATCTACTGGGCGCTGGTCGAGGGCGTTCCCAAGCCGGCGCAGGGCAGGATTTCGCTCTATCTCGCCAAAGGCGAGGGCATGGAGGCGCGCCCGCGCCGCCCGGGCGAAGACCGCGCCGCGCTCGAGAAGATGCGCGTCGCCAGGCATGGTGACGAGGACGCGCGCCATTCCGTGACCTATTACGCCACCGTCGAGAGCGTGCCGCACCGCGTCGCCTGGCTGTCGATGAAGCCGATCACCGGACGCACGCACCAGCTGCGCGCGCATGCCGAGGCGATCGGCCATCCGATCGTCGGCGATCCGAAATATGGGCTGAAGCCGAAGAACGATCCGCGCCGCAACGATCCGCTGCGCGCCCTGCCCGATCAGGTCGAGCGCAAGCTGCATCTTCTGGCGCGCCGCCTCGTGCTGCCGCATCCGCGCGGCGGCGTCCTCGACGTGACCGCGCCGCCGCCGCCGCATATGGCGAACTCGTTCGAGCTGTTCGGCTTCGACGTCAAGCGCGCCGATCCGATCGAGGACGCGCCGGAATAGGCGCGGCTCGCCGGTTTGTCCTGCTTGACGCCGACGCGCCTCCGGTTGATACAGTTTACCCGTCAAAGTCTATTTGAGAAATTTGTATTGGGTGATAATAATGATTTCATTATCAAGCTACATCAGCGCATCCGCCTTTACGATTCTGGTGTGCGCCAATGGCTTTAACTCCGCGGCCGCCGGCGACAACACGAAACTTACGCTTCTCTATGAGTTCAAGAGCGGCGCCGATGGCTGCAACCCCTATTCGACGCTGGCGATGGACAAGGCCGACGCGCTCTATGGCATGACGATCAACGGCGGAAGATATGGCTATGGGCAGGCGTTCAGGCTGGCCCCGCCCGCCGCCGGAAAGACAAAATGGACGAAGGCAGCACTTTACGACTTCAGCATGGGAAAGGGCGGCTACCCGCTCGATAGGTTCTTTGAAAAAGGCGATCTGATCCTCGACAGGCAAGGCGCCGTCTATGGCGTCGCCTCGCACGGGGGAGCCTTTGGTTCAGGCGTGGTGTTCAGGATTGCGCCGCCTCCTGCCGGCGAGACTCGATGGCGATATACGGTGCTCTGGAGCTTCACGGGCCAGGCGGGCGGCGATACGCCGATGGGCGGCCTCGTGATGGACGCGGCGGGCGCGCTTTACGGAACGACGGAGGAGGGCGGCGCGAATGGCGTTGGCGCAATCTTCAGGCTGGCGCCGCCGACTGCTGGAAAAACCCAATGGACCTATAAAATCATCTACAGCTTCAAAGGTGACGCGGACGGAGCAAATCCGGTGGCCCCGCTCATTCTCGACGGACAGGGCGCCCTTTACGGCACGACGCCGTTCAACGGCTACGGCAAAAACGGCACGGTCTTCAAGCTGACGCCGCCCGCCGCCGGAAGGACGCTGTGGGCCAAGACCCTGTTGTATCGTTTCAACGGCCGCCCCGACGGAAGGAATCCACAGGCGAGCTTGGTCATGGATCCGCACGGCGTTCTTTACGGCACGACGCAAACTGGCGGACTTTATGATCAGGGATCGATCTTTCAGCTCACGCCGCCGGCGCAGGCGGGCGGGCGATGGAAGAAGACCCAGCTTTACAGCTTTTGGCCTCTCAGGCCGCAGCCGTATAACATGGGACAGCCGATGGCGCCGCTGGCGATTGACGCCAAGGGCGTCCTCTACGGCACGACGGGGTTAGTTTCTCTATGGGCGGCTGTTTTTAAATTTTCGCCTCCGGCAGCGGGCCACACATCCTGGACCGTCACCACGCTTCATCATTCCGACGGTCTCGAACATGACGTCGGCGCTATTTTTAGCGGCGTCGTCAGGAATTCGCGCGGGACGCTTTTCGGAACATCGCAGAATGGCGGATACGGCGTCTCCGATATTTCCGCCGGCTGCGGATCCGTCTATCAGCTTGAGTAAATCGCATCTCCAACGTTTTATGAAATGTTCGGTTTAAATTACGGACACAAGCAGGGCATTCAGGTCCAAACGAAATACGGCCAACGATTTGGCTACACTTGCCCGACGACATGAACATAGCGGCCGCCGTCACTTCTCCATCGGCACGCCGTGGCAGACTTTCGGGAAGGTCGGGGCGTTGAACTTCACCGGATCGCCGCAGCGGTCGCAGCCGGCGAGCGCGAGGCAGGACAACGCCGCCGCCGCGAGCGCCAGCCGCGACGGACGAAGGCCGCGTTTCGAAGAGCGCCTCTCGCGCAGCACGCCCGTCATCCGCCCCGCCTCCGCCCTTGCGTCGAACGTGCATATCGCGAAGTTCTCGCGCGGGGCAAGCGCGGGCCGGACTTTTCAGACCGTCGGCAGACGCGCGAAGCCGGCCGCCGCGCGCCGCGCGAGGTCCGTCTCATCCGCCTCGTCGAGCTCCACGCGCGCGACGCGCGCGGCGGGCGGTCCGCGCCAGAGCCTTTCGCACATGCGCGCGACGGCCCCGGCGGGGCCTGCGAGCAAAATCTCGACCTCTCCGCTCGCGCGGTTGCGCACCCAGCCTTCGAGCCCGAGCGCCTGCGCCTGTCCGCAGGCCCAGTCGCGATAGCCGACGCCCTGCACGCGTCCGGCGACCGTGGCGCGCAGGATGCGCCGGAAGGCGCCCGTCATGTCCTCGTCGCCCGTCATGTCCGGTCTCCGCGAGGGTGAAGAAACTCAAGCTCCGCCGAGGAAGTCGATGCGCAGGACATGGCCGTCGGGACACTGCGAGTTCGGCTGCGGCGAGGGGGTGGGAAAGAAATAGGCGTTGTCGCAGCTCTGGCTTCCGCCGACGCAGCTCGCGGCCGGATCGCCGCATTTGTCCGGATAATCGGCGGCGCCATGGGTCCCGTCGCGCGGCCCCCTGCACACATAGGTCGGCTGACCGGCGCACGAGAGCGAGACCGGAACATTATAGGAGGCGCCGCCGTCATTGGCGCATTTGTTCCTTTTCCAGTCGTCCGCAGTGCAATTCTGCGGAATGACGCTGATGTCGTACCAGGCGCAGGTCGCCATGCTCGCCGGATAGCAGCCGTTCGCGCCGGCGCCGAAATTGACCTCGATCATCGTCTGGTTGCGGGTCTGGGCGAGGTTGCAGTTGGGAAGCCGCCCGGCCGGAACCTGCGTCCGCGAGGCGCAAAAGCGCGCGATTCCGTTCGAGACCGGCGCGACGGCGGCGCATGAGGCGCCGGGCGCGAGGGCGAGTTGCTGATTGACGACCTTGCCCTGGCAGCCCGCCGCCCAGTCGATCACGCCGGGCTGCTGCGTCGTGTAATTGGTGAAGGCGACGTAGATGGTCGCCGCGCCGCTGTTCTTGACCACGACGTCGAAGGTCGCGCCGCCGGGCGCCGGAGCGCAGGCCCTGGCGGCGATCGCGCGGTCCACCGGGTCGGCGATTCGATGGCGCAGGCCGTCGGCGTCGACGAGCACGGGGTCGCCCGACGCCGGACACGTCAGCGTATAGCTCGCGGGGGTCGTCGGCGCGGCGGCGCGGGCGAAGGGGCCGCCGAAGCCGAATGCGCATAAGGCCGCCAGAAACGCGGCCCCGACCGATGCTTTCGCCATATGCCCCCTCCCATTCCATCGACGCGTCGCCGCCCGACGCCGGGATTTCGACGACCGGACCTTTCGGCGCCGGCGCGGAGGATGCCGCGAAATGCTGGCTCCGAGCTTGCGGTCAGTCGACGCCGATATTGTCGATGAGCCGCGTTCGCCCGAGCCGCGCCGCGACGAGAAGCCGGATCGGGCCGTCGGCGGCGGCCTCGACGGAAGCGAGGCTCTCGGCGCGGCGCGCCTCGAAATAATCGACGTCGAACCCGGCGGCCGCCAGCCGCGCGCGCGCGTCTTCAAGCGCCGGCGCGATCGGCGCGCCGGCGCGGATCGCCTCGGCGCAGACGCGCAGCGCGCGATGGAGCGCCGGCGCCCGCGCCCGCTCGTCGGCCGAAAGGTAGACATTGCGCGAGGACAGGGCGAGGCCGTCCGCCTCGCGCAGGGTCGGGGCGGCGACGATCTCGACGCCGAGGTCGAGGTCGCGCGCCATGCGCGAGATGACCTGAAGCTGCTGGTAGTCCTTCTCGCCGAACACGGCGACGTCGGGACGCGCAAGACAGAGGAGCTTCGCCACTACGGTGGCCACGCCGGCGAAATGCGTCGGGCGGAAACGGTCCTCGAGGCCCGCGAGCGCGGGCCCGCCGACCGAGACCGTCGTCGCGAAACCCTCGCCATAGACCTCGGCGACCGCAGGCGCATAGACGAGGTCGCCGCCCGCCGCGGCGAAGGCTTCGACGTCGGCCTCGAGCGCGCGCGGATAGGCCTCGAAGTCCTCGCCTTCGGCGAATTGCGTCGGATTGACGAAGATCGACATGACGACGCGGCGCGCGCGCGTCTTCGCCAGCGTGACGAGAGAGGCGTGGCCGGCGTGCAGCGCGCCCATCGTCGGCGTGAGCGCGACGCTCTCGCCCGCGGCGCGCCAGCGCGCGAGAATTTCGCGCAGCTCCGCGTCTGCGCGCGCGACCGCGACGCCTGCGATCTCGTCCATGGCCCGTCCCCGCCGGCCCTGTCCGGCGGCGATAGACTTAGCCGCCGCGCCGGCCTATTGCAAAGCCTCGCCAGCGGCTGCGGCCGCGTCATGCGCAACGCCGGCGCCAGACCGGAACCGCGAAGGGGAGCGATCGCCTTGTCCAAGCCCGTGCCCTCAGACCTCGCCTCCAACGCGCTGCATTACCATCGCTCGCCGCGGCCGGGTAAGCTCGAGATCCGCGCGACGAAGCCCCTTGGCACGCAATACGACCTCTCGCTCGCCTATTCGCCGGGCGTCGGCGCAGCCTGCCTCGCCATCGCCAGCGATCCGGCGGAGGCCGCCGAGCTGACCGCGCGGCAGAATCTGGTCGCGGTGATCACCAACGGCACGGCGGTGCTCGGCCTCGGCGACATCGGCCCCCTGGCGGCGAAGCCGGTGATGGAGGGCAAGGCCGTCCTGTTCAAGAAATTCGCCGGCATCGACGTCTTCGACATCGAGGTCGAGGAGAAGGACGTCGACCGGCTCGTCGACCTCGTCGCGGCGCTCGAGCCGACCTTCGGGGGCATCAACCTCGAGGACATCAAGGCCCCGCAGTGCTTCGAGGTCGAGCGCAAGCTGCGCGAGCGCATGAAGATTCCGGTCTTCCACGACGACCAGCACGGCACCGCGATGGTCGTCGGCGCCGCGGTGCTCAACGCCCTGGAGCTCAGCGGCAAGAAGCTGTCCGAGGTCAGGATCGTGACGTCCGGCGCGGGCGCCGCCGCCCTCGCCTGCGTCGACTTTCTCGTCGAGCTCGGCGCGAGCCCGCAGAACATCACCGTCACCGACATCGACGGCGTGGTCTACAAGGGCCGCCCGTCGATGAACGAGCGCATGGCGATCTACGCCCGCGAGACGGACGCGCGCGCGCTCGGCGACGTGATCGGCGGCGCCGACGTGTTCCTGGGGCTTTCGGCCGCCGGCGTGCTGAAGCCCGAGATGGCCAGGCGGATGGGCGAGAAGCCGCTGATCATGGCGCTCGCCAATCCGACGCCGGAGATCGAGCCCGAGGCCGCCCGCGCCGCGCGGCCCGACGCGATGATCTGCACCGGGCGCTCGGACTATCCGAACCAGGTCAACAACGTCCTGTGCTTTCCCTATATCTTCCGCGGCGCGCTCGACGTCGGCGCGACGACCATCAACGAGGCGATGAAGCTCGCCGCGGTCAGGGCGATCGCCGAGCTCGCCCATGAGCCGCCCTCCGACGTCGTGGCGCGCGCCTATGGCGGCCAGTCGCGGCAGTTCGGCGCGCAGAGCCTGATCCCCTCGCCCTTCGACCCGCGCCTCATCCTGCGCATCGCCCCCGCCGTCGCGAGAGCGGCGATGGAGAGCGGCGTGGCGCTGCGCCCGATCTCCGACTTCGCCGCCTATGAGGAGACGCTGGCGCGCTTCGTTTTCCGCTCGGGCTTCATCATGAAGCCGCTGATGCAGGCCGCCAAGCGCGATCCGCGCCGCGTCGTCTACGCCGAGGGCGAGGACGAGCGGGTGCTGCGCGCCGTGCAGATCGTCGTCGACGAGGGCGTCGCCAAGCCGATCCTGATCGGGCGCCCCGACGTGATCATCGCCCGGCTCGAGCGTTTCGGCCTCTCCGTCAGGCCCGACCGCGACTTCGACCTCATCAACCCGCTGGACGATCCGCGCTACCGCGACTATGTCGCGACCTATCTCGAGCGGGCCGGCCGGCGCGGCGTGACGCCCGACAACGCCCGCACCAAGGTGCGCACCAACACCACGGTGATCGCCGCCGTCGCGCTCGTGCGCGGCGACGCCGACGCCATGCTCTGCGGCCTCGACGGGCGGTTCAAGTCGCGGCTCGCCTATATCCGCGACATCATCGGCCTCACGCCGGGCGTCACCGATTTCGCGGCGATGAGCCTCGTCATCACCGCCAAGGGCCCGTTCTTCATCACCGACACGCATGTGCGCGACGACCCGGCGGATTTCGAGATCGCCGAGACGGCGATGCTGTGCGCCCGCCAGGTGCGCCGCTTCGGCCTGACGCCGAAGGTCGCCTTCCTGTCGCACTCGGACTTCGGCTCGGACGACGGCGCCTCGCCGCGCAAGATGCGCCGCGCGCTCGAAATCCTGCGCGTCCGCGCGCCCGACATCGAGGCCGACGGCGAGATGCAGGCCGACGCCGCCCTGTCGGAGAGCGTGCGCGAGCGGCTGGTGACATCCTCTCCGCTCGACGGCGAAGCCAACCTGCTCGTCATGCCCAATCTCGACGCCGCCAACATCGCCTATTCGCTGGCGGTGAGCCTCGCCGACGCGCTGCCGGTCGGCCCGCTCCTGATCGGCGGCGCGCGGCCCGCGCATATCATCCGTCCCTCGACCACCTCGCGCGGGATCGTCAATCTGACGGCTTTCGCCGTCGTCGAGGCGCAGGACGAAAGACGCGACGCAAGGCCGCAGTCCGCCGCCTGAGCGCCGCCGCGCGCGGGCGGCGCTTGCGGCCCGCGCCGGACGCGCCGTATGACTTGACGAGCGGCCGAGCGGCGCGAGGCCGCGGGCGCCGCTCGGCGCATGATTTGCGGGCGCAACAAGGACGCGGTCGGTCGACGCCGCGGGCCGCGCGACTGGCCAAGGCCGCGCCCTTCATGCTATGGCGTGGCCTGCGCCAATGGCGAGTTTGCGCCCAGACCAGCAACAGATCAAAGGTAACAGCCGCTTATGACTGCACAAAAGACAGCCTTGATCACTGGCGTCACCGGCCAGGACGGCGCTATCCTCGCCGAGCTTCTTCTTTCCAAAGGTTATATTGTGCACGGCGTGAAGCGCCGTTCTTCCTTGATCAACACCGACCGCATCGATCATCTTTATCATGATCCGCATGAGGAGGACGTCGGCTTCTTCCTGCACTACGGCGATCTGACCGACTCGACCAATCTCATCCGCATCGTCCAGGAAGTGCAGCCCGACGAGATCTACAATCTCGCCGCGCAAAGCCATGTGCAGGTGAGCTTTGAGACGCCCGAATACACGGCGAACTCCGACGCGCTCGGCACGCTGCGCATCCTCGAGGCGATCCGCATCCTCGGCCTGACGGGGAAGTCGCGCTTCTACCAGGCCTCGACCTCCGAGCTCTACGGCAAGGTGCAGGCGGTGCCGCAGAGCGAGACGACGCCGTTCTATCCGCGCTCGCCCTACGCCGCGGCCAAGCTCTACGCCTACTGGATCACGGTGAACTACCGCGAAGCCTACGGCATGCACGCCTCGAACGGCATCCTGTTCAACCATGAAGGCCCGACCCGCGCCGAAACCTTCGTGACGCGCAAGATCACCCGCGCGGTCGCGGCGATCCATCTCGGCTTCCAGGACAAGCTCTACCTCGGCAACCTCGACGCGCAGCGCGACTGGGGCAACGCCAAGGACTATGTCGAGGGCATGTGGCGCATCCTGCAGCAGCCCGAGCCCGACGACTATGTGCTCGCCACCGGCGAGATGCACACCGTGCGCGAATTCGTCGAGAAGGCGTTCGCCGAGATCGGGATCGCCATCGGCTGGAAGGGCGAGGGCGTCGAGGAGCGCGGCTTCGACGTCAAGACCGGCAAGACCCTGGTCGAGATCGATCCGCGCTACTTCCGTCCGACCGAGGTCGAGCAGCTGCTCGGCGATCCGACCAAGGCGTACAAGAAGCTCGGCTGGAAGCACAAGACCACCTTCGCCGAGCTGGTGTCGGAGATGGTGGCGAGCGACCTCGTCGTCATGAAGGCGCGCGGCCGGGTCTGAGGACGCGAGCTAAATCTTTGAAGCGGCTCGGCGCGGGTCCGTCTGCGCCACAGGAGGCCGCGTCGCGCGAATCGAGGAGCAGTTCATGTCCGAGCTTTCGACGGGAGCGCCGCGCAACAGGCGGATCTGGGTCGCCGGCCATCGCGGCATGGTCGGCTCGGCCATCGTGCGCCGGCTCGCCGGCGAGCCGGTCGAGGTCCTGACCGTCGGGCGCGAGGGGCTCGACCTGCGCGACCAGCGCGCCGTGCGCGAATGGGTCGCACGCGAAAAACCCGACGTGATCATCCTCGCCGCGGCGAAGGTCGGCGGCATCCTCGCCAACGACACCTATCCGGCCGATTTCCTCGTCGACAACATCGTGATCGAGGCGAACGTCATCGAGGCGGCGCATCGCGCCGGCGTCGAGCGCGTCGTCTTCCTCGGCTCGTCCTGCATCTATCCGAAGTTCGCGCCGCAGCCGATCCGCGAGGAGTCCCTGCTGACCGGCCCGCTCGAGCCGACCAACGAATGGTACGCCATCGCCAAGATCGCCGGCATCAAGATGTGCCAGGCCTACCGGCGCCAGCACGGACGGAGGTACATCTCGGTGATGCCGAGCAACCTCTACGGCCTCAACGACAATTTCGACCTCAATAACAGCCACGTGCTGCCGGCCCTGATCCGCAAGTTCCACGAGGCCAAGCGCGCCGGCCGCGACGAGGTCGTCGTGTGGGGCACCGGAACCCCCCTGCGCGAGTTCCTCTACGTCGACGACCTCGCCGACGCCGTCGTCTTCCTCATGGACAATTACGACGGCGCCGAGCCGATCAACTGCGGCGCGGGCTATGACGTCACCATCCGCGAGCTCGCCGAGACCGTCGGCCGCGTCGTCGGCTTCACAGGCAAGCTCGTCTTCGACGCGTCGAAGCCCGACGGCACGCCGCGCAAGCTCATGGACTCGAGCCGTCTCGCCGCCCTCGGCTGGACCGCCAAAACCGGCCTCGAGGAGGGAATCGGCGAGGTCTATCGCTGGTTCCTGCGCGAGAAGGCCGACGAGCTCGCTCCCGCCTGAGAGGCGGCGCGAAGCGGCGGCCGACGACTTCGACAAGCTTCAGGCGAGCCCGGGGACGCCGCCGCCTTGATGCCCCCACGGCCATGGGATAACAGTCGAGACGCCGCCGCCGCCAAGCGGCGGGCCTGCGATTCGCGTCCCTCGCCCGGCGTTCCCCCGCGCGATTGCGACGCGAGCGATCCGCGCCTCTTTCTCACCCATGGGGCAAGCGTCGTCATGTTCGTCGCCCTCGGCTTCCTCCTCGGCTCGCTCGCGCTCAGCGTGGCGAGCTCCTTCCTCGACGCGACGATCCTGCCGACCCTCATTCCCCTGTTCGTCGCCGCCGGCCTCGCCATCGTCGCGGTCAACGTTCCGACGCAGGAGGCCGAACGCTTCTCGGCGCTGGTCCGCCCGGTCGCGCTGTGCGCGATCGTTCCGGCCGTCTGGATGCTGCTGCAGATGGCGCCGCTGCCGTTCCCGGGGCTCGTCCATCCGGTCTGGAGGAGCGTCGCGGCGGCGTTCCCGCATCCTCCGGCCGGAGCGATCAGCGTCGACATCGGGGCCACGACGCTCGCCCTCGCGCGCTACGCCGCGCTCGTCGGCGCGCTGCTCCTCACCACCGCGCTGACGGTGAACCGCGAACGCGCCGAGACCGTTCTCGCCGCCCTCGCCGGCGCGACGACGCTGTGCGCCGCGCTCGTGATCGCTCTCGACCTCTTCGGGGCGCCGACGGCGGCGGTTCGCGAGGAGGCGACGAGCGCCGCCTGCCTCGGCGTGGTGCTCAACGCGGCCCTCGCCTGCTTCGTCTTCGAGCGCCACGAGACGCGGCGGGCCAAGCTCGGCTTCTCGACGGCGAAATTCCTCTATCCGATGGCCGCGACGATCGTCGCCTTCGCGATCTGCGTCGCCGCGATCGGGCGCGCGTGGTCGGGGTCGCTGTCGTTCGCCGCCGCTTGCGGCTTCAGCGCGTTCGCCGCCATCTTCATCGTCCGCCGCCTCAATCTCGGCCGCTGGGGCGCGGGCGCTCTGGCGGTCACGGGCGCGGTGATCGTCTTCGCGCTCATCACCGGCGCGATCGACGCCGAGTCCGACGCGCGGCTGACCTTCGTGCGCAAGGACGCGGCGACGATCGACCTGACCCGGCGCATCCTCGCCGACACGCCGCCCGCCGGCGCCGGCGCCGGCGCCTTCGCGTCGCTGGCCCCCATCTACCGTTCGGCCTCGCCGGACGTCGCCGACCTGCGCGCCGCCACCGCCGCGGCGCAGCTCTCCATCGAACTGGGACGGCCGGCGCTGTGGGCCAGCCTCGCCGCCGCGCTCGCGGGGGCCGCGGCGCTCGTGCGCGCCGCCGCGCGGCGCGGCCGCGACTCGTTCTTTCCCGCCGCCGCCGCCGCCAGCCTCCTGACGCTCATCGTCCTCGCCTTCATCAACGTCAGCCTGTTCGCCCCGGCCCTGCCGTTTCTCGCGGCGGTGATCTGCGGCCTCGGGCTCGCGCAATCGCAGCAAAGCCGATCGTCGGCCTGAGCGCGGTCGCGCCTGCGGCTTGCAAGCCGGCGCCCGCGTCTCCATCTCCTGCTTTCCCGCTTCGCCGCGCAAGAGGGCTCCGATGGCCGACAAGCACCAGCAAAGACTCGACCGTCATCTCGACGGCGTCGAGAACAGGCTGCCGGAGACGCCGGCGCGGTGGGTCGCGTGGCTGCGCCGCCCCTCGTCGCGCGCCGTGCGCATGCCGGCCGGGATTCTTCTGATCGTCGCGGCGCTGTTCAGCTTCCTGCCGGTACTGGGGTTGTGGATGGCGCCGCTCGGGATTCTCCTCCTCGCCCTCGACGTGCCGGCGCTACAGCGGCCGACCGGCCGGGCGCTGGTGCGCGGGCGCCTGTGGTGGAGCCGCTGGCGCAAGCGCCGCTCGCGCGCATGAGGCGCGGGCGCCGCGATCGGCCTGTCGTAGATCGGGCGGCGGCCGCGCAGCCTCAGAACGGACGGCCCCAGCCGAGCGGACCCCAATAGCCGACAGGCCCCCAGGGGCCAGGTCCCCACGGGCCGAAGTCGAACGCGGTCTGCTGGTACATCATCGCCGTCATCTGTTGCTGGTCGGCGAGGTTCTGCGCGAAGACCATCCGGCGATAGGTCTGGTAATTCTGCTCCGACCCGTAATAGATGCAGTTGCACACCTGCGGATCGGCGAAGAGATAGATCGGCCGCCCGTTCTTCGTCTGCAGCACGAAAGTGTGCGGAGGAAGCGTCCGCAAGGAGGCGACCTGCTTCGGCGTGGTCGCGACGCGGATATTGAAGCCGGCGGCCGACAGCATGTTCCCCTTGTTCTCGATGTCGCTGACGCAACCGGCGACGCTCAATCCGACGAACGCCAGCGTCGCGATGGACGTGAGTTTCACCTTCCGCTTCTCCTGATGGGCGACGACGCGAACAGGCGGGACCATAGCAACGCCGCGGCTCGCCTCCAACCGTCATTCTCCGGCCCCGCGCCCTGTTCGCCGGAGGCCGGCGAACCCTGCGCGCGACGCGCGCCATCGACCCGCCGGCGGGATGCGCTGGAGCGAGAGCAGGCCAGACCGGATCGGGCTTTCGCGCCAGCGCGGAGCATGGCGCGTCGTCCGGGGCTCATTCCTATTACGCGCCCGCCAGCCCCAGTCTTGGCGGATTATGGAAGCGCGCCGGGCGTGAAACTCGACACGCTTGTTTCCTGAATCTGCCAGATCACTGCGGCGCGGGGCTCCCCGTTCGCCAAATAATCGCGCATGGCTCGCCACGGGCCCTGGCCGGAATAACTTACGCGATGCTCGACCGCGGCATGAAGCTGGCGCGACAGCTCCTGCGGGAAGCCATAATAGGTGTCTATGAAGCTGTTGCCGACCACTTCCACCGTCGGCTTGCCCGGGATCGGCGGCACATAATCACGACGCTGGAAAACATCCTCGCTCCAGCGCAGATCGCCGCGGGATTTGGCGAGCGCCGCGAGATCGCCCAGCCGACGCTCCTCGACCCAGCGTGGAACAGGCAGTTTCGGCCCTTTGGAACGCTGAAACGCGGCGAGCCGCGTCGCCAGTTGGCGTGCGGCGGCTTCGCCCGCCTCTCCTGTCCAATGCGCGTCGCGTGGGCTGAATTGAGGCCACACCGTCTCGACCTCGATCCCTCGATCCCGCAGCCTGACGGCCAGCTGCTCGAATCCGTCGGCGTATTGCGCGGTCCACGCGGCGCGATCCTCGGGCAGTCGATCATGATGAACCCTGGCCTTGTTCGGGATCAGCAGGACGATCACACGCGATCCGCGCGCGCGGGCCGCCTCCGCCATCTTGACGATCTGCTCGATCGCCGAAGCGGTCTCAGCCGGTCGTTCGTCGACCAGATAATCCCAGCCCGGATAAAGCCAGCCGTCCCGACCCTCGACGATGTCGACGGGCGCGGGCTGACCCTGCGCCGACGGCGACGACGGAGCCGTCGGCGCAGGAGCGCGCGTCATCGCTTCCCGAGCGTATGTAAGGCTGAGCCACCCCGCCGCCGCGGCGGCGACGACGCCTGCGATCATATTGCGGCCCATCGCCGCCCCCATTTGCGTGCGGGCTCTTCGATCGACGCCCAGGTTATTGCGGCGAACGCCAGCGCGATTCCTGACGCCGCGAGCCGGACGTAAAGGCCGGACTGAATCATCTCGCCGAAAACGATAAGCGGCCAGTGCCAGAGATACCAGGAGTAGGAGCGCGCGCCGATCCACACCAGCCCCGCACCACCCAACATCGGCGACGGCGCGGCGATCGCGAGGAGCGCTCCGAGGACAGGTAGAACGGCGGCGTAGCCTGGAAACGGCGTGGCCGCGTCAAACCACATGACCGCGAGGATGATCGCCGCGATCCCCACGGCCGCCGCCCAAGCCGGCGCCCGGCGCCCGGACAGAACAAGCGCCGCGCCCGCCGCCATTTCCCACAAACGCGACGGCAAGCCGTAATAGGCGAGCGTCGGGTGCGTTGGAGTGACGGCCGCCGACACGGCGAGCGACGTCAGCCCGATAAGGACGACGCCAGCCACGCGAAAACGCGGAGCCATGAGCAGCGCTGCAAGCGGCCAGATTACGTAGAACTGGGCCTCGACGCCCAAAGACCACATATGCAGCAGCGGATTGAGAGCGGCCATGGCCGAGTGATAGTCGCTGGCGACCGCAATGAAATGAAGATTCGCCGTGAAGCCGGCCGCCGGCAAGATCGCGGCGGCGAGCTGAAGCGCACGGTCCTGCGGAAGCGTCGCCAGTCCTACCGCGCCGACGACCGCCACGACGAATATGCCGGCCGGCGCCAGCCGCGCTATCCGGCGCAGCCAGAAATTGAAAATGTCCAGCTCGCCCCTGTCCTTCAACGACGTTATGTGACCGCAGATCACGTAGCCGGAGATGACAAAGAAAACGTCCACTCCGACAAAGCCGCCGGCGAAGCCGGGCAATCCGACGTGGTATCCAACCACGGCGATGACGGCGATCGCGCGAAGTCCCTCTATGTGACGCTGGCGGGCGGAAGCGGGCCAGCCCCACGCCTTCCACGCCAGTGGAGAACAATTCTGCATGAAACGTCAATAAATCCCGGGGACGCCCTCGGCGTCGGCCGCAGCGGTCCACAGGTGGCGGGGGCTGATCACCGTTCGCCCGCCGACGCTCCCGCGACGCCGCGTCAGCGCGACTTTAGTTCCGGTGAAGCTTCCTGACAATTGAATGGCGCATCAGCGCTTTCGCCGCCACGATCGCGGACGCTCGAAGCAGACGGGACGACCCGACAAGAAGCTCTCGTCCCGGCGACGAAGATCACGCCAGCCTCTTGTCTGGACGAACGTCGAAAGGCGACGCATGGCGCTCCCTGCGAGCCGCCATGGGGGGTCGCCCCAACGGCCGTCCACGCTTGCCGGGCCTTGTTCGAGCAGCTACATAATTTGCGCTCGCCTGCACCAAGTCGACACATCCGGTTTCACGCCATTTCAGCCAAGCGCGCTCCCGAATTGCGGCCCGCATCGGGACCCTTAAAGCCTCGTTTGCGAAACCGGCCTATAAATCAACTTGTTAGAAGCACATGCAAGAGGATGGCATGACGTCGTTGAACCGCCCGGGACGCGCCCTCGCCCTCGCTTTCGCCCTCGGGCTTCCCGCAGCCGCGCTGTCGATTTCCGCGCTTCCGGCCAGTGCGCTGGCCGCCGGGCCTTTCGCGAGCCTGTCCGGCTACTGGACCGGCGCCGGCACCATCACCATGAAGAACGGGACGAGCGAGCGCATCCGCTGCCGCGCGACCTACGCCGTCAACGACGCCGGCAACGCGCTCAACCAGAGCCTGCGCTGCGCGAGCGACAGCTATCGCCTCGAGATCGCCGGCAACATCCAGGTCAACAACGGCGCCGTGACCGGCGACTGGAGCGAGCAGACGCGCCACGCGCGCGGCGTGATCTCCGGCGGCGCCACGAATTCGGCGATTCTCGCGCGCGTCGACGGCGCCGGCTTCTCCGCCGGGCTCGACGTGCGCTTCAAGGGCGCCCAGCAGTCGATCTCGATCCGCCCGACCGGCGGCTCGGACGTCACCGACGTCGCCATAACGCTGCGCAAGGGCTAAGGCCGCCCCGCGTCTTACGCCCGAAGGAAAGTTTCGGCCGGGAGCGGCTCAGGGGCGGCTCCCGGACGGCGTGCGTCGGCCGCGATGCAGGACCATCACCAGCGGGCGCAGGATGAACAGATCGGCGACGAGCGCCGCCAGCATGGAGAAGGCGCTCAGCCAGCCGAACAGCCGCAGCGAGGGAAGGTCCGAGACGACCGTCACCGCGAGGCCGCAGGCGAGCACGATCGAGGTCAGGATCAGCGCCGGTCCGACGAGCACGGTCGCCTGCTCCACGGCGAGCGCGTAGTCGGCGCCCGCCCGCGTCGCGAGCCTCAGCCTGTTGAGGAAGTGGATCGTCGCCGAGAGGCCGAGGCCGAAGGACACGGTGAGGGCGACGACGCTCGCGAACTGAAGCCCCTGCCCGGTCGCCGCCAGCAGCGCTCCCGATGCGACCACGGGAAAGATCCCCGGCGGAACGCAGGCGAGCCCGATGCGCGCGGAGCGGAAGGCGAGGCCGATGAAGGCGGCGACGAAGAAGAACTCGAAGGTCAGCCCCGCCGCCAGCTTGCCGATCATGCTGGCCGAATTGCGCGCGGCGATCGCCGAAAGTCCGGTCACCGCGATCTCATAGCCGGGGTGGGCCGCGCGGACCGCGTCGAGCTTGCGGTCGAGCGCCTCGACGAGCGGCAGGAGGCGGCTCGCGTCGGCGTCCGGCACGCGCCCCGTGACGAGCGCCGACGCCCCGTCCGCGGCCACGAAGCGGCGCGTGAGATGCTCGGGCAGCCGGCCGACGTATTTGCGCAGCGTGGCGACGTCGGAGTCGCCGAGCTTGTCGCGCAGCCAGCGGCGCAGCGTGTCGATCGACCAGACGTTGCCGACGCCGGGCTGCGTCTCGAGCGCCGTATGGACGGCGTCGATCACTTCGAGCGTCTGCGGCGCGTAGAGCGAGGCGCCGGGCGGAAAGACGATGAGCACGTCGATGGGGTTCGCGCCCGCGAGCCTGGCGTCGAGCGCGCCGCTCGCCGACACCGCCTGCTCCTTGTCGGGAACCTGGTCGGCGAGGCGGTAGCGCGGCTCAAGGCCGGCGAAGACGGCGGCGAGCGCCGCCACGACTGCAAGGCCCACCACGCTGTAGAGGCCGGGACGGCGGACCATGCGCGCGGCGATCCAGAAGCAGACCCGGCGCAGCGCCTCGACGCCGAAGTCGCCGCCGCGGCCGGAGCGCGCGAGCTCCGCCTCGTCGCGCAGCAGCAGCGCGCCGAGCAGCGGCAGCAGCATGAGCACCGCGAACAGGGCGACGCCGGTGGCGAGCAGCCCGGCCTCGCCGAAGCGGCGGATCGCCTCGGAGGACGAGAAGATCAGCGCGAGGAACGAAAGCGCCGCCGTGGCGTGGGTCAGCACGCAGGCGGGGCCGGCGATCAGCACCGCCTCGCGCAGCGCCTCGAGGCGGCCGCGCCCGGCGAGCAGCCTGTCGCGCGCGGCGAAGGTCAGCTGCATCGAGTCGGCGAAGCTGATGACCATGATGAGCGGCGTCATCACGTTGAGAAACATGTTGAGGCGGAAGCCGAGCCAGCCCAGCGCGCCGAGCGCGAGCAGGATGGCGGCGAGCGGCGGCCCCGCCGCCACGACCATGAAGGACGCGCGCCTGAAGAACGCGATGGCGATGAGGCAGCCGGCGAGAAAGCCCGCGGCGTTGTAGACGATCCGGTCGCGCTCCACCGCCTCGCGGATCTCGAGCTGCATGACGGGGACGCCGGACAGGCGCGCCGAGAGGCCGCTTCCCTCGAAGGCCTGAGTCATGACATGGCGGATCTCCTCCACCGCGCTCTTGAGGCTCCCGGCCTCGACCGCCTGCGGATCGAGAGCGAGCACGACGAGAGTGAGGCGACCGTCCTGCGACAGGAGCTTGCCGCGCAGGATTTCATTGGCCTGCGCTCGCGCGACGAGCCTGTCGAACGCCTCGCCCTCCGGCAGCGGGTCGGGGAACAGCGGGCCGGGCGAGCCGCCGCCGGGCTCGGGCTCGCGCGCGGAATAAAGCGAGATCACGCCGCGCACGCCGTCGATGAGCTGCGCGTCGGTGACGAAGTCGCGCAGCCGCGAGAGCGCGTCGCGCGTCAGCAGCCCGTCGCCCTCTATAACGGCGAGGACGTCGTATTCCGCCGAGGGAAATCGGCGCGTCGTCTCCTCGAACTGACGGAATTCGGCCGTGTCGGAGCGGAAGAGCTGGCTCAGCGAATCGTCGACTTTGAGCCGCGGCAGGCCGAATCCCGCGCCAAGCGCGAGCAGGAGCGCGATCAGTCCGACGAGCAGCGGATGGCGCAGCGGCAGCAGGCCGATCCGCTCGATCCCGAGCGCAAGGGAGGATCCCGCGACGGGCGGCGGAGCGGCGAGGTCCACGGCGCCCGGCGTATTCTTCGCGTCCATAAGCGCCCAAATCCCGCGTCAAGTCCCGCATGCGAAACTAGCGGCGGAGCGTGACGTTTCAACGCGCGCCGCCGCGCCTCGCGCGGCCGGCGGCCTTCACAGGGGAACCAGCCCCTTGGCGTAGCGCCGCCAGTTGGCGACGTAGCGTCCGGCGGAGGCCTTCAGGCGGGCCACGTCGATCTCGTCGAGCTGGCGCAGAACCTTGGCCGGCGAGCCGACGATCAGCGAATTGTCGGGAAAGCTCTTGCCTTCCGTCACGAGGGCGTTGGCGCCGACGAGGCAGTTCGAGCCGATGCGCGCGCCGTTGAGGATCGTCGAGCCCATGCCGATGAGGCTGTTGTCGCCGATGCGGCAGCCATGCAGGATGACGCGATGCCCGATGGTGCAGCCGGCGCCGATGGCGACGGGCCAGCCCGGATCGGTGTGCAGGACGCAATGGTCCTGCACGTTCGTGCTTTCCCCGACCGCGATCTCCTCGCCGTCGCCGCGCAGCACGGCGCCGAACCAGACCGACGCCAGCGCCCCGAGCCGCACCCGGCCGATCACCTGGGCGTCCGGCGCGATCCAGAATTCGCCCAGCGGCGGCAGGCTCGGCTCGATTCCGTCGATGGCGTAAAGCGGCATGAGCGCGGTCTTTCGTCCGGTCGTGTGGTCGGGAGCTCAGAAGGCGTCGAGGTCGAGGTCGAGGATGGCCATCTGCAACGTGAAGCTGCGCCCCTTGGGGTCGTCGGCGGAGATGACCCCGAGAAAGTCGTCGCCCTTGTTGAGCTCGACGGAATCGGTCTTCTTCGCGCGCGCGACGATCCTCAGCTTGTCGCTCTCGAACAGGCGGCGCAGGTAATCCTGAAGGATCGGCCGCTCGACCGGGATCGGCATGGCGAAGGCGAAGGAGCGGTCGCCGTCCTCGTCGTCGACGGTGATCGAGCCGATCTGGCGCTGGCCGAACAGCACGTCGGCGTCGTCGGGGTTGCGCTTGCCCTGCACGACCTTGACGCCGTCGTTGCTGAAGGCGTCGCGCAGAAAGCCCTGCAGCTTATGCAATTCGGTCTTGTCCAAGGCGGCCCTCCCGGACCGTCCGGGCGTCTCCAGACGGTCTTTCTGTCGATCGCGACGCTGATTCCCGCCGCGTCGCGACCGGTTTACGGCCGCTCGGCCAGGAATGTCAAAACCGCCTTCTTGTAGGCCGGATCGCCGACCGTGCGGTTGTGGTCGCGCCCGGCGATCTCGAGCGCCCGCCCGTTGGGAAACAGCGCCGCGAGCCGCTTCGGATCGCCTGCAACGTCGTCGAGCGAGCCGGCGACGACGAGCGTCGGCGCGACGATCTCGCCCGCTTCGGCCTCGGTCAGCGGCCGGCGCGCGCCGCGGATGCAGGCGGCCATCGCGCGCAAATCGCTCTTGGTCGCCTCGGCGAAGAGGCGGAACATGCGCTGGTTCTCCGTCGCAAGGCCGTCGGCCGAAGGCGCCTCCATCGCGTCGGCGACGCCGAGCGGCAGCCCCGCCCCGTCGATGAGGTGATGGCCGAGGCCGCCGAGGATGAGCGAGCGCGTCCGATCGGGCCAGGCGTGGGCGAAGAAGGCGGCGATGCGCGCGCCCATCGAATAGCCCATGAGGTCCGGCTTCTCGATCCCCAGCCGGTCGATCAGGCGCAGGCAGTCGTGCGCCATCCGGCGCACGTCATAGTCCTGCGGCAGGTAGAATTTTTCGCTGCGGCCATGGCCGCGGTTGTCGAAGGCGACGACCCGCCGCCCGTCCTCCGTGAGCGTCTTGACCCATTGCGGGAAGAACCAGTTGACCGCATGGTTCGAGGCGAAGCCATGGATCAGGATGACAGGCTCGCGCCGGTCGAACCCGACGGGCGCCTCGTCGACGAAGGCGATGCGCGCGCCGCCATCGGCCAGTTCCTGCATGACTCCTCCGCGCCGCTGAAGCTTGGCCGAACATAGGCGGGCCGCGCAAGGATTTGAAAGCGCTATCTTGAATTTTCGCCCGCGCGCCGAACTGGCGTCGGCGTCCCGCGCGCGCTATGATGACGGTCTTTTTACAGTATCTGGACGACCGAATTGATGAACCGCTATGAACGGCGTCCGATGACGGCGGGCGAGGCCGAGATCGAGTATCTCGACGGCGAGTTCCGCATCCTGCGGCCGGGCGCCTTCGTGCGCTGCGCGGCGACAGGCGCGCCGATCCGGGTTGAGGACCTGCGTTACTGGAACGTCGACCTGCAGGAGCCCTACGCCGGCCCGCAGGCCAAGCTCATGCGCCTCAACAAGCTCGCCGAAGGCGGCTGAGCGCGTCTCGATCCGATGCGAGGCGGCGGCGCGGGCTCACGCTCCCTCCTCGTCGTCGACGTCGGGACGCAGGAAGACCTGGGCGAGGATCGGCGAGAGGGCGTGCATGATCTGCGTCGAGGCGCCCGAGCGGCGCTCGGTCTCCTGCGCCGCGGCGCGCCCGCGCGCGCGCGCCGTCGCCGCGTCCCCCAGGGCTTCGACGATTTCCGCGGCGAGCTCGCCGACGTCGGCGACGCAGGCCGCGGCGCCGGCCTCGTCGAGCGCGTCGTAAGCCCCGGCGTAGGCGCCGACGCGCGGCCCGTGGACGATGACGCATTGCAGCTTGGCGGCGCCGACCGGGCTTTGCGCGCCCCGCCCTTCCGGTTCTCCCCACAGACCGATCCATGGCGCGGCCGACGCGCCGAGACCGCCGAGATAAGCGACGGGCGCGGCGCGCAGCGCAGTTCCCGAGCCCGCTCCGGGGGCGACGAGGACGTCAGGCGCCGGACCCTCGTCGTCGGCGCCGACGATCTGCGCGTCGAGCCCGCGCCCGCCCGCGCGACGGGCGAGCGGCTGCGCCAGGGCGGGACGGCGGGGAACGAGCAGAAGGACGGCGCCGGGCAGCGCCGCGCAGATCTCGCGCTGCGCTTCTATGACGAGCTCGCCCTCGGCGAGGCCGCCGACGAAGGCGCACCAGGCGGGCCGCGCGCCGATGCGCGCGCCGAGCCGGCCGAGCGCGGCGGCGTCGGCCGGCTCAGGCGAGACGTCGTAAAGCGGATCGCCCACCCAGCGCGCGTCCGGCGCGCCCGCGCGGCGCAGCCGCCCGGCGTCGGGCTCGGCGTGCGCAAGGCACGGCTCGAAGCCGGAAAAGAACGCGCGGGCGAAGCGCGGCGCGCGCGCGAGGACCGCAGCCGTCCGGCCCGACAGGCGCGCGTCGACCGCGGCGAGCGGAACGCCCCGCCGTCGCGCTTCGCAGACGAGCGCGGGCGGACGCTCGCCGCCGGCGAAGATCGCGACGTCCGGGCGCCAGAACGACAGGAAGGCGGCGCAAAAGCGCGGCGCGTCGAGCGGCGCGTACTGATGCAGCGCCCGCGGCGGCAAATGCGGCGCGGCCTCTCCTTCGTCGCGGGTCGTGGCGAGCACATGGAAGCCGGCGGCGCCGAGCCGGTCGACGACCGGGATCAGCGCCTCGAGGTCGGCGGCGGCGCGCGCGGCGATCCAGGCGAGGCGCCCATGCGGGCGCGGCGCGGACGCTATGGCGAGCCGCTCGCCCGCGCGGCGCCGCTCAAGGGCGCCGGCTTTCGAGCCGCGCAGCCAGCCCCGCGCGCGCAGCAGCGCCGGAGCGAAGACGCTGAGCGCTTCGCCCAGGGCCCGATAGAGCGATATTGGCGCCAACCAGCCGGCGGCCGCGCCGGAAAGGCGGTCGCTGGACATGGACGCGCCGCGGCCCGCGCGCCGGGCGCCGGGCGCCCGGCGCTTTACTCCCTGTCGCCTTCCTCCTCATGCTCCTCGGGATCGAGGAGGCGATGGAGATGCGCCACGAAATAGCGCATTTGCGCGTTGTCGACCGAGGCCTGCGCCTTGGCGCGCCAGGCGGCGACGGCCGAAGCATGGTCGGGAAACAGGCCGACGATCTCGATCTCGTCGAGATTCTTGAACTCCGTCGCGCCAAGCTCCGTGAGTTCGCCGCCGAAAACGAAGTGAAGAAGCTGCTTCTTGGGCGGCGCGGGCGCACGTTTCATGGTCGATCAAGCTCTTTGCTGAGGCTTTTGGACGAGGCTTCAGGCGCAGGCGTATGCGTATTTCCCGCTCCATGCAAGCGGCGCGCCGCGGCCCTCACGATTTCGAATAGCCGAACGCGCGGCGCAGCGCGTCGTTGACCTGCGGATAGATCCGCGCCGGCGCCGCCGCCAGCACGCCATGCCGCGTCTCGGCGCGGTTGTAGACCAGCGGACGCCCGTCGAAGCTCGCGAGCCGCCCTCCCGCCTCCTCGAGGATCAGGTCGGCCGCGGCGATGTCCCAGTCGTTGGAGTTCTCCGACGCGAAGCCGGCGTCGAGCGCGCCCGAGGCCACATAGGCGATGCGCATGGCGAGCGAGGGCACGCGGGGCTGCAGCGAGAAGTGGAGGCCGGCGAGGCGCAGCTCCTCGGCGAGGAAGATGGGCGCCCCGACGCGCGAGCCGGCGTCGACCGCCGCGCGGGACGAGACATGGATCGGCGCGCCGTTGAGGCGGGCGCCCGCGCCGCGCACGCCGACATAGGTCTGGCCGAGCGCCGGCGCATGGACGATCCCCATCACCGGGCGGCCGTCGCGCACCAGCGCGGCCGCGACCGCCCAGGTCTTCTCGCCTAGAGAAAAGGCGCGCGTGCCGTCGATCGGATCGACGACCAGCACGTCGCGGCGGCGCAGCCGCTCGCGCGAGTCTTCCGTCTCCTCCGAGAGCCAGCCGGCTTCCGGGAAGATCTCCTCAAGGCGCGTCTTGAGGAAGGCGTCGACGAGATGGTCGGCCTCGGTGACGGGCGAGCCGCCTTCCTTGTGAAAGACGGCCGCGCTGGTGCGTCGCCCGACATTGAAATAGCGCAGCGCGATGTCGCCCGCGCGCCAAACGGCCTCTCCAAAAGAGGCGACCACATCGTCGGCGTATGAAAGCGGCGTCAAGAACCTTCTCGGGCAGGGCGGGACCGCGCGGGCCAAACGTTTCGATTAAGGCGCCGCGCGGACCCGCACAAGCATTTCTCCGGCCGGAGACTTGAAGCCCTGCGGCTAGGGCGTGACCGAGCCGCGCGCCCGGCCGCCGGCGACGCGGCACGAGCAGCCGCCGCCCACATAGGAGGCGTTGATGAGCTGGCAGGTGCGCACGGGCGTCGTGCAGAAATTGCCGATCGCCCCGGTCGCGACGCTGCGCCCGGTCACGAGCGGCGCGGCGGGCGCCACATAAGCGTAAGAGTCGTAGGGCGCGCCCCAGCCGTCCCAGCCCCAATCGTTGGCGAGCCCGTAGCCGAGGCCAAGGCCGGCGAGGCCGCCGCCCCATCCCCAGCCCCAGCTCGGACCGTAGTTCCAGCCCCAGCCGCGTCGCCAGCCGGCCCAGCGGTTCCAGCCGTTATGCCAGCCGCCGTTCCAGCCGCCGCGCCAGCCCGGGTTACGCCAGCCGGCGGCCCGCCAGCCGCCGTTCCAGCCACGGTTGGCCCAGCCGCCGTTCCACCCGCCGCCGCGCCAGCCGCCGCCCCAGCCGCCGTGAAAGCCTCCGCCGTGGAAGCTCCCTCCGTGAAAGCCGCCGTGGAAACCGCCGCCGCGGAATCCCTGCGCGAGCGTGGCGCTCGGCGCGGCGGCGATCAGGGCGCCGGACAGAAAGACGGCGCCGCCGAGGGCGCGTAGACTGGTCATGACGATCTCCACGAATGGCGGGCCGGGCGACGCCTTGCGGACGGATCGCCCCGGAATTTTGTTTTCGCCCCGGTCAACGTCGGCCGGGCGGGCCAGGTTCCGGCCGCGCGCCGCGCTCTAGGAATTCGGCGGCCTTAGGTTTAGACCGGTCGGCGTTCTCGCCTTCGCTCCGCAAAGCCGCCGCCCAAATCAGATTTGTCCAAGACAGGTCCGCGCATGTCCATTCCGCGCATGTCAGTCACGCGCCTTTTCGTCCTCCTCGCCCTTCTTCTCGGCGCGACCACGGCGCGCGCGCAGGAGCCGATCAAGATCGGCGCGATCGAGATCCTGAGCGGACCCAACGCCAAATATGGATCAGCCATCAGGCAGGGCTTCGACCTCGCGCTCGAGGAGGTCAACCGGGCCGGCGGCGTGCGCGGCCGTCCGCTCGAGCTCGCCTACGAGGATTCCACCGGCTCGAAGGAGCAGGCGATCAACGCCGCCCGCCAGCTCATCGGCCGCGCGAAGGTCGCCCTCATCCTGGGGCCGACGCTCTCGACCGAGATGTTCGCCGTCGGGCCCATCGCCAACCAGCGCGGCGTGCCGATCGTCGGCACCTCGACGACGGCGATCGGGATCACCGACATCGGCCCGTTCGTCTTCCGCACCTCGCTGCCCGAGGCCGACGTCATTCCAGTCACGCTGCGCGCGGCGCGCGACGGGCTCGGCGTCAAGCGGGTCGCGGTGCTCTACGGGCGCGACGACGCCTTCACCAAATCCGCCTACGACGTGATGAAGGCCGCGCTCGAAAAGCTCGGAATCGAGGTCGTCGCGACGGAGACCTTCGGCGCCAAGGACGCCGATTTTTCGGCGCAGCTCACCAAGGTCAAGAGCCTCGCGCCTGACGCGGTCGTCGTCTCCGCGCTCGCCGACGCCGGCGCCGGAATCCTGCTGGCCAAGAAGGCGCTGGGCTTTCCCGAGAGCGTGCGCTTCAT
This sequence comes from Methylocella sp., assembly GCF_041905455.1. Classification (GTDB taxonomy): domain Bacteria; phylum Pseudomonadota; class Alphaproteobacteria; order Rhizobiales; family Beijerinckiaceae; genus Methylocapsa. Next base: position 244,218 of record NZ_JAYRLA010000001.1, on the reverse strand, counting down.
CGGCGGCAACGGCATGAATTCGCCGACGGTGCTGTCCATCGCCGGCCCCGCCGCCGACGGGCTGCTCGTCGGCAGCCCGTGGTTCGTCGGCAAGGAGGACGCGCTCAACGTCGCCTTCATCAAGGCTTACCGCGAGAAATACGGCGCCGACCCCGACCAGTTCGCGGCGCAGGCCTACGACACGCTGAAGATCGTCGCCGCCGCGCTCGCCGCCGCCCCCGACCTTACGGGAGACGCCATCCGCCAGGCGCTGCAGAACGTGAAGATCGAGGGCGTCACCGGCTCCTTCGCTTTCGATCCGAGCCGCAGCCCGGCGATCGCCTCGGGCGTGCTCGTGCTCGAGGCGCGCGGCGGCAAGTTCGCCATCCTCAAGTAGCCGCGATGCTGGCGCAGCAGATCGTCAACGGGCTCGTCGCCGGCGCGGCCTATGCGCTGTTCGCGCTGGGCTTCACCCTGATGTTCGGCGTGCTGCGGCTCGTCAACCTGACCTACGGCTTCTATTTCTCCTGCGGCGCCTATCTCGCGCTGTTCGCCGTCGAGGCCGGCGCGCCGCTCGCCCTCGCCCTGCCCGCCGCGGCGCTCGCGACGGGAGCGATCGCGGCGGTTCTCGACTTCGCCCTCCTGGCGCGGCTTCGCGCGCGCGAGGCGCCCGAGCTCGCCTCGCTGATGGTCACGCTCGGCGCGACGCTGTTCCTCTATTCCGGCGCGACCGCCCTGCTCGGCTCGGACATAAGGCGCTTTCCGCCGGGCGTCGCCGACGCCGCCCCTTTCGCGCTCGGCCCGGTCAGCCTCACGCCGATCCAGATCGTCATCCTCGCCACGGCCGGCGCGCTGGCGCTCGGCCTCGTCCTCGTCCTGCGCGCGACGAAGACCGGGCTCGCCATGCGCGCCATGGCCGAAAACCGTCAGGCCGCCGAGCTGATGGGCATGGACACCGGCGCGATCATGCGGCGCACGTCCTTTTTGTGCGGGGCGGCCGCCGGCGTCTCGGGCGTGCTGATCGGTCTCGAATACAACGCCATAACCCCCTACATGGGCGAGGCGATGGCGCTGAAAGGCTTCGCCGTCATCATCCTCGGCGGGCTTGGCGACGTCGCCGGCGCGCTCGTCGCCGGCCTTGCGATCGGCCTCGCCGAGGCGCTGACGGCGGGCTACGTCTCATCGCTCTACAAGGACGCCGTCGGCTTCCTGCTGCTCGTGCTTACGCTGTGGGCGCGCCCGCAAGGCCTGTTCGGCCGCGCCGCGGTCAGACGGGCCTGACGCGATGCCCGTCTGGCTCGACGATTTCCTGTGGACCTATCAGAGCCTGATCGCCGCGCTCGGCGTCAACGGCCTGCTCGCGCTCAGCGTCTATGTCGTGCTGGCGGTCGGCCAGCTCTCGCTCGGCCAGGCGGCCTTCATGGGGCTCGGCGCCTACGCCTCGGCGCTGCTCAGCCTGCACGCCTCCCTCCCCTTCCCGCTCGTCCTTCTCGCCGCCATGGGGATTCCGGCGCTGGCGGCGATCGTCGTCGGCCTGCCGACGCTGCGCCTGTCCGGCGTCTATCTCGCGCTGGCGACCATCGGGCTCGGCGAAATCTTCCGCATCTTCCTCATCCAGTCGGATTTCGCCGGCGGCGCGCTCGGCCTTTCCGGCATTCCCGAGCGAGCGGGCTTCGCACTCATCTACGGCTGCCTCGCGGCGGCGCTGACGGCCATCGTCCTCCTCTCGCGCTCGCGCGTCGGCCGCGCCATGGACGCCATCCGCCAGGACGAGGCGGCGGCGGCGGCGAGCGGCGTCGACCTCGCGCGCTACAAGCTCGGCGCGCTCGTCGCCTCGGCCATGCTCGCCGGGCTCGCCGGCGCGCTCAACGCTCACGCCACCGCCTTCATCGGCCCGAACGACTACGGCTTCGACGCGGCCGTCGCCATCTTGAGCTACGCGCTGCTCGGCGGGATCGGCTCGCCCTTCGCCCCGCTCCTCGGCGCGCTCATCCTCACCCTTTTGCCGGAGATCCTGCGCCCGCTCGCCGAGGCGCGCATGGCGGTCAACGGCCTCATCATCGTGATCGCCGTCCTGTTCATGCCGCACGGCCTGCTCGCCTGGCGCATGCCCCGTCTCGGGGCGCGCCCGTGAGCGAGGTGCCTGTCCTCGAAGTCCGCGGCCTGACGCTGCGCTACGGCGGGTTGAGCGCGCTCGAAGGCGTCGACCTCGCCGTCGCCCCGCGCGCCCTCGACGCGCTGATCGGCCCGAACGGCGCCGGCAAGACCAGCCTGTTCAACCTCGTCTCCGGCTTCGCCCGGCCGCAGGCCGGCGAGATCAGGTTTTGCGGCACGCGGATCGAGGGGCTCAAGCCCTCCGCGCGCGCCGCGCTCGGCCTTGCGCGCACCTTCCAGAACCTGCGCCTTTTCGCCGAAATGAGCGCGCTCGAAACCGTGCTCACCGGCATGCACGCGCGCCTTCGCGCCTCGCCGCTCGCCATCCTCGCGCGCGGCCCGCGCTTTCGGCGGGAGGAGCGCGCCGCGCTCGAGGAGGCGCGCGCCCTCCTTGATTTCGTCGGCCTCTCCGGCGTCGAGCTTCGGCGCGCCGGCGAGCTCTCCTACGGCGAGCGCCGGCGGCTCGAAATCGCCCGCGCGCTCGCCTCGCGCCCAAAGCTCCTGCTGCTCGACGAGCCGGCGGCGGGGATGAACCCGGCCGAGACCGCCGCGCTCGGCCGGCTCCTCGGCGAGATCCGCGCGCGGGGAATCGCGCTGCTGCTGGTCGAGCATGACATGAGCCTCGTCATGCGCCTGTGCGAAAAGGTCGCCGTGCTGAACTTCGGCCGCAGGATTTTCGAGGGTTCGCCCGAGGCGGCGCGACGCGAGCCCTGCGTGCTCGAAGCCTATCTCGGCGTCGGCGAGGCCGCGCCGGCGCGGGCCGCGCCGTGAGCGGCGCGGTTCTTGAGGCGCGCGGCCTCAAGGCGGGCTACGGCGCGGGCGACATCGTCAAGGGCGTCGACCTCGACGTCGGCCGCGGCGAGATCGTCTGCCTGATCGGCGCCAACGGCGCCGGCAAGACGACGCTTCTGCGCGCGCTCTGCGGGCTCCTGCGCCCCGGCGCCGGCTCCGTCCGGCTCGACGGCGAGGAGATCGCTGGCCTGCCCGCCCATGCGATCGCCGCGCGCGGCATGGCCCATGCGCCGGAGGGGCGGCAGGTGTTCGGCGAGATGAGCGTCGCCGACAATCTTCTCGCCGGCGCCTATCTCGCGCCCTCGCGCGCCGAAATCCGCCGCCGTCGCGAGGCCGCGCTCGCCCGCTTCCCGCGCCTCAGGGAGAGGCTGACGCAACAGGCCGGCTATCTCTCGGGCGGCGAGCAGCAGATGCTCGCCATGGCGCGGGCGCTGATGGCGGAGCCGAAGATTCTTCTGCTCGACGAGCCTTCGATGGGCCTCGCCCCGCTGATGGCGCAGGAGATTTTCAACCTGCTCGCGCCCCTGCGCGCGGAGGGGCGCTCGATCCTGCTCGTCGAGCAGAACGCCCATGCGGCGCTGGCGCTCTGCGACCGCGCCTATGTGCTGGAGTCCGGGCGCGTCGCGCTCGAAGGGACCGGGGCCGAGCTGCTCGGCCATGACGCGGTCTCCGCCGCCTATCTCGGCGGCTGACCGGCGCCGACGAAAGCCTCGCGCAGCCCCGCCGCGAAGCGCTCGAGGGCGTCGCGGCGCAGGACGTAATTGACGCACCTGCCCGCATGCGCGCTTTCGATCAGGCCCGCCGCCTCGAGCTCCTTCATGTGGTGCGACAGGGTGGCGGCGTTGATCTTCAGGCTTTCGCGCAGCTCGAGGCAGGCGAGCGGCTCCCGCCGCGCCGCAAGGCGCGACAGGATTTCAAAGCGCGTCCTGTCGCCGAGCGCCCTCGCGATGGTCAGCGCCTCGTCGACGTCCATGAGCGCGTCGTTCGACATCACAGTCCTATCGCAGGCCGCCGGACGCCAGCAGCGTCTCGCCGGTGACCCAGCGGGCGTCGTCGGAGACGAGGAACAGCGCCACGTCGGCGACCTCCGACGGCTGGCCGACGCGGCCGAGCGGCGTCTGGGCCACCGCTCCCGTCTCGAACTCCGAGCCGATGACGCCGGCCGTGTGCGTCCCCTCGGTCTCGACGACGCCGGGATTGAGCGCGTTGACCCTGATCCCGCGCGGCCCGAGCTCCTTCGAGAGCACATGCGTCACGGCGTCGACCGCCGCCTTGGTGGCCGTGTAGATCGTCGATTGCGGCGGCTCAAGCTCGGTGATCGCCGAGCTGACGTTGAGGACGACGCCGCCGTCGCCGAACTGCGCCGCCGCCGCCTTGGTCGCCAGGATCAGGCCGAACACATTGATGTCGAACTGGCGGCGAAGCTCCGCTTCCTCGACCTCTTCGAGCGGAGCGAATTTATAGACTCCGGCGTTGTTGACGAGAATGTCGACCTTGCCGAAAGCCGCCTTGGCCTGCGCGAAAATCTTCTCGACGTCCGCCGCCTTGCCGACGTCGCCCTGCGCGGCGACCGCCCTGCCGCCCTTCGCCTTGATGTCGGCGACGACGCGCTCGGCGCCCTCGCGGCTCGACGCGTAATTGACCACGACCGCCGCGCCTTCCTCGGCGAAGCGCCGCGCGATCGCGGCCCCGATCCCTTTGGAGGCGCCTGTGACCAGCGCCGTTTTTCCAGCGAGCCTGCCCATTATAAATGCTCCAGATCGTTTTATATTTTTGCAACTATCGAATGATAGCCGTCCAGATCTGGGACGGCGCGAACGAAGTTCAATAGCCCCCACAGGATTCAGCCGGCGGTCAGCCGATCGTCAAGGGCCGTCGTCTTGAGCAGCGCGAAGACCCGCGCGCCGGGCTTGAGGCCCAATTCGTCGACGGCCTTGCGGGTCACCAGCGCGGCGAGCTCCTCGCCGCCGTCGAGCGCGACGCTGGCGAGAGCGAGCGGACCCTTGACGTCGATCGCCTTGACCGAACCTGTCAGCATGTTGCGCGGGCTGACGCCGACGAGTTCGGCGTTGGACAGCACCACGTCGTTGGCGCGCACGACGACGCGCAGCCTGCGGCCTGGCGGCCCGGCGGCGGCCGTCGTCCAGATCACGCCGGACGAATGCTTCAGGGCGACGAGGCCATAGGCCTCGTCGACGTCGCTCACCACGACGTCGAGGGCGCTCGACTGCTCGAAGCGGTCGTCGAGCGCCTGCGTCCCGCCGCCGAACACGGCGTTGGGCTCGCCGATCGACCTGACCCTGCCGGCCTGCAGCACGACGACGCGGTCGGCGAGCCGCACGACCTCCTCGACCGCGTGCGAGACATAGACCATCGGAATCCTGAAGTCGTCGCGGATGCGTTCGATGAGCGGCATGATCTCGAGCTTGCGCGCCATGTCGAGCGCGGCGAGCGGCTCGTCGAACAGGAGAAGCCGCGGGCAGGACAGCAGCGCGCGGCCGATGCCGACGCGCTGGCGCTCGCCGCCCGAAAGCCGCCCCGGGCGTCTCTGCAGCAGCTTGCCGAGGCCGAGCGTCTCGACCACGGCGTCGAAGTCGATCTCGCGCTCGCGCCTTGGCGCGAACCAGCGTCCGAACAGCAGGTTGCGCCGCACGCTGAGGTGCGGGAACAGGTTCGCCTCCTGGAACACCACGCCGATGCGGCGCCTGTGCGGGGGAACGAAGATCCCTTTTTCGACGTCGACGAGCGGCTCGCCGTCGAGCCGGATGAAGCCCTGCTGCGGCTTCATGAGGCCGGCGATCATCGAAAGGGTCAGCGATTTGCCGCAGCCCGACGGGCCGAACAGGGCGGTGATCCCCGCCCCCTCGTCGAAGGCGACGTCGAGCCTGAACGCGCCGAGATCGAGCTTCACGTCGACGTCGAGCATGGGCTCAGTCGATCATGCCGACGCGCCGCTCGGCGTAGCGCTGGACGACTTCCGACGCCATCAGCGCGAGGAGGGCGATGGCGACGGCGATGGCGGTGAGGCGCATCGCGCCGGCGTCGCCGCCCGGAACCTGCGTCAGCGTGTAGATCGCCGCCGAGATGGTCTGCGTCTCGCCGGGTATGTTGGAGACGAAGGTGATCGTCGCGCCGAACTCGCCGAGCGCGCGGGCGAAGCCGAGGATGCAGCCGACGATGATCCCGGGCGTCGCCAGCGGCAGCGAGATCAGGGCGAAGGTCCACGCCCTGCTCGCGCCGAGCGTGCCGGAGGCGAGCTCGAGCCTGCGGTCGATGCTCTCGAAGGAGAGGCGCATCGCGCGCACCATCAGGGGGAAGCCCATGACCGCGCAGGCGAGCGCCGCGCCCGTCCAGCGGAACGAGAACACGATCCCGACGCTGGCGAGAAAGGGTCCGAAGACGCCGCGCCGCCCGAACAGGATGAGCAGGATGAAGCCGGTGACCACCGGCGGCATGACGAGCGGCAGATGAACGAGGCCGTTGAACAGTGTCTTGCCGGGAAACTTCCAGCGCGCGAGGGCGTAGGCGGTGAGAATGGCGAACGGCAGGCTCGCCACAGTCGCGACCACGCCGATGCGCAGAGACAGCATGATCGCCGTCAGCTCATTGTCGGTGAGGTCGAGCATGGCGCCTCCCGGCGGACGCGCGGCGGCCGTGCGGCGCGCCGGCCGGCGATCATTTCGCGAGGATCGAGAAGCCCTGGTCGACGAGGATCTTCGTCGCCGCCTGCGAGGACAGGAAGGCGATGAAATTCGCCGCCTCGGGATTCTTCGAGCCTTCGATCACGGCCGCCGGATAGACGATGGGGCTGTGCGTGGCGGCGGGAAAGACGCCGACGACGCGCACCTTCGGCTCCGATTTGGCGTCGGTCGCGTAGACGATCCCGAAAGGCGCCTCGCCGCGGGCGACGAGGGTGAGCGCGGCGCGGATATTGTCCGCCTGGGCGAGCTTCGGCTCGACCTTGTCGAACACGCCGAGCGAGGTCAGCGCCTCCTTGGCGTAGACGCCGCCGGGACAGGAGGCGATGGTGCAGACGGCGATCTTGCCGCCGGGGCCCGCGGCGCCGGCGAGATCGAAGCCCTTTTCGATCTTGAGCGCGACGTTGTGGTCGGCCGGCTCGATCAGCACGAGCTCATTGCCGAGGATGCTGCGCCGCGTGCCGGGCTTCAGGAGCCTGGCGGCGTCGAGATAGTCCATCCATTTGAGGTCGGCGGAGATGAACACGTCGGCCGGCGCGCCCTGCTCGATCTGCTTGGCGAGCGTCGCCGAGGAGCCGTAGACGATGGCCGGCGCCGGCTCTCCCTTGGCCGTCCAGGCGGCGGCGATGGCGTCGAGCGCGGTCTTCATGCTGGCGGCCGCGAAGATGTTGAGCGCGGGCGCCTGCGCTCCGGCCGGCGCGAGCCCTGCGCAGAGGAGCGCCACACCAGCCGCAAGCGCGAGGACGGCGCGACGCGTGATCCCGGCCATTCGAGACTCCTTGAAAATCGAGGATGCGAGAAAATCGGACGAGCGGCCGGCGAAGGCGCGCCGACGTCGCTGACGTATTTCATGAAACACAGCTTTGAGGCAAGAGCCGCGAACGCCGCAATATCGCTTGCGCCGCCCGACGCCGCTCGCCGTCATGATCCAGCTGGGTCATGGCCGGCGCGGCGCGGCGCGCTACGCTCAGTCTTCGGCGGCCGAAGTCGGAAGGAGCGGGCGAATGAAAGGCATGCGGGACGACGCAGCGCCGGGACGCGCGTTCGAGGCGGTCAGGGTCGAAGGCGCCGGCGTCTTCGCGGCGGACGCCGGCTTCGCCTATCGCGTCGTCGACGCGCCGGGCGGGCGGCGTCAGGAACGGCGGGCGCGCCCGCGCCGCCGCACGCGGCTGCGCTCGGGCAAGCTGCTCGACGCCGGCAACGGCTTTCTCGCCGACTGCCTGATCTACGACGAGTCGGAGCTCGGGGCCCGCGTGCGGGTCCTCGCCGCCCCGCCCAGGGCCTGCGCCTACCGGCTCTATCAGGATCGGCCGGAGCGGCTGGTCGAGGCGAGGCTCGCATGGCGCTCGGACCGTGAGCTCGGGCTCGCCTTCCCGCCGCCGGCCGCGCCGCTGCGGATCGGCGCGCTCGACCTGACGGCGCTGCGCGAAGGGCGCTACGCGGTCAGGGACTGAACGTTCATTCGTCCTCGAGGATCACGCCGCGCTCCGTCTCGACGCGCCAGCGGCCGTTGCGGTTCTCGACGGCGAGCACCGCCCCGGCGCCGGGCAGCTCCGCGCCGGGGCGCACGTCAAAGCGGCCTTTCGGACCTTCCGCGACAAGCCCCGTCCCGGCGGCGTGGCGCAGCACATAGGCCTTCGCGCCCAGGGCTCGCGGCGCGATCGAGCCGGTCGCGTCGGGATCGACTCCGGCCGCCCGCGCGTCCCGCGCCGCCGGCCCGCCGATCGGCTGCGCGAAAATCATCAGATGCTCGATCCCGCCGAAGGTCGGGCGGCTGTTGTCGCGCGACATCATGGCTCCGGCGAAGAGCGTCGAGGCCGCCGCCGCCGCGACGCCCGCCGCGGCGAGCGCCCGGTCGAGCCTCGCGCCGGCGACGCGCGCCCGCGCGGCGGACGTCTGCGTCCGCGCGGGAAGGAAGGCGCGCCCTTCATGGCTCATGCTACGTCTCCTGAAGCGAGAGGACCGCCCGGCGCCCGCGCCGCGCGGCGGCCGGACGAAGTCACGCGATGAATTCCTGCGCGTCCTTGAGCGAAGGAAAAAGGCGCCGGCCGAGCATCGTGTCGACCTCGACGCTGCCGTCGGCGAATTGCACATAGGCGCGGTCCTTCACCCAGCCGCGCTCGAGCACGCGGCGCGTCGGGCCTTGCGGCGCGGGCGCTTTCTGGCGCGCCACGCCGCGCCCCGGCCCGCCCGAGGCAGGCCCGGACGCAGCGCCGCCGCGGCCCTGCTGAGCGCGCAGCGCGACCGTCTCGAAGAATTTGTTCAGCGCGCCGAACCCGGTCTGCAGCGCGCCGATGACGGCGATGCCGAGCCCGCAGACGATCAGGCTCTGCGCGACCGCCGAGAAGTCGATCGTCGCGCGCGCCGCCGCCAAATCCGCGGCGCCGCCGCCAAGATGCGGCGCCGAGAACAGCAGCGCCCATCCTGCGGCGACGATCATGAAGCCGACCCATGTCAGTCGTTCAAACGCCATTTCACACGCTCCCCGAGCCTGGGCCGGACGCCTTTTCACGCGGAGAGGCTCCGCCGGCGCCGGTCGACGTCAATGCGGCATGTCCGCCTTCGGGACGTAGGTGAACTGCTCGACCAGTATGTCGCGCACCACCTCTGCCCCGAGCCTGTGGTTCACTTTCTCCCGCAGCGTCTGCGTCAGCGCGGCGAGGTCATATTTTTCGAGACGGGAGAAATCGATCTTGTCGACGTAGAGCTTGCGGAAGGCCTCGTCGGTGATGAAGGCGTCCGGCGGCGTCGACAGCGCCTTCAGCGCCTCGCCGTCGACCACGTAGACGAATTGCGCGACGACATAGCCGGCGACCGCGCCGTCGGCGATGATCGGAACGCTCACCGCCTCGGTCTTGTGGCGCTGCAGATGCTCGGGCGCCGCGGCCTTCGTCTCGTGCGCGCCGAACCGCCATGTCGCGCCGGCGTAGGTCGACGCCAGCGCGACGACGATCATCCATGCGCAGCTGGCGAACGTCCTGATCATCCGGCCGCGCCTTTGCGCGCGCGCGGGGCGGCGTAGGTGCCGTCGGATTCATGCTCGTCGATCGCCCGCGCGATAATCGCGGCGACCTGGCGCACCGCCTGCAGCAGCGTGTCGGCGGCGGAAAGGTTGCGCGCCAGCGCCTCGCGCAGCCGCGCCAGGGCCGGCCGCGCCTCGTCGTCGAACTGCGCGCGGCCGCGAACGAGCGCCAGCGCGCGGCTGAGCTCGAGAAGCCCGACGTTCTTGGCGCGGTTGAAGTCGCCGATCCGGCTCAGGTCGTTGCGCTGAAGCGCGCGCGTCTCGTCGTCGACGACGCCTTCGAGCCGCTCGAGCGCGCGAAAGAACGGCTCCGCAGCGCTCAGTCCGCCGGCCGTCTCAACCTGCGCGGCCTCGCCGCCATCGCGCCCTTCCGTCATTTTTCAGCCCTCCTTGCCGCCGCCGGCCGCCGCGCGGCCCTGCGCCGCGAGCCGCGCGCCAGCCTGCCGCGCGATCACAAGGTCGATCGATCCGCCAAGCTGATGCGCGAGCTGGTCGGCGAGCATCGAACGCCAGGCGTCGCCCGCCGCGCCCGCGCCGAACGCGGCCTCGCCGCGCGGCAGCATGGTCTCGACGACGCTCTTCAAAAAGAATTCCTCGAGCCCCTTCGCCGCTTTCGTCGCCGCGGACTGCGGCTCCGCCGCCGCCCGCGCATGGACCGGCCAGGAGAAGTTCGGCGCGGGGCGCGGCGCGACGCTCGCGGCGAGGCTCCGCGCGAAGCTTTCACTGGCCCCGGCCGCGGCCTGTGGGCGGCGCAGCCGCTCCGCCGCGGCCATCGCCGCACGGGGGTCGGCCGCCTGCGCGACGTCCATCAGAATGTCAGACGGCGGCGCGATCGACATGAGGCTCTCCGCTATTGCGCTGCTGCTCTGCGCTCACACTGACCCGCCAGCCTTGCCGGGGCCTTGTTCCCTCGGCTGGAGCGCCGCCTCGATAGCCTCCATAAGCAGGGCCGCCTCCTCGCCCCGCGCCGCGGCGCTGGCGGCGGCGCCGACACGACGCTCGGCCTGGCGCAGCCGGCCCTTCTCCGCGTCGCGCCGCTCTTGCGACTGGACGAGGCGCGCCCTCGCCTCGGCGAGCTCGCGTTCAAGCCCTTCGAGCCGGCGCATCGTCGCCGAAGCGAAGAAATCGGCGTAGCCGTCGGGCGCCGCGAGAAAGGCGAGGAGCGCCGCCCGGCGCTCCTCGAGCGCGGCGAGCCTTTCGCGCGCCTGCGCGAGACGCCACGCCGCAAGGCGCTCGAGGTCGCCCGCGACGGCGCAGATGCGCCGCGCCTTGCGCAGCCTCTCCTTCATGGGCGCGTCCCCGCCCCGTTCATCCGGCGACGAGCCAGCCGGAGAAGCCGGCGATGAACGCTTCGACCATCCGCGCGCCGGCGAGATAGAGCAGGAACAGGCCGCCTCCGGCGACCATCGGCGCGGTGACGAAATAGATCGGGATCTGCGGCGCGAAGCGGGCGGCGAGGCCGACGGCGAGGTTGACCACCAGCGTATAGACGATGAAGGGGCTGGCGACGCGAAGGCCCAGCATGAACGCCTGCGCGAAGGCCGTCCCGACCTCGACGAGGCCGACGCGCGGGTCGAAGCGCCCCGTGACCGGCCAGGCGGCGTAGGAGTCGACGAGGCCGCGCAGCACCTCCCAGTGCAGGTCGGCGACGAAGAACAGCGCCAGCGCCGCCGCCGAGATCAGCGAGGCGACGGCCGGCGCCTGCTCATGCGCGTCGGCGACCGGCGTCAGCGGGCTCGTCAGGCCGATCGCCATGGCGACGACCTCGCCGGCGAGGTCGAGCGCGGCGAAGAAGATGCGGCCGAGGAAGCCGATCAGCGCGCCGGTCATGGTCTCGGCGACGATGATCGCGGCCATCGCCGCCCCCGGCGCCGCGTTGAGCGTCGGCGCGATCTTCGGCAGGAGCAGCGGCGTCAGCCCGAGCGAGACGGCGAAGGCGACGAACAGGCGCACCCGCGCCGCGATCCGCGCGCTCGAGACGCCGGGCATGATCATCAGGCAGGCGCCGACGCGGCAGAACACGACGAAGGCCGCGAGCGCGGCGTCGTTCAGCGCCGCGCTCAAGAAATCGCGCCGAGAGACTTGACGCTGACGCCGCGGGCGATCTCGAGATGCGAGAGCACCGGCAAAGTGGCGAACAGGCGCTCGACCACCATGCGCACGTAGGGGCGCGCCTCGGGCGCGGCGACGAGGACGAAATGGTCGCCCGCGTCCATGCGCTCGCGGATCGCCGCGCTCGCCTGCCTGCCGAACTCCTCGACCATCGCAGGGTCGAGATCGAACTCGACCACCTCGCCCTTGGCGTCGCGCTTGAGGCTCTGGTGAAAGGCGAGATCCCAGCGCGCGCCGAGCCGCAGCACCTTCAGCGCGCCGCCCTCGGCGAGGTCGCCGCAGATCTGCGGGGCCATCCGCATGCGCACATGCTCGGCGACCTGCTCGGCGCGCCTCGCGTGCGGCGCAATCTCCGCCACCGCCTCGAGGATGAGGTGCAGGTTGCGGATCGAGACGCGCTCGGCGAGCAGCAGCTTCAGCACCGCCTGCAGGCCGGAATAGGAAATCTGCGAAGGGCAGATGTCGTCGATCAGGCGCTTGTAGTCAGGCCCCAGCCGGTCGATGAGCGCGCGCATGTCCTTGTAGGACAGAAGCTGCGGGAGATTGTTGCGGATCGTCTCGCTGAGATGGGTGAGCAGCGCCGAGGCGTTGTCGATCGGGTTGAAGCCGTCGCGCTTCAACTCGCTGGCGAAGGCCTGCGAGATCCACAGCGCCGGCATGCCGAAGGCGGGCTCGCGGCAGTCCTCGCCCGGAACGTTGGGCCGACGGCCCTCGGCGGTCAGCACGAGGAAGTCGCCGACGCGCAGCTCATGGGCGGCGACGACAGCCCCGTGGATGCGGATCTCATAGCCCTTGGTCGGGATCGACAGGCTGTCCGAGAGCTTGATCTCGGGGATCACGAAGCCGTACTGGCGCGCGAACTTGCGGCGCATCTTGGCGACGCGCGCGGCGAGCTCGTTGTGCGAGGCGACGAGGCGCGCCGAGAGCTGCTTGCCAAGGCACAGCTCGACCTCGGGCGAGCGCATCGACTCCTTCAGCGAATCCTTCGCCTCGAGCGCGGCCTGACGCTCCTCCTCGGCCTTCCTGGCCTCCTCCGCCTCGCGGCCGCGCGCGACGCGCTTCGGCGCCTCGACGGCGACGAAGGCGAGGACGCCGCCAAGGACGGCGAAGGGAAAGAACGGCAGCCCCGGCGCGAGCGCCATGCCGAACATCAGCGCGGAGGCGACGATCAGCGCGCGCGGATATTTGACGAGCTGGCTCAGCACCGCCGCCTCGGCCGCGCCGCGCACGCCGCCCTTGGAGACGAGCAGCGCCGCCGACAGCGAGATGATGAGCGCCGGAATCTGCGACACGAGGCCGTCGCCGACGGAGAGCTTGGCGAAGACGTCGGCCGCCTGGCCGAGCGGCATGCCGTGGCGCGTCGCGCCGATGACGATCCCGCCGAAGATGTTCACGGCGAGGATCACGAGGCCGGCCACGGCGTCGCCGCGCACGAATTTCGAGGCGCCGTCCATCGAGCCGAAGAAGGAGCTCTCCTCCTCGAGCTCGCGCCGGCGGCGCTGCGCCTCCTTGTCGTCGATGAGGCCCGCCGACAGGTCGGCGTCGATCGCCATCTGCTTGCCGGGAATGGCGTCGAGCGTGAAGCGCGCGCCGACCTCGGCGATGCGCGTCGCGCCCTTGGTGATGACGACGAAATTGACCGTGACGAGGATGGCGAAGACGATGAGCCCGATGACGAAGTCGCCGCTCATCACGAGGCGCGAGAAGCCGCCGATGATGTAGCCGGCCGCCGTCAACCCGTCGCTCCCGTGCGAGAGGATGAGCCGCGTCGTCGCGATGTTGAGCGCGAGGCGCAGAAGCGTCGCGACCAGCAGCACGGTGGGAAAGGCCGAGAAGTCGAGCGGACGCTCGATCCACAGCGCGACCATCAGGATCAGCACCGAGAGCGCGATCGAGAAGGCGAGGCCGAGATCGATCAGGATCGCCGGAACCGGCAGGAAGAAGATCGACAGGATGGCGACGACGCCGACCGCGAAGGCGACGTCGCGCACGCTCTTGCGTTCGGCCCCGCCCGACGCGGCCAAAGCGATGTCCGACATTCCGGGCGCCCTCCCTGAACTGCGCCGGCAGGCTCGCCGACGAGCCTTGCGCGGGCGGCGCCCGGGCGATCAGCGCTCCGCGTCTTTCGCCGCGGGGTCGGGCCCGCGCGCGGCGTAGCGCCGCGCCAGCAGCGCGCAGGCGAACAACTGGATCTGGTGGAACAGCATCAGGGGCAGCACGAACAGGCCGAGCGCGCGGCCCGGAAACAGGATGCTGGCCATCGGCACGCCGTTCGCCATGCTCTTCTTGGAGCCGCAGAAGACGATGGCGATCTCGTCCTTCTTCGGGAAGCCGAGCCGGCGCGCGAGAAAGGTCGAGACGAGGAGCGCGGCCGCGAGGACGGCGAAGTCGAGGCCGGCGACGAGGGCGAGCGCGCTCCAGGTCAGATGCGTCCACGCCCCGGCCGCCGTCCCCTCCGAAAAGGCGACGTAGACGATGAGCAGGATCGAGCCGCGGTCGACGAAGGAGACGAGCGTCTTGCGGCGATGCAGCGCCGCGCCGATCAGCGGACGGACACATTGCCCGAGCGCGAAAGGCAGCACAAGCTGCAGCGCGACGTCCTCGATCGCCGCAAGGCTCATGCCGCCGCCCCGCGTCGCCATCAGCAGCGCGACCAGCGCCGGGCTCAACACCACGCCGAGGATGTTGGAGGCCGAGGCCGAGCACAGCGCGGCCGGCACGTTGCCGCGCGCGATCGAGGTGAAGGCGATCGACGACTGCACCGTCGAGGGCATCAGCGTCATGTAGAGAAGGCCCTGCGCGAGGTCCGGCGGCAGCGGCCCGGCGCCGGCCCGGCTCGCGAGCAGGCCGAGGATCGGGAGAATGGCGAAGGTGAGGGCGAACACCAGCGCCTGCAGCCGCCAGTGCGTCAGGCCCTCGAGCAGCGTCTTCGGCGCGAGCCGCGCGCCATAGAGGAAGAACAGCAGCGAGACGGCGAAGAAGGTGGCGTGGCTCATGAGCGAGGCGAAGGCGCCTTGCGCCGGCAGGAAGAGGCCGAGCGCGACGCTCGCGAGGAGGCCGAGGAGAAAGGGGTCGATCCCGAATTGGCGGAGACGGCGCAGAACTGTCATCGCGGGCCTTGACGCAATCGGCGCGCCTGCGCGCCGGCCGGCGGGTTCTAGCGCAGCCCGCGCGCGCTCGAAAGGGCGCGTCGGCTCAGCGGCGCGCCGCGATGCTCGAGGTGAGGTCCCAGTCGGCAGGCGAGCCTTCCGGCGCGCGGCGCGCGGCGGGGGCCGGCGTCGAGACCGTGGCCGCCGGCTTCTGCGCCCGCGCCGCGACGCTCGGGATCGCCGCCGGCGGGCGCATCGCCGACCGGAAATATTCGTCCGGGATGCGCGCGAGCGGCGCGGGACCCGGCCCCGCCTGGACGACGTCGTTCCTTGTCGCCGGGTCGGTCGCCTCTTTGGCGACGTCGACCTCCTCGTCGATCTCCGGCGGCTCGGGCAACCCGTCGGGCGCGGGCGGCGGGGCGGCGCGCGGAACGGGGGAGAAATTCGGCGCGGCCGGAGCGCTCGGCGTCAGGAAAGGCTTGCAGATGCGCCGCGGCCCGGTCGACGTCCCGCCATGCATGGCGAGGTCGACGTGAATATGGTTGTAGTGGAAGACGTTGGCGCCCGGCCCGAGCACCGTCGTGAAATAGGAGCAGGCGCCCATATGCACTTCCTGCAGGAAGGCGCGGGTCTGCTCGTCGCCGCGGGTCCAGTCGCGCACGATCCTGACCTCGCGCCCGTCCGACAGCCGGAAGCCGGCGACGTCGAGCGCGTTGCCGAAGGCGTGCTCCGATGTGTGGCCCGAACCATAGGCCGCGCCGTTCATCGCCCGGCACGAATAGGCGCCCATGCCGATGATCTCGACGACCCGCGCGCCAAAGCGCGCCGAGGCCGTCGGCTGCACGACCTCGGCGACCCAGCGGTTGAGCGTCGCGACCATCGGGCAGTCGAGCGTATAGGGAGCGCTGAAAGCCACCTGCCCGTCGCTGAGGGCGTAGACCTTGAGCGGCCGCGTCAACCCGCAGATTCCCGGCCCGTCGATCTCGCGCGTCGGCTGGATATAGGCGGAGAGCGCGAAGGGGCGTTGCGCGAAGCAGGCGGCCTCCGCCTGCGCGCGCCACGGCGGACGGCGCGGACGCTCGTAGTTCGAGCAGCCGGCGAGCAGGCCAAGCAGCGCCGCCAGCGCGGCGAAGGGCAGGAGGCGACGCGCCATCGCGGCAGGTTGGGCGCGCCGGCTTAATTTGCGCTAAAGGAGCAGGGTTAACGAAACCGCCCGCGGCGGAGAAAGGGCTTCGCTATGGCGCGGATCGAGGCGGCGCCCGGCGTCTTCATCGAGGAGGAGGAGGCGCGCTTCTCCTACGCGCGAGCCTCGGGGCCGGGCGGCCAGAACGTCAACAAGGTCGAGACGGCGGCATGGCTGCGCTTCGACGCTGCGAATTCGACCTCGCTCGACGAGCGCGTGAAGCGCCGTCTTCTCGCCCTCGCCGGGACGCGGGCGACCAAGGAGGGCGAGATCGTCATCTTCGCGCAGAATTTTCGCACGCAGGAGATGAACCGCAAGGACGCGCTGGCGCGGCTTCTGGCGCTGATCGAGGCGGCGGCGCATCGGCCGAAGTTCCGCGTCAAGACGCGGCCCTCGCTCGCCGCGAAGAAGCGTCGCGCCGACGAGAAGACGGCGCGCGGCGCCGTCAAGAAGCTGCGCCGCGCGCCGCAGGACTGAGAGCGCGCCGTCAGGCGCATCCTGTCCACTTCCGCACGAAGTCTCCGACCTCCGCGAGCGCACGCCGCGCGACGGCGACCTGCGGATAGAATAGCGTGAAGGCGTGGATCATGTCCGGCCAGATCTCGAGCGTCACGCGCACGTCCGCCGCGCCGGCCGCCGCCGCGAAGCTCATGGAATCGTCGAGCATGGTTTCGGCCGTTCCGACGAAGATCAGCAGCGGCGGCAGGCCGGCGAGCTTCGCGCGCACAGGCGAGGCCAGCGGATTGTCCGGATCGGCGCCCTGGAGATAGGCCGCCGCAAGCTCGTCGAGATAGCGTTTCGAGATCAGCGGATCGACGGCCGCTTTGCTCGCCATCGTCGCGCCGCTCTGGGCGAGGTCCGTCCACGGCGAGCTCAGCCATGCGCAGGCGGGCGAGGGATCGCCCGCGTCGCGCAGCGCGCAGAGCGCGGCGACCGCAAGGCCCCCGCCGGCGCTTTCGCCGCAAAGCGCGACGCGGCGTGGGTCGACGCCCTGTTTCAGGAGGAACCGATAGGCCGTGAGCGCGTCTTCGAGCGCGGCCGGAAAGGGATGTTCGGGGGCGAGCCGATAATCGACGGCGAGCGTGCGCGCGCCGGAGAGACGCCCGGCTTCGGCGACGAGATGGCGATGGCTTGCGAGCGAGCCGGCCATATAGCCGCCGCCATGCAGGAACATCAGCACGCGGGCGGGGTCCGAGCTTGGCGCGAGCGTCCACTCCGCGCGAACGCCATCGGCGCTGACGGGCTCGACCCTTATATCGGGGGCGAGCTCATACTGACCGCCGATGGCGTCGAGCCGGGCGCGACGCTCGGCCGGGCCTTTGGGCCGCGGCTTTGCGGCGAGTTGCGCGCGAACCGCCTCAATGTCTGGATCCGCCATGGCCCGCTCCATCTCGGCGGCGTCGCCAAACGTTCGCCGGCCGCCAGTCTATGCCGTCCGCGGGACGCAAAAAAGGGCGCCTTGCGAGCGCCCTTGATTTGTCTGTCACAAGCCTCGCGGCTCAATTCGAGCTGCGTCGCCCAGCCAGCCTCACGCCGCCCTGTTGCGGCGCTCCTGCATGAAGCGCTCGAACTCCTCGCGGTCGCGGGCGCGGCGCAGGTTCTCCATATAGTCCACGAACTCGCGCTCGGCGGCGACGAGCTTGCGGCGCTCCTCCTCGAGCCTTGCGAGCTCGCCGTCGCGCCAGTCGTCGAAGGCGCGGTTGCCGCTCGAGCTCATCGCGCCCCAGCCGCTCCCGAACGAGGACCAGCGGAAGTTCGCGGCGGTCTCCCATTTCTCGCGGCCGAAGGAGAACAGGTCGCCCTGATAGCCGCTGCGGCGCTGCCAGAACTTGAAGCCGATCACGGCGAGGCCGAGTGGCCAGTACAGCATGAAGCCGAAGACGGCGGCGGCGATCTCCAGCGGCTTCCAGCCCCAGCTGCAGCTTTGCGTCGCGGCCCGCGCGCCGGGGCGGGAAAATCCCGGATCGTAGGGTCTGCCCATGTCAGGGTTCATCACAAGGCTCCTCGTCGCCGGGCGCGAGGAAAGCTGCGCGCTCAATGACCGGGACTTGGCGAATATGTAATGAAGCGAGCGCCTGCGTCGAGGCGAGGTTACCAAAGTTTAATCTTGCCGCGCCGGGGCCGCCGGCCGGCTCTTTTTCAGAAGCGCGAGCAGCGCGCGGTGGATGGAGTCGTTGCCGGCGCAGACCGAGCAGGTCGAGAGCGGATCGGCCGCGCCGTCGGCGTCGGTGACGAAGCCGCCCGCCTCGCGGATCATGACGATCCCGGCGGCGACGTCCCACGCCTTGAGGCCGCGCTCCCAGAAGCCGTCGTAGCTGCCCTCGGCGACGTGGCAGAGGTCGAGCGCGGCGGAGCCGAGGCGGCGGATGGCGCCGGCCGCCCGCATGACCGTCGAGAACTCCTCGATGAAGCGCGCGTGCTCGGCGCTCTTGCCGATGTGCGGCACGCCGCAGCCGATCAGCGCCTCGGAGACGTCGCGGCGCGCGGCGACGCGCAGACGGCGGTTGTTGTGATAGGCCCCCTGCCCCTTTTCGGCGACGTACATGTCCTCCGTCGCCGGATTGTAGACGAGCCCGGCGACGATCTGCCCCTCGCGCACGAGGCCGATCGAGATCGAGAACAGCGGCAGGCCGTGCAGGAAATTGGTGGTGCCGTCGAGCGGATCGATGATCCAGGTGTGGCTCTTGTCCGAGCCCTCGACCTCGCCGCTCTCCTCCATCAGGAAGCCGTAGCCGGGCCGCGCCCGCGACAGCTCCTCGAAGATGACCTTTTCGGCCTTCTTGTCGGCGGCCGAGACGAAATCGCCCGGCCCCTTGACCGAGACCTGCAGGTTCTCGACCTCGCCGAAGTCGCGCTTGAGGCCGCGCCCGGCCTTGATGGCGGCGGCGGTCATGACGGTCATAAGGGCGGAGCGGATCACGCTTCGGCCCTGCGCAGGTAGGAGACCTCGTTGGTGTCGACGACGATCTTTTCGCCCGCGCCGATGAACGGGGGCACCAGCACGCGCAGCCCGTTCTCGAGCACGGCGGGCTTGTAGGAGGAGGCGGCCGTCTGGCCCTTCACCACCGGATCGGCCTCGACGATCTCGAGCGTCACCTGCTGCGGCAGGCGGATCGAGATCGGCCGCGCCTCGTGCATCTGCAGCGTGACCTTCATGCCGTCCTGCAGGAACGCCGCGCGCTCGCCGACGAAATCCCTGGGCAGCTCGATCTGGTCGTAGGTGTCGAGGTCCATGAACACGAGGTTCCCGCCCTCGGCGTAGAGGAAGGAGAAGTCCTTGAACTCGAGCTCGACGGCGTCGACCGTCTCGTCGGCGCGGAAGCGCTCGTTGAGCTTGCGGCCGTCTACGAGGTTCTTCAGCTCGACCTGATTGAACGCGCCGCCCTTGCCCGGCTTGACGCTGTTGGTCTTGACCGCGACCCACAGGCCGCCGTCATGGCTGATGACGGCGCCGGGCGCGATCTGGTTTCCGTTGAGCTTTGGCATTTGTGGGGTCCGGGCGGCCGACGAGATTGGATGCGGCGCGAATTTCGGGCGGTGTGCCCTGTCGCGGCTCGAAGGTCAACCTGGAAGCGCCGGCGCGCCGTCAGCGATGTGCATATATTCGGCGCAAGATACACATTGGCTGCGACATGCGCACGAATATCGACATCGACGAAGAGCTGCTCGCCGAAGCGATGAGCGCGACCGGGCTTTCGACCAAAAAGGCCACGGTCGAGGAAGCCTTACGGACGCTCGTTCGGCAAAAGCGTCAGCGCCGCGCCATCGCTGACATGATCGGGCTTGGCTGGGAGGGCGATCTCGACGCGTCGCGACGGGGCCGGTCGGGCGATCAGGGTTCTTGATCGTCGTCGACAGCTCGGTGTGGATCGCCAATCTGCGCGATCTCGATACCGGCGCTGTGCGCCTGCTGCGATCGATCGCCGATCCCGACGATATATTGGTTGGCGACCTGATCCTGCTCGAAGTGCTGCAAGGCGCGCGCAGCGAGGCCCACGCCGCGCGGATCGAAGCCGCCCTGCGCCAGTTTCACGTCGAACCGATGCTCGACGACGCGCTCGCCGCGCAAGCCGCGCGTGATGACCGGCTGTTGCGCGCCGAAGGCATGACCCTCGGCAAGACGATCAATCTGATCATCGGGTCATTTTGCGTCGCCCGCGGCCATGCGCTGCTCCACGACGACCGCGACTTCGCGTTGATGGCGAAGCATCTCGGGCGGCGGACGCTAGGCGCCTGACCCATGCGCTTTACGGGCGTCGGCGCATGGCCCGGCGACTGACGCCGCGCATCGGCGCGACACGATCGAAGGCTCCGCAGCGGAATGATGACAAACGCGCCCTTCTTACAGATGCCCCTCTCGATTTAGAGCGGCCATCTTACGCGAATTTCCAAGTGAATATCTCGACGTAAGCGTCGATAAGGTTTTACAGGACGCAAACAGCGGAATTCCAGCGGCGAGGAAAGCCAAGAAACTATTATTCGACAACAGATTCCGCAAATAACCACGCCTTTTTGGAGGACCGCGCATGTCGTCAGCCATATTCGACACGATGAAAGCCTTGGACGCCGCTCGCTTGCATTATTTCATCATGCGCAACCGGCCGGACTCGCTCACTTTGTCGGTGACGTTCGTCGGAGAGAGGGTCGAGATCGACATTTTCGAGGACGACCACCTCGAAATCTCGCGCTTTCGCGGCGATGAATCGGTCGAAGGCGGCGCTGAGCTTCTGCCGGAAATTCTGCGTGGCGGGCGATAGCGCGCCCTCGCGCCCGCTCCTAAACCCGCATCGGCATCAGCACATAAAGCGCGCTCGCGCCGTCGCGGTCCTGGGCCAGCGTCGGCGAGCCGGGGTCGGCGAGCTTGAACAGCGCCGTGTCGCTGTCGAGCTGCTCAAGAATGTCGAGCAGGTAGCGGGCGTTGAAGCCGATGTCGAGCGGGGCGGCGTCATAGTCGACGTCGAGCTCCTCCTGCGCCGAGCCCGAATCCGGGTTCGTCACGGACAGCGTCAGCTTGCCGTCGGCGATGGCGAGCTTCACCGCGCGGCCGCGCTCGGAGGAAATGGTCGAGACGCGGTCGACGGCCGCGGCGAAGGGGATGCGCTCGACGACGAGCCGCTTGTCGTTGTTCGCCGGAATGACCCGCATGTAGTCGGGAAAGGTGCCGTCGATCAGCTTCGAGGTCAGCACCACGTCGCCGAAGCTGAGGCGGATCTTGGTGGTCGAGAGTTCGACCCGAACCTCGCCCTCGAGCCCCTCGACGAGCTTCTGCGCTTCGGCCACCGCCTTGCGCGGCGCGATCACGCCGGGCATCCCTTCCGCGCCCTTCGGGCAGGCGATTTCTACGCGCGCCAGCCGGTGGCCGTCCGTCGCCACCGCGCGCAACGTGCGCTGGCCGTCGGCCTCCATCGAATGCAGGAAGACGCCGTTGAGGTAATAGCGCGTCTCCTCGGTGGAGATCGCGAATTGCGTCTTGTCGATCAGCTTCTTGAGGTCGGCGGGCGCGAGCGCGAAGGAATGGGTGAACTCTCCGGCGGCGAGGTCGGGAAAGTCGCCGTCGGGCAGGGTCTGCAGCGTGAAGCGCGAGCGCCCCGAGCGCAGCTGCAGCTGGCCCGCCTCGCCCAGCGTCTCGAGCGAGACCTGCGCGCCGTCGGGCAGCTTGCGCACGATGTCGTAGAGCGTATGGGCGGGCAGCGTCGTCGCGCCCGGCGCGCCGACCTCCGCCGGCTGGCGCTCGGTGACCTCGATGTCGAGGTCGGTCGCCTTGAGCACCAGCGCGCCCTCGCCCGCCCGCAAGAGCACGTTGGAGAGGATCGGGATGGTGTTGCGCCGCTCGACCACGCGATGCACGTGGCCGAGCGATTTGAGCAGGGCCGCTCGCTCGAGGGTGACTTTCATGGCGCGTGCGTGTCCTCTTGAATCATGCGCGGCCGGCCGCAGCGCCGCGAGCGGGGGCGCGACTTTGACGCGGCGCGGCGAATTGCGCAAGCGGGCCGAAGGAAATCTTCCCCACGCGCCCGCGCCGGCGACGCCGCGCGTCGCAAAAATCTTGCTGCAGCGCAAAATGAGCGCAATCTTACGCTCTTTACCGGCTTTTAAGGCGTCCGCCCGCACCCTTGCGCGCAGGCGGCGCCGTTTCACGAGGACGGCGCGGCCAGCATGACGAAGCGCGGAACGGGCGAGCGGATCGAGCCCGGATTCGGACCGGCGCGGGAGAGGACGATGCCGCCGCACGCGCCGCGGGGCGCCAGGAAGCCGAAGCGGCGACGTCGGTCAGGGCTCGTCGGCGCGCTCTCGCTCGCCCTTACGCTGCTGGTCTGGGGCGCGGCCGCGCTCGCGCTGCTCGTCGGCTACCACCTGACGCAGTTGCCGCCGATCGACCAGCTCGCCGTCCCCAAGCGCCCGCCCAACATCGCGATCCTCGCCGACGACGGCTCGCTGCTGGCCAACCGCGGCGACACCGGCGGCGCGGCCGTGCGCATCGTCGACCTGCCGCCCTACGCGCCGAAGGCTTTCGTCGCCATTGAGGACCGGCGCTTCTATTCGCACTGGGGCGTCGACCCGCTCGGAATCCTGCGCGCCGCGACGCGCAACGTCGCGGGAGGGGCGACGCAGGGCGGCTCGACGCTGACCCAGCAGCTCGCCAAGAACCTGTTCCTGACGCAGGAGCGCACGTTTTCGCGCAAGATTCAGGAGGCCATTCTCGCCGTCTGGCTGGAGCGCAAATACTCCAAGAACCAGATCCTCGAGCTTTACCTGAACCGCGTCTATTTCGGCTCCGGCGCCTATGGGATCGAGGCGGCGTCGCAGAAATATTTCGGCCATCCGGCGAAGGCGCTGACCCTGCCCGAGGCGGCGATGCTCGCCGGCCTCATGAAGGCGCCGACCAAGCTCGCGCCCAACCGCAACGCCAAGGGCGCGCAGGAGCGCGCCGCGCAAGTGATCGCGGCGATGGCGGAGGAAGGCTTCATCACCGAGGGCATGGCCAGGTTCGCCCTCGCCAATCCGGCGAAGGCGGCGCGCCCGCAGGGCGCGGGCTCGGCCAATTACGCCGCCGACTATGTGATGGACGCGCTCGACGACGCAGTCGGCGCGATCGAGGAGGACGTCGTCGTCCAGACCACGATCAGCGCGCGGCTGCAGTCGCTCGCCGAGCAGGCGCTGACCGGCGAGCTCGACGCCAGGGGCGCGAAGTTCGGCGTCGAGCAGGGCGCGCTCGTCTCGCTCGACCCGGACGGCGCGATCAAGGCGCTGGTCGGCGGGCGCGACTACGCCGACAGCCAGTTCAACCGGGCGACCGCCGCCAAGCGCCAGCCGGGCTCGGCGTTCAAGCCTTTCGTCTATCTCGCCGCGCTGGAGCGCGGGCTGACGCCGGCGAGCGTGCGCGAGGACGCGCCGATCAACGTGCATGGCTGGACGCCCGAAAATTATTCGCGGAAATATTTCGGCCCCGTCACGCTGACGCAGGCGCTCGCCCTCTCGCTCAACACGGTCGCCGTGCGGCTCGGCCTCGAGGTCGGGCCGAAGGCGGTCATCAACGCCGCGCGGCGGATGGGGATCAAGTCGGACCTCGCGCCGAACGCCTCGATCGCGCTCGGCACGTCGGAGGTGACGCCGCTCGAGCTGACGAGCGCCTACGTCCCCTTCGCCAATGGCGGGATCGGCGTCGAGCCCTTCATCATCCAGCGCGTGAAGACGGCGGCCGGCAAGCAGCTCTATCTGCGCAAGCGCGTCGGCAACGGCCGCGCGATGGACGCGCAATATCTGCCGATGATGAACGTGATGATGCAGGAGACGCTGCTGACCGGCACCGCGCGCAAGGGCGACCTGCCGGGCTGGCAGGCGGCGGGCAAGACCGGCACCAGCCAGGAGTTCCGCGACGCCTGGTTCGTCGGCTATACGAGCCGCCTCGTCACCGGCGTGTGGCTCGGCAACGACGATTCCTCGCCGACGAAGAAGGCGTCGGGCGGCAATCTGCCGGTGGAGATCTGGTCGCGCTACATGCGCGCCGCCCTGCAGGGGGTTCCGCCGCAGCCGCTGCCGGGCGGGGTGTGGCGCGCACCCGAGCAGAACCCGTTCTGGCCGTCGGCGCCGGGCGAGTCCGGCGCGCCTCCGGTCGCCGACGCGGGCGCCCCGCCGCCGGGCTACCCGTCCTTCCCTGACGCCGCGCCGGGACGCGCGCAGGCGTCCGGCGGCCCGACGCCGCCGGGCCTCATCCCGCAGGGAGGCGAGGCCAGACGCGCCCCGACGCGCGAGAAGAACTTCTTCGAGAGCCTGTTCGGCGGCGGATAGGGCGGGCCGAGCCGTCGCCGGGATGGGCCGCCTACTGCGCCACCTCGAGCGTCGCGCAATGGGCGCCCGCCGCCTGGGCGGCCGTCTCGTTGATGAAGTCGATGCGCACCATGTTGGTCGCGCCCGGCGTGCCGAAGGGCACCCCGGCCACCGTGACGATGCGGTCGCCGACGAAGGCGAAGCCCTCGCGGAAGGCGAATTTCGCCGCGCGGCGCGTCATGTCGTCGATGTCGTTGGCGTCCCTGGTGATGATCGCGTGCACGCCCCAGGCCACCGCCAGCCGGCATGCGGTCTCCGGGAACGGCGTCAGCGCGAGGATCGGCGCGGAAGGCCGCTCGCGCGCGATGCGCAGGGCGGTGGCGCCCGACGCCGTCCAGGCGACGATCGCCTTGGCGTCGAGCGTCTCGGCGACGTTGCGCGCGGCGACCGCCACGGCGTCCGCGCCCGTCGCCTCAGGCGCGGCGCGCTGGGCGTTGATGATGCCGCGGAAATAGGCGTCGCGCTCGACCTCCTCGGCGATCCGGTTCATCGTTCCGACCGCCTCGACCGGATAGTGGCCGGCGGCGCTTTCGGCCGAAAGCATCACCGCGTCGGCGCCCTCGAACACCGCCGTCGCGACGTCCGAGACCTCCGCGCGCGTCGGCACCGGCGAATTGATCATCGACTCCAGCATCTGCGTCGCCACGACGACCGGCTTGCCGAGCCGGCGAGCGACGCGGCTGATGCGCTTCTGCAGGCCGGGCACCTTCTCGAGCGGCATCTCGACGCCGAGATCGCCGCGCGCCACCATCAGCCCGTCGGAGATTTCGACGATCTCGTCGAGCCGCGCGATCGCCTGCGGCTTCTCGATCTTCGACATCACCAGCGCCCGCCCGCGGGCGAGCTTCTTCACCTCGGCGACGTCGTCCGGCCGCTGCACGAAGGACACGGCGACCCAGTCGACGCCCGTCTCGAGGCCCGCTTCAAGGTCGGCGCGGTCTTTCTCAGTCATCGGCGAGACGGGAATCTCGGTGTCGGGCAGGCTCACGCCCTTGCGGTTCGAGATCTCGCCGGCGACCTCGACCCGCGCCACGGCGCGGGTCGCGTCGGCCTCGACGACATAGAGGCGCACCTTGCCGTCGTCGACGAGCAGCGTGTGGCCGGGCGCCAGCGCGCGCAGGATCTCGGGGTGGGGCAGGCACACCCGCGTCTCGTCGCCGGGCTCGGGATTGGAGTCGAGCGTGAAGATCGCGCCGAGCTCGAGCCTGACGGCGCGGTCCTTGAACAGGCCGATGCGCAGCTTCGGACCCTGCAGGTCGAGCAGCACGCCGATCGGGCGCCCGGAGTCGGCCTGCACCGCGCGGATCATGCGCACCTGCTCGCGCATGGAGTCGTGCGAGGCGTGGCTCATGTTGATGCGGAAGACGTCCGCGCCGGCGCGATGGAGAGTTTTGAGCGTCTCCTCCTTCGCGGAGGCCGGACCGATGGTCGCGATGATCTTGCACCGACGCAGACGCCGCATGGAAAGCCTCTTCTTGCCTGGGCCGGCGCAAAGCGGCGGCCGTCTCCGCGTCCTTGCGGACAAACATGGACCAGAGCGCGCAGGCCGCCGACGCCGTTCGCGGCCCAGCTCTAGAACGGTCTTATCGCCTTTTTACGTCAGGCCGCGACGATTCCGCGAAAAATTTGCGCCGCTCGTCACGGACGCGCCTGCGCGCCTTCGGTGAGCTGGACCGTCCAGTTCTTCGCCTCCTTGCCGGTGTCGACCTCGAAGAAGCCCGTGCGGTCGAAGCCGCGGACATAGCAATCCTCGCGCCCGAGGATGCGGAATTCGCGGTCGCGCGTGCACATGAAGGCCTTGCCCCTCCACTCCCCGCCGCGCTCGTCCATCGCGTAGAGATAATAGAATTCGGCCGCGAGCGGCCCGCGCACCAGCGTCTCGCAGGCGTCCGGCTTGACGTTCCACCAGCCTTCGCTGACCCAGGTCGAGCCGTCGGTGTAGGCGAGCGCCACGCTGACGCGGTTCGCGGTCGTGTTGCAGAGACGGAAGTCGGCGCGCGCCGGAGACGCGAGCCAGACGGCCGCGAGCAGCCCGAGGCCGAGCCCAGGCGCGGGGGTAATCCTTCCCCGCGCGCCGGTCAAGATCACGGTCTTCTTCCCTGCGAACGCCAATTGCCGGCCTATCCCTGGAAGATTTCCGGGCGGCGCCGGACGCGGCGACGCCCGCGCGTCTTCACGCAACGAGACGAGCGGGCCTTCTAGCGCGCGCCCGGAACGATGGCCAGCGCCGCCGGCTCCCGGCCCGCCCGCGTCCCGACGCCCGGGCGATCACAATTTCTCAGGCGCGCGATCGCCGTCCGGGCGCGGGTGTTGCGGCGGCGCGCGCGCCGGGCGATGGTCCCATCCCGATTCACCGCCGCCCAGGACAGACGAAGGAGCCCTCAAGCGATGACGGACCGCGCCTGCGCCCGCGAGGACGCCTTCGATCCCATCGAGCGGATCGAGGGGCCGCTCGACGCCGGCGTCCTGTTCATCTGCGACCACGCCTCGAACGCGCTTCCGGCCGCCTATGGCGACCTTGGCCTCGCGCCGGGAGAGATCGAGCGGCACATCGGTTACGACATCGGCGCGGCCGCCCTCACCCGCCGCCTCGCCGCCCTGACCGGCGCGCCGGCCGTGCTGTCGCGCTTCTCGCGCCTGCTGATCGACCCCAACCGCGGCGCGGACGATCCGACCCTCGTCATGCGCGTGTCCGACGGGGCGATCGTGCCCGGCAACGCCGGCGCCGACGACGCCGAAGTCGAGCGCCGCCTCGCGCTCTACTGGCGCCCGTACCGCGACGCCGTCAGCGCGACGATCGAGGCGATGGCCGAAAAAGGCCCCCTGCCCGTCATCTTCTCGATCCATTCCTTCACGCCGAACTGGCGCGGCAAGCCGCGGCCGTGGGAGATCGGCGTCCTGTGGGACACCGATCCCCGCCTCGCCCTGCCGCTGATCGAGGCGCTCGAGGAGGGCGGCTTCATCGTCGGCGACAACGAGCCCTATGACGGCGCGCTCGAGGGCGACACGCTCGACGAGGAGGTGACGCGGCGCGGCCTCGCCGGCCTGCTGGTCGAGGCGCGCCAGGACCTCATCGCCTCGCTCGAGGACGCCGAGCGGCTCGCCGACCGGCTCGCCCCGATCTTCGCCGCCCAGTTGACGCGCGCCGAGTTGCGCGAGGCGGCCTTCCATCCGAGCCGCACCGGCCGCCATCAGGACCGCGCCGCGCCGCCCGCGCGGTAGATAGCGGGGACAAGGACCCCGCCGCCTTGACCACGCGCCGGCGCGGGGCGATGACCGCCGCTCGCCGGCGGCGCGTTAACGATTTGCTGAAGGACGCCGCCGTAAGGCTTGGCGGGCCGCCTGATCGTTGCCGCCAAACGTCGAGGCGCCGTCGGGACGCCTTCCATAATCCTCGCGCGGCCGCGCGACGCGCACGCTCCGGGAGACGCGCCATGACCCATGACATCGCCGACAGCGGCGTCGCCGCCGCCGAGCTCACCCAGTTCGTCGAGCGCATCGAGCGGCTCGAGGAGGAGAAGAAGGCGCTCGCCGACGACATCCGCGACGTCTACGCCGAAATGAAAGGGCGCGGCTTCGACGTGAAGGTGGTGCGGCAGATCGTCCGCATCCGCAAGCAGGACTACTCCGAGCGCAAGGAGATGGAGGCGATTCTCGAGCTCTATATGTCCGCGCTCAACATGAAATAGGCCTCCGCTCCAGATAGACTCCGGCTTTTTGCGGCGACCCCGCGACGCGCGGCCTGCTCGCGCGTTATATTGCGGCGCAACGCCGTCGAAACGGAGCTCTGACATGGCCGCGGACGCCGAAATCCTGTTCTCCCCCTTCACGCTCGGCGATCTGCGCCTGCCCAACCGCATCGTCATGGCGCCGCTGACGCGCAGCCGGGCGCGCAAGGGCGCGCTCGCGCCGACCGCGCTCAACGCCGAATATTACCGCCAGCGCGCCTCGGCCGGCTTCATCGTCTCCGAGGCTTCGCAGATCTCGCAGGAAGGCCAGGGCTATCTCGACACCCCCGGCGTCTACGCCGACGCGCAGGTCGAGGGCTGGCGCAAGGTGACCGACGCCGTGCATGGCGAAGGCGGGCTGATCTTCATCCAGCTCTGGCACGTCGGACGGATCTCGAACGTCTCGCTTCAGCCGAGCGGCGCGGCCCCGGTCTCCTCCTCGGCGATCGCCGCGAAGGCGCAGGTGTATGATGAAACCGGCTTCGTGCCGACGTCGACGCCGCGCGCGCTCGAGACCTCGGAGATCGCCCGCGTCGTCGAGGACTACCGGCGGGCGGCGGAGAACGCCAGGAAGGCCGGCTTCGACGGCGTCGAGATTCACGCCGCGAACGGCTACCTGCTCGACCAGTTCCTCAGGGACGGCGTCAACCGGCGCGACGACGAGTTCGGCGGCTCGGTCGAGAACAGGCTGCGCTTTCCGCTTCAGGTCGTCGACGCCGTGCTCGACGTCTGGGACAGGGCGCGCGTCGGCGTGCGGGTGTCGCCGGTGAGCCCGTTCAACGATATCGCCGACAGCGCGCCTGAATCGGTGTTTGTCCCGTTCGCCGAGGCGCTCGGCGCCCGCGGCCTCGCCTATCTCCATGCGATCGAGGGGGCGACCGGCGGCCCGCGCGACGCCGCGCCGTTCGACTTCCAGAAGCTGCGCAAGAGCTTTTCGGGCGCCTATGTCGCCAACAACGGCTTCACGCGCGAACTCGCCATCGAGACGCTTGAGGCCGGGCGCGCCGACCTCATCGCCTTCGGCCGGCCGTTCATCTCCAATCCCGACCTCGTCGAGCGCCTGCGCGAGGACGCCCCGCTCAACGCGCCCGACCCCGACACCTTCTACGGCGGCGACGCAGAAGGCTACACGGACTATCCGGCGCTTTCGGACGCGTGAGGAACGGGCGCGGCCTCGCGGCCGCTCTTTCGCTCAGCCCTTCATCGCGCTCGCGCCGCCATGGGCCGCCGACCATTCAGCCGGCGCGCCCAGAAACTTCTCGACCTCGTCGAGCGTGCCCTTCGCGAAATAACCCTCCGCGCGCGCCGTCTCCAGCACGTCGCGCCAGGTGGTCAGATGGTGCAGCTCGACGCCGATGTCGGCCATGATCTTCGCGGCCTCGGGAAAGATGCCGTAGAAGAAGAAGACGAAGACGTGGCCGCAGCTCTGGCCCGCCTCGCGGAGCGCCTCGCAGAACGAGACCTTGCTGCGCCCGTCGGTGGCGAGGTCCTCGACCAGCAGCGTGCGCGCCCCGTCCGCGACCACCCCCTCGATGCGCGCGTTGCGGCCGAAGCCCTTCGGCTTCTTGCGCACATATTGCATCGGCAGCATCAGACGCTCGGAGAGCCATGCGGCGTAGGGAATGCCCGCCGTCTCGCCGCCGGCGACGACGTCGAGCTTTTCGTAGCCGATCTCCTGCTCGATCGTCGCCACGGCGAAGTCGAGGATGCGCCGGCGCAGGCGCGGGAAGGCGATCAGCTTGCGCATGTCGGTGTAGACCGGGCTCGCCCAGCCCGAGGTGAAAATGAAGGGCTTCTCCGGGTTGAAGAGGATCGCCTCGACCTCGATCAGCATCTTCGCCGTCTCGCGCGCGATCATGCGCTTTTGCGCCGCGTCCATGGTCATCGTGAAGCGTCCTCAATGCCCGCGCCGCAGGGAGCTTCGGCGCGCGGCCTCTCGTAATTCATCGGCGCGGATTGGCAAGGGGCGAAGACGAAGCCGTTACACGCTGACACAAAAGTTGCGCGCCCCGCGCCATTTTTGTGCGGTAAATCAAACGCAAATCCGCGCAGGCGGCTGATTGACGGCCGCAATCCATCTTCGACCGCGCAAAGGACGCCGTTTTGAGCGAAGCCGCAGGCCCCTTCCCGATCATCCCCCTCTCGATCCTGACCTTCGCGGTCCAGATGGTCGTCTATCACGGCGTCGGCCTGTGGTTCGAATGGTGCGACCGCACCGGCCGTTTCCCGGCCTACAAGATGCGCGCGGTCGAGCGCATGAGCTATTTCGAGCTCCTGCCGCGCGTGCTGTTCAACCAGTTCTTCATCCTGCTGCCGTCGATGGCGGCGCTCGAGGCGCTGGGGCTCGCCTTCGTCGGCGCGCCGTACATCGGCGCGCTGCATTTCGTCCTCGCCATGATCGCGATGAGCGTCGGCCACGACGTCGTGCAATACGTGACGCATCGGCTCGTGCTGCACCGGCCGGGGCTGATGCGCAAGCTCGGCCATGGCGTGCACCATTCGACCACGGCGAGCCGGGCGGTCAGCGCCTGCTACATGGGCGCGCCCGACTTCTTCCTCGAGATCGTCCTGCCCTATCTCCTGCCGCTGACGCTGGTCGCGGCCGGCGCCGACGTGAGCTTCCATCTGCTCGTCGCGAGCCTTGGCGCGATCGGCGGGCTCTACGAGCATTCGGGCTATGATTTCTCCGCGCGCCTGCCGCAGGCCGCCGGCCTCAAGGGGCGCGTCTACGACCTCCTGCGCGGGCTCTCGAGCAGCCGCGCGCACGCCGAGCATCACCGGCGCGGCAATGTGAGCTTCTCGGACGGCTTCGGCAGCCCGGGCATCTGCGATTCCATGTTCGGGACCCGCTGGGATCTCGTCGGCGAGCGCCCGGCGGCGGCGCGCACGCCCGCGCAGGAGGCGGCCCGCGCCGAGCGCCGGCGCGCCCGTGAGGCAGCGCGCTAGGCTGCCGCGTCAGACGGCGACGCGCAGGGGCGCGGTCAGCGTCGCCCTGAGGCCGGGGCCGTTGTCCTCATAGATCAGCTCGCCGCCGAGCTGGCGGACGAGCGCCTCCAGCATCCGCGCGCCGAAGCCGCGCCTCGTCCCCTCGGCGCGGCCGACGCCCCGATCGGCGACGGTCAGCGCCGCGCCGTCGCGCTCGGCCCTGAGGCGGATCAGGATCGGCCCCGGCGCGCCACCATAGGCGTATTTGTTGGCGTTGATCAGAAGCTCGGTCAGGATCAGCCCGAACGACACCGCCTGGTCGGTCTGCGCCGCCACCGGCGCGAGATCGAGCGTCATTTCGCTCGCCCAGCCCAAGCCGAGAGCCTGCACGGCGTCGGAAACGACATCCTCGACGTAGCGCGCGAGCTGCACCATGCCGAGCTGGTCGCCGCGATAGAGGCGCCTGTGCAGCAGCGCGACAGCGGCGACCCGCCGGTTCGCCTCGGTCATCGCCGCGCGCGTCGCCTCGTCCTGCGACTGCATGCCCTGCAGCGTGAGGAAGCTCGAAACGAGCTGCAGGCTGTTCTGCACGCGGTGGTTCACCTCGCCGATCAGGAACTCCTTCTGCTCGAGAAGCACGTCCTTGTCCTTCAGCGTCTCGGTGAGGCGGCGGTTGAGCTCGCGCTCGCGCTTGACGAGGCGCGCCTCGACGACCAGCGCGCCGAGCCGGCCCGCCGCCTCGACCTCGGCGACGGTCCAGGCGCGCGAGCGGCCGCGCACCGTCTCGCTCCACAGCGCGAAGGAGGCGCGCGGCGTGAGAATCCCGGCTTCGCCCGCGTCGCCCTTGTGCGGATTGCCGGCCCATTCGACCGTCTCGACCTTCTCGGCCCTGAACCACAGGATCGCCCAGGGCTCCTCGAAGGAGAGCACGACGGCGGCGACGCCGCTCGCCGCCGCGCGGTAGGCCGCGGCCGGCGGATGGAGCTGCGAGAGTCGGTCCGTCGCGAAGGCCGGCTTGCCGCGCCGCACGATCCAGCGCGCGAGCTCGGCGGCCTCCGGCTCCGAAGGCGCATGGCCGCCGACGAGGCGTTCGCGCCCGCGCAGCACCGCGGCGCCGTCGGCCCGCAGCATCGCGCCGAGCTCGTCGACATGATTGGCGAGCGCGCTGTCGAGCGGCCCGTCGCGCCCCAGCGCCTCGACGAGGCCGGCCGAGAAGCTCGACAGGCGCAGGCGCTCGCGATAGCCCTCGCTGTCCTCCTTGGCCCTGATCTGCTGCGCGAAATTGAGCGCCAGCATCCGGCACAGGCCGCGCGCCTCATGGCCGAGGCCGCGCGGGCTCTCGTGGTGGCAGGCGACGAGCCCCCACAGCCGCCCGTCGACGACGATCGAGATCGAGGCGGAGGCGCCGACGCCCATGTTGCGCAGATATTGCAGATGGATGGGCGAGACGCTGCGCAGCGCGCAGTCGCTGAGGTCGACGCCGGCGACTTCGCGCCCAGGGTCCGCGGGCTCGAGCGGCGCCGGCTCGTAGTCGACGCAGGGAATCGTCCGCACGAGGTTGCGAACGTAGAGCTCGCGCGCCTGGCGCGGGATGTCGGACGCCGGAAAATGCTGGTTGAGGAACGAGCGCACGTCCGCGCGCCGCGACTCCGCGACGACGACGCCGGACTCGTCTTCGAGGAAGCGGTAGATCATCACCCGGTCGAAGCCGGCGACGTCGCGAAAGCGCGTCGCCGCCGCCTCGCAGAGCGCGCGGACGTCCTGCGCGCGCTGGAAGTCGAGGCCGGCGTCCTCGAGGATCGAGAGCGCTTCGCAGGCCGTCCGCGCGCCCTCGCCGGCCGGCTCGAATTCGACGAAGACGAAGCCGCCCGCCGCGTGCGCGCTGGCGTCGAAGGCCTCGCCCGCGCGGCCCTCCCTGCGTCCGAGGAAGGTCGAGGCCGGCCCCGCCGGCGCCGCGGCGGCGCGGCCGGCCGCGTCGGCGTCGAGGAAATCGGCGAGCGGACGCGAGCGCCAGTCGGCGATCCCCAGCCGTCCCGCGACGTCGCCCGCCGCCATCGCGGCGCGCAGGCCCGCGCGCTCGAACGCGATGAGGACGCCGTGCGGCTGGATCGCCCCGGGCGTGTGGATCGGCTCGCGGGCGCAGGCGTCAAGGTCGAAGTCGGCGCTGGTCTGCATGGCGGGATTCACGTTGAAGGGAAGCGCGGCGCTCTCGTTGGCCGCGGCGGGGCGATGGTCTATCGTTCATCGGGCGGCGAGCCCGCGCAACGTCAAGGAGACCGCCATGGCCGGAACGCAGGTCGCAGAAAATCCCCTGCTCGGCCCGTGGGACGGCCCGTTCCGCGTTCCTCCTTTTGCGCGGATCGGCTCAAAAGACTTCCGTCCGGCCTTCGAGGCGAGCCTCGGCCAGGCCAAGGCGGAGGTCGCGGCGATCGCGGAGAACCCGCAGCCGCCGAGTTTCGCGAACACGATTGTGGAGCTGGAGCGCAGCGGCGAGAACCTCGACAAGGCGGCGAGCGTCTTCTTCAATCTCGTTTCGACGGACGCCGACGACGAGCTCGAAGCCCTCGAGCGCGACATCGCCCCTGTATTGTCGCGCCACCGCAGCGAAACGTTTCTCAACGAGAAATTGTTCACGCGAATCAGGACGCTTTACGAGGCGCGCGAGGATCTCGGCCTCTCGCCCGAGGAAACGCGCCTGCTCGAGCGCACCTACCTCAACTTCATCCGCGCCGGCGCGGGCCTGCCCGCGGAGAAGAAAGCGCGCCTCGCCGAGATCGGCGAACAGCTCGCGAGCCTCGGCGCGCAATTCGGGCAGAACGTTCTCGCCGACGAGAAATCCTGGCTCATGCTGCTCGACGCGGGCGATCTCGACGGGCTGCCCGCCTCCCTCGTCTCGAGCGCCGCGCGGACCGCCGCCGAGCGCGGCCATCCCGGCCGCTACGCGATCACGCTGCTGCGCTCCTCGATCGAGCCTTTCCTGCAGTTCTCGGCGCGCCGCGACCTGCGCGAACGGGCGTTCCGCGCCTGGGCGGCGCGCGGCGAGAACGAAGGCCCGACCGACAACCGCGCCGTCGCCGCGCAGATGGTGAAGCTGCGCGCGGAGCGGGCGAAGCTTCTCGGCTACGACAGCTTCGCCCATTTCCGCCTCGCCGACACGATGGCCAAGACGCCGCAGGCCGCGCTCGAACTGCTCGAATCCGTCTGGCCGCCGGCGCTGCGCCGCGCCGCGCAGGAAGAAGAAGCCTTGCAGGCGCTGGCCGCCGCGGAAGGCGGGAATTTCACGATCCAGCCCTGGGACTGGCGCTATTACGCCGAGAAGCAGCGCAAGGCGCAGTTCGACCTCGACGAGAGCGAGCTCAAGCCCTACCTCAAGCTCGACGCGATGGTCGAGGCCGCCTTCTTCGCGGCGGAGCGCCTGTTCGGCCTCACCTTCGTCGAACGCTTCGACATCCCCCTCTACACGAAGGAGGCGCGCGTCTTCGAGGTTTTCCGCGAGGAGAAGCCGGTCGCGCTGTTCATCGGCGATTATCTCGCGCGGCCCTCGAAGCGCTCCGGCGCCTGGATGAGCGACTTCCGCACGCAGCACCGGCTCGGCGAGGGCCAGCTCCCGATCATCGTCAACGTGATGAACTTCTCGCCCGGCGGCGAGGGCGAGCCGACGCTGCTCAGCTTCGACGACGCGCGCACCCTGTTCCATGAGTTCGGGCACGGGCTGCACGGCATGCTCTCGGACGTGACCTTCCCGACGCTCGCCGGCACCAACGTCGCGCGCGACTTCGTGGAGTTCCCCTCCCAGCTCTATGAGCACTGGCTCGAGCAGCCGGAGCTGCTGCGCCGCTACGCCCGCCATTACGCGACGGGCGAGCCGATCCCCGAGGCGCTGATCGACAAGCTGATCGCGGCGCGAAAATTCAACCAGGGCTTCGCGACGCTCGAATATGCGGCCTCGGCTCTCGTCGATCTCGCCCTGCATCTCGACCCGAACCCCGAGGAGCTCGACGTCGTGGCGCTGGAGCGGCGCGAGCTCGCGCGGCTCGGGATGCCGGGCGCCGTGGCGATGCGCCACCGCACGCCGCATTTCCAGCATATCTTTTCGGGCGAGTCCTATTCCGCCGGCTATTACAGCTATCTGTGGTCGGAGATTCTCGACGCCGACGGCTTCGAGGCGTTCCGCGAGGCGGGCGACCCGTTCGACCCGGAGACCGCGCGGCGCCTGCGCGAACATGTCTACGCCGCCGGGGACAGCGCCGACCCGGAGGCGGCCTACGCCGCTTTCCGCGGCCGCGCGCCCACGCCCGAAGCGCTCCTGCGCAAGCGCGGCCTCGACGACGCCGCGAGCGACGCGGCGTGAGGCGTCAGCGGGCCTTCGCGGCGCGCGCCTCGGCCTCGCGCATCCTGGCTTCGCGCGCCGCGTCCTCGAAGCCGGCGCGGTCGAGCGGCGCCGCGACGAGCAGCGGGCCGATCAGATAGACCGGCGTTCCGGCGAACTGCATCGCGTCCGCCTGCTTTTCCGTGCGCTTCAGGATCGCGTCGATCTCGCCGGCGCGGGCGGCGAGGTCGCGGTCGAGGCGGGCCATGTCGACGCCGGCCGCGGCCAGCAGGCGGCGCGCCTGCTCGGCCGAGGTCTTGCGCGCGCCCGACATCAGGGCCTCGTGCGCGGCTTCATATTTTCCCTGATATTGTGCGGCGAGGGCGAGGCGCGCGGCGTCCTCCGAGACCGGCCCGAGAATCGGCCAGTCCTTGTAGACGAGACGGACGCGTCCGTCGGCGCGCATGAAATCGCGCAGCGCCGCCGCCGATTTCATGCAATAGGGGCAATTGTAGTCGAGGAAGGCGACGATGGTGAGGTCGCCGTCGCGCGCGCCGCCGACGGGCGTTTGCGGATCGGCGAGCAGCGCCTCCCGGCTGAGGTCGGGGTCGTCCTTGGAGAGCGGCGCGGCGAAGGCGGCGGCGCCGAGGACGAGCAGGGCGATGAGGCAGGCGACGAGCGACGCGACGCGCGGGCGCAGGGCCGGCGCGCTCAGTTGAAGTCGCCCGGCGCGCGCGGAACCGGAAGGACGCGAACCCCCTCCTCGAGCAGCATGCGCACGTCCCGCGCGCTCGCCTGGCCGCGAATAGCCCGGTCCGGCGCCTCGCCGCTTTCGATCTTCAAGGCCTCCTCGACGAACTTGTCGCCGAGGTCGACCGTCTCCTCGAGGACGCGCCGCCGAAACTCTTTCATCAGCGCGCGCAGCTTCTCGTCGGCCGCGCAGAAGACGGCCGGCGGCTGAAGCGATTCGGCCTCGCCGGCAGGCGGCCGCTTCGGCGTCTCCGGCGCTCGCTCGCCGCGGACGAGCGCGGGCGCCATGATCGCCTTCGCAACCGACGACGAGCCGCAGACGGGGCAGCGGATCAGTCCCAGCCGCGCCTGATGGTCGTAGGCGGCCCCGTCATGGAACCAGCTTTCGGC
Source organism: Methylocella sp. (assembly GCF_041905455.1). Classification (GTDB taxonomy): domain Bacteria; phylum Pseudomonadota; class Alphaproteobacteria; order Rhizobiales; family Beijerinckiaceae; genus Methylocapsa. Next base: position 207,759 of record NZ_JAYRLA010000001.1, on the reverse strand, counting down.
CTCATGCCCCTCGGAGCAGCGTAATACGAACTTGATCATTGCGTCTGTTCGGCGAGAATCTGCTCGATCTTGCCCTCGTCGTTAAGCTCATAAAGATCGTCGCAGCCGCCGACGTGGCGTTCGCCGAAGAAGATCTGCGGCACGGTCCTGCGCCCGGTGCGTTCGGCGAGCTCGGCGCGCATCTTGAAATCGTCGTCGACTGGAATTTCCTTGAACGCGAGCCCCTTTTGCGCGAACAGCGCCTTCGCGCGCTGACAATAGGGACAACTCGCGGTCGTATAAATTGTGATTTGTGTCATGGATCGTCATCCTCTGTGACAACCATATATGAATCGCGCTTCTTCCGACAAGCGCTCCGGTTGCGCTCAAGATTGAAGTCAGCGCCGAGGTTGCCGCGGGGCGCGGGTGGCTTTATCGTTCAGGCTCCCGACACCGATCCGACGGCCGCACTCATGCCCAGACGCCGCGTCAAACCCCGCAGGTCAGAAATCGCCGCGAGAACGCCGCTCGGCGCGCTCGTCGGGTGCCCGTTCCATGAGCTGCGCATGAAATTCGCCGCGGCCGGGCTGCGGCCGACGCGGCCCCGCCTGTCGCTCGGCTGGATTTTGTTCTCGCACGGCGACCGGCACCTCACCGCCGAGGCGCTGCAGGACGAGGCGCAGGCGTCGAAGGTGCCGGTGTCGCTCGCCACCATCTACAACAACCTGCACCAGTTCACCGAGGCGGGGCTCCTGCGCGAGGTCGCGGTCGACGGCACGCGCACCTATTTCGACACCAATACGGCGCGCCATCATCATTTCCTGATCGACGGCGCGCTGATCGACATTCCCGAGATCGTCATCGACCAGCTGAAGCTGCCGCCGCCGCCGCAGGGCAAGGCCGTCGCGGCCGTCGACATCGTCGTCCGCCTGCGCGACGCCGCGGTCTGAGGGCGCCCGCGTGAACGCGCCGGCGGGCGCTCCCTCGAGCGCCGTCGCCGCGGACAGGATCGGCGTCCTTCTCGTCAACCTCGGCACGCCGGACGCGCTGGGCTATTGGCCGCTGCGCCGCTATCTCAGGGAGTTCCTGTGGGACCGGCGCGTCGTCGACGCGCCGCGCCTGCGCTGGTGGCTGATCCTCAATCTTTTCATCCTGACGACGCGGCCGCAGCGCTCGAGCCGCGCCTATGAGACGATCTGGAACCGCGAGCGCGACGAGAGCCCGCTCAAGACGGTGACGCGCTCGCAGGCCGAAAAGCTCGCCGCGCTCGCGGCCGGCGGCGAGCTTGGCGCCGGCGATCTCGTCGTCGACTGGGCGATGCGCTACGCCAATCCCTCGATCAGAGCCGGGCTCGAGGCGCTGCGCGCGAAGGGCTGCGGGCGGCTCCTGATCGTTCCGCTCTATCCGCAATTCGCCGGCGCGACGACGCAGAGCGTCGCCGACAAGGTGGAGGAGCAGCTCGCGAAGATGGCCTGGCGCCCGCAGCTTCGCAGCGTTCCGCCCTATTACGCCGATCCGGTCTATCTCGACGCGATCGCCGGCTCGATTCGGGAAGGGATCGCCGCGCTCGACTTCGAGCCCGAGGTCCTGCTTCTGTCCTTCCATGGCGTCCCGGAATCCTACGTCGAGGCGGGCGATCCCTATTACCACCACTGCGTCGAGACCGCGCGGCTCCTGCGCGAGCGGCTCGGCTTGTCGGAAGAGCGCTGCATGCTCACCTTCCAGTCGCGGTTCGGCCGCGCCGAATGGATCAAGCCCTACACGGATGAAACGGTGAAGGCGCTGGGCGGCCGGGGCGTGCGGCGTCTCGCGGTGGCGACGCCCGGCTTCTCCGTCGACTGCCTCGAGACCGTCTCCGAAATCGGAATCGAGAACCGCGATTTCTTCCTCGAGCACGGCGGCGAGCGCTTCGCGTTCATCCCCTGCCTGAACGATTCGGCGCGCGGCATGGAGGTCGTGCGCCATATCGTGGCGAACGAGCTGCTCGCCAACTGGGGACCGTCCGAAGCCTGAGGCGGCTCAGGCCGCCGGGCCCCTGTTGTGCAGCCGGCGCTCCCAGGACAACGCCTGCTCGACGATGACCGAAAGGTCGTCGTATTTCGGCCGCCAGCCGAGCGTCTCGCGCACGCGGTCGGCGCCGGCGACGAGGCTCGCCGGATCCCCCGCGCGCCGGCCCATCAGGCGCGCGGGGAAATCGACGCCGGACACCTTCTTGACCACGTCGACGACCTCGAGCACCGAGAAGCCGCGTCCGTAGCCGCAGTTGCAGGTGAGGTTTCCCCCGCCCGCGCGCAGATGGTCGAGCGCGAGCAGATGCGCGTCGACGAGGTCGCTCACCTGGATGTAGTCGCGCACGCAGGAGCCGTCGGGCGTCGGATAGTCGGTCCCGTAGATGTCGAGCCCGTCGCGGCGACCGAGCGCCGCCTGCGCCGCGACCTTGATGAGATGGGTCGCGACCGGCGAGGACTGGCCGAGCCGGCCGGCGGGATCGGCGCCCGCTACGTTGAAGTAGCGCAGCACCGCATAGCCGAGCCCATGCGCCTTCGCGACGTCGGCCAGCATCCATTCGACCATCAGCTTGGAGCGGCCATACGGGTTGATGGGCGCGAGCGCGACGTCCTCGAACACCGGATTGGCGGCGGGCTCGCCATAGACGGCGGCGGTCGAGGAGAAGATGAAATGCTTGACCCCGCCGCGCGTCGCCCGCTCGAGCAGATTGCGCGCCTTGGCCGTGTTGTTGAGATAATAGCCGAGCGGGTCGACGACCGATTCCGGCACCACGATCTTCGCCGCGAAATGGGCGATGGCCTCGATCTTATTGCGCGCGATGAGATCGTCGACGAGCGCTTCGTCGCCAAAATCGCCGACGACGAGCTTCGCGGCGGGCGGAACCGCCCAGGCGAAGCCGGTGGAGAGATTGTCGAGCACGACGACGTTCTCGCCGCGGTCGAGAAGCGCCAGAACCATGTGGCCGCCGATATAGCCGGCGCCGCCCGTCACAAGCACAGCCATGAAATCCCCCTGCCGGACCCGCGCGAAGCGGCGCGCCCGTTCGACGCCGTAATATCGTCGCTCTTCACAACCAAGAAACCGCCCGCTCCGCCAGCATAAATTGAATAAAAGGCCAGCCTCTGGAGCGGGGCGCGCGCCGCGCGAGGTAGAGACGCGCGCGATGCGAGCAAAGCGGCCGGCCGCGCGCGCCCACTTGAGGCGATCCTCGCCGCCGCGGACCGCTGCATCATTTCCCGGGAAATGGCCCGGATAGGATATGACGCGTCGACGCAGGCCAATCTCTGGTTCGGCTGACGATTATTGGCTATCCTCGCCTCGCCAACACCCTTAGCGCCCGAGGCCGGCGCCGTTTTTCAGGATTGCTAGATGACGAAGCGGATTCGCAAGGCGGTTTTCCCCGTGGCGGGCCTTGGCACGCGTTTCCTGCCGGCGACGAAATCGATTCCGAAGGAGATGCTGACCATCGTCGACCGCCCCGTGCTGCAGCATGTCGTCGAGGAGGCGGCCGAGGCCGGGATCGAGCATTTCATCTTCGTCACCGGACGCGGCAAGGCGGTCATCGAGGATCATTTCGACATCAATTACGAGCTCGACGACACGCTGCGGCGGCGCGGCAAGGTCAAGGAGTTCGAGGCGCTGAAGGCGCAGCTTCCCGCCGCCGGCGCGACGAGCTTCACCCGCCAGCAGGCGCCGCTCGGGCTTGGCCATGCGGTATGGTGCGCGCGCGAGCTCGTCGGCGACGAGCCCTTCGCCGTGCTGCTGCCCGACATGGTCACCATGGCCGGGCCGCAGAACTCCGGCCGCTGCCTCAGGCAATGCGTCGAGGCCTACGAGAAGCATGGCGGCAACATCATCGCCGTCGAGGAGGTTTCGCCCGAGGAGACCCATCAATACGGCGTCGTCTCGATCGGCAAGGATGAAGGCGCGTCCTTCGAGATCACCGGCATGGTGGAGAAGCCGCCGAAGGGGACCGCGCCCTCGACCAGCATCATCTCCGGCCGCTACCTGCTCGGCCCGGAGATCTTCGCCATCCTTGAAAGGATAGAGAAGGGCGCGGGCGGCGAAATCCAGCTCACCGACGGGATGAAGGAGCTCGCGAAGACGCAGGCCTTCCACGGCGTGCGCTTCGACGGCAAGACTTACGACTGCGGCTCGAAGATCGGCTTCCTTGCGGCGAACGTCGCCTTCGCGCTCGCCAACCCCGACGTCGCCTCCGCGTTCAAGGCGGAGCTGAAGAAGTTCGGCCCGTTCTGAGCCGCCGCGCCCGCCCGGTCCCGATCCGTCGGGCGGATGCTCAACCCTGCGGGCTGAAGAAGCCGCGCCGCGCGCCGACGTCGGCCGGCAGCGGCTCGCTCGCCGCGAAGATCGTCTCGAACCTTCGTCTGAACTCCGCCGCCGCCGCCGGATCGTTGAGGATGATGAGGTCGTTGTCCTGCTTCTTGAGGCCGGAGGCGGAGAAATTCGCCGCCCCGGTGCGCAGCAGGCGCCCGTCGATCTGGTAGCTCTTGAGATGCATCAGCGGCGCGCCCGGCCGCTTGACGCCGATCTCGATCGTGGGATCGTCGAGCAGCGCGAGGAAGGGCGGGCTCGGCGTCCTCTGGCCGATCATGCCGTTGTCGAGATAGATGCGGACCTTGACGCCGCGCCGCGAGGCGCGGGCGAGCGCCTGCATCACCGGCCAGTTGGTCAGCACATAGGCGGCCATGTCGATCGACTGGCGCGCGCCGTCGATGAGCGCGACGTCGATCCGCTCAAGATTCTCGGCCGGCGCGTAATGGACCGAAAGGCCGCGCGGCGGATCGAGCGCGACATGCGGCGGCGACGCCGCGGCGGCGAAGAGGACGCCGCAGGCGAAGGTCAGGCCGGCGAGTCTTTGCGCGCGGAAAAAGCTCATCCTGCCTATGTGACGCGAAAGGCCTTGCGTCGGCCTCGCCCGGCGCCGATGCTGGCGCGCGGCGCGCCGGCGCGCGAATCCGGAAGGGTCCGCAACCATAGCGCACGCCGCCGGCGAGGCGCCACACCAACGATAATGCATTTGGGAGCCGGGAAATGGGCCGAAGCCTCCGCACTGAACGCCAGGCGCTCGACGCCGAAGAACTCGCCCTCGTCGAGAAGACGCATCATCCCGCCCTCGCCGAACTCGACGCGCCCGAGCTCGCCCAGCTCGTCAGGCTGGTGCGCGAGCGGCGCGACCGCGCCCGCGACATCGCCGCCCGCCAGCGCCGCGAGATGCGCGGCAAGGCCGCGGCCAAGGGGGCGGCGCCCGCCGCCGACAATACCGGGACGCGGAGGAAGCGCGACCTGCTCGCCGCGGCGCTGAAGCGCCTCAACGCCGAGACGGCGCGCCGCAAGGCGCTGGCGGCGCGCGACGCCATGCGCGACAGCGCGACGCGCGCGCTGGAGCTGCGCCGCAAGCGCGACGCGCAGGCCGCCCGCCGGCCCATGAGCCGGCCCGCCGGCGAGGGCATGCGACCGCTCGACAGCGCGAAGACGAGGGCGCGCAACCGCGCCAAGCTCGGCGAGGTGAGCCAGCACACCAAGAACATGCAGGCGAAGCGCGATTCGCGCTGACGCTCCGGAGCCGCCGCGCGTCAGCGCGGCAGCGACGCGCGATATTCGGACGGGCGGCCGTTCTTCGGCCCGTCGAACAGGATGAGCGCGCGCAATTCGCCGTCGAGGATCGAGAGCGGCAGCACCGCCTCCGCCTTGGCGCGCGCGAACTCGTCGCCCCCGGCCGGGACGTCCTTGAGGCGGGCGATGAGCTGAACGTTCGGCGTTCCGCCGCGGCTCGGGGGGAAGTCCGAGACGAACAGGCTGAAGGGCGTGCGGCAATCCTCCTGCTCCGGCCCGGCGAGCACCAGGAGCCGGCCGTCGGGCAGCGTCGCGAGGTCGCGCACGCCGACGCCCTCGCCGAGCGGCAGCGCCGATTCGACGATCTGCATCGGCCGGCGCTCGTGGCCGGGGGCGAACAGGTCGGCGATATTGACCCCGATGAGCAGCGCCTTGCCGTCGATCGAGGGCGCGCGCGCCCCGGCGTAGAGCACGCCGTCGCGCACCGCGACGCCTTCGATGTTGAGGCCGGCTTCGGCGAGCGGGGCGGCGAAATGGGCCTGCGCCATGCGCGCCGCGGCGAGCGCGTCGGAAAGGCGGTAGGTGGCCTCGACGGCGGGGCCGCCGCCTTCGACGAGGCGGCCCTCGTCGTCGAGCCGGAAGCGCACCGTGAGAAAGGCGGAGCGCGAGAACTCGCCCTTCTTGCGCGTGCAGCCGTGCGAGCCGATGATGTAGAACCAGGGCGCGTCATAGGCGACGCCCTCTCCGTCAAGGTCCTCGAACCGGCTTTCCTGCTGCGGGCAGGAAACCTTCGCCGGCGGCGCGCCAAGCGCGGCTTCCTCCTGCGCCGCGTCGATCAACGGGATCTTCGCCCCGGCCTCGAGCGCGTCGTCCGCGAGCCAGGCGACCTGCGCGAAACGGCTCTGGTCGTCGATGACGACGCACAGGCGCCGCTTCGCGCCGGGCTGCGACGGACGGCAGGCGACGCCGCTGAGATCGCGCGAAACCTCCCGCTTGCGGCTCAGGAAATCGTCCTTGACGGCGAAGAGCCGCAACGGGCCGAGCCCCGCCGCCTCGTCGGCGCGAACGGGCGCCGCCGCGCAGGCAGTCAGTACAACGAAGAGGGCCGCCGCGCTGACGCGCCTCAGGTTCGCCGGAGGGCGGGCCAAAGGGGCCTCACGCGCCGACGGGGGCGAGCGGCGCGAGCTCGGCCGTCTCGTCGGGCGTGAAGACATGGCCGCGGGTCAGGAAACGCACCCCCTGCGGCGATTCGAGAGAGAAACCGGCGCCGCGCCCCTTCACCACGTCGATGATGAGCTGCGTGTGCGACCAGAGCTCGAACTGGTCGCCGTCGATATAGACGGGGCAGCCGCCGATGTCGCCGAGCCGGACGTCGTTCCTGCCGACCTTGAACTCGCCGCGCGGGTAGCACATCGGCGAAGAGCCGTCGCAGCAGCCGCCCGACTGGTGGAACAGAAGCTCGCCATGAGCGGCCTTCAGTCCTTCGATGAGCTCCAGGGCTTGCCCCGTCGCGATGACCCGCTCGACCATTGCCGCCGTCCTCCTGCCCTCCCGCGTCGTCGCGCGGGCGCTCCGCCGTCCCTGGCGATCTTGCCTGAACGCTCAGGAGGCGTGAAGGGCCTTCGCCTCGCGCCGCCATGAGGTCAAAAGGTGCTCCGTGTAGCCGTTCGGCTCCTCGCGGCCCTTGAACACGAGGTCGACCGCCGCCTTGAAGGCCGGTCCGTCGAAGCCGGGCGCCATCGGCCGATAGACGGGATCGGCGGCGTTCTGGCGGTCGACGACGGCGGCCATGCGCTTCAGCGCCGCCATCACCTCGTCCTTCGAGACGACGTTGTGGCGCAGCCAGTTGGCGATGTGCTGGCTGGAGATGCGCAGGGTGGCGCGGTCCTCCATCAGCGCGACGTCGTGGCTGTCCGGCACCTTGGAGCAGCCGACGCCCTGGTCGACCCAGCGCACGACATAGCCGAGAATGCCCTGGCAGTTGTTCTCGAGCTCCTGCCGGATGTCGTCGGGAGCCCAGTTGGTCCTGGCGAGCGGAATGGTCAGGATGTCGGAGAGCTTCGCGCGCGGGCGCTTGCGCAGCAGCGCCTGGCGCGCGGCGACGTCCACCTTGTGATAGTGCAGCGCGTGCAGCGTCGCCGCCGTGGGCGAAGGCACCCAGGCGGTGTTGGCGCCGGCGAGCGGATGGGCGATCTTCTTCTCGACCATCTCGGCCATGGCGTCGGGCGCGGCCCACATGCCCTTGCCGATCTGCGCCTTGCCCGGGAAGCCGCAGGCGAGGCCGACGTCGACGTTATGGTTCTCGTAGGCGGCGATCCAGGGCGTGCCCTTGATCTCGTCCTTGCGGATCATCGGACCCGCCTCCATCGACGTGTGGATCTCGTCGCCGGTGCGGTCGAGGAAGCCGGTGTTGATGAAGAACACGCGGTCGGCGGCGGCCTTGACGCAGGCCTTGAGGTTGACGGTGGTGCGCCGCTCCTCGTCCATGATGCCCATCTTGAGCGTGAACCGCGGCAGGCTGAGCATTTCCTCGACGCGGGCGAACAGGTCGCTGGCGAGCGCGACCTCCTCGGGCCCGTGCATCTTCGGCTTGACGATGTAGACCGAGCCGACGCGGCTGTTGTGCACGCGCGGCGAGCCGGTCACGTCGTGGACGGCGATGAGGCTCGTCACCGCCGCGTCGAGGATGGTTTCGGGAACCTCGCGGCCGTCGGCGTCGAGGATGGCGTCGGTCTTCATGTGGTGGCCGACGTTGCGCACCAGCAGCAGGCTGCGCCCGTGCAGGGTCATCGGCTCGCCGTCGCGGTCGACGTAGCGGCGATCCTCGTTGAGCCTGCGCTCGATGATGAGGCCGTTCTTCTCGAGCCCGGCGGACAGCGTCCCCTTCATCAGGCCGAGCCAGTTGCGGTAGACGTGGACCTTGTCCTGCGCGTCGACGGCGGCCACGCTGTCCTCGAGGTCGACGATGGTCGAGAGCGCCGCCTCGAGGATGACGTCGGCGAGCGCGCCCTTGTTCTGCGCGCCGACGAGGCTGACGGGATCGATCTCAAGCTCGATATGCAGGCCGTTCTGGCGCAGCAGCACGACGAAGGATTGCGGCCCCGTCTTGCGCCAGCCGGCGAAGCGGCCGGGATGACGCAGGCGCGTCTCGAGGCCGTTTTCGAGGTCGCAGACGAGTTCGCCGCCGACGACGCGATAGGCGACCACGTCGCGGTGCGCGCCCTTGGCGAGCGGAACCATTTCGTCGAGCAGGTCGCGGGCGTATTCGACGACCTTTGCGCCGCGCGCCTTGTTGTAGCCCTTGCCGCGCTCGAAGCCGGGCGTCTCGGGAATGACGTCCGAGCCGTAGAGCGCGTCGAACAGGCTGCCCCAGCGGGCGTTGGCGGCGTTGAGCACGAAGCGGGCGTTCGAGGCGGGCACGACGAGCTGCGGCCCGGACACGCGGGCGACCTCCAGCGTGTTCTGCGTGCGGATCACGAAGTCCGCGGGCTCGGGGACGAGATAGCCGATCTCGCGCAGGAAGCTTTCGTAGCCGGCGGGATCGAATTCGCGGGACGCGAAAATCTTGTGGTAGGCGTCGATCTTGCCCTGCAACTCGTCGCGGAACTTGAGCTGCGCCGCGATTTTCGGCGCGAAGTCGGCGATCAGCCCTTCGAGCCCGCGCCAGAACGCCTGCGGCTCGACGCCCGTTCCGGGCAGAGCCTCGGTTTCGACGAAGTCGCGCAGCACCTGCGCGACGCTAATCTTCCCGATCTGCGCGTAAGCCATGAGCCTCTCGTCTTTCGAGGTGAACGCCTCCGGCCCCGCGCGTCTCCCAAGGCTCTTCCCCGAGACCCTGGGGCGGCGACGGCGACGCGACGCCCTGCCTTAATATAGTGAGGGAGCAACAGCAAAGTCGGCGCCTAGCCCCGCACATAGCTGCAAGGCGACGGCGACGATATAGGCCGTTTGGCTTAAGCGGGGAAGGCTCGCGGGCCATGGGCTTCGCCTCAACCGCGCGCGAGAATGGCCGCGTAGAAGCCGTCCGTCCCGCTCGCCGCCGGAGAAAAGCGGAATCCCGGGCCGAGCGTGGAAGCGAAGCGCGCGAGCCCTGGCAGGCCGGCGCGCTCCGCCGCGTCCTGCGCTCCGACCGGCGCAAAGCCTCGCTCCGCGGCGAGAAAGGCCGCGACGCGGTCCTCGTTCTCCTCGCGCAGCAGCGAGCAGGTGACGTAGGCGAGCCGGCCGCCGTCCTTCAGGAAGCGCCGCGCCTCGCGCAGCAGCGCGTCCTGCGCCAAAATCCGCTGCTCCAGCGCGCCGGGGCGTAGCCGCCATTTGGCGTCGGGGTTGCGCCGCCAGGCGCCGATCCCCGTGCAGGGCGCGTCAATCAGCACGAGGTCGCAGCGGCCTTCGAGATCGGCGAGCACGTCGGCGCCGCGGCGCGGCGTGCGGATCTGGACGTTGCGCACCCCGGCCCGCTCGAGCCGCGCATGGATCGGCGCGAGGCGGCGGGGGTCGTCGTCATGGGCGTAGATCTGGCCGCGGTTGTCCATCGCCGCGGCGAGCGCGAGCGTCTTGCCGCCGCCGCCCGCGCACAGGTCGAGGACCTGCTCGCCGGCGCGCGCGGCGCACAGAAGCGCGGCGAGCTGCGAGCCCTCGTCCTGGATCTCGACGCGGCCCTTCAGATAGTCGGGCTCCGACGAAAGCGAGACGGCGCGCCCGTCCGGCGCGAAGGGTATGCGCAGGCCGAGCGGCGAAAGCGGCGTCGGCGCGGGATCGAGGCCATTAAGGCTCGCGAGCGCCTTCTCGCGCGCGCATTTGAGCGTGTTGACGCGCAAATCGAGCGGCGCGCGTTCGGCGAGCGCCGCCGTCTCCTCGACGAGCCGCTCGCCGAAGGCCGCGCGCAGCGAGGGCTCGAGCCATTCGGGAAAATCGCCGGCGACGGGGGCCGGCGCGCCGGCGAGCGAAGCGTCGGCGTAGCGGGCGCGCTCGCCCGCCGAAAGCTGCGCCGGCGCATGGCCCTCGCCGGAGAACAGCGCCTCGGCGTCTTCGAGCGAAAGGCCGCGCGCGAGCTTCAGCGCGCCGACGAGGACTCCGCGCGGCGAGGGATCGTCCATCACATAAGCGGCCGAGGCGCGCCGGCGCAGCGCGTCATAGACGAGCGCGGCGACGCCGGCGCGGTCCTTCGAGCCGGCGAAGCGATGCGACAGCCCCCAGTCCTTGAGCGCGTCGGCGGCCGGACGGCGACGGCCGTCGACGTCGGCCATGACTTCGATCGCCGCGGCGACCCGCGCTCCGGGGGTCATCGTCTTCCTCCTAGCGCTTCACGAGGCCGATGATGAACAGGAGGATGCAGGCGCCGATCACGGCGTTGACGATGTCGCTCACCACGCCGCCGCCGATGTGGACGCCGATGACCGGCAGCAACGCGCCGGCGATGAAGGCGCCGACGATGCCGACGACGATGTTGCCGAGGAGGCCGAAGCCGCCGCCCTTCATGATGAGGCCGGCGAGCCAGCCGGCGATGGCTCCGATGATGAGCCAGATGATGACGCCCATGGTTTTCCCCTGCGGGTTCGAATCAGGCGGCGCGGCCGCCGCCGGCGCCAGTATGCGACGCTCTCGGCGCCGCGTCTTCAGGGGACGAGCAGGACGCGGACGGCGAACACGGCCCACATCACGAGGAGCGTCGCGACGCCGAGCAGCCAGGCGATCCCGCGCGCCGGCTGCCGGTTCGATCCCGTGTGGATCGCCGCATGGGCGAGGCGCGAGAGGACGAAGATCCACGACATGACGACGAACAGGAGGTCGGCCTTGCGCGTCAGGACCGCGAGCGGGACGAGCGTGAAGAAGAGGACGGGAATCTCGAACTGGTTCGAGAAGCAGTCCGAGACGAGCTTGGCGCGCTCGGGGCCGCCGGCGACCCCGCCATGGCGGGCGGCGACCATGAAGAAGACGAGGACGAAGACCAGCCCGACTTGCGCGAAGACGGGGGCGAGAATGGATGGCAGGCTCAAGGCGAGGCTCCCGCGCTCTTACGATCCCGTGGGATAGTTCGGGCTCTCGCGCGTGATGGCCACGTCGTGGACGTGGCTCTCGCGCAGGCTCGCCGCCGAGATGCGCACGAATTGCGCGCGTCGCTGGAAGGTCGGCACGTCCTTCGCGCCGACATAGCCCATCGCCGCGCGCAGGCCGCCGGCGAGCTGGTGGACGATCGCCCCGACCGGGCCGCGATAGGGCACCTGCCCCTCGACGCCCTCGGGCACGAGCTTCAGATGGTCGCGCACGTCCTGCTGGAAATAGCGGTCCGCCGAACCCCGCGACATCGCCCCGACCGAGCCCATGCCGCGATAGGATTTGAACGAGCGGCCCTGGTAGAGATAGACCTCGCCGGGGCTCTCGTCGGTGCCGGCGAACAGCGAGCCGATCATCACGCTGTCGGCGCCCGCGGCCACCGCCTTGGCGAGGTCTCCCGAATATTTGATGCCGCCGTCGGCGATCACCGGAATGTTCTGGGCGCGCGCCGCCTCGGCGCAGTCCATGACGGCGGTGAGCTGCGGCACGCCGACGCCGGCGACGATGCGCGTCGTGCAGATCGAGCCGGGCCCGATGCCGACCTTGACCGCGTCGACGCCGGCGTCGATCAGCGCCCTGGCGCCGTCGGCCGTCGCCACATTGCCGGCGATCAGCGCGACGGCGTTCGATTCGCGCTTGAGCCGGCTCACCTGGTCGAGCACCGCCTGCGAATGGCCGTGCGCCGTGTCGATGACGACGCAGTCGACGCCGGCGTCGATCAGCATCAGGGAGCGCTCATAGCCCTTGTCGCCGACGGTGGACGCGGCGGCGACGCGCAGGCGCCCCTCGGCGTCCTTGGAGGCGAGCGGGTGCTGCGTCGCCTTGTCCATGTCCTTGACGGTGACGAGGCCGACGCAGCGGAAATCCTCGTCGACGACGATGAGTTTCTCCAGCCGATGCTGGTGCAGGAGGCGCCGGGCCTCGTCCTGGCTCACCCCCTCGCGCACCGTGATGAGATTTTTCGTCATCAGATTCGAGACGGGCTCGAGCGGATTGTCGGCGAAGCGCACGTCGCGGTTGGTGAGGATGCCGCACAGCCGCGCCGGCTTGCCGGACGCGCCGCGCTCGACCACCGGAATGCCGGAGATCTCGTGCCGGCGCATGAGGGCGAGCGCGTCGGCGAGCGTCTCGTCGGGGAAGATGGTGATCGGATCGACCACCATGCCGCTCTCGAAGCGCTTGACCTTGCGCACCTCCTCGGCCTGCTCGGCCGGCTCGAGGTTGCGGTGGACGACGCCGATGCCGCCGGCCTGCGCCAGCGCGATGGCGAGGCGCGCCTCGGTCACCGTGTCCATCGCCGAGGAGATGATCGGCAGGTTGAGGCTGATCGTCGCGGTGAGCCGCGTGCGCAGATCGACGCCGCTCGGCATGACCTCGGAATGGCCCGGCAGCAGCAGGACGTCGTCGAAGGTGAAGGCTTCGTTAAGCTGCGGGCGCTTGATCGCGGTCACGGGCGTCAACTCCGGGGTGGCGGCGGCCCATCCGCGCCGAATTTTTCGGGCGGAGAAGAGCGGCGCGGGATCGAGTGAGAGTTGCGGGCGGCTCTTAGCATGGCCCGCGCGCCGCGCAAAGCCGCGCCGGGTTTGAACCGCGGCCGGCGAGCCTTTATGGAACGCGCTCCGCCGCTTTTCGCCCCGAACCCGCCCGCGCGCGCGGCGTTCCGGGCCGTCAGAACGAGCCGAGCCCCCTCGAAGTGCCCCGCTACGCCGTCACCGCGCTCATCGTCGCCTGCGCCCTGTTCATGGAGACGCTCGATTCGACGGTGATCGCCACCTCGCTGCCGGCGATCGCGCTCGACCTGCATGAAGACCCGATCGCGCTGAAGCTGGCGCTCACCTCCTATCTCGTCTCGCTCGCCGTGTTCATTCCGGCGAGCGGCTGGGTCGCCGACCGTTTTGGCGCGCGACTGGTGTTTCGGCTGGCCATCGCCGTCTTCACCCTCGCCTCGATCGCCTGCGGCTACGCCTCAAGCCTGCCCGAGCTCGTCGCCGGGCGGCTCGTTCAGGGAATCGGCGGCGCGATGATGGTGCCGGTCGGCCGGCTGCTGCTGCTGCGCTCGACCGAGCGCTCCGACCTCGTGCGCTCGCTCGCCTATCTCACGGTGCCGGCGCTGTTCGGCCCCGTCGTCGGCCCGCTGTTCGGCGGCTTCGTCACCACCTATTTCCACTGGCGCTGGATCTTCTGGATCAACGCGCCGATCGGCGTCCTCGGCGTCGTCCTCGCGACGCTGTTCATCGACGACGTGCGCGAGGAGGACCCCGGCCGCTTCGACCTCGCCGGCTTCGTCCTGTCGGGGCTCGGCCTGTCGCTCATGCTGTTCGGCCTCGCGGCGGAGGGCGGCGGCCTCGCTTCGGGCGGCGCCTCGCTCGCCGCGCTCGGCGCGGGCGCGGCGCTGATTTCCCTCTACGCCCTCCACGCCCGGCGCGCCGAGGCGCCGATCCTCGACCTGCGGCTCCTGCGGCTCAAGACCTTCCGCGCCAGCCTGGTCGGCGGCGCCTTCTTCCGCATCGGCGTCGGCTCCCTGCCCTTCCTGCTGCCGCTCAAGCTGCAGATGAGCTTCGGGCTGAACCCGTTCCACTCCGGCTCGCTGACCTTTCTGGCGGCGGCCGGCGCCCTGCTCATGAAGGCGACGGCCTCGCCGATCCTGCGCCGCTTCGGCTTCCGCCATGTGCTGACATGGGCGGCGCTGGTCAGCGCCGCGATGATCGCCGGCTACGGGCTGTTCACCGCCTCGACGCCGACCCTCGTCATGGCGGCGGCGCTGCTGTTCGGCGGCTTCGTCAACTCGCTGCAGTTCACCGGGATCAACGCCATCGCCTACGACGAGATCGACCAGGCCGACATGAGCCGGGCGGTCAGCTTCGCCTCGGTCGCGCAGCAGCTCGCGCTGAGCCTTGGCATCGCCGCGGGCGCCGGCGCGCTGCAGTCCTACGCCCATGTCTTTGCGGCGAGCGTCTATTCGCAGGGCGCGTTCGGCTTCGCCTTCGCCATGATGGGCGCGCTCTGCGTCGTCGGCGCGGCGATCTTCGCGCGGCTGCCGAAGGAGGCCGGCGCCGGGCTCGCCGGCGAGCCGGCGCGGGTCGAGGAGACGGCGTGAGCGGTTATGGCGCGCCCCTGAACCCGGTCGCCAGCACGTAGAGTTCGGACGAATCGGCCCGACTCGCCTGCGGCTTCACATGCTTCACGACCGCAAAATCGCGCTTCAGCATGGCCAGCAGCTCGCCCTCCGTGCCGCCCTGCAGCACTTTCGCGAGAAAGGCGCCGCCGGGGGCCAGAACCTCGGCGGCGAAGGCCGCCGCGAGCTCGACGAGGCCGACGATGCGCAGATGGTCGGTCTTCTTGTGGCCGGTGGCGTTCGCCGCCATGTCCGAGAGCACGACGTCGGCGGGGCCGCCGAGCAGCGCCTTCAGCCGCTCCGGCGCGTCGGCGTCGTGGAAATCCATCACCTCGAACGTCGCGCCGGCGAGCGGCTCGATCGGCAGAAGGTCGATCCCGACCACCCCACCCCGCCCTTCGCCCGCGAGAACGCGCCGCGCGGCGACCTGCGCCCAGCCGCCGGGCGCGGCGCCGAGGTCGACCACCTTCATGCCCGGCCGCAGAAGATGGAAGCGGTCGTCGATCTCGATCAGCTTGTAGGCGGCGCGCGAGCGAAACCCCTCGCGCTTCGCCTGCGCGACGTAAGGATCGTTGAGCTGGCGCTGCAGCCACAGCGTCGACGACAGCGAGCGTTTTCGCGCGGTCTTGACCCGCGTCTTGAGCGAGCGGCCGCCCTCGCGGCCCGAGGACGCGCCGCCGGCGGGCCCTTTCATCAAGAAGATCCCTTCATGGCGCCCCGCCGGCGCAGGCCGGCGTCCGGGTCATGTCCTCGTCGATGAGCTGCGTCAATATGCCTTCGCGGAGGCCGCGGTCGGCGATGCGCACGCGCTCGGCCGGGAAGCAGCGGCGGATCGCCTCGAGGATGGCGCAGCCGGCGAGCACGAGGTCGGCGCGGCCGACGCCGATGCAGCCGTTCATGGCCCGCTCGTCGTAGCTCATCGCCCGCAGCGCGCCGATGGCGCGCGAGACTTCCTCGTCGGACATCCACAGCCCGTCGACGCGGCGCCGGTCATAGCGCGCGAGGCCGAGATAGACCCCGGCGATGGTCGTGACGGTGCCCGAGGTGCCGAGCAGATGGAAGCGGCCGCAGCGGCGCTCGCAGCGCACGGCGGCGGAAAAGCCCTGCAGCGCCTCGAACACATGGTCGACCATCGCCTCGAAGGTCTGCGCCGAGACGTCGAGGCCGCCGAAGCGCTCGGCGAGCGAGACGACGCCGAGCTTCAGCGAGGTCCAGTGCCGCACGACTTCGCGCGGGCGGCCGCCGGCCGCCTCGCCCGCGGCGCGCCCGAGCCAGACGATCTCGGACGAGCCGCCGCCGATGTCGAAAAGGACGGCGCTCTCCGCCGCCTGGTCGGCGAGCGAGGCGGAGCCGGCGGCGGCCAGATGCGCCTCCGTCTCGCGGTCGACGATCTCAAGCTCGAGCCCGGTGCGGCGGCGGACGCGGCGCAGAAAATCCTCGCCGTTGCGCGCCGCGCGGCAGGCCTCGGTGGCGATGAGCCGCGCCCGCGTGACGCCGCGCGCCTCGATCTTGCGGCGGCAGATCTCGAGGGCGCCGAGGGTGCGCTCGATGGCGGCCGGGCTGAGCCGCCCGCTGCGCGAGAGCCCCTCGCCGAGGCGCACGATGCGCGAGAAGGAATCGATCACGCGAAAGCCCGGCTCGCCCGACGGCGAGGGTTCGGCGCGGGCGACGAGGAGGCGGCAGTTGTTGGTGCCAAGGTCGAGCGCGGCGTAGACGGGGTCGCGCCCGAAGTCGCCGGCGCGAACCTGCGGCGCGCGATGGCCGCGCCGGCGCGGCGCGGCGGACCGCCAGTCTTCCGCCGCGAAGATGGCCGGCGAGGCGGAGTCCGCGGAAAGGAGGGCGCAGGAGCCGGCCGCCAGCGGCTCCGCCAGGGAAGAGGACGTCGTTTCAGCGCCTTTTCCCTGGTCCACCTCGACGCTCCCGGTCCGCCGGACGAAGCCACCTGCCTTCCCGCCAGTCTAACAATGGCTTGCGGAATCGCCAAGCGGCGCTGCGGAGGCCGTCAGCGTTCCTCCTCGCCGCGGCCGGGACGTCCGCCCGTGCGCGCCGGAGCCTCGGGACGCGCGGCCCCGGGCGCGGGCCGCGCCGGCTCCGGCTTTGGCGTTTCCGCTCGCGGCGCTTGCGGGCGCGGCAGATCAGGCTTCGGCGAGTCGGGTTTTGGCGCGGCCGGCGCGCGCGGCGGCGCCGGTTCGGGCCGGGGCGCGGCGGGCTTGGGCAGATCGGGCTTGGGCATGTCAGGCTTGGGCATGTCAGGCTTGGGCATGTCAGGCTTGGGCATGTCAGGCTTGGGCGCGGCCGGCGCAGGCGCGGCGGGTTTTGGCGCAGCGGGGGCCGGCGCGTCCGGCCGGGGCGCGGCGGGCGTTTGCTTCGGCGCGGCGGGGGCCGGCTTTGGCGCAGGCGCGGGTTGCGGCGCCGGGGCTGGCGCCGGCCTGGGCGCGGCGGGAGGCTCGGGACTCGCCGGCGCAGCCTGTGTCGCCGGCCGTCCCGGCGGTTTCGGCTGGGGCGAAGCCGGAGCGGCTCCGACGCTTCCGCCTGAGGGCGGCGTCGCGCCGGCCGGCGGCGCCGCCGGCTTGCCGCCTGATCCGGCGCCCGGCGGAGGAGCGGCCGGCGAAGGCTGGATCGCCGTCGGCCCGCCGGGACGCGGCGGCGGCGCGCCGGGTTGCTCCTGGCCGGGCCGCCCTTGGCCGGGACGGCCCGGCAGAGGCGGCAGATCGCCGCCGGAAGGCAGCCCGTGTCCCGGCGTCGCCGAGGTTCCGCCGGGAGCGGCAGGCGCGGGCGCGGCCGTGGGAGGTCCCCCTGCGGGCGGGGCCGGCGGACGGGCGCCGGGGCCGCCCGGCGCGGCGCCCTGCGGCGGCGAGACGGGCGCGGGCTGGGTCGCGACCGGCCCGCCGGGCCGGCCCGGCGCAGCCTGTCCCGGCATCGGCCGCCCCTGCATGGGCATCCCCGGCATCGGCTGGCCTTGCATCGGCATCCCCGGCATGGGTTGGCCGGGGAGCGGCTGGCCGGCCTGCCCGCCTCCGGGGCCGGCGCCGATCGGGCGCGGCCCGTAGCCGGGCTGCTGGAAGCGGCCGGGCGGTCCGGCGTAGCCGCCGAACGGAACGGGGATCGGAACCGGGATCGGCAGGAAGCCCGGCGCGGGCGGCGGAGGCGGCGGCAGGCGCGCGAAGCCGGGCGGCGGAGGCGGCAGGAAATAGGCGGGCGGCGGCGGAGGCGGCGGATATGCGCCCTCGAAGATCACGACGGGACGGTCGACGATCTCATATTCGACCGGCGGCGGCGGCGGCAGGCCGCCGAAATCATAGGCTGCGTAGCTCTGCGGCGGCGCGATCGGCGCCGACAGAACCGAGAGGCGTCGGCGCGCGTCGTAGTAATGCGGCCCCTTCGGGTAGCGCTGCATATAGCTCCAGTAGGCGTCCGGCGTGTTGGCGGCGACGGCGCGCCGCCACGTCAGCGCCTCGCGCCGCGCCGCGGCGAGCGCGCGCACGCGCGCGGCCAGCGGATCGTTCGGGTAGAGCGCGAGGAAGTCCTGATAGGCTTCGAGCGTGTCGCGCTCGAGCGCGGCGGCGTAGGCTTCGGCCGGCGTCGGGAAGGAGCGCAGCGGGCGCGCCTGCAGCGCGGCGTAGCTTTGCGCGGCGACCTCGGGGCTCGCGCCCGCGGCGGCCTGCAGCAGGATCAGCGGCGGCGCGACATTGGCCGAATCCCACGGCGTGATCGCGCCTTTCGTCGCTTCGTTAACGCGCAGGCGCACCTGCGAGAATGCGACGTCGATCGGCGCCCCGCCCTGCCGCAGGAGCTCGGCGAGCGCCTGCGCGTAGGCGCCGTAGGGGCCGGGCTCGTCCGGCGCGATGGTTCCGGGCGCCGCGTTGAAGGCGTAGAGCGCGCCGGGGTCGGCTTCGACGAGGGCGAGGCCGCCGGCGAGCTCGCCGCCCGGCGCGAACGGGTTGGCCCGCGCCGCGTCGAGGACGACGATGCGCGCGCGCAGCGGCAGCCCGGCCAGCGCCCGCGTCAGCTCGGAGACGCGCACCGCCTGCAGGTCGATGTCGCCGTCGCGGGCGATCGCGGCGTCCACGGGGACGAAATAATTTTCGCCCTCGTACTGGAGGCCGCGCCCGGCGAGATAGACGAAGGCGATGGCGTTCGGCCCCGCCTGCGCGGCCCTCGCCGCGAAGTCGCGGAAGGCGCGGCGCAGCTCCTCCTGGTCGAGGTCGGCGGCGCCCGTGACGTCGAAGCCGGCGCCGCGCAACGTGTCGGCGACGAGCCCGGCGTCGTTCGTCGCCGTGGCGAGCGGCTGGGCGTAGCGCGACTGGCCGACGACGAGGGCGATGCGCGCGCCGTCAGGCCCGGCGGCCCGCGCGGGCGAAGACCCGAGCGAGGGCGCGAGCGCCGTCACGACGATGAGGAGGCGGAGCAGGATCGATCGCATGGGCTTGGGTCCCCGGAAGGTCTGCGACGGCGCGGCGCCGCGCGCACAGTGAAGACTTTCCCGCTGAACGCAATCTGAACGGGAAAGCCTCAGCCGATCGCCTTCGCCACTTCCGCGCGAAGCTCCGGCAGCACCTCGGCCTCGAACCAGGGATTGCGCTTCAGCCAGCCGCTGTTGCGCCAGGAGGGATGCGGCAGGGCGATGATCTTCGGCGCGGCGCCGGCGAAGTCGCGCCAGCGCCGCACGATCTCGTCGAGCCGCGCGCCCTTGGGGAGCGGCCGCCCGGCCCTTGCGAAATGATAGTCCTGCGCATAGCGGCCGATCGCCAGCACGCAGTCGAACGGGCCCGCCGCGTCGAACAATTCGTCGTGCCAGCGCGCGCGGCATTCGCGGCGCGGCGGCAGGTCGCTGCGGCCGGGGCCGTGGCCGGGAAAGCAGAAGCCCATCGGCGCGATGGCGACGCGGCGCTCGTCATAAAAAGTCTCGCGCGAGACGTCCATCCACGCCCGCAGCCGGTCGCCGGAGGCGTCGTCGAACGGCAGGCCGCTGAGATGGACGCGGATTCCCGGCGCCTGGCTCGCGATCAGCAGGCGCGCGGTCGAGGACACGCGCAACACCGGGCGCGGCTCGTGCGGCAGCGGGGCGCCGCGCGGCGCGTCACGGCAGAGCCGGCACGCCCGCACGCGCGCCGCCGTCGCCTCGAGGCTCAAGGTCGAAGATCTGTCCGTCATAGGCGGCGACGAGCCCCGCGCCCTCCATCTCCGCGCGCCGTCGGAGCGCGCTGTCGCTCATATGGGTGACCACCATGCGCTTCGCCGAGAATCCCGACAATTTGGCGCGCAGGGTCGGCCAGTCGAGATGGCCCGGGGCCGGCTGCTCTCCCGAATAACATTCGCAGAGAAACAGGTCGGCGTCCTGCGCGATGTCGTAGAGCGCGTCGGTCCACGAGGTGTCGCCGGAGAAGGCGAACAGGGCGCCGCCGTCGTCGAGGCGCAGGCCGGTCGGCGAGGAGCCAGGCGAATGGATCACCTCGAAGTTCTCGAGCGTGAAGCCCGAGAGGCGCGCCGGACGGCCGGGCTGCAGCTCCACGAGCTCGAGCGGAAAGCTCCACGGCGGGCGACTGGGAAAAGAGGCGTCGAGCATCTGTCCGAGGCGCGTCTTCAACCCCGGCGGCCCGGCGACGATGAGCGGGCGGACGCGCCGCTCTACGAATTCGCAGTCGAGCAGCAGGAAAGGCAGTCCGCCGAAATGGTCTCCATGCAGATGCGAGATGGCGACGAGGTCCACCTCCTCGAAGCGGAAGCCGAGACGCTTCCACGCGGCGATCGAGCTCGCGCCGAAGTCGACGATCGCCGCGCCCGCCGGCGAGTCGAGCCTGAAGCAGGTGTGGGCGCGGCCGCCAGAGGCGAAAGCGTCGCCGCAGCCGACGATGGTGACTTTCATGACAGTTCCCGACGCGGCGCGTCGACCGCGCCAGGCTTCCTGACCGAAAGCCGCTCTCCAAACAGGGGGTTCGCCCTTGATTTCGTCTTTCGACGCATCCGCTTTTTCTGAAAAAGGCTTAAGCCTTCATGACGAACGCGAAGTTTCCAGGGTCCAGCGCCGACCCGCGTCGACGCGCGGCGCCGCGGCAGGGTCCGAACCTAGACGGCGGCTGCGGCGCGCAATGTGCGCCGCCGCACAGATTTCGCCGCAACCGGCGCGCGAGCCCGGCGCAAGGCTGGAGTGCGAGGCTTCGAGACGTTTCGCGGGCGGCCCGCTCGGCGGCCGAACGGCGAGGCGCGGAAGGCCCGCGTTCCTGACGCGCGGGTCCGGGGCGTCCGGCATGACAGAGATCGTCGCAGACGCCGCGCTGAGAGCGCCGCCCGCGGGCCCGCCGCGAAGCCGGCGCCGTTCCAAGCGTCGCCGGCTGCTGCTCGACGCCGCGCCGCTCCGGCTGTGGCGCCGGGGCGCGGACGAGGCGACGCCGGCGCGAGGGACGCCCGCGGCGCCCGCCCTCGACCCCCGCGATTTCGAAGGCGCCCTCGTCGCGCTTTTCGCGCGCGGGCGGCGCGCCTGCGCGCCCATGACCTGCGCCCTCAGCGTCGCCTTCGCGTTCGTCGCCGCCACCCTGATCGCGCCGGCGGCCGCGCTCGCGTGGCTCTGCGCGGCCCTCGCCGCGCAGCTCGCCGCGCTCGCGGCCGCCGGCGGCCTCGACCGTGAGCCATCCACGCGCGCGGCGCGGCGCCGGGGCGCGGCGCTCGTCGCCGCGGAGGCGATGGTCGGGGCCTCCTTCGCGCTCGTCGTCGCCCTCGTCGGCCGCTCCGGCGAGCCCGGGGCGCTCGCCTGCGCCGTGGTCATGGCGCTGTTCGCCTGCGCGACGCGCGCCGGCGTCTCTCCCACGCTTCCGCTCGCCGTCGCCGCCGGCGCGGCGCCCTGCGCGCTGGTCCTCGCCGCCCTTCCGGGATGGGCCGGCGACGGCGCGACCCAGGCGCTCGCCCTCGCCCTCGCGGCCCAGCTCTGCTTCCTCGCCCTCGCCCGCCGCCTCTACCGCGGCGCGCTCGAGACCCTCTCGATGCAGGCCGACAAGGACGAGCTGATCGCCGAGCTCGAGCAGGCGAAGGCCGGCAGCGACCTCGCCCGACGGCGGGCCGAGGAGGCGAGCCTCGCCAAGTCGCATTTTCTCGCGACCATGAGCCACGAGCTGCGCACGCCTCTCAACGCCATCCTCGGCTTCTCGGAAGTGATGAAGGGCGAATTGTTCGGCGCGCACGTCGTCGCCTCCTACAAGGAGTATTCGCACGACATCCACGAGAGCGGCCAGCACCTGCTGACGCTGATCAACGAGATCCTCGACCTCTCCCGCATCGAGGCCGGCCGCTTCGAGCTCAAGGAGGAGCCGGTCGCTCTCGCCCATATCGTCGAGGACTGCCGCCATCTCCTCGCGCTGCGGGCGCGAAAGCGCGCCATCTCGATCGAGGAGGCGGTCGAGCCCGACCTGCCGCGCCTGCGCGCCGACGAGCGCGCCGTCCGGCAGATGGCGCTCAACCTGCTCTCCAACGCGGTCAAGTTCACGCCGCCCGGCGGGCGCGTCGAGGTTCGCGTCGGCTGGACGGCGTCGGGCGGGCAGTATTTCGCCGTCCGCGACACCGGCCCGGGCGTGCCGGAGGAGGAGATCCCGACCGTCATGGCCTCGTTCGGGCGCGGCGCGCTCGCCCGCAAGCACGCCGAGGAGGGGTCGGGGCTCGGCCTGCCCATCGTCAAGGGCCTCGCGGAGCTGCACGGCGGACGCTTCATGCTGCGCTCCGCCCCCGGAGGGGGCGCCGAAGCGGCGGTGATCTTTCCGTCCTGGCGCGTGCTGGAGCCCGGCGAGCAAGAGGAGGACGTGCGCGCCGCGCGCCGGCGCCGCAAGGCGCGTCGGGAGGCGGCGTCCGCCGCGTGAGCCGGCCCTGCGCCAAAACAGGCCGAGCCGGATTCGTTCGCGGCGGACTCTCCGCGCGGCCGCTCACCCCATTGTGCTGGGTTGGACTCGGCGAAGCTGCTATGCCGGAGCGGCGCCGGCGGATCGCCGTCCGCCCCGCAAGGAGGCGCCGACGCATGACCTCGCCCGTTCCGCGCCTCGCCGCGAGCCTCGTCCTCGCCGTCGCCTGCGTCCTCGCGCGCGCCCCCGCTTCCGCCCCGGCCTTCGCGCAAGGCGCGGAAATCGCCGAGCCCGCGCCGCCTGCGCAGGCGAGCGCGCAGGCGGCGGGGCCGCAAAAACCGCCCGCGCCGACGACGCCGCCGAACCCGCTGCCGCCGCCGTCCCTCACGCGCCATGTCGTCGAGCTTTCCGGACGCAGCCTGCGCTTTTCGGCGAAGGCCGGCGCCGTCCGCCTCTCCGACGCGCAGAGCGGCGAGCCGCAGGCCGACGTCGCCTATGTCTATTACGCGCTGGAGAATCCGCCGCCCGGGCCGCGGCCGATCGTCTTCGCGCTCAACGGCGGCCCCGGCGCCGCCTCCGGCTGGCTCAACATCGGCGCCCTCGGGCCCTGGCTTCTCGACCTCGGCGCGCCGCCCTATTCGCCGTCGCGCCGCGCGCCGCTCGTCCCCAACGCGCAGACCTGGCTCGACTTCGCCGACCTCGTCTTCATCGACCCGCCGCTCACCGGCTACAGCCGTGTCCTCGCCAAGGGCGAGGGCAGACGCGCGCTCCTGTCCGTCGACGGCGACGTCTCCGCACTCGCCGTGGTCATCCGCAAATTCCTCGCCGCCGAGGGACGGCTGCAAAGCCCGGTCTTCCTCGTCGGCGAGAGCTACGGCGGCTTCCGCGCGCCGAAAATCGCCCGCGCGCTGCAGGATCAGGAAGGGATCGGCGTCGCCGGCCTCGTGCTGATCTCGCCGGTCCTTGACTTCGGCTGGTTCGACGCGCCGAACTCGCCGCTGCCGGCGGCGACGCAGCTGCCGTCGATCGCCGCCGCCGCGCGCGGCCTCAAGCCGTCCGACGGACAGGCGCTCGCGGAAGTCGAGGGCTACGCCGCCGGCCCCTATCTCGCGGACCTCCTGCGCGCCGAGCGCGAGGCGGACGCGCGCGGGCGCGTCGTCGACAACGTCGCGCGCCTCACCGGGCTCGACGCGCGGCTCGTGGAGCGCGCCGGCGGCCGGCTCGATCCGTCGAGCCTCGCGCGCGAGCTGAAGCGCGGCGAAGGGCGCTTCGCGAGCCGCTACGACTTCGACGTTTCGGGCTTCTCCCCGGCGCCGCACGAGGAGCGCGGCGAGAGCCCCGACCCGGTGCTCGACGCGGCCAAGAGCGCGTTCGCCTCCGGCATGGCCGAGCTGACGGCCGGGCCGCTCGGCTGGCCGATCGACGCGCGCTACGAGATCCTCAACGAGCGGGTCAACGGCGAGTGGAGCTTCGGGAGCGGGCGCCAGCGTCCGCAGGCGCTCTCCGACCTCAAGCAGGCGCTGGCGCTCGACCCCGCCCTGCGCGTGCTGATCGTCCACGGGCTCACCGATCTCGTGACGCCCTATTTCGCCTCGAAGCTGCTGATCGGCCAGCTCCCGCCCTATGGCGATCCGGGCCGCGTCGCGCTCAAGGTCTATGAGGGCGGCCACATGCCCTGGCTCGCGCCGGCTTCCCGCGCCGCGCTGCGCGAGGACGCCCGCGCCCTGATCGAGGCGCGCTGAGCGGACGCTCTCGCTTCGGCGACGGCGCCGGCCGCCGCTGATAGTTCGTTTTATACGAACGATAAGATATAAACAATAAATTGGACTGATTGATCCGTCTGCATGAGTGTGCCTCGCGACAAAGAGAGGCCAATCATGCCGACGCTCGCTCACGCCGAATCGACCCTTCATCGTCCACAGCCCTCCGATCGGCTGCGGCGCGCTCTCACAAAAAACGCCGGAGACGCCGCGCGCGGTTCGATCTGGCCGGGGGTCGTCCTCTGCGGCGGCGTCGCGGCCGGCGCCTTCGCCCTGCGCCAGGCGCCGGGCGTCTCGATGTTCAGCCCGATGATTCTGGCGATCGTGATCGGCGCCGCCTTTCACAACATCGTCGGAACCCCCGCCCGCGCGCGCGCCGGCGTCCAGTTCTCGCTGCGCCGCATCCTGCGGCTCGCCATCGTCCTGCTCGGCCTGCAGCTCACCGCCGCGCAGGTCGCCGAGGTCGGCGCGGGCGGCGTCGCGGTCATCGCCGCGACGCTCGCCGCGACGTTCCTGTTCACGACGTTCCTCGGCCGGCTCCTCGGCGTCGAGCGCGGGCTCTGCGAGCTCATCGCCGCCGGCACCTCGATCTGCGGCGCGTCGGCGGTGATGGCCGCGAACACGGTCACGCGCGCGCCCGACGAGGACGTCGCCTACGCCGTCGCCTGCGTCACCGTCTTCGGCACGATCGCAATGCTCGCCTATCCGCTGCTGCCGGGGTTGCTCCACCTCGGGCCGCGCGCCTACGGCCTGTGGGCGGGAGCCTCGATCCATGAGATCGCGCAGGTCGTCGCGGCGGCGTTCCAGGACGGAAAGGAGGCCGGGGAATTCGGCGCGGTCGCCAAGCTGACGCGCGTCATGATGCTCGCGCCGGTCGTCGTCGCGCTGGGGCTCGCGGCCGCCGCCCGCGCGCGGCGCTCCGGCCTCGAACGCGGGCGCGCCCGCGCGCCGGTCCCGTGGTTCGCATTCGGCTTCCTCGCCCTCGTCGCGGCGAACAGCCTCATTGCGATCCCCGCCGAGGCGCGGTCGGCGGCGGCCGGCGCGACGAGCTTCCTGCTGTCCATGGCGCTCGCCGCCATGGGGCTTGAAACCGACGTCGCGAGGCTGCGCGCCAAGGGCCTGCGCCCGTTCGTCCTGGGCTTTTCGGCCTTCCTGTTCATCGCCGCCTTCAGCCTCGCGCTGGTCAAGATGACGGCGTGAAACATGCGGCGCGCCTGCGCGAGGCGCCCTATCCTGCGCCATGACCCTCGAACAGCTGCGCATCTTCGTCGCCGTCGCCGAGCGTGAGCATGTCACGCAGGCCTCGCGCGACCTCAATCTCACCCAGTCGGCGACGAGCGCGGCGGTCGCCGCCCTGGAGACGCGCTACGCGACGAAGCTGTTCGACCGGATCGGTCGCCGAATCGCGCTGACCGACGCCGGCAGGCTCTTTCTTGGCGAGGCGCGGGCCGTGCTCGCCCGCGCGGCGGCGGCGGAGAAGGCGCTCGCCGACCTCGCCGGCCTCGCGCGCGGCGCGCTCGCCATCGCCGCCAGCCAGACGGCGGCGAACTACTGGCTGCCGCCGCGCATCCAGCGCTTCCGCGCGCTGCATCCGGGAATTTCCGTCACGCTCGTCATCGACAACACGGAAGGCGTCGCGCGCCGCATCCGCGAGGGCGAAGCCGAGCTCGGCCTGATCGAAGGAGACCTCGCCGATCCGGCGCTCGCCGCGCAGCCGGTCGCGCAGGACGAGCTCGCGCTCGTCGCGCCGCCCGATCATCGCTGGGCGCGCGAGCCCCTGCGCGCGCCAGAAGATCTCGCCGCCGGGCCATGGGTGCTGCGCGAGCGCGGCTCGGGCACGCGCGCCGTGTTCGAGGCGGCGCTGGCGCGCTTTGGCCTTGCGCCGGGCGATCTCGTCGTCGCGCTGGAGCTTCCTTCGAACGAAGCCGTGCGCACGGCGGTCGAGGCGGGCGCGGGCGTCGGTGCGCTCTCGCGGCTCGTCGTCGACGGCGCGATCAGGAGCGGCGCCCTCGTGCGCGTCAGCCTCGACCTGCCGAAGCGCAGTTTCTACGCCCTGCGCCACAGGGAGCTCGCGCCCTCGCGCGCGCAGCAGGCTTTCCTCGACCTGATCGCCGCGTCCTGACCTCAGCCCTTGCCCGAGACGCCCGCCTCCTCGAAGGTCGCCATGCCGGAATGGCAGGCGAGGGCGGCCTTGATCAGCGCGACGGCGAGCGCCGCGCCCGAGCCCTCGCCGAGGCGCAGCCCGAGATCGAGCAGCGGCGCCTTGCCGAGCCGGCGCAGGACCTCGGCGTGGGCGGGCTCGGCCGAGAGGTGGCCGGCGAGGCAGTGGTCCAGCGCGCGCGGCTCGGCCGCCTGCAGGATCGCGGCGGCGGCGCAGGCGACGTAGCCGTCGAGCACCACGGGAATGTTCTGCGAACGCGCCGCGGCGATCGCCCCGGCCATGGCGGCGATCTCCCGCCCGCCGAGGCGCACCATGATTTGCAGCGGATCGTCGAGGAACGGCCGGTGCAGCGCGACCGCCGTCTCGACGGCGTCGATCTTGCGCGCCAGCGCCTCGCCCGAGACGCCCGTGCCCGGCCCCGTCCAGTCGGACGCCTTCCCGCCGTAGAGCGCATGATAGATCGCGGCGGCGACGGTGGTGTTGGCGATGCCCATCTCGCCGACGCACAGGAGGTCGACGCCGCCGTCGATCGCCTCCATGCCATAGGCGAAGGTCGCGGCCGCCTCCTTCTCGGTCATCGCCGGACCGGCGCAGATGTCCCTGGTCGGCGCCTCGAGCGCCAGCTCGAACACTTTCAGCGCGGCGCCTACGGACGAGCAGATCTGGTTCACCGCCGCGCCGCCGGCCGAAAAATTCTGCAGCATCTGCTTCGTGACGGCGGCGGGATAGGCCGAGACGCCGCGCTCCGCGACGCCGTGGTTGCCGGCGAAGACGGCGACGAGCGGCCGTTCAAGCGTCGGAATCTCGCGGCCCTGCCAGGCTGCGACGAAAGTGGCGACGTCCTCGAGCCGCCCGAGCGATCCGGCGGGCTTCGTCAGCCGCGCCTGGCGCGCTCTGGCGGCGGCTTCCGCGCTCGCCGACGGCGGCGGGGCGGCGGCCAGAAGCTCCCTGATCGAGTCGAGCGGGGAAGCGGAGGCTGAAGCGGTCATGAGGCCTCTTGCGGGATGATAAGGCGCAGCGCGCCGTCGGCCGTGTGTAGAGCATCCGCCGGCGAAGGCGCAGAGGTTTTGGCGGGCGGTTTTTAGCCGGCCCAAAGGGTTCGCCAGCCGTTCGCAAGGCCGGCCTGCGCCACAAGGGGCGCGGCGCAATTGCGCGGCCAGAAAATAATTTCTAGCTTAATAAAAATGAAATTTTTCGTGAATTTAAGAAGATTTGATCTCGGGGAGCGCGATTGACGCGGTGCGTCGAACTGTCCATTCGCCGCCATGTTGCGCTGCAACAACTTCTGATCTACATTTGCAATCGAAACGAATACGTTCAGTCCGGGAGGGCGCGTTCAGGGAGTGCTTGACTAAGGAGCAGCTGAATGAACAAGAAAATCGCATCTTTCATCGCCTTGGCCGCCCTTGGATTTTGCGCGGCGGCCCCCGCAGGCGCCTCCGAGGCGCTTCGCTCGCCCGGCGTCTCGACCGACGACGTGACCGGCTCGATCGCCGCTCCCGCCGCCGAGCGTCAGGAGCCGCTGCGCGTCACCTGCGCCAACGGCCTCGCCCGCGACGGCCAGACGCAGCATCGCGGCTGGTTCTGCCGCATGGATCCCGCGCCGGAGGCGCGCTAGAGCATTTTCAGCAAAAGTTGCAGACTTTTGCGTCGAGAAAATGCGTTTAAACAAATAGTTAGAGCGCGTTCAGCGAATTGGATTTTGCTGAACGCGCGCTAGCAACGACTGCGGACCGGGCCCGTCGGGCCCGGTCGACGCTCGACACGGCGGCGCGGGTCGCGCAAGAAGGCGCATGGCCCTCGCCGCTTCGCTTCTGCGCGACCTTCTGACCTGCCTGCGCTTCGCCACGACCCTGCCCTTGCCCGCGCTGGCGTTCGAGCGCGACGCGCCTCTCGATTTCTCGCGGTTCGCCCGCGCCCTCGCGCTGTTTCCGCTCGCCGGCGCGCTCGTCGGCGCGCTGGGGGCGACGGCGCTCGCCCTCGCGCTCGCGCTTGGCCTGCCGCCCGCGCTCGCCGCGCCGCTCGGCGTCGCCGCGATGATCATAGTCACCGGCGCCCTGCATGAGGACGGGCTCGCCGATTGCGCCGACGGCTTCGGCGGCGCGACCCGGGCGCGCCGGCTCGAGATCATGGCCGACAGCCGCCTCGGCGCCTTCGGCGCGCTCGCCATCGCTTTATCCCTCTATATGCGCGTCGCCGCGCTCGCCGTTCTCGGCGCAGGCGGCGCCTTCGCGGCCGGCGCGACGATGGTCGCGGCGGGCGCCCTTTCACGCGCGGCCGCGCTCGCCCCGCTCGCCCTGCTGGCGCCGGCGCGGGCCGCAGGCGCCGGCTTTTCGGCCGGACGCCCGCCGCCGCGCGCGGTCGTCCTCGCATGCGTCCTCGCCTGCGCGATCACCGCGCTCGCCGCCGGCGGGAGCTTCCTTCGCGCTTTCCTCGCCTGCGTCCTCGCGGCCGCGGCGGCTTTGGGCGTCGCGGCGCTCGCCCGGCGCCGGCTCGGCGGCCAGACCGGCGACGTCGCCGGCGCGGCGCAGCAGATCGCCGAGATCCTCGTCCTCCTGACCTTCGCCGCGCGCATGTGAAAAAAGCCGGAAGGCGGCGAGCCCTCCGGCGTCTTTTTCACGCGGCGCAGACGAAAACGCTCAGAGCCCGGCGAGATATTGCGTCGGATCGACCGGGGTCGCGCCCTTGCGCAGCTCGAAGTGAAGCTGCGGCGAGCCGACGTTGCCGCTCTGCCCGGAGCGGGCGATCACCTGGCCGCGCTTGACCGTGTCGCCGCGCTTGACCTCGATGTCGCTGTTGTTGGCGTAGGCCGAGACGAAGCCGTTCGGGTGGCGGATCAGCACGAGGTTGCCATAGCCCTTGAGCTCGCTGCCGGCGTAGGCGACGACGCCGCCCTCGGCCGCCTTGACCGAGGTGCCTTCCGGCAGGGCGATGTTGATGCCCTCGTTGCCGCCCGGCTTGAACGCCTGGATGATGCGCCCGCGCGCCGGCCAGCGGAATTCCGGCCCGCCGTTGTCGCCGGCGTCGGCGCTCTCGCGCTCCTCCTTGGCTTCGGGCGCGGACTCGGCTTTCGCCGTCTTGGCCGGCTCCGGCTTCTGCGCCTTGGGGGCCTCGACCTTGGCCGCCTCGGGTTTGAGGCCCGGCTTGCCCGTCTCGGCCTTGGCCAGGGCGAGCTTCTTCGTGGCGTCGGCCTTCATCTGCTCCGCCTTGGCGAGCTCGGCCTTGGCGGCGGCCTCGGTCTTGCCGGCGGCGTCCAGCGTCGCCGGCGCAGGCTTCTTCGCGGCGTCCTTGACGGCGGCCTCGGCCGGCTTCGCCTGCGCGAGCAGCGCGGCGCGTGCGGGGCGGCCCGGCGTCGGCGCGGGAGCGAGCGCGGCCTGCTGCGCCGGACGCGGCGCAGCGGCGGCCGCCTGCGCGACATGCGGCGGCTGAGGCGCCGGCGCGGCCTGCGCGACGCCGCTCCCGGCGTTGTAGACGGGAATGACGATCCGCGAGCCCGGCTGGATCTGCGCGGCGGAGGTGAAGCCGTTGGCGCGCGCCAGCGCGTCGGCGGGCACGCCATAGCGGCGCGAGAGCGTTTCGGCCGTGTCGCCCTGCGCCACCATCACCGGCGTGCCGCCGGCCGCCGACCAGCCGGACGCGGCGGCCGCCCTTGCGGCGGGGGCGGCCATGGGCGCGGCGGCGACCGGGCGCGGCGCGGCGGGCGCGAGCGGCGCGGCGACCGGGCTCTGGAGCGGGCGCGACTGCACCGGCGTCACCGGCGCGCCGGCGCTCGGCGAAATGCTCGAGGTCGGCGCCGGATCGGTCGCCTGGGCGGTATGGAAAGGATCGCCGAAGGGGTCGGCGAGCCGCTCCGAGCCGGCGCAGCCGGCGAGGGCGCCGGCCGAGACGCCGATAAGCGCGAGCCGCAACGCCAAGCGCGAGCAAACCACTGAAGCGAAATGACTCATGACCGGGACCCACCGACGCGGAAGCTGTGGCGTCATTAAAGGTCGGCCCAGTTAAGGGGAGGTTTAAGGTGAACGCCGGATCAAGAAAAACGGAGCGACGTTAATCGTATCGGGTGAAAACCCGACGCCCCGCCGCGTCGGCGCCGCATTCGCCTCACAGCGCGCGCGAGCGGCCGGGAATGATCGGCTGCAGCCGGCAGGGGCAGATCGAGGCGACGTCGAGGCCGCCGCCCGCAATGCGCAGGATGCGCACCACGCGCCGGCGCAGCGGCTCGCCCCGCTCCGGCCGCGCCATCACCAGCACGCCGTCGGCGGCGAGCGCGCCAAGCAGGCTTTCCGGCGGCTCGGCCAGCGCGCCCTGGACGATGATCCGGTCGAACGGCCCCGCCTCCCTGCCCGCCTCGAGCCCGTCGCCCCAGACGATGCGCACATTGTCGACGCCGAGACGGCGCAGCCGCGCGCTCGCCTCGACGGCGAGCGTCTGGAAGCGCTCGACGGAGAGAACGCTGCGGGCGATCGTCGACATCAACGCCGCCGCGTAGCCCGAGCCCGATCCGACCTCGAGCACGCCGTGCTCCGGCGTCAGCGACAGGGCCTCGATCATCCGCGCCGCGAGCCAGGGCTCCGGCAGCGTCTGGCCGCAGCGCAGCGGCAGCGCGACATGGCGCCGCGCGAGGTCGTGGTAGCGGCGCGGCGCGAAGGCCTCGCGCGGGACGCGCTCGAGCGCGCGCAGCACGCGAAGGTCCTGCACGCCGCGCGCGCGCATCTCCAGAAGGAAGGCGGCGCGTCCCTCGGCGCCTTCCGGCGGCTCGGCCGGCCCCGCCTCCGGC
Organism: Methylocella sp.; assembly: GCF_041905455.1. Classification (GTDB taxonomy): domain Bacteria; phylum Pseudomonadota; class Alphaproteobacteria; order Rhizobiales; family Beijerinckiaceae; genus Methylocapsa. The sequence continues at coordinate 176,510 of NZ_JAYRLA010000001.1, read as the reverse complement.
GTCGACATGGCGCAATCTCCCTCGGCGCGAAGCTCACGCGGGCGTAGCATCCGCAGCGCCCGCGTCAAAGCCCGCGCCGGCCGGGAAACGCCGTCAGGGCGATTCGAAGGCGTGCAGCGCCCGCGCCGAATAGACGAGCGCCGCGCCCTCGTTCAGGGCGATCGCGACGCCGAGCGCCTCGGCGAGCTCGGCCTTGGTCGCGCCGGCCTTGCGCGCGGCCTCCGTATGGAAGGCGATGCAGCCGTCGCAGCGCGTCGTCACGGCGACGGCGAGGGCGATGAGCTCGCGGATTTTAGGGCCGAGGCCCGGACCTTCGGGCGCGGCGTCGGAGAGAATCTGGTTTCCCTTCAGGACGTCGGGATTGAGTTGGCCGAGGGTCGACAACGTTCCCATCAGCTGCTCGCGGTAGGCGGCCCAGTTCTGCATGCGGCGTCTCCTCTTCAGGCTTGTTGATGACTATCTACTAGTAGATAGTTGAGCGACGCGCAAGAAGGCGTCCAAAGAAACCGCTTCGGCCAGGCGGCCGGCGCGCGGATGGGAGCCTCTCGGTGAGCCAGCGGGACAGCGGTTTGGGGAACGGGCGGCGCGGCGAACGCGGCGGCGACACGCGCGCACGCCTGCTCGCCGTCGCCGAGGAGCTCGTGCGCGCGCGCGGCTTCAACGGCTTCAGCTACGCCGACCTCGCCAAGGCGGTGGGCGTGCGCACCGCCAGCATCCATTATCATTTCCCGAACAAGACCGACCTCGGCCTCGCGCTCGTCGAAGCCTACGACGCGCGCTACGAGGCGGCGATGGCGGCGATCGCGCGCGAGAGCGAGGACGGCGCGCGGCGCGTGCGCGCCTACGCCGCGCTCTACGCCGGCGGGCTCGAACAGAACCTCGGATGCCTGTGCGCCATGCTCGCGGCGAGCCCCGACCTTCTCTCGGCGCCGATGCGCGCGGCGACGCGGGCCTTCTTCAGGAAGCACGTCGCCTGGCTGCGCGACGTGATCGCGGCGGGGCGCGCCAACGGCACGGCGCGCGAGGGCCCCGACGCCGAGGAGCTCGCGCGCTCGATCGTCGCCCTGCTGGAGGGGGCGCTGCTGCTCGAGCGCCTGCTCGACGGGCCGGAGGGCTTCCGCAGCGCGCTCGCGGCGATCGAGCGGCTGGTCGCCCCGGACGCCGGCGCGGCCGAACGCCCTACGACAGCGCCTGCGCGTAGCGGGTGAGCGTCGGCGCGTCGGTGAGGTCGAGCCGCAGCGGCGTCACCGAAATGCGGTTCTGCGCCATCGCCTCGAGGTCGACGCCCCGCGCCGGCTGCGACGTCGCGCGGTCGAAGGCGATCCAGTAATACGGGTTGCCGCGTCCGTCGCGGCGCGCGTCGAGCCGCACCATGTTGTCGCGCCGGCCCTGCGCCGTCACCGCGACGCCCTCGACCTCCTCGGGCGGGCAGTCGGGGAAATTGACGTTGACGACGACGTTCGGCGGCACGCCTTCGGTGAGGATTTTCTCGATCAGCGGCGCGGCGTGCGCCCTCGCGCAATTCCAGAAGATGCTTTCGCGCTTCGAGCGGCGTCCGTAGGATTGCGACAGCGCGATCGCCGGCAGGCCGAGGATCGCGCCCTCCATCGCCCCGGCGACGGTGCCCGAATAGACGACGTCCTCGGCGACGTTGTGGCCGCAGTTGACGCCGGACAGCACGACGTCGGGGGGCCGGTCGGCGAGAATCTCGCGCACGCCCATGATGACGCAGTCGGTCGGCGTGCCCTTGACGGCGAAGCGCCGCTCAGCCGCCTTGCGCAGCCGCAGCGGATCGTTCAGCGAAAGGGAATGGGCGACGCCGGACTGGTCGCTCTCGGGGGCGACGACGAACACGTCGCCTGACAGCTCGGCGGCGATCTCCTCGAGCAGGGCGAGGCCGGGCGCATGGATCCCGTCGTCGTTGGTGACCAGAATGCGCAACCGCCGCTCCTCGTGATCCGCCAGCGAGGCCTCGTGTAGTCGAGGCGCCGCGACGGGTCAAACGCGTCGGCGCGCAGGCGCTATCTCGCGCAGGGAGGAGCGCTGGCGATCTCGAGGCTCGACAGGGCGCCGGACAGCACGAAGTCGCCGTAGTCGAGCTTCAGGGCGCGCGAGACGCCGTTCTGGTAGAGGTCGAAGGCGAGCACGTAGCTCGGGCCGTCGTCCTTTCTGTCGGCCTCGAAATAGCTGATCGAGACCGGCCAGCGCGTCATGCCGGCGAGTTCGGGAATCTGCGCCGCCTTGTCCTCGGCCGGCGCCGTGGTCGGCCGGCCGATGTAGGTCGTCGTCTCGAACAGCTTCTCGCCGGTGTCGGAGCCGTCGAACACCTTGAGCTCGAGAACGCTCTGGCCGGCCTCCGCGGCGGCGATGATGCGCTTCAGATGCTCGGTCGGAAAGACGACGTCCTCCCCGAGCTCCAGCTTGTCGCGCTTCGGCTTGGCGAGGCTCACCTGGATCGGCCCGGCGCGCGACTTGACCGCCTTGCCGTCGACCGTCTCGGCGGCGTCGTTGTCGACGCGCGTCTGCATCTTGAAGTCGAAGCTCGAGCCGGCGCCGTCCTCGAAGGTCGAGGAGAGCATGTCGGAGACCCGCGTCGGGCCTTCGGCGGGCTGAAGCTCGGTCATCTGCCGGAAGTTCTGCACATAGCCGTCGCAGGCGGAGCCCGAGAAGTCGAAGGCGATGCGCCCGTGCGCCGCGGTCGGGCTCTTGGCGCCGACCGATTTGGCGAGGGAGAGCTCATAGACCGCGCGATGCGGCGTGAGCGTGACGTCCGGCTCGGGGCGCCCCCCGAGCCTGTCCATGCTCGCCGGACCCGGCTTGACGCCATCGGCGGCGCCCGGGTCGGCGCAAAGACCGACGAGGCAGGCTGCGACAAGATAAGGCGACAGGCGGGCGCTCTTGAGCTGCATGTCAGATTCCCCGACGTCCGCGTCCGCGCGGCGTCTTCCTCCCGGGCGCGAAGAGGCCCGCGGCGCACGCTAGGCTCTCGATCGCGCGTCTGCAATGCGCCGGCCTTTCACGCGCGGCGAGTTTAGACGAAATTGCGGCGACGATTTGACGACATCGCGGCGGCCGCCAGGACTTTCGATGGACGCGCGTACTTCCGTCACGTTCACAGCCTTATGTCGCAGACGGCGCGACACATTGGCGATTGTCGCCGCGCCGGCCTAAAAATTATCCTGAGCGCGAGCGATCAGGATCAACATGCAAGCCCGAGGTCACGCATGCTCTATGGAGTGCTCGTCTGGACGCGCAACCTCGTGCGGCGCAATCGCGCCGTTCATCAATTCTCATGGCGCGCGCGAAAAGCCGTCTGGGCGCTGCAGAGTCTTCGCGAGCGGCGGCGGCCGATCGTCGACGCCGGCCCCATTCTGATCGAGACGCTGAAGGCGGAGCGCTCTTTCGCCGCCGGCAAGATCGGCTCGGTGGAGCTTTTCGGTCTGCGTCACTTCCTCAAGCGCGAGGAAGCTCGCGCCGCCGGAGCGCAGCCGCCGCCCTATCCCCAGTATGCGCTTGAAACCCTTTTCATCAACGCCGGCGTCTTTCCGTGTTCGGACGAATCGTTCGATCAATTCGGCGCCATTTATCGCGACGCCGTTTCCCAGATGGACATGCTCGCGGCCTGGGGCCTTTCCGGCGAGGCGAGGGTTCACAACGACCTCGCTCCGCAAGCCGCTGTAGTCACCCGCATAAGCCTCGAGCCCTATTTCCAGGACATTCCCTGGACCGCCGCCCTGGCGGGCAAGCGCGTCCTCGTCGTGTCCCCTTTCGCCGGCACGATCGAAAGCCAGTATCGTCGCCACGCGGAAATCTGGCCCGGACGCGACGTTCTGCCCGCGTTCGCGGAGCTGCTGACGGTTCGGGCGCCGCTTAGCGCCGGCGTCGCGCCGCCCGAGCACGCGTCATGGACCGACGCGCTCGAGGACATGAAAAGGCGCATGGACGCCGTTCAATATGACGTCGCCCTGATCGGCGCGGGCGCGTTCTCCCTTCCCCTGGCGACTCACGCGAAAAGCTGCGGAGCGGCGGGGATCCATATGGGCGGCTCGCTGCAGCTCCTGTTCGGCGTCATTGGCAACCGTTGGCGCGAGGACAAGGAGTTTCAGGTCTTCTTCAACGACGCATGGGTGAGCCCGAATGCGTCGGAGACGCCCGAATCGGCGGGAAAAATCGAAAATGCCTGCTATTGGTAAGCGGCGAATCGCATCCGACGGGAAGACAGCCGCCCGTTGGGACCCGCGCGGCAAAGGCTGGCGAAAAATGGAACGATGAGCAGAACTGAAGAAAAGCTGAAGGCGCTCGGCGTCGTCCTGCCGACGCCGGCGGCGCCCGTCGCCAATTATCTCGGCTATGTCGTGTCCGGCTCCCTCGTCGTCGTCTCCGGCCAGTTGCCGTTCGGCGCGGACGGCAAGATCGCGCCGCAGCACGCCGGCAAGATCGGCGACGACGTGTCGCCCGAGGCGGCGAGGGAAGCGGCGAGGATCTGCGTCGTCAACGTGCTCGCGCAAGCGAAGGCGGCGCTCGGCGACCTCGACAGGATCGCCCGCTGCGTGCGGCTTGGCGGCTTCATGAACGCCGCGCCCGGCTTTTCCGCCCTGCCCCCCGTGATGAACGGCGCCTCCGACTTCATCGTCGAGATTCTGGGCGAGGCGGGGCGCCACGCCCGCTCGACGATCGGCGTCGCCGAACTGCCGCTCGACGCCGCGGTCGAGGTCGAGGCGTTGTTCGAAATCGCGTCCTGAGCCGGGCCGATGAGGCTCGAGCGTCTCGATTCTCCCGAGCCTCCCGCCTGGCTCGTCGCGCGGCCGATCGCCCATCGCGGCCTGCGCTTCGCGCGGGATGGCGTCGCGGAGAACTCGGTTGCGGCCGCTGAGGCCGCGATCGCCTGCAACTACGCGATCGAATGCGACCTCGAGCTCTCGCGCGACGCCGAGGCGGTCGTCTTCCATGATGATTCGCTCGACCGGCTGACGCAGGCGAGCGGGCGCGTCGGCGCCTATTCGCTGCGCGAGCTGACGGATCTGACGCTCGCCGGCGGCGCCTGCCGCATTCCCTCGCTGCGCACCTTCCTCGCGGCGGTCGATGGGCGCGTCCCGCTCGTCATCGAGATCAAGAGCCGCTTCGACGGCGATTTCCGCCTCGCCGCGCGCGCGCTCGAGGCGCTCGCGAACTATCCCGGTCCTGCGGCGCTGAAGAGCTTCGACCCGACCGTGCTCGCATTCCTGCGGGCGCGGCGCGCGAGCCGTCCGCTCGGCCTGGTGGCCCAGGCGGAGTATGCGGCGGACGAGTGGCCGCAGCTCAAGCCGGCGCAGCGCCGGGCGCTCGCCGCGCTCGCCGATTTTCCGGCGGCGAGGCCGGATTTCCTGTCGTTCCGGGCGAGCGACCTGCCGCACGCCGCGCCGACCCTGTGCCGCGCCGGGCTCGGGCTTCCGGTCATGACCTGGACGGTGCGCGGCCCGGCCGAGCGCGCGCAGGCGCTGCGCTGGGCGGACCAGATCGTGTTCGAAGGCTTCGAGCCGTAAAGACTCGAGCGGACGCCCGACGGCTTGCGCCCTATTCAGGCGCGGCGAGCGCGGCTCTCGCCTGCGGCGTCAGCAGGCGGCCCTTCACCAGAAAGGAGATCGAACGGTCGATCTCGTCCGGCCCGTCGCCGCGGAACTGGCCGCTCGCCTGCGCCGCCGTCTTCGCCGTGGCGACGTCGACGATGGCGATGTCGAGGCTCGAGATCAGGCTCGACGCCTTGTGGATGGTCGAGACGACGGCGAAGCGCGCGCCCGCGTCCTTGGCGATCGGCAGCCAGCAGCCGTCGCATTTATAGAGCGGCGCGGCCTTGTCGATCGCCTCGCCGAACGGGCCGAGCTCGACCGCCGTCCCCGCGCCGTTCGCCTCGAGCGCCCGAACGAGCGACTGCGTGGCGAGCGCGAGCCGCTCTTTCTCGTCGGGCTTTTGCGGCGCGCCGCTCGTGTCCCACAGCTCCATGGGAAACACCGCGAGCGCGTTGGGCGGCGCGAAGCTTTCCGCTTGCGGCCCGCCCTGCGCCTCTCCCTGCCCTTGCGCCGCGGCCGGCGCGCCGGCGAAGGCGACGAGGAGCGCAGCGGCGAGGCCTGTCACGCCTTTCATGAGCATCTCCATCCGGCGCGGGAGGCGGCGCCGCGGTCCCTTCGCGCGTCAGCGGCCGGCGCGAGCGGCGGCCGGCGGGGACGACGGACGATTGGCGGCGCTGCGGTCGACGCGGGTGTAGAGCGTATAGGACGGATCGAAGACGAACTTCAGCAGCAGTCCCGTCCATGAGCGATGGAACTTGAGGCCGTCATAGAATTCGGGCGCCATGCGCTTGAGCTCCGGCAGACGCCGCCACGGCACGTCGGGGAAGTCGTGGTGCTCGTTATGGTAGCCGATGTTGAGCGCCACCTTGTTCAAAGGCCCGTAATAGTCGAACGTCTCCTGCGAGGGGTCGCTGGTGAAATGCTCCTGGATCCAGCGCGCGCCGAGCGGATGCAGCCCGCCGATCGAGAACCAGAACGAGGCGAACAGGTAGAGCAGCGCGTTCGGTCCGAGGAGCAGCAGGACGGCGAGGTCGAAGGCGATCACGCAGGCCGCGTTGATGAAGGTCCAGCGGCCCCACATCGGCACGGTGCCGCGCAGGCGCCCGAGCCGGGCGAGCTGGAACGGCGCGAAGAAGAACATCCAGACCGCCTTGCCGAGCGCGGTGCGGCCGAAGATCTTCGCCTCCCAGTGGCTCGGCAGGTCGGCGTCGAAATCATAGTCGCCGAGGTGGGAGTGGTGCTTGATGTGATAGTAGCGGAAGCCCATCGCCGTCGGCACGGCGTTGGGCAGGTCGGCGAGGATGCCGACCCATTTGTTCCACATCGGCTTTGCGAAGATGGCGTTGTGGCAGGCGTCGTGAATCACCACGAACATGGCGTGGTTGGCGAAGGCGCCGACGCAGAAGGCGACGAGGAGCGCCGCCCACCAGTAGCCAAGGCCCAGCGCGCCCAGCGCCGCAGCGATCGCGATCTGCATGCCGACGACGCCGAGCGTGATGAAGAAGGTGAGCGGATCATGGCCGATCAGCGTCTTGACCTGCGGATGCGCGGCGAGGATCGCGCGCCGGCGGATCGCATGCGGGCGAGGCTCGGCCGTCTTCAGAAAGCCTTCCGCCGGGGCGGCGGCGTCGACGCCGGCGGCTTCCGTGAATTGCGTCGCTTGCAAGCTCATTCTCATCTCCTGAAGATGGACCGGCCCGATCCCAGGACGGTCCGCTTCATGTCGATCTGATCCAGCGCAGGCGCCCCGGCGCTGCGGCGTTTGGTCCGCGTCAGAGGCGTTTTTCGTAGATGCGGTGGATCTTGTCGAGGCTCGCGCCGGCGAGCTCGATCGGCCGGCGCATGCCCATGTTGTCCTCGAGCACCCAGCCGAACTCGACCTCCCGATAGGCGCTGCCGGAGCTGCGCCGCCTGATCTCCTCTATGAAGGCGAGGATCACCGCGCCTCCCGCCGCCTTGCGCTGCAGCGCCCGGCGCAGGCCGAACAGCAGCAGGCGTCCCGACCTGAACTTGTGCCCGCGCACGCGCGAGACAAGCTTCGGCAGGCCGAACGGAAGCAGCCGGCCGCCAAGATCGGCTGTGATTTCATTCAGGTTGGGCAGTACGATGGCGAAGGCCTGCGGCTCGCCGTCGAGCTCGATCATGAAGCCGCCCTCGGGCGGCATGACGAGCTTCAGCGCGTCGGCGCTCGACATGAACTCCTCAAGGGTGAACGGGACGAAGCCCCAGTTCTCCGCCCAGGCGTCGTTGAAGATGTCGACGATGATCGCCGCCTCGGCCTTGAGGTTCTTCATGTCGAAGCCGCGGATCTTCAGCCGGTCGCGCCACTCCGGCCGATTTATGATCACGGGCTTCGCCGTCCGGTCCTTGTCCGTCACATGGTAGCTGTAGGAGACGAGGTCGCGCGCCTTGACGTAGCCGAGCCGCTCGACGAGCGGGCCGAGCCAGGGCGGGCTCCACGCCGAGAAGATCATCGGCGGCGCCTCGAATCCCTTGACGAGGACGCCCGGCTCGCCCCAGACGGAGGGCGAGAAGGGGCCGTGGATGACGTGCGCGCCGCGCTCGGCGAGCCAGCGCTCGGCGGCGCCCGTCAGGGCCGCGACGACGGCCTCGTCCTCGACGGCGTCGAGGCAGCCGAACTGCGCGCGCGAGGCGCCGACCGGATCGGGATGGTCGGGCTTGTAGGCCTGCGCGAGGATGCGGCCGGCGGGCGCGCCGTCCTTGAGGGCGAGGAAGAATTTCGCCTCGACCTGCCTGAAATGCGGATTGAGCTTTGGCGCGAACAGCGTCCAGCGCTCGGCGTCGAGCGGCGGCGCGAAGCCGGGCAGGCCCGTGTAGAGCTGGCGCGGCAGCCGGCAGAAGGCGAGGAACGCCCTGAGGCCGTCGGCCGGAACGACCTCGATCCGCGACGTCGAGCCTGCGTGCGCTTTCGCGTCCAAATTCCTCGCTCCGGCGCTTTTGCGGCCATGCGCCGCCCTGATGCGAAAAGGCGCAGCCTCGCGGCTGCGCCTGGATGTTGCGAGGCCTCGCGTCGCGCCCGTCAGGGCGCGAGGGCCGCTCCGGCGGCGGCGGGCCGCTCCTTGGCGACGGCGGCGCGGGCGGCGAGGCAGTCGATCACGCCCTTGACGTCTTCCCGCGTATGGGCGGCCGAAATGAAGAAGCGCAGGCGCGGCTGGTCCTTGGGCACGCCGATCTGGATGATCGGCGGCACGTAGAAGCCGTTCTCCAGGAGATGCTGGGAGGCCGCGAGCGTCTCGAAGCTGTCGGGGAACAGGATCGGCGCGACGCCGCGCCCGATCGCCGGCCCTGTGTCGAGCCCGGCCTCATGGGCGAGCGCGACGAAGGCCTCCGCGTTCTCGCGCAGCTTTCTCACGCGCCAGCTCTCCTCCTGCGCGAGCCGCAGGGCGGCGGAGGCGGCGGCGCAGATGACCGGCGACAGGCCGACCGAATAGACGAAGCCCGGCAGCGTGTAGCGCATCCACTCGACCACCGCCGACTTCGCCGCGACGAAGCCGCCGCAGGAGGCGAGCGACTTCGACAGCGTGCCGACGATGAGGTCGACGCGGGCCGGATCGACGCCGGCGAATTCGCACAGGCCCCGGCCCGTGTCGCCGAGCACGCCGACCGAATGCGCCTCGTCGACCATCAGCCAGACGTTGTGGCGCTCCTTGAGCTCGATGAGGCGCTCGAGGTCGGCGACGTCGCCGTCCATGCTGTAGAGGCTCTCGACGACGATCAGCACGTTGCGGTAGCGCTCGCGCCGCTCGCGCAGCAGGAAGTCGAGATGGTCGAAGTCGTTGTGCCGGAAGGTCACCGTCTGCGCGACGGCGCCCTTCGAGCCGCTGACGATGCTGTTGTGCGACAATTCGTCGATGAACAGCGCGTCGCGGCTGCCGAGCAGATGTGAAATCGTCGTCACATTGGCGAGGTAGCCTGAGACGAGGACGAGCGTCGATTCGACGCCGAGAAAGCGCGAAATATCCTGCTCGAGCGCCGTGTGCAGCGAGCGCTGGCCGCCGACGAGGCGCGAGGCCAGCGCGCCGACGCCCTGCGCCTCAAGCGCCTCGGCCGCCGCGCGCTTGACCTCCGGGTGCGTCGAGAGGCCGAGATAATCGTAATTGGCGAAGCTGACGAAGCGCCGGCCGGCGGCGGCGGCCTCGCGCCGCAGCGTGTCGACGGGCGCGAAGAAAGGGTCCCCGCCTTCGAGATAGGCCTTTCCGGCGAGGCGGAAACGGCGCGTGGCGTGGTCTTCGAGGCTGTTGAACTTGCTCACGTAAGCCGGCTGTCCATTGGTTCAGGAGCTTGAGATCCCGCGCCGAATGGAGCGCCCGCGCGGCGTTGGGGGCCGAGCAATAGCATCGAGGCGGCGGCGGAGCAAAAGCGTATTGGCGGGCGCGGCGCGCCGGCGGTGGGCCAACGCTAGGAAGATTATAGTTTTCAAAATGTTAATATGCCTGTCAATTCCGATTACAAAACGTAACAATCGCCGCCGGCCCGACGCGCTCCGCTTTTCGCGCGATCGCGATTTCGCGCCCGCGCGCGAGCGGCTAGCATCAAGGCGAGACCGTTGAGATTGGTCACGCTCATCGCGATTTCGCGCCCGCGCGCGAGCGGCTAGAATGGCCGCGCAGGAGGACGCCCCATGAACGACGTAGTGCTGCGCACGCCGATGCAATATCTCGATCGCGCCAATGACGCGCTGCGCGATCTCGGCCTCCTGCCGGCGAAGGTCGAGCCGGCGCCGATCAACGCCCTGCTCGAGAAGATCTCCGACCTCGCGCCGGACAAGATCGCGGTGATCGCCAAGACGCTCGGCGAAGCCTCCGTGTTTAACGAGGTGGTGCGCGACGAGACGGCCTCGATGTCGATCGGCCAGCGCTACCAGGACATCGCGAAGAGCTTCGATTCGATCCGCGACGACGCCAAGTCCATGGTCGACCAGCTCGACGACGGCAAGATCGACATCTTCGAGCGCGTCGGCAACGTCTGGATGAAGATCTCGCGCGGCGACGTCGGCGACAGGTTCGACAAGATCCGCGCGACCTATCTCGAGGTCGCGGCCGCGACCGCCGACCAGATCCGCCGCGAGGGGCGCATCCTCGACGCCTACCGCGAGTTCCGCGGCGCGCTGAAGCACGCCGAGGTGATGGCGCTCGAGGTGCAGGAGAAGGCGCAGGAGTCGCTCGAAAAGGCCAAGGCCGGACTCAAGGCGGCCGCCGACGCGGTCTCCGGCTTCGCCGGGACGGCGCCCGCCGAGCGCGCCGAGCTCGAGATGACCCGCGACGCGCACATGAACCGCGTGCAGGACGAGGAGAAGCGCTTCCAGATCGCCAAGGACCTCGCCGACAACCTGACCATCGGCTACAACACCTCCGAGGTGGTGATGGCGCGCCTGATGCAGACGACGCACGCCAAGGAGCGCGTCTACGCCCAGTCGGTGAGCTTCTTCTCGACCAACGAGAGCGTGCTGACCGCGCTGCGCGCCTCGTTCAGCGGCCTGTTCGGCCTGCACGAATCGACCGCCACCCTCGACGCGATGAAGGAAGGCGTCTCGAAGTCGCTCGAGGCGCTCGCCGAGGTCGGCGGCTCGGTGCAGGACGCGGCGCTGCGCTCGGGCTACGGCCCGACGGTGCGCGCCGACGCGGTGAAGAAGCTCGTCGACAGCGTCGTCTCCTATCAGGAGCATGCGCTCGACGTCGTCGACGAGATGCGCGCGATGGCGACGAGGAACTCGACCGAGATCCGCGACGCCGTGGAGGCGGGGAACCGGCGGATCGCCCGCCTCGTCGCCGAAGGCAGGGCGCTCGGCGTCGATGGCTGAGGCGGCCGCCCCGACGACGCGTCCGCAAGGCGAAGTCAGGCTCGACGACCTCATGCTGGCGATGGACGTCGTCGACACGCTGCGCCGGCAGGACGCCTTCCTCGCGCGCGAGCTCGACGAGGAGGGACGCGAGGAGGAGCTCAAAAGCCGTCTGCGCCGCATCTACCGCGAGCAGGGGATCGAGGTCTCCGACGCGGTGATCGACGAGGGCGTCAACGCGCTGAAGGACGCCCGCTTCGTCTATGCTCCGCCCAGGCCCGGGCTCTCCCGCGCCCTCGCCCTGCTCTGGGTCTCGCGTCGAAAGGCCGGAATTTTCCTCGCCGCCGCCTTCGTCCTCGCGGCCGCGCTGCTCGGCGGCTTTCTTCTGCTGCGCGAGCGCAAGGTCGAGAGCATCCGCATCGAGCACCTGACGGGAGCGCCGTCCGCGCCTGCGGGCGCTCGCGCAAGCGGCGATCAATCCGGAACGCGCGCATGATGACCGGCCAGCAGGCCCTGTGGCGGATCGAGCAGGCGACGGCGGCGGCGCGCGCCGAGGAGGAGCGATGCCGCGCCGAGCTCGCCGAGGCCGACGCCGAGCTCGCCCGGCTTTCGACCGCGCGCGGCGCGCTCTTGCGCGAGCTGGCCGGGGCGCGGCTGGAGGCGCTGCGGCGCGAGGGCGTCGTCCCCGACTACGCCTCCGCCGAGGCGCGCGCCCTGAAGCTGCTCGACGGCGAAAAGGCCGCCCTCGACGCCCTGCGCGGCAAGATCGCCGCGGCCGAGGGCGCCCGCGCCGCGGCCGAGGCGGAGCGCCGCGCGCAGGCGCAGGCGGCGGAGGCGGCGCTCGCCGCCCTTGAGGAGAGACAGGCGGGCGTCGAGGCGCAGACGCGCGGCTCGGCCTCCTGGCTCGCGGCCAGGGAGGCGCTCGACGAGGCGCAGCGCACGCTCGACGCCGCCGAGCGCAAGGCGGCGTCCTCCGAGGCCGACCGCGCGGCGAAGGGCGCGCCCTACGAGGCCGATCCGCTGTTCATGTATCTGCTGCGGCGCGATTTCGGCGGACGGGATTATCGCGCGGGCGGGCTGACGCGCTATTTCGACGGGCTCGTCGCCAGGCTCGTCGGCTATCAGGACGCGCGCGCCAACTACAGGATGCTGAACGAGATTCCCGTCCTGCTGCGCGAACACGCGGCGCGGCGGCGGACCGCGCGCGAAGCCGCGCGCGAAAAACTGGCGGCGGTCGAGGCGGAAGGGCTCGAGGCGGCCGGGCTGAAGCCTCTCATCGAAGAGGCGCGCGCCGCCCGTGAAAAGCTCTTCGCGACCGACGCCAGGCTCAAGGCCGCCGACGCGACGCTGACGCAGCTCGACGCCGAGCAGGACCGGGCGCTCGCCGCGCGCCAGCGGCAGGTCGAGGACGAGGCGATCGGCCTCGTCGCGCAGGCGGACGCCGGCGCCGCCGTCGCCGAGCTCTACCGCAAGGCCGCGGCGACGATGTCGGACCGCGACGACGCGCTGGTGCGCCAGATCGAGGCCGGCGACAGGACGCTCGCCGCCGCGCAGCGCAAGCGCGTCGACCTGCTGTCGCGCGCGCGGGGGTTGGCGCAGCGCCGCCACGAGATCGAGGCCGAGCGCGCCCGCTTCCACCGCGCCGGCTACGACAATCCGCGCGGGGGCTTCTCCAACGAGGGCGCGATCGCCGACGCGCTCGCCGGCTTCCTCAAGGGCGCTGTGACCGGGGCGGTGCTCGGACAGGTGCTCCAGCAGGGCTACAGCGAGCGCGGGCGGCGCGCCGGCGGCGGCTGGCTCGACGCGCCTTCTGACGCCGGCTCGTCGCAAGGACCCTGGGGCGGACGAAGCGGCGGCGGCGCCTGAACCCGCGCCCGCCTCGCGCGCCTTTTCGTCCACAGCTTTCGGCGCCTCGAAATGCGGCGCCGGGAAACCGGGAACGCCCCCATGAGTTTGACGCGCTCCATCGCCCTTCGGGGCTTCGCGCTCGCCATTCTCGCCGCAGTGGGGTCCGTCATTTCAGTCTGTTGCGCCGAAGAGACGCTTTGCCAGGGGCGCAGGTTCGACCTCGTGCGGGCCGGCGGGGGATTCGCAACTCATATCCGCGCCGCCGCCGCCGGCGCGAAAGGCGCGTTCCTGATCGACTACGGCGCGACGCGCAGCTCGCTCTCGGCGGACGATTTTCCCGGCGCGCGCGGGCCGATCAGCGCGGACGTCGACCTGCCCGGTTTTTCGCGCGGCTCCTTCGCGCTGCGGCGCTACCGCATGTCGCGCCAGCCCGAGGGCGGGCTCTCGGGAGTCATCGGCACGGATTTCCTGTCGCTGATCACGGCTCAGATCTCGGACGAGGACGTTTATCTCGGCGAAGAGCCCTGCGACGGCGCGGCGCTCGAGGCGAGAGGCTTCACGCCGATCTCGCAACGCGGCTTCTTCTCGGCGGACCTCGCCAGGACGACGCCGGGGCGTCCCAACGTGCCCGTCGTCTTCGTGCGGATCGGCGGGCTGCGCGCCTTCGCCCAGATCGACACGGGCTACGACGATTCGCTCGAGCCGCACAGCGTCGACGTCAACGAGCCGTTCTTCGACGCGCTCGAACACGGCGGCGCCGCGCTCGAGCGCGGCCGCGACATCTGGGTCGCGACCTGCGACGGCCGCGAGAGCCGGCGCGTCTACAGGGTGGTCGGCCGGCCGCTGATGATCGAGAACGAACAGGGCGCGCCGATCCGGCGCGTCGACGACTTCGCCCTGATCGTCAAGCGCCCGAACGGCTGCGGCGGCATCGCCCTCATGTCGACGCCGGCGGCGCAGCTCGGCGCGTCCTTCCTGAAGACCTTCGGCACGACGATCTTCGATCCCAAGGCCGACCGGGTGTGGATCGGGGGCGAGGCGGGCGGGCGCTGAGCCGCGTCAGTCCTCCACGATCAGCAGCAGGAAGACGATGAACAGCGCGAGGTGGGAAAGGCCCTGCAGCGCGTTGGTGCGCCCGCTCGAGAAGGTGACGACCGACAGGGCGAGCGTCAGCACCAGCAGGACGAGGTCGGCGCCCTCGACGCCGAGCGAAATCGGCAGGCCGAGGACATAGACGAGAACGAGCATGATCGGCACGGTGAGGCCGATCGAGGACAGCGCCGAACCGAAGATGACGTTGATCGCGCGCTGGAGATGGTTCGCGCGCGCCGCGCGGGCGGCGCTGAGCCCTTCGGGCGAGATCACCAGCAGCGCGATGGCGACGCCGCCGATGAGGGTCGGCAGGCGCAGCGTCTCGATGATGTAGTCGACCGGATGCGCGAACTGCTCGGCCAGATAGACGACCGGGACGAGATAGGCGACGAGCATCGCGGCGTGGAAGCCCGTCGAGCGCGGCGGCGCGTGGTCCGGCGCATGCGGCGGCGCATTCGGCGGCTCCTGCGCCTCTGCGGCGTCGACGAAGAAGCTGCGGTGGCGCCCGGTCTGGATGGCGAGGAAGACGCAATAGAGGCCGACGCAGACGAAGGCGAGCGCGAAGCGCTGCGCCGGCGAGTACGTCGGGCCCGGCGTCGTGGCCGTGAAGCCGGGCATGACCACGCAGAGCACGGCGAGCGGCAGGATGACGCCGAGATAGGCGTTGGCGCCCTGCAGGTTGTAATGCTGCTCCCTGTGCCGCAGCCCGCCGATCAGCAGCGACAGGCCGACGAGGCCGTTGAGGTTGATCATCACCACGGCGAGCAGCGTGTCGCGCACCAGCGTCGGGTTCGGGTCGCCGTGCAGCATCACGGCGGAGATGCTCATGACCTCGATGAAGGTCACCGCCAGGGTGAGGATCAGCGTGCCGTAGGGCTCGCCGAAGATCTCGGCGAGGCGCTCGGCGTGGCGCGCGGCGCTGAAGGCCGAGCCGATTATCACCGCGAACAGGCTGATGAAGGTCGCGGCGAAGACGAGCGGGTTGGCGAGGCGCGCGTCGAGGCCGCCCCCGAGCGTCCAGAACGCCGCGCAGGTCGCGAGGGCGACGCCGAGGAACCAGTCGTCGCGCCATCCGGCATGACGGCGCGCGGCCATCGGACGCCTCCTCTCGAACCGCCGGACCGGCGCCGGCCCGATTCGGCCCCGAACTTACTCGATCACCATCAAAAGATCGCGCGCGTCGATCTGCGCGCCGGGGGCGACGAGGATTTCCGCGACCTTGCCGGAGCAGGCGACGTGCAGGGCCGTCTCCATCTTCATGGCCTCGAGCGTCGCCACGACGTCGCCGGCCTTGACCTCCTGCCCGAGCCGCACGGCGATGGTCGAGACCGCGCCGGGCATGGGCGCGGCGACATGATGGTCGTTGCCGTCCTCCGCCTTGCGCCGCGCGACCGCCGTGACCGCCGCCGAGCGGTCCTTGACGCGGACGATGCGCTGCTGGCCGTTGAGCTCGAAGAACACTTTCTTGTGCCCTTCCTCGTCGACGTCGCCGAAGGTGACGAGCAGGATGACGAGCGTCTTGCCGGGCTCGATCTCGACGGCGATCTCGTCGCCCGGCTGCATGCCGTAGAAGAACGCCGGCGTCGGCAGCACGGAGACCGGGCCGAAACGGCGGACCGTGCCGGCGAACTCGACGAACACCTTCGGATACATGAGATAGGAGGCGAGGTCGTCCTCGGTGAGCGCGCGCCCGACGAGCTTTTCGGCCTCGACGCGCGCGGAGCCCAGGTCGATCGGCGCCAGCAGCGCGCCGGGACGGCCCTCGATCGGCTTCTCGCCCTTCAGCGCCTTGGCCTGCAGCGCCGGCGGCCAGCCGCCCGGAGGCTGGCCGAGGTCGCCCGCGAGCATCTCGACGACCGAGGTCGGGAAGGCGATCTCGCGCTCGGGGTCGAGCACGTCGGCCGGCGTCAGGTTCTGGCTCACCATCATCAGCGCCATGTCGCCGACGACCTTGGACGACGGCGTCACCTTGACGATGTCGCCGAACAGGTCGTTGGCGGCGCGGTAGGCCTTGGCCACCTCGTGCCAGCGCGTTTCGAGGCCGAGGCTGCGGGCCTGCTCGCGCAGATTGGTGAACTGGCCGCCCGGCATCTCGTGCAGATAGACTTCGGAGGTGCCGCCCTTGAGGTCGCTCTCGAAGGCGGCGTACTGCATGCGCACCGCCTCCCAGTAGAAGCTGAGCTGGCGGATGACCTCGGGGTCGAGCCCCGTGTCGCGCTCGCTGTGGCGCAGCGCCGCGACGATCGAGCCGAGGCAGGGCTGCGAGGTCGCCCCCGACAGGGCGTCCATCGCCGCGTCGACCGCGTCGATCCCGGCGTCGATGGCGGCGAGCGCCGTCGCCGCCGAAAGCCCCGAGGTGTCGTGCGTGTGCAGATGCAGCGGCAGCCCGACCTCCTCGCGCAGGGTCTTGACGAGGACGCGGGCGGCGGCCGGCAGCAGCAGGCCGGCCATGTCCTTGATCGCCAGGATGTGGCAGCCGGCCTTCTCGAGCTCCTTCGCCGCGCCGACGTAGTATTGCAGCGAATATTTCGAGCGGTCGGGGTCGAGGACGTCGCCGGTGTAGCAGATCGCCCCTTCCGCGAGCTTTCCGGTCTCGAGCACGGCGTCGATCGAAACGCGCATGTTCTCGACCCAGTTGAGGCAGTCGAAGACGCGGAAGATGTCGATGCCGTGCGCCGCCTGGCGCACGAAATATTTCACGACGTTGTCGGGGTAGTTGGTGTAGCCGACGCCGTTGGCGCCGCGCAGCAGCATCTGCGTCAGAAGGTTCGGCGCGCGCTCGCGCACGAGGGCGAGGCGCTCCCAGGGATCCTCCGACAGGAAGCGCATCGAGACGTCGAAGGTCGCCCCGCCCCAGCATTCGAGCGAGAGGAGCTGCGGCAGCCCGACGGCGTAGGCGGGGGCGGCGGCGACGATGTCGCGCGTGCGCATGCGCGTCGCGATCAGCGACTGATGCGCGTCGCGCATGGTGGTGTCGGTGACGAGCACGCGCTTCTCGTCGCGCATCCATTGCGAAAAGCCCTTCGCGCCGAGCGCCTCCAAGCGCTGGCGCGTCCCGTCCGGGATCGGCGAGCCCTCGACATAGGGCGCGACCGGCGGGCGCGCCGAAGCCGGCGGCCTCGCCCGTCCGCGCGTTTCGGGATGGCCGTTGACGGAGACGTCGGCGACCCAGGTCAGGAGGCGCGTCGCGCGGTCCTGACGCTTGCGGAAGTCGAACAGCGAGGGCGTCTCGTCGATGAATCTCGTCGTGTAGTCGCTGGCCGCGAAGGCCGGGTGGTTGATGATGTTGTGCAGGAAGGCGAGATTGGTCGCGACGCCGCGGATGCGGTATTCGAGCAGGGCGCGGTCCATGCGCCTGATGACCTCCTGCGGCGTCGGCGCCCAGGCGGTGACCTTCTCCAGCATCGGGTCGTAGTAGCGGGTGACGATCGCGCCCGAATAGGCGGTGCCGCCGTCGACGCGGATGCCGAAGCCCATGGCGCCGCGATAGGCGGTGATGCGGCCATAGTCGGGAATGAAGTTGTTTTCCGGGTTCTCGGTGGTGATCCGGCATTGCAGCGCGTGGCCGGACAGCCTGACGTCCTTCTGCTCGGGGATCCCGGTCTCGTCGAGGGCGCCGATGCGCCCGCCCTCGGCGATGCGGATCTGCGCCTTGACGATGTCGAGGCCGGTGACGACCTCGGTCACCGTGTGCTCGACCTGGATGCGCGGATTGACCTCGATGAAGTAGAATTTGCCGGTGTCGGCGTCGAGCAGGAACTCGACCGTGCCGGCGTTGACGTAATTGGCCGCCCGCCCGATCTTGAGCGCCGCCTCGCACAGGCCCTGGCGCGTCGCCTCGTCGAGATAGGGCGCGGGCGCGCGCTCGATCACCTTCTGGTTGCGCCGCTGGATCGAGCAGTCGCGCTCGAACAGATGCACGAGCGAGCCGTGCTGGTCGCCGAGGATCTGCACCTCGACGTGGCGGGCTCGGCGCACCAGCTTCTCGAGATAGACCTCGTCCTTGCCGAAGGCGGCCTTCGCCTCGCGCCGCGCGCTGGTGACGAGGTCGATGAGCTTGTCCTCGCTCTCGATCGGGCGCATGCCGCGCCCGCCGCCGCCCCAGGACGCCTTGAGCATGACCGGATAGCCGATCTCGCGGGCGAGCCGCCTGATCTCGGCGGGATCGTCGGGGAGCGGCGGCGTCGCCGGCATCACCGGCGCGCCGGATTTGACCGCGATCTCGCGCGCGGCGACCTTGTTGCCGAGGTCGCGCATGGTCTGCGGCGAGGGGCCGATGAAGATGATTCCGGCCTGCGCGCACGCCTCGGCGAACTCCGGGCTCTCGGACAGGAAGCCGTAGCCGGGATGGATCGCGTCGACCTTGGCCTGCCGCGCGGCGCGGATCACCTCCTCGATCGACAGATAGGCTTCGAGCGGGCCTTTGCCGACGCCGATCTGATACGCCTCGTCGGCCTTGAAGCGATGCAGGGAGAGCTTGTCTTCCTCAGCGTAAATCGCCACCGTCCTGATGCCGAACTCGCTCGCCGCGCGGAACACGCGGATGGCGATCTCGGACCGGTTGGCCACCAGAAGACGACGGATGCGCGCCATGGGTACTCGCTGTCAGTTGGGATCGAAAGGCCGCTCGGCCGCAGGGGGCGGGAAGGCGACGTTCAAGCTCGCGCCCATTTAGGCGCAGGATAGGATATAAGGGAATGGCGCGGCCGGCGAGCCGGCGACCGCCTCCACCTTAACAGACCTCCGTCGAAGCAAGAAGCAAGCCTCGAGCGTCACGAGCATGCGGACCCGCCCCCCGCCGACGCGCGGCCCCGGAACCCGAAGCGGCGCGCGCGCCCTGCTGGCCGCCGCGCTCCTTTCGGGCGCGTCAGCCGCGGCGCAGGATTGCGCCGATCCGCCGCCCGACGCCGCAGGACGCAAGAGAATCGAGCGATTCTCCGCCCGCGTCGCGGACGTCGACGCGCGGCTCGAACTCATCCTCGCGGACGGGCGCAGGGTCAAGGTCGCGGGCCTCGACCCGCCTCGCCCGACGCCCGACGCGCCCGACCTCGACGAAACGACCGCGCGCCGCCTCAAGAGCTGGCTGGGGGGTCGCGACGCGCTCTTCGTCCCGCTCTACAAGGCGCCCGACCGCTGGGGCCGGATCGTCGCCGAGGCCTATGCGCCGGTCGGCGCCGGGAAGGCGCCGGCCTCGGTCGCGGGCGTTGCGCTCGAGGCCGGGCTCGCGCGGTTCGAGGCCGGCGAAGCCTCGCGCCGCTGCCGCGCCTATCTGCTCGGGCGCGAGGGCGCCGCGCGCGCCGCCGGCCTTGGCGTTTGGGCCGATCCGTATTATGCGGTTCTCGCGCCGGGCGACCGGGCCGCCTTCGCCGAACGCGCCGGGACCACGGCGATCGTCGAGGGCGAGGTGGTCGACGTCGAGACGTCGGATTATCGCGTCGCGCTGCTGTTCGGCGAGCGGCGCGGGCGCGATTTCTCGGTCTCGATCGAACGGCGCGACCTGAAGCGTTTCACCGCGGCCGGCCTCGATCCCGCGGCGCTGAAGGGCGGGAAGGTGCGCGTGCGCGGCGTGCTCGACCTGCGTTTCGGGCCGCGGATCGAGATCGAACGGCCCGAGGAGATCGAGTTGATCGCCCCTGCTGACATGCCGGCCGCCGGCGCCGCCGCGCCGGAGCCGCGTTGAGCGAGGGGCGCGTGATCTTCGTCGTCATCGAGCGTCTTCGTTCGCGGCGCGGCCTCGCCGGCGCGCTGGCGGCCGTCGCGCTCAGCCTTTGCGCCTGCGCCTCGATCGAGCCGCAGGGCGAGCCGCCGGCGCAGGCGGCGGCGCCCGCGCCGCCGCCCCGCCCGGCGGCGATCGAGACGAAGCCCTCGCCCGAGCACGCCCGCATGTCGGCGCTGTTCGACGGCGACTACAAGGATCCGCCCGCCGAGCGCTACCTGAACGACGTCCTCGCCAAGCTCGCCAGGGCCGACGAACATCCGGGCGAGCCCTATCGCGTGACGATCCTCAATTCGCCGATCGTCAACGCCTTCGCGCTGCCGCCGCGCGAATTGTTCGTGACCCGCGGCCTGCTCGCGCTCGCCAACGACGGCTCGGAGGTCGCGGCGGTGATGGCCCATGAGATCGCCCACCTCACCGCCCGCCACGCCGCCCGCCGCGAGGAGGAGGAGAAGCGCGCCGCGGTCATCACCCAGGCGGCGAGCGTCGTGCAGGACAAGAAGAAGAGCGAGGAGGTCGAGGCCTCGGCGCAGCGCACGATCGCGACCTTCTCGCGCCAGCAGGAGCTCGAGGCCGACCAGATCGGCATCAGGACCGTCGCGCGCGCCGGCTACGACCCTTACGGCGCCGCCCGCTTCCTCAGCGCGCTCGGCCGCTCCTCGACGATGCGCGGCGCCCTGATCGGCCAGAACGCCGGCCCCGAGCGGCCCGACATCCTCGCGACCCACCCGTCGACGCCCGAGCGGGTGAGCCTCGCGCGCGCGGCGGCGCGCCAGATCGGCGCGCCCGGCGTCGGGACGCGCGACCGCAACGCCTATCTTTCGGCGATCGACGGGCTCGCCTTCGGCGATCCGCCCTCCGAGGGCATGGCGCGCGGGCGAAAGTTCCTGCACGCGCGGCTCGGCCTCGTCTTCATGGCGCCGGACGGCTTCACCCTCGAGAACGCTTCGAAGGCGGCGCTCGGCGTCTCGGCCGACGGCGACGAGGCGCTGCGGCTCGACAGCGTCAAGGCGCCGGCGGGCATGTCGCTCGAGGCTTACATGGGCTCGGACTGGATCGAGGGAGTCGATCCGGCGACGATCGAGACCCTCGACGTCAACGGCGTCCCGGCGGCGATCGCCAGCGCCAAGGCCGGCGACTGGAGCTTCCGCCTCGCCATCCTGCGCTTCGACCCTGGCGAGCTCGTGCGGCTGATCTACGCCGCGCGCAAACCCTCGGCCGAAACGGAGAAGCGCTTCCGCGAGGCGCTCGCCTCCTTCCGCCGCGCGAGCCCGGAGGATCTGCGCGCGCTCCGCCCGCAGCGCCTCGACGTCGTGACCGCGAAGCCCGGCGACACGGTCGACTCGATCGCCGACAAGATGGCCACGGGCGAGCCGAAAGCCGAGCTGTTCCGGCTCATCAACGGGCTCGAGGCGGGCGCGGGCGTCGAGACGGGCGAGCGCTACAAGATCGTCGAGGCGCCCTGAACCGCAAATCCGCGATTGCATCGGGGCCGCCTTGAGCTAGCATCGACCGACCATCGAAAGAAACGGCGATTCGAGGACGTCCCATGCGCGCGCTCTGGCTGCTGCTGCTCGTTCCTTACGTCGGGTTGCTCTGGGTTCCCTTCTACAACCACCTCGAGCCTCGCCTTTTCGGCTTCCCCTTCTTCTACTGGTATCAGCTGCTCTTCGTGCCCATCACCTCCGGCCTCATCTACGTCGTCTACCTCGCCGTGAAGGACGACGCGCTCGGCCGCGAGAGCGGACCTTCTGGCGGCGCGCATCACTAGGCGCGAGCCGCCCCGCCGCGCTCCCGGCGGCGAAACTTCCTGAAGACATCCAGCGAGGGAACGGCCCATGACCTCCGGCCTCGACATTCCCGCCCTCGTCGTCTTCGTCTTCTTCTTCGCCCTCGTCACCGTCATGGGCTTCGTCGCGGCCCACTGGCGGCGGCCGAAGACGCTCGCCCATCTCGACGAATGGGGCCTGGGGGGGCGCCAGTTCGGCACCTGGATCACCTGGTTCCTCGTCGGCGGCGACTTCTACACCGCCTATACGGTCATCGCCGTGCCGGCGCTGGTGTTCGCCACCGGCGCCTTCGGGTTCTTCGCCCTGCCCTACACGATCATCGTCTTCCCGTTCGTCTTCGCCGTCATGCCGCTCCTGTGGAAGATCGCCAAGGACAACGGCTACGTGACGGCCGCCGATCTGGTGCGCGGGCGGTACAATTCGCGCGCCCTGGAGCTCGCCGTGGCGGCGACCGGCGTCGTCGCCACCATGCCCTACATCGCGCTGCAGCTGATCGGCATGGCGGCGGCGATGCACGCGCTCGGCATTCCCGGCGAGGCGCCGCTGATCATCGCCTTCCTGATCCTCGCCTTCTACACCTACTCCTCGGGGCTCAGGGCGCCGGCGCTGATCGCCTTCGTCAAGGACATCATGATCTATATCGTGGTGTTCGTGGCCATCGCCTTCATCCCGATCAAGCTCGGCGGCTACGAGGCGGTGTTCGCGGCGGCCGACGCCGCCTTCAAGGCGAAGGGCTCGGGCGGCATATTGCTCGCCCCGACGCAGTACGCCGCCTACGCCACGCTGGCGCTCGGCTCGGCGCTCGCCGGGTTCATGTACCCGCACACGCTGACCGCGATCTTCGCGAGCTCGGGCGCGAACACCATCCGCAAGAACGCGATGCTGCTGCCCGCCTATACGATCCTGCTCGGCCTCATCGCCCTGCTCGGCTACATGGGCCACGCTGCGGGCCTCAAGCTCACGAACAACAACGACGTCGTGCCGGCCCTGTTCAAGACGCTGTTTCCCGGCTGGTTCGCCGGCTTCGCCTTCGCCGCGATCGCCATCGCCGCGCTGGTGCCCGCCGCGGTGATGAGCATCGGCGCGTCGAACCTGTTCGCGCGCAACTTCTGGAAGGCCTACGTCGACCCCAACGCGACGCCGCAAGCCGAGGCCAAGGTCGCCAAGATCACCTCGCTGCTGGTCAAGGTCGGCGCGCTGCTCGTCATCATCTTCCTGCCGACGCAATTCGCGCTCGACCTGCAGCTATTGGGCGGCATGTGGATCCTGCAGACCTTCCCGGCGCTGGTGTTCGGGCTGTTCACGAGCTGGCTGGTCGCCGAAGGGCTCCTCGCCGGCTGGGCGGCGGGCTTCCTCGGCGGCACCATTCTCGCCTGGTCCGACGACTTCAAGCCGCTGCACTGGTTCGGGACAGGCGCCGACCGCTTCGCGATCTACTCGGGCCTTCTCGCCCTCGCCCTCAACATCGTCGTCGCCTCCGCCGTCACCGCTTTCGTGCGGGCGCGACGTCCGGCGCCCACGGAAATTTAGCCCGCCCTAAACTTTTTGCGTAGGCCAAGACGAGCGTTGGGCGTTTCCGCGCCCTCCGCTTTTGGATATGCTGCCTCCAGTCGCCAGCGCGAACGCCGGCCCGGCAGGGTCGGGCGTCCACCCTATTCTCTCGTTCTCACGCATGCGCCCGCCCGGAAATTCTTCGGCTTTTCGGACGCATGCTCCAGGAGCGCCGTAAATGGACAAATTCGACCGCCCCCGTGAAATCATCGAATTCTGCCTGAAGCCCCTCGGCCTCGACGCCGCCGGCGACTCCTACAAGGAGGCCTATCGGCGGCTCGAGCACGTGATCAAGACCTACCAGCTCATGATCATCAAGGAGAAGATGCCGGTGGTGGTGGACTTCTCCAAGATGAAGACGATCACCATCAACGAATCCGCCCACGGCGACGACTGATCCCGCGCCCGCGTCCTCGCCGGGAGCGTCATTCATGCAGTCGGCGGCGCCTGACCTTTCGTGCCGCTGCTGCGTCGTGGGCGCAGGCCCGGCCGGGCTCGCCCTCGCGCTGCTGCTCGCCCGCGCCGGCCTCGAGACGATCGTCGTCGAGAAGCACGCCGATTTCCTGCGCGACTTCCGCGGCGACACCATCCATCCCTCGACGCTCGAGGCGCTGAACGACCTCGGCCTCTACGACGCCTTCCTGCGCCGTCCGCATCAGGAGATGCGGACGATGTCCGCCCGCTTCGGCGACGAGACGTTCGCGCTCGCCGACTTCGCCCGCCTGCCGACGCGGGCGAAATTCGTCGCCTTCGCGCCGCAGTGGCATTTCCTCGACTTCCTGGCCGAGGCGGCGGGGCGCTATCCGCAGTTTCGCCTCCTGCGCTCGACCGCGGCGGTCGATCTTCTGACCGAGGGCGCGCGCGTCGCCGGCGTCGCGGTCGAGGGCGAGAGCGGACGCTTTTCGATCCGCGCCGACCTCACCTTCGGCTGCGACGGCCGCCATTCGGTCCTGCGCGAGCGGGCCGGGCTTTCGCCGCAGGTCCTCGGCGCGCCGATGGACGTCCTGTGGTTCCGCCTGCCGCGCGAGGGGGACGAGAAAGCCGACGCGTTCCTGCGCTTTTCGCCCGGCCGCGTCCTCATCCCGATCGACCGCGGCGATTACTGGCAATGCGCCTTCGTCATCCCCAAGGGATCGGCCGACGCGCTCAAGGCGCGCGGGCTCGCGGCGCTCGTCGAGACGATCGCCCCGCTCGCGCCTTTCCCGCGCGCGCGGTTCGAGGCGCTGCAAAGCGTCGACGACTTCAAGCTCCTGTCCGTCGCCGTCGACCGGCTGCCGCTCTGGCACAAGCCCGGCCTCCTCTTCCTCGGCGACGCCGCGCACGCCATGTCGCCGATCGGCGGCGTCGGGATCAACCTTGCGATCCAGGACGCGATCGCCGCGGCCAACCTGCTCAGCCAGCCGCTGACGAGCCAGCCCCGGCCGCCGCGCGACTGCCTCGCCAGGGTGCAGGCGCGGCGCGAATTTGCGGCGAAGGCGACGCAGGCCGCGCAGGTCGCGATCCAGAACCATGTCGTCGCCCCGACGCTTCGCGGCGAAAAGGTCGAGGCGCCGTGGCCGCTGCGGCTCGTCGGCGCCGTCCCCGCCCTGCGCCTTCTCGTCGGACGCATGATCGGCCTCGGCGTGCGGCCCGAGCGGGTGCGCTCGCCCGCGGCGGCGCCGATCGTCCGGGCGCCCCTCGGCCCAGGTTAAGGCGACGCCGCCATAATGTCGGCGCAAGCGGCGGTCAGCATTCAAGGCGTGAGCTTGGCCGCTGGACGGGCGGTCATGCGCCGCTTTTTTGCAACGCTGCGAAAAAAAATCGCGCGCGCCGGCGGTCCGCGTCGTTTCGGCGCGGCGCCCGCTTTCGAGTTTCGCTAAACTTTTCTGCGATGCTCTGGTGAGACAGGCGCGCCCGACCGCGGCGCGGCTTCCATGAAGGCGAGGCGGCGGCGCGCGAGGCCGCAGCTTCACAGCAGGCGTCGAGGATCATGAACCGCGAAACGTCGTCCACGACCCCGCCGCGCCCCGTCGCCAGCCGCCCGCGGGCCGCCCGCGTCCTCGCCGCCCTCCTCGGCCTTGTCGGCGCGCTCGGCTTCGGCGCGCCGCGCGCGGCGGCCGCCCCCACCCTGCTCATGGACATGCCGAGCGGCATGGTGCTCTATGAGGACGACGCGACGCGGCCATGGTTTCCCGCCTCGCTCACCAAGATGATGACCGTCTATGTGGCGCTGAAGGCGGTGCGGGACGGGCGCATGTCCTTGCAGACGCCGCTGCGCGTCACGGCGCGGGCGGCCGCCATGCCGCCGTCCAAGATGGGCTTCCGGCCGGGGACGATGGTCTCCCTCGACACGGCGCTCAAGATCTTGATGGTGAAGTCGGCGAACGACGTCTCGGTGACCGTCGCCGAGGGCGTCTCGGGCTCCGTCGAGGCCTTCGCCGACGAGATGAACGCCGCCGCCGCCTCGCTCGGCATGCGCAGCTCGCATTTCGCCAATCCGAACGGCCTGCCGAACCCGCAGCATTATTCGTCGGCGCGCGACATGGCGCTTCTCGCCCGCGCGCTCTACCTGACCTTTCCCGAGCAGGCCGGGCTGTTCAGCATCGGCGCCCTGGAGCTCGGCGGCAAGGTGATGAACAACCACAACAATCTGCTCGGCCGCTATCCGGGGACGGACGGCATGAAGACCGGCTTCACCTGCGCCGCCGGCTTCAACGTGGCGGCGACGGCGACGCAGGGCGGGCGCAAGCTCATCACCGTCGTGCTCGGCGCCCCGACCGTGGCGCTGCGCACCGTGCGGGCGGCGGCGCTGTTCGACCGCGGCTTCGCCGGCGTCGACCGGCCGATGGCGCCGATCTCCGCCCTGCCGGCGCAGGGGGGCGCGCCGCCCGACATCGGCGCCTCGGTGTGCCGCAACCGCGGACCGGCGATGGCCGCCTACGCCGCCGAGAACGAGCGGCTGATCGCCCCGCTCGAGGCCGCCTCGGCGCAGGCCTTCGCCTCGCAGCAGAGCTACTCCTATTATGACGCGAGCGCGCTCTCGCGCCTGTCGCCCATGGCGACCCGCATCGCGCTCGTGCCGCGCCCCAATTTCGACCCGGTGTCGATCCGCGTCGCCGGCTACGCCGGGACGGAGTCGGCCGGCTCCGAGGCCGAGGACGACGCGCCGGCCGCCGCGCCGACGATCGCGCCGAGGCCGGCGGCGAAGGCGCAGCCCGCCGTCAAGGCCAGGGCGGCCGCGAAGTCCCATGCCCATGCGCATGCGAGGCCCGTCCCGCCGGCGAGGGCGCTCGCCGCCAAGACCAAGGTCGTCGCCGACGACGAGGACGACGACGCGCCGAAGGCGAAGGGCCAGGGAAAACACGGCGCCAGGCACGCGGCCAAGCCGGCCAGGGCGGCCGCGCACAAGGCCGAGCCGGCGCAAGGCAAGCACGCCGCCAAGCCCGCCAAGGGCAAGCCGGCCGAAGCCAAGGCGGACGCCAAGCCGACGAAAGCGGCGCAGGCCGGGCGCAAGTCCCAGGCCACGGCCGTCCAGTGAGCGGCGAGGCCGCGGGGAAGGAGACGGCGGCCGCGCGGGCGCAGGAGCCCGCGCCCGACGATCCGTTGCGCCGGCGCCCGCCCGCGCCGATCCCGCTCGCCGTCGTCACGGGCTTCCTCGGCGCCGGCAAGAGCACGCTGCTCAACGTCCTGCTGCGCGACCCGGCGCTCGCCGGGACCCTCGTCGTCGTCAACGAATTCGGCGAGATCGGGCTCGACCATCTGTTCATAGAAAGCGCCGGCGAGAACCTCCTGACGATGAGCTCGGGGTGCCTGTGCTGCTCGATCCGCGGCGACCTCGTGACGACGCTCGAGGACGCGCTGCGGCGGCGCGACAACGGCCGCTGCCCGCCCTTCGACCGCGTGGTGATCGAGACGACGGGGCTCGCCGATCCGGCGCCGGTGCTGCACACGGTGATGAGCCACCCCTATCTCGTGCTGCGCTTCCGGCTCGAGGGCGTGGTCACGCTCGTCGACGCCGTCAACGGCGCGGCGACGCTCGACGCGCATGAGGAGGCGGTGAAGCAGGCGGCCATGGCGGACCGTCTCGTGGTGTCGAAGACCGACCTTCTTTCCGGCGAGGCGGGCGCGCGCGCCCGCGCCGAGCTCGTCGCGCGCCTGCGGCGGCTCAATCCCGGAGCGCCGATCCTCGACGCGGCCGCCGGCGAGGCGAGCGTCGAAGCGCTGCTCAACGCCGGGCTGTACGATCCCTCCACCAAGACCCTCGAAGCGCGCCGCTGGCTCAACGCCGAGGCTTTTTCGCACGAACACGAACACGAGCATGGGCATGATCACGAGCGCGGGCACGCCCATTCCCATGACGTGAA
The DNA here is from genome assembly GCF_041905455.1 of Methylocella sp. GTDB lineage: Bacteria > Pseudomonadota > Alphaproteobacteria > Rhizobiales > Beijerinckiaceae > Methylocapsa. Next base: position 148,824 of record NZ_JAYRLA010000001.1, on the reverse strand, counting down.
CCGGCACGACGACCGCATCCGCGCCTTCTGCCTGCGCGCTCAGGCGCCCATCGAGCCCGCCGCCTTCGACCTGTTCGTCGAGCTTCTGCGCAGCGCGCACGGCCCCGGCCTTTTGCGGGTCAAGGGTATCGTGGCGCTCGCCGACGATCCCGAGCGGCCGATCGTGGTCCATGGCGTGCAGCACGTCTTCCATCCGCCGGCGCGCCTGCCGGCCTGGCCCGACGCCGACCATTCGACGCGAATGGTGTTCATCCTCAAGGACATAGAGCCGGAATTCGTCGAAGGCCTGTGGCGCGCCCTGGCCGGCGCGCCCGCGCCCGACCGGGCGGACGCCGACGCCCTCCTCAACAATCCGCTGGCGCCGAGGAAAACCGGCCTGCTCGGCTAATTCCGCGCCCGCGCGAACTTTCGCGAGCCACGGCCGTTCTCCATCGCGAGGAATCGGGACAGGGAATGGCCGAGGGCCAGCGCATCGACAAGTGGCTGTGGTTCGCGCGCGTGACGAAAACGCGCAGCCTCGCCGCCCGGCTCGTCGCCGACGGCCACGTGCGCGTCAACGCCCGCCGCGTCGAGGCGCCGGCCAAGCCGGTCGCGCCCGGCGACGTGCTGGTCGTTTCGCTCGAGCGGCAGGTGCGCGTCCTGAAGGTTCTGCGCCTCGGCGAGCGGCGCGGCCCCTATTGCGAAGCGAGGTCTCTCTTCGAGGATATCGGCGAGCGCCCGCCGGCCGGCGCCTGAGGCGCGACGTGGCCTGCGACGGCGCGATCCTTGATTATCATCGGCAAAGGCGCTAGAGCCGGCTTCGCCGGACCGGACCGGCCCTCTCTTGAGCCCGCGACCGCGCGGCGCGGTCCGGCGGACGCCCGCCTTTGGACGCGGCGCGCCGATTTTCCCTTGAAGAGCTCAGCGCCGGCGCGGCTCAGAGCCGCGCATTTCCTGACGGGCGATCTCGAGAAGCCCGCAGGCTGCGGGCGGCGTCCGCGAAGGAGCAGGTGATGGCCTACGTCGTCCTCGAGAACTGCATCAAGTGCAAATACATGGATTGCGTCGAAGTCTGCCCGGTCGACTGTTTCTATGAAGGCGAGAACATGCTCGTCATCCACCCCGACGAGTGCATCGACTGCGGCGTCTGCGAGCCCGAATGCCCCGCCGAGGCGATCAAGCCCGACACCGAGCCGGGGCTCGAGCAATGGATCAAGCTCAACGCCGAGATGGCCTCCTCCTGGCCGAACGTCACCGTAAAGCGCGAAGCCATGCCCGACGCCAAGAAGTTCGACGGACAGCCTGGCAAGTTCGCCGAATTCTTCTCTCCCGCCCCTGGCCGCGGCGACTGAAGTCGCCGACGACAAAAATGTGAAGCCGCCGACGCGGCGCCAGCGCTCGCAGCGCGGCTTTTTCGTGTGTTTACGGGGCTTTTTCCGGTCGCGCAGCCTGTTTCTTGTCTATCGCGGCGCCGCGCCGGCGGTGGACAGGCATGCGCGCGCCGCGGGAATGCTTTGATTCTTTTGAAGCTCCATGATATATAAACTGGACGCAGGTTGTTGGGTTCGGGATCGACTTTCGTCACTCTTCGCGTTTCGGCGCTGTTCCAGGTCGAAGCGTGACGTTGCGAATTAGTTCCGTCAGCAGGAGCTTTCGGACCGCAGCGTTTGATTCTCGTCTCCTTGCGCCCGTTTGAGGGCTTTCGCGAATGGCCTGTCGCCATCGTCGCGAATTTTCGTCGGCGGCGAACTCCCCGGTTCGACGCCGAAATGATCGTTCCGTCTCCAACGCGGAGCAAACCAGGGAGCGCCGATGAGGTCCGCCACCAAGACCGTTCCGTCAGCGAGGGCGGAGTCCGCCGCAGTTGAGCGCGCCGCCCGCAGCCGCGGGCCTGACGTCGAAGCGCAGGACGTTCCGCCGGGGCCGGCGTCCGCCTCGGACGTTTTATCTTCTTCGCCGGACGACGCGCCCTGCGCGCGATGCAGCTCCAGCCAAACGGCGGCGCCGGGCCGCCCCGAGGCGTCGTCCAGTTTCGCCCCGGAGACAAACGAGCAGGCCAGAGTGACAAAGAAAGTCGAGAAGAAAGCGGCCGTCGACGCGGCGGACCTCGTTTCCCGCGGCGCCGGCCAGAAGCCGCTGGCCGCGCGCGCGGCCGAGAAGCCGTCGGTCAAACCCGCCAAGCCTTCCGGCGCGCGTCAGGGATTCAAGCCGAGCGAGTTCATCGTCTATCCGGCCCACGGCGTCGGCCAGATCCTCGCCATCGAGGAGCAGGAAGTCGCCGGCTTCAAGCTCGAACTGTTCGTCATCAGCTTCGTCAAGGACAAGATGATCCTGAAGGTGCCGACGCCCAAGGTCGCGAGCGTCGGCATGCGCAAGCTCGCCGAAGCCGACGTCGTGCGCAAGGCGCTCGACACGCTCGCCGGCCGGGCCCGCGTCAAGCGCACGATGTGGTCGCGCCGCGCTCAGGAATATGAGGCGAAGATCAATTCGGGCGACCTCATCTCCATCGCCGAAGTCGTGCGCGACCTCTATCGCTCCGACTCGCAGCCCGAGCAGTCCTATTCCGAGCGCCAGCTCTACGAAGCCGCGCTCGACCGCATGGCGCGCGAGGTGGTCGTGGTGCAGAAGCTCACCGAGACCGAGTCGCTGAAGCTTATCGAGGCGCAGCTTCAGAAAGGGCCGCGGCGCGGCAAGGCCGAGGAGGCCGACGTCGAAGAGGCCGACGCCGAGATCGAGGAAGCCGCCTGAGCGGTTCCGCCGGACGACTCCAAAAAAGCCCGGCGACCGCACCGCCGGGCTTTTTCGTCGCCGCGCCGGGCGTCGGGCCGCCCTTGAAACGCTCTGGCGCGCCGCCATATCCCGTTGACGCGTCGGCCTCTTCGGGCCTGCGCAATTGCTTCGGCGCACGGCTTTCCGCCGACGCGGACGAGGTTTCCAGAGAGCTTCGCCGATGTCGCGCGGTTCGGGGTCGCACAGCCTGTTCGTGCTCGGCTTCAAATCCGTCGAGCGCCGCCCCCCGCATGCGGGAAGGTCGGGCTCCGACGGTTATCCGCCCTATGACATCGAGCGGATTCCCGCGGCCGACGGCGCGCCCGAGCGGCTGCGCGTCACGCTCGCGGTCGCCGGCTTTCCGGCGGAGCGGCTCGAGATCGTCGAGTTCGTGGGACAGCTCGTCGTGCGCGGGCGCCAGAAGGAGGACCGCGCGGGCGAAGACGCGCGAGAGCATTTGCATCGCGGCATCGCCGCGCGTCAGTTCCAGCGCGTGTTCCTTCTGGGCGAGGCGATGCGCGTCAGCAAGGCGCTGCTTGAGCGTGGCCTGCTGTCGATCGAACTTTCGCCCGGAATGGATGCGCGGACCGGCCCGGACCTGGCGCCGGCGCGAGAAGGAGACATGACATGACGCCAGTCGACGACGGCGAAGCCCCGCTGACCCGGGACGAGCTCGCGCAGCTCTGCGGCGGCCGCGTCGCCTATCTGAAGCCGATGCGCTCGGAGGAGGTCAACCGCCTGTTTCGGGAGGCGCCGGCGATGCGGCCGGGCCTCAGCCTGTTCGCGCTGCTGGCCGCCGACGGCTCGCCGATCGCGCTGACGCAATCGCGCGACGCGGCGTTCGCCAACGCCCGCGAGAACGAACTCGAGATGGCGAGCCTCCATTGAGCGCGCCGGCGAAGCTTTTCCAGGAACCTTCTCCCGCAAGGCCACGTTCGACGGACGCGCCGGCGAGCCGGCGAATTCGCCAGGGAGGAGTTCATGGGACGCAGTTTGATTCTGTGGCTGGTCGGGGTGCCGATTCCGATCATCATCCTGCTCTGGCTGTTCGTTTTCCGCTGACCGCGCCGCGGGGGCGCCGATGAGCGCCTCGCCGCCCCCGCCCGACTCCCCCGAGGCCGCGCCCTATGACGCTCTGGGCGAGGCGAAGCGCATCCTGCGCGAGGCGCGCGCCGCCTCGCTCGCCACGCTGACGCAGGACGGCTCCCCCTTCGCGAGCCTCGTCAATTTCGCCGCCGCGCCCGACGGCTCGCCGATCCTGCTCATGTCGCGGCTCGCCGCGCACACCCGCCATCTCGAACGCGATCCGCGGCTTTCGCTTCTCCTCGCCGAGAGCGGCGCCGGCGACCCGCTCGCCCATGCCCGCCTCACTCTGGCCGGCGGCGCGCGACGCGTGGAAGGGGACGAGCGCGCCGTCCTGCGCGCGCGCTTCCTCGCCCGCCATCCCCGCTCGGCGCTCTACGCCGATTTCACCGACTTCTCCTTCTGGAGCGTGAGCCTCAAGAGCGCCCATCTCAACGGCGGCTTCGCCCGCGCGGCCAATTTCGCCGCGGCGGCGCTGCTTACGTCGCTCGAAGGCGCGCAGGCGCTCCTTGCGGCCGAGCCGGGCGCGCTCGCGCATATGAACGCCGACCACGCCGACGCGCTCGAGCTTTACGCGCACGTCTTCGCCGGACGTTCGGGAGCCGGCTGGACCGCCGTCGGGATCGATCCCGAAGGGATCGACCTCGCCCGCGGCGACGAGAGCGCGCGGGTGGCGTTTCCACGCCTCGCGCGCGATTCCGGCGAGCTTCGCGCCATTCTCGTCGAGCTCGCGCAGGCGGCGCGCTCTGGAAAGGCCACGCAGAAATGACGGGCATGACGCCAAGCGTCGCGCAAGCTCATGATAAGTATCGCGGCAGGAAATAAAGTTTACAAATAGCACAGGCCGCCACATGAACCAAATGGGCGAAGTCGTCAGCCGGCGATGCGAGTAAACTCCGCCGGGCGCGTCCCGCGCATCGCGCCGCGGCGCAGTAACTCGACGTCCATATAGCCAAAATGGCGGATGCCGCGTTGCAGCGCAAACGCGTAAGCTACCCTATGCCAGCCGTCCCGCGCAGGGACGCGGGCCTCGCCGGAGCTGCGGCCCCGACCATTTGGCGGAGAGACAATGTCCAAATACATCGGTGTGTTCAATCCCTCCTTCACGGCCGACGCCTTCGGCCTCGTGGCGGCGGGGACGGTCTATTACAATCTCGAGGCGCCGCAGCTCTACGAAGAAGCCATCCGCCGTGGCGAGGCGCGCATCGCGAAATTCGGACCGCTCGTCGCCGACACCGGCGCGCACACCGGCCGTTCGCCCAAGGACAAGTTCATCGTCCGCGACGCGCTCACGCAGAACGACATCTGGTGGGACAACAGCGCCCCGCTCTCGCCGGAGCATTTCGACGTCCTGCATGAGGACATGCTGGCGCACGCCGTCGGCCGGGACCTGTTCGCCCAGGACCTCTACGGCGGCGCGGAGCCCGCGAACCGCGTCAAGGTCCGGGTCCTCACCGAATACGCCTGGCACTCGCTGTTCATCCGCAACCTGCTGATCCGCCCGACGAGCGAGGAGGCGAAGGCCTTTTCCGCCGACCTCACCATCCTCGACCTGCCTTCCTTCAAGGCCGACCCGGCGCGGCACGGCTGCCGCACGGAGACGGTCATCGCCATCGACTTCACGCGCAAGATCGTGCTCATCGGCGGCACGAGCTACGCCGGCGAGATCAAGAAGTCGGTGTTCAGCTATCTGAACTTCGTGCTGCCGGCCAAGGGCGTGATGCCGATGCACTGCTCGGCCAACGTCAGCAAGGAAGGCGCCTCGACGCTGTTCTTCGGCCTTTCCGGCACCGGCAAGACCACGCTTTCGGCCGACGCCTCGCGCACGCTCGTCGGCGACGACGAGCACGGCTGGAGCCCCGAGGGAATCTTCAATTTCGAGGGCGGCTGCTACGCCAAGGCGATCAAGCTCTCCAAGGAGGCCGAGCCCGAGATCTACTCCACGACCGAGCGCTTCGGCTCGATCATGGAGAACGTCGCGCTCGACGAGGCGACCCGCGCGCCCGACTTCGACGACGCCTCGAGGACCGAGAACACGCGCATCGCCTACCCGCTCTACTTCATCCCGAACGCCTCGGAGACGGGCCGCGCCGGCCATCCGACGAACGTCGTGATGCTGACCTGCGACGCCTTCGGCGTGCTGCCGCCGATCGCCAGGCTCGATCCGGCGCAGGCGATGTACCACTTCCTCTCCGGCTACACCGCCAAGGTCGCCGGCACCGAGAAGGGCGTGACGGAGCCGCAGGCGACGTTCTCGACCTGCTTCGGCGCGCCCTTCATGTCGCGTCATCCGAGCGTCTACGGCAATCTGCTGCGCGACCTCGTGCACAAGCACGGGGCCAATTGCTGGCTCGTCAACACCGGCTGGACCGGCGGCAAGTACGGCGTCGGCCGGCGCATGCCGATCAAGGCGACCAGAGCCCTGCTCGCGGCGGCGCTCGACGGCTCGCTCGCCAAGGCGGCGTTCCGCACCGACCCGTTCTTCGGCCTCGCCACGCCGATGGCCGTTCCGGGCGTCGAGTCGGCGATCCTGAACCCGGTCGACACCTGGGCCTCGCGCGAAGAGTTCAACGCGCAGGCGGCCAGGCTCGTCGCCATGTTCCGCGAGAACTTCGTGAAATTCGCCTCGCATGTCGATCCGGAGATCATGAAGGCGCAACCGGCCGCCGCCGCCGCTTAGCCCTTCCGCCGGCCGACTGAAAGCCGCCCTTCGGGGCGGCTTTTCTTGCGCGGTCGGCGCGCTAAAATCGAAGCGCCTTCGCCTCCCTGACGCCGGGAAGCTCGCGCACCGCGGCGAGCACGCTCTCGGGCGTCTCGCCGTCGATCTCGACGAGCGCGATCGACGAGCCGCCCTCGCGGTCGCGGCCGAGCGCGAAGGTCGCGATGTTGACGCCGGCGTCGCCGAGCAGGCTGGCGAAGCGGCCGATGAAGCCCGGCCTGTCCTCATTGGTCACATAGATCATCGAGGGGCCGATGGCGGCGTCGACCTTGATGCCGTTCACGCTGACGATGCGCGGGCGCCCGTCGTTGAACGCCGCGCCGCTGACGCAGCGGCTCGCCCCTCCCGCCTCGACGCAGAGCGAGACGACCGAATCGAAGTCGCTCTGCGCCGCCCGCGTCACCTCGTCGATGACGACGCCGAGCTCGCGCGCGACGAGCGGCGCCGAAACGACGTTGACGTTGGCGAGCAGCGGGCGCAGCAGCGCGGCGATCATCGAGGCGGAAAGCGCCTTGATCTTGAGGTCGGCGACCTCCCCTTCGTAGGTGATCGACACCTTGTCGATGTTCGAATCGATCAACTGGCCGACGAACGAGCCGAGCCGGTCGGCGAGCGCGATGAACGGCTTGAGCTTTCCGGCCTCCTCGGCGGTGATCGAGGGGAAGTTGACGGCGTTGGAGATCGCGTCGCGCGTCAGGTAGTCCGACATCTGCTCGGCGATCTGCAGCGCGACGTTCTCCTGCGCCTCCTTGGTCGAGGCGCCGAGATGCGGCGTCACCACGACGGACGGATGGCGGCGCAGCGCCGCCTCGGCGGGCTGCTCCTTTTCGGCGAGGTCGATCGCCGCTCCCGCGACATGGCCGGAATCGAGCAGGGCGAGCAGCGCCTCCTCGTCGATGAGCGCGGCGCGGCAGGAGTTGACGATCATCACGCCGGGCTTCGTCCGGGCGAGCTTCTCGCCGGACAGGATGTTCTTGGTGTGCGGGGTCACCGGCGTATGAAGCGAGATGAAGTCGGCGCGGGCGAGCAGCTCGTCGAGGTCGACCTTCTCGACGCCGAGATCGAAGGCGCGTTCGGGCGACAGGAACGGATCATAGGCGATGACCCGCATCCTGAGGCCGACGGCGCGGTCGGCGACGATCGAGCCGACGGCGCCGCAGCCGATGAGGCCGAGCGTCTTGCCGGTGATCTCGACGCCGAGGAAGCGCGTCTTCTCGAACTTGCCGGAGCGCGTCGAGGCGTCGGCGGCCGGAATGCGGCGCGCCAGCGCGAACATCAGGGCGACGGCGTGCTCGGCGGTGGTGATGGAGTTGCCGAACGGCGTGTTCATCACGATCACGCCGCGCGCAGTGGCCGCGCCGAGGTCGATGTTGTCGACGCTGGTGCCGGCGCGGCCGATCACCTTGAGCCTGCCGGCGCGCTCGAGCAGCTTCGCGGTGACTTTCGCGCCGGAGCGAACGACGAGTCCTTCATAAGCGCCGACGCGCTCGGCGAGCGCGACCCGGTCGCGGCCGAGCTCGGGCGCGTAATCGGCCACGACGCCGCGCCCGGCGAAGACGTCGAGGGCGGCGGGGGACAGCGGTTCGGCGATCAGGACGCGCGGCGCCAAGCGGATGCGGGCTCCAGGCCTTGAAGCTTCAACGCCCGGGCGGGGCTTCGCCTCTTCTATGGAGGGCCGCGGCGCTGCGCGCAAGGGGCGCGCGGCTCAGGCGCGCGGCCTGAAAAAACGACGGGCGCCGTCGCGCGACGGCGCCCGCGAAAGAGTCGGAAAGGCGGCGCGTCAGGCCGCTTCCGCAAACATTTCGTCCTTGACCCGCGCGTAGGCGTGGTCGAGCCAGCGGGTGAGGCATTCGAGGTCGGCGGCGTCGACGGTCGCGCCGCACCAGATGCGCAGACCCGGCGGCGCGTCGCGATAGGAGCTGACGTCGAAGCCCGCGCCCTCCTCCTCGAGCAGGCTCACCATTTCGGCCGCGAAGGCCGCCTCCGCCACGCGCCCGCCGCGCGCAACCTCGGGATCGACGACCTTGAGGCACGCCGAGGTCGTCGAGCGAATCGCCGGATCGGCGGCGAGGAAGGCGACCCACGGCGTGCGCTCGACCCAGTCGGCGAGGACGCGGGCGTTGGCCTCGACGCGGGCGCAAAGCGCCGACAGGCCGCCGATCGACTTCGCCCAGTCCAGCGCGTCGAGATAATCCTCGACGCAGAGCATCGACGGCGTGTTGATCGTCTCGCCCTCGAACACCGCTTCGAGGATGCGGCCCTTCTCGGCGAGGCGATAGAGCTTCGGCACCGGCCAGCTCGGGATGTGCGTCTCGAGCCGCTCGGCCGCGCGCGGCCCGAGGACCAGCATGCCGTGGCTCGCCTCGCCGCCCAGCACCTTCTGCCAGGAGTAGGTGACGACGTCGAGCTTGTCCCAGTCGAGCCTGGTCGCGAACGCCGCCGAGGTGGCGTCGCAGATGGTCAGGCCCTTGCGGTCGGCCGGAATGACGTCGGCCGAAGGAACGCACACGCCCGAGGTGGTGCCGTTCCAGGCGAAGATCACGTCATTGTCGAAATCGACGGTCGCAAGATCGACGATCTCGCCGTAGTCGGCGACGCGGGCGCTGGCCTGCGGCAGGCGCAGCTGCTCCATGAGGTCGATCGCCCAGTGCTCGCTGAACGCCTCCCAGGCGATCGCTTCGACCGGACGCGGGCCGAGCAGCGACCACATGGCCGCCTCGACCGCGCCGGTGTCGCCGCCCGGAACGATGGCGATGCGGTGCGTCGCGGGAATTTCGAGGATTTCGCGGGTGAGGTCGATCGCGCGGCGGAGCTTGGCCCGATTGCCGGAGGCGCGGTGCGAACGTCCGGGGTTATAGCCGGAGATCGCTTCGAAGCTCCAGCCCGGCCGCTTCGACGCCGGGCCGCACGAAAAAAAAGGCCTCGCCGGCTTCCCGGCGGGGGTCGCATTGGTCATTTTCCGTCATCCTTCCAGATGTCCGCCCTTCGTTGGGGAAGGGTGTCCCACTTATCTGGATAGGGTGAAACGCCGTCGCGGTCAAGGCGCGGTTCGCCGCAGGCTGCGCGCGCGGCGGCGCCTTCCGGCCGATTCGCGCAGTCCGCGCGGCGGAAATGTTCGATTTCGCGCGAATTTGCCGCGCCGGGCCGCGCGCGGGCGTCCGATCGGCCGCCGTCGTCCGTCTTGCGCCGCCCTGCGCTCGTCATATAGTCCGGCGAAGTCCTCGCCTGTTTATGAGACGCCTTTTCCGGAGATCCCATGGCGCAGCAAAAGAACGACGTAAAGAAAGTGGTCCTCGCCTATTCGGGAGGCCTCGACACGTCGATCATCCTGAAATGGCTCGAGACGACCTATGGCTGCGAGGTCGTGACCTTCACCGCCGACCTCGGCCAGGGCGAGGAGATCGAGCCGGCGCGCCAGAAGGCGATCCTGCTCGGGGTGAAGCCGGAGAACGTGTTCATCGAGGACCTGCGCGAGGAGTTCGTGCGCGACTACGTCTTCCCGATGTTCCGCGCCAACGCCCAATATGAGGGGCTCTATCTGCTCGGCACCTCGATCGCCCGTCCGCTGATCGCCAAGAAGCAGATCGAGATCGCGAAAAAGACCGGCGCCGACGCCGTCTGCCATGGCGCGACCGGCAAGGGCAACGACCAGGTGCGCTTCGAGCTGTCCTATTACGCGCTCGACCCGGAGATCAAGGTGATCGCGCCGTGGCGCGAATGGGATCTCGCCTCGCGCACGCAGCTCATCGACTTCGCCGAGAAGCACCAGATCCCGATCGCGCGGGACAAGCGCGGCGATGCGCCCTTCTCGGTCGACGCCAACCTGCTGCACTCCTCCTCCGAGGGCAAGGTGCTGGAGGACCCGGCGCAGGAGACGCCCGGCTATGTCTATTCGCGCACGATCGACCCGGAGGACGCCCCCGACAAGCCGACCTATGTCGAGATCGACTTCGAGAAGGGCGATCCGGTCGCGGTCGACGGGCAGGCGCTGTCGCCCGCGAGCCTGCTCGCGCGGCTCAACGAGCTCGGCCGGGCGAACGGGGTGGGACGGCTCGACCTCGTCGAGAACCGCTTCGTCGGCATGAAGTCGCGCGGCATGTACGAGACGCCCGGCGGGACGATCCTTTACGTCGCCCATCGCGGGATCGAATCGATCACGCTCGACCGCGGCGCGGCCCATCTCAAGGACGAGCTCGCGCCGAAATACGCCGAGCTGATCTACAACGGCTTCTGGTTCTCGCCCGAGCGCGAAATGCTGCAGGCGCTGATCGACAAGAGCCAGGAGCTCGTGACCGGCCGGGTCCGCGTCAAGGTCTATAAGGGGTCGGCCTTCGTCGTCGGACGTTCGAGCCCCTATTCGCTCTATGACCAGGAGCTCGTCACCTTCGAGGAAGGTGCCGTCGCCTACGACCACCGCGACGCGGCCGGCTTCATCAAGCTCAACGCCCTGCGGCTGCGCACGCTCGGCAAGCGCGCGCGCAAGATCGCCGGCTGAGACTTTTTCGCTCATGCGTCGTTCATCGCGACGCGCGCATTCTCTTCCGCGATCTGGTGTGGAGACCTTTCATGCAGCAAAGCCCCGACCGTCTTCGGTTGCTTGCGGCGCTCGCCGCCCTGACGATCGCGCAGGGCGCGGCGGCGGCCCCCGCGCTCGATCCGGCGGTGCCGTCGGTCGCCGCGCAGTCGGCGCCTTTCGCCGACGCGCAGTTCTTCTTCGGCGGACGCCAGTTCTGCTGGTATCCTGTCGGCTGGAACGGCCCCGGCTGGTACTGGTGCGGCTATCCCTGGACGAACGGCGTCGGCTGGGGCGGCCCGGTCGGCTGGCGCGGCTGGGGCACGCCGCCGCCTCCGCCCGGCGGGTGGCGGCCACCGCCGCCCGGCTGGCGGCAGGGGCCGGGACCGGGCGGGCCGGGCTGGAACGGACGTCCTCCGCCGGGAGGCGGGCCGGGCTGGAATGGACGTCCGCCGGGGGGTGGGCCGGGCTGGCATGGCCATCCGCCGGGAGGCGGCCCGGGCATGCGGCCGCCGGGCGGCCATCCCGGCGGACGTCCGCCGGGAGGCCATCCGGGCGGCGGCCGTCCGGGCGGCGGTCCGCATGGCGGCGGCCACCATCGTTAGGCCAACGCCCGCCCGCGGGAGCGCTCCGTGCCCCTGTTGACCTCCGCCCTTGCGGCTCTCACCTTGTTTTCCGGCGCCGGCGCGACGGCGCCGGCGATGGTCGAGGCCGTCCAGTACTATCGCGACGGCCAGCGCCAGTGCTGGTATCCGAACGACCTCGACGGGCCGGGCTGGCGCCCGTGCGGCTACAACTGGCGCCGCGACGCCGGCCCGCGCGCGAGCCCGCCGACGCCGGCGCAGCGCGGCCAGCCCTATGGGACGCCGCAGACCTGGGGCGGGCGCCAATGGGGTCCCGGATACGGCCCGGTTAAGCCGCCAGCTCCCCCGCGCGGCGGCCCGCGGCCGCCGAGGCCGCCGAGCGTCCCCGCGCCGGTCTGGCGCACGCCCGACCCGGGCCCTCCGGGGCCGATCTCCTCGCGCACGCCGGGCGCGGTCAATTCGCGCGTGGATTCGCGAATCGACAGCCGCGCGCGCTGACCTCACTCCAGCGCGTCGACGACCCCGTCGATCAGATTGACGCCGAGGAGACGCGCCGTCGTCGCCTTGCGCGTCAGCGGACGCAGGAACGACGGCGCGGCGGCGATCTCCTCGAGCAGCGTCCGGCGCGCGGCGAGCGCCTCCTCGAGCGTGGCGCGCGCGAAGCGCGCCGTCTCTCCCGGACGCAGCTGGGCGAGGCGGCCGAGGTCGGCGAAGATCACATGGCCGAGCTTGGGATAGCCGCCGGTCGGCTGGCGGTCGGCCGTCAGAACGAGCGGCTGGCCGTCGCCGGCGATCTGCACGGCGCCTTGCGCGAGGCCGTCGGAGACGATGTTGAAGCCGCGCGCATGTTCGATCGCCGGGCCGCGGAAGGCGTAGGCCATGCGGTCGGCGCGCGGCGTCAGCTCATAGACGCCGGAGAAGAACGTCTCCAGCGCGGCGGGCGAAAAATAATCGTCCTGCGGCCCCGGCAGCACGCGGATCGGCGCGCGTGAGCCGGGCGCGAGGAAAGGCGCGGCGAGCTCCGCCTCGTCGAGCGCGGGCTGATCCTCCAGAACCTCCAGCGCGTCGCCGGCGCGCAGCATCCGCCCGTCGAGCCCGCCGAGGCTCGAGCGCAGATGCGTCGCGCGCGAGCCGAGCGCGAGGGGAACGTCGAAGCCGCCCGCGACGCCGAGATAGCTCCAGGCGCCGGACGCGCCCGGACGCGCCGAGAGAACCTCGCCCTCGCGCAACGTCAGCCGCGCGGCGGCGGGCGGCGTCTCCCCGCCACGGCGCCAGTCGAAGGCCCCGCCAGCGTAGGCGAGCGTAAGGGCGCCGCCCTCGGCGGCGACGGAGAGGCCGCCGAGGGCGATCTCGATCGCCGCGTCGCGCGGACCGCCGCCGAGCATGGCGGCGACGGCGGCATAGGCGGAAAAATCCATCGGGCCCGCCGGCGTCACGCCAAATCGCTGGAAACCGAAGCGCCCGGCGTCCTGGATCGTCGCCCCCGGCCCCGCCGCGACGATCCTGAGCCGCGCCATTCAGCCGCCCGCCGGACTGAGGCCGGCGCGCCGGGCGGACAGATCGGCGAAGCGGGCGGCGTCGACCGGCTCGAAGACGATCTCGTCGCCGATCCGCGCCTGCGCCATGGGCTCGCGCGCCGGATCGAACAGGACGGACGGCGTGCGGCCGATCATGCGCCAGCCGGTCGGCATCGACACGCTGGCGATCAGCGCCTGGCCGCCGGCGATGAGCAGGGCGCCGGGCGGGACGGGCGGGCGCGGCGTCGGCCGGCGCGAGATATCGAGCGCCGCCGGCAGGCCGCCGAGGAACAGATAGCCCGGCGCGAAGCCGTACATGTAGACGCGGTAGCGCGCGCCCGCGTGCAGCGCGGCGACCTGCCCGCGCGTCAGGCCCAGCGCCTGCGCGACCTCGGCCGTATCCTCGTCGAAGGGCGGATCGTAGCAGGCGGGAACGCGCCAGCGCCGCGCCGCCGGCGCTTCGCCGGGATGCGCGGCGAGGGCGAGCAGGCGACGCGACAGCCCGGCGAAGGAGACGACCCCGGGGTCGTAATGCACGGTCAGCGAGCGATAGGTCGGGACCGCCTCGACGACGCCTGCGAGATCGGCCGCGGCGAGCGCCGCGTCGAGCGCGCCGACGCGGGCGTTGAGCGCCGGGTCGATCGTCTCGCCGAACTCGACGGTGAGCGCGCCCTCCCCGGCCATGAGCACGCGCGGCGCCTCCGCGCTCATGACGGGCGCGCGAAGGGCGCGATCTCGACGCCGCCCGCCTCGAGCGCCGCGCGCAGCGTCCGCGCCGCCTGCGCCGCGCCGGGATGGTCGCCGTGCAGACAGATCGAATCGGCCTTCAGCGGCAGGCGCCCGCCGGAAAGCGAAACGACCTCGCCCTCGCGCGCCATGGCGAGCGCGCGCGCGGCGATCTCGTGCGGGTCGGTCAGCACCGCGCCCGGCGCGCCGCGCGGCGCGATGAGGCCGTCGTCGCCATAGGCGCGGTCGGCGAAGGCCTCGCAGGCGACCTCGAGCCCAGCGGCGCGGGCCTCATGTTCGAGCGGGCAGCCGGCGACGGCGAGGAAAGCGAGGCTCCCGTCGACGGCGCGCACGGCGCGGGCGAGCGCGCGGGCGACGTCCTTTTCGACCATGGCGAGATTGCTTAGCGCGCCGTGCGGCTTGACGTAGGCGACGCGCGTCCCGACCAGCGCCGCCACCGCCTGCGCCGCGCCGATCTGATAGGCGAGAAGGCGCTCGATCTCGACGAGGGCGAAGCGCTGCGGCCGCCGGCCGAAGCCCCAAAGGTCCGGGTAGCCCGGATGCGCCCCGACGACGACGCCTTTTCGCGCGGCGCCGGCGAAGACCCGCGCCATGATCTGCGGATCGCCGGCGTGGAAGCCGCAGGCGACGCTGGCGCTCGTGACCACGTCGAGCATCGCCTCGTCGTCGCCCATGGCGTAGGGGCCGAAGCCCTCGCCGCAATCGCAGTTCAGGTCGATTTTCGCGCTCATGCTCCCGCCCGGCCGGCGCGCGGCCTATTTCGGCGGCGGCGCGCGGCCCTTGAGCTGCTGGTCGATCAGCATGTTGGCGATGGTCATGCGCCGCGCCGCCTGATTGCGCAAGGCCGGCGCGAAACGGTCGGGGTGGTTCTTCTTGGCGAAGTCGCGGCGGATGCGGCGCAGGTCGCCGATGGCGAGGTTGGAGGTGAGGCCGAGCTCGCGGGCGATGGCCGCGTCCTCGTCGAGAGGAGCGGGCGGAGGGGCGGCCGGCGGCGTGGACGCGGCTTCCGGCCCCTGCCGGCGCCGGCGGCCGAGCGTCGCGGCGAAGCTGGCGATGAGGCGGCGCATCGCGTGGACCGGATTGGGCGCGCGGCGCGCGCGCGCCGACGGCCCGCCGTCGGCCGGCTTCGCGCCCGCGTCCTGCGCGCTCTTCGCGTCCGGCGCGGCGTCCTCGGGCGGCCCTTCGACGTCGGCGAAAGAGGCGCGGGACGCCGTGGACGAAGGGCGCGCCTCGTTCGGCGAGGCGGCGTCGCGCGGCCCTGCTTCGGCGGCTCGGGCGGCCTGCGCGGCGCGGGCGCGCGCCTGCGCGGACGCGAGCCAGGACGTGTCGATCGCGGGACCGGACTTTTCGGGCGCGGCCCGCCCGGCGGGCGCCTCGGGGCGCGGACGCGCGGAGCCCGCGCGCGGGGCGGCCGGGCGCGGCTCCGGTTCGGCGCGCGCGGACGTCTGGCCTTCGAGCCCCGCGAGAATGTCGCCGAACGCCGGAGCGCCGGCCTTTCTCGTCCGGTTCATGCCGCGAACTCCCTTGATGAGCCTTGTGCAGCGGCGAGTCTCGCCCGGGCGCGGTTTAATTTGCGTTAAGCATGATGCGTCGATTGCGGCGGCTGAAGCGCTGACGCTTCTAACGAAACCTTCATTTGAAGCGCGCCGGCCATACCTCTAGAGCCGACTCGTCCGCTGCGGCGTTCCGATGGGCCGACCTTTCGGCGCCCGGAGCGGACGGCGCCATCGTCACTGGAGCAAGACACCAATGCGCCTGCCAATTCTAGCCGCCGCGACGCTCGCCTGCAGCGTTTCGCTCGCCGCCTTCGGCGCCTCGGCCGAGGACCGTCCCCCGCCGCCGCCGCCCGGCAAGCCCGGCGAGCCGCCGCGCCCGCCCCGCCTGTCGCCGGCCGACCGCGAAGCGCTGTTCGACGCCCGCGTCGCCGCCCTGCACGTCGGCCTCAAGCTGACGCCCGATCAGGAGAAGCTCTGGCCGCCGGTCGAGAACGCACTGCGCGCCGCCGCCAAGGCGGCCGCGGAGCGCCGCGAGAAGATGCGCGCGGATCGTCCCTCCGACATGATCGGCTGGCTGAGGTTCGCCGGCGAGAGCGCCGTGGCCCGCGGCGAGGCGCTGAAGGCGCTCGCCGACGCCGCCGCGCCGCTCGACAAATCGCTGAGCGAGGACCAGAAGCGCCGCCTGCCGCTGCTGCTGCATAGCGTTCGTCCGTTCGGGCCGGGGATGGGCCCGATGCGTTCGCATCACATGATGGGGATGGGGATGGGGATGGGATCGGAGCGCCCCGGTCCCGCCGAGGCCGGCCCCGCCGGCGCGCCGCCGCCTCCCCCGCCGCCGCCCGCTGACGACGACGACGACTAGCAGCAGGCGCGCCTGCTGCTGTTCACGACGTTCCTGGACGGCGCGCCCGCGCGCCGTCCAGGCGAATTCAGGCCGGAAGGTTGAGGGCGGCGGCGACGTCGCCGAGCGTCGCCTTCTCGGCCTCGCTCACCGTGACGCCTCCGAAGCCGAGGAAGCCGCCCTCGGAGGCGGATTCGGCCACGCGCTGGGCGACGCTCCGCAGCCAGGCCTTGAAGCCGGGCGCATCGCCCGGCGCCTTGGCGTCGACGAGCGCGCCGACGGCGCGAAGCGCGGCGATCGCCGCGTCGCGGATGTCGGCCGGCGCAGTCTTTCCGGCGACCGCCGCCGCCAGCGCCTCGCGCGCCTGCGAGCGCTCGCCGCCATCCTCGAACGCCGTCGCCACGGCCTTCTCAAGCTCGCCGGCGGAGGCGTCCTTGCGCGCGTCGAGCAGCGCCTTGCCGCTCGCAAACCCCTCCTTCAGCATGCCGAACAGGCCGCTCGGCTCGGCGCAGGTGACCGCGACGCCTGCGAGCAGCGGCGCCGACAGCACCTTCGCCCATTCCGCATCGGTGAAATCAGACTTTCCCGCCATATTCGTTTCTCCCCGTCGCTCCGGGCGTCGTCGCGCCTTCGGCTTCATCGTTCGGCGCGCAGCGGCACGAGCATGCGCAGCGTGAAGCCGTCCGGATCATAGACGACGTTCACCTCGGCGCCGATCTGCTGCGACAGCACGCGCTTCAGAAGCATCGAGCCGAATCCCTCCCGGCGCGGCGGCTCGACCTGCGGCCCGTCGCTCTCGCGCCACTCCCAGCGCAAGGCGGCGCCCGAGGGGACGTCGGCGAGGCTCCATTCGACGTCGAGCCGCCCCTCGTGCGCGGCGAGCGCGCCGTACTTCACGGCGTTGGTCGTCAGCTCATGAACGGCCATCCCGAGCGGCACGGCGATCTGCGAGGAGAGCTCGACCGGCGGACCCTTGAGGGTCACGCGGCCGCAATCCTCGCCGGCGTAAAGGTCGAGCTCCTGATGCAGCAGATGCTCGAAGGACACGCACTGGTCGAGCTCCTCGGTCATGATGGCGTGCGTCTTGGCGAGCGAGGCGATGCGCCCGGCGAACGCCTCCTGGAACTCCTCGATCGTCGTCGAGGTCCGCGCCGTCGTGTTCATGACTCCCTGCACGGTCGCCAGCGTGTTGCGCACGCGATGGTGCAGCTCGCGGATGAGCAGCGCCTGCCGCTGCTCCGCGCGCACGATCTCGGTCGAGTCCGAGCCCTCGATGAAGACCGACGACACCGCTCCCGCCTCGTCGCGCACCGGCTGGCAGATGATGTCGAGGAAGCGCTCGACGAGCTCGCCTTCGGCGTTCTCCACGAGGACGCGCATCTTGCGGCCGGCGAAGGCCTCGCCGTCCCGGATGATGTTTTCGAGTAGCTCGTAATAGCCCTGCCCCGCGAGCTCGGGCAGCGCGTCGCGCAGCCGCCGCCCGACGGGATCGCGCCCGCCGATGAGGGCGAGGCAGTTCGCGTTGGCCGATTCGAACACGAGCTCCGGGCCGCGCAGGACGCACATGAAATTGCTCGCCTGCATGAACACCCGGTTGAGATGCTGGGTGGCGGCGAGCAGCGTCTGGTTCAGCGCCTGGATCATCTCGATCCGCCGCCCCGGCGTCTCCTCGCGCGGCGCGGGCTCGCCGAGGCCCGAGATGTCCTGCGTGGTCTGCATGATCCAGGCGACCCGCCCGTCGCCTGAAAGGATCGGCACATGGGCGCAGCTCCAGCGGCGCGGCTCGAGCCCGCCCTTGGCGCCCGCGATCGGGTGGTCGAGCATCGGCAGGGCGTCGACGACGCCCTTCTCGCGCACACGCTCGAAGGAGGCGCGCAAGGCTTCCCCCGCCGCGCCGTCGGAGGGAAAGACGTCGAACAGTTTGCGCCCGACGAGTCCCTCGCGCGCCCGCCCGGCGACGTCGAGACAGGCGTCGTTGGCGGCCAGAATATTGAAATCGGGGTCCATCACCATGGTCGGCGTCGGCAGGCGGTTGAAGACAGCCTCGAAATCCATGTGATCGACCAGTCTCGTTCCAATCCGCCGCAACGCATCCGCGCGTCGATCCGGTCGCCATCTCTTCGAAGGTCGCGCCCGCACTACGACATAAAAGGCGAGACCACAAGAACTCGGCGTCCGTCCTGCGCTCTTTCGATGGTTAGATGGCGCGAATATTCACACGAACGCGCAACCGGCTCGACGATCAACTGCGCCGCTGCGGCTCATTACAAAAAAGCTGGGACTCCGTGGAACGAAGCTTTCGCCGTAACTGGCAACGCTGCTCGCTTGTTTTGGTTGCAGCGATCGCCGCGACGGCGCTGGCGTTCGAGTCCCCTTTACGCCATCCTGCCGCTCCCTGTCTCCACCGGATAGAGCCCATGCCACCATCCGAGCGGCCCGTCGCGGCGGGAGACCACGTGTTTCTCGTCGACGGCTCCTCGTTCGTCTTTCGCGCCTACTTCCAGTCGATCCGGCAGGACGCGAAATACAACTACCGCTCGGACGGCCTGCCGACCGGCGCCGTGCGGCTGTTCTGCGTCAAGCTCCTGCAGTTCGCGCGCGAGGGCGCGGCGGGCGTGAAGCCGACGCATCTCGCGATCATCTTCGACAAGTCCGAGAACTCCTTCCGCAAGGAGCTCTATCCGCCCTACAAGGCGAACCGTTCGGAGCCGCCCGAGGACCTCGTCCCGCAGTTTCCCCTGATGCGCGCGGCCGTGCGCGCTTTCGGCCTCGTCCCCATCGAGCAGGACCGCTACGAGGCCGACGACCTCATCGCCGCCTACGCGCGGCAGGCGCGCGAGCGGGGCGCGGACGTGACCATCATCTCCGCCGACAAGGATTTGATGCAGCTCGTGCGGCCGGGCGTCTCGATGTACGACCCGGCGCAGGGCGAGTCGGGGGCGAAGGGCTCGCGCGCCGAGCGGCGCATCGGCGTCGCCGAGGTCGAGGACTATTTCGGCGCGCCGCCGGAGAAGGTCGTCGACGTCCAGGCGCTCGCCGGCGATTCGACCGACAACATCCCCGGCGCGCGCGGGATCGGCCTCAAGACCGCGGCCCAGCTCATCGGCGAATACGGCGGCCTCGACGCGCTGCTCGCGCGCGCCGGGGAGATCAGGCAGCCGAAGCGGCGCGAAATCCTCACCGACCCCGAGAGCGTCAAGCTGATCCTCCTCTCGCGCGAGCTCGTGCGCCTCGTCGACGACCTGCCGCTCGAGACGCCGCTCGACGACCTGCGCTTCGCTCAGCCGGACGGGGCGGCGCTCGTCGCCTTCTTCAAGGCCATGGAGTTCACGACCATCACCCGCCGCGCCGCGGAGATCTTCGAGGTCGACGCGGCCGAGATCGAGCCCGACCCCGACTACGCCGGGCCAAGGGGCTGGCGCGGGCGCGGCGGCGTCTTCCTCAAGCCCGAGGCCGTGGCGGCGCCGCCGCCGCCTGAAGGGCCGTCGGAGGCCCCGGCGCCAGGCGGCCCGAAGCGCAACGCCCGCTACGGCGCGCAGGCCGCGCCCGAGGCGATCGCGACCGGCCCCGGCGCCCTCGCGGCGGCGCGCCTCGCCGCGGCGAAGACACAGAGCTTCGACGTCAAGGCCTACGAGACGATCTCGAGCCTCGAGCGCCTCGACGCCTGGATCGCCGAAGGTTTCTCGGCCGGCCTCGTCGCCGTCGACACGGAGACCTCCTCGCTCGACGCGATGGAGGCCGAGCTCGTCGGCGTCTCGCTCGCCCTCGCTCCCGGCCGCGCCGCCTATGTCCCGCTGCGCCACAGGAGCGGGCCGGGCGGCGACCTGTTCGAAGGCGACGCGCTGCTCGCCGGCCAGCTCGACGAGGGCGCGGCGCTCGCCCGCCTGAAGCCGCTGCTCGAGGCGCCGGACGTGCTCAAGATCGCGCATAACGCGAAATTCGACGCCCTCGTCCTCGCCCAGCGCGGGATCGAGCTCGCCCCGTTCGACGACACGCTGCTGATGTCCTACGTGCTCGACGCCGGCCGCAGCGACCATGGCATGGACGTGCTGAGCGAGAAGTACTTCGGCCACAAGCCGATCCAGTTCGGCGAGGTGGCGGGCTCTGGACGCAGCTTCATCGGCTTCGCGCGCGTTCCCATCGACAAGGCGAGCGAATATTCGTCCGAGGATTCCGACGTCGCGCTACGCCTCCATCGCGTCCTTACGGCCCGTCTGCCGGCCGAAGCCATGGCGACCGTCTACGAGACGCTGGAGCGCCCGCTCGCGCCCGTCCTCATGCGCATGGAGCGGCGCGGCGTCATGATCGACCGCGCCATCCTCTCGCGGCTCTCCGGCGAGTTCGCGCAGGACATGGCGCGGCTCGAGGCGCAGATCTTCGAGACGGCGGGCGAGAGCTTCAACCTCGGCTCGCCAAAGCAGCTCGGCGACATCCTGTTCGGCAGGATGGGCCTGCCCGGCGCGAAGAAGACGGCGACGGGCGCATGGTCGACGGCGGCGAGCGTGCTCGACGACCTCGCCGCCGAGGGCAACGCGTTCGCGCGGCTGATCCTCGACTGGCGCCAGCTCGCCAAGTTGAAGTCGACCTACACCGACGCCCTGCCCACCTACGTCAACGCGCGCACGGGGCGCGTGCACACCTCCTACGCGCTGGCGGCGACGACCACCGGGCGGCTTTCCTCCTCCGAGCCCAATCTGCAGAACATTCCCGTCCGCAACGAGGCGGGGCGGAAGATCCGCCGCGCCTTCGTCGCCCCGCAAGGACGCAAGCTGATCTCCGCCGACTACAGCCAGATCGAATTGCGCCTGCTCGCCCATATCGCCGACATCGCGCAGCTGAAGCAGGCCTTCGCGGAAGGGCTCGACATCCACGCCATGACGGCGTCGGAGATGTTCGGCGTCCCCATCGCCGGCATGCCGTCCGAAATCCGCCGGCGCGCCAAGGCGATCAACTTCGGCATCGTCTACGGCATTTCGGCGTTCGGCCTCGCCAACCAGCTCTCCATCCCGCGCGAGGAGGCGGGAGCGTACATCAAGCGCTATTTCGAGCGCTTCCCCGGCATCCGCGCCTATGTCGAGGAGACGAAGAAATTCGCCCGCGAGAAGGGCTATGTGGCGACGATCTTCGGGCGCAAGTGCCATTATCCGCGCATATCGGCCTCGAACCCCTCCGAGCGCGCCTTCAACGAGCGCGCCGCCGTCAACGCGCCGATCCAGGGCTCGGCGGCCGACATCATCCGCCGCGCCATGGTCCGCATGGACGACGCGCTGGAGGCGGCCGGCCTTTGCGCGCAGATGCTGCTGCAGGTGCATGACGAGCTGGTGTTCGAGGCGCCCGACGCCGAGGTCGAGGCGACCATGGAGATCGCGCGCAAGGTGATGTGCGAGGCGACCGAGCCGGCGCTGAAGCTCACGGTCCCGCTGCAGGTCGAGGCGCGGGCGGCGCAAAACTGGGACGAGGCGCATTGAGGCCGCAGCGCTTGATCGAGATCAAGGCCGGCGCGCGAGATCGGAGGTTCGATGGCGGCTTGCGGCTTTTCGGCCGCCCGTCGTCGCCTCTTCCGTCCGCGTCCGGCGCGCCGCCGACGCGTCCCGTCAGTCCCAAGCGGGCGGCTGCGCCATGCCGGTTTTCACCTTCGAGGTCACGAGCGAAAACGGCGTCGCGGTCGACGTCGCGGCGCTGCCGAGCCGCAAGGCGGCCTGGTGCTACGTCGAATTTCTGGCCTCCCAGCTCAAGTCGAAGCGGGGCGCGCGCATCACCGTCAAGGACGAGGCCGGCGGCATCCTCATCCATGCGGGCGCCGCGACCGCGCTCGCCTCGATCGGCTGGTGCGCCGACGCGGCCTGCCCGCTCAAGGCGAAGCCAAAGCCGGCCGACTGAAGGCCGCGCGCCTCAGGCGTAGAACTTCTCGCCCTTCTCCGCCTTGGCGACGAACGCTTCGCCCGGACGGTAGATCGGGCCGAGCTCCTCATACGCCTTCGCCCTGTTCGCGACCGTCCCGAGCCCGAGCCAGTCGGCGTAGCGCAGCGCGCCGCCGAGGTAGCGCGGCAGGCCGAGGCCAAGGATCAGGCACATGTCGATCTCGCCGGGCGTCGAGCCCGTCCCGTCCTCGAGGCAGCGGGCGGCCTCGAACAGCATGGGGATCATCATGCGCTCGCGGATTTCGGCGTCGGTGAGACGGACGGCGCCGGTCCGACCGGCCTTCAGGAGCTCGAAGACGGCGGGCTCGGCGGTCCTCGCCGGGCGGCCCGTGTCGTCCCTGCCGTAGACGTAGAAGCCGCGCCCGTTCTTCTGGCCGAGACGCCCGTCGGCCATCAGCAGCTCATAGGCGCCAGGCTTCGGATGCTCCATGCGCGCGGAAAAGCCTTCCGAGACGATCTCGACGACGTGCTGGCAGATATCGAGGCCGATCACGTCGGAGAGCCAGGCGGGCCCCATCGGCCAGCCGAAGCCCTCCATCGCGCGATCGACGTCGCGGAAGTCGACGCCCTCGCTCACGAGCTTGAGGAAGGCGATCAGATAGGGCGTCAGCACGCGGTTGACGACGAAGCCGGGGCAGTCGCCGACGACGATCGGCGTCTTGCCGAGCGTCAGGGCGTAGTCGACGATGGTCGCAAGAGCCGCGTCCGAGGTCTGCGGGCCGCGGATCACCTCGACGAGCGCCATCGCCGGCACCGGATTGAAGAAGTGCATGCCGAGGAAATTGCGCGGCCGCGACACGCCCGCGGAAAGGTCCTTGACGCGCAGCGAGGAGGTGTTCGAGACGATGAGCGCTTTCTCGCCCACCGCCTCCTCGACGTCGCCGAACACGGCGAGCTTGATCTTGAGATCCTCGACGATCGCCTCGACCACGACGTCGACGCCGGCGAGGTCGGCGAAGCTTTCGGTCGCGTGGATCGCCGCGGCCGCCGCGTCGGCCTCCTCGGGCTTCATCCTGCCGCGCTCGACCTGCTTGTCGAGCAGATTGCGCGCATGCGCCACTCCATTGTCCAGCGCCTTGCGGGAGACGTCCTTGAGCACCGCCGGCACGCCCTTCAAGGCGCTCTGGTAGGCGACGCCCGCGCCCATCACGCCGGCGCCGAGCACGCCGACCCTGCGCACCTTCGCGGCGCCTTTGGCGTGCGACTTCGCTATCTTGCGCACCGCCTGGTCGTTGACGAAATTGCCGACGAGCGAGGTCGCGGCCTGCGAGGCGGCGACCTCGGCGAAGCGCTTCGCCTCGAGCGCCAGCGCCTCCTCGAGCGACAGCTCCGCGCCTTCCCGCAGCACCTCGACGGCCTCGTGCGCGGCCGGATAATGCGGCAGCGCCCTGGCGGCCTCGATCTGCGCGCCCGACAGCAGTTCGTCGACCTTCTCGCGCGGCAGGCCGAGGCTCGCGGCGCCCTCGCGGCGACGCTCCGCCCATCCCGCGGGATCGGCGGCGGCCGCCTTCAAAAGGCCGAGCGCGACGTCGAACAGCTCCTCGGGCGGGCAGACGGCGTCGGCCGCGCCGTCCTCCAGGGTCGTCAGCGCGCCCTGCTGCGCGCCGGAGACGATCCAGCGCGCCGCCTCGGCGAGGCCGATGAGGCGCGGCAGGCGCGCCGTGCCGCCGTAGCCGGGGAAGATGCCGAGCGTGACCTCGGGCAGGCCGACCTTCGCCGTGTCGGAGACGACGCGGTAGTCGGCGGCGAGCGCGAGCTCGAAGCCGCCGCCGAGCGCGAGGCCGCCCACCGCGGCGACGCTCGGCGCCGGCAACGCGGCGAGGGCGGAGACGATCTTCGCGTTCGCCGCGACGAAGCGCTCGACCGCCTCCCGGCCCGCCTCGAAAACCTCGGTGAACTCGAAGATGTCGGCGCCGACGACGAAGGTCTCCTTGGCGCTGGAGACGAGGACGCCCCTGAGGCCGGGCGCGGCGGCGAGCGCGGCGAGCGCGGCCTCGAGCTCGCGGAAGGCGAGCCGGTCGAGCTTGTTGACCGCCTCGCCCTTGCGGTCGAAGCGCAGCTCGTGGAAGCCTTCGCCGACTTCCCTGACCTCGATCGACTCGCCTTGGAAGATCATGTGCGGGCTCCCCTCGCGCCAAGACCCGGCGCGCGGCGCCGCGTCAAAAACGCGCCAGCTTTATCACAGCCGCGGACGAAGGAAAGATTACGGCCGCCGCGGCCATGATTTGCGCGGCCCCGCTCACGCGCCGCCGCCGAGCCGCCGCGCCGCCTCGACGAGGGCGCGCGCGTAGGCGTGGCGCGGCGCCTCCAGCACCTCCTCCGCCGCGCCCGTCTCGACGATCTCGCCGTCCTTCATCACCGCGACGCGATGGGCGAGCGCGCGCGCCGCCGCAAGATCGTGGGTGACGAGGAGGTAGCTCAGGCCGCGCTCGCGCTGCAGCGCGGCGATGAGGCGCAGGACGTCGCCGCGCAAGGCTTCGTCGAGCGCGGACGTCGGCTCGTCGAGGACGACGAGGCGCGGCGCGAGGATCAGCGCCCGCGCGAGCGCGATGCGCTGGCGCTGGCCTCCCGAGAAGGCGGACGGGCGCGCGAAGCGCCGCGCCGGGTCGAGGCCGACCGCGCGCAGCGCCTCCGCCGCCGCCTCGTCGCGCTCGCGCCGCGACAGGGAGGGCTCGTGGACGGCGAGCCCTTCGGCGACGACGTCGGCGACGCGAAGGCGCGGCGACAGCGCGCCGAAAGGATCCTGAAACACCATCTGCATGTCGCGGCGAAGCGGACGCAGGGCCTTCTCCGGCAGCGCGCCGATCTCGCGGCCCATGAAGCGGATCGAGCCTTCGCTCGGCGCGAGCCGCAGCGCCGCCCGCGCCAGCGTCGTCTTGCCCGCGCCGGATTCGCCGACGACGGCGAGCGTGCGTCCACGCTCCAGCGTCAGGCTCACGCCTTTCAGGATTTCGCGCGACGGCGGGGCGAAGAGGCCGCGGCCCCCCGCCCGCACGCTCACGCGCTCGAGGCGCAGGATTTCGGCCGCCTCGCCGGACGCTTCGCCTTGCGCCGGCGCGCGGCCCCGCGGCGCGGCCGCCGCAAGCGGGCGCGCCGCGCCTGCGCCGCCTTCGACGAGGCGCCCGTCCGCCATCACATGGACCACGCCGGCGAAGCGGCGGGCGAGCGGCAGGTCGTGGGTGATGATGAGGACGGCGAGGCCGAGGCGCCGGCGCAGTTCGTCAAGAAGCTCCATCACCTGCGCCGCGACGGTGGCGTCGAGCGCGCTCGTCGGCTCGTCGGCGAGCAGCAGCGCCGGCTCGCAGGAGAGCGCCATGGCGATGGCGACGCGCTGCAGCTGGCCGCCGGAAAGCTGGTGCGGAAAGGCGTCGAATTTCCGCTCCGGCTCGGGCAGGCGCGCGAGCCCGAACAGATCGATCGCCCGGGCGCGCGCCTGCGTCCGCGAAAGCCCCGCCCTGAGGCGCAGCACGGCGCAAAGCTGCGCGCCGACGCTGAGGAAGGGATCGAGCGAGGCCGCCGGCTCCTGGAACGCCATGGCGATGCGCCGCCCGCGCAGCGCGTCGAGCCGCCGGCGCGGCAGGGTCAGGAGATTCTCGCCCGCAAAGCGCGCGGCGCCGGAGAGCCGCGCCCCCGGCGCGTTGAGGCCGAGCAGCGCGAGCGCCGTCTGGCTCTTGCCCGAGCCCGAGGCGCCGACGAGCGCCGCCGCCTCGCCGCGCGCGAGGGAGAAGCTCACGCCGTCGACGACGGCGCGCGCGCCGTAGACGACGCGCAGTTCCTCGACTTCCAGCAACGGCGCGCTCAAGAGGCGCGTCCGGCGACGCGCGCCTGCAGCGTCTCGCCGAGGCTCTGCAGCGCGGCGAGCGTCGCCCCGAGGAACAGCGCCGGAAACAGCAGAAGATGCAACGCCCCCTGAATGTGGCGCGCGCCCTCGGCGATCAGCGCGCCCCAGCTCGTCAGCGGCTCCTGCACGCCGAGCCCGAGGAAGGAGATGAAGCTTTCAAGCAGGATGGCGCGCGGGACGAGCAGGGTCAGGAAGGCGAGGATCGGCGCGGCGGCGTTCGGCAGGATGTGGCGCGCGAGGATGGCGAAGGGCGAGGCGCCGAGCGCCCGGGCGGCGGCGACGTAGTCCTTCTCCTTGAGGGCGAGCGTCTGTCCGCGCGCGATGCGCGCCATGTCGAGCCATTCGACCGCGCCGACGGCGAGGAAGATCAGATCCAGACGGCGCCCGAAGGTCATGACCAGCACGATGACGAGGAAGATGAAGGGCAGCGCGTAGACCACCTCGACGACGCGCATCATGAGGGCGTCGACCGCCCCGCCCATGAGGCCGGCGAAAGCGCCGTAGGCGACTCCGACGACGAGCGCGACGAGCGAGGCGGCGAGGCCGACGGCGAGCGAGACGCGCCCGGCGATCAGCGTGCGGGTCAGAAGGTCGCGGCCGTTGGCGTCGGCGCCGAACGGGAAGAGCTCGCGCTTGACCGGCGCCTCGAGGCTCATCTCGCGCCCGCCTTCGCGCGCCTCGAGAAGCCGCGGCGGGCCCAGCATGTCGGAGGGCGGCTGGTCGCCGAGCGCCGCGGCCTCGATCGGACGGTCGGCGGAAATCCGCATGAGCAGCGCTTCGCCGGCGTCCTCCGCCTCGTCGAGCCGGGCGCCGAGGCGCGACGCGAAGGCTTCCGCCGCGGCGAGGAGCTCGCCGGCGCTCGGGCGCGCCTCGAACGAGGGCTCCGCCAGCACGTAATCGGGATAGACCCGGTCGAATGGATGCGGCGACAGCATGGGGCCGAACACGCAGGCGAGCGCGACGGCGGCGAGAAAGAAGGCGCTCGCCGGAACGCGCGCGAGAACGCTCACCGCGCCGCGCCGATGCGCGGGTCGAGGCGCATGTAGGCGAGGTCGACGAGAAGGTTGAAGGCGATGACCATCGCCGCCACGACCACCACCGTCCCCATGACGAGGGGATAGTCGCGCCCGAGCGCCCCTTCGACGAAATAGCGCCCCATGCCCGGCACGCCGAAGATGGTCTCGACGGCGACCGAGCCGGTCAGCAGGCTGGCGGCGGCGAGGCCGAGATAGGAGAGCGTCGGCAGCGCGCCGGCGCGCGCCGCCCGCGCGAGGATGTGAAGGCGCGGCAGGCCGAAGGCGCGCAGCGTGCGCACATAGGGCTCGGCGAGGGCGTCGCGCATCCCGGCCTGCATGAGGCGCGCGACGATGGCGATCTGCGGCAGGGCGAGGGTCAGCGTCGGCAGGACCTGGTTGCGCCAAGCGCCGTCCTCCCAGCCGCCGACCGGCAGCCAGCGCAGCCTGAGGCCGAAGCCGAGCTGCAGCAGCGGGCCGACGACGAAGGCCGGCAGCGCGACGCCGGCGAGCGCGACCGCCGCGACGCAAAAGGCGCCGACGCGCCCCCTCAGCGCGCCGGCGACGCCGAGCGCGCCGCCGATAAGCAGCGCCAGCGCCAGCGCCTGCGCGCCGAGCCGCAGCGAGATCGGCAGCGCGTGGGCGAGCAGCTCGCCGACCGAGAAATCGCGCCAGTGCAGGCTGGGCCCGAAGTCGCCGCGCGCGAGGCTCTTGAGATAGAGCCAGAACTGTTCGGGAAGCGGCAGGTCGAGCTTGTAGACGCGGCGCAGGTTCTGCGCGACATGCGGGTCGAGCGGACGCTCGGAGTCGAACGGCCCGCCGGGCGCGAGGCGCATCAACAGGAAGGACAGCGCGACGACGACGAGAAAGGCCGCGGCCGAGCCGATAAGGCGGGCGAGGATGCTGTTCAGCGCGCGGGCGGGCAAGGGAATCCGGCGTCTCGCGGGGTGGGCGGCGCCAAGTCTAGCTCGCGCGGAGCGCGGGGCAAGCCCGGCTCAGGAGCGTTTGGCGCCCCGGCGACGGCCGCGACGAACGCTGCGCCGGCCTCGCCCGAGCCCCGTCGGCGCAACCCGCCTTGCGGGCGTGAGCCCTCTCCGTTCGGGCCCGTCCTCGCGCCCGCTTTTGCGCCGGCGCGAAAAATCCTCTATTGCGCAGCGCTCGCGCCCCGTCGCACGGCTCGGGGCTGAGGAAGACCGCCGACCGATGACAGAGACCGCCGCAACCCGCATCGAGACCCGCTTCGCGCAGCTCGCCGCAGAAGGGCGCGCCGCCCTTGTCGCCTTCGTCATGGCCGGCGACCCCGATCCGGCGACGAGCCTTGAGATCCTGAAGGCCCTGCCCGGCGCCGGCGCCGACGTGATCGAGCTCGGCATGCCGTTCACCGACCCGATGGCCGACGGGCCGGCGATCCAGGCCGCGGGCCTGCGCGCGCTCGGCGCCGGCATGACGCTCGAGAAGACGCTGCGGCTCGTCGCCGACTTCCGCGCGAGCGAGCCGGACACGCCGCTGGTGCTGATGGGCTACTACAACCCGATCTACGTCCACGGCGTCGAACGTTTCCTCGCGGACGCGGCCGCGTCCGGCGTCGACGGGCTGATCGTCGTCGACCTGCCGCCGGAGGAGGACGCCGAGCTGTGCCTGCCGGCGCTGAAGGCGGGGCTCAACTTCATCCGCCTCGCGACGCCGACGACCGACGACGCGCGGCTGCCGGCGGTGCTCGCGAACACCTCGGGCTTCGTCTATTACGTCTCGATCACCGGCACGACCGGCGCCGCCACTCCCGATTATTCGACGACGGCGCAGGCGGTGGCGCGCATCAAGCGCCATACGCCGCTGCCCGTGGCGGTCGGCTTCGGCGTGCGCACCCCGGCCGACGCGGCGGCGATCGCGGCGGGGGCCGACGGCGTCGTCGTCGGCTCGGCGCTCGTCGGCGCCCTCGCCGCCTCCCTCGACGCGCGCGGCGCCGCCGGCCCCGGCACGGTCGGCGCGGTGAGCTCGCTCGTTTCGGCTCTGGCCAAGGGCGTGCGCGGCGCCGCGGCGACGGTCTGAGCAGGACCGCGCCGCCCCTCACATTTCTGTCGCAAAAGGGCGCGCGCGCCCTTAAATAACGCATCTGGCGCGCGCCTTCCCTTTTCAAAGGCGCGAGAGCGCGCCGCACCCGGACCGCCCATGAACTGGATCTCCAACGTCGTCCCTCCCAAGGTCAGGTCGTTCTTGCGCCGCGAGACTCCCGAGAATCTATGGGTCAAGTGCCCGGAGAGCGGCGAGCTCGTGTTCCACAAGGACCTCGAGGCCAATCTCTTCGTGGTGCCGGGCTCGGGCTTCCACATGCGGCTCGCCCCCAAGGCGCGGCTCGCCAACCTGTTCGACGGCGGCGTCTACGATGAGCTGCCGACGCCGGACGTGCCGCTCGACCCGCTGAAATTCCGCGACATCAAGCGCTACGCCGACCGGCTGAAGGAATATCGCCTCAAGACCGAGTCGCCGGACGCGGTCAAGCTCGCCGTCGGGCGGCTCGAAGGCGTGGAAGTCGTCGCCGCCGTGCAGGATTTCGACTTTCTCGGCGGCTCTCTCGGCATGGCCGCGGGCGAGGCGATCGTCACCGGCATGGGGGCGGCGCTCGAGCGCCGCAGCCCCTTCATCATCTTCACCGCCTCGGGCGGCGCGCGCATGCAGGAGGGCATCTTCTCGCTGATGCAGATGCCGCGCACGACCATCGCCGTGCGCCGGCTGCGCGAGCAGAACCTGCCCTACATCGTCGTGCTCACCAACCCGACGACCGGAGGCGTGACCGCCTCCTACGCCATGCTGGGCGACGTCCAGATCGCCGAGCCCGGCGCGGTCATCGGCTTCGCCGGCCCGCGGGTGATCGAGCAGACGATCCGCGAGCGCCTGCCCGAAGGCTTCCAGCGGGCGGAGTATCTCGAGGCGCACGGCATGATCGACATGGTCGTGCACCGCCACGACATGCGCGAGACGCTGGCGCGGCTCGTCTCGATCCTGACCCACACGCCCCGCCCCGCCGCAGCCGCCTGAGCCGCCGCGCCATGACCGCCGCGCCCGGCGCAGCTCCCCTCGACGACCTGCTCGCGCGGCTGTTCCTTCTGCACAAGAAGGACATCGAGCTGACGCTCGGGCGCATGGAGCGCCTGCTCGCGGCGCTCGGCTCGCCGGAAAAGAGGCTGCCGCCGATCGTCCATGTCGCCGGCACCAACGGCAAGGGCTCGACGATCGCCTTCCTGCGCGCGATCCTCGAGGCGGCCGGCAAGCGCGTGCATGTCTACACCTCGCCGCATCTCGTGCGCTTCCACGAGCGCATCCGTCTTGGAGCAAAGGGCGGCGGGCGCCTCGTCGACGACGAAACCCTCTACGCCGCGCTCAAGACCTGCGAGGAGGTCAACGACGGCCAGCCGATCACCTTCTTCGAGTTCACCACCGCCGCCGCCTTCAGCATCTTCGCGCAGGCGCCGGCGGACTATCTGCTGCTCGAGGTCGGCCTCGGCGGGCGCGGCGACGCGACCAACGTCGTCGAACGCCCGGCCGCCTGCGTGATCGCCTCGATCTCCATCGACCATCCCGAATTCCTCGGCGCGACGGTGGAGAAGATCGCCTGGGAGAAGGCCGGCATCCTCAAGCGCGGGACGCCGGCGGCGATCGCCGCGCAGACCGAGCGCGCGCTCGGCGTGCTGCTGCGCGAGGCCGCGCGCGTCGGCGCCCCGGCGCTCGTCGCCGAACGCGATTTCTCGGCGCGGCTCGAATGCGGGCGGCTCCTCTACGAAGACGCCGGCGGGCTCCTCGACCTGCCGCCGCCGCGCCTGCCCGGCCGCCACCAGGTCGACAACGCCGCGACCGCGATCGCCGCGGCGCGCCTCGTCGAGCCGCACATCCCCGCGCGCGCGATCGAGCGCGGCCTCCTCGAGGTCGAATGGCCGGCGCGCCTGCAGAACGTCCTCAAGGGCCGCGTCGCCGAGCTGGCGCCGAAGGGCGCCGAGATCTGGGTCGACGGCGGCCACAACGAGGACGGCGGGCGCGTGCTCGCCGAGGCCATGGCCGATTTCGGCGAGCGCGCGGAGCGCCCGCTGATCCTCATCTGCGGGACGCTCACGACCAAGGACACGGTCGGCTTCCTGCGCGCCTTCAAGGGGCTGGCGCAGGAGGTGATCGCCGTGCCGCTCAGGGCCGACCAGTACGGCAAGCCCGCCGCCGAGGTCGCCGGCGCGGCGCGCGAGGCGGGAATCGAGGCCGCCTCCGCCGGCGGCGTCGAGGATGCGCTGCGCTACCTGCGCGCGCGCGAATGGCGCGTTCCGCCGCGCATCCTCATCTGCGGCAGCCTCTATCTCGCCGGCGAGACGCTGGCGCTCAACGGCACGCCGCCGCGCTGAGCGGGCGGCCTGCTCGCGACGCTCGCGCGCGGTTGCGCGCGGTTGTATAAGAGGCGCTGCGGCGCGCTTCGCGTCGCGCAAGCCGCCGGTGACCCTTGCGCCCGATCCCGCTCGTCGTCCTTCGCCTGGCCCTTCCCCTGGCCGTCGCCGCCTGCGCGCTCGCGCGTCCGGCCGCCGGCGAGCCCACGGAAAACGCCTCGCCCGCGCCAAAGACCTGCGACACGGCCGGGCTCGCCCTGCCGCCGGGCTTCTGCGCCACCGTCTTCGCCGACAAGCTCGGCCACGCGCGCCATCTCGCGGTCGCCGCCGACGGAACCGTCTACGTCAACACCTGGAGCGGCCCCTACTACAAGGACAAGCCCGCGCCCGACCAGGGCTTCCTCGTCGCCTTGCGCGACAAGGACGGCGACGGGCGCGCCGACGAGGTCGGACGCTTCGGCGAGACGCCCGCGCAGGGCGGGCGCGGAGGCACCGGGATCGGCCTGTTCGAGGGAGCGCTCTACGCCGAGATCAACGACCGCATCGTGCGCTATGCGCTGAAGGAGGGCGAGCTCACGCCATCGAGCGCGGCGCAGACCGTCGTCTCCGGGCTGCCGGTCACGGGCGACCACCCGATGCATCCCCTCGCCTTCGGGCCGGACGGCGGCCTCTACGTCGATCTCGGCTCGGCGACCAACGCCTGCGAGGAGCATAACCGCATGCCGGGCTCGCCCGGCCGCGAGCCCTGCGACGAGCTTCTCACGCGCGGCGGGATCTGGCGCTACGACGCGCGCGGAAGCGATCAGCTCTTCTCCTCCGCCGAGCGCTACGCCACGGGCCTGCGCAACGCCGAGGGGCTCGCCTTCGATTCCGCGGGACGCTTCTACGCGACCCAGCACGGGCGCGACCAGCTCGCCGAGAACTGGCCGAAGCTCTATTCGCGCGAGCGCGGCCGCGAGCTTCCCGCCGAGGAGCTGGTCGAGGTCAGGCAAGGCGGCGACTACGGCTGGCCGCGCTGCTATTTCGACCCGAAGCTCGGCCGCCTCGTGCTCGGCCCCGAATATGGCGGCGACGGCGAGAAGGCGGGCCTTTGCGCCGACAAGATCCCGCCGATCGCGGCCTTCCCGGCGCACTGGGCGCCCAACGCGCTCGCCATCTACGAGGGGACGAGCTTCCCCGACGCTTACAAGGGCGGCGCCTTCATCGCCTTCCACGGCTCGTGGAACCGCGCGCCGGCGCCGCAGCAGGGTTACGCCGTCGTCTTCCAGCCGCTTTCCGACGGCGAGCCGTCCGGCGGCTATGTACTGTTCGCCGACGGCTTCGCCGGCGAGCACAAGGACCCCAGCCGCGCCGCCCATCGCCCGTCCGGCCTCGCCGTCGGCCCCGACGGCGCGCTCTACGTCTCGGACGACCAGGGCGGCCGCATCTGGAAGATCACCTATTCCGGACGCGCCGACGTCGGTCTCGCCCCGGCTGCGCCCCCGGCCGGCGAAGTCGCCTCGGCCGCCGCGGCGGCGCCGCTCGACGAAGCCTCGCTTCCCGTCCACGCCGGCTCCACGCGCGAGGAGGTCTTGCGCGGGGGGAAAATCTTCCGCGGCGAAATCGGCGACGCCACCTGCGGCGGCTGCCACGGTCCCGACGGCAAGGGCTCGCCGATCGGCCCCGACCTCACGAGCGGCCATTGGCTGTGGAGCGACGGCGACCTGCAGGGGATCACGCGCACGATCGAGAACGGCGTGCCGCAGCCCAAAGAGCACGGCGGGGCCATGCCGCCGATGGGCGGCGTCGAGCTGAAGCCCGAGGACCTGCGCGCCGTCGCGTCCTTCGTGTGGTCGATCGGACACGCCGGAGCGCCGGCCGGCGGCGCGAATTAGGCATGGCGATGAATTGTGATAGAGCGGAACAAGATGTTTCCGAAGTTCCAGGATTGGTTTGGCGAGCCGGCCGCCTTACGCTACCACTCCCAATTGAAAGTAGTATAGGTGCTTTGACAACTATTTTTGCTCTCTCTATTCCTTTTTTGGTTGTTACCGGACGCCATGACCCTACTAAAAAATGCCTCTTTCAACAGCTACCTTCCGTTAGACATATTATATCACGGGATCCATTAATTGCGAGCATCGCATGCAGCGCACAGCCAACGCTTATGTCGTTGACTATAATGCGTCTTATATTAATTGCATTCACCGTCTATTACTATATTCCTAAATACCAAAAATTATATAACTCCGCATGGCGAACAGCGCCTTATGCTAAAGATATCTGCCTAATATCGATGACGCTTGGGGGCATTTCTTTGCTTTTTGGTATATTTATAACATCTGATATTCATGGTACTTTACAAACACTATTTTATATAAAAGGACTTATATCATTCTGAATATTAATGCTATCAGAGGGAATTATTTGCACTATATTATTTACATACATGTATTTTAAATACTGGCGAAAAGCCGTGCGGCAAAGCCCCGCCGACGCTCCGTCCTAGCCTCACGCCACCTCCGCCGCCTTCGCCGGCTTCAGCGGCGCGGCTTTGACGGCGACGCAGACGTCGAGCGCCAGCGTGTCGTCGGGCGCGCCGACATAGCCGCCGGAAATCGGCAGCGCCTGCGAGGCGAGCCGCGTCTCGGCGACGCGCACGAGGTTCTGGCCGGCGAGCAGGCCGTTGGTCGGGTCGTACTCGACCCAGCCGGCGCCCGGCAGGTAGACGCCGCACCAGGCGTGCGTCGAGGCGCCGCCGCGCAATTCGCCCCTGGTGTCCTCCTCGTACAGATAGCCGGTGACGAAGCGCGCGGCGAGGTTCAGCGCGCGCGCCGCCTCCATCATCAGCACGGCGAAGTCGCGGCAGGTGCCGGTCCCGCGCTCCAGCGTTTCGGCGGCGCTCTGCGTGCCCTCCTCGTGGCGCGCGCCGTATTTGAGCTCGTCCTTGATGGCGTGGGTCATGTCGGAGAGCAGCTTCAGGGTGCGCGTCTCGCCGGGGCCGGAGACGAAGCGCCGCGCCCAGGCGTCGACGGCGCCTTTCGGATCGGGCTCCTGCCGCTCGGCGAGCCGCGCGAGGTCGGCGATCTCCTGCGAAGGGTAGGAGAAGGGGAAAAGCTCCGCCGCCGGATCGAGGCTGCACGGCGGCAGATCGGCGCCGATCGGGTAATGGGTGAGGTTCAGCGAGGAGACGACGCTGAATTTTTCGACGCGGATTTCCGGGTCGAAAGACAGATAGCAGACCGAGTTGTTGAAGACGTCATGGGCCCAGCGCACGGCCGAGGGCTGCGGATCGACGTTGAGGCTCGCGTGGTTGAGGCGCAGGTCGTGGCTGTCGCGCGGGCGCAGCATCAGGCGATGCGTGCCGAGCCCGACGGGATTGCGGTAGCTGTAGTCCGTCCGGTGGACGATCTCGATCCGGGCCATGGCGCGTCCCCAGCCGGCCTTTTCGCGGCGGTTTTGCGCGACGCTAGCAGATCGGGGAACGAACGCGCATCATTTTCGCGGTTCACCCGCCGTCGAACTCCGCCCAGCAGTCCGGCGTCTCATAGACCCGCACTTTGGCGAGCTGCGGCAGGGCCGCGCGCGCGCGCTCGAAGATCCACATCGCGATGAGCTCGGCCGTCGGGTTCTCGAGGCCCTCGACCTCGTTGAGGTAATGATGGTCGAGCCGCGCGAGCAGCGGCCCGAACGCCGCCTCGACGTCGAAGAAATCGACGACGAAGCCCGTGTCGGGATCGACGTCGCCGACGAGCTCCAGCTCGACGCGGTAGGAATGGCCGTGCAGGCGATGGCAGCGATGCGTCTGCGGCACGCGCGGCAGGCGGTGCGCCGCCTCGAAATGGAAGGCCTGGGTGATTCTCATCGGGAAAATGCTCTATCTCATCGCGCGCCGGCCGTCGCCTGAAGGCGGGCCTTCAGGGGATGCCGATCAGCTTGTGCGTCTGCAGGCTGAGGCGCCAGCGCGGATGCTCGAGGCAGTAGCGCACGGCCGCCTGCGTGTTGCGCGCCGCCGCCGCGCCGTCCATCGGCTGCAGGAAAAAATGCGCGAAGTCGAGCCCCGCCACCTCGTCCGGCGCAAGGCCCTCCTGCGGATAGACGAGCTTGAGCTCCGAGCCGGCGCGGACCTTCAGCTCCGTCCCGGCCTTCGGGCTGACGCACAGCCAGTCGATTCCGCGCGGCGGCGCCAGCGTGCCGTTGGTCTCCACCGCGATCTCGAAGTTTTGCGCGTGGACGGCGGCGATCAGCGCCTCGTCGAGCTGCAGCAGCGGCTCGCCGCCGGTGAACACGACGAAGCGCCGCCCTCCCCGCTCGCCCCAGCGCGCGGCGATCGCCGCCGCCAGCGTCCGCGCGTCGGGAAAGACGCCGCCGCCCTCGCCGTCCACGCCGACGAAATCGGTGTCGCAGAAGGCGCAGGCGGCGTCCGCGCGGTCGCGCTCGCGACCGGACCACAGGTTGCAGCCGGAAAAGCGGCAGAACACCGCCGCGCGTCCGGCCTGCGCGCCCTCGCCCTGCAGGGTGAGGAAGATTTCCTTCGCCGCATAGCGGCCCATCGGCGTCGCCCGAAACGTTCAGCCGCTCCGAGAACGCAAAAAGGACCTCTTTCGAGGTCCTTCCGCGAGCCGGATCGGCGAGGGAGGAGGGATCAGATCGCCTCGGAGATCCATTTCTTGAGCTCGCCCTTGGGGGCGGCGCCGACCTTGGTCGAGAAGGCCTTGCCGTCCTTGAACAGCATCAGGGTGGGAATGGAGCGGATGCCGTAGGCGCCGGCGACGCCGGGATTCTCGTCGACGTTCAGCTTGGCGACGGTGACCTTGCCCTTGAGCTCCTCGGCGATCTCCTCGAGCGCGGGCGCGATCATCTTGCAGGGGCCGCACCATTCGGCCCAGAAGTCCACGACCACGGGGCCGTTGGCGCTCACCACGTCGGACTTGAAGTTCTCATCGGTGACTTTGACGGTCGACATCATCCATTCCCGCTTGCAGCGGCGTCCCCGCCCGGACTTCGGAGATCCGCATGATTTAGATCAATCAACCTAAGAACCGCCCCCACCTGCGTCAAGGAGCGGCCGCCCGCTACAGCGCCGCCAGAGCCGCGTCGAGCTCGGCGACGGCCAGCTCGTCCACGCGCGGCCCCTGCGTCCATACCAGGAGAAAGCGCGGCGCGAGGTTCGGCCAGAGCGGCGCCAGCGCGGCGCGATAGAGCGCCATCTGCGCCAGATAGGCGGGGGGCAAAGCCTCGCGCGGCGGCGGGGCGCCGGTCTTGTAGTCGGCGACGAACAGCGCGTCCGGCGTCGTCGCGAGGCGGTCTATGCGCCCGACGACGGCGACCTCGCGCCCGTCCGGCAGCGCCGCGGTCCCGGCGACCGCGGCCTCCGCGCGCGAGGACTCTCCGAACAGCGGCGCGAGGTCCGGCGCCTCGATCACCTTGAGCGCGTCGGCGACGAGCCGCGCGCGCGCTGCGCCCGAAAGGTCGCCGGCGCGCGCGTCGAGGAAGGCGCGGCCCGCCGCCTCCCGCTCCGCGCGGGGGAAACGCGGCAGATATTGCAAGAGGACATGGGCGAGCGCGCCCGCCCTCAGGCTCCTGCGCGCGCCGGCGTCGAGCGCGAGGCGGCGCGTCTCGGCGCTCGCCAGCGCGTTCGAGGGACGGATCGGCGGAGGCGCTTCGGTCGAGGCGTCGAGGCGCCGCGTCAGCCAGGCGGGCGCAGGCGTGTCGGGCGCAGGCGCGGACGCGGACGCCAGCGGCGCGCCGGCGCGGCCGGGATCGACGAAGCGCAGCACCTCCTCGCCCTCGCCCCACGGCGCCGGCGCCGGCGAAAAGCGCCCACGGTCGGCGCCGATCGTGTCCGCGACCATGGCGGCCCAGTTGAGCGCCGGCGGCGCCCGCTCGCCGTGGAAGCCGGCGACATAGAGCCGTTCCTCGGCCCGCGTCAGCGCGACATAGAGCAGGCGGCGATATTCGTCCTCGGCCAGGTCGCGCCCGCGCGCCCGCGCCTGCGCCGCGCGCGCGCAGTCGTCGGCCTTGCGCGGCGACCACAGCACGGCCCGCTCGCCGGGCGCCTCGGGCTCCAGCGCGAAGATCCTGGCGTCGTGCTGGGCGGACAGGCCGTTGCAGGCGTCGGGGAGAAAGACGACCTTGGCCTCGAGCCCCTTGGCGGCGTGGACGGTCATCACCCGCACCATGTCGGCGCCCGCGTCCATGTCGCGCTTGACCGAACGGTCGAGGGCGTCGAACTGGGCGAGGAAGCAGGAGAGCGAGGGCGCCGCCTCCCGCTCATGGTCGAGGGCGAGGCGCAGGAACTCGTCGATGGCGTCGGCCGCTTCGCCGCCGAGCCGCGCCTCGAAGGCGCGCCGGCCGCCCTCCTCCGCCAGCAGCGGCGCGTAGAAGTCGAACGGCCGCAGCGCCGACCGCCTCCGCCACGCGTCGATTTTTTCACGCGCCTGCGCATGCCTCGGCGCGGGCGAGGCCGCGAGCGCATCGTAGAGGGCGCCGGCGCGGGACGGAGCGAGCGCGATGAGATCGTCGTCGTCGAGGCCGACGAGCGGCGACTTCAGGACGCAGGCGAGCGAGAGGTCGTCCTGCGGCAGCGACGCCGCGCGCCCGGCCGCGGCGAGGTCCTGCGCGACGATGTGTTCGCCGAGCGTCAGGCGGTCGGCGCCCGCGACCGGCGCGCCAAACCGCTTCAAGGCGCGGATCACCGTCTCGAAGAAGGAGCCGCGGCGGCGCAGCAGGATCAGCACGTCGCCGGCGCGCACGGGCCGCGACGCGCCGTCCGGCCCCTCGTGGACGCGGTCGGGCGCGCCGGGCGCGATCATTCCGGCGACGCGGCGCGCGACGCGCTCGGCGACGATCGCCGCGGGCTCGCGCGCGCCGACCGCGTCGAGCGGCAGGCGCCAGTCCTCGCGCCCCTCCTCCTTCTTCGAACCGACGAGCGGCCAGATCTCGACGAGCGCCGGCAGCCGCGCCTTGACCGCCTCGTGGCCCATCCAGGGCTCGGCCGGCGCGACGAGGCCGCGCCGGTGGCCCTCCGGCTCGAACACGCCGTCGACGCAGGCGAGCACGCCGGGCGCGGAGCGGAACGAATGGGTGAGCCGCACATGATGGAACGCCTCGCCGCCGTCGCGGAATTTCTTCTCGAGCGCGCGCCGCGTCTCGTCGAAAAGATGCGGGGCCGCGCCCTGAAAGGAGAAGATCGACTGCTTCTCGTCGCCGACGGCGAAGAAGGTGCACTTGCCGGAATGCGCGCCGCGCCCGACGGCGAACTCGCTCATCAGGCTTTTCAGGATGGTCCACTGCGCCTCGCTCGTGTCCTGCGCCTCGTCGACGAGGATGTGGTCGATCCCGGCGTCGAGCTTGTAGAGCACCCAGCTCGGCCGCGAGCGGGCGAGCAGGGCGAGCGTCTTGCCGACGAGGTCGTCATAGTCGAGCAGCGCGCGCTCGGCCTTGAGGCGGCGGTAGCGCTCGCCGACGGCGTCGGCGAGGCCGGCGAGGGCGACCGAGCGGGCGAGCGCCCGCGCGGCGCGAAGATCGTCGCGCAGGCGCTCGAGCCGCGCCTGCTCGTCGTTCAGCGCTTCGAGAACGTCCGGCTTCCGTTTGGCGAGATCCCCGGTCAGCAGCTTCTTCCTCGGCTCGCCTTTCTCGGTGAAGAAAATCCGCAGATAGCCGTCGAGGCAGCCCTGCGCGTCGCCGGCGGAACGCAGCCGTTGCGCTTCGAGCAGACCTTGCGCCCGCTCGACGTCGCTCTTGAGGCCGGTCGCCAGAAACGCGGCGAGGTCGGGCCAGCGCGCGGGCGCGATCCCGTTCTCGACCATCTCGCGCATGACCGCCGTCTCGTCGCGGCCCGGCGGCAGCTTCAGCGCCGCGCGCAGCGCGCGTTCATGGTCGCGCGGCCAGTCCTCGCGCAGTTTTCCGCGCAGCGCGAGCGCCTCCTTCAAAAGCCGCTCGATCTCGTCCTCGGCGCAGTCGCGCGCCACGACGTCGACCCATGCGCCGAGGCGGGCGTCGTCCGCCGCCCGTTCGAGGACGTCGCGCCGCGCTGCGGCTAAAAGGTCGGCCTGGCGCTCCTCGTCGGCGACCTCGAAGCTCGACGGCGCGTTGGCCTCGAAGGGAAACAGATGCAGCACCCGCTCGCAGAAGGCGTGGATGGTCTGGATCTTGAGCCCGCCCGGCGTCTCGACCGTGCGGGCGAACAGGCGGCGCGCCTCCTCGAGATCGGCGCGGTCGGGCTCCGGCGCGCCCGTCTCGAGGACCGCGCGGCGCAGCGCGGCGTCGTCGAGGCGCGTCCATTCGGCGAGGCGGTCGAAGACGCGCGCCGACATGTTGGCCGCCGCCGCCTTGGTGAAGGTGAGGCACAGGAGGCGCGAGGGCGGCGTCCCGCGCAGCAGCAGGCGCAGCACGCGCTGCGTCAGCACGTGCGTCTTGCCCGAGCCGGCGTTGGCCGACACCCATGCCGAGGCGTCGGGATCGGAGGCGTCCTTCTGCCGCGAGGCCGTCAACGAGGGCGCGTTGAGGGTCATCACGCCTCCTCCTCGGCGCCCGCGGCCGCCCATTCGCGCACGCGCGCGAGATGGTCGTAGACGCCGTAGCGCGCCTCGAATTTCGGGAAGGGACGCGGCGGATAAGGCGTTTGCGGGTCGCGGAACTGGCTGAGCACGCCGACGAGGCTGTCGAGATGGCGCTCGCAGACCTCCTCGAGGCTTTCCGGCGATCCGCCCTTGTCGTCCTTGAAGATTTTGTGCTCCCGGACCTCGCCGCCGCCGCGCCCGCCGAGCTTGACGTAAAGCGCCTCGACCTCGCCGGCGCAGGCGGTCCCGAAGCCGCCGCGCCGGGCCATCGCCGCCTCGAGGGTCAGCTGCGGCGCGAAGCCGACGCGCATCTCCCTGACGCCGGGCAAGGCGCCGGTCTTGAAGTCGACGACGGCGAGCCCGCCGTCGGCGCGCAGCTCCAGCCGGTCGGCGCGCGCGGTGAGCCTGAACGGCGAGCCGTCCGCGAGCCGCAGCTCCAGCGCGCCCGACGCCTCCACGAACAGATCTTTCAATCCCTTCCGGCGATCCGCCTCGAAGGCGAGATAGACGTCGATCATGCGCGCGAGGCGCGGCGCGACGAGGGCGCGGAACTCGGCGTCGTCGAGCTGCGCGCCAAGCTCCTCCCCGATCAGCTCCTCGACCCGCGCGCGCGCGCGGGTCGGCAGCGGCCCGGCGCCGGCCTCGCGCGAAAAACGCTCGATCGCCGCGTGGATGGCCGAGCCGAGGTCGGCCCGCGTGAAGCCGAGGCCGACCGGCTCGAGCGGGACGAGGCGGAGTATCTTCTCGGCGTAGATGGCGTAGGGGTCGCGCCGCAGCGTCTCGATCCGCGTGACGCTGAGCGCGGTCGGACGCAGCTCCAGCGGCGGGCGAGGCTGCGGCCGCACGGGCGCCGGCGGCGCGCAAGAGGACGCGTCATGCGGGCGGTCGATCAGGCGCGCGAGACGCAGGAGCCTTCCTCCCCGCTCCCGGCACGCGTCCCATCGCGCGCCGCCGAGGGCGGCGAGGCGCTGCACGAAGCGCGAGGCGACCGTCGGCGCGCCCGCGCGCTTGGCGGCGCGGCTCAGCACCACCTCTCTCCGCCCGAGCGCCTGGGTGAAGTCATGCGCCGCCTGGCCGAGCCGGCGCTCGGGCGGAGAGAGGCCGAGCTCGGCGCGCATCGGCCTGTTGAGGAAGCAGTCGGCCCGGGCCTGCGGCGGCCAGACCGCCTCGTCGAGGCCGCCGAGCAGCATCACGTCGGCGTCCATCAGCCGCGCCTCGATGAGGCCGAGGATTTTCAGCCGCGGATGGGTCCGCCCCGCCGCCGCAAGCCGCGTCTCGCCCGCGACATTGGCGAAGAAGCGCAGATAGCTCTCGGCGGAGAACGTCATGCGCGCCGTCGCGGCGAGGCGCAATTCGTCGAACAACGCGAGGAGCGCGGCGTCGTCGTCGCCGAGCGTCTCGTCTTCGCCCCGCGCCTCGTCCGGCGCGCGCAGCGCCGCGACGGCGGCCTCGTGCGCGCCCGCCCACGCCGCGAGGTCATGCTCGCCGTCGAGCGCCAGCATCGGCGCGAGGGCGCGGTTGAGCCGTTCAAGGAAATCGCGCAGGGCCTCGCCCTCGGCGGGCAGGACGGCGCGGCGCGCCGGATGGGCGCGCGGCCCGGCGGCGAAGCTTTCGGCCGCCGCGATCGCCGCCGCAGGATCGGCGAGCAGCGCGCCTCCCGGCGAGCGCAGCACGGCGATCTCGAGCAGCGGCGCGCGGCGGCGGGCCTCCTGCGCGCCGAGGCCGAGCGAGACGGCGCGGTGGGCGGTCAGCGCGGCGACGCTTTGCGCGGAGAGGCGGCTCGCGACGCAGGCGCCGGCGTGGCGGGCGAGCAGCCCCGCTTCGCTGGCGCCGAGCGGCGCGCCGCCGGAATCGTCGACGCGCACGCCCCAGCGCATCAGCTCCGCGCCGACGCGCCGCGCGAGCTCGCGGTCGGGCGTGACGAGCGCCGCCGTCGCGTCGGGGCGCTCCAGCGTCTCGCGCATGGCGAGGGCGAGGGCGAGCGCCTCCTCGCGCTCGTCGGCGGCCTCGATCAGGCTGACGCCTTCAAGGCCGCGCGCGACCTCCTGCGCCTCAGCGCCTGCGCGCCAGGAGAACCAGCCCTGCGTCGCCTCGGCCGGCAGCAGCGCCTGCGACACGAATTTCTCGCGCGCGACGAGCGCCGGCGAGGGCGCGCCGAGCTCGACCACCTCCTCGCGCGGGACCTTCAGCGCGTCGAGGAGGCGCACGAGCGCGGCCTGCGGATGCGACTGGCCGCATTCGAGCCCCTGGCCGAAGCCTCGCCCGAACTCCCGCCCCCGCCCGACGCGCCCGATCGCCGAAAAAGCCGCGCCAGACATGTGAAGGTCGAGCCCGGGCAGCACCACCGCGCCGTTCGGGGCGCTGGCGATGGCGTCGACGAGCCGCGCGCCCGCCCGGCTGACGCCCGCGACGCCGACGGCGACGACCGGCCCCTCGCCGGCGCCGCGCAGCCGCTGCGCCTGCGCCTGCGCCTCGATCAGCGCGAGCTGGCGCTTGGCCCGGTCGACGAGGCCGAGCGCGCCGAGAATCTCCGGCCATTGCGTGATGGCGATGTCGAGGAAATTCAGGGTGACGCGCCAGTATTCGTCATGGTCGCCGGCGAGGCCGTCGAGCTTGCCCCAGGCGACGTCCTCATTGGCCAGCTCGTCGATGAGGCGGGCGAGCTCGCCGGCCAGCGCGAAGGCGTCGACCGGCGAGGAGGCGACGAGCGGCGGCTCGCTTTCGTCGCATTCGGGCGCGCCGTCCGCTCCGACCCGCACGATCGCCCCGCGCAGCGCGCCCGACCAGGCGAGGATCAGCTCGGCGAGCCGCATCCGCCGCGCGATCGCCCCGACCGCCGGCGGCGGCGCGAGCGGGTCGTCGTCCTCGGCGAGGCCGAGCGCGCCGGCCTCGAAGATCAGCTCGGTCTCGGTCTCCTCGAGCGCGCCGAGCGGCAGGATGCGCGGCAGCAGCGCGGCGGGGCCGGGCAGCGCGCGGCTCAACTCGTCCGCGAGCGCGCGCGCCGCGCGCCGCGTCGGCGTGTAGACCGTCGCCTGCGCCAGCGCGAGCGGCCCGAGCGCCGCCGAGAAGCCCTTCACGACGCGGCCCTCGACGAAGGCCTCCGCGAAGGTTTTCAGGAACGGCGCCCCCGGCGCGATGGTGAAGACAGTCTTGCGCAACGCGCGGCCCCCTCGGAGGGACGCTTATCATGAGGCGCGCGGCGGGGGGAGGCTATCGGGGCGCAGGGTTGTCCACAGGCGGAGGAATGGATCGAGCGGCCTTCGCGCCGATTCCAGCCGGTCCGCCTTTAGGGAAAACAATCAGGCGGCGGCCGTTCGCGGCGGCGGCGCGCGGACGCGCCGCGCCACAACGCCGTCGCCTACGCCGGCAGGATGATCACCTTCGTCTTGACCGGCGTTCGCGAATAGAGGTCGATCATGTCCTGGGTGAGGAGGCCGGTGCAGCCGCTTGTGACGCCCCTCCCGATCGACTCGGGGTCGCTGGTCGCGTAGATCGTGCAGACCGTGTACTTGCCGTTCTGGTAAAGATAGAGCGTGCGGGCGCCGAGCGGATTGTCGAGGCCTCCCGGCATGCCGCCGGCGTATTTGCGCGCCTCGGGCTGGCGCTCCATCATCTCCTTGGGCGGAGTCCAGATCGCCCATTCCGCCTTGCGCCCGACGTAAGCGTCGCCGTTCCACAGGAACCCTTTACGGGGGACATTGGCGCCATAGCGGGTGGCGTTTCCATCGCCTTCGATCCGGTAGACATAGTAATTGTTGGGATCGATGATGATCGTGCCGGGCGCTTCCTTGCTATCGTAGCGCACGGTCCGACGATAATATTTCGGATCGAGCTTGGCGACGTCGACCGCCGGTATCGGGAATTTCTTGTCGGGCGTCGGTCCGTAGAGCTTCGCCGCCTCGGCGCGGAGCATGGCGTCGTCGGTCGTCGCGCAACCGGCGAGCCCAAGCGCGCCGAGACTGACGGCGGAGCCGAACAGAAACGACCGGCGGTTGAGAAGCTCCGACCGAAGCCCGGGCGCAGCTGCGTCGTTTCTCCCGCCGGCGTCGGCGATCTTGCCGTCCATGATCATGGTTTTTAAGTTTCCAAACCTGTCGCCGCCCGGAGACGACTCCGGCATACGCCCGCTGAACGTCTTCAGCCCGGCCGAGACTGCCGTCGCGCGGCTCGATTGGCAAGCTCAAGCCGTCGCCGGGCGGGCTCGCCATGCGCTAAAATGCGTTTATGCGGCGGCGCGGCCACACATCGCGCCGGCGTCGACAAAACATGCGGACGCCCCGCTTCGCAGGAGCTCTCGCCCGCTCAATGGCCAGCTTGACGCCCCCTTCGCCCGAGCCTACCTATGGTCCAGCCTAGGGGAGCCCCGCCAGGGGGC
This sequence comes from Methylocella sp., assembly GCF_041905455.1. GTDB lineage: Bacteria > Pseudomonadota > Alphaproteobacteria > Rhizobiales > Beijerinckiaceae > Methylocapsa. Next base: position 104,522 of record NZ_JAYRLA010000001.1, on the reverse strand, counting down.
TGAGAGGCCGGCGGCGCCAGCTCCATCAGCGAGCGGCGGCCCGGCGACCCTTCGAACCTGATCCAGCTCGCACTGGCGTAGGAACGGCTTTCATGACCCCTTCCCTTCCGCCTCGCCCTCCGGCGTCGGCGTCTTCGCAATCGCCGCGCGAAAACCTTTCGCGCGCCGCGCGCCCTTGTCGCAGGGCGCGCGCATGACCCGAGTCGCCGTCGTCGGCGCCGGCGTCGCCGGGCTTTGCGCCGCGCTCGCCTTCGCGCGGGCCGGAGCGCAAGTCGAGGTTTTCGAGCGCGCCGCGGGGCCGGGGCTCGGCTGCTCCTTCCTCGCCGGCGGCATGATCGCGCCCTGGTGCGAGGCCGAGAGCGCCGAGCCCGTCGTCGTCGAGCTCGGCGTGGAGGCGCTCGACTACTGGACGCGCGAGGTTCCCGTCGCGCTGCGGCGCGGCTCGCTCGTCCTCGCCCCCGCCCGCGAGCGCGGCGAGCTCGGCCGCTTCGCGCGGCGCACGCGCGAATTCGAGCGCCTCGACGCCAGGCGGCTCGCCGAGCTCGAGCCGGACCTTTCCGGCCGCTTCGACGAAGCCCTGTTCTTTCCGCAGGAGGCCCATCTCGACCCGCGCGAGGCGGTCGCCGCGCTCGCCGCGCGCCTTGAGGCGATGGAGAACGTCGCCCTTCGTTTCGGCGCCGAGCCGCCGGACGGCGCCGGTTTCGACTGGACCATCGACTGCCGCGGCTTCTTCGCCCGCGAAGACGTCGCCGGCCTGCGCGGCGTCAAGGGCGAGATGCTCGTTCTGTTCACCCGCGAGGTGTCGCTGTCGCGGCCGGTCCGCATGACCCATCCGCGCCATCCGGTCTATATCGTGCCGCGCGGCGACGGGCGCTTCATGATCGGCGCGACGATGATCGAGAACGAGGAGGCCGGCCGCGTCACGGCGCGGGCGATGATGGAGCTTCTGGGCGCGGCCTATACGGTGCATCCGGCCTTCGCCGAGGCCGAGGTCGTCGAGACCGGCGCCGGCGTGCGTCCGGCCTTCTCCGACAATCTGCCGCGCGTCGTCCGCGACGGGCGCGCGCTGTTCCTCAACGGCCTCTATCGCCATGGATTCCTGCTCGCGCCGGCGCTGGCGCGGGCGGCCGTCGAAGTCGCGCTCGAAGGCGCCGACCCGCGGACGGTTCTGCTCGGCGCCGCAGGAGAAACGCATGCGCATCGAAGTGAACGGCAGGACGCTTGAGACCTCGGCGCGCACGCTGAAGGAGCTCCTCGCCGAGCTCGACCATGACGAGCGCGCCGTGGCGACCGCGCTCAACCGCGACTTCGTGCGCCGCGAGGCGCGCCAGGCGGCGGCGCTCGCCGAGGGCGACGCCGTCGAGATCGTGAGCCCGAGGCAGGGAGGCTAGCATGCAGGCGCGCCCGCCGGCCGATCCGCTCCGCCTCTATGGCGCGACGGTCTCCTCGCGTCTCCTGATGGGCACCGCGCAATATCCCTCGCCCGCCGTCCTCGAGGCGGCGGTCGCGGCGGCGCGGCCGGACATCGTCACCGTGTCGCTGCGCCGCGAATCGGGCGCGGGCCGCGCCGGCGAATCCTTCTGGGCGCTGATCCGCGGCCTCGGGCTCAAGGCGCTGCCGAACACGGCCGGCTGCCGCACGGCGAAGGAGGCGATCGTCACCGCGCAGATGGCGCGCGAGGTGTTCGACACGCCATGGATCAAGCTCGAGGTGATCGGCGAGGACGACACGCTGCAGCCCGACGTGTTCGGCCTCGTCGAGGCGGCGCGCGCCCTCGTCGCCGAGGGCTTCAAGGTGTTTCCCTATACGACCGAGGACCTCGTCGTCGCCGAGCGGCTGCTCGCCGCGGGCTGCGAGGTGCTGATGCCCTGGGGCGCGCCGATCGGCAGCGGGCGCGGCCTCAACAACGTCTTCGGGCTGCGCGCGCTGAGGGCGCATTTCCCGGACGTCCCGCTCATCGTCGACGCCGGCCTTGGCGCGCCCTCCCACGCCGCGCAGGCGATGGAGCTCGGCTACGACGCCGTGCTGCTCAACACGGCGATCGCCGCCGCCGGCGATCCCGCAGCCATGGCGAAAGCCTTCGCCCTCGCCGTCGAGGCCGGCCGGCTCGGCCGCCTCGCCGATCCGATGGAGCCGCGCGACATGGCCGCGCCGTCGACGCCGGTCATCGGGCGCCCCTTCGCCGAGCCGCAGCTGGGAGCGCGGCGTGCTTGACCCTTTCTATCTCATCGTCGATTCGGCGGCCTGGGTGGCGCGGCTCCTGCCCTGCGGCGTCCGCCTCGCGCAGCTGCGCGTCAAGGACGCGCCGGACGAAATTCTGAGGCGCGAGATTCTCGCGGCGAAGGCGTTATGCGCGGCGGCGGGCGCGCAGCTCGTCGTCAACGACTACTGGCGCCTCGCCATCGACCTCGGCTGCGACTTCGTCCATCTCGGGCAGGAGGACCTCGAGACGGCGGACCTCGCCGCCATCCGCCGCGCCGGGCTGCGGCTCGGCGTCTCGACCCATGACGAGGCCGAGCTCGAGCGCGCGCTCGAAGCCGCGCCCGACTATGTGGCGCTGGGGCCGATCTGGCCGACGGTTCTCAAGGCGATGCGTTTTTCGCCGCAGGGCCTCGAGCGGATCGGCGAATGGAAGGCGCGGATCGGCGACGTTCCGCTCGTCGCCATCGGCGGGATCACGCTGGAGCGCGCCCCTGGCGTCCTCGCGGCGGGCGCCGACAGCGCGGCGGTGGTGACCGACGTTACGCTGAACGCCGACCCGCAGGCGCGGGCGCGCGGCTGGGCGGCGATGGCCGGGGAACGGCGCAGGGCGCTCGAAACGGCGGGCTCGCGCGGCTGAGCGGCGAAGCGCCGCGGCTCACATGCGCGCGACGACGACAAGGCGGCGGACCTGGCCGGTCTGGAACGCCCGCAGGAAGGCCGCGTAATTGCGGAACGACACGCAGCCGTTGGAGGCGCCGTTCGGCCCGAGCATGTAGGTGTGGGTGAGGAAGCCGTTGCGGCCATATTGGGGGCTTGCGCCGATCGGCGTCATGCGCAGGGCCTGCACGCCATGGAACAGCGCCTCGCGCATCGTCAGCTCGTAGACGTTGGGCGGCGTAGCGCCGCGCATCGGGATATGCACGGAGTTCGGATTGTCCATATGCTCGCCGAGCCCGGAATGGGCCTCGAGCCGCGTGCCGTCAGGCATGTAGACGGTGCGCGCCGAAATGTCGTAGATCGCCGTTCCGCCTTCGGCGCGGGGCGCGACGGTCGGGCCGACGCGCGGCGACAGGCGCGGCGCGTCGCTGACGACGCCGCCGTCGGCCGGCGCATAGGCGAGCACCGGCCCTGTGGGCTTGCCCGGCTGCTGGCCGAGCGACTTCAGGCCGCTGAACAGCTTGTCGAAGATCGAGCCGCCGTTCGGGGCGGCGTTCGCCTGCGCCGTCGAAGCCGGCGCCGCGCGCTGCTCGCGGGCGAGGCGCCGGTCGGGAATCTGCGGGACGATGCGCGGCGTGGGAGCGGCGGGGACGTCGAGGTCGCGCGGGCGCGGCGCGGGAAGCGGCGCGTCCTCGTTGAGGGCGAGCGCGCCGGGCGCCGCGAAGGGGGTTCGCGCGTCGGCGGCGTCAGGCTCGCGGATCGCCACCGTGGCGTTGGCGGCCGCGTCCGCTCCGTCCTGCGGCTCGAGCTCGGCCTGCATCGTGAACAGGGAGGAGAGCGGCCCCATCGCCGCGACCGCCGGGCGCGGATCGAACAGCCCGCCATAGACGGCGGAGCCGTCGTCCGCCTGCGCGGTCCGCGACATGGCGTCCGCAGCCGTCTGCGGTCCTTGAGCGGCCTCGCGCCATGGCGACAGCGCGCCGTAGACGCCGGCCTCGCCGCCCGTGCGCGTCATCTGCGCGCCGACGAGCGTCACGAGGGCCAGGATCGCGGCGCCGGGCAGCGTCCGCGCGGCGATCTTGCGGGCCGGCGAGCGGCGGCGGCGGCGGCCGCGGGGCGAGGCGAAGGCGGCGAGCGGCGGGCTGAGGTTGCTCATGGGTCCGGGCTTCCAAAAGTCGTCGCTGGCTTCGCCGCGTCCGGGCGCCGAAAGGGGCGCGCCGCGGAACCTGAAGCAAAGCCGCGATCGCCTTGCTGATGGCCCATTGAGGCGAATTTTGGTTAACGGCCCGTGAAGCGGCCATTTCTTTGTTTTGCCGGACGGTTTGCGCTTTACTGTGGCGCCGGAGACGCAGGCCCCGGCGCGCTCTTGCGGCTTCAGGATGGCCGACGAGCCTTGCCTCGCGCTCGCCGTCCGTTCCCTATTCGCCGCGCTTCTGGGCGAGCTTGAAGCTCCAGCTCACCTCGAGCCCGTCGCGCGTCTCGCCCTCGATCACGATCTGCGCGCAGGCGCGCGGCCCGTCGGGGGCGGCGAAGAAGATGCTTTCCTCGACGTCGGCGATCCACGGCGTCTCGAACAGCCAGCGCGTTCCGTCGGGCGGCGCGAGCAGCACGGCGTGGCCGTCGCGCACACGCTTCAGGCGCACGTTGGGATGAATATGGAAGCGCAGCGCGAAGGGCCGCGCCTCGATCGCGTCGCCGGGGACGGCGGCGCGCAGCCGATCGACGCCGTCGAGGCGCTTGCCGTCGTCCTGCAGGGTCAGGCGGCGCTGGTGCAGGAGGCCGAAGCGCGGCGCGTAGCCGTCGTGCTGGATGGCGAGCGTCGCGCTCCCCGCGTCCTCCCGCCGTTCGGCGAGCGCCTCGCGCGGGCCCGAGACGATGGCGTCGCCGAGCCATTTGCGCGCGCCGAGGTGGAAGGCGAAGCGGCAGGACGAAGTGTCGTCGATGACGAGCGTAGAGTGCGCCGCGCTCATGCGCGCCGCCTCGGCGGCGGCGGCGCGATTGGGGTCGGGCGCGCCGCAGTTGATGACGAGGCGCTGCGTGCCGACCGAGAATTCGAACGAGCCGCAGCCGGCGTGCGCCTCGCCGGAGAACTCCGGCGGCGGCGGCCGTCCGGCGTCGGCGACGAGCGCCGCCGCGCCGTCCTTGGCCTCGAGCCGCTGATAGCCCGAATGCGGCGCGTTGAGCAGCGCCCGCGCGCGGCTGTCGTCATAGGCCAGCACGGTGGCGAGCTCTTCGGGCGGCGTCACGCCCATGCCGTTGAACAGGGCGAGCGCGCCGTCGCCGTGGCGGAACAGGCGCAGCATCGGCATCATGCGGTCGATGGCGTTGAGCAGCTGCGGCGGCGCCTGCGCGCCGCGCGCGGCGTAGGCCTGGCGCAGCGGCAGGAGGTCGAGAAGCAGGTCGATCAGGATACGCGGGTTGCGGCTGACATGGCCGCCGTCCGGCAGGATCTGGCGCTGCAACTCCTCGTTGAGCAGGCGTCCGGCCCGCTGCGGCAGCTTGCCGGTCCCCTCGGCGCACAAGCCGAGCTCGGTCAGGGCGATCGCGGCGAGCAGGCGGTCGTCGCCGGAAAGGCCCTCGGCGACGGCGCGCTCGAGGAACTGCTGGGCGCGGCCGATCCCCTTCATGAAGCGCTTGTAGAAGGCGCGGTCGGCGCCGTGCAGGATGATCGGCGACTGCGACAGGAAGGCGATGAGGCGGCGCGCGACGACGCGCGGCTCCCAGGCCGGGTTCTGGCCCGGCCGCCCGTAGACGGTCAGGAAATCCTCGACGAGCGCCCGCGCGTTGGCTTTCGAGATCGCCGTGTCGGCGGCGCGCAGATGGCGCAGCCAGCTGAAGCTCGACAGGGCGCGCGCCCAGGCGTCGGACTGCGGCTCGAGCTCGAAGGGCGAGCGTCCGTGCGCGTTGACGATCTTGCCGGCGAAGGCGAAATAGCCGGCGTAGATGTCGGCGGCGAGCGTCGGGTCCGAGGTGCGGATGTCCTGCGGCGCGATCAAGAGCCGCTCCGGCGGGCGCTGGCGCCAGCCCTTGAGGGCGCGGACCGGCGAGGCCGCGAGGCGCCAGCCGGAGGCGAGCGCCCGGCCGGCGACGAGGCGCGCCACATGCAGCCGATCCTTCAATCCCGCGCCGGGCAAAGAGCTCGCCCCCCCGAGGCCCCGCGGCGCTCGCTCCGCCTTCGCGAGCGGGTCGGCGCCGTCGGAAAATCTAACGTTCATCGCCGCGTCCCCGGACAGGCCCCCGACCCCGCCGCCGCGCGCTCGCGCGGGCGCCCGCCGTCCCCTGCGCACAATCGAGGAAAAACGTCTGCGCTTTGTTAACCGGACCGCGCCCGGCGCGTCACAGCCGCCGCAGGCGGGCGGCGAAGAAGCCGTCGAGGCCGCCGGCGCGCGGATCCTGCGCCGGCAGATGGAAGGGCAGCGTGCGCAATTCGCCTTCCGGCGTCAGCGCCTCTGCGAGGCCGCCGATCTCGTCCGCGCCGATCGGCGAGCGCTCGACCTCGCGATTGCGCCGCAGCAGGGCGGCGATCTGGGCCTCGCCCTCCTCCGGCTCGAGCGAGCAGGTGCAATAGACGATCTCGCCGCCCGGGCGGGTCAGCTCGACCGCCCTGTCGAGCATGCGCGCCTGCGTCTCGACGAGCCGCGCGAGGTCGGAGGGCTTCTTCGTCCAGGCGACGTCGGGATGGCGGCGGATGGTGCCGGTCGAAAGGCAGGGCGCGTCGAGCAGCACGGCGTCGAAGGGCTGCGCCTTCAGGCTCGCGACGTCGGCGACGACGATCTCGGCGTCGACGCCAAGCCGCGCGAAATTGGCGGCGAGCCGCTTCAGGCGTTCGGCCGAGCGGTCGATCGCCGTGACCTTCGCCCCGCGGAAGGCGAGCTGGGCGGCCTTGCCTCCGGGCGCCGCGCAAAAATCGGCGATTCTCGCGCCGGGCTCTATACGCAAAAGCCGCGCCGGCAGGGCGGCGGCGGCGTCCTGCACCTGCCATAGCCCGTCCCCGTAGCCTTCGAGCTCGGCGATCGGCGCATGGGTGAGGAGGCGCACCGAGCCCGTCGGCAGGACGAGGCCGCCGAGCCGAGCCGCCCAGCCCGCAGGGTCCGACTTCACGGTGAGGTCGAGCGTCGGCTCGTCGCGGTTGGCGCGCGCGATCCTTTCCGCCGCCTCCTCGCCATAGGTCTTGATCCAGCGCGCGGCGAGCCAGACGGGGACGTCGTCGCGCAGCGGATCGGCGCCGGCCAGAATCTCCTCGCGCGCGCGGGCGATGTTGCGCAGCACGGCGTTGACGAGGCCGGCGAAGGGCGTCGACTTCGCCTCAAGCCGCGTCGCGCGGACGGCGAGGTCGACGGCGGCGTGGTCGGGAACGTCGAGGAACAGGATCTGCGCCGCGGCGGCGATCAGCGTCCATTCGAGATGGGCGACGGATTTCGGCAGGCCCTTCTCGAGGCGCTGCGCCAGCGCCTTGCGGATCGTGCCGAGCCGGCGCAGCGCGGCCGTGCAGATCGAGCGCGTCAGGGCGACGTCGCGCGGGTCGAGGCCACTGATGCGCGAGGGCACCGCCTGCGGCGAGAAGCAGTCGTCGAGCGGATGCGCCTTGGCGACGACGTCGGAGAGGATCGCCGCCGCCGCGAGCCGCGCCGGCAGGCCGGGGCTGCGTTCGGCCTCCTCGCGCGCGGCCTGAGCCGATTGTCCGGGCCGGCGCTGGCCCGGCTTGCGGTTCGACTGGCGCGGGGGTGCTGTCAAGCGGCGGCTCCTCATCCGGCGCGAGGCCGGTCGGCGCGCTTATATCATGGCCGATGGCCCCGCGCGCGCGGGGATTTACCGCGCTCCAAAAGCTTTTAGATTGGCCGCCGGAGCGGCTGACGACGCGAGGACGGATGACCGACGAAGACAAGGCGCAGACGCCGAAGGCCGGCGAAGCGGCGCCGGCGCGCGAGCTTCCCGCCGCGGCGCGGCGCGCGCTGGCCGAGGCGGAAGAACGCCGCCGCCTCGCCGACGCCGCGCGCGTCGAGCGCCCGAAGGAGATCGACGGGCGCGACGGCCCGGAGCCGGTGCGCTACGGCGACTGGGAGGTCAAGGGAATAGCCAGCGATTTTTAGAGGGCGGCGTCGACCCGGCGGCTACGCGCTGGTGGGTTAAGGCGCCGAGAGCCCCCCCGCCAGCGTCGGGAAGTCGAGCGGCCGAAAACCGTAGTGCTTCAGCCAGCGCACGTCGGCCTCGAAGAAGGCGCGCAGGTCCGGCAGGCCGTATTTGAGCATGGCGAGGCGGTCGATGCCGACCCCCCAGGCGAAGCCCTGATATTCCGCAGGATCGAGGCCGCAGTTGCGCAGCACGTTCGGATGCACCATGCCGCAGCCGAGAATCTCGAGCCAGTCGTCGCCCTCGCCGAAGCGGATCTCGCCGCCCTTGCGCGAGCAGCGCACGTCGACCTCCATCGACGGCTCGGTGAAGGGGAAATAGCTCGGCCGGAAGCGCAGGCTGACGCTCTTCGTCTCGAAGAACGCCTTCAGGAACTCCTCCAGAATCCATTTCAGATGGCCAAGGTGCGACGAGCGGTCGACGACCAGCCCCTCGACCTGGTGGAACATCGGCGTGTGGGTCTGGTCGCTGTCGCAGCGATAGGTGCGGCCGGGGCAGATGACGCGGATCGGCGGCGCCTTGGTCAGCATGGCGCGCACCTGCACCGGGCTCGTGTGCGTGCGCAGCAGCTTGCGCCGGCCGTGCGCGTCGGGCTCGAAGAAGAAGGTGTCGTGCATCTCCCGCGCCGGATGGTCGGGCGGGAAGTTCAGCTTGGTGAAATTATAGTCGTCGGTCTCGATGTCCGGCCCTTCGGCGATCGAGAAGCCCATGTCGGCGAAGATCGCGGCGAGCTCGTCCATCACCTGCGAGATCGGATGGACGCGCCCGAGGCTCGCCCCCTGCTCGCGCGCCGGCAGGGTGACGTCGAGCCTCTCGCCGGCGAGCCGCGCCTCGAGCGCCGCCTCCTTCAGCGCCGCGCGGCGCTGCGCGATCGCGCCCGCCACCGCGTCCTTGACGAGGTTGATCTTCGCGCCTTCGCTCTTGCGCTCGTCCGGCGACATCTTGCCGAGCCCGGCGAGCAGCGCGGAGACCGAGCCCTTCTTGCCGAGCGCGCCGACGCGGACGGTTTCGAGCGAAGCTTCGTCGGCGGCTGCGGCGACGTCGGCGAGGATGCTCGCCTGGAGCGCGGAAATATCTGTCATCGAAGCTCGGCCGGGGCTCGTTAGGAAGGCGCGTCGAGAGCGGTTGCGCCGCCTTTTAAATCATTTCGCGCCGCGCGAAAGCAGCAAAGCGCCGGCGCGCCTCACAGCGGCGCCGTCGCTTCGGCGAGCCAGCGCTTCTCAGCGCGCGAGAGAAAGGGCGAGAGCGCCTTGCGCACGCGCGCGTGATAGGCGTCGATCCACGCCTTCTCCTCATCGTCGAGCAGCTTCGTCTCGATCAGCGCGCGGTCGTAGGGCGCGAGCGTGATCGTCTCGAAGCCGAGCATCTCGCGCTCCGCGCCCCTGATCTCGCGCGGCTCGACGACGACGAGATTTTCGATGCGGATTCCCCAATGGCCGCCCTTGTAATAGCCGGGCTCGTCGGAGAGGATCATGCCCGGCTCGAGCGGCGTCGTCCCGAGCTTCGAGATGCGCTGCGGCCCCTCGTGCACCGAAAGATAGGCGCCGACGCCATGGCCGACGCCATGGTCGAAGTCGAGGCCGGCGCGCCACAGCGGCAGCCGGCCGAGCGCGTCGATCTGAGCGCCGCTGACGCCCCTGGGGAAGACCGCCCGCGCGATGGCGACATGGCCCTGCAGCACGCGGGTGTAGCGGTCGCGCATTTCGGCGCTCGGCCGGCCGACGGCGAGCGTGCGCGTGACGTCGGTGGTGCCGTCCTCGTACTGGCCGCCGGAGTCGATGAGGTAGAGGCCCCGGCCGATCCGGGCGTTGGTCTTCGTCGTGACGCGGTAATGCGGGCTCGCCGCGTTCGGCCCGGCCGCCGAGATCGAGGGAAAGGACAGGTCCTTCAGCGCGCCGGTCTCGCGGCGGAAGGTTTCGAGCGCCTGCGCCGCCTCGATCTCGGTGAGGCCGCCCTTGGACGCGGCCTGCGCGAACCAGAACAGGAAGCGCGTCAGCGCCGCGCCGTCGCGCAGCTGCGCGGCGCGCGCGCCGGAAAGCTCCGCCGCGTTCTTCTTCGCCCGCATCAGCGCGGACGGGTCGGCGCCGACCTCGACGCCGCCGCCGGCCTCGCGCGCGAGCGCGACGAGGCGCGAAGGCGCCGTCGCGGCGTCGAAAACGATCTTGCGCCCCTCGCCGGCGAGGATGGAAAGGTCGCGCTCGAGCGCGTCCGGCGCCTTGAGCTTCGCGAGCGCCGCCAGCGCCTTGCGCGGCGCGGCCGCGAGCTTGCGCGGGTCGAGGTAGAGGCTCGGCGCTCCGGCGCGCGGGATCAGCGCGAAGCCGAGCGGCAGCGGCGTGTGCGAGACGTCGGCGCCGCGGATGTTGAAGATCCAGGCCAGCGAATGCGGATCGCTGACGAGCAGCGCGTCGGCGCCCTTCAGCGCCTCGCCGACGCGGGCCAGCTTGGCGCCCGCGCTCTCGCCGGCGAGCTTGCGCGGATAAAGAACGATCCTGCCGAGCGGCTCAGGGGGCCGGTCGGTCCACAGCGCGTCGACCGGATTGGCGTCGAGCGCGACGAGCTCCGCGCCGGCGTCGGCCGCGGCCCTCGCAAGGCGCTCGACCTGCGCGGGCGTCGCGAGCCATGGGTCGTAGCCGACGCGCGCGCCGCGCGGCAGATTGGCGCGCAGCCAGTCGGCGACGCTCGTCGTCCCGACGTCGACCGGCTCGAACACGGAAACGTCGACCTGGCCGCGCACGGCGAGGGCGTAGCGCCCGTCGACGAAGATCGCCGCCCTGTCGGCCAGCACGACCGCCGTTCCGGCCGAGCCCGAGAAGCCGGTGAGCCAGGCGAGGCGCTCCTCGCTCGGCGGCGCATATTCGTTCTGGTGGCGGTCGGCGCGCGGCGCAAGGAAGCCGTCGAGCTTCAGGCGGGCGAGCTTTTCGCGCAACGCCGCGACGCGGGCTGCGCCCTGCGTCCCGTCCGCCTGCTCGTCGAAGGACTGGAAAACGCTCTCGAACATCGGCGCAGTTTAAAGGATTTCCCGGGACGAGGCGATGAGTTTCGCAACAGGAAATTTTCTTCACCCTTCCGCGTCGAGGCACGCATGGCCCGGCCGCGCGCGCGCCGACCAGCGCTCGCCGCGGTCGGCGAGCCGCGCCTCGAGGCGCGAAACCTTGAGGCGCAGGCCGCAGCCGCCCGAGAAGACGAGCTCGACCAGGCCGCCGCCGTCCGCGGCTTCCGTGAAGCCGACGCGCAGGAGATTGAGGATGCGCCCCTTGTCGGCGCGCGAGAAGCCGGACAGGAAGACCTGCTCGACGGCCTCGAACGCGAGCCCGGCGCGGCAACGCTCCAGCGCGCCGGCGGCCGCCTTCTCCCAGTCGAAGCGACAGGCGAGGAAGGCGAACTGCTTCGACCGCGGCAGATAGGCCATGTCGCCGACGAGGACGAGCGCGTCCTGCAAATTCGCGGAGACGACGTCGAGGTCCTCCGCGTCCCGCGCGAGCAGCTTGAGCCCGCTGGCCGTCTGCGTTTGCGTCATCGCTTGCGCGAACTCCTGCGCTGCGTCGCGCGCCGCCGCGTCGACGCGCTGCTTGAAATGATGCGCGCGCCGGCGCGTTAAAAGACGCGCGGCGATTTTTTTAAGGGTCCGTCAGGACGACAGGCGCTCGATGACCGCGCCGCAGCCAGAGAGCTTGGCCTCCAGCCGCTCGAAGCCGCGGTCGAGGTGGTAGACGCGGTTGACCATCGTCTCGCCCTCGGCGGCCAGCGCGGCGATGACGAGCGAGACCGAGGCGCGCAGGTCCGTCGCCATGACGGGGGCGCCCTCGAGCCGCTCGACCCCCTCGACCAGCGCGACGTCGCCCTCGAGCCTTATGCGCGCGCCGAGGCGCGCCAGCTCCTGAACGTGCATGAAGCGGTTCTCGAAGATCGTCTCGGTGATCCGCGAATCGCCCTTCGCGCGCGTCATCAGCGCCATGAACTGCGCCTGCAGGTCGGTCGGAAAGCCCGGGAAGGGCGCCGTCTCGACGTCGACGGGGGAGAGGCCCGCGCCGTTGCGCTTGACCCGCACGCCCTCGTTGGAGACGGCGACCTGCGCCCCGGCGGCGACGAGCGCGTCGAGCGCGTTCTGAAGCGCGCCGGCCTCGGCGCCGGCGAGCAGCACGTCGCCGCCGGCCATCGCCGCGGCGATGGCGTAGGTGCCGGCCTCGATGCGGTCGGGCAGGACGCGATGGCGGGCGCCGTTGAGCCGGCCGACGCCCTCGATCTCGATCTCGGAGCGGCCGGCGCCGGAGATTTTCGCGCCCATCTTGTTGAGGCAGGCGGCGAGATCGACGACCTCGGGCTCGCGCGCGGCGTTGAGGATGCGCGTCGCGCCCTGCGCCGTCGCCGCCGCCATCATCGCCGTATGGGTGCCGCCGACGGTGACCTTGGGGAACTCGATCTCGGCGCCGCGCAGGCCTTTCGGCGCCGTGGCGTGGACGTAGCCGGCCTCGATCTCGACCTTCGCGCCGAGCTTTTCGAGCGCCATGATGAGCAGGTCGACCGGGCGCGTGCCGATGGCGCAGCCGCCGGGCAGCGAGACCTTGGCCTCGCCCATGCGCGCGAGAAGCGGCGCCACCACCCAGAAGCTCGCGCGCATCTTGGAGACGAGCTCGTAAGGCGCGGTGGTGTCGACGATGTCGCGGGCCGAGAGGCGGATGGTGCGGCTGGCGTCGGGGGAATCGCCGAAGCGGCGGCCTTCGACCATATGGTCGACGCCATGGTTGCCGAGGATGCGCAGCAGGCGGTTGACGTCGGCGAGGTCGGGGACGTTCTCCAGCGTCAGCGTCTCGGGCGTGAGCAGCGAGGCGATCATCAGCGGCAGCGCCGCGTTCTTCGCGCCCGAGATCGGAATGACGCCGTTGAGCTCACGGCCGCCGACGATGCGAATGCGATCCATCAATCCCCCGTTTTCCCGGATGGCGCGCCGCCGTCCGCCAGAAAGCCGTTCGGGCCGTCTTCCGACGCGCCCGCTTTCGCAGCCTCCCCTTGCGCTTCCCCTCGCGCCTCGCCCTGCGCCAGCCTGGCGCGGCTTTGCGCCTTGCGCCGCGCGAGGTTCTGGCGCAGCGCCTGCGCAAGCCGCGCCCGCCTGTCGTCCCGCCCGCCCGCGCCGTCGCCGGAAGAGGACGGCTTTTCGATCATGGCCCGAAACCTTAAGGAAATACTTCATTGCGTCCGCGGCGGGCGCAGGGGCAAGCTTTAGTTGCGGCGCGGCGCGCAGACAAGAGAAGAGCGGCGCGCGCATTCCCCGCTTGCCTCCCCAGGCCGACTATGCCAATACGCCGGTCCAGTCCGCTGGCGGTTCGTCCCCGCCGGCGTCGCTGCGGTAGCTCAGTGGTAGAGCACTCCCTTGGTAAGGGAGAGGTCGAGAGTTCAATCCTCTCTCGCAGCACCATTAAAGTCTGTTTGACCGCAGCAACTTGCGGATTTAATTAGCCTAAGTGCCTTGGCGGTGGTCCGTCAAGGTGGTCCTTTGCCCTCCTATTTCCACGTGCCTTACCGCCATCCGAAGACCGGCGTTTTCTGGATCAAGGGGACCGTGCCTTCGGCCGTCCGCGACGCGCCCGGCTATGGCGGCCCGAAGCAATACAATCGCTCGCTCAAGACGCGCGATCCGAAGGAAGCCGAGACGGCTGCCGCCAAGGTTCGGCTTGATCTCGATGCCGAATGGAAGGCGGCGCTCGCCGCTTCTCCGCCTCCACCATCGCCAGCTATCGCCAACTCCGTCAGCCTGTCGGACGCCCGTATCGAGGCCCTTGCGGCGCGATGGAGCGAGCGGCGGGAATGGGAGGAAGAAGGCTATCGCGAGCCAGCGGAGAGCCACGCGCGCGCCTTGGAGATGTTCTCGGCGGCGGGAATGGGGGAGGACGCGCAAGGGATCGTCGAGGCCCTGATAGACAAGGCGGCGGCGGAGCTTCTGGCGGAGGACGGGGGCGACTGGGCGGCGTGCGACGGGCGGAGCCGGGTTCGCCTAAGGAACGCCTTGCGGGCGGCCCATAAGGCCGTCTACAGGGCCATGCTGGCGAGGGCGCAGGGAAACCACCTCGCGGCCGTCAAGGGGCCTCCAAGAGCGCCGCTGAAGACGAATGGCGCATCGGGAATTTCCAGCGCTGGGGCTTATCCTGTCCCCGCCGCCCCGTCAGCCGATAGGTCCGCGCCGACGCCCGCCTCCGGCCTCCCCGCTCTTGCTGGCCCCAGCGTCCCGCTCATGAACCTCTTTGAGGCCTATGCGAAGGCGAGCGCCCTCGCCCCCAGCACGGTCCAGCAGTTCCGCAGCATCGTCGGCAAGTTTGTCGAATGGCTCAAGCGCAAGCGCCGCAGCACGGACGCCCGCGAGGTCACGCGCAAGGACGTTCAGGAATGGCTCGACGAATTGCGGGAGACGCAAAAGCTGAGCGCCAAGAGGCTCAAGGAGGGCTACCTCGCGGGCGTCCGTGCGACGTTCGGATGGGCGGTCAAGAAGGGGCGGCTTGACGCCAATCCGGCGCGCGACGTTTACGTGGAGGCCGACAAGCGCAAGGCGGCGGGGAGGCTGAGGCGCGACCTTAGCCTTGACGAAGCGGCGACGATCCTGAGGGCGAGCCTCGCGGTTGACCTTGTGCGGGACGGCGTGAACGCCTCGACGTGGCGCTGGGTGCCTTGGCTCTTGGCATACTCCGGCGCGCGGGTGGCGGAGATAACCCAGCTTCGGAAATGCGACGTGCTTCGGGAGAAGGGTGAGGATGGCCAGACCTATGACGCCATTAGGATCACGCCCGAGGCCGGCTCCACGAAGACAGGCGGCGAGCGACTTGTCCCCCTCCACCCGCATTTGATCGAACAGGGCTTCTTGAAGTTCGTCGCGGCGAGGCCGGAGGGGCCGCTGTTCTTTGGCGAGGGCGAGGGGCGGGAAATGCCAGCCACGCGGGCGAAGCGGCTGGCGGTTTGGGTGCGAGAACTTGGCGTGACGGACGTGCCCCAGCCAAATCACGGATGGCGTCATCGCTTCAAATCGGAGGCCCGGCGGCTCAACATGCCGGCCGACGTGAGGGATTACCTGCAAGGCCACGCGCCGAGGTCGGAAGGCGAGGCTTATGGTCACATGCCGATTGAGCTTCTCGTCGAATGGGTTGCCAAGTTGCCGCGGTATGAGGCTGACGGATAATCCAAGGAAGCGGCCTCCTGCCTATCCCTAGCGGACGGCATGATGGCCATCATTGAGAAGGCGCAAGGGTGGCAGGAAGGCGGGCCTTGAGGTTGAGGACGGAGCGCGCGGTCCAACTCCTTCCCCGCGCCGAGGGGACGCCACGGGAATTCAGGGCGGCGGCCGTGGCGGTTGCGGACTGGCCGGAGAACTCGGCGAGGATCGGGGCGAGCTTGGCGGCGAATGCGTCGGCTTGGACGTGCACGGCTTGAGCGGCTTCGGCGTTCCCCCGCCCCTTGAGATGCGCCGCGCCGTTGGGGTTGCCGAGCTTGACGCCGCGTGCCTTGGCGGCCTTGAGGGCGGCCTTGGTGCGGGCCGAGATGGCTTCGCGCTCTTGCTCGGCGACAAGGGCCAGAATGCCGATGGTGAGGCGATTGGCTTGCGGGTTGTCGCACGCGCGGAACTCGACCCCGGAGCGCTCAAGGCCGATGAGGAAATGCGCGTCGCGGCTGAGCCTGTCCAGCTTGGCGATGAGAAGGATGGCCCCATAGGCGCGGGCTTCGGCGATGGCGGCGGCGAGCTTCGGGCGATCATTGGCCTTGCCGCTCTCGACTTCGATGTGCTCGCCGTGAAGGATCGCGCCAGGGACGCCAGCGAGGTAGGCCCGGCACGCCTCGCGCTGCGCCTCAAGGCCAAGGCCCGACTGCCCTTGCTTGGCAGTGGAAACGCGGAGGTAGGAGACGAAGCGGCGGGGGCGGGCGGCGTTCATGGGAGGCCTCAAGGGGAAGATCGGTAGGGCTACCGTGCTGTGCATGATTGCCTAACGAACGTATGGCAGATTTGCACGGGGGATGCAAGGGCCTTGGGGCTGCTCGATGGGACGGCTCAAAGGGGAGCTTCAAGGGCGGCGTCATGCCATGGGGTTCCGCTCCGCTCCCGCTCCCCCTGCCTTTGCGGCGTCGAGGGGGCGGGGCCTAGTGGCGGGCTTTCAGGACGCCATCCTCGCGAGCGCGCGGGCTGAAATGGGAGGGGGGCCTTGAAGGCCGGGCCACGGGGGGATTTTGCCTGAAAATTGCCTAATAAACGGTCTTCGAGACGTTTGCGACGGGCGGGCCTTTTGGAGGTTTCCGCTCCCGCTCCCCCTCGCCATAGGGCCGGTCTATTGAAGCATTGCGCGGAGCCTTGAAGAAGGTGCTCTGGGAGAGGCCGGGGGTTAATATACCGCCTAATTGCCAACCCATTGATTTCCTTGAAGGCGAAGGCCCGCTGTCCAGCCATAAGGAGAAGGGGGCGGTGGAGGTTCTCCCCTGCCACCCCTCCGCCTGTATGGCCTCCCTGGCGTCAGGCTCGATGAGAGCCTTTAAGACGACCGGGGGGGTAAGCACACACGGAAATTCTAACCGACTGATTTCGCTCATGGGGATGGCCTGAAGGACAGGCCGGGGGTTAGCACGCTACCAAATGGCGAGGGCGGGATGGAAGGCGCTAAGACAGGCCGGGGTTAGTATGCACGCCTAATTGCCGGCAAGGGGTGGAAGGGCGAGATGGGAGGCCGGGGTTAGTATGCTGTGAAATGGCGAGGGCGGGGATGGGAGCCTTTAAGACGGCCGGGGGTAAGAACGCTCTGTAATTGCCAATGCCTCTAGGAGGCCCGTAGAAGGCCGCCGGCTGGCCTCATGGCGTTTCGGCTGGGATAGAGCGGAGAAAGCCGCAGAGGCCGTCCTTGGGCTTCCCTGCGGCTTCTAGGGGCTATGGCCTGTCTAGCTCGCGGCTTCGGGCGGGCGTTCCGGCAAGGGCGGCAGTATTCCCGCGCGCCGGGCGGCCGATCCCTTCAGGGCGGTTTCCAGATTGTCGCGACAGAGGTTCAGGCGGTTCCCGTCCTTGTGGCGGACTTCGCGGCCGGCTTCAGGCCAGAGGTCGAGCATCTGCCATGCGACTTGAACATATGCGTTTCCCCGACGCTCGCTGACGTTGCGGACATACTCCGGCCCCTCTCCCGCCTTGGTCCGGCTATTGAGACGCCAGTCGAGGAACGGGCCGCCGCCCTTGGCTTGCTGGACGGCGACGAGCCTGTCGTAATCCTCCGCCCAACAGATGGCCTCAAGGGGCGAGTTGGTGAGCTTCACGGCGACGAGCGGCTTTCCGTCCGCCTCCCGGATGAAGCGGCGAGGGGCCTCCGGCTCGGGGAGCTTGCGTTTCCTCTTTGTCGTCATTGCAGGGCCTCATGGGCAGGGACGGGGGCGGCGGGCTTCAGGGGCGGCCGGGCAGGATAAATGGCGGCCGGCTCAAGGATGACGCCAAGCGGGCCAAGGCGCATCGCGTAGAGGCGTCCCCGGATATCGCGGCGGACGGCGAACCAGAGCGGGCCGCGAGGCGGGGAGCGGGGATCGGGGAGGTTGTTCATCACGTCGAGGAGCTGGGCGGCCCCGGCGAGCATGAGGGCGCGACCTCGGGCGGTCGAGGCGAAAATGCCGTGGCGTTCGATTTCGATGATGGCGAGTGACATGGGGAGCGCTCCTGTTAGCGTTGGCTCGCGCGCGGAGGGAAGGCTTGCTTTGGAGGCCTTGAGGTGGTCCTAATGGTGATCCGTCAAAGCAAATCCGTCTCGGCACGAAGCTAGTTAAATCAACGGGATAGGGTCAGAACTCTAAAATTCAATCCTCTCTCGCAGCACCATTTATCTCGCTGATTTCACTGCTCTATTCCCACTTCGCCCGCATGCGGATGAATGCGGGACGATGTGGCTGTTTCGGCGCGTTTCTGACGCGCGCTTTCGCCGTCCGGTCTGGCGCCGCGGCGGCGCGTCGATGTCCTCAAGGGTCGCCGTCAGGTCGCGGCGGGCCTGCGGGACGGCCGATCAGTTCGGCGGCGGCGTCACGCCAAGAACTGCGGCCGCGGCGAGAACGAGCGCGCCGATCGCGAGCTCCGCCGCGACGCTGACGCGCAAAGCGCGTGCGTAGCCCGTTTCGCGCAGTCGTGGCATGCACGCGAAGCGATTGAAGGCCGCGAGCGTCAGCATGGCGGCGACGAGAACGATCTTGACGAGAAGGACGCGCCCGTAACCGCTGGCGGCGGGGCTCGCGAGCGCGTCGCCCAGGCGAAACCACGCGTTGACGGCGCCTGCGCCGGCGGCGAGCGGCGCAGCGACGCCGGCCATGACCGAAAAGCGCTGAAGGATCGCCAGCGCCTCGCCGCCGCGGCCGCGTCGGGGAGAGCGCCAAAGCTCCGTCAGGGCGAGGAGCAAAGGCGGCAGGCCGCCGGCCCAGGCCGCGGCGGCGCAAAGGTGGGCGGCGTAGGCGCCGAGCATGGCGAGGCCGCGCGGGCCGAGCTTCCCTTGCGCCGCGTGGCCGAGGAACGCTTGCGAGACGAGAAGCGCCGCGCCTGCGGCGGCGAGCGCGCGCAGCCTTGGCGTCTTGCCGCCCCAGGCTGCGGCGAGCGCCGCGCCGAACAGGACGATCCGCAGCGCCCATGGCGGACCGAAGCCGGTTTCGAGAAAAAATATCCGCCAGTTTTCAGCTTCGGCCAACCCCGAGACGTCGATCCCGGCGCCTTCGCTGGTCATGTTGGCGAGCATGGCGGCGAGCCAGAGGAGGCCCGACGCCGCTGCGACGAGGGCGGCCGCTCGAAGCAGCGGCCGCGTCGCGGCGAAGCTGATCGGAAGCGCCGCCGCGCCGCGCTCCGGAGAGGGGACGGCGTAGAGCCAGAACAGCGCCGTTCCGAACAGGATGAAGACAGCGACGAAATGGACGAAGCGGACGACGACGAGGCAATCGAACATGCGGCGTTCGCTCCGTCCAGCGTGGTCAGCGGCCGACGGTGAAGGAGAACGAACCTTCCGTCCGGTGCGTGTCGACGGAGACCGCGCGCCAGCTCACCTTGTAGCGGCCCGCAGCGAGCTCGCGCCCGATAGGCACGACGAGCGTCTTCCTGTCCGCCGGATCGACGGAAGGGCGCCCCAGCGGGATCGCCGCTCCGGCCTCGGCCGCGAGCTGCGCGCCGGAGAACTGCGGCACGACGTCCTCGCTGAAGGTGAGCCGAATCTGCGACGGCGAATTCGCGACCGAGCCGCCGACGGGCGGCGACGCCGACTCGAGCAGCGCATGCGCTTGCGCGGACTGCGACGCGAGCGCGAACGCCGCCGCCATAAGGCCGATCCTGAAGGATGAAGTCATGCAACCCTCCTAGAACGCCGCCTGCGGCCCGTCGAACAACGGCTTCCCGAGGACGCCGTCAGGGAACAGGTCGTCGAGAAACAGATGAAGCTGCGCGATGGCGCCGACGTGCTTGCCGCTCGCGGAATTGATCGGGATCTGCGCCTCGGCGCCGATCTGGAAGCCCTGCCCGACATAGATGACGCCCGGGTTGACGAGGCCCGTGGCGACATGGCTGTTTCCGGCGTCGACGGGCCCGATGTTGGCGACAGGGCTCGAGAAGGCGACCTCGACGAGCGGAATGAGCCGCTTCAGGACCTCGTTGTCCACCGCGCTGACGTTGGCGTTGAGATAGGGCAGGCTGTACTGGAGCGAGAAGCCCCAGTTGAAGAAGGTCGGATCGTAGTCGACGTCCGTGACGTTGGCGCGCTCGTGACGGTCCCATGTCGTCGTGACGGTCACGGGATGCGTCGAGAATGACGCGCCGAGCTGCCCGGTGACCGCGAAGGGCTTCAGAATGTTCAGGCTGTCCGGCAGGTCGCCGAAGCCCTTGCCGAAATAGACGCTCGGCCCCCAGCTCGTGAACTGGTCGGCGCCGACGCGCGCATTGCCGGTGCCGCCCCATTCGAAGCCGACCCCAGTCGCGAGGATGAATTCGTGTTCGGGATTGCGGAAAAGGACGTATTTGACGTCGCTTTCGAGATTGTCCCAGCCGTTGGCGCGCGGATTGTTCTGGTGGATGTAGCCGTCGCCGATCGAAAAGCCGAGATCGGGCGTGACGCGCTTGTCCCATTCGAACGAGAACGCATAGGACTGCGATCCGTCGGGGCCTGTGAGATAGGCGAACGTCGGCAGCGACAGCTCATCGTTGACGCCGGGGTCGTCGATGAGCAGCGTCGCGGGGAAGAAGCGGTTTCCGACGATGACGTGGGCGAGCGCGATCTGCGGGAGCAAGCCGCAGGCGAGCGTCGCCGCAAGCCCGCATGGGGCTGCGAGAGCCTTGATGGACATGGAGATTCCTTGGTCTGAGAGGGCGAGCCGGCGCCGGCTTCGGCGACGCCGGAAGAGCTTGTTCAGATCAAGGACGGCGGCGCGCGCGGTCGTCCTGCGAGCGCGCGCGGACGTGCGGCGAAATGGAGGCTGTCGACCGGCGCGGGAATGGCCGCCGGCCGCCATGCGGGAGCGGCGGCCGTCGTCGGCGTCCAGTCGGGCGTGAGCGCCAGCTCCGCCGAGGCGCAGCAGCCGGGGCAATCGTCGTGCGAGGACTGGCCGCCGTCGGGCGCGTGATCGCCGTCATGGCCGCGAGACGAGCAATGGACGACCGGCGCGCCATCGCCCAGAAGGGACGACAGCGCCGCCGCGGCGTCAGCCTCGCCTCCGGCGGCGCAAACGCGCAGCGGCGCGAGAAGGATCGCGATCCAGGCGACGAGCGCCAGCGCGAGGGCTGCGACGCTCTTGCGTCGGGGCGAGCCATGCGCGCGTCGAGCTGCGGCCACGTCCGTTTCCCGGAAAGCGAAGATCGCTTCAGCGCGAGCCTACGATCAGCGACGCCGCCAGTTCAATCCGCCGCGCCGGATTCTCTCGCGAGGAGACCTTTTCGCCACAGCGCGCGTCGTTCGCCGGATCCGGACGGCTCGCTTCACAGGGCGTTCCCGCGCCTTTTCGTCGCACTGCGACGAAACTCGGGATCGCTTGACCAGATCGATCGCCTGACTGCGCAAGGCGTGCTTTTTCGTTCTCGCAGGCGCCGGCTATGACCTCTTCTCTCTTAGAGAGAGCGCCGAGCGCGCGCAGGCTCCTGGGATAGGCCGCCTCTATGTAAAAGCGCTTTCCTATGAGTTAAATTCGACGCATTCTCCGCAGCCTGACAATCACAAGAGTCAAGGAGGAAATTTTGTACACCCACATCCTGATCCCAACCGACGGATCCACGCTCGCCGGCCAGGCCGTCGGCCATGGCGTGGAGCTCGCCAAGGCGATCGGCGCAAAAGTCACGATCGTCACCGTCACTCGTCCGTTCCGGGATTTCCCGCCCGCCAGAACGCCGGTGATCCGGGACACCCCGGAGTTCTATGATCAGCACGTGGTCAAACCGGCGACGGAGATCCTCGACGCCGCCGCGGCTGTCGCAAAGGCGGCCGGCGTTTCCCCCGAGACCCTCCGGGTTGAAAACGACGACCCCTATCAAGCGATCATCGACGCGGCCACGGCGAAGGGCGCCGATCTGATCGTCATATCCTCCCACGGACGAAAAGGCGTCTCGGCGCTGATTCTGGGCAGCGTCACGATGAAAGTGCTGACGCACTGCAAGATTCCCGTCCTCGTTCATCGCGACTAGGCGCGGATCGTCCCCTCTGTCGTGGCGTCGCTGATTCAGGCCGTCGCGGCCGATAGGGGACAGGCGCAGGCCGCCTCAGGCGGCGGGCGGACGAGCCCCGGTTGAGGCGGCGATCGTCCCCGGCGTCATATGGCTGGCGCGCCGCACGGGCGCCCTGAGCTTGCGCGCCTCTCGCGCCGCGCTCGGGGCGAGGCGGCCCGCCCGCCGCGCCGCCGCTCTCGAATCTCGTCGGCGCTTGAGCGCGTCGGCGACGGCCCGACGAGCGAGCGCCCCGATCCCGTGCGCGACGGCACCGCTTCGTCAGGCTCATTGAGACACGCTCGCGACCAGCCAATCCGCAACCGCGTGTCGAGTGCGCAGCGATGTACATACGTCCGGACGACAGCAAGAAATTTCCCGATCTGGCCGTCATTATTCAGCGCATGTTTTTCACGGTCGCCAGCAAGCCGAAACTGAAAGAGGCGCTTGAACGCTATGCGGGCGATCCCTATGCGCTGGCGATATTGTACCCGCAGGGGCCGACGGTCAGGATCGATCCCGACTTCTTCAGGTGCGAGGAGGATGGGCCTCCAGAAAAGCAGCCCGACGGCTCATATCTCCAGAAGTTCAGGATGAAGGCCGGGTTCACGGCGCCTTCCGCCGCCGCGAACGAGATTTACGTGGCGCCGGACATCGCCCAGAACGCCGGAACCGCCGATGGCCGGCTGATGGCCGAAGCGACGCTCCTGCACGAATGCGTTCACTGGTGCAGGTTGATAGACGACAAAGACGTATGGAGCGAGAAGGAGCCATACGCTTTTGAAACCGCGGCGTATGGCAAGGTGATGAGCAGGAGCTACGACATCTGTCCGCCGGGCAAAGCGGCGAAGTAGCGCGATGGAGGGCTTGCGCGCGTGACGACCAAGGCGCGCCGAGTGGGAAACGGATCGGGACGTCCGCCCTCAAGCAGCCCTGCGTTCGCGCAGGTCCGGCAGAAACATCGTCAGCACGCCGAGCGCGGGAAGGAACGAGCAGAGCAGGAACACGAACCGGATTCCCCGCCAGTCCGCCAGCGCCCCGAGCATGGCCGCGCCGACGCCGCCGACGCCGAAGATGAATCCGAAGAACAGCCCCGACACCATGCCGACGCGGCCCGGCATCAACTCCTGCCCGTAGACGACGATCGCGGGAAAGGCCGAGGCGATGACGAAACCGATCACGACGCTCAGAACGCCCGTCGCGGCCGGTCCGACGTGCGGCAGAAGCAGGGCGAACGGCAGCACGCCCAGGATCGAAACCCAGATCACCGGCTTGCGGCCGACCCTGTCGCCGATCGGCCCGCCCGCGACGGCGCCCGCCGCGACGGCGGCGAAGAACGCGAACTGATAAATCTGCGCGTCCCTGGTCGAAAGTCCGAACTGGTCCATCAGATAGAAGACGTAATAGCTCGTGAAGCTCGCAAGGTAGATATATTTCGAGAAGAGCAGCGCGATCAGGACCGCCATCGCCTTGCGCACCTGCCCGGAGGTCAGGGTCGGGGCGATGCGGCGCCCGCCCGCCGGCCGCCTGGCGTGTCCGTTGACTTCGTACCAGCGGCCGAGCGCGGTCATGACGACGATGCCGGCGAGCCCGGCGAGCGAGAGCCACGCGAGGCCGCTGCGCCCGCGCGGAAGCACGAAGAACGCGGCCGCCAGAGGCCCGAGAGCGGTGCCGAAATTGCCGCCGACCTGAAACAGCGACTGCGCCAGGCCGTGCGCGCCGCCGGAGGCGAGACGGGCGATGCGCGAGGCCTCCGGATGGAAGATCGACGAGCCGAGCCCCAGCATGACCGCGCCGGAGAGCAGCGTTCCGTAACTCGGCGCGAAGGCGAGCGTCGTCAGCCCCGCCATCGAAGCGGCCATGCCGAACGGCAGCGAGTACGGCGCCGGCCGACGGTCGGTGTAGTGGCCGATGAAGGGCTGCAGCAGCGAGCCCGTCAGCTGGTAGACGAACGTCAAAAATCCGACCTGCGCGAAGCTCAGGTCAAATCCCTGTTGCAGGATCGGATAGGCGGCGGGCAGCAGAGCCTGCAGCATGTCGTTGAGCAGATGACAGAAGCTCGTGGCCCACAAGACGGGGAAGACCGTCTTCGCTTTGCTCTGGGCGAGATGAAGGGCCTGGGTGGACACATCCTGTTCCTTGACGGTCGCCGGCGGCGGGCGGAGCGGAAATGTTGCTTTCGACGTCGCGCCAGGCTAGAGGACGGCGTTTCGTCCCGCCACCGTAGTCGGGCCTTATTATTACGAGAGCGGGCCAATGGCGCGGGACATCCATATCGACGACGTGGATCATGTCGCCCGCCCGATCGTCGCGATCGGCAAAAACTACCCCGACGGGCATGTCGTCGCGCCGCATCGGCATCGGCGCGGCCAGCTGATTTCCGGCGCGTCGGGGCTCGTCGTGGTGGCGAACCCGACGGGCGCATGGGTGATGCCGCCGCAACGCGGAATGTGGATCCCGCCCGCCACCGAGCACCATGTGCGCGTGGTGGGCGCGGTCGGCATGCAAAGCCTCTATGTCGAACCCGGCTCCGTCCCGGGCATGCCGGCCGCCTGTCAGGTGGTCGGCGTCTCAGCCTTCATGCGCAGCCTCATGACGGAGGCGCTCGACCTTCCGCTCGAATATGAGCTGACCGGGCGGGACGGGGCGTTGATGGAGCTGATCCAGCACGAAATGCCGCGGCTCCCGGCGCTGACGCTGTCCTTGCGCCATCCTGCGCATGGGCCCCTTGCGAAGCGCTGCAGGCGGTTCGTCCTGCGCCCTCGGGTCCATGAGACGATCGACGACTGGAGCGGCGAGCTCGGGATGAGCCGCCGCGCCTTCACCCGTCTCTTCCGGCGCGAAACCGGCCTCAGCTTCCAGGCGTGGCGGCAGCAGGCCTGCCTTTTGTGCGCGCTGCCGCGGCTGGCGGCCGGCGAGCCGGTGACCTCGGTGGCGATCGACCTCGGCTATGAGAATCCCGCCGCCTTCACGATCATGTTCAAGCGCGCTTTCGGCAGCCCGCCGCTGACCTATCTCGGACTCAGAAACGGCCGCGGCTGAATTTTGCGGCCGCGACGGCGGGCGGCGCGCCTCGAATCTCGCGATGAGCGTCACGCCGAGGGATGGGCCCGGACCGCGTTCATGCGAGGATCGTTTCAGCCGATCAAAAGCCGCGCGGCGAGCGCCGCCGCGAGCGCCGTCGGAGCCGCGACGAGGCCGATCTTGAGAAAACGCCAGAAGCTCATGTCCTCTCCTTCGCGCCGGATCGCCTGGAGCCACAGGATGGTGGCGAGCGAGCCGGCGACGGACAGGTTGGGTCCGAGGTCGACGCCGATCAGGAGCCCGTCGACGACGAGTTGCGGCGGATGCGCCTGCCCGATCGCGGAAGCCGAGACCAGCCCGACGGGTAGGTTGTTCATGAGGTTGCAGGCGACGGCGACGATCGCGCCGGCCCAGGCCGACGCGGACGCCGGATTTTCGAGCGAGGCCGCGCGCAGCGCCGCGGCGAGGGCGCCGATGACGCCGGTGCGCTCGAGCGCCTCGACGACGACGAACAGCCCGGCGACGAGCGGCAGCACGCCCCAGGAGATTTCGCGCGCCAGCGCGAGCGGCGAGCGCCGCGCGAGGAGCGATGCGAGGAGCGCCGCGCCGGCGCCGGCGAGCGCCGTCGGCGGGCCGAGCGGCCGGTCGAGCGCCGACATGACGAGGAGCAGGGTCGCCGCGGCGAGGACGCCGCCGAGCGCGGCGACGCCTCCCGCCGACAGCGGGCCGCCGGCCTCGCTCGGCGCGCAAGGCGCCGAAACGCGCCGGCGCTCGACGATCCTCAGAACCGCGAAGGTCACGAGGATCGAGGCGACTGACGGGAGCAGAAACGCGCCGAGCCAGGGCCAAAGTGCGGGCATGTGGCCGCCGTAAAGGACGAGATTGGCCGGATTGGAGATCGGCAGGACGAAGCTCGCGGCGTTGGCGACGAGGGCGCAGGCGAGCAGCAACGGCTCGGGATCGGCTTTCGCCTTCCGCGCGGCGGCGAAGACGGCGGGCGTCAGCACCACCGCGGTCGCGTCGTTCGAAAGAAAGGTCGTGACTGCGACGCCCGTCAGATAGACGAGGAGAAAGAGGCGCGGCCCCGATCCGCCGGCGCGCCGGACCGCGGCGGCGGCGATCCAGTCGAACACGCCTTCCGCGCGCGCGGCTTCGCTCAGCAGCATCATGCCGGCCAGGAACAGGTAGACGTCCGCGCCCTTGGCCACGGCGGCGGCGGCGTCGCCCGGCGAGACGAGGCCGCTTGCGAGAAGCAGCGCCGCCGCGCCGACGGCCCACGCCCATTCGGGCGAGCGAAAGGGACGCACGACGACGCCCGCCGCGGAAGCGGCGGCGATCGCCCATATCGCCGCCGAGGCGTTGGTCAATGTCGCCCGCCCTCGCCGGCGGAGCGGCCGACGCCACGGCGCGCTGCGTGAGCCGCGGCGCGCCCGGTCGCGCGTTGGTGGTTCTTCATGTCGTCGCGTCAGGGAGCCATGGAGCGGATCGGCGCGCGCCTGAGGCCGTCAACTCGCGTCGCGCCGAAAGGTTGAGCCGAGCGCCGGCGAAGGTTCGGATTCGGCGCGGCGCGTCAAACGCAGGGACTGAACAGCTAGGTCGAGCCGCGCCTCGGGGCGGCGCGCAGGAGGGCGGAGGCGGAAAGGAGAATGGCCGAAACGGCGATCGCCGCGCAGATGAGGCCCGCCGGCGTCGTCCGCGCCGAGGCGCTCATGGCGAAGCCGCGGCCGATCCGAAGCTCGACGCCCGCCTTCATCTCCTCAGGATGCGGCGCCGCGCTCGACGAACCGCCGAGCGCCGCCAGCCCGATTTCGAGCGGGACGTCGCCTGAACGGAACGATTGAAGGGCGGAGCTCACGGCCGATCTTTACGTTCGACGGCGCCTCAAGTCACGTCTTGAAGAAATTCGTCCTGACGATCCCGACGAGCGCGGTGACGATCGCGCCGGTGACGCCGCCGCCGACCGCCTGTCCCAGCAACACGCCGATGTCGACGCCGCCGGCGCCGGACAGCGCCGGAATGAGCGCCGAGAGAATCTGTCCTCCAAGGCCGCCGCCGATCGCGCCGCTGATCGTGCTGCCCGTCGGGCCGAGGCCGAAATCCTTGAATTTCGAAAGCAGGTTGCCGCCTGCGCCGCCGGCGATGACCTGAATAAGGAAACTGATGATGGCCCCGGACATGGACTGACCTTTCCGCGCCTGCGGCGACGTCTCATGCGTCGCCCAAGTCGAGATTGCGTCCGTCGACGGCGCAGTTCAAGCGATTTCGAGCTTCGGCGCGGCGACGCCGGGCGCGTCAGTCCGGCGTCGCCTTTCGCCCGGCCTGCCGCTCGATCTGGGAGTTGAGCTCGCCGCCGAGCAGCACGACCGTGATGGAGAGCCAGATCCAGGTCATGAAGCCGATCACGGCGCCGAGCGAGCCATAGGTCGCGTTGTAGCTGCCGAAATGGGCGACGTACCAGGAGAAGAGGATCGACACGACGAGCCAGAGCGCCGAGGCGCTGGAGCTGCCCCAGGTGATCCAGCGCCAGCGCGCCGTCGGGTCGCGGCTCGGCCCGTAGCGGTAGAGCACGGCGAGCGCCAGCACGAGGCCGAAATAGAGCAGCGGCCAGCGCGCCGCGGCGACGAGCGCCGCGCCGATGGTCTGCAGTCCGAAGTAATTCAGCACGAGCGGCGCGACGATGATGGCGCCAAGCGCGAAGAGCGCGAAGAGAAGCGCCGCGAAAGTGAAGCCGAGCGACTGCAGGTTCAGCCGCAGGAAGCTGCGCTTCTCCTCCTCCTCGTAGACGACGTTCATCGCCTCGAAGAGACCCTTCATGCCGGCGTTGGCGCTCCAGATGGAGACGGCGAGGCCGACGAGGAACGCCACGCTGAGCGCGCTCTGTCCGCTCGCGGCGATGCGCGCCGTCTCGTCGCGCAGCAGCTCGACTCCGCCCTCGGGCAGCACGCCCTGCAGCAGCGCGGTCTGCTGCGTCAGCGTCGCGCGGTCGGCGAAGAAGCCATAGAGCGCGACGAGCGCCGAGATCGCCGGAAAGATGGCGAGCAGCAGATAGAACGTCACCCCGGCCGAGACGAGCAGAATGCGGTCGCGGCTGAAGCCGTCGAAGGTGCGCCACAGGATGCTTTTCCACCCGGCCGCCGGGATCTGCGCCGGATGGGAGGCCGGCTGCGGCGGCGGAAAGCCGGCCGGAAGCGGCGCCTCCGGCGCCTTGCGCTGCAGCGCCGATTGCGCCTCCCGGCGCTCCTCGCCGCCGGAGCCGCGCAGCGCGGCGACGACGAGAACCGCCGTCACCGCGAGCGCCGTCGCAACGCCGGGGCGCGCGCCGGCGCGCCGGCCGGCCGCCGCGTCGGTCGCCTTTTCGTCTTCACGACGCAGCATCGTCCGCCTCCCTCGGCGTCGGCGCGCCGCCGCGGCCTAAACGGCGCGTCCGCCTCTTTGGTTGCGGCGCGGGCGGCGGAGCGCCGTCCTTGCGCCCTCAAACGTCAATAATAACGTTTCAAGCATCAACTCTTATTGGAAAAATCATAATTCTAGCATATCAGACATGCGCCATGATGACGTCAGCGCAGATGCGGGCCGCGCGCGCCCTGCTCGGCATAGACCAGAGGCGGCTCGCCGAGATGAGCGGGCTTTCGCTGCCGACCATCCAGCGGATGGAGGCGAGCGACGGCAATGTGCGCGGCGTCGTCGACACGCTGACCCGCGTCGTCGAGGCGCTGCGGCGCGCCGGCGTCGAGCTCATCGGCGACGATGACCAGAGCCTGTCGGGCGGGCGCGGCGTGCGGCTCCGGGAAAGCGCGCGCGAGCGGGAAGACAAGAGAAACGAGGAGCCCGGCTGATGAGCGACGCGCTCGCCGCGCGCCGGCCGGCGGACTCCGCCTTCACCCCCAAGTTCGTGACCGTCCTGCGCGAAGGCTACGGGCTCGCCGACCTGCGCGCCGACGCGGTCTCCGGCCTGACCGTCGCCATCGTCGCCCTGCCGCTGTCGATGGCCATCGCCATCGCCTCCGGCGTCACGCCCGACCGCGGCCTCTACACGGCGATCGTCGGCGGCTTCCTCGTCTCGGCGCTCGGCGGCAGCCGCTACCAGATCGGCGGCCCGGCCGGCGCCTTCATCGTGCTCGTCGCCGCGACCGTCGCGGCGCACGGCGTCGAAGGGCTTTTGCTCGCGACCTTCCTCAGCGGGCTCATGCTGGCCGCGATCGGCGCGCTGCGGCTCGGCGCCTTCGTCAAGTTCATCCCCTATCCCGTGACCGTCGGCTTCAGCGCCGGCATAGGCGCGATCATCTTCGCGAGCCAGATCAAGGATCTGCTCGGGCTTCACCTTTCCCGCCCCGAGCCGGGCCCGCTGCTCGAAAAGCTCGGGACGCTCGGGCCCGCCCTGCCGAGCGCGACGCCGGCGGCGGTCGCCGTCTCGCTCGGCGCCGTCGGGGTCATCCTCGCCCTGCGCCGCTTTCGGCCGAAGTGGCCGGGAATGCTGATCGCGGTGGTCCTCGCCTCGGCCGCCGCCGCGGCGCTCTCCCTGCCGGTCGAGACCATCGGCTCGCATTTCGGCGGCGTCCCGCGCAGCCTCCCGGCGCCCGCCCTGCCGCCGCTGAGCCTCGCCAAGATCCTCGACGTCCTGCCGGCGGCGGCCTCCTTCGCGCTGCTCGGCAGCATCGAGAGCCTGTTGTCGGCCGTCGTCGCCGATTCGATGTCGGGCCGTCGCCATCGCTCCAATTGCGAGCTCGTGGCGCAGGGCGCGGCCAACGTCGCCTCCGCCCTGTTCGGCGGAATCTGCGTCACCGGGACGATCGCGCGCACCGCGACCAACGTGCGCTCGGGCGCGCGAAGCCCCGTCGCGGGGATGCTGCACTCCCTGTTCCTTCTCCTGTTCATGCTGCTCGCGGCGCCGCTCGCCTCCTACATCCCGCTCGCCGCCCTCGCCGCCGTGCTCGCCGTCGTCGCCTGGAACATGGCCGAGACGCACGCCTTCGCGAGCCTCATGCGCGCCTCGCGCGCCGACGCGGCGACCGTGCTGTCCACCTTCCTCTTGACCATCTTCCGCGACCTCGTGACCGGCATCCTCGTCGGCTTCAGCGTCGCCTCCCTCGCCTTCATGCGGCGCATGTCGCGCACGCTGGAGGTCCGGACGCTCGACGGCCTCGAGGCGGAGGACGCGGACATCGGCTTCGACCCTTCCGTGACGAACGACGGCGACATCGTCGCGCTGAAGATTTCGGGAGCGTTCTTCTTCGGCGCCGCGGCCGGAGTCGCCGCGGCGCTCGACGAGATCGCGCAGAAGCCGAGGGCCTTCATCCTCGACCTGTCCGGGCTGCTTGAGCTCGACTCGACCGCCGCCGCCGCGATCGGCAATTTCGCCGCCAAGGCGCATCGCAACGGCGCGCTCGTCTATGTCAGCGGCGCGCATCGCGAGGTGCGGCGCGCGCTGATCATGTCGACGCACGGGGTGCGCCACGTCCGCTTCAGGGACGACGCCGCCTCGGCCGCCGCCGCGGCGAGGGCGGCGATCGCGGCGCAAAACAAGGCGGCGTAAGACAAGGCGGCGTGAGCGCGATGCGCGCCGCGCGCCGGCGCGCTATGATCGAAGCATGAAACGAGTCCGGCGCCCCGATCCGAAGCGCGCGGCGTCCATCGCGGCCGCCCTGGCGGTCCTGCTCGCCCTGCCTTTTCTTCTCCTCGCGCCGGCGCGGGCGCAGGACTTCAATCCGTTCAACTGGATCAGCGATCTGTTCAAGCCGCACGAGGCGCCAGCGGCCAAGCGCGCGCCCGAGATCAGGCGCCCAGGCGGCTCGGCGGCCAAGCCGAAGCGCGCGGCGAAGCCCGAGGCCGCCCGCGCCGCCCAGAGCGCGAAGCCTGCGCAGCCGCCGGTCGAGCCCGCCTATTTCGTCGCCGTGCTCGGCGACAGCCTCGGCCAGATGCTCGGGCAAGGGCTGGCGGAGGCTTTCGCCGACCGCCCCGACGTCGCGATCCGCCGCAAGGCCAAGGAGAACACCGGCCTCGTGCGCGACGACTACTACGACTGGCCGAAGGCTGTCGACGAGCTGCTGGCCAGCGGCGAGAAGATCGACGTCGCCGTCGTCATGATCGGCGGCAACGACAGCCAGACGCTGCGCGACGGCGCGGGCGGCGCCTTCGAGCCGCGCACGCCGCAATGGGAGGCGGCCTACGCCGCGCGCGTCGAGCGGATCGCCGCGGCTTTCCGGGACCACGACATCCCGCTGCTGTGGGTCGGGCTGCCCGTCATGAAGAACGAGCGGCTTTCCGCCGACGCCTCCGCCTTCAACGACCTCTACCGCGCCCACGCGGGCGCCGCGGGCGCGAAATTCATCGACGTGTGGGAGGCCTTCGCCACCGAGGGCGGCGCGTTCAGCGCGAGCGGGCCCGACGTCAACGGCGAGATCGTCAAGCTGCGCGCGACCGACGGCGTGCATTTCACGAAGGCCGGCGCGCGAAAGCTCGCCCATTTCGTCGAGCCGGACATCCGCCGCCGCCTCGACGAGCTCGCGCGCCTCAGGAGCCCGGAGAGCCCCGGCGTGCCGGCGCCGGCGGAGGCCAGGGCGCCGGGGGACGAGACGCCCGCCGCTCCGGTCGAGAAGCCGATCGCCGGACCCGTGCTGCCGCTGACCGGCCCCGCCCGCGCGCCCGGCGGCGAGCTCGCCTCGCGCTCGCCCGCCCTCGCCCGGCGCAACCCGCTGCAGGGCGCGCCGGAGCCCGGACGCGCCGACGATTTTTCCTGGCCGCGCTAAAGTGGGTTATAGGGGTTATCGCGCCACGTCTCCTCAACAGACATATAAGACGCTGATTGATGCATTGGACACATATTCAGCAGTAAAAAATAACGCTTATGTCGGTTATTCAGAAACAACAGATATATTAATGGGAATGGGCTGCCCGTTTGGAGTTTGCGATCCTGTCGTATTATCGAAGTATATCTCACGAATTGTTTCTGCGATTCCATTATCATCACGAACAAAAAACTGAAATGTCACTGAATACGCTGGCGATTTTGGGTAAATTAAAAATGTAAATACGTTTGTCCCAATAACCACCGAACTTCTGAGCGCAGTTGTGTGACTTTCAGACTTTCCGGCTATTGCCGCAATATCTTGCACGAGCTCCTGCAATAAAATAGAATTTTGCTCATCTACCTGATGATTTATCTCTGCATTTCCAGCATGCAACAGTATCGACCCAAGCTGATCGGTACTTTTATGGGCAGCGCCATTATATAATTTCCAAATATAATCTGAAGCAGCACCGTTCGGTGGCAACGATAAATCCTTATTCGATAATTGAGCGTTAGATATGAAAATATTTCCATTTGAATAGACACTAAATCCTAAAGAACCAGAATATCCGCTTACTTTAAACCACAAATTTGAACGGGTAACGTTCATAGCCGCCCGAGCTTGTGTAAAATATAATAAAATTCCACAAGCCATTACAAAAATCATTATTTTAATACGACCCATTCTATCTCTCCGCCCCACACGAACAATATTTAAAATCCATAATTATATAAAATGCAGTAGATTTTGGCACAACAGCAATTTATTATTTGATAATTGCGACAAATTTTTTATATAATTAAAATATTTTAAATCTATTTACGCAATTAATCCAGAGCTATAGATCAATACATTACATTCAATAGAATAGCACGCCCCGCATGATCTGCAACCAAATTTTAAGGTTAATCAGGAACAAATCGCACGGACCAGCGTTGCCTTGGCAGGCAGCTTGAGCACGACGATCCGAGCGGGGATTTTGATCATGTCGTTCCTGAAATGCGCGTTCGCAGCATCCGTTTTCGCGCTCGCCGCGGCGCCGGCCGCCCTCGCGTTCGACAGCCCGTCCGATCTCGCGGAAGGCCGTTCGACGGCCGGCCAGCAGACGGCGAGCCTCTCCATCGACGACGCCGCGCTCGGCCGCGCCGCCCGCCCGACCCGCGCCCTCGTGCCCGACCCGACCGAGGAGAAGCCCGGCACGATCACCGTCGACACCAAGAACCGCTATCTCTACCTCTCGCTCGAGGGCGGCCAGGCGATGCGCTACGACGTCGGCGTCGGCCGCGAAGGCTTCGCCTGGCAGGGCAAGGCCTATGTCGGGCGCAGGGCGCAATGGCCCGGCTGGACGCCGCCGGCCGAGATGCTCAAGCGCCGTCCCGACCTGCCGAAATATATGGCCGGCGGCGTCGCCAATCCGCTCGGCGCGCGGGCGATGTATCTTTACGGCAAGCGCGGCGACACGATGTTCCGCATCCATGGCACGAACGAGCCCGACACCATCGGCCAGGCCGTGTCGTCGGGCTGCATCCGCCTGCTCAACGAGGACATCGTCGACCTCTACGACCGCGTGAAGGTCGGCGCGCCGGTCAACGTCCTCTAGCCGGAATCTGAAGGCGCCTTCCGCTCGCCTTCCATGCGCGGGCGCGGGGCGTCCGGCCCCGGAATGAAGGCGTCGAACGCCGCCCAGAACTGGCTGCGCACGGCGTCGCGCTCCATCAGGATCTCGTGGCGCGCATGCGGCAGCGTCACGAAGCCGCCGGCCTTCAGCCGCCTCGCGAAAGCCTCGATCGCCGGCGTGTCGACGACGCGGTCCTCGCCGGCGGCGACGATCAGCGCCGGAGTCGCGATGCGGGCGGAAAATTCCGGGTCCTCGAAGCGGCGCATCAGCTGGAAGGCGGCGTCGACCCAGCCGATCGTCGGCGCGCCGATCGCGATCTCCGGCGTCTGCGCGACGCATGCCGCCATGCGCGCGTAGCGCGCGGGGTCCGAGGTTAAGAGATTGCCGGCGAACGGCTTTCTCAGATAGGGCTTCGCGCCGCCGGCGCCGGGCGCGAAGGCGGTCGAGAGGCCGGAGAGGCAGAGGCTGCGCGCGAGCTCGCGCAGCCCGCGCGCATAGCGCAGCCGGCACAGGTCGATCATCGGCGCGGTGGCGACGAAGCGCTCGAACCAGCAGGCGCCGTCATGCGCCGCGTCGAGCAGGATCGCCCCGCCCATGGAGTGGGCGAGCGCATAATATGGCTTGCGCAGGCAAGGCTCGAGCGCCTGCGCGCGCAGCGCCTCGAGGTCGGCCCGATAGGCCGAGAAATGGCCGACGTGGCCCTTGGCCGGATTGCCCGCCTGCCGGCTGGAGCCGCCCTGCCCCCGCCAATCCATGACCGCGACGTCGAAATCGCGCGCCAGCAGCTCGGCGACCACCTCGTAATATTTCTCGATGAACTCGGCGCGTCCGGGCAGCACCGCGACGGTCCCGGCGCAGTCGCCTTCCGCGCGCCAGACGGCGACGCGCAGCACCGCCCCCTCGCCGGCGCGGATGCGCCCGAAGCGGGCGCCGGGCGGGCAAAGGCCCGGATCCTCGAATCGTTCGACGCTGATCGCCACCCTCCCCGAGCATGGCCGCGAATTGAAAATTTCGCCGGCCGGAGCCTGGCGGCCGTCTTGCAGGGCCGTCCTTATCGCCTACATCATTTTTGCGCGGGCCGCATGACGGACGCGCGAGGCAGGCCAGCGCGGCGAAGGGTCCCAGCGAGGATCGGGCGCGCGAGCCGCTTCATCAAAAGTGTCGCTTCAGCTTTGGAGGATGCAAATGCGTCAGTACGATCTCTCCCCTCTCTATCGCTCCACCGTCGGCTTCGACCGGCTGTTCAACATGCTCGACCAGGCGCCGGGCTACGATTCCGCGCCGAGCTATCCGCCCTACGACATCGAGCGGACCGGCGAGGACTCCTACCGCATCTCGATCGCCGTCGCCGGCTTCGCCGAGCAGGACCTCTCCGTCGAAACCCGCGAGAACACGCTGAGCGTGCGCGGCGCGCGCGGCGCCAAGGTCGAGGAGCAGGAGCCCAAGCCGGAGGTGCTCTATCGCGGCATCGCCTCGCGCTCCTTCGAGCGCCGCTTCCAGCTCGCCGAGCATGTGCATGTGACGAGCGCAAGCCTTGAGAACGGCCTCCTGCACATCGACCTCGTGCGCGAGATTCCCGAGGCGCGCAAGCCCCGCCAGATCCCGATCGGCGGCGCGGGCGCCGGGCCGCGGGAGGTTCCCGCGCAGAAGGCCGCCTGACCCGGCCCTGCGGGGACGGAACGAGGCGCCTCGCGAGAGGCGCCTTTTTTGTGGCCGCCTGTGCGGCGCGCTCTTCGGTCGCGCGGCGACGGCGCGTAATTTGCTTGCCTCGCGTTTACGCGTCAAAAACGTCCGACGCCGCGTCGCTCCCGCCGCCGCGCCGCGCGTCTGGCGCGCGGCCAATTCGCAGGAGGAGCGAAAGCGGCGCAAATCTTTCAAAACGCAGGCGCCGCTCTTTGGAACGGCTCTTGTTAGCCAGCTTCAAATAGCTTAATTTCCGCGTTTGGATAGGACAGCGATACTGACGTTTCCGGCGACGCCCAGACCGTGGGCGCGTCGCGATGATCTGCGCCGCGCTTGCGCGGCTGGTCCGAGGTTCGTCTTCCTTCCCCGGATTTTGGCTCCCGGACTTCCGACGCGGACGCGCCCAAGACCAGGCGTCGGCGCCGCCGGCGCCCGCCTGCGAACGGCGCGGACCCGTCCGCGCCAGGGCGGCGCGAGGGTTGAGGCGAGGCTCGGCGGGCGCCGCCGGCCGCGCCCGCGCTCCTGTAACGAGAGGGTTTAGACGATGACCGATCCCGCCGCCGCGCCGGCCGCCTCCAGCCCCGCCCTCTCCCACATCGATTCGTCGCGACGCGCCGTCAGGGATCCGGCGCTTCCGCCGCCGCAGGGGCTCTACTCCCCGACGCGCGAGCACGACGCCTGCGGCGTCGGCTTCGTCGTGAACATGCACAACAAGAAGTCGCACGAGATCGTCGAGATGGGTCTGCAGATCCTTCTCAACATCGACCATCGCGGCGCCGTCGGCGCCGATCCCAAGGCCGGCGACGGCTGCGGCATGCTGGTGCAGATCCCGCACGATTTCTTCGCCGCGCGCCCGCTCGGCTTCGCGCTGCCGGCGCCTGGCGACTACGCCGTCGGCGCGCTGTTCCTGCCGCGCGACCCGGAAGGGCGCAGGATCGTCGAGGACGTCATCGAGAAGGTCGTCGCCGAAGAAGGCCAGATCCTGCTCGGCTGGCGCGACACGCCGGTCGACAATTCGGGCCTTGGCGAGAGCGTGCGCCCGAGCGAGCCGCGCCATCGCCAGATCTTCATCAAGCGCGGCGAGGGCTGCGCCGACCAGAACGAGTTCGAACGCCGCCTTTTCGTGCTGCGCAAGGTGATCTCGAACAAGGTTCACGCGCTCGCCGCGAGCGATCCGCGCGTCGAGGGCTTCTATCCCGTCTCGCTGTCCTCGCGCACGCTGGTCTACAAGGGGCTGCTGCTCGCCGGCGGCCTCGCCCCCTATTACAAGGACCTGCAGGAGAATGACTTCGCCTCGGCGCTCGTCCTCGTGCACCAGCGCTTCTCGACCAACACCTTCCCGACCTGGCAGCTGACGCACCCCTATCGGCTCGTCGCCCATAACGGCGAGATCAACACGCTGCGCGGCAACGTCAACTGGATGGCCGCGCGCCAGGCCTCCGTCGCCTCCGATCTGTTCGGCGACGACATCTCGAAGCTCTGGCCGATCTCCTACGAGGGCCAGTCCGACACCGCCTGCTTCGACAACGCCCTCGAATTTCTGGCGCAGGGCGGTTATTCGCTTGCCCATGCGATGATGATGCTGATCCCCGAGGCGTGGGCGGGCAATCCGCTCATGGACGAGAAGCGGCGCGCCTTCTACGAATATCACGCCTCGATGATGGAGCCGTGGGACGGCCCGGCCGCCGTCTGCTTCACCGATGGACGCCAGATCGGCGCGACGCTCGACCGCAACGGCTTGCGGCCGGCGCGCTATCTCGTGACCGACGACGGGCTCGTCGTTCTCGCCTCCGAGGCCGGCGTGCTGCCGATCCCCGAGGAGAAGATCGTCGCCAAATGGCGTCTGCAGCCCGGCAAGATGCTGCTCGTCGACCTCGAGCAGGGGCGCATCGTCTCCGACGACGAGATCAAGACCTCGCTCTCCGCCGCCCATCCTTACGCGCAATGGCTCGAGAACACGCAGATCGTCCTCGAGGACCTCGCCCATGTCGAGCCGCGCTCGACCCGCACCGACGTCGCGCTGCTCGACCGCCAGCAGGCCTTCGGCTACACGCAGGAGGATCTCACGCTCCTGATGGAGCCGATGGCCGTCACCGGCCAGGAGGCGGTCGGCTCGATGGGCACGGACACGCCGATCTCGGCGCTGTCGTCGGCCGCAAAGCCGCTCTACACCTATTTCAAGCAGAATTTCGCGCAGGTGACGAACCCGCCGATCGACCCGATCCGCGAGGAGCTCGTGATGAGCCTCGTGTCGTTCATCGGGCCGCGGCCGAACATCCTCGATCATGACGGCGCCGCCAAGCGCAAGCGGCTCGAGGTGCGCCAGCCGATCCTGAGCAACAGCGACCTCGAGAAGATCCGTTCGATCGGCCATTTCGAGGAGAGCTTCGACACCAAGACGCTCGACATCACCTATAAGGCCGAGCTCGGCGCCGACGGCCTCGAGGAGGCGCTCGAGCGCCTGTGCGGCCGCGCCGACCGGGCGGTCAAGAGCGGCTTCAACATCATCATCTTGTCCGATCGGCTCGTCGGCCCCGACCGCATCCCGATCCCGGCGCTGCTCGCCACGGCTGCGGTGCATCACCATCTGATCCGCAAGGGCCTGCGCACTTCGGTCGGCCTCGTCGTCGAGACCGGCGAGGCGCGCGAAGTGCATCACTTCGCGCTGCTCGCGGGCTACGGCGCGGAGGCGGTCAACCCCTATCTCGCCTTCGAGACGCTCGCCGCCATGGCCGACGATTTCCCCGAGGAGATCGACGGTTACGAGGCGTGCAAGCGCTTCGTCAAATCGGTCGGCAAGGGCCTGCTCAAGGTCATGTCCAAGATGGGCATCTCGACCTACCAGTCCTATTGCGGCGCGCAGATCTTCGACGCGGTCGGCCTTTCCGACGCATTCGTCGCCAAATATTTCACCGGCACCGCGACGCATATCGGCGGCGTCGGCCTGCCCGAAATCGCGAAGGAGACGGTGCGCCGGCACGAGGACGCCTTCGGCGACTCGCCGGTCTACCGCAACGCGCTCAGCGTCGGCGGCGAATACGCCTTCCGCATCCGCGGCGAGACCCATTCCTGGACGCCGCAGTCGGTGTCGCTGCTCCAGCACGCGGTGCGCGGCAACGCCGCCGAGACCTACAAGGCCTACGCCAAGCTCCTCAACGAGGAGACGGCCAATCCGCTGACCATCCGCTCGCTGTTCCGCGTCAAGAGCGCGGAGGAGGACGGCCGCGCGCCCGTTCCGCTCGAGGAGGTCGAGCCCGCGGCCAAGATCGTGCGCCGCTTCGCGACCGGGGCGATGTCGTTCGGCTCGATCTCGCGCGAGGCGCACACGACGCTCGCGATCGCCATGAACCGCATCGGCGGCAGATCGAACACCGGCGAGGGCGGCGAGGAGGCCGACCGCTTCAAGCCGCTGCCGAACGGCGATTCGATGCGCTCGGCGATCAAGCAGGTGGCGTCCGGCCGCTTCGGCGTGACGACCGAATATCTCGTCAACGCCGACATGATCCAGATCAAGATGGCGCAGGGCGCAAAGCCCGGCGAGGGCGGGCAATTGCCCGGCCACAAGGTCGACGCGGTGATCGCCAAGGTGCGCCACTCGACGCAAGGGGTGGGCCTCATCTCGCCGCCGCCGCATCATGACATCTATTCGATCGAGGACCTCGCCCAGCTCATCACCGACCTCAAGAACGTCAATCCGGCGGCCTTCGTCTCGGTCAAGCTCGTCTCCGAGATCGGCGTCGGCACGGTGGCCGCCGGCGTCTCGAAGGCGCGCGCCGACCATGTGACCATCTCCGGCTTCGAGGGCGGCACGGGCGCTTCGCCGCTCACCTCGATCAAGCACGCCGGCAGCCCGTGGGAGATCGGCCTCGCCGAGACGCAGCAGACCCTCGTGCTGAACCGCCTGCGCACGCGCATCGTCGTCCAGGTCGACGGGGGGCTGCGCACCGGCCGCGACGTCGTCGTCGGCGCGCTGCTCGGCGCCGACGAGTTCGGCTTCGCCACCGCGCCGCTGATCGCGGCGGGCTGCATCATGATGCGCAAGTGCCATCTCAACACCTGCCCGGTCGGCGTCGCCACCCAGGATCCGGTGTTGCGCAAGAAGTTCGTCGGCCTGCCCGAGCACGTCATCAACTTCTTCTTCTTCGTCGCCGAGGAAGTGCGCGAGCTGATGGCGCAGATGGGCTACCGCAACTTCGACGAGATGATCGGGCAGATGCAGATGCTCGACAAGCAGAAGGCGATCGCCCACTGGAAGGCGCGCGGCCTCGATTTCACCCGCCTGTTCCACAAGCCGGAGGCCGCGCCGGGCGAGACGATCCGCCGCTCCACCGGGCAGGACCACGGCCTCGACAAGGTGCTCGACCGGACCCTGATCGAGAAGGCCGCGCCGGCGCTCGAGCGGGGCGAGAAAGTCGTCATCGAAACGCCGATCCGCAACGTCGACCGCACCACCGGCGCCATGCTGTCGGGCGAGATCGCCAAGCGCTACGGCCACGCCGGCCTGCCGGACGACACGATCAGCGTCGTCGCCAAGGGCACCGCCGGCCAGAGCTTCGGCGCCTGGCTCGCCGCCGGCGTGACGCTCGAGCTTCGCGGCACCGGCAACGACTACGTCGGCAAGGGGCTGTCGGGCGGGCGCATCGTCATCAGGCCGGCGCCCGAGTCGCGCGTTCCGGCCGAGGAGGCGATCATCGTCGGCAACACGGCGCTCTACGGCGCGATCAGCGGCGAGTGCTACTTCTCCGGCGTCGCCGGCGAGCGCTTCGCCGTGCGCAACTCCGGCGCGACCGCGGTGGTCGAGGGCGTCGGCGACCATGGCTGCGAATACATGACCGGCGGCGTCGTCGTGGTGATCGGCCGGACGGGACGCAATTTCGCCGCCGGCATGTCGGGCGGCGTCGCCTACGTCCTTGACGAGGACGGCGGCTTCGCGCAGCGCTGCA
This sequence comes from Methylocella sp., assembly GCF_041905455.1. Lineage (GTDB taxonomy): Bacteria > Pseudomonadota > Alphaproteobacteria > Rhizobiales > Beijerinckiaceae > Methylocapsa. Next base: position 64,829 of record NZ_JAYRLA010000001.1, on the reverse strand, counting down.
ACATGGCCATGGTCGAGCTGCAGCCTGTCGAGGCCGAGGAGGAGGCGATGAACGACGCCTACCATCAGACGGGCGACCTCGATTCGCACGGCCTCGTCGAGATCATGAGCGACATGACCCGCTTCGACGACGAGCGCCTGCGCCGCCTCATTTCCCGTCACGCGGACTTCACGGGATCGAAGCGCGCGAAGCATATCCTCGACAAGTGGTGCGAATACCGCGGCAAGTTCCGCAAGGTCATGCCGATCGAGTACCGTCGCGCCATCGAGGAGATGAAGCTCGAGCGCCGCGGCGCGCTCGCCGCCGTCGGCATGTAGCCCGGCGCGGCCGCGTAGAAACAGACAGCGCGCGCCGGGCGGTCCGGCGCCCGACGCCAACACACCGCCGTCAAGGGGCTTTTATGGGCAAGGTGACTGGATTCCTGGAGATCGACCGGCGCGACCGGCGCTACGCGCCGGCCTCCGACCGCATTCGCCATTACCGCGAATTCGTCATCCCGCTGTCGGAGGAGGCGACCAGGGATCAGGCCGCGCGCTGCATGAACTGCGGCATCCCCTACTGCCATGTCGGTTGCCCGGTGAACAACCAGATCCCCGACTGGAACGACCTCGTCTATCATTCCGACTGGGAGGAGGCCTCGCGCAACCTCCACTCGACCAACAACTTCCCGGAGTTCACCGGCCGCGTCTGCCCCGCGCCGTGCGAGGCCTCCTGCACGCTGAACCTCGGCGACCAGCCGGTGACGATCAAGACGATCGAATGCGCCATCGTCGACCGCGCCTGGCTGAACGGCTGGCTGCCGCCCGAGATCGCCGCGAAGAAGACCGGCAAGAAGATCGCCGTCGTCGGCTCCGGCCCCGCCGGCCTCGCCTGCGCGCAGCAGCTCGCGCGCGTCGGCCACGACGTGCATGTCTACGAGAAGAACGCCAAGCCCGGCGGGCTCCTGCGCTACGGCATCCCCGACTTCAAGATGGAGAAGCACCTGATCGACCGCCGCGTCGACCAGATGCGGGCCGAAGGCGTCGAATTCCACGTCAACGTCAACGTCGGCGTCGACCTCCCCGTCGCGAGCCTGATCGCGGACCATGACGCCGTGGTGCTCGCCGGCGGCGCCGAGAAGCCGCGCGACCTGCCGATCCCCGGCCGCGACCTCGCCGGCGTCCATTTCGCCATGGAGTTCCTGCCGCAGCAGAACCGCCGCGTCAGCCGCGAGCCGGTGCAGAGCAACGAGCCGATCCTCGCCGGCGCCAAGCATGTCGTGGTCATCGGCGGCGGCGACACCGGCTCCGACTGCATCGGCACCTCGATCCGCCAAGGCGCCCTTTCGGTCACCCAGCTCGAGATCATGCCCATGCCGCCGGAGAAGGAGAACAAGCTCCTGACCTGGCCGAACTGGCCGCTGAAGCTGCGCACCTCATCGTCTCAGGAGGAAGGCGCGAAGCGCGAGTTCTCGGTCATCACCAAGGCGATCCACGGCGAGGACGGCGTCGTCAAGAAGATCGTCTGCGCCCAGGTCGACGACAGACTGAAGGAGATCCCGGACTCGGCCTTCGAGCTGCGCGCCGACCTCGTCCTGCTCGCCATGGGCTTCGTCTCGCCGACGCATGACGGCCTGCTCGACGGGCTCGGCGTCGCCTACGACCCGCGCGGCAACGTCGCCGCCGACGTGACGAGCTACAAGACCTCGCTCGACAAGGTGTTCGCCTGCGGCGACATGCGGCGCGGCCAGTCGCTGGTCGTCTGGGCGATCCGCGAGGGCCGTCAGGCGGCGCAGTCGGTCGACGCATATCTGATGGGCTCGAGCGTCTTGCCGCGCTGAGCTCGTCGCGGCGGCGCATGGTCCACGAAAAGGGCGAGCCAAGGCTCGCCCTTTTCGTTTCGGCGCGTAAACAGACCTACAGCACCACCACCCGCGTCCCGACGCCGACCCGCTCGTAGAGGTCCATGACGTCGGCGTTCATCATGCGGATGCAGCCGGACGACACCGCCTGGCCGATGGTGTTCGGCTCGTTGGTGCCATGGATGCGAAACAGCGTGTCCCTGTTGCCCTGATAGAGATAGAGCGCGCGGGCGCCGAGCGGATTCTCGAGCCCGCCCTCCATCGACTCCGGCAGGTCCGGACGGCGCGCGATCATCTCCTTCGGCGGAATCCAGCGCGGCCATTCCGCCTTGCGTCCGACGCGCGCGTTTCCCTTCCACTCAAAGCCCTGGCGGCCGACGCCGATGCCGTACTGGATCGCCTTGCCGCCGGACTGCACCAGATAGAGATGGCGCGAGCGCGTGTCGATGACGATCGTGCCCGGAGGCTCGTTCGTCGGATTGGGCACGACCGCGGCGGTGCGCTGATAGGGATCGACGCTGAGCTCGTGCGAGCGTCGGTCGCCGCCGCCCGAGGGCGCATAGGCCTCGCCGCGCGGCTCGGCGTCGGGATAATAGCCGCCGTAATAGGGATCGGACGAATAGGCCTGCGACCCGTAGGGCCGCGCGCCGGGGCGAGGCGGAGCATCCGGATAGGCCGGCAGGGGCGCGCCCGGATAGTAGGGATAGGCCTGATAGCCGTCATAGCCGCGCCATTGCGCGGCCGCCGGCCCCGCCGCGACTGCGCCCAGACCGGCGGCGAGCAGGGCGAGGCCGGCGAGCCTGGGGCCGAAATCTTGTGGTTTCATGAGTTGGGCTCTGAACTTGCGCGCCGGCGAGCATGCCACGCCGGCGCGCCCGAGAAAACGGCTAAGGCCGCGAACCTGCGCGCGAGCGCGATCCGGCCGGTTCAAACTGTCGCGAAACGGGCAAAAAAAGAGCATGGCCGCGAGGCGGCCATGCTCCAGATCGTCGTCTTGCGCCGGCGCGCGTCAATCCTGCGCCGTCGGAACCTCGTCCTGCGGGACGGGCTCCTCGGCCGTCGCGGCGGGGAGCAGCGCCGGGGCCGGCGCCGCCTCGCCCTTCTGGGCGACGATGAGATCGTCGCGGCGCAGCGCCACCGAGCGCAGCTTGGCCATGGCGGCGCCGGTGCCGGCCGGGATCAGCCGGCCGACGATGACGTTCTCCTTGAGCCCCTCGAGCGTGTCGGTCTTGCCGTTGACCGAGGCTTCGGTCAGCACGCGCGTCGTCTCCTGGAAGGAGGCGGCGGAGATGAAGGAGCGCGTCTGCAGCGACGCCTTGGTGATGCCGAGCAGGACGGGCGTGCCGGTCGCGGGCTTCCCGCCGGCCTCGACCGCGGCGGCGTTGGCTTCGTCGAACTCGATCTGGTCGACCTGCTCGTTGGCGAGGAAGTCGGTGTCGCCCGGATCGACGACGTCGACCTTCTGCAGCATCTGGCGGACGATCACCTCAATGTGCTTGTCGTTGATGGCGACGCCCTGCAGCCGGTAGACCTCCTGGATCTCGTTGACGAGATAGGCGGCGAGCTCCTCGACGCCCTTGATCGCCAGGATGTCGTGCGGGGCCGGGTTGCCGTCGACGATGTAGTCGCCCTTCTCGACGACGTCGCCGTCCTGCAGATGGATGTGCTTGCCCTTCGGGATCAGATACTCGACGGGCTCGGCGCCCTCCTCGCTGGGGACGATGGCGATGCGGGTCTTGTTCTTGTAGTCGCGTCCGAACTGCACCGTGCCCGAGATCTCCGCGATGATCGCGTGGTCCTTGGGACGGCGCGCCTCGAACAGCTCGGCGACGCGCGGCAGACCGCCGGTGATGTCGCGCGTCTTGGCCGAATCCATCGAGATGCGGGCGATGATGTCGCCGGCGCGCACGGCGCCGCCCGGATCGACGCCGATGATCGACTCGACGGGAAGCGTGTAGCGCGCCTCGCCGCCGCGCTGCAGCTTGGCGATCTTGCCGTCCGCCGTCTTGATGACGATGGCCGGCTTCAGCGTCGCCGAGCGCTGGTTGAGGCGCCAGTCGATGACCATGCGCTTGGCTATGCCCGTCGCCTCGTCGATCGTCTCGGTCATCGAGGCGCCCTCGACGAGGTCCTCGAAGCCGATCACGCCGTCGACCTCGGTGAGGATCGGACGCGTGTAGGGGTCCCACTCGGCGATGCGGTCGCCGCGGCGGATGCGGTCGCCCTCGTCGACCTTGAGGCGGGCGCCGTATTGCACGCGGTGCACCGCGCGCTCGGTCCCGTCCGGCCCCTCGATGACCACGGCGACGTTGCGCGCCATGACCATCAGGTCGCCGTCGCTGTTGCGCGCCACGTGCCGGTTGCGGACCTTGATCGTCCCGTCGAAATTGCTCTCGATGAAGGACTGGTCGGCGATCTGCGCGGCGCCGCCGATGTGGAAGGTGCGCATGGTGAGCTGGGTGCCCGGCTCGCCGATCGACTGCGCGGCGATGACGCCGACCGCCTCGCCCATGTTGACCGGCGTGCCGCGCGCGAGGTCGCGCCCGTAGCAGGTGGCGCAGACGCCGTTCTTGGCCTCGCAGGTCAGCACCGAGCGGATCTTCACCTCCTGGATGCCGGCGGCGTTGATGCGGTCGATGTGCCACTCCTGGATCATCTCGCCCGCGGGCACGATGATCTCGCCGTTGAGGTCCTTGAGGTCCTCCGCCGCCGTGCGCCCGAGGATGCGGGTGGCGAGCGAGGCGACGATCTGGCCGGCGTCGATGATCGCGCGCATGCGGATGCCGCCGGTCGAGCCGCAGTCCTGCTGCGTGATGATCGAGTCCTGCGCGACGTCGACGAGGCGGCGCGTCAGATAGCCGGAGTTGGCCGTCTTCAGCGCCGTGTCGGCGAGTCCCTTGCGGGCGCCGTGCGTCGAGTTGAAGTACTCGAGCACGGTGAGGCCTTCCTTGAAGTTCGAGATGATCGGGCTCTCGATGATCTCGCCCGAGGGCTTGGCCATCAGGCCGCGCATGGCGGCGAGCTGCTTCATCTGCGTCGGCGAGCCGCGCGCGCCCGAGTGGCTCATCATGTAGATCGAGTTGATCGGCTTGTCGCGGCCGGCGTCGTCCTTCTGCACCGACGAGATGCGCGCCATCATTTCTTCGGCGAGCTTGTCGGAGCACTTCGCCCAGGCGTCGACGACCTTGTTGTATTTCTCGCCCTGGGTGATGAGGCCGTCGTTGTACTGCTGCTCATACTCCTTGGCGAGCGCCGAGGTGTCGGCGATGATCCTCGGCTTCGTCTCGGGCACGACCATGTCGTCCTTGCCGAAGGAGATGCCCGCCTTGAACGCCTCGCGGAAGCCGAGCGCCATGATGCGGTCGCAGAAGATCACCGTCTCCTTCTGGCCGCAGTTGCGGTAGACGACGTCGATCATGTTGGAGATCTCTTTCTTCGTCATCAGCTTGTTGACGACGTCGAACGGGATCTTCGGGTGCCTCGGCAGCAGCTGGCCGAGGATCAGGCGGCCGGGCGTCGTGTCGTAGATCTTCGACACGCGATTGCCCTCGCCGTCGTAGCTCCACGCCCGGCCCTTGATCTTGGTGTGCAGCGTGATCGCCTTGGCGAACAGCGCGTGCTCGATCTCGCCGATGTTGGCGAAGGCCATGCCCTGCCCCGGCTCGCCGTCGCGCATCAGCGAGACGTAGTAGAGGCCGAGCACGATGTCCTGCGAGGGCACGATGATCGGCAGGCCGTTCGCCGGATGCAGGATGTTGTTGGTCGACATCATGAGGACGCGCGCCTCGAGCTGCGCCTCGAGCGAGAGCGGCACGTGCACGGCCATCTGGTCGCCGTCGAAGTCGGCGTTGAACGCCGCGCAGACGAGCGGATGCAACTGGATCGCCTTGCCCTCGATGAGCTTGGGCTCGAACGCCTGGATGCCGAGCCGGTGCAGCGTCGGCGCGCGGTTCAGCATGACGGGGTGCTCGCGGATCACCTCGTCGAGGATGTCCCAGACTTCCGGCTTCTCCTTCTCGACCAGCTTCTTGGCCTGCTTGACGGTGGCCGACAGGCCCTTGGCGTCGAGGCGCGAATAGATGAACGGCTTGAACAGCTCGAGCGCCATCTTCTTCGGCAGGCCGCACTGGTGCAGCTTGAGGTCGGGGCCGACGACGATGACCGAGCGGCCGGAATAGTCGACGCGCTTGCCGAGCAGGTTCTGGCGGAAGCGGCCCTGCTTGCCTTTCAGCATGTCGGCGAGCGACTTCAGCGGCCGCTTGTTGGCGCCGGTGATGACGCGCCCGCGCCGGCCGTTGTCGAACAGCGCGTCGACCGCCTCCTGCAGCATGCGTTTCTCGTTGCGCACGATGATGTCGGGCGCGCGCAGCTCGATGAGACGCTTCAGGCGGTTGTTGCGGTTGATGACGCGGCGGTAGAGGTCGTTGAGGTCGGAGGTCGCAAACCGGCCGCCGTCGAGCGGCACCAGCGGGCGCAGATCCGGCGGGATCACCGGCACTTCGGTAAGGATCATCCATTCGGGCTTGTTGCCCGAATGCATGAAGGCCTCGATGATCTTGAGCCTTTTGGCGAGCTTCTTCGGCTTGAGCTCGGTGGTCGACTGGGCGATCTCGATCTTGAGCTTCTCGGCGATCGCCGGCAGATCCATGTTGCGCAGGATCTCGCGGATCGCCTCGGCGCCGATCATCGCGGTGAAGCTGTCCTGGCCGTACTCGTCCTGGGCGCGCAGATAGTCCTCCTCGCTGAGGAGCTGGCGGTCCTTCAGCGGGGTCAGGCCCGGATCGAGCACGATGTAGGATTCGAAGTAGAGGATGCGCTCGAGGTCCTTCAGCGTCATGTCGAGCAGAAGGCCGATGCGCGAGGGCAGCGACTTCAGGAACCAGATGTGGGCGACGGGGGCGGCGAGCGAGATGTGGCCCATGCGCTCGCGGCGCACGCGCGACAGCGTGACCTCGACGCCGCACTTCTCGCAGATGACGCCCTTGTACTTCATCCGCTTGTACTTGCCGCACAGGCACTCGTAGTCCTTGATCGGACCGAAGATGCGCGCGCAGAACAGGCCGTCGCGCTCGGGCTTGAACGTGCGGTAGTTGATCGTCTCCGGCTTCTTGATCTCGCCGAAGGACCAGGACAGAATCTTCTCCGGGCTCGCGATCGAAATCTGGATCTGGTCGAACGTCTGCGGCTGCACGACCGGATTGAAGAGATTCATGACCTCTTGATTCATTGCCGTCTCCTGATGCGGCGGGCGGGCGCCTGAACGATGGGCCCTGCCCGCGCCGGAAAATCGAAAAGGGCGCGCGGCGCGGGAACAGCCCGCGCCGCCGCGTCCTGCGCGTTACTCGGCGGCCTCCGCCGGCGGCGCCAGCTTCTCGGCCGTGGTCAGCTCCACGTTGAGGCAGAGCGAGCGCATCTCCTTGACGAGCACGTTGAAGCTCTCGGGGATGCCGGACTCGAAGGCGTCGTCGCCGCGCACGATCGACTCATAGACCTTGGTGCGGCCGGCGACGTCGTCCGACTTCACCGTCAGCATCTCCTGCAGCGTGTAGGCCGCGCCATAGGCCTCGAGCGCCCAGACCTCCATCTCGCCGAAGCGCTGGCCGCCGAACTGCGCCTTGCCGCCCAGCGGCTGCTGCGTGACGAGGCTGTAGGGGCCGATCGAGCGCGCATGGATCTTGTCGTCGACGAGGTGGTGCAGCTTCAGCATGTAGATGTAGCCGACGGTCACCTTGCGGTCGAAGGCGTCGCCCGTGCGCCCGTCATAGAGCGTCACCTGCCCCGAAGGATCGAGCCCGGCGCGCCCCAGGAGCTCGACGATGTCGTGCTCATGGGCGCCGTCGAACACCGGCGTCGCGATCGGCACGCCGCGGCGCAGGTTCTCGCCGATCTCGACCACCGCCTCGTCCTCGAGCGCGTCGAGCTGGCCCTTCGCCGCCTCGCCGTAGATCTCGATGAGTTTTTCGCGCAAGGGCTCGGCGCCGCGGTCGCGCTGATAGGCGTTGACCGCCGCCGCGACCTGCTTGCCGAGGCCGGCGCAGGCCCAGCCGAGATGCGTCTCGAGAATCTGGCCGACGTTCATGCGGCTCGGCACGCCGAGCGGGTTCAGCACGATGTCGACCGGCGTGCCGTCGGCGAGGAACGGCATGTCCTCCTGCGGCACGATCTTGGAGACGACGCCCTTGTTGCCGTGGCGTCCGGCCATCTTGTCGCCGGGCTGGATCTTGCGCTTCACCGCGACGAAGACCTTGACCATCTTCATGACGCCGGGCGACAGCTCGTCGCCGCGCTGCAGCTTCTCGACCTTGTCGAGGAAGCGGCTCTCGAGCCCCTTCTTCGATTCGTCGTACTGCTTGCGCATCGCCTCGAGCTCGGCCATCGTCTGGTCGTTCTCGATCGCGAACGCCCACCACTGCGAGCGCGGATATTCGTCGAGGGTCTCGCGCGTGAGCTCGGACTCCTTCCTGAAGCCCTTGGGCCCGGCGACCGCCTGCTTGCCGACGAGCACGTCGGCGAGACGGGCGTAGACGTTGCGGTCGAGGATGGCGAGTTCGTCGTCGCGGTCCTTGGCGAGCCGCTCGATCTCCTCGCGCTCGATCGCCTGCGCGCGCTCGTCCTTGTCGACGCCGTGGCGGTTGAACACGCGCACCTCGACGATGGTGCCGGTGACGCCCGGCGGCACGCGCAGCGAGGTGTCGCGCACGTCGGAAGCCTTCTCGCCGAAGATGGCGCGCAGCAGCTTCTCCTCCGGCGTCATCGGGCTCTCGCCCTTCGGCGTGATCTTGCCGACGAGGATGTCGCCCGCCTGCACTTCGGCGCCGATGTAGACGATGCCGGCCTCGTCGAGATTCTTCAGCGCCTCCTCGGAGACGTTCGGAATGTCGCGGGTGATCTCCTCCGGTCCGAGCTTGGTGTCGCGCGCCATCACCTCGAATTCGTCGATGTGGATCGAGGTGAACACGTCGTCCTTGACGATCCGCTCGTTGAGCAGGATCGAGTCCTCGAAGTTGTAGCCGTTCCACGGCATGAAGGCGACGAGGACGTTGCGGCCGAGCGCGAGGTCGCCGAGGTCGGTCGAGGGGCCGTCGGCGATGATGTCGCCCTTGCGCACGAAGTCGCCGACGCGCACCAGCGGCTTCTGGTTGACGCAGGTCGACTGGTTGGAGCGCTGGAACTTCATCAGCCGGTAGATGTCGACGCCGGGCTTGCTCGGATCGGCCTCCTCCGTCGCGCGCACGACGATGCGGGTCGCGTCGAGCTGGTCGACGTAACCCGTGCGGCGCGCGGCGATGGCCGCGCCCGAATCGCGCGCCACCACCGACTCCATGCCGGTGCCGACGAGCGGCGCGTCGGCGCGCACCAGCGGCACCGCCTGGCGCTGCATGTTGGAGCCCATCAGCGCGCGGTTGGCGTCGTCGTTCTCAAGGAACGGGATCAGCGCCGCGGCGACCGAGACGAGCTGCTTGGGCGAGACGTCCATGAAATCGACGCGCTCGCGCGGAACCATCACCACGTCGCCGGCGTGGCGGCAGACGACGAGGTCCTCGGAGAGCCGGCCCGCGCCGTCGAGCGGCGCGTTGGCCTGCGCGACGTAATATTTGCTCTCCTCCATCGCCGACAGATAGGCGACCTCGTCGGTCACCTGGTTGTCGCGCACGCGGCGGTAGGGCGCCTCGATGAAGCCGTACTTGTTGACGCGCGCGAAGGTGGCGAGCGAGTTGATGAGGCCGATGTTCGGGCCTTCCGGCGTCTCGATCGGGCAGATGCGGCCGTAATGCGTCGGGTGCACGTCGCGCACCTCGAAGCCGGCGCGCTCGCGCGTCAGGCCGCCCGGCCCGAGCGCCGAGAGGCGGCGCTTGTGGGTGATCTCGCTGAGCGGGTTCGTCTGGTCCATGAACTGCGAGAGCTGCGAGGAGCCGAAGAACTCGCGCACCGAGGCCGCCGCGGGCTTGGCGTTGATGAGGTCCTGCGGCATCACCGTGTCGATGTCGACCGAGGACATGCGCTCCTTGATGGCGCGCTCCATGCGCAGGAGGCCCAGCCGGTACTGGTTCTCCATGAGCTCGCCGACCGAGCGCACGCGGCGGTTGCCGAGATGGTCGATGTCGTCGATCTCGCCGCGGCCGTCGCGCAGGTCGACGAGGGCGCGCATCACCGCGACGACGTCGTCCTTGCGCAGGGTGCGCACGGTGTCGGCGGCGTCGAGGTCCATGCGCATGTTCATCTTGACGCGGCCGACCGCCGAGAGGTCGTAGCGCTCGGGATCGAAGAACAGCGAGTGGAACATCGCCTCGGCCGAGTCGAGCGTCGGCGGCTCGCCTGGACGCATCACGCGATAGATGTCGAACAGGGCCTCCTCGCGGGTTTTGTTCTTGTCGACGTGCAGCGTGTTGCGGATGTAGGGGCCGATGTTGACATGGTCGATGTCGAGGATCGGAAGCTCCTCGAAGCCTGCGTCGAGCAGGACCTGCAGGCTTTTCGCGGTGATCTCGTCGCCCGCCTCGGCGAAGATCTCGCCGGTCGAGGGGTCATAGAGGTCGGCGGCGATATACTGGCCGTAAAGATCCTCGTCCTGCATGCGCAGGAACTTGAGGCCGCGCTCGGCGAGCTGGCGCGCCGTGCGGGCGGTCAGCTTCTTGCCGGCTTCGAGCGCGATCTCGCCGGTCTCGGCGTCATAGAGGTCGACGCTGACCTTGAGGCCCTTGAGCCGCTCGGCGTCGAAGGGCTGGCGCCAGCCTTCCTTGTCGCGCGTGACGGGGATCGAGCGGTAGAAGGTCGAGAGGATCTCCTCGCCGTCCATGCCGAGGGCGTAGAGCAGCGAGGTCGCCGGAATCTTGCGGCGGCGGTCGATGCGCGCGTAGACGATGTCCTTGGCGTCGAACTCGATGTCGAGCCAGGAGCCGCGATAGGGGATGATGCGGGCGGCGAACAGGAGCTTGCCCGAGGAGTGGCTCTTGCCCTTGTCGTGGTCGAAGAACACGCCCGGCGAGCGGTGCATCTGCGAGACGATGACGCGCTCGGTGCCGTTGACGATGAAGGTGCCGTTCATCGTCATGAGCGGCATGTCGCCCATGTAGACGTCCTGCTCCTTGATGTCCTTGACCGACTTCGCGCCGGTGTCGGGATCGACGTCGAACACGATGAGGCGCAGCGTCACCTTGAGCGGGGCGGCGAAGGTCATGCCGCGCTGGCGGCACTCGTCGACGTCGTACTTCGGCGCCTCGAACTCGTATTTGACGAACTCGAGCGAGGCGGTCGAGGAGAAGTCGGAGATCGGGAAGACCGACTTGAAGACGGACTGCAGGCCTTCGTCGGGACGCCCGCCCTGCGGCTCGTCGACGAGGAGAAACTGGTCGTAGGAAGCTTTCTGGACTTCAATGAGATTGGGCATCTCCGCGACTTCGCGGATATGGCCGAAGAATTTGCGGACACGCTTGCGGCCGTTGAACGTCTGCGCAGAAACAGGAGCCATGTCGCTCTCGCACCTTTCGTAACGGCGCCGCAGAGGTGCGGCCGCCTCGTCCGCGCCAGGCCCGGCCGGGCGCGGGGATCGTTCGAAATCTCGCGCGGGGCGCTCTCGCCCCGGGGGCGGACGGCGGGCGCGCGCCGCCTCCGCGAAGCCGCGAGGGCCGAACGAAGCCCTCCGGCAACAGTTCGACGGCGCCCCGTCTCCAGGGCGCCGCCGCACGTCATTTCAAGGCCGCGGCAGCGGCTGAAATCACTTGAGCTCGACCTTGGCGCCGGCCTTCTCGAGCTGCGCCTTGATCTTGTCGGCCTCTTCCTTGGCCACGCCTTCCTTGACGGGCTTGGGCGCGCCCTCGACGAGATCCTTCGCCTCCTTGAGGCCGAGGCCGGTGATCGCGCGGACCTCCTTGATGACCTCGATCTTCTTCTCGCCGGCGGCGGCGAGGACGACGGTGAACTCGGTCTGCTCCTCGGCCGGGGCGGCGGCGGCGGCTCCGCCGGCGGCGGGGCCGGCGGCGACGGCGACGGCGGCGGCGGCCGAGACGCCCCACTTCTCTTCGAGCAGCTTGGCGAGCTCGGCGGCTTCAAGAACCGTCAGGTTGGAGAGGTCCTCGACGATCTTCTCAAGATTGGCCATGATGTTTCCTTCGATTGGTCGATTGGGTTTCGCAGGGTCTGGTCAAGCGGAGCGGCCTCAGGCCGCGTCCTTGTCGGCGTAGGCCGCAAAGACGCGCGCGAGCTTGGCCGCCGGGGCGTTGGCGAGCTGGGCGAGCTTGGTCGCCGGCGCCTGGACGAGGCCGACGAGCTTCGCCCGCAGCTCGTCGAGCGAGGGCATCGTCGCGAGCGACTTCACCCCGTTGGCGTCGAGCGCGGTCCTGCCCATCGCGCCGCCGAGGATCACGAGCTTGTCGTTGTCCTTGGCGAAAGCCACCGCCGCCTTGGCCGCCGCCACCGGATCGGCCGAATAGGCGATCAGGGTCGGGCCGCGCATGAGGCCGGCGATGGAGGCGACGTCGGAGCCTTCCAGCGCGATCTTGACGAGACGGTTCTTGGCGACCTGCACGGACGCTCCGGCGGCGCGCATCTGCTTGCGCAGCGCCTGCATCTGAGCCACAGTCAGCCCGGAATAATGCGCGACGACGACAACCGAAGTCGTTTTGAAGACTTCGGAAAGCGCCTCGACGCATTCCTTCTTTTCCGCTCTGTCCACAGTGCGTACTCCTGGAGCGGGCCGGACGCCTTGGAAAGACGCGGCCCGCGGCTACATATGCCGCGCCGCCGACGGATCGGCGGGCGGCGCTGCGCCTGTCCCCGGAGCGGCGAGCCGCTCCGGACAGAGGGGAGTGGACCAAAATCGAAGGACGACGGGGCGAGCCCCGCATCCGGAATTTTTGTCGTCATCCCGTCTCGGCCGGCGACTCCTGCGCCCGCCGGAGAACCGGAAGGCGCCGGAGAGATTAAGCCGTTGGCTCGAAAGCCGCGGGCGCCGGCGGTCTTGGACAGGACATGGCTGAAGGGACAGGCGTCGCCGCCTATCCTTCGGCCGTATCCGCCGCGTCTTCGGGCCTCATTGCGGACAGGATGAACCGTTCGATCAACAATGGCTCGCGGACACGGAAGCTTTTATGGGTGCGGAGCGTCCTTCAGGAACGCGCTCCGAACCCCCTATGTAGACGATGACGACGCCGGCGCCAAGCGTCTTTCGCGGGGCGTCGTCAAATTCGCGATGTTGTCAAGCGGTAATTCGCCTCAAACGCGCGCCGGAGCGCCCCGCTTCAGGGCGTCACGCGCCCGCCGACACGCTCGCCGGATCGACCTTGACGCCGGGGCCCATCGTCGAGGACAGCGCGAGGCGCTGCAGATAGGTCCCCTTCGCGCCGGCGGGCTTCGCCTTGACCACCGCGTCGACGAAGGCGGCGATGTTCTGCGCCAGCTTCTCATCGTCGAAGGAGGCCTTGCCGACGCTGCCCTGGATGATGCCCGCCTTCTCGACGCGGAACTCGACCGCGCCGCCCTTGGAGGCCTTCACCGCGCCGGCGACGTCCATGGTCACCGTGCCGACTTTCGGGTTCGGCATCAGGCCGCGCGGGCCGAGCACCTTGCCGAGCCGGCCGACGAGCGGCATCATGTCCGGGGTCGCGATGCAGCGGTCGAAGTCGATCGTCCCGCCCTGCACGGTCGACACGAGGTCTTCGGCCCCGACGACGTCGGCGCCCGCGGCCTTCGCCTCGTCGGCCTTCGCCCCGCGCGCGAACACCGCGACGCGCAGCGTGCGGCCGGTGCCGTTCGGCAGGTTGACGACGCCGCGCACCATCTGGTCGGCGTGCTTGGGGTCGACGCCGAGATTCATGGCGATCTCGACCGTCTCGTCGAACTTGGCGTTGGCCCGCTCCTTGACGAGCTTGATCGCCTCGACGACGGAGTAGAGCTTGACGCGGTCGATTCCCTCGCGCCCGTTCCTGACGCGCTTTCCAACGTGAGCCATGGCGCTTACCCCGTAACCTCAAGGCCCATCGAGCGGGCGGAGCCCTCGATCATCTTCATCGCCGCCTCGACCGAGGCGCAATTGAGATCGGGCAGTTTCTTCTCGGCGATCTCCTTGATCTGCTCCCGGGAGATCTTGCCGGCGGAGCCGCGGCCCGCCGTCTTCGAGCCCGACGCGATCCCCGACGCCTTCTTGAGGAAATAGGTCACCGGCGGCAGCTTCATCTCGAAGGTGAAGGAGCGGTCCGCATAGGCCGTGATGACGACCGGAATCGGCGTGCCCTTCTCCATCTGCGCCGTGCGCGCGTTGAACGCCTTGCAGAACTCCATGATGTTCAGGCCGCGCTGGCCGAGCGCGGGACCGATCGGGGGCGACGGATTGGCCGCCCCGGCCGGCACCTGAAGCTTCACGAAGCCCGTGATCTTCTTCGCCATTTCGCTTCTCCTACAAGCCGGCTCCGGCCTTTTCGGCCAGGGCGCGGCGGTTGCGGTCGTGGTGCGGCGCAAGGCCCGCGTGGCGCGCGGAGCCCTCGGCCTTCCACGTCGGCCCGCGGCGCAGCCGCGGGGCTCGGGCCGGAGCCCGATCTCTCTCGCGGCCGCGCCGCGAAACTAAAGCGTCAGACCTTCTCGACCTGCGCGTATTCGAGCTCGACCGGCGTCGCGCGGCCGAAGATGGAGACGGCGACCTTGAGCCGCGAGCGGCTCTCGTCGACTTCCTCAACGACGCCGTTGAAGGAGGCGAAGGGCCCGTCGGCGACGCGCACCGTCTCGCCGATCTCGAACGAGATGGACGATTTCGGCCGCTCGACGCCCTCGGCCACCTGTCCCTTGATGCGCTCCGCCTCGGCGTCGGAGATCGGCATCGGCTTCTTGTCGGCGCCGAGGAAGCCGGTCACCTTCGGCGTGTTCTTGATGAGGTGGTAGATGTCGTCCGAGAGGTCGCATTTGACGAGCACGTAGCCCGGGAAGAACTTGCGCTCGGAGGCGATCTTGCGGCCGCGCCTCACCTCGACGACCTGCTCGGTCGGCACGAGGATCTCCTCGAACTTCGCGGCGAGGCCGCGCTGCCCGGCCTGCTCCTTGATCGATTCGGCGACCTTCTTCTCGAAATTCGAATAGGCGTGGACGATGTACCAGCGCATGCTCATCGGGAAATCTTCCAGGCTCCGTCGGGCGCTAGTGGCCGAGGCTCATAAGCAGAGTGACGATCAGGCGCAGCGCCTGATCGACCGCGACGAAAAACAGGCTGGCCAGCAGCACCATCAGGATGACGAGGCCGGTCGTGATCAGCGTTTCGCGCCGCGTCGGCCAGGTGACCTTGCCGGCCTCGACGCGGACCTCCTGCAGAAACTGGAACGGATTGGCCATCTTCCAAAACCTTCGCCGCGCGAAGCCTTAATCGCTGCGGGGCGCGCAAAAAAACAGGGCGCGAAGCCTGAAGGCCTCGCGCCGCGCCGCCCTTCATAGCGGCCGGCGGGCGCGCGGTAAACATAATTTTTCAACCGGCCTTGGAGGCAGCCGCTCAGGCGGCGAGGCGGGCGCGCATCGACGACGCGAGGCCGCGCACGGCGAGCCCCGGCGCCTTCAGCCGCTCCACCCCGCGAAACAGCGCGTCGTAGCGGTCGCGTCGGCCGGACAGCGCGCGCATGAAAGCGGCCTTGGCGCGGTCGACGCCGCGGCTCAGGTCAGGCGCCGGCGGATGCAGGCCGGCGCGGCGCAGGAACCAGTTGACCTGATGCGCGTGGATGAAATCGTCCAGCCGGCGCGTGCTGAAATAGATGGCGACGCTGATCGAGGCGTTGTCGCCGTTCTCGAGCCAATGCGGCGCGAGCGGCGGCTGGTAGACGACGACGCCGGGCTCGAGATGGAACAGCTTTCCGCGGCCGTCGGCGTGCGGGCCGTAGCTCGCGGCGCTGCGGTCGCCGAAGCCGAACCTTTCGATCACCTCCTGCGGCATGATCGCCGGGTCGTTCTGGTCGTAGAGATGATCGTCCTTGCCGCCGAGGATCTGGAACAGGAAATTGTGCTCATAATCGGCGTGGTACGGGGTGATGACGCAGGGCGAGGAGAGGATCACGGTCGCGCCCCTCAGCGTCACGTCGCTCCGCCTGAAGCCGCACGCCCCGGCCGCCTCGAGGATCAGCTCGTCGACCAGTTCGCGGAAATCGGCGTCGATCTCGTCGACGAAGGAGATCATCATCGACCAGCGCGCGCGGCCCGTCGCGAGCTCGCCGAAAAGCCGGGCGATCTCCCCTCGCCAGCCGGCGTCGTCGGACAGCGTGACGAAGCGCTTGGCCTTCCAGGAGGACATGTCGCCGGCGTCCTCTTTGTCGAACCTGATCTTGAGCTGCGCGTCTCGCGCGCGCCCTTCGATCTGGGCGGTCTGGACCGCCACGGCGACGCGCTCGAGCGCCTCCAGCGAGAACAGCGGACTTTCGCCGAGCCGATGCCGCAGCATGAACGGCCGCACGCCGAACTCGGCGCGCTGTTCTTCAGGTATTTCATTTAGAATATGAATGGGATGCGAAGCCGCGGCGGCGGCCCTGGTCAAAGCTGGCTCGCTCATGTTCGCGCGCTCCCGGACGGAAGTCGCGCCGGATTATGAACCGCTTCCATATCCGCTCAAGACGACGCGCCCGCCACACGCGAATTTTACAATCGTCCCTTGACCGGCGCGCGCTTTAGTCGAAAATCTCCCGTGGCGAATGGCCAAGCTCGCGCCGTCTGCGCGGCCGGCCGCGGGCGTGTAAACTTGCGCCCGCGCATTCATGAGCGCAAGCGGCCGGCGGAGCGCCGCGGCGGGCTTCCCTTGCATTGTGAACCCGGTTATGGAAGCGCCTCCCGCGGTCGTCGCGCTCGCCTGTCCTCTGAGTCCCTGATGAACGCCGTCCACTGCCTGAACGGGCCGAACCTCAATCTGCTGGGATCGAGGGAGCCGGAGATTTACGGCTCGCAGACTCTTGCGGATATCGAGAGGAAGCTCGGGCAGGCTTGCGAGGCGCGCGGCGTCGCGCTGCGCTTCCGGCAGAGCAACCACGAGGGCGACCTCGTCGACTGGGTGCAGGAGGCGGGGCTCGCGGGCGAGCCGGTGATCCTCAACGCCGGCGCCCTCACCCATACCTCGATCGCGCTCGCCGACGCCATCAAGGGGGCGCGGACGAAGGTCGTCGAGGTGCATCTGTCGAACGTCCACGCGCGCGAGAGCTTCCGCCACCGCTCCTTCATAGCGCCGGTGGCGGTCGGCGTGATCGCGGGCTTCGGCGCGCGCTCCTACGACCTCGCGCTCGAGGCCCTTCTCGGCGGTCCCGCCGACAGCGAAAGATGAGGAAGATGAAGATCACCGGCCAGAAGGGCGCGCCGCCGCCGGCGCCGAAGGGAGGCGTCGAGACCGAACTCGTCGAGGCGCTCGCGCGCATCGCGACGCGTCTCGGCCTCAGCGAGATCGAATTCGCCCAAGGCGACCTCAAGGTCCGCGTCGCCCGCCAGCTGTCCGGCGTCGCGGCTCCCGCGCCGGCGCCGGCCGTGGTCCCCGCCGCAGCCGCGCCGGACCCGACGCCCGAGCCGATCGGCGACGTCGCCGGGCTCGTCAAGTCGCCCATGGTCGGCACCGCCTACCGGCGCGCGTCGCCGGATTCGCCCCCCTTCGTCGAGATCGGCTCGGCGGTGAAGGCGGGCGACAAGCTCCTGCTCGTCGAGGCGATGAAGACGTTCAACGAGATCGTCGCGCCGCGCTCCGGCCAGGTCACCCGCGTCCTCATCGAGGACGGCGCGCCGGTCGAATATGGTCAGCCGCTGTTCGTGATCGAATGAGCGCGAGTTGGCGACGCGCGCCGCAGCCGGAAACCTGACCCGCGATGTTTGAAAAGATCCTGATCGCCAACCGCGGCGAAATCGCCCTTCGCATTCTTCGCGCGGCCAAGGAGCTCGGAATCGCCACCGTGGCCGTGCACTCCACGGCCGACGCGGAGGCGATGCACGTCAAGCTCGCGGATGAATCGGTCTGCGTCGGGCCGCCGCCGGCGCGCGACTCCTACCTCAACATCCCGGCGCTGCTCGCCGCCTGCGAGATCACCGGCGCCGAGGCGCTGCATCCGGGCTACGGATTTCTGGCCGAGAACGCCCGCTTCGCCGAGATCCTCGCCGAGCATCACATCGCCTTCGTCGGCCCGAGCCCCGAGCACATCCGCCTGATGGGCGACAAGATCGAGGCGAAGCGCACGGCGCGGCGGCTCGGCATCCCCTGCGTGCCGGGCTCGGAAGGCGCGCTCGCCGACGCCGAGACGGCGAAGGCGGCGGCGAAGGAGATCGGCTATCCGGTGCTGGTCAAGGCGGCGGCGGGCGGCGGCGGACGCGGCATGAAGGTCGCGCGCGACGAGGACGAGCTCGTCTTCGCCGTCGAGGCGGCGAGGCTCGAGGCGAAAGCCGCCTTCGGCGACGACAGCGTCTATCTCGAGAAATATCTCGAGAAGCCCCGCCACATCGAGGTGCAGGTGCTGGGCGACGGCCGCGGCGGCGCGATCCATCTCGGCGAGCGCGACTGCTCGCTGCAGCGCCGCCACCAGAAGGTCTGGGAGGAAGGCCCCTCCCCCGCGCTGAACACCTCGCAACGCGTCGAGATCGGCGAGATCTGCGCCGCGGCCATGCGCGAGCTGAAATACGCCGGCGCCGGCACGATCGAATTCCTCTACGAGGACGGCCGCTTCTATTTCATCGAGATGAACACCCGCATCCAGGTCGAGCATCCGGTCACCGAGATGATCACCGGCGTCGACCTCGTCAACGAGCAGATCAAGATCGCCGCCGGCTCCGCCCTGACGCTGACGCAGCAGGACGTCTCCTTCAGCGGCCACGCCATCGAATGCCGCGTCAACGCCGAGCATCCGGCGACCTTCCGCCCCTCGCCCGGAACGATCAACTACTACCATCCGCCGGGCGGCCTCGGCGTTCGCGTCGACAGCGCGGTCTACGCCGGCTATTCGATCCCGCCGACCTATGATTCGCTCGTCGGCAAGCTCATCGTGCACGGCCGCACCCGCACCGAGGCGCTGATGCGGCTGCGGCGCTCGCTCGACGAGTTCATCGTCGACGGCGTCGACACCACCATTCCGCTGTTCCAGACGCTGGTGCGCAACCCGGACATCCAGAACGGGCTCTACGACATCCACTGGCTCGAGAAGTTCCTCGCCGAGGGCGGCATGGACGGGGTCGAGTGACGCGACAGCCGGAGCGCGGCGCATGGAGATCGAATATTCCGTCGTCCCGCGTCTCGACCCGGACGTCTTCCTGTCGGTCCTTCATCGCTCGGGGCTCGCGGAGCGGCGGCCGGTCGCCGAGCGCGGGCGCGTCGAGCAAATGGCGGCGAACGCCAATCTCGTCGTGCTGGCGCGTGACGCCAGGAGCGGCGAGGCCGTCGGCCTCGCGCGGGCGCTGACCGATTTCGCCTACTGCTGCTACCTGTCCGACCTCGCCGTCGACCGCGCCTTCCAGCGCCGCGGAATCGGCCGCCGCCTGATCGAGGAGACGCGCCGCGCGGCCGGCCCCCAGTCGATGCTGCTGCTCCTGTCCTCGCCGGACGCGATGAGCTTCTACGAGGCGATCGGCATGGACGCGCCGCGCAACGCCTTCCTGCTTCCGCGCGAGCGCTGAGCGCGCCGGCTCAGGCCCAGAATTTCCCGATCGCCGGCGCCTCGAACTTCGCCCGCGCGTAGCCCGCCCGCAGCGCCGGCTCGATCTGGCGCGGATCGAGGAGGTTCACGCCCGGCGGCGTGCCGGCGATGATCAGCATCGTCTTCGTGCCCACCGCCTCGAGCGCGGCGACCTCCTTGAAGACGTCGTGCGGGATGCCGCTGAGCAGGCTGCCCTCATAGCCGTTGGTCAGGGTGACGACGAGCGCCCTTTTCGCTCCGGCGACGACGTCCGCATGCGCCCAGGTCCGCGCGATGCCGCCGTCCATGCAGAAGCGCTGCCCGAGCAGCGTCGGGCCGATGACGCCGGGCAGCGACGAGCTCGCCGCCGCCGCATGGGCGAGCGGAATCGCGTTCCGCCGCGCCGCCGCCTGGCCGACGACGAGCCGCTCGCCGGTGTAGCAGTCGTTGGCGGTGGTGAACATCTTGGCCGGCGGCCAGTCGGTCCGGCTGTCGTCGGTCAGCAGCCAGGCGAGGCGTTCGACGCCGTCGCCGTTGAGCCGGTTGTCGGCCGCGAGCGCGGCGTGGCCGATCGTGCGGATCGTCGCCGGGCTCCCGTCCTTGACGCGGAAATTGATCTCCTGGGCCCGTTTCTGGCTGGCGTTCGGCCGCGCGACGGGCGCGAGCTTCGCGAACAGGCCGGGAAAATGGCCGAAGAAATCGAAAGCGTCGCGCAGGTGCTGGAAATGGCCCGAGGTCAGCGCGGAGCCGAGATAGGCGCCCGCCGAAGTGCCGACGACGATGTCGGCGAGGTTCGGATCGAGTCCCAGTTCGAGCAGGCCATGGAAGAAGCCGCAGTACCAGGCGACGTAATATTCGCCGCCGCCGCCAAGCACCATGGCCCGGTCGAGCCCTCTCGCGAGGTCGGAGACTTCCGGCGTCTCCGGCGCCGGGCGGGCGAGCCCGTCGTCGGCGAAAAGGCTGTTCGACACGGAGGCGGCGAGCGCCTCGTCCGCCGACGGGCCGCACTCCGCGGGCTCGGCGCGCGCGGGCAGGATCGAGGCCGCCGACAGGCCCGCCGAGAGCCCGAGCACATCACGTCTGTCCAGCTTCATCGGCGTTCGCTCCCCTTTCGCTTTGATTCGAGCCCAGCTTAGGTCCAAGTCCTTGCGCGACGCGAGAGGGGACGCGTCAGGGTTCGGCGCGCAGGGAGACGCGGTCGGCGCCGTGCCGCTCGAGGCGGCCTTCGAGCTCGAGCCGGAACAGGATCGCCCGCACCTCGCGCGCCGGCGCGTCGGCGGCGCGGACCAGTTCGTCGGCGGAGACCGGCGCGAGCCC
The DNA here is from genome assembly GCF_041905455.1 of Methylocella sp. Taxonomy (GTDB): domain Bacteria; phylum Pseudomonadota; class Alphaproteobacteria; order Rhizobiales; family Beijerinckiaceae; genus Methylocapsa. The sequence continues at coordinate 44,081 of NZ_JAYRLA010000001.1, read as the reverse complement.
CAGCAGCCCGAGGACGCGGGCGGCGACATCCCCGCGAGCTTCTTCGCGCGCGGCGCCTCGCCCGGCTTCCGGTCGGGCGGGCGCGTTTTGGGGCGTTGCGGCCGGCCTCGCCACGTCCTGCGCGTCCCGCCGCTCCGGCGTCCGGTCCGCGAGGAAATCCGGCAGGACGTCGCCTTGAAGGTCGTCGAGTTCGTCCCACAAAGACGCGTCGGCCTCGCGCCGCTCGCCCAGGCGCAGCGGCGAAGATGCGGGCTCGCAGGCTGCGGCGTCGTCGCGCTCCAGCGCCTCGATCACGTCCTGCGCGCGCGCGCAGAGGCTCGCCCCCTGCCGCAGCAGATCGTTCGGACCCTCGGCGCGCGGATCGAGCGGCGACCCCGGCACGGCGAAGATCTCGCGTCCCTCGTCGGCGGCGAAGGAGGCGGTGATGAGCGAGCCGGAGCGGCGCGCCGCCTCGACGACCACGACGGCGCGGGAGAGGCCGGCGACGATGCGGTTGCGGCGCGGGAAGTCGCGCGCGCGCGCCTCCCAGCGGAACGGCATCTCGCTCAGCGCCCCGCCCTCGGCGAGGATGCGCTCGAGCAGGTCGCGATGGGCGGACGGATAGACCTCGGCGAGGCCTCCGGCGAACACGGCGATCGTGCCGGACTCGATCGTCGCGCGATGGGCGCGCTGGTCGACGCCGCGGGCGAGCCCCGAGACCACGACATGGCCGGCGCGCCCGATCTCGCGCGCGATCTGCTCGGCGAAGGCGAGTCCGGCCGCCGAGGCGTTGCGCGAGCCGACGATGGCGACCATCGAGCGCCTGAGGCATTCTCTGCGCCCGCGGAAGGTCAGCGCGGGCGGGGGCGCGTGGATGCGGGCGAGCAGCGCCGGATAGTCGGGCTCGCCGAGAAAGATGAGCTCGGCCCCCGCCGCCGCGATGTCCTCCAGTTCGGCCTCGACCTCGTCGCGCGCGGCGAGCGTCGCGGCGCCCGCGCCGGGAAGCCCGGGCAGCGCGTCGAGCGCCGCCGCGGCCGAGCCGAAGCGGGCGATGAGGCGCGCGAAGCTGCGCGGGCCGATGCGCTCGCTGCGGAACAGCCGCAGCCGGTCGAAGCGCTCGGCGTCGGAGAAGGCGCGCGCGCGCGTCACGGTCGCCTCACGCCTTGCCGATGCGCGATTCGGTCCCCGCCCGCAGGCGCGAGATATTGGCGGCGTGCTTGAAGAAGATGAGCGCCGCCATGGCGGCGAAGACGATCGCCGCGCCCTGCTGGCCGAGCAGCCACAGGACCACCGGCGTCGCCGCGCTCGCCGTGAGCGCCGACAGCGAGGAGTAGCGCGTCAGGAAGGCGACGGCGAGCCAGACGGCCATGAACGCCAGTCCCGCCGGCCAGCTCACCGCGAGCAGCGCGCCGAGAAAGGTCGCGACTCCCTTGCCTCCCTTGAAGCCGAGCCAGACCGGAAAGATGTGGCCGACGAAGGCGCCGAGCGCGACGGCGAGGACCGGCGCCGGCGGCCAGGCGTCCATCGGCGAGAGCCGGCGCGAGGCGATAAAGGAGACGACGAGCACGGGCAGCGCGGCCTTGGCCGCGTCGAGCAGCAGCGTCGCGGCGGCGAGGTCCTTGCGGCCGGTGCGCAGCACGTTGGTCGCGCCGATGTTGCCGGAGCCGATGGCGCGCAGGTTCCCCGCGCCGGCGAGCGTCGTCAGGATGAGGCCGAAGGGAATCGAGCCGCAGGCGTAGCCGAAGACGAAGGCGAGGAGGGTCAGGATCACGGGCGGCGTCCGGGGCGGGCGCGGGAAGCTTAAGGCCGGCCCGCCCGCGCCGCAACCGCGGCGCCTCGCGGCTTAAAGCGGCGCGCCCGGAACATATTCGCCGCGCTCGTGAATGGCGCTGGCGCGCCCGACGAGAAGCGTGTCCACGTCGCCGACGCGCTTAAGATCCTTGCCCTTGTACGGCATGGAATGAAGAAGATAGCGCATGGCGTTGAGCCGCGCGCGCTTCTTGTCGTCGGACTTGATCACCGTCCAGGGCGAATCGGCGGTGTCGGTGTGGAAGAACATGGCCTCCTTGGCTCTGGTGTAGTCGTCCCATTTGTCGAGCGAGGCGAGGTCGACGGGCGAAAGCTTCCACTGCTTCAGCGGATGGACCTTGCGCTCCTTGAAGCGGCGGCGCTGCTCGTCGCGGCTCACCGAGAACCAGAACTTGATGAGATGTATGCCGCTGCGCGCGAGGTTGCGCTCGAAGTCCGGCGCCTGGCGCAGGAACTCGGAATATTCGGTTTCGCTGCAAAAGCTCATCACGCGCTCGACGCCGGCGCGGTTGTACCAGCTGCGGTCGAACAGCACGATCTCGCCCATGGTCGGCAGGTGCTGGGCGTAGCGCTGGAAATACCACTGGCCGCGCTCGACGTCGCTCGGCTTCTCGAGCGCGACGACGCGCGCGCCGCGCGGGTTGAGATGCTCCATGAAGCGCTTGATCGCGCCGCCCTTGCCGGCGGCGTCGCGCCCCTCGAACAGGATGATGACGCGCTGGCGCGCCTCCTTGACCCAGGTCTGCAGCTTCAGGAGCTCGGTCTGGAGGATGAATTTCTGGCGCTCGTAGTCGCGCCGCAGCATCTTGTACTTGTAGGGATAGGCGCCCGAGCGCCAGCCGCCGGAGAGCTCGTCGCTCGTCGCGTGCGGCTCGCCCTTGCGCTTGGGCAGGCCGAGCGACTGGCGAAGGAGGGCGGCGTCGTCGGGCGCGGCGCCTTCCAGAATCGCCCGCACCCCCGCCTCGACGGCCTCGTCGCCGGGCGTTTCGGCGTTGATGTGCGCGAGCGCCGAAAGCGCGGCCTCCTGCGCCGCGTCGCGCCGCTCCTCGGCGAGGCTGCGCTCCAGCTCCTGCGGCGTCTGCTCGGCCGCCTCCGACGCGCCGGGCAGATGATCCTGAGGCTTTTCCGTGTCCGACATGTTGCGTCCGCGCGTTGGAGGATGGAGACAGCCGCGCGCGGCGGTCGCGACGCGACAGCCGGGCCGCCGGCCCGAAGTTGCGGACGACGACGCGACGAAACGATTATGACGTTTAGATGATGCTCCGGTTTTGAGCTAAATCAAGCGGGCCGCGCGGCGCTCACCGCGCGCCGTGGATCGGCTCGCCCTGCGGCCCCGGCGCGCCGAAGCTGAGGAGATCGTCGATCTGCGCCTTCTGCGCCCTGGCCCAGGCGCCGAGCCGGCCGCAGATCGCCGGCTGCGGCGCGTCCGGGCCGCCCGCCTGCGCGCCGCAGCGGCGCGAGGCGAAGTTCTGCAGGCTCATCGACAGCTGCAGCGAATAGTCCGAGGAATAGAGCTGGGAGTCGCTGAAGACGACGCCGGACGGCACATTGCCGTAATACATCATGCGGAAGCTCTGGTCGGTCGCCGGGCGCCGCGCGGCGTCGAGCTTCAACACGGCGCCGTTGGCGGAGAACTCCGGCAGGATCGGCGCGCTCGGGAAGCCCGCCGTCTGATGGCAGCCCATGCAGGACGCCTTGGCGTTGTCGACCGGGCCGGCGAGACGGCCGCCGAAGCCCAGATGGTTGAAGTTGAGCGGCGCGCGCGTCAGACGCGCCGCGGCGTCCTCGTTGATCCATTGCTCGGTCAGCTTCGAGCGGTCGCAGGGTCCCTCCGGCCCGGCGCAGGTCTGCGCGAACGTCACTTTCGGATTGTTGCCCCATTGCAGGCCGAGCGGGACCATGCGCGCCCATGGGCTCGCGCCTTCCGCGTTTCCGTCATAGCCGAAGGTGCCGAGCAGCCAGCCGGTCAGGCTGCGCTCGTCGCGCACGGACACGTCGATCTGGATCAGGCGGATCTTGCCGGGCCTGCGCGCGAAGCGGGAAGCCGGCCCCTCGTTGCGCCAGCGCGGGTCGTCGTTGACGAAGACGTCGGCGGTCCATTCGAGCGCGCCCTTGGCGATCGGCAGCTCGTCCTCCGTCACCGTCGAGAACAGCAGCTTGATGATGAAGGCGCCGTCGGGAAAATTGTTGAGCCCCGTCGGGTCTGGGTTGAGCGCGCCGGGCTGCGGATCGTTCGGGTCGCAATAGACCTGCCCGACGGCGAAGGCGGCGCGGTCGTTCAGATAGGCGCCCGACCAGGTGTCGACGAACTCATGCTGCAGTGTGCTCAGCGTGTCGCCGGAGGAATCGAATTCATGGGTGAAGCCATGGACGAACTCGCGCCCGTCGGTGCCCGGCCAGTCGGACGCGACCTCGGTGTTCCAGTCCATCCACGGCATGCCGTACCATTTGCGGACCTTGTTGTCCTCGACGTAGAAATCCGCCTCGACGTTGCCCTCGAGCCCATAGGCGAGGAGCGCGCGCAGATACGCCTGCGGATCGGCCGGGCCGCCGTCCCTGAAGGGGATGTCGAGCCAGGGATAATGTTCCGGCGGCGGGATCTGGACCGGATAGTCCTGCGACAGCTTGAACACGCGGCCCTTGTAGTCCGCGGGCGGATCGCCGCCCTGCCCTTGCAGATGATAGTCCTTGAAGGCGCCGCGCGCGCAGTCCGTTCGCGCGAGCCGGTTGCGCGCCGCGTCGTCGCTCGCGGCGGCTTCGCCTGCGAGGAGGGCGACGCCGAAAAGCAGCAGGGGAATCGCCACGCATGCGCGCGCCTTCGACGTTCGACCGCGATTCGCCATCTGCGCGCCTTCCAAGCTTCGACGACGCATCCGGCGCGCCGCGACGGTGTAAATCAAGAGGCTTGTCCTTGCGCCGGGCTTTCGCGCCCGGCGAAGCCTCACTCCTGGTCGTGGACGATCCGACCATCGACCAGCGTGAGCTTCACCCTGCCCTCCATCACCGCCTCGTCGAAGGGGGTGTTCTTGCAGCGCGAGCGCAGCGTCGCGGGGTCGACGACATAGGCCTCGTCGGGATCGAAGCGGATGAGGTCGGCCGGCGCGCCGACCTCGAGCCGCCCCTGCGGCAGGCCGAGGATTTCCGCCGGGCGCTGGGTGAGCGCGCCGATCAGCCGGCGCAGCGGCACGTCGCCCGAGCGCACGAGGCGCATGCCGGCGGCGAGCATGGTCTCGAGGCCGATCGCCCCGTCCTCGGCCTCGGCGAAGGGCAGGCGCTTGGTCTCGACGTCCTGCGGATTGTGGTCGGAGACGATCACGTCGATGAGGCCCGAAGCGAGCGCCGCGACGAGCGCGCGCCGCTCGTCCTCGCGCCGCAGCGGCGGGGCGAGTTTCAGGAAGGTGCGGTAGTCGCCGATGTCGCTCTCGTTGAGCGTCAGATGGTTGATCGAGGCGCCGCAGGTGACCGGCAGGCCGGCGTCCTTGGCCCGCGCGATGATCTCGAGCGAGAGCGTCGTCGAGACGAGCGGGGCGTGGTAGCGCGCGCCCGTCAGCGCGGCGAGGCGGATGTCGCGGTCGAGCATGATCGCCTCGGCCTCGCGCGGCACGCCGGACAGGCCAAGGCGCGTCGCGAACTCGCCCTCGTTCATGACCCCCTCGGCGAGGTCGGGGTCCTGCGCGTAATGGATGACGAGTGCGTCGAAGTCGCGCGCGTAGGAGAGCGCGCGGCGCAGCACGCGCGAATTGACGATCGGGCGCGCGCCGTCCGAGAAGGCGACGGCGCCGGCCTGGCGCAGCAGGCCGATCTCGGCGATCTCCTCGCCGCGCAGGCCCTGCGTCAGCGCCGCGCAGGGCAGCACCTTGACCCGCGCCGTGTCGCGCGCCCGGCGCAGCAGGAAATCGACGACGGCGGGATCGTCCACCGGCGGACTGGTGTCGGGGCGGGCGAGGATCGTCGTGACGCCGCCCGCCGCCGCCGCCGCGCTGGCGGAGGCGATCGTCTCGCGGTGCTCGGCGCCCGGCTCGCCGACGAAGACGCGCAGGTCAATGAGGCCCGGCGCGATGAGGTCGCCGCCGCAGTCGATCACGCGCGCATGCACGGGCAGGCTGCGCGGCTCGACGCCCTCGCCGATGTCGAGGATGCGTCCGTCGAGAATCAGCACGCCGCCGCGCTCGCCGTCATGCTTCGCGCCGTCGACGAGGCGGCCGTTGACGAGGGCGAGCGGCTGATGGGCGACCGAGGGCGAGGCGGGAATCTTCATCTTGGACATGGCCCCCGCCTCATCCGTTCGGCAGATGCTCGGCGAGCGCGCCGAGCACGGCGATGCGCACCGCGACGCCCATCTCGACCTGCTCCCTGATGCGGCTCTGGCCGCCGTCGGCGACGCTCGAATCGATCTCGACGCCGCGGTTCATCGGCCCTGGATGCAGCACGAGGGCGTCGGGCTTGGCGCAGCCGAGCTTCTCTTCGTCGAGCCCGTAGAAGCGGAAATACTCCTTCGGGCTCGGGATGAAGCCGCCCTGCATGCGCTCGCGCTGCAGGCGCAGCATCATCACGATGTCGGCGTCCTTCAGCCCTTCGCGCATGTCGCGGAACGCCTCGACGCCCATGCGCTCGACGCCGGCCGGCAGCAGCGTCGAGGGGCCGACGACGCGCACGCGCGCGCCGAGCGTGGTCAGGAGCAGGATGTTGGAGCGGGCGACGCGCGAGTGCAGGATGTCGCCGCAGATCGCCACAGTGAGCCCCTCGACGCGGCCGCGGTTGCGGCGGATGGTCAGCGCGTCGAGCAGCGCCTGGGTCGGATGCTCGTGCGCGCCGTCGCCGGCGTTGACCACCGCGCAGTCGACCTTCTTGGCGAGCAGATGCACGGCCCCCGCCTGCGCATGGCGCACGACGATGATGTCGGGGCGCATGGCGTTCAGCGTCATCGCCGTGTCGAGCAGCGTCTCGCCCTTCTTCACGCTCGAGGAGGCGACCGACATGTTCATGACGTCGGCGCCGAGCCGCTTGCCGGCGAGCTCGAACGAGGACTGCGTGCGCGTCGAGGCCTCGAAGAAGAGGTTGATCAGGGTGCGCCCGCGCAGGGTGGCGCGCTTCTTCTCGACCTGGCGGGAGAGCTCGACCGCCTCCTCGGCGCGATCGAGCAGCGCGACGATGTCCTGCGGCGAAAGGCCTTCGATCCCCAGCAGGTGCCGGTGCGGGAAGACGGGCTTTGGGTCGGTGGCCATGGCCGTCCCTTTTAAGGAGCGCGGGCGCGACGCGGAAGTCCCATGCGGCCGGGCCGGGCGCCGGCCGCGCCTTGCGCACAGCTTTCGCCGGCGCGCCCGGCCGGCGCGGCGAAAAACCCGCCGGAATTGACTAAGCCGGCGCCCTCGCCCATCTTCTGCGCCAAATTTCTTTTGCGGCGCCGCAGCAAAAGCCGGCCGCCGCACGTCCCCGACGGGCGTGCGCAGCGGCGCGGGGTCAGGCGTCGGGGAGCTCATCTATTGCCGTCAGTCAGCGTCGTCATCGTCGAATCCCCGGCGAAGGCCAAGAGCATCAACAAATACCTCGGGCGGGGCTATGAGGTTTATCCCTCCTACGGCCATGTGCGCGACCTGCCGGCCAAGGACGGCTCGGTCGATCCCGACGCCGACTTCGCCATGCTGTGGGACGTCGACGTCAAGTCGGCCAAGCGCCTCAACGAGATCGCGCAGGCGGTCAAGGGCGCCGACAGGATCATCCTCGCCACCGACCCCGACCGCGAGGGCGAGGCGATCTCCTGGCATGTGCTGGAGGTTCTGAAGGCCAAGAAGGTCCTCAAGGACAAGCCGGTCGAGCGCGTCGTCTTCAACGCCATCACCAAGGCCGCCGTGCTCGACGCGATGAAGCATCCGCGCGAAATCGACGGCGCGCTGGTCGACGCCTATCTGGCGCGCCGCGCGCTCGACTATCTCGTCGGCTTCAACCTTTCCCCCGTCCTGTGGCGTAAGCTGCCCGGCGCCCGCTCGGCGGGGCGGGTGCAGTCGGTGGCGCTGCGCCTCGTCTGCGACCGCGAGCTCGAGATCGAGGCCTTCGTTCCGCGCGAATACTGGTCGATCGCGGCGCACCTGCGCACGCCGCGCGGCGCGCCCTTCACGGCGCGCCTCGTCGGCGCCGACGGGAAGAAGATCTCGCGCCTCGACGTCGGGACGGGCGAGGAGGCGGAACGCTTCCGCCGCGACCTCGAGGCGGCGGCCTTCCACGTCGCCAAGGTCGAGGCGAAGCCGGCCAGGCGCAATCCCTCTCCCCCCTTCACCACCTCGACGCTCCAACAGGAGGCCTCGCGAAAACTGGGCTTCGCGCCGGCGCGCACGATGCAGCTCGCGCAGCGGCTCTATGAGGGCGTCGAGATCAACGGCGAGACTGTCGGCCTCATCACCTATATGCGCACCGACGGCGTCGACCTCGCCCCCGAGGCGGTCTCCGGCGCGCGCGCGGTGATCGCCCGCGAGTTCGGCGACGCCTATGTCCCGAACGCGCCGCGAAGATATCAGGTCAAGGCGAAGAACGCGCAGGAGGCGCATGAGGCGATCCGGCCGACCGACCTCGCCCGCCTGCCGCGCGAGGTCGCCCGCCACGTCGACGCCGACCAGGCGCGGCTCTATGAGCTGATCTGGACGCGGACCATCGCCTGCCAGATGGAGTCGGCCGAGCTCGAGCGCACCACCGTCGACGTCGAAGCCAGGGCCGGCGCGCGCGCGCTCGAATTGCGCGCCACCGGCCAGGTCGTGCGCTTCGACGGCTTCCTGCGCCTCTATCAGGAGGGGCGCGACGACGAGGAGGACGAGGAGAGCGCCCGTCTGCCGGACATGGCGCAGGGTGAGCCGCTGTCGAAAGATCGCATCGACGTCGCCCAGCATTTCACCGAGCCGCCGCCGCGCTACACCGAGGCGACGCTGGTCAAGCGCATGGAGGAGCTCGGCATCGGCCGGCCCTCGACCTACGCCGCGACTCTCGCCGTGCTGCGTGAGCGCGACTATGTGCGGCTCGACAAGAAGCGGCTGATCCCCGAAGACAAGGGGCGGCTCGTCACCGCCTTCCTCGAGGCCTTCTTCGCCCGCTACGTCGGCTATGACTTCACCGCCGACCTCGAGGAGAAGCTCGACCTCGTGTCGAACCACGAGATCGACTGGAAGCAGGTCCTGCGCGACTTCTGGCTCGACTTCTCGGCGGCGATCGCCGGCACCAAGGACCTGCGCACGACGGAGGTGCTCGACAGTCTGAACGAGCTGCTCGGGCCGCATATCTTCCCGGCGAAGGAGGATGGGGGCGATCCGCGCGCCTGCCCCTCCTGCGCCAACGGGCGCCTGTCGCTCAAGCTCGGCAAGTTCGGCGCCTTCATCGGCTGCTCGAACTACCCCGAATGCAAATACACCCGCACGCTCTCGGCGCCGGACGGCGAGGAGGCCGAGGGGGCGCGGCCGGGCGTGAAGTCGCTCGGCTTCGATCCCGGCACGGGCGAGGAGATCACCCTGCGCGACGGGCGCTTCGGCGCCTATGTGCAGGAGGGCGAGGGCGAGAAGCCGAAGCGCTCCTCGATCCCGAAGACCATTTCGCCCGCGGACCTCACGCTTGAGCAGGCGCTCGGGCTGCTCTCCCTGCCGCGCGAGGTCGCCCGCCATCCCGAAACGAAGGAGCCGATCCTCGCCGGGATCGGGCGCTTCGGGCCCTACGTGCAGCACGGCAAGACCTACGCCAACATCGGCAAGGACGAGGACATCCTTTCGATCGGCGCCAATCGCGCCATCGACCTCATCGTCGCCAAGGAGAGCGGGCTCACCGGCCGCCGCTTCGGCGATTCGGCCAACGCGCCGGCGCGCGTCCTCGGCGAGCATCCCGCGGGCGGGCAGATCAGCGTCAAGGCCGGACGCTACGGCCCCTACGCCGCCTGGGGCAAGGTCAACGCCACCTTGCCCAAGGACGCCGACCCCACCACATTCACGCTCGAACAGGCGGTCGCCCTCCTCGCCGCCAAGGCGGCGGGCGGCGGCGGGGCGGTTCAGGGCCGCCTTCTCGGCGAGCATCCGGGCGGCGGGCCGGTGACGGTGCGGGCCGGGCGCTACGGCGCCTATGTCAACTGGGGCAAGGTCAACGCCACCTTGAAGGGGGACGCCTCCGCGGAGACGATCACCCTCGAAGAGGCGTTGCGCCTCGTCGAGGAGAAGGGCGGCAAGGGCGCTTCAAAGGGCGGCGCGAAAAAGGCCGCGCCGAAGAAGGCCGCGGCCGCCAAACCCGCGCCGAAGACGGCCGGCGCCAAGGCCCCCGCGAAAAAAGGGGCGGCGAAAAAGTCCTCGCCTTCGCCCCGGGCGGGGGACGACGAGCCGCCGCCGTTCTAGACTTACGCCGCGCCGGCCGAATCGGTCGGCGCGTGAACGCAAACGGACATCGAGATTAAGAAACGCACGACATCCGCCGGCGCCGCGGCGCCCGGCGCAAGCGCCCCGAAAGCGCAACAGACCGCGGGACGGGCGCCGCCCACCCGTGAGGACGTCATCGCCTTCATCGCGCGCGAGCGCGAGGCCGCGGCGGAGCCCGGGGCGCGAAAGCTTCCCGCGCGGATCGGCAAGCGCGAGATCGCGCGCGCCTTCGACGTCAAGGGCGCGGACCGCGTCGCGCTGAAGGCGATGCTGAAGCAGCTCGAGCAGGAAGGCGCCGTCGAGCGCCGCCGCAAGGGCTTCAACCGCGCCGGCGCCCTGCCCGCAAGCGTGCTCGCCGACATCTTCAGCCGCGACCGCGACGGCGACCTCCTCGCCGCGCCCTGCGACTGGGACGAGGCGAACGGGCCGTCGCCGAAGATCGTCGTCGCCCTGCCCCGACGCAGGCGGCCGAACGAGCCGGCGCCGGCCGTCGGCGACCGCGCGCTTTTGCGCGTCGAGCCGATCCATGGCGCCGAGCCTCCGGAGCCGGCCTATTCCGGACGCGTCGTCAAGCTGCTGGAGCGGGCGCGGACGCAGATCCTCGGCGTCTTCCGCGCCTCGCCGCGCGGCGGCGGGCGCGTCGCGCCGATCGACAAGAAGGCTCTCGCGAAAGGGGAGCTGATGGTCGCGCCGGGCGACGAGGGCGAGGCGCAGGACGGCGACCTCGTCGCCTGCGAGAGCCTGCGCTCGGGCCGGCTCGGCCTGCCGCAGGCCAAGGTGCGCGAGCGCGTCGGCGCCTATGACAGCGAGAAGGCGGTGAGCCTCATCGCCATCCACGCGCACAAGATTCCCCATGTCTTTCCGCCGCACGCGCTCGCCGAGGCGCAGCGCGCGCAGGCGGCGACGATGGAGGGGCGCGAGGACTGGCGCGACGTCCCCTTCGTGACGATCGACCCGGCCGACGCCAAGGACCACGACGACGCGGTGTTCGCCGCCCCCGACGAAGACGCGGCGAACCCCAGCGGCTTCGAGCTGCGCGTCGCCATCGCCGACGTCGCCGCCTATGTGCGCCCCGGGACGCCGCTCGACCGCGCGGCCATGGAGCGCGGCAATTCGGTCTATTTCCCCGACCGCGTCGTGCCGATGCTGCCCGAGCGCATCTCGAACGACCTGTGCTCGCTGCGCCCGCTCGAGGACCGGCCGGCGCTGGGCCTGCGCATGGCCGTCGCCGCGGACGGGCACAAGCTCTCCCATTCCTTCCACCGCGTGATGATCCGGTCAGCGGCCAAGCTCGCCTATCCGCAGGCCCAGGCGGCGATCGACGGCGCGCCGGACGAGACGACCGCGCCGCTCCTCGAGCCCGTGTTGAAGCCGCTCTACGCGGCGTACGCGGCGCTGCGAAAAGCGCGCGAGGCGCGCGGGCCGCTCGACCTCGACCTGCCCGAGCGCAAGCTCGTGCTCGACGAGGCCGGGGCGGTGGCGCGCGTGTTCATCCCGGAGCGGCTCGACGCGCACCGGCTCATCGAGGAGTTCATGATCCTCGCCAACGTCGCCGCCGCCGAGACGCTGGAGGCCAGGCGCCAGCCGCTCGTCTATCGCGTCCACGACGAGCCGAGCCTCGAAAAGCTCAACAACCTCGCCGAGTTCCTCGCCACCATCGGCGTCAAGCTGGCCAAGGGGCAGGTGCTGAAGCCGCAGCAGTTCAACGGCATATTGCGCCAGGTGAAGGACACCGAGCACGAGCACGTCGTCAACGAGGTGGTGCTGCGCTCGCAGGCGCAGGCCGAATACGCGGTCGAGAACTACGGCCATTTCGGCCTCAACCTGCGCCGCTACGCGCATTTCACCTCGCCGATCCGCCGCTACGCCGACCTCATCGTCCATCGGGCGCTGATCTCGGCGCTCGGCCTCGGCCCCGACGGCCTGCCGGCCGACGCGCGCCAGACGCTGCCGGAGACCGCAGCCTCCATCTCGGCCGCCGAGCGGCGCGCCATGGCCGCCGAGCGCGAGACGATCGAGCGTCTCATCGCCGCCCATCTTTCCGACAAGATCGGCGCCTCCTTCGAGGGGCGCATCTCCGGCGTGACGCGCGCGGGCCTGTTCATCCGCCTCGCCGACACCGGCGCCGACGGCTTCATTCCCGCCTCGATGCTGGGCGAGGATTATTTCCGGCACGACGAGAAGCTGCGCGCGCTCGTCGGCGCCCGCAGCGGCAGGACGCATCGCCTCGGCGACGTCGTGACGGTGCGCCTCGTCGAGGCGGCCCCGCTCGCCGGCGCGCTGCGCTTCGAGCTCGTCGAAGGCGGCTCGCCCCGCCCGCGCGAGGCGGCGAGGCGGGGGAAAAAGGCCGCGCGACGCTGAACTGAACAAGCCTTTTCCGTCGCGTCCCTTCGCGCAGGTCCCTTCGCGCAGGCGGGACGCTCACCAATTTGTGATGATGATTACGCAACTTTTATCATTTAAAACTCTTCAAACGACAGGAGACGATAATATCGACATAATTCACGAGGCGTCATATGAGGCCGTTATGCTTTTCGCTGCGCAAGGCGCTTCCCGTCTTCAGCGCCGGCGGCTTAACCAGCGGCGTGAGATTTCGTAAGATACTGAATTATTTTAGAATAAAAGAAAATTTCCCAACTTCCAAAAATCGCCCCGCCTTCAAATTTCAGCGTAAAAATCCGCCTCCGACCTTTCGTCTTCCGCCAGAATTTCGCCTTATTCTGACTTTGGCGCTCGCCGCGGGTCTGGGAGCCCCGGCCGCCGCGCTTTCCCTTCCGCTGCGCTCGATCAGGGAATGGGCGACGTGCGACGAAACGAAGGACAGCGCGAAGGAGATCGCCAAGGCCTTCGCCGCCGCCAAAAACGCCGCTTTCGCGCTCAACGTGGACTGCCCGGTGTTCGCCCACATCGGGTCGGACATCGCGCGTCCCATTTTCATCGACGACAAGACGACCGTCATCTTTTCAGGGACGGGAAAGATCGTCGTCGACAATCTTTTCATTCCCGCCTTCGTGCTCGCGAACGTCTCGAACGTGACGCTGAAAAACTGGCGGATCCAGTATTCCGCGGTGGTTCCGGTCAATCCGCGCACCGGCGGCTATTACAATGACGGCGTTTTCATTTCCTCGCCGTCCTCCGCCATGACGCCCCAGGCGGGGGCTTTCAACGACGGGACGCTGCGGCTCTGGCTGTCCCGCAACCGCGGGGTCAAGTTCGCCGACGGCGCAGCGCGCGGAACCCCGCGCTGGACCGGTCCGGTGATGTCCGCGGCGATCTTCCATTTTCGCGGGACGACCGCGAACGTGACCGTTTCGGGATTGAAGGTCTTCGCGCCGCAAAACGCCGGCGTCGACGCCTTCGCCCCCAATGTGTTTTCCTTCAACATCGGCCCGAAGAACAATCAGACCGTGACCGCCTCGTCGCCGATCGACGCGACGACCAGCGCGATTCCGTCGAATCTCACCTTCAGCGACATCGATTTCGACGGGACGTATATGGGCTTCAACGGCACGGTCAGGAACTCCACGTTCGCCGGCGTCCGCTCCCACAGATATGGCGACCTGCAGACCAAGAGCGGCGGCAGCCCCGGCGGGGTCGGCAAATGGTTCGCCCCGCCTCATTTGTTCTACCTGAATTACGACGGCGCGATCACGGACGCGAGCCTCGTCACCCAGGGCGTGTCCATCGTCGACGTCATCGACTATGGCGTCCGGCTCGGCGTCGCGCGAGACAAGAACGACGGCGGCCAGAATAGCGGCAACGCGTTGTCGCTCAAGATCGGCGGATTCGACATTCTCGTCGACGGCTATGAGTCGCATCGTCCTGACGGCCTCCTCGATCTCCTGCAGTCCGAAGGCGTGACGATCCGCAACGTCAAGGCGACCTATGATTCGTCCTTCATGAATTACATCTACCCGGCGATCCGGTTTCCCGGAGGGTCGCACCCGGCCCTTCCCGGCTACAAGAACGTCGCCCTGACCTCCGTGAGCCTCGCCGACCTCGCGGCCTCGACGTCCGTGGTCCCGATCCGCATGAGCACCGTCGGCGTCAACTCCGGCGTCGTCATCTCGGACGCGGCCTTCAGCCTCAACCGGTGGAGCGCCTCGACGCTACAGGACCTTATGCGCTCGGCTGCGCTAGTGAAGGGATCGGGACACAAGATTTCCTTCGTCTATAACGTCGTCGCGCCCGGAACCTCGGCGCCGGCCAGCGTCGCTTCCGGGCTGAGCGGCTCGATGAGCTGGTTTCTCGCCGTCGCGCCCAACGCCACGACGGTCGGCGGCTCCGCGCTGCTCACTTACGCGGCGACGGGCGCCAAGGTCTGCCGCGCGGGTCCGACATGGTCGAACGGCGGCAAATTCAGCGGCGGCGCGCTCGTGACCTCGCCCTTGCCCGCCCCGGCGCCCTATTCGCTGACATGCGCCGGGAAGGACGGCTCCGTCGGCGGATCGACGGTCAAGGTGACCTACAAGCTCGCCCTTCCGTCGAACTAGGACGACGCGGCGTCGGAGACCCGTTCCCTGGCTTCCCGCCGCGCCGAAGTCGCGGCGGCCTTTCCTTGACGTTGAAAGGAGCCGGCGCGTCCGCCCGCCGACGCGGTCAAGCGCGAGGAAGTTGATTTCGGCGACGAAGGCGCTCATTTATTAGGCTACGCCCGAACAGGAGACTCTTATGGCCGCCCCCGCCCAGGGCCTCGCGCATCCCGTCGCCGACCCGCAGACGCGTCCCGTCTGGCGCTCGCTCCGGCGCGGCTTCAACCAACGCTGCCCGGCCTGCGGCGAAGGCCGCGTCTTCGGCCGCTTCCTCAAGGTCAATCCGGCCTGCCCGGCCTGCGGCGAGGAGCTTCACCATCATCGCGCCGACGACGCGCCGCCCTACGCCACGATCGTCGTCGTCGGCCATGTGATCGGCACCCTGATGCTCGCCGTCGAAGGGTTCTGGCCCGACGCGCCGATCTGGCTGCACGCGCTGTTCTGGCCGACGCTCACTCTCATGATGTCGCTCTGGTTCCTGCCGCGGATCAAGGGCGCCCTCGTCGCCTATCAATGGGCGCTGCGCATGCACGGCTTCGAGGGCGAACCGCAATCGACCGTCGAAGCCGCCGCGCCCGCCTGAACGCCTGACGCAGCCCATGCTCGAAGTTCGCAGCCGTCCGGCTGCGGGAGCGGGGCGCGCGCCCTGCGCGGCGATCGTTTGCGCCATCGGCACGGTGGCGCTCGTCGGCGTCGGCCTTTCGCTCACCATCGCGCTGATCGCCATCCGTCTCGGCGAGCAGGGTTATTCGGCGCGCGCGATCGGCTTCAACACGGCGGCAGCGGGCGTCTCGACGCTGCTGAGCGCCAGCTTCATTCCAGGCCTCGCGCGCCGCTTCGGCGTGCGCCGCCTGCTCATCGGGGCGATCGCGGTCTGCGCCTGCTGCCTCGGCGCCATGGCGTTCAGGGACGACTACTGGCTTTGGCTCGGCCTGCGCGCCATTTTCGGTGCGGGCCTCACCGTTCTGTTCGTGCTCAGCGAATACTGGATCAACGCGGTCGCCCCCCCTGAGCGGCGCGGCGCGATCCTTGGGATCTACGCCGCCGCCGTCGCGCTCGGCTTCGCCGCCGGCCCGCTCATCCTCGCCCTGGTGGGGACCGCCGGCCCCGCGCCCTTTCTCGCCGCGGTCTTCATCTTTCTCGCGGCGACGCCGATCGCTTTCCAGAGCGGCTCCGCGCCGCCGCTCGAGGCGCGCGCCGCCGCCTCCGTGCTCGGCTTTCTGTTCGTCGCGCCCGTCGCGACCCTCGCCGGCCTGCTGCATGGCGCGATCGAGACGGCGGGGTTCGGGCTTCTGCCGGTGTTCGCCCTGCGCTCGGGCGGGAGCGTGGAGGCGGGCGCCTGGTTCGTGACGCTGTTCGCGCTCGGCGCCGCCCTGCTCCAGCTTCCGATGGGAGCGCTCGCCGACCGATGCGACCGACGCCGCATCCTGCTCGGCGTCGCCGTCGGAGGCCTCGTCGGGGCGCTTGTTCTCGCCGTCCTCGCGCCGCATGGCCTCGCCTTCGCCGTCCTGCTCACGCTCTGGGGGGGCCTCGTCGGCAGCTTCTACGCGCTCGCCCTCGGCTATCTCGGGGCGCGCTACGCTGGAACGGAGCTCGCGAGCGTCAACGCGGCTTTCGTGATGCTCTACTCGGCCGGAATGCTCGCCGGCCCGCCGATCGTCGGCGCAGGAATGGACGCGCTCGGACCGAGCGGCTTTTTTCTCGCCTGCGCGGCGCTCGTCGCGCTTTATCTTGCGCTCGCGACGCAGGCCGGCCGCATGCGGCCGGCGAAGGGCGCGCGCGTCGCGCCGCCTTGACTTTGAGACGGCGATCCTTATGGTCGCGCCCTCAGGCTTTTCGCGCCCGCCGCTCGCACCAGAGCGGACGGGGCGCTTGATTTATGTCGAAGGACCGCCGCCATGGCCAAGGCCGCAATGCTCAAGATCAAGCTCCTGTCCACGGCGGACACGGGCTATTTCTACGTCACCAAGAAGAACGCCCGGACGAAGACCGAGAAGCTGTCCTTCAAGAAATATGATCCGGTCGTGCGCAAGCACGTCGAGTTCAAGGAAACCAAGATCAAGTGAGCCCTGCGCCGGACAATCCGGCGGGGCCGCAGCTCTCGTTCGCGACGCCGGCCGCATGGCCGGCGTCTTCGTTTGCTTTCCTGCTCGAACCTTGCGCGGCTCAAGCCGCAGGCGCAGGTCCCTGCGCGGCGGGCGCAGCCGCCTTTCTCGCCGTCCCCTTGACGCGCTGGCCCCAGAACTGGACCGCCCATCTGATCGGCGACGCTGTTGTTAACTCGCGCGTGAGCGCGCCGATGCAGCGTTCCGGCGCTTTTCGTGGCGCGCAGCTTGCGCAAGCGCGCGAAACCTTGCAGAATACGGTACATTTTGGTCTCAAGACATTGATTTCTTGAGACTTAAGTCTGCGGCTCGGCCGCGCGGGCGTAGTTCAATGGTAGAACGGAAGCTTCCCAAGCTTCATACGAGGGTTCGATTCCCTTCGCCCGCTCCAAAATTCCGGTGACGGAACAAAGGTTTAACCGTTCTGCCGTTGAACTCGCGTTCCCCACGTTCCCTATCGCGTTCCCCATTCCTGTTTACGAAGCGTTCTTCTCTCGGTGCGCGACGCGAAGCTGCGCAACCTGACGAGATTTGCCGATCGTCCCTCGGACGTAGCGGGCCGTCGTCGACGCCTGCGAATGCGCCGCGGCCGACCTGATGGCGTCGAGATCGGCTCCGGCGTCGTCGGCCTCCGAAATGCCGCCGGCGCGGGCGTCCATGTTGCGAACATGCTTCGGCACGCCAGCGAGATTGGCGACGAGCCGCTGCACAGGCGCGCCGCGCAGCTCGGCGATGTAGGCGCGCAGCCGGCCCTCGTCGGCCGGCTTGAATTGCGTCGAATAGCCGTCCGCGGTGACGAGTGTGGCCGACTGGCCGAGCAGCAGCAGGTGCAGCGCGGCCTCCGCCTCGGCGAGACGCTGGGCGACGTCAGCCATTGCGGTGCCACCCGCGCCAGTCGACGAAGCCGGCGCCGAAATCGAGGCGGACGCGGAAGCGCACGCCGTCGACGTCGAAGCCGACCTGAGTCTCGATCTGCGGCCCTTCCGCGCCCTCGAGGTGGCCATATTCGAGGCCGTCGATCTGCGCCGGATCGGCGGCGAGATACCATTGCAGCCCGGTCAAATAGGGGTCGACCAGCAGCGTCAGCTTGCCCGCGAAGGGGTTGACGTCGGCGACCTGGCGGGGCGTGAGCGAAGCGAGAATTTGCTCCGCCTGCGTCTCGAGCTCCGGCGCGACGATCAGGAATTTCGGCGTGGCGGCGATCGGCTCGCCGTCGAGGCCGGTCTGGCGGCGCATCAGGCGGCGCGCGGCGTCGAGATTGAAGGGATCCTCGAGATTGAGGGCGGGGGTGGTGTTGCCATGGTCGGCGTGGAACAGCGCCTTGCCGTCGCTCATGACCGGGTTCGAGACCAGAAGCGCGGCCAGAGCGTTGGCCTCGAAGCGCGCCGCGCTTTGGCCGAGCTGTCGGGTGAGGTCGGCGAAGGCGCCGAGGTCGTCATTCACGATCGCCTGGCGGGTGAGGCCGAGAATGCGGCCGAAGGGCGAGACCTTCCACGTCTCCGCCGCCTCGGCCATCGCGCCCGACGTGAACTCTCCGGCCTCGTTGACCGGATCGAGGGTCTGCAGCGCCGAGAACATCAGGCGGCGCATCGGGCGGAAATCCTTCGCCATGCGCCGCGCCGCGGCCTGCTTCAGGCCCGAGGACGCGGCCTCATAGGCCTGGCGCAGCGTGCGGCCGACCGTGTCGCCGAGCAGCAGCGGGAAGTCGCTCGTGGTGTTAAGCGCCCGCTCGACGATTGTCGCGGCCGAAAGGCCGGTCGTCGGCGCGCCGCGCTGGCGCAGGGCGTCGCGGGCGAGGTCGGGCAGGCTCATGCCGGTGAATTGCCGCGCCGGCGCGGACGGGACATGCGCCGGGTTGATGCGCGCATAAAGCGCCTCGCCCATGGCGCGGGCGCGGGCTTCGGGCGCGTCATGCTCGGCGACGATCTGGGTCCGCACGTTCAAGGCCGCGGCCGAGCGGGCGATCAGCGCGTCGAGGGCCGCGCCGCGGGCGGCTTCCAGCGTCGCGCCGGCGTCGATCTGGGCGTCGGCAAAGGCGGCGTCGAGGCCGGAGTTGCGGGCGAGGCTGCGGATTTCCTGATTGAGCGCGCCGCGCTCGACGGGCGCGGGCGGCGGGGCGGGATCGGCGGGCGGTTCGATTTCGGGCATGGGCAGGCTCCTGATGCCGGCCGCGGGATCGGCGGCCACGGGGACGAGGGAAATTTCGAGAAGGCTGGCCTTCGTCGCGATGATGGTGCGGCGGCCGTCGACGGTCGCCTCGCGCTGCGCCTCGACGACGTAGCCGCAGCTCACGCCGAAGCTCTGGCCGGCGGTGAGGTCGTCGGCGAGGCGCTGGGCGGCGGGATTGGCCGCGGAGAGCGTGACGGCCGCGACGGCCGCGCCGTTCTCAAGGCGAAAGTTGGTCGCCGTGCCGAGCTGGGCGACGAGTGAGCCGCGGTTATGCGCGTCGAGGACCGGCAGGGCGGGGCTGCGCGGCGTGAGGCCGGCGAGGTCGAGCACCTCGTCGAACGGCCCGCGCGCGTCGCGGCGGGCGACGGGCGCGGGCGTCGCGAAGATGACGTCGAAAGTGCGGGTCTCGGCGTTCCAGCTCGACGGCGCGCCGGGCGCGCGGCGGGTTTGCATGGGCTGCGTCATTTCACCTCCGCGGCGGGATCGGCGGGTTTTGCGAAGGAGAGCCCGAGCGCTTCGGCCGCTGCCGCGTCAGCGGCGATCTCGGCGTCGAGCGCCTCGAGGTCGTAGCCGCGGGCGGCGACGGCCTGGCGGCGGCTCATGAGGCCGGCGTCGATGGCGAGGATTTCCGCCTGGGCGTCCTTCAGCGGGTCGACCCAGTCGTTTTTCGGCGGCAGCCAGTCGACGGCCAGCCAGCTCTCGGGATCACGCTCGAAGCCCGGCGCGTGGATGCGGCCGGCGAGGATCTCGGCGGCGAGCCAGCGCCGCCAGACGGGGCGGCAAAACTGATGGATGATGGTCGCAAGCTGGAGCATTTCCGCGCGGCGGCGGAACTCGACGAGGCCGGCGCGGATCGAGCTGTAGTTCACGCCGCTGAGGTCGCCGGTCAGCTGCTCGTAGGGAATTCCGAGCCCGGCCGCGATCTCGCGGGCGGTGATTTTCAGGAAGTCGATCGCCTCGGCGCCGATCTGCGCCGGCTCGGAGAAGCGCACGTCCTCGCCGGGGCGCAGCACCTTCATCTCGCCCGGTTCGAGGCTCGGCTCGACGCCGCCCTGCCCGTCCGGCGCGCCGGCGTAGCCCGCGGCGTTGCCGTTCGGGTCGACGACGAAGCCGGTGAGCAGGGCGGCGATTTGCTGCCGCACCAACTGCGCGCCGTGGGCCGTGTCGAGGTCGGCGAGGCGCAGCAGGACCGGCGCGAACCATGAAACGCCGCGCACCATGCCCGGCGCGTCGAGACGGTAGATGTGGCACACGTCCTCGGCCGGAACGCGCAGCAGCTCGACGCTGCCGCCCAGCGGCAGGCCGGGCGGGTCGCGCCACATGTGATAGGCGGCGCGGCGGCCGGCGGCGTCGAACTCGATTCCGGCGACGATGTGGGCGCCGCCCTGAAGGTCGGCGTGATAGGAGCCATCGACCTGACCGGCGTCGAGGACGCGCAGGCGCAGCGCGCCGGTTTCGTCATGGCTCAGGATGACGAAGGCCTCGCCGGCGACGACGAGGCTGCGGGCGATCAGCGCCTGAATGCCGTAGAAGTCGAGGACGCCGGCGGCGTCGGCTGCGTCCGTCCAGCTGGTGAAGGCGGCGTTGACGGCCTTGCGCGCCTGCGGGTCGGCGGCGCGAGACTGCGGCTTGATTCCCGCGCCGGCGAGGGCGCTCGTCCAGGCGGCGACGCCGGCAGCGGCGTGGCCGTTGTTGGCGACGAGATACTGCGCCCGGCGCGCCAGCGTCGCGCGTCCGGCGAGACCGGCGGCGATCGGCGCGAACGTTTCCCCGGCGTTGCGCCAGCGCCGGCCGGCGGCGGCGGCGTCATAGGCGCGCGTGGCGGCGCGCGCGGCGGGGCGCGCGGCGTGGCGCGACAGGCCGAGGGAGCGGAAAGCGCGGTGAACGCGGCGAGCATGGGCGGCCCTACTCGCCGGACGCCCACAGATCGGAAATGTCGAGCGGGCCGCCGCGCGACTTTTCGTGCAGCTGGTACATGCCGTCGCCGATCTCCACGCGCGTTTCGGTCGCGTTCTTTCTGGCCCGGCGGCGCAGGATGGTCGCCGCGCGCGTCACGTTCACGGTGGGACGGGCGAGATAAGGCGTCTTCGTTGCCGAGATCGCTGCGGAAACTTCGACGTCCGTTCCGCAGAATGCGCGACGCGCGTCGCCGGCGAACGCCACTCGCGCGGCGTAAATTTCGTCCGTCGCGCAGCCTTCGTCGAGATCGAGGCTCGTCGCCGCGACGCGCGGCATTTCCCTCCTGATCAGCGGCGCGGCGGCGCGCACGACGTCGGCCGCGGCCCCGAGAGACATGTAATTCGGCTCGCCCGAAAGATGCTCGACGAGGATGAAGAGCAGCGCCTCGAAGGCCGAATATTCGCCGCGGGCGCGCTCGCCGACGAGCGGGAAAAGGCCGCGGCGCGTCCAGTTCTTGATGGTGTCTTCGTTCGTCCTAGTCAGGACGAAAAAGTCTTCACGGGAAAGCGGCATTGAGGCCTCTTCAGGTTACGTGTCAAGACTACACGTACCGCGTTCGCGCGTAAGGTGTCAAAATTACACGCTAGCCGACGCCGCGTTTAGTGCAGCGTTCCGCTCGTCGCCCCGCGGGCGCCGCGCCGGCTGGGCGCGGACGAACGTGTGGCGGGCTGGCGCGGGCCGGGCCGGGCCGGGCCGGGCCGGAAAGTGTCCAGCACGCAATGCCGATGGCGAAGGACGATCCGCAACCTGCCGGCGAGATCGGGGTCGCGCGGCTCGGCGAGGGCGATCGCCGCCTCGAGCGTTGCGATTTCTTCGGAAAGCTCGGCGATCACGGCGTCCGAAACCACGCTCATGCGTCGCCTTCCGCGCCGAGAAGGGTGCGGTCGAAGCCCGCGTCCAGCCGGTGCTCGATGAAGGCCGCAAGATCGCGCGCGGCGCGGACCATCCTGTCAACGCGGTCGAGCTTGACGAGCCGAGCGCCCTTCGAATCGTGATAATCGAGCTCCAGCAGCATGTCGCAGGCCGTGTCGAGAACTTCGAACAGGCTTATGAGGTCGCCGTGGACCGCGTCTTTGTCGTAGACATAGCCGCGGCGGGCGGGGACGGCGGGTTTTTCAGGCGAGCCGGGGACGGCTGACGGAACGCGGGCGTTCGGCATTTGATTGCTCCGAGGGGCGAATTTTGTTATGTATCTTTCAGGCAAGATTGCCTGAAAGATACATATGCGTAAAACAGGCAATCTTGCAAGAGATATGATTACGCCGGCTCAATGCCGCGCAGCTCGCGCCTTGGTCGAAATGTCTCGGGACGTTTTGGCGGACGAGGCACACGTTGCGCTGCGAACCATCGCCGACTTCGAATCATCAAAGCGCAGCGCAATTCCTGCGACGCTCGCCGCGATCCGTACCGCCCTCGAAACCGCCGGCGTGGAATTCATCGCCGAGAACGGCGGCGGGCCGGGCGTGCGGCTGCGCAAGGCGGCGCCGCCGGGCGAATCGTGATAGGCTCGCGCCCATGACCGCCGTCCTGTTCGACACGCTCCGCCTCTCCCGCACCCTGCGCGACAAGGGCCATTTCTCGCCCGAGCAGGCCGAGGCGCTCGCCGAAGCCCTCGGCGACGCCACGCAGGACAATCTCGCCACCAAGGCCGACATCGCCGCCTTGCGCGCGGAAATCGCCGGCGCGAAGGGCGACCTCGGCAGGGAGATCGCGGGCGTTAAAGGTGAACTCGGCAACGAGATCGCCAGTCTGAAAGGCGAGATCAAGGGCGTGAAAGGCGAGATCGCCGAGGCGAAGGCCGACATTCTGAAATGGGTCGTCGGCGCCATCGGCTTCCAGACCGTCGTCATCCTCGGCGCCATCGTCTCGCTGATCAAGATTTTCGCGAAATGACCGGAGAGCCCGCGCCTGAAGGTCACCTCGCGAAGATCGAGGGCGACCTGCTCGTCCTGAAGTGGATGACGGGCTTCGCCCTCGCCCTGCTCACCGCCGTCGCGCTGAAGCTGTTCCTGCATTAGCGCTCCATCCAGCTCGACTTGATCCGCGCCGGCCGCGCCGCCGGAGCGGCTTGCCGGCCCGCCTCGCGCAGCGGCAGGTCGGCGATGCGCGCCGCCTCGGCGTCGAGGCGCAGGCCGCGGGCGACAAGGCCCTGCAGCGCCGCCAGCGCGTAGACGCGGCAGTCGAGCGGCTCGTTGTTCGCCGAGCGGTCCTTCAGCCATTGGAAATAGGCCACGCCGCGCCGGAACGACCGCACGCGGCGCTCGGCGGTCAGGCCGCGGAAATAGTCGAGGTCTCGGCCGGCCGGGAAATGGCAGAACCCAGGCCCCGGCTCCGCCCGGCGCAGGCGGGCGAGCACGGCCTCCTTGCCGGCGTCGACGCCGAGGATATGACAGACGAAGCCCTTCTCGTTAGGCTTCGGCGGCCTTCGCGGCCAGAGCGGCAGGCCCGGCCCGCCGCGGCCCTTGATCGCCCAGACGCCGCGCGCGGCGCGCTGCGCTGTGAAGGCGTAGACGCCTTGCGTGTGGTGCCCGCCCGAATCGACGCAGGCCGCGCGCACCGGCAGCGGCCCGGCGCGGGGATGGTCGAACAGGCGCCGCAGCTCGGCGTCGAGGCTCGCCCAGACCTCCGGGCGGGCCGGATCGCCCCAGAGCTCGGAATAGTCGAGCGACCAGCTTTCCTCGCCCCTGCCCCAGCCGACGATTTCCAGCGCCAGGCGATCGTCCTGGACGTCGACGCCGGCGGTGACGATCGCGATTCCTTCGGGCAGGCGCTCGCCGAACTCCTCGAGGCCGGCGAGGAAGCGGGCGGCGTCGAGCGCCTCGGCGTCCCGGTCCTCGAAGGGCTCGCCGAGCTTTGTGTTGGTCCAGACCTTGAGGCGGATCGGATCGCCCTTGACCGCCTCATGCTCGGCGGCGATCTCGCCCCAGCTCTCGAAGGGCGAGAGCAGGCCGGGAAGATGAAAACCCGCGGTGCGGCCGTCGCCCGGCGCCGTGGCGCGCCATGCGCCGGCGGCGAGCAGCGCCGGCTTGTCGGCCTCCTGATGCACGCCGCCGCAGGCCTCGCAGGCCCAGAAGGCCTCGCGCGGGCGCCCTTCCGGCCAGCGGATCGCCCGCCAGCGGATCGGCTGCGCCTCGCCGCAATGCCTGCACGGGACGAAGTAGAGCCGGCGGTCGCTCTCGGCGAACGCGGTCTCGATGCGGCTGGCGCCGGCTTCGGTCGGCGTCGAGATCATCAGGATTTTGCGCCGGCCGCGGAAGGTCGCGGTGCGCTGGATAGCGAGCGCGACGGGATCGCCCTCGCCGTCGGCGTCGACGGGGAAGGCGTCGACCTCGTCGAGGACGAGATAGCGGGCCGGGAGGCTGCGCAGGCCGGTCGCCGAGTTGGCGCCGGTCATGACCAGCGCGCCGCCGTCGAATTCCTTCTGGGTGATGGTGTTGCCCGGCTCCTTAGCCCGCGGCGGGGCGATCTTGGCGCGCAGGATCGGCGTGCCTTCGATCAACGGGTCGATGCGCACGCGGGAGTTTCGGCGCACCATGTCGATGCTCGGCCAGACGCATAGGATCGTGCCGGGAGCGTGCGCGATCCAGTATCCCACGGCGTTGAGGCCGGCCTCAGTGCCTCCAGTCTGCGCGCCCTTCATCAGCACCACGCGCTCGACGGGCGAGGACGTCGAGAGGCAGTCCTGAATCTCGCGAAGGTAAGGCACGCGCGCCGTGCGCCATGGGCCGGGCTCAGCGTTGGCGAGCGGCAGGACGCGGTGCTTGTCAGCCCATTGCGAGACGGTGAGCGCCGGCTCGGGCCGCAGGCCGCGGCGCCATGCTTCGTCGACCAGGCGGGCGGTGAGGGCTTCGATGTTCAACGCGGCAGCTCCAGCGGCAGGTCGGCGAGGGCGATCAGGTGAGCGCGGGCCTCGCGGTCGAGGATCGCGGCGATGGCCGCGAGGTCGCCGCCCGTCTCGGCGGCGACGAGCGGGGCGACGCGGTTGACCCAGCCGAGCAGCGCGTCGCGCTCGAGGCGGGCGCGGGCCTCGATGACGCGGAGCGCGGCGCGCCGGTCGATCAGGCGCTCGCGCAGCCGCGAGGCCTTCGCCTGGGCGATCTCGGCCTCGGCGACGTCGCGGGCGGCGCGGGGCGAGAGCGCCGGCGCCGGCTCGGCGGGCGCGGGAGCGCGAGGATCTTTGCGCCGCCGATGAGCCCGCACGTTCGCGTCGAGCCAGGCGAGGCCCTGCGCCCGGTCGATCCTACCGGAAGGCGCGACGGGCAGGCCGGCCTTGACGAGCTGCGAGACGCGGCCGGGCGTGAGGCCGACCTCGGCGGCGAAGGCCGATTTCGAGAGCGTCGCGGCGGGATCGGCCGGAAACTCAAAGAGCGCGGACGGCGGAGAGGTCATTCTAAGCCCCTCTCGAATCGTTTTCCTTTAGAATTCAAAACTTTGCCGTCTAAAGGATTTAAGGGCTGCGGGCGCGGCGCATCCCTCCGGGAGGGAAGGACCCGTCCCAGATCGCGAAGGGCGGCGGCGATTTCCCGACGCAAAGGACGCGACCCTCGCTTAGGACTTTCAAGCTCCCGCGCGCTGCGGCGTCGCCCCCGACGCCTGCTTGTCCCATGCTCCGCTTGTCCGGACCTGACTTGACGCGCCAGCAATGTTCACTATATGTTCCTTAACGCGTTCGAACGCGGCTTGTGAGCTTCTCTCGCGTGAGGCTGTCGATGACGCAGAGCGATGTGCTGACGCGCGGCGCGGCCGCTCCGGCTGGCGGCGGCGATCGCCGGCCCCGGCGCCTTCACGAGGGATTCGAGACGCCTTCGCCGCGCAAGGGGCGGGGCGCGCTCTCGAACGCGACGGGCCGGTTCGAAACGCAGAAGCGGGAGCTCGAGGACGACAACTGGGCGAGCCTTGAGGATCTGCCGTCGCTGCGCTCGATCGTCGCCAGGGAGCGCGCGCGCTCGATCCTGACCCGCAACGAGTCGCCGGACATCTCATTCGACCGCTCGATCAATCCCTACCGCGGCTGCGAACATGGCTGCGTCTATTGCTTCGCGCGGCCGACGCACGCCTTTCTCGGCCTGTCGCCGGGACTCGACTTCGAAACGCGCATCTTCGCCAAGATCAACGCCGCGGAGCTGCTCGAGCGCGAATTGTCGGCGCCCGGCTATCAGCCGAAGCCGATCGCCGTCGGCTCCAACACCGACCCCTATCAGCCGGCGGAGCGGACGGAGCGGGTGACGCGCGGCGTCCTCGAAGTCCTGTCGCGGGCGAACCATCCCGTCGCCGTCGTCACCAAGTCGGCCCTTGTGCTGCGCGACCTCGACCTTCTCGCGCCGATGGCGAAGAAGGGCCTCGCCAAGGTGGCGGTGTCGGTGACGACGCTCGATCCGGTGCTGGCCCGCAGGATGGAGCCCCGCGCCGCCTCGCCGCAGCGTCGGCTCGAGACGATCGCCAGGCTCACTGAGGCGGGCGTGCCGACCGCGGCGCT
This sequence comes from Methylocella sp., assembly GCF_041905455.1. Lineage (GTDB taxonomy): Bacteria > Pseudomonadota > Alphaproteobacteria > Rhizobiales > Beijerinckiaceae > Methylocapsa. Next base: position 17,677 of record NZ_JAYRLA010000001.1, on the reverse strand, counting down.
GACCGCTCCGATCATTCCGGCGATCAACGACGCCGAGATCGAGACGATCCTCGAGCGCGCCGCGGCGGCCGGCGCGCGCGAGGCGGGCTACGTCATGCTGCGCCTGCCGCTCGAATTGCGCGACCTCTTCGCCGAATGGCTGATGGCGCATTATCCCGACCGCCTGCGCCATGTGCTCTCGCTCGTGCGCTCCACGCGCGGCGGCAAGCTCTATGACGCCGCCTTCGGCAAGCGGATGACGGGCGAAGGCCCCTACGCCTGGATGATCGGGCGTCGTTTCGAGGCCGCCGCGGCGCGGCTCGGCCTCGGCAAGAGCCGCGCGCCGCTGCGCTGCGACCTGTTCACGCCGCCGCCGCGCGTCGGCGAGCAGCTGCGGCTGTTCTGACGGCCGCACCCGGCGACGCTTTTCGCGGGGCCGGCGATCGCCTACATGTCGCCCCATGGCTCCGACCGACAAAGACTCCCCGCCGCGCCCCGAGGAAGCGGCGGGGGAGGACTCCGCTCCCGCGCGCGGCGAGCCGGCGGGCTTCGGGACGGACCTCGAAGAGGAAGTCGACGAAGAGGACTTCATCGTCGAGGCGGACGGCGTCGGGGCGCTCGACCTCGCCGAGGGCGAGACCGCGCCGGCCTCGCTGCGGCGCGGCTCGGCGGTCATCCGCAGCCATCTGCGCCACGCGCCGGCCGGGCCCGGCGTCTACCGCATGATCGCGGAGGACGGCGCGGTCCTCTATGTCGGCAAGGCGAAGAGCGTCAAGCGGCGCGTCGCCAGCTACGCGCGCGCCTTCGGCCACAACGCGCGCATCGCCCGCATGATCGCGCTGACCGCCTCGATGGTCTTCGTCTCGACCGCCACCGAGACCGAGGCGCTGCTGCTCGAAGCCAATTTCATCAAGCAGATGAAGCCGCGCTTCAACGTCCTGCTGCGCGACGACAAGTCCTTTCCCTATATCCTCCTCGCCGGCGACCATCCCGCGCCGCAGATCCTCAAGCACCGCGGCGCGCGGACCCGCAAGGGCGACTATTTCGGGCCGTTCGCCAGCGTCTGGGCGGTCAACCGCACGATGAACGCGCTGGAGCGCGCCTTTCTCCTGCGCTCCTGCGCCGACAGCTACTACGAGAATCGCACGCGGCCGTGCCTGCTGCACCAGATCAAGCGCTGCTCCGCGCCCTGCACCGGGGAAATCTCGCTTGAGGACTACGCCGGCCTCGTCGCGGAGGCGCGCGACTTCCTCTCGGGCCGCAGCCGCAGCGTGCGCGAGGAGCTCGCCGCCGAGATGACCAGCGCCTCCGACGCGCTGGAGTTCGAGCGCGCCGCGCGGCTGCGCGACCGCATCGCCGCGCTCTCCGCCGTGCAGGGGGCGCAGGGCGTCAATCCGCGCAGCGTCGAGGAGGCCGACGTCTTCGCCATCGCCGAGGAGGCCGGGCAGTTCTGCGTCGAGGCCTTCTTTTTCCGCACCTACCAGAACTGGGGCAACCGCGCCTATTTTCCGCGCGCCGACAGAAGCTTGCCGCCCGAGGAGGTGCTCGACGCCTTCCTCGGGCAGTTCTACGCCGACAGGCCGGCGCCGCGGCTCGTGCTTCTCTCCCACGAGGTCGAGAACGCGCGTGTGCTGGAGGAGGCGTTGCACACGCGCTCCGGCCGCCGCACGGAGATCGCCCGGCCGCAGCGGGGCGAGAAGCGCGAGCTCGTCGAGAACGCCGCGCGCAACGCGCGCGAGGCGCTCGCCCGGCGCCTCGCCGAAACCTCCTCGCAGGAGCGGCTGCTCGCGGCCCTCGGCGCGACGCTCGGCGCTCCCGGCCCCTTGCGCCGGGTCGAAGTCTACGACAATTCGCACATCATGGGGACGAACGCGGTCGGCGCGATGATCGTCGCGGGCGCCGGCGGCTTCATGAAGGCGCATTACCGCACCTTCAACATCAGGGGCGAGGAGCTCGTCCCCGGCGACGACTACGGCATGATGCGCGAGGTGCTGCGGCGCCGCTTCCTGCGCCTCGCCAAGGAGGAGGCGGCCCGCGCCGGCGAGGAGGTTCCGCGCGCGCCCGGCGAGGACGCGGACGCCTTTCCGCAACGGCCGGACCTGGTGCTGATCGACGGCGGCCAGGGCCAGTTCGACGCGGCGCGCGCGGTCCTTTCCGAGCTTGGCGTCGAGGGCGTCGCCGTCGCCTCCATCGCCAAGGGCGTCGACCGCAACGCCGGGCGCGAGACCTTCTTCGTCGAGGGCCGCGCGCCGTTCCGCCTGCCGCCGCGCGATCCGGCGCTCTATTTCGTGCAGCGCCTGCGCGACGAGGCGCACCGCTTCGCCATCGGGACCCATCGCGCGCGCCGCCGCAAGGAGTTCACGCGCAGCCCCCTCGACGAGATCGCCGGCGTCGGGCCGGCGCGCAAACGCGCCCTGCTGCACGCCTTCGGCACCGCCAAGGCGATCTCGCGCGCGGCGCTGGCGGATCTTGAGAAAGTCGAGGGAATCAATGCGGCGACGGCGCGGCTCGTCTATGACCATTTCCATGAAAAGGGCGCATAGCGGCGCCATGGCGGGCGCTATTGACGCCGCAGACCTGAGGATGTTCCCTTCCGCAATGGCGATCACGTCCGTCTCGAGAGGCCCGGGGCGCGCGTTCAGCGTGCCCAATCTGTTGACGTTCGGGCGGGTCGCGGCCGTGCCCGTCGTCGTCGGCTGCCTCTATTGGTCCGGGATCCACGCGATGCGCTGGATCGCGCTTGGCGTGTTCATCGCCGCCGGGATCACCGATTTCCTCGACGGCTATCTGGCGCGCCGGCTCGCGCAGCAGTCGGCGCTGGGGCGCATGCTCGACCCGATCGCCGACAAGCTGCTCGTCTCGGCCGTGCTGATGATGCTCGTCGCCGACCATACGATCGAGAATTATTCGCTGCTCGCAGCCGTGGTCATCCTGTGCCGCGAGGTGCTGGTGTCGGGGATGCGCGAGTTCTTCGCCGAACTCAAGGTCTCGATTCCGGTGAGCCGCATCGCCAAATGGAAGACGACGCTGCAGCTTGTCGCGCTCGGCTTCCTCGTCGCCGGGCCCGCCGGCGACGCGGTGCTGCCGGGGGTGAGCGCGACCGGCCTCGCCCTGTTCTGGGCGGCCGCGCTGCTCACCATCTACACCGGCTGGGACTATCTGCGGGCGGCGGTCAAGCATGTGACCGAGGACGAATGATGAAGGCTCTCTATTTCGCCTCCGTGCGCGAAAGGGTCGGGCGCGCGGAAGAGGAGATCGATCCCCCGCCGGACGTCGAAACCCTCGCCGAGCTGATGGGCTGGCTCGCCGCGCGCGGCGAGGGCTACGCCCTCGCCTTCTCGGCGCAGGGCGGGGTGCGCGCCGCGATCGACCGCGCCCACGCCAAGGCCGAGGCGCGCGTCGTCGGGGCGCGCGAGGTCGCCTTCTTCCCGCCGATGACCGGCGGCTGACGTCTTGGCCTCCTCGCCTCCCGCCCTTCTCGTGCGCGTCGAGGCGGCGCGCATCGACGCCGGCGCCGAGCTCGAAAATCTCACCCGCGGGCGCACGGACGTCGGCGCGCTCGTCTCCTTCCTCGGCCTCTGCCGCGACGAAGGCGGCGCGCTCGCCGCGCTGGAGATCGAGCATTATCCCGGCATGGCGGAGGCCGAGATCGGCCGCGTCGCGGCGCAGGCGCTCGAGCGCTGGCCGCTGCAGGGGCTGCTCGTCGTCCACCGCTTCGGCGTCATCGTCCCGGGCGAGGCGATCGTGCTCGTGGCGATGCTCGCCCGTCATCGCGGCGAGGCCTTCGCCGCGGCCGAGTTCCTGATGGACTACCTCAAGACCAGCGCGCCCTTCTGGAAGAAGCAGCGGCTCGCCGCGGGCGGCGACGCCGGCTGGGTCGAGGCGAAGGCGCAGGACGAGGCGGCCGCGGCGCGCTGGGACGACTGACGCGCTTCAGCCGGCCTCGAGCCCGGCGGCGGGCTCGCGCAGGAACGCCGCGAGCGCAAGCGCGGCGAAGGCCGCGCCCGCGGCGCAGGCGAGCGGCCATCCGCCACGTTCATAGGCCGCGGCCGACAGCGCCGAGCCGAGCGCCCCGCCGACGAAGAAGGCGGCGATGAACAGCGCGTTGAGCCGGCTCCGGGCGTCCGCCGCCGCCGCGAACAGAAGCCGCTGGCTCAGGATGAGATTGGCGGAGGCGCCCATGTCGAGGGCGAGCGCGGCGATCGCCAGCAGCGCGAGCGAACGGATTTGCGCCGCGAGGGCGGCGAGCGCGAAGGAGAGGGCGACGGAAAGGATCGCCGCGCCCATCGTGAGGCGCAGCGGCGCGCGCGAGCGGCCGACGATGGGCGCGGCCACCGCGCCGCCGGCGCCGAACAGCGCGAACAGGGCGACGCCCTGCTGCGTCAGGCCGAAGGCGGGCGAGGTCAGCAGCAGCGGGACGGCCGTCCAGAAGAGGCTGAAGGCGGCGAACAGCGGCGCCTGCACGGCGCTGCGCCGGCGCAGCGCCGGCACGTTTCGCGCGAGGCCCACGAGCGAGCGCAGCGTCGCGACATAGCCGAGCGCCGCCGCCGGCCGCCGCGACGGGGCGAAGCGCAGCACGAGCAGCGCGAGCGCGGCCATCAGCGCGCTCGAGGCGAGGAACGTCGACCGCCAGCCCAGCCAGTGCGCCATGAAGCTCGACGCCGGACGCGACAGCATGATGCCGACCATGAGGCCGCTCATGACGTCGCCGACGACCTGCCCGCGCGCCTCCTCAGCCGCCATATGCGCCGCGAAAGGGACGATGATCTGGGCGCAGACGCAGGCGACGCCGATCAGCAGGCAGAAGGCGAGCGCCGCCGCGACGCCCGGCGCGAAGGCGAAGCCGGCGAGCGCCAGCGCCGCGCCGGCGAGACAGCAGGCGATCAGCCTGCGGTTCTCGAACGCGTCGCCGAGCGGGGCGACCAGCACGAGGCCGAGGCCGTAGCCGAGCTGGGTGAAGGTGACGATGAGCCCGATCGCCGCCGGGCTCATGCCGAGATCGGCGCCGATGTCGGCGGCGACCGGCTGGGCGAAATAGAGGTTGGCGACGATCAGGCCGCAGGCCGCCGCGAGGAAGAGGGTCAGGCCGCGCGTCAAGACGGCCGCCTCCGGCGCCCGCCGGCGGAGGGGGGCGCGCGAAACGAGGTCATGGCCTCCCTTAGCGCCGCGCCCGCGTCGCGGCAACCCGCGTCCGGCCGTCAGAACAGCTCGATGTCCCGCGCCCCGGCGCTCCCGGCCTCCGGCTCGCCGGCGAGGCGCTCGGCGAGCCGGGCGAGCGGCGTCGCGCGCAGCGCCGCGCCTGCGTCGAGGGCGACCGGCGGCGCCTCTCGCGCAAGGCGGAGCAGGAAGGCGCCGAGCGCCGCGGCCTCCTGCCGCAGGGCGTCGAGATCCTGCACGCGCCGCGTCGCCGCCGCGTCCGGGCGATGGTCGAAGGCGTCCCCGAGCGCGTCCTCGACCGCGGCGAGGCGCCCGGCCGCCTGAACCAGGACCGCGCCCGAGCGGCGCAGGAGCTCGGCGAGCCCGATCATGCGCGCCTCGCCGGCGCCCGCGGCGTCCTCGCGCGGTTCGCTCGCCGTCATGACAACCTCCCTCGTCGCGCCTGCTCTAGAAAAACTCGACCGCGCCGGCGCCTGGCGGCGGCGCGACTGGCGACTCGTGAGGGACGTGCGCCGGCGGCAGCAGGCTCTGGCGCGCGCGCCCGGTCGCCGGCCAGAACTGCACGCGCCGGCCGGCGAAGCCGCCGAGGCTCGCGCCGACGAGGCGGATTCCTTCATGCGCGAGGAAGCCGCGCGCGAAGCCGGCGTTGCGCGCGCCGACGTCGGCGAGGCCGTCCATCACCTGCGCGCCGCCGAACAGCTTGGCGCAGAGGCGGTCGCGGCGCGCGCCGCCGCGCAGGAGCCCGTTGACGAGCAGCTCCATGAGATGGACGGCGAACGGCTCGGCGTCCGTCCCCGGCAGCAGGAAATGGTTCATGCCGCCGACGCGCGCCCGCGCGTCGTAGAGGCAGGCCGCGACGCAGGAGCCGACGAGCGTGGTCAGCACCAGCGCCGGGTCCGCGCTCACCCGATATTCGCCCTGAACGAGATGGACCCGCCTGCCCTCCGCGCCGCCGTCGTCCGCGGCCGCGCCGTTCATTTGAGCTTTCCGACCACGGCCTCGATCTGCGCCTTGAGCACGGGAATGGTGAACGGCTTGGCGATGACGTTGTTGACGCCGAGCTTCTGCGCGCGATCGAGCATGTCCTTGTCGGCGCGGCCGGTGAGCAGGATGAAGGCCGACTTGCGCGTCGGCTCGTAGCTGCGCACGGCGTGCAGGAAGGCGAGCCCGTCCATCCGCGGCATGTTGAAGTCGGAGATGACGAGATGGGGATGCTTGGCGGTGACCGCCTTGAAGCCCTGCTCGCCGTCCGGCGCCATCTCGATCTCGGACACGCCAAGCTCCTGCAGCCCGCCGCGGATGAGGAGGCGGCTCGTCAGCTGGTCGTCGACGATGAGCACGCGCAGGGCGGCGGCGAATGGCATCGTTTGCTCCCTAAACTCTCCGGCGCCGCGGCCTTCGCCGCGTCGCCTGAAGGCGCGCCCGGCGGCCGGACGCGCTTCGCGTTCACGGCGCGCAGGTGGCGCGCAGAATCTCAAACCCGATCATAGGCAGGCAAACCTGCCTCTGGATTGCGCCAACCTCGAACGCCGCCCTGGGCATGCCGTAGATCAGGCTGGAGGCTTCGTTCTGGCCGAGCGTCGTCGCGCCGGCGCGCCGCATGGCGAGCAGCCCCTGCGCGCCGTCGCGCCCCATGCCGGTCAGGATCGCTCCGAGCGCGCGGGCGCCGAGCTCGCGCGCGAACGCGTGGAACAGCACGTCGACCGACGGGCGATGGCCGTTCGCCGGCTCGCCGCGCCACAGACGGCAGCGCGGCGGGCTTCCGCGCTCGACCACGAGATGCGTCTCGCCGCCGGGGGCGAGATAAACATGCCCCGGCTCGAGCGGCGCGCCGTCGAACGCCTCGCGCACGCGGGGGCGGCAAAGCCGGTCGAGGCGGCGCGCGAAGCTCGCCGTGAAGGCCTCCGGCATGTGCTGGACGACCGCCGCGGCCGGGCCGTTCTCGGGAAAGCGCGACAGCACCGCGATCAGCGCCTCGACGCCGCCGGTCGAGGCGCCGAGGGCGACGACGCGCCCGTCGCTGCGGTAGGGCTTTTCGGCCGCCTCGCGCGCGGGGGGCGCCGGGGCGGCGAAGCGCGGGCGACGCGCCGCCGCCGCCTTCACGCGCTGCGCGAGCGCTGCGCCGAAGCGCTCCTGCTCGCCGACGCCGGGCTTGCCGACGCAGTCGAAGGCGCCGCGCTCGAGCGCCGCGACGGCCGCGTCGGCGCCGGACGCCGTAAGGCTCGAAACCATGATCACCGGCGTCGGCCGCAGGCGCATGATCTTGTCGAGGAAATCGAGCCCGTTCATGTGCGGCATCTCGACGTCGAGGGTGATCACGTCTGGATTGGTCGCCTTGATCGCGGCGCGCGCCTCGTAAGGGTCGCCCGCCTCCCCCACCACCTCGATCGCCGGATCGCGCGCGAGCAGGGCGCGGATCAGCGCGCGCGCGCTCGCCGAATCGTCGACGATGAGGACGCGCGCGGCGCTCATGCCCCGGACCGCCCGGCGAGCCGGTAATGGGTCACGCCCTCGGCGACGAAGGCGCGCGCGGCCGGCCCGTTCAGCCGCTCGGAATGGCCGATGTAGAGGCGCCCGCCGGGCGCCAGCATGGACGGAAAGCGGCTCCACAGCGCCATCTGGGTCTGCTCCTCGAAATAGATCGCGACGTTGCGGCAGAAGATCGCCTGGAACGGGCCTTTCATCGGCCAGGCGGCGTTGAGGTTGAGCTCGCGGAAGGAGATCAGGGCGCGCGGCTCGTCGGCGACGCGCAGACGGCGCGCGGCGCCTCTGGGCGAAGGCGTCGGCTTCGTCCAGCGCTCGCGCAGGGGCGCGGACAGGCCCGCCGCGGCGCGCTCGTCGTAGACGCCCTCGCGCGCCTGCCCGATCACGTCCGGGTCGACGTCGGTCGCAAGAATCCTGACGTCGAGGCGCGCCGCGTCGGGACGCAGCGACAGGACGGCCATCGCCATGGAATAGGCCTCCGGGCCGCTGGAGCAGCCCGCCGACCACAGCCGCACCCGCGCCCCGCGTCCCGCCGCCTCGAGCAGCGGCGGCAGGACGACGCGCTCGAGATGGGCGAAATGATGCGACTCGCGGAAGAAGCCCGTGACGTTGGTGGTCAGCGCCGCCAGCATCCTCTGGCGCTCGTCGAGTCCCTTGCGGTCCTTCACCAGGGCGCAATAGTCGCGGAAGCTCGAAAGGCCGAGCGCGCGCAGCCGCCGTGCGAGGCGCGCGTAGACGAGCGAGGCTTTGGAGCCGGCAAGATGAATGCCGGCGTCCTCGTGCAGCATGGCGGCGATCTCGCGGAAATCGGCCTGCGACAGGACGAACTCCGCGGGCGCCGCAGGAGCCTGGAAGACGCCTGCTCCGGCGCTCACGCCGCAGCCTCCGCGCCGGCGTCGGCGAGCGCATGGTCGAGCGCGATCTGGCTGATCATGCGCCCGTCCACGGCGAGGACGCCGCGCACGAAGGCGCGCGCCGCCTCGCCGCCGACGTCAGGCGTCGGCTGCAGGATCTCCGGCGCGACGCTCAATATGTCCGACACGGCGTCGACGAGCAGGCCGATAAGCTGGCGCCCGACCTTCGCGACGATGATGACATGGCGCGGCGTCGGCTCGGTCGGCGCGAAACCGAGCCGCGCGGCGAGGTCGACGACCGGCAGCACGACGCCGCGCAGGTTGACGACGCCGCGCACGAAGCCGGGCGCCTGCGGCAGGGCCGTCGCCGGGGTGAAGCCACGAATCTCGCGCACGCACATGATGTCGACGCAGAACTCCTGCGCGCCGACGCGGAAGGAGACGAATTCGCGCGCGTCGGCGCCGTCGCCCCTGCGCCTCGCGTAACTGGCCGAGGGTTCGGTCATGGCTTCATCCTGCTGCGAGAAGGCGTTCGCCGGGCGCGCCGACCGATGACGGCGCCGGCTCGGCGCGGGCGCGCGCGAGGAGGGCGTCGACGTCGAGGATCAGGGCGACGCGGCCGTCGCCGAGGATGGTCGCGGCGGCGACGCCCGGCGCGCGGCCGTAATTGGCCTCGAGGCTTTTGACGACGACCTGCCGCTGGCCGAGGATGGCGTCGACGAGCAGCGCGCCGCGAGCGCCGCCGTCGGCCTCGACCAGCACGGCGACGCCCTGCGCCGGATCGGCGGCGCTCGCGCGATAGCCCAGCTCGCGGCCGAGATCGACGAGCGGCGCGAAGCCGCCGCGGATCGAAAGGACGCGCCCCTCCTCGAGAAAGCCGCGCACGTCGCCCTCGCGCGGCTGCAGCGTCTCGACGATCGCCGACAGCGGCGCGACCAGCGTCTGCCCGGCGACGGTGACGACCATGCCGTCGAGCACGGCGAGGGTCAGCGGCAGGCTCATGAGGAAGGTCGATCCGCGCCCCGGCCGCGACTGGATCGAGATGCGTCCGCCAAGCGCCTCGATTCCGCTGCGCACGACGTCCATGCCGACGCCGCGCCCGGAGATGTCGGAGATTTCGGCGGCCGTCGAGAAGCCGGGCAGGAAGATGAGATTGTCGATCTCCTCGTCGGCGAGGGCGGCGTCGGGGGCGATCAACCCCTTGCCCGCGGCGACCGCCCTGACGCGCGCGCGGTCGACGCCGGCGCCGTCGTCCTCGACGGCGATGACGATGCGGCCCGAGCGATGCCGCGCGCTCAGGCGCACCAGCCCTTCGCGCGGCTTGCCGGCGGCGCTGCGCGCTTCCGGCGTCTCGAGGCCATGGTCGATCGCGTTGCGGATCATGTGGGTCAGCGGATCGGCGAGGCGCTCGATCACCGTCTTGTCGACCTCGGTCGCCTCGCCCTCCATGACCAGCCGGACCTCCTTGCCGGTCAGCGCCGCGACCTCGCGCACGAGGCGCGGCATGCGCTGGAACACGGCCCTGACCGGCTGCGCCCTGATCGCCATCACGCTTTCCTGGATCTGCCGGGTCAGCTGCTCGAGCTCGTCGAGACCGCCGGCGACGCCGGCGGCCCGCGCGATTCCCTCCTCGCGCGCCCGCTGCGTCAGGACCGCCTGATTGATGACGAGCTCGCCGACGAGATTGATGAGGCGGTCGACGCGCTCGAGGTCGACGCGGATCGAGGGCGTTTTCGGCTCGGGCCGCGCGTCGTCCGTCCGGGCGGGGACGGCTTCAGGCGCCTGCGCCGCGGCGCGCCCGGCCTGTCGGCGCGCCGCGAGCAAGGAGCGCTCGGCCTCGACCGCGCGCTGGAGCCGCTCGACCAGCGCCGACATTTGCGCCGTGACCTCTGCGCCGCCCTCGCCTGCCGCGTCCTCCCCCTCCTCGACGATGTCGAGGTCGCAGTCGCCTTCGACGAAATCGAAGATTTCGCGGATTTCGCCTTCGCCGGCGCCCGTCGCGAGGCGGATCTCGAAAGCGAGATAGGCGCCTTCTGGATCGAGCTCGTCGAGCGACGGCAGCGCCGAGGCGTCGCACAGCGTCGTCGCGCGCCCGAGGCGGGAAAGCTCGCGCAAGAGCAGCGCCGTTTCGTTGCCCTTGGCGTAGAGCGCCGGATGCGGGCGCAGGCGGATGCGGAAGACGCGCTCGCGCGGCTCCGACGCCGGCTCGTCGAAGATCGAATCGTCGAGCGGCACGGGCGTGAACGACAGGAGAGGCGTGGGCTCAGGCTCCGCATCCGCTCCTTCCTGGACCGCGGGATCGAGCGCGGCGAGCTCGGCGACGAGCGCCTCGAAGCGGTCGGGATCGAGGCTCGTCCCGTCGCGCGCGGCGCCGACGAGATCGGCGAGCGCGTCGGCGGCGCGCAGCATCAGCCGCAGCGGCTCGGGCGCGGCCGGAAGGCGCCCGGCGCGCAGATGGTCGAGCGTCGTCTCGAAGCGATGGGCGAAGCGCACGAGCGCGGCGAGCCCGAACGCCCCGGCGCCGCCCTTGATCGAATGGACGGCGCGGAACACGGCGTTGACCGTCTCAGGGTCGGCGCCGCCGTCGAGCATCGCGCCAAGGCCCGCCTCGAGCTCTGCGAGCTGCTCCTCGCATTCCTGGAAGAAGGTCTCCCTGATCGCCGCCATCGCGTCCATCGCGTCTCGTCCTTTCCTGCGCCGGCTCAGCCTGCGACGCGACGCACGGCGGCGACGAGCCGGACCGGATCGAACGGCTTGACGATCCAGCCGGTCGCGCCGGCCTGGCGCGCGCGCTCCTTCTTCTGCGCGTCCGCCTCGGTGGTCAGCACGAGGATCGGCGTGGCGCGCCAGCGCTTATCCGCCCTGACGCCGCGGATGAAGCCGAAGCCGTCGAGGCGCGGCATGTTGATGTCGGTGATGATGACGTCGGGGTCGACCTCGGCGAGAGCGTCAAGGCCCTGCGCGCCGTCTTCCGCCTGCGCCACGGCGAAGCCCGCCTCGCGCAACGTCAGGCGCAGCATGTCGCGCATGGTGCGGGAGTCGTCGACCGTCAGTACGACTTTAGTCATGATTCATTCTCCCCGCTTTCGAGGTCGGCGCGGCCGACGCCGAACAGGGCGAGGTCGTCCAGCATCGCCGGCGAGGGATCGACGAGGCGAAGGCGCGCGCCATGCGCGCGACAGGAGGCGGCGGCGGCGAGCAGGATCTGCAGGCACTGGCCGCCGAGGCGCTCGACGCGCGAGCCGTCGATCGTGACGTTCGCGCCGGAGCAGGCGCGCAGGCGCGCCGCAAGCGGCGCGGCCGCCATGACGTCGAGGACGGGAGCGAGCTCCATGGCCCGCGTCGGCGCGCGCATGTCGGGCGTCATCAGAACTCCTCCCAGCTTTCTTCGATCTCCGCCGGCGCGGGCTTTCGCGCCGCCCCGCCCCGGCCGCCGGACGCCACGGCCTTCAGCGCCGGGCGGAGCGCCTCGGGCCGCGCGACGCGCCCCGGTCGGGGCGCGCGACGCGGCGCCGCGCGCTCGTCCGGCGCAGGCGCGCCGACGTTGAAGAGGCCGACGAGGCTGGCGAGATCCTGCGCGTCGCGGCCGAGCGCATGGGAGGCGGCCGTGGTCTCCTCGACCATCGCCGCGTTCTCCTGGGTGATCCGGTCCATCTGGTTGACGGCGGCGTTGATCTGCTGCAGCGCGCTCGCCTGCTCCTGCGCGCTCACCGCGATCGTCCCGACCACCATGTCGATCTCGCCGACCTGGGCGACGATGCGCTGGAGCGCCCGCCCGGTCTCGCCGACGAGCTCGACGCCCTGCGCGACCTGCGTCGTCGACGCCGAGATGAGCGTCTTGATCTCCTTCGCCGCTTCGGCCGAGCGCTGCGCCAGGGCGCGCACCTCCGAGGCGACGACGGCGAAGCCGCGGCCCGCGTCGCCGGCGCGCGCCGCCTCGACGCCGGCGTTGAGGGCGAGCAGATTGGTCTGGAAGGCGATCTCGTCGATGACGCCGATGATGCGGCCGATCTGGCGCGACGAGCTTTCGATCTCGCCCATGGCGGCGACCGCGTCGCGCACCACCGCGCCGCTGTGGTCGGCGTCGGACTTCGCCGCCGAGACGACGCCCTGCGCGCGGCCGGCGCCCTCCGCCGTGTTCCTGACCGTGACGGTGATCTCGTCGAGCGTCGCGGCCGTCTCCTCGAGCCCCGCCGCCTGCTGCTCGGTGCGGCGCGAGAGGTCGTCGGCGGCGGCGGCGATCTCGCCGCTCGACGAGGCGATGGCGTCGGCGCCGCCGCGGATCGAGGCCAGCGTCTCCTGCAGCCGCGCCGCCGCGGCGTTGAAGTCCAGCCTCAGCTTCTCCGTCTTCGGCGCGAACGGCGTCTCGATGCGGTGGAGGACGTCGCCGGCGGCGAGCCTCGACAGGCCCTCGGCGAGGCCGGCGATGGCGAGATGGTCCTGCCGCGCCTCCTCGGCGAGCCTGGCCGCGCGCTCCTCGTCCTCCTGCCGCCAGACCTTGATCGATTCGGCCTCCGCCGCGTCGCGCTTGATCTTGGAGAGCGCCGCCTTGCGGAACGCCGCCGCCGCCGCCGCCATCTCGCCGATCTCGTCGGCGCGCCCGACATGAGGGATTTCGTCCGAAAGCTCGCCCGCGGCGATCTTCCCCAGCGCGAGCGTCATGTCGCGCAGCGGCGCGGCGACGGACCGGCGCAGCGCGAAGCCGCAGGTCGCGACAGCCGCCAGAGCGAGCGCGGCGCCGCCGACGAGGACCGCGCGCAGCGCCCCGGCGGCGGCCTCGAACGCGGCGGCCTCGCGCGCCGCCAAGGCGGCGACGGCGGATCGCGCGCCGGCGGCGGCGGCCCTGAAATTCTCCATGGCCTCGAGCGCGCGGGGCGAGCCTCCCGCCGCGGCCTCGCCCTGCGCCTCGCGCGCATGGGCGGCGCGCGCCGTCTCCAGGCGTGAAAGGCTCGCGAGCGCCTCCGGCTCGCCGACGGCGGCGGCGCGCGCCTGCTCCAGCGCCATTGCGAAGGACGCTTCGCCCTCGCCGCGCGCCGCGCCGATGGCGCGCTCCAACGCAAAGGCCGCCTGTTCGGCGCGGCGCTGCGCCGCAGACGCGGCGTCGAGCGCGCGGACGGCGAAGCCGAGCGCGCCGGCCGCCAGCGCGACGACGACGGCGAGACAGACGAAGCCGGCGTTCAACCTGCTCGCGATTCCCCACTTTGCGACGCTCATCCCCGATCCCCCGACGTGTCGTCACGCTCGGCCCGACGGCTTGCGGGCGCGACGACCGAACGGCCCGCGACTCCGTGTCCAAGGCCATTGCATCATGCGAACATTGAACGGAGCGGGTGCGCGCGGACTACTTATTGAATCGAGTTTCGGCGTCGAATTTTACTTTTCGGGAACGACGCAAGCTTCGCGCGAGGCTCGACCGGGAAAGTAGCGAGCGGCGAGAGCGACGTTCGCAAGCGTCGTTCGGCGAGACTTCCCCGTCGAATTTTTTGCGGGCGCGGGCAACTCGCCGACGGGCGGCGACGTTCGCCTTCAAAATACCGCTTTCCGCCCGCCTGCTCGCGCTGTTTTCACATGCCGCCTTCCGGTCGTTTCGCGACTTATCGGCGGCGCGCATGAGTTTTCCGCCCGAAAAGGCGTTTACTGAAATCTTACGCTCTTCTTGCAATGTCGAAAGGGTCGCCTATACTGGGCGGAAGTCGGCCGAACTGTTCGACTCGCCTTCCATCCTTCAGGACAGCCATCCCGCAAGGGAGCGCTTTCGCGGCCGCCTTCCGGCCTCGGCGCCCTGTTTAACAGCGGCCCTTCGTCCGATACGGCGCAGGCGTCGGCGTACTCACCCTGGACGTTTCATGAAAAATTCTCGCAAGCCATTCTCGGTCGAGATCAAGCGCTCCCGCCGCTCTCCCGCGGAGAGCCTCGACCTGCTCCCGTCCGAGCCGCGCGATTCTCATGTCGTCGCCTCCCGTCTCGCGGCGCGGCCCGGCGCCGGACGCGCCGAGCCGCAACGGACGCAGACGCCGGACGATTTCGCCGTCCCGGCGTTCCTGCAGACCGAGAAGCGGCCGGCCGACCCACGGACGGATTCGCATCTTCAGGAAGCCGAACGGCTGTTCAGGCGCGCCGGGGCGGCGCCAGCCGCCGAAGCCGCCGCCAAGCCCCTCGTCCCGCGCATCCTCCCCAGCCTCCTGCCCGGCGAGAATCCTTCCCTTCCCGAGGCGCTTGAGCCGGCGGCTCGCCGGCGTCCGGGGCGGCCGCGGCGCGTTCCTGCCGACGCCGAGGCCGCGCTCGCCCCCGCGCGCGAGGCGAAACGCGTCAAGACGAGCGCGCGTCCCGCTCAGCCGGTCGGCGAAGCTCCCAAACCGAGCGCGCGAAGAAAGGCGAGCGAGCAAAAGGCCGCGTCGCCGCGCCCGGAGCCCAAGGCCGACCCCGCCGATTCTATCGTTCCGCCGCTCTCCGACGCCCCTTCGCGCCGCGCGAGGCGGGCGATGGCTGAGATCGCCGCCCTGCCCCGCGGTCAGCAGTGGAAGCGCCGCCTGCATCCACGCGCCTGGCGGCCGTAAGACGTCGGAAACTACGCGAGCGTCCGGGACGCCATAGGTCAAGCCACTGACAAGACGTGGCTTTCTGGCATATTTCAACTTTATGAAATAGGGGCTTTCCCTTCGCCGCACGGGCTGCTACACACTCGCCCGCGGGGTGGAGCAGCCCGGTAGCTCGTCAGGCTCATAACCTGAAGGCCGCAGGTTCAAATCCTGCCCCCGCAACCAAATTCCTGCGAAATGATCGACGGCGTCCCGGAAGGGACGCTGGTCGCGTTTTGAGCCCCATTCCGCAACGATCGGATGTTGCGCCTTCCCGCAACCAACGATTCTTGCGAAAGCAAGACGTCCAGGACCCCGGCCTCCGCAAGGAGGTCAGGGTTTCCCTTCCGTGCGTTCCGCCGCGCGGTGCATGCGGGCGCCGCGAGCCTCACCGCCATGTGGCTCCTACGCCAGATCGATCCGCCGCTTGTGGCATTCTTCCTTGTTGCCTTGGCCGGCAGCGCGCCGCCGCAGCATGGTCCGCGCAAGACGCTCTACAACCGCTTCGTGCGCTGGGCTGCGAAAGGCGTGTGGGTCGAGATCTTCCATGCTCTCGCCGCGGCCGGCGGACCGCCGGCGCAAGTGTTGATCGACAGCTCCGCGGTCAAAGCCCACCGCTGCGCCTCGGGCGGCAAAGGGGGGGAGCGCCGTCAGGCAATCGGCCGGTCACGCGGCGGCGGAACCACCAAAATCCACGCCCTGACCGACGCCTTATGCCGGCCCCTCGCCTTCATGCTGACGGGCGGCAACGTCGCCGATTGCGCCGCGGCCGCGCTGCTCTTGCAACAAATGCCGGCCGCCTCGATCCTGCACGCCGACAAAGGTTGCGACAGCAACGCCATCCGCCGCCAGGTCGAGGAGCGCGGCGCCATGCCGAACATTTCGCCAAAGGCGAACCGCAAATGGAAGAATTGCTTCCCGCCGTTCCTCTATCGCAACCGCAACGCCATCGAGCGCATGTTCGGCAGGCTGAAGGATTTCAGCCGCATCGCCACGCGCTACGACCGCCTCTCAGTCAATTATCTCGCCGCCGTCTGCCTCACGGCAAGTGGCTCACCGAGTTCTTCGCCCGCGCCGCGCACTTCGGGGCGAAGGCGGTCGTGCCCATGGCAGCGGATGAGGGCGGTGGTTGGAGATGAACTTTCGCGAGAAGGCCACCGCGCCGCGAGCAAAAAAAGAGGTTGGCGAGCAAAAGTAAATATATGATATCGTCGGACCTAATATTGAAATTAGAAGCCGCTCCCGAAAGAGCGGCTTCGTTGTGTATTAGCTTTTAATACGCGTACGCCGACTGCGACGCGATTTCATAGTAGATGGTGAGCTGGATCACGCCCGTCCCGTCGAAATTTCCGCCCGTGGGGGTGATGAGCACATCTTGAGCGGCCGCATACTGCCACGGGGCGGCCGAGGACTGGGCGCGCGCCGTGTACGCGCCGGCCGAGCCGGAGCCTACAGCCGTTCCAGAGACAGCCGCGAAGCGCGCCGTGTCGCCGGTGACGCCCACCGTGAAGCCGCTCGTGCCGTTGGTCGCTCCGAGCGCCGTCTTCACCACAGGGATGATGATCACGTTCCGCGCGCCAGCCGGGATGAACCCGGAGACATTGACGCTGGCCCCGGACGTGGCCGTCTGTTGTACGACCTTGGTGCGCTTCAGGATCGCGAGTCCGTTGGCAAATGTCTCGACCGTATCTCCGGTGTTGAGGTCCGTCACCTTGAGCGTGTTGTTGTACGCGGAGGATGTCGAATTTTCGATGAAGCGCAGAGAGCCGATGCTGGACGCAAAGTTGGTCAGGTCGAAGCTTTCTACCTCGACACAGTTGCCGATGCTCGCTCCGAAGAAGTTCGCGATGCTCGAAATCACGCCCGGCGTATCTGCGCGGACATACGCTTTGATTTTGCAGCGCGTGGCGACAATCCCCGCAATACACATCCCGAGCCCGGTCACGTCGTCAACAGACAGGTCAAGATCAATGGACATATTGTCCATGACCCCACCCATATTGATGATCTGTGCCGGATTGCCGGTTTCTCGAACAGACATGCAGATGCGTCCGCCCTGCTTCAGCTGTGCGCCGGCGCCATCAGTTGGGTCGCTGTTATACGTATAGTTGAACAGCGATATGGTCGCGCCTGTCGGATTAGTCGTAGCCCCCGCGTGCCGCGCATAGACGCTCGTGGAAGCATACCCGTCAACGTCCCAATTCTCACAGACGCCCTGAAGCGCCCCGTGCGGCCGGTACGAGACACCTCCACGGATCACGACTTTTTTCGACCCGTTGAATTTTAGCGAGCACAGCCCGCCGCCAACCTCGGAATGGTCGATGCCGAAATCGAGCGGGTTCGTCAGGATTAGCGTGCGGCGGCGTGAGGGGCGTACCGTGCCCCCGGTGTTGTAGATGGCGTGAGGCGGCGGGGGATTATACCCCCACCCCGCGTCGGTCCCGCCGCCCCCGTAGCGATACCAACGCGGACTATCGATACAGAAATTATCGCCCCAGTTAGAGGCCCTAACAAAACCCTTTGTTAACCATGTTTGGTTGACCGTGAGGGATGGCCAAGAAGCTGCTGCCCGACGCCCTCTGGGCGGAAATCGCACCTCTATTCCCTCCTGACCGGGCTCGCCCG
>NZ_JAYRLA010000031.1:0-17476 GCF_041905455.1 Methylocella sp. | reverse complement strand
GCGTAGCCGGTCAGCGGGCCGCTCGGCCCCTCGACATGGAACACGCCGACGCGCTCGACGAGCTTTTCGCGCGCCTGACGGTAGGCGATCAGCTCGGCGACCGAGATGCGCTTGAGGCCGTGCTCCCTGGCGAAAGCGTCGATCTGCTGGCCGGCCATCACCGTGCCGTCGTCGTTGGCGAGCTCGCAGATCACGCCGACCGGCGGCAGGCCGGCGAGCCGCACGAGGTCGACGGCGGCCTCGGTATGGCCCGAGCGCATCAGCACGCCGCCCTCGCGGGCGATCAGCGGAAAGACATGGCCGGGCCGCACGAAGTCGGCCGCGCCCATGTTGCCGTTGGCGAGCGCGCGGACCGTGTTCGAGCGCTGCTCGGCGGAGATGCCGGTGGTCAGGCCATGGCGCACGTCGACCGATACGGTGAAGGCCGTGGCGAGCGGCGCGTCGTTGACCGCCACCATGGGCGCGAGGTTGAGCCGGCGCGCCTCGTCGGCGGTGAGCGGCGCGCAGACGATGCCGCAGCAATGGCGGATGATGAAGGCCATCTTCTCCGGGGCGCACAGCGAGGCCGCGCAGACGAGGTCGCCCTCGTTCTCGCGGTCGTCGTCGTCGGTGACGACGACGATCTCGCCGCGCGCGATCGCTTCGATGGCGGCTGACACGGCATGGCTCATCGCCGCGCTCTCCGTGGTTTCGATGGCGAGAAAATCATTGGGCGTCACCGCGCCGCCGGTCTGGCGGAATATCTCCTGAGCCGTCTCGCGCGATACCCAGGCTTCGGACGAATTGCAGAAAAGCGAGACCGCGCCCTTCGAGAGCCCGGTGCGGCGCGCGAATTCGGCTCGCGAGACATTGTTCTGCTTCAGCCAGTCGCCAAGCTTCACTCGAAAGGCCTCCGCCCTGCGGAGAGAGTTCAGCTACACTAAACCGCCTCGCCCCGCAAGGGCGTCGCGTCCGGCCGCGCAAAGGGCCATGCCGGCGTCTCGCCCTGCTGGCCCCGGGCGCGTAAAAAATGGTCGGCGAGCACGATCGCCGCCATCGCCTCGCCGACCGGCACGGCGCGGATGCCGACGCAGGGGTCGTGGCGCCCCTTGGTGACGATCTCGACCTCCGCGCCGAAGCGGTCGAGGCTGCGGCGGGGCGTCAGGATCGAGGAGGTCGGCTTGACCGCGAAGCGGGCGACGATCGGCTGGCCGGTCGAGACGCCGCCCAGAATTCCCCCTGCGTGATTCGACAGAAACAGCGGCCGGCCGTCGTTCCCCATCCGCATCTCGTCGGCGTTCTCTTCTCCAGACAGCGCCGCGGCGGAAAAACCCTCGCCGATCTCCACCCCCTTGACGGCGTTGATCGACATCAGCGCGGCGCAAAGATCGGCGTCGAGCTTGCCGTAGACGGGCGCGCCCCAGCCGACGGGAACGCCCTCGGCGACGATCTCGATCACGGCGCCGACGGAGGAGCCCGATTTGCGCACGCCGTCGAGATAGCCCTCGAACAACGCCGCCGCCTTCGCGTCCGGGCAGAAGAACGGATTGCGGTCGACCTCGGCCCAGTCCCAATTCGCGCGGTCGATTGCGTGCGGGCCGATCTGAATGAGCGCGCCGCGGATCGAGACGCCGGGGACGACCTTGCGCGCCACCGCGCCGGCGGCGACGCGCGCGGCCGTCTCGCGCGCCGAGGAGCGCCCGCCGCCGCGATAGTCGCGAACCCCGTATTTGGCGTCATAGACGTAATCAGCGTGGCCCGGGCGATAGGCCGCCGCGATCGCGGCGTAGTCCTTCGAGCGCTGGTCGGTGTTCTCGATCAGCAGCGCGATCGGCGTTCCGGTGGTCACCTGGCCGCCGGTCGAGGCGTCCTCGAACACGCCCGACAGGATCTTCACCGCGTCGGCCTCGCGCCGCTGCGTGGTGAAGCGGCTCTGGCCGGGCTTGCGCCGGTCGAGGAACGGTTGAATGTCGGCCTCGGACAGCTTCAACCCCGCCGGGCAGCCGTCGACGACGCAGCCGAGCGCCGGCCCGTGGCTCTCGCCGAAGGTCGTGACGCGGAAGAGATGGCCGAAGCTGTTGTGGGACATGGCTCTCTCAGACAGACTTTGGCTCGATCCGGATGCGCCCGGGCGGCGGCGCTTCAGCCCTTCTCGCGCAACAGGCGGCCCTTCTCGCGGTCCCAGTCGCGTTTCTTCTCGCTCTCGCGCTTGTCATGCAGCTGCTTGCCCTTGGCCAGCGCGATCTCGACCTTGGCCCGGCCGCGGTCGTTGAAATAGATCTTCAGCGGCACGATGGTCATGCCCTCGCGCTCGGCGCCCTGCTCAAGCCGCGCGATCTCGCGCATGTGCAGGAGCAGCTTTCTCGGGCGCTTGGGCTCGTGGTTGAAGCGGTTCGCCTGCAGGTATTCCGGGATCGTGGCGTTGACGAGAAAGACCTCGCCCGCGCGGTTCACCGAGACGTAGCTCTCGGCGATGGTCGCCTTGCCGGTGCGCAGCGACTTGACCTCCGTGCCGGTCAGCATCAGCCCGGCCTCGAAGCTCTCGCCGATCTCGTAATTGTGGCGCGCCTTGCGATTGTCCGCCGCGACCTTGTAGAGGCTCTCTTTCCTGGGCGCCACCTGAGCGCGCCTCAGGCGTCGACGAGCAGGCCGGCGTGAGCGAGCGCGGCGCGCAGCGGCTCATGCACGCGCGCGGAGGCCTTCAGCATCGGCTGGCGCAGCTCCTCGGCGATCTTGCCGAGAAGGCCGAGCGCATATTTCGGCCCCGCCGGATTGGGCTCGAGGAACAGCGCCTGATGCAGCGGGCTCAGGCGGTCGTTGATCTTGAGCGCGCGGGCGAAATCATTGGAGAGGCAGGCGTCCTGCATGTCGGCGCACAGCCGCGGCGCGACGTTCGAGGTGACCGAGATGCAGCCGTGGCCGCCGAGCGCCATGACCGCCACCGCCGTGAGGTCCTCGCCCGAAAGCTGGATGAAGTCCGGCCCCAGCGCCTCGCGCTGCTGCGCGGTGCGGGCGAGGTTGCCCGTCGCGTCCTTGACGCCGACGACGTTCTTGAGCTCGTAGAGGCGCTTCATGGTGTCGACGGAGACGTCGACGACCGAGCGCGGCGGGATGTTGTAGACGATGATCGGGATTCCGACGGCGTCGTTGATCGCTCGATAGTGAAGATAGAGCCCCTCCTGCGAGGGCTTGTTGTAATAGGGCGCGACCACGAGCAGCCCGTCCGCGCCGACGCTTTCGGCGTAGCGCGAGAGCTCGATCGCCTCCTTCGTGTTGTTCGAGCCCGTCCCGGCGATGACGGGGACGCGGCCGGCCGCCTCCTTCACGCAGGCGGCGATGACGCGGCGGTGCTCCTCATGCGAGAGCGTCGGCGCTTCGCCCGTGGTGCCGGCCGGCGAGAGGCCGTGCGTGCCGCTCTGGATCTGCCAGTCGATCAGGGCGCGATAGCTCGCCTCGTCGAACGCGCCGTCGCGGAACGGCGTGACGAGCGCGGTGATCGAACCGCGGAAAGCCGTCTTGGCCGTCATTTATGCTCCATCGTCGCTGCCGCGCCTGACCGCCGCCATAATTTGAAGGCTCAGTGCGCCTTTCAAATCGTGGGCGGCGCCGTGGCGCAAGGTCTGGACGACACATAAACGTCCGCGCCGCTTTCGCAAAGACTTTCGAACGACGCCGCGAGGGCGTCGCGGCGCCGGCTGCGCGCGACATGCTTAGCTTTTTCTTAACGAGGCCCGGCCAAGACTGCAGCTTCGGAGCCTCGACGCCAGGGTGACCCAGGGATGACAAGCCGGTCGTCTTTTTCCGAACTCGGCGGGCCCGCAGCTCTCGGCGCCCTGTTCTCCTTCCGCCGAGCCCCCGCGCGCTTCGCCGTGCTGGCGAGCGCGGCCGTCCTTGGCCTCGGCGCGGCCTTCATCCATCAGCGCGGCGCGTTCGATCTCGCGCGCCTGTCCGAGCAGCTTCGCCAACTTGCCGCGGGCGAGGCGCGCCCGAACGCGCCGGCGGCGCCTTTCCTCGCCGCGCCGGACGATCCCGACGAGGAGGCCGCGCGCCGCGCCGGCCTCGCGAGCGAGCCGGCCGCGTCGCCTCCCGCGGCCCCCGCCCTCGCGGACGCGCGCGACCTCGCAGGCCTCAAGGAAGCGCTCGGCCTCTATCGGAGCGGCGGCCTCGCCGCGGGCGACGCGGCGGCGCGCGACGAGAAAGACAAGGTCGTCCGCACGGCCCTCGACTGGGCGGCGCTGCGTCTTTTCCCGCGCGAGGCCGGCTTCGAGCGGGTCGCCGCCTTCGCCGCCGCGCATCCCGACTGGCCGGCGCAGGACTGGCTGCGGCGGCGCGCCGAGGAGGCGCTCTACGGCGACAAGCGCTCGAACAAGATGATCGAGAGCTTCTTCGCCGACGCCGCGCCGCGCACGCCGGCCGGCAAGCTCGCCCTCGCGCGGGCGCTGCGCGACGACGGCGAGACCGCGAAGGCGAGCGCCCTCGTCAAGGACGTGTGGCGCAACCACGACCTCAACGCCGCCTTCGAGACGCGCGTGCGCGCCGAGTTCGGCGCCTTTCTCGACAAGGCCGACCACAAGTTCCGCGCCGACCGGCTGCTCTACAAGGAGCAGGCCGCCGACGGGCTGCGCGCCGCCGCGCTCGCCGGCCCGGACGTCCTCGCCCTGGCGCGGGCGCGCGCCTCGGTCATCGCCAACGCGCCGAACGAGCGCGCCTTCGCCGCCGTGCCGCCCGCGCTGCGGGAGGATCCCGGCTACAAGTTCGCGATGATCCAGAAGCTGCGCCGCGCCGAAAAATTCGAGGCGGCGGCGGCGATCCTCGCGAGCGCGCCGCGCGACCCCGCCGTCATCGTCGACGGCGACGAATGGTGGGTCGAGCGGCGCCTGCTCGCGCGCAAGCTGCTCGACCTCGGCGACGCCAAAGCCGCCTACAAGCTTGTCTCGGAGCATTCGGCGGCCTCGCGCGAGATGAAGCTCGAGGCGGAGTTCCACGCGGGCTGGATCGCTCTGCGCTTCCTCAACGATCCGAAGCTCGCCGCCGGCCATTTCGCCGCCCTCGACGATCTGGCGCAGACGCCGATGTCGGCCTCGCGCGCCGCCTACTGGCGCGGCCGCGCCGCCGAGGCGATGCGCGAGCCGTCGGAGGCGGAGGGCTTCTACCGCAAGGCCGCGGCCTATGCGTCGAACTATTACGGCCAGCTTGCGCGCGAGCGCCTCGGCGTCGCCGCGACGCCGGTCCGCGCCGTCGTCGCCGCGGCGCCGGAGGGCGCGCGCAACGAAGCGGTCGACGTCCTCGACGTCTATTTCGCCGCCGGCGAAAAGGGGCTGGCGACGCCGCTCGCGATCGAGGCCGCGCGCAACCTGCCCGACCCGGCGCAAGTCGGCGCGCTCGCCCGCGTCGTCGACCGCCAGCGCGACGCCAACCTGTCGCTGACCATCGGCAAGCTCGCGAGCCAGCGCGGCGTCGCGCTCGACGACCTCGCCTTCCCCTCCTACGGCGTGCCGGATTTCCAGCCGCTGCGCGGTTCGGCCGAGCCTTCGGTGGTCTACGCCATCGCCCGGCAGGAGAGCGCGTTCAACCCCTCCGCCGTCTCGGGCGCCGGCGCGCGGGGGCTGATGCAGATGCTGTCCTCGACCGCGCGGGCGACGGCGCAGAAGGCCGGCGTCGCCTTCGACGAAGGGCGCCTCACCTCGGACGCCGCGTTCAACGCGCAGCTCGGCGCCGCCCATCTCGGCGACCTGCTCGCCGCGCATCGCGGCTCGCATATCCTGACTTTCGCCGCCTACAACGCCGGCGGCGGGCGCGTGAAGCAATGGCTCGAAGCCTATGGCGATCCGCGCAAGCCCGGCGTCGATCCGATCGACTGGGTCGAGCGCATCCCGTTCACGGAGACGCGCAACTACGTCCAGCGCGTCATCGAGAACATGGCCGTCTATCGCGCCCGCTTCGCGACGCAGGCTTCGATGCAGAAGGCCGACGCCGGCCCGTGACCGGCGCGGCTCAGCCGACGCGGCGGGCGTGGCGGATCACCGCCTCGACCTCGCTCAGCAGGGTCGACGAGGCGTAGGGCTTGGGCACGAAGGCGCCGCCGTTTGGAATTTCCCCGCGCCGCCGGCTCCAGCGGCCGGAGGTGAGCACGACGCCGATGCGCGGCCAGCGGTCCTTGATGCGCCACGCAAGGTCCAGCCCGTCGAGCGAGCCCGGCATCTCGACGTCGGTGACGACGGCGGCGACGTCGGAGCGCTGCGCGAGCACGCTCAGGGCCTCGTCGGCGTTGGCGGCCTCGATGACGCAGAAGCCTGCGCCTTCGAGCACGTCAGCGCCGAACATGCGCACGAGCGGCTCGTCCTCGACGACGAGAATCAGCGGGTGCGCGGCGTTTTCGCTCATGCGCGCCTAACATCGCGTTTTTGGCATGGTTCCAAAGGCCTGAAGTTTAGGTAAAAGCTTTCCTGCCGCGTCCCTTGCGCCAGGACGGGCGCGATTCGCCTGATCGCCCGCGGCGCGCGACGCGAGACGCACATGGCGACCAGAGCCGAGAATCACGAAGCCGCGCCCTTCGCCGAGCGTTTCTTCGAAAGCCGCGACGGCCTGCGCCTTTTCATGCGCGACTACGGCGCGGCGCAGACCGACGGCCCGCCCGTCGTCTGCCTCCCCGGCCTCACGCGCAACAGCGCTGATTTCGCGCCGCTGGCGCAGGCGCTTTCGAGCGGCGCGGCGGGAGAACGGCGACGGCGCGTGCTGGCGCTCGACTATCGCGGGCGCGGGCGCTCGGCTTTCGACCCGGATTGGCGCAACTATTCATTGCCCGTCGAGGGCGACGACATCCTGCGCGCGCTCGACTTCGCCGGGATCGAGCGGGCCTTTTTCGTCGGCACCTCGCGCGGCGGCATGCTCGCCATGCTGCTCGGCGCGTTGCGTCCGTCCTGTCTGGCGGGCGTCGTGCTGAACGACATCGGCCCCGTCATCGAGCGGCGCGGGCTCGACCGCATCCGCGGCTACGTAGGCAAATACCCCCCGCCGACGACGCTCGAGGAGGGCGTCGCCTATCTGAAAAGGACCATGTCCGGCTTCTCGGTGCCGGAGGAGTCCTGGCGCGCCTATGCGGCGGCGACCTTCGTCGACGAGGCGGGACGCGTCGGCGCCCGTTACGATCCGGCGATCGGCAAGGCCTTCGCCGAGTTCGCTCCCGACGACGGGCTGACGGAAAAGATGTGGGCGCTGTTCGACGCGCTGCGCGACGTCCCGCTGATGATCCTGAGAGGCGAGACGTCCGATCTGCTCTCGCCCGAGACCGTGCGCGAGATGACGCGGCGCCATCCGGGCGCGCAGACGCTCACGGTCGCGGGCCAGGGCCACGCGCCGTTTCTCGCGGAGGCGGCGACGATCGGGGAGATCGCCCGTTTCATCGCTCAGGCGGAGGCGGCCGCCCCTGCGCCGCCAGCCTCCGCCGTATCGAGCCAATGACAATCGCCGCGCGAGCGGTCTAGACTGGCGCCTCCGAGTCGATCGCCGCGACGGACGGTCGAGCGAGGACAGGCGCTCGTTCCTGAAGATGGGCCTTGGCGGCGCCGCGCCGGCGCCATCGCTCGTCCGGGCGGCCTCGGGAGGACGGCCCGTGAGCACTTTGTTCGTCACCCATCCGGCGTTTCTCGACCATCGCCCCGGCGTCGGCCATCCCGAGCGGCCGCAGCGCGTTTCGGCGATCGAAGAGGCGCTCGCAGCCCCGCGCTTCGACAGGCTCGCGCGCGAGCTCGCGCCGTTGCGCGACGACGTCGAGGCGGCCATCGTGCGCGCCCACGGGCCGGAGCATCTTCTGCGCGTGAAGGCCGCGGCCGGGCGCGAGGACTTCCCCTACGCCTTCGACGACGACACGGCGATCTCCGCCGGCTCGCTCGAGGCCGCCTATCGCGCCGTCGGCGCCGGGCTGCTCGCGGTGGACCGCGTGTTCGATCCGGCGCACGAAGCGCGCAACGCCTTTCTGGCCGTGCGTCCGCCCGGCCATCACGCCGAGCGAAACCGCGTGATGGGCTTCTGCCTGTTCAACAACATCGCCGCCGCCGCGCTCTACGCGCGCAAGCGCCACGGCGCCGGGCGCGTCGCCATCGTCGATTTCGACGTGCATCACGGCAACGGCACGCAGCAGATCTTCTGGGAGGATCGCGACGTCTTTTTCGGCTCGACGCATGAGATGCCGCTGTTTCCCTATACCGGCGAGGTTTCGGAGACCGGGGCCGGCAACATCGTCAACGCGCCGCTGCGCTCGGGCGACGGCGGCGCGCGCTTCCGCGAGGCGATGGAGGCGCGCATCCTGCCGGCTCTCGACGCCTTCCGTCCCGACCTCATCCTCGTCTCGGCCGGATTCGACGCCCATTTCGCCGATCCGCTCGGCGATCTGCGGCTGACCGAAGAGGATTTCGCCTGGATCACGCTGAAGCTGGTCGAGGCCGCCGACCGCTGCTGCGACGGCCGCCTCGTGTCCTTCCTCGAAGGCGGCTACAACCTCGACGCGCTGGAGCGCTCGAGCGCCGCACACGTCGCCGCGCTGGCGCAAGGGGCCTGAAAACGCGTTCGCAGCGCCGCTGCTTGACCACCGCCCGCTATGTTATGTTATAGCGTTTCATACATGAGGCCGTTCGATGCGCGATCCGTTCCAGCATTCCCTTCTCGCCCGCCCCGCGGCGCAGCGCGTCGCCGGCGCGGCGCTGATCCTCGCCGCGCTCTGGACCGCGATTTTCTGGGCGGCGCGCCTGCAATGACGCGTGAGCGGGCCCTGATCGAGCGCATCGGCGCGGCGCCCGCCGCGCTCACGCTTGAAAACGTCACGATCGCCTACGATCGGCACCCCGCGGTCCACCACGTGAGCTGCGTCTTCGCGCCGGGCAGCCTGACGGCGATCGTCGGCCCGAACGGCGCGGGAAAGTCGACGCTGCTCAAGGCGATCGTCGGCGAGGCGCCGCTGTCGCAAGGCCGGATCATGCGCTCCGCCGGCGCGATCGCCTATCTGCCGCAGGCCGCGGAAATCGACCGCCGCTTTCCGCTTTGCGTCGCCGAGGTCGTGCTGCTCGGCGCCTGGCGCGAGATCGGCGCCTTCGGCGCGACGCCGAAAAACGTCGCCCTGCGGGCGCGCGAGGCGCTCGAGCAAGTCGGGCTCAAGGGCTTCGAGCGCCGGCCCATCGGCTCGCTGTCGGTCGGCCAGTTGCAGCGCGTGCTGTTCGCGCGGCTGATCGTCCAGGACGCCCAGGTGATCCTTCTCGACGAGCCCTTCGCCGCCGTCGATGCGCGCACGACGCGCGATCTTCTGGCCGTCGTGCGCGCCTGGCATGAGGAAGGCCGCGCCATTCTCGCCGTGGCGCACGACCTCGCGCAGGTGCGCGCGCATTTCCCGCAGACCCTGCTGCTCGCGCGTGAAAAGATCGCCTTCGGCCCCACCGAGACCACGCTGAGCGAAGCGAACCTGCGCCGCGCGGAGGCGGCGCCCGAAGCGGAGCTCGACCACGCGCCGGTCTGCGCCGGGGCCGCATGACCACCCTTTCCGCCCTGCTGGTCGAGCCCTTCGTCGACTACGGCTTCATGCGCCGCGCCCTCGTCGCCTGCTTCGCGCTCGGCCTCGGCTCGGGGCCTGTCGGCGTGCTTTTGATGCTGCGCCGCATGAGCCTCGCCGGCGACGCCATCAGCCACGCCGTGCTGCCGGGCGCCGCGGTCGGCTTCCTCGTCGCCGGCGGCCTTTCGCTGCCGGCGATGGGACTCGGCGGGCTCGTCGCCGGCCTCGCCGTCGCGCTTCTCTCAGGCGTCGTCAGCCGCACGACGGCGCTGAAGGAGGACGCGAGCCTCGCCAGCTTCTATCTCGCCTCGCTCGCGCTCGGCGTGCTCATCGTCTCCCTGCGCGGCTCCAACGTCGATCTGCTGCACGTGCTGTTCGGAACGATCCTCGCCATCGACGGCGAGGCGCTCGTGATGATCGGGGCGATCGCCTCGCTGACGCTGCTCGCGCTCGCCCTCGTCTACCGGCCGCTCGCGCTCGAATGCTTCGATCCGGGCTTCCTGCGCTCGGTCGGCGGCCACGGGCCGTTCTATCACCTGCTCCTGCTCTTTCTCGTCGTGCTCAACCTCGTCGCGGGCTTCCAGGCGCTCGGCACGCTGATGGCCGTCGGGCTGATGATGCTGCCCGCCTCCGTCGCCGCCCTGTGGGCGCGCACCCTGCCGGGCATGGCGCTCGTCGCGGCGGCGACGGCGGCGGCGTCGGGATATTGCGGGCTGATCGTGTCGTTCCACCTCGGGCTCGCCTCGGGTCCGACGATCATCCTTTCGGCCGCCCTCGTCTACGCGCTGTCGCTGCTTTTTTCACCGTCCGGCCTCGTCCGGCGGCTGTTTCCGCCGCCGCATCTCGCCGGCTGAGGCTGTTTCAAACGTCAGGAGGTCCTCCATGCGTCCCAAGCCCCTTTCCGGCGCGCTCCTCTGCGCCGCCCTCCTCCTTTCGGCCGCCCCTGCGGCCGCGCGCACGCTCGACGTCGTCGCGAGCTTCACCGTGCTCGCCGACGTCGTGCGCGAGATCGGCGGCGACCACGTGCGGGTGAAAAGCTTCGTGCCGCCGAACGGCGATCCGCACGAGTTCGAGCCTTCTCCCTCGGACGCGCGCGCGCTGAAGGGCGCCGACCTCGCCTTCGTCAGCGGCGACGGTCTTGAAACCTGGTTCAAGCGCCTCGCCAAGGGCGCCGGCTACAAGGGCGAGCCGATCGTCGCCTCAAACGGCGTCAAGACGTACAAGATGGAGGAGGACGGCAAGACGGTCGTCGATCCGCATGTGTGGAACAACCCGCTCAACGTCGTCGTCTGGGCCGGCAATATCGAGAAGGCGCTCGTCGCCGCCGACCCCGAGGACGCCGCCGCGTTCAAGGCCAACGCCGCGGCCTATGTCGAGAAGCTCAAGGCCGCCGACGCCTATGCGCGCGAAAAGATCGACGCGACGCCGAAGGAGCAGCGCAAGATCCTGACGAGCCATGACGCCTTCGGCTATTTCGGCCGCGAATATGGCGTGACCTTCCTCGCTCCGGTCGGCTTCTCGACCGAGACGGAAGCCTCGGCCGCCGCCGTCGCGAAGCTGATCGAGCAGATCAAGCGCGAGCACGTCGCCGTCTATTTCTTCGAGAACTCCAACGACCAGCGCCTTGTGCAGCAGATCGCCGCGGCGACCGGCGCGGAGCCCGGCGGCGAGCTTTACGTCGAATCGCTGTCGCCGCCCGACGGGCCCGCCGCGACCTATCTCACGATGTTCCGCAACAACGTCGACGAGGTCTCGAAGGCGCTCGCCAAGCAGACGTCGGCGGCGCTTGAGAAGCGCTGAGAAGCGCGCGTTCAGCGAACGGGATTTCGCTGAACGCGTTCTAATCCTCCTCGTCGCGCGGCATCAGCATCACCGCCATTCCCATCTGCAGGCTGCCGAAGGTCAGCCCGAAAGAGGCTGCGAGCAGGAACAGCCACAGCCAGCGGTCCGCCGAGCTGGCGATGAGCGTATACAGATGGGCGACGTCCTCGACGACGATGATCAACACCACGAAAAGGCCGATCGCGATCCCGATCAGAGCGTGTCGAAGGAGAAACTTCACGGGTTCGGGCATGGCGCGCCGCAGCTTGCGCTGCGCTCCGGCTTTCCTGGCGAAACCAGCATGTTAGCGCAAAGGTTCCGCGGATTCCACGTCGCGAAGTCTCGCCCCGACGTGCGCGGCCGCGGCAAATGGGTTAAGAGCGCTCGAATCCCCGCAGGAGGCGTTTTCGCATGTACATCGCCATGAACAGGTTCAAGGTTCTGAAGGACGAAACGAAGGCCTTCGAAGACGTCTGGCTGACGCGCGACTCGCATCTTAACGAGGTCCCGGGCTTCATCGCCTTCCATCTGCTGCGCGGGCCGGAGCGTGAGGATCACGTCCTCTATTCGTCGCACACGATGTTCGCCGACGAGGCCGACTTCCTCGCCTGGACCCGCTCCGCGGCGTTCCGCGCCGCCCATGCGCAGGCGGGACAGCGCAAGCCGCTGACGCTGGGACACCCGGAGTTCGAGGGCTTCAACGTCATCCAGTCGCTGGAGAAGGCGCCGGCCTGAGCGAGGCGCGCGAAGCTGGAGCGTTTTCAGCAAAAGTTGCAGACTTTTGCGTTGAGAAAACGCGTTTAGACAAATAGCTGGAGCGCGTTCAGGGAATTGGACTCCGCTGAACGCGATCTAGCGCCCCTCCCCCGCCTCCCACAGCGCGTCGAGACCGGCGCGATAGGTCGGGAAGGCGAGATCGACGCGCAGCTCCTCCTTGAGCTTGCGGTTCGAGGCGCGCTTGTTCTCGGCGTAGAAGCTGCGCGTCATCGCCGAGAGGCCCTCCGCCTCCTCGAGCGAGGTCTCCGGAGGCGGCTCGACGCCCATCAGGTCCGCGGCGTAGGAGACGACGTCCTGCGGCGGCGAGGGCGCGTCGTCGGCGACGTTCCACACGCCGCCGGGCCCCTCATGGGCGATGGCGGCGGCGATCGCCCGGCTGATGTCCTCGACATGGACGCGGTTGAACACCTGGCCCTCCTTCACGACGCGATGCGCCCGGCCCTCCCTGAGGTTGACGAGCGCGTTGCGGCCCGGCCCGTAGATGCCGGCGAGCCGCAGGATATGCACGGTCTTGTCGCGGCTGCGCCCGATCGCCGCCCACGCCTTCTCGGCGTTGAGCCGCGTCTTCGAGCGCTGCGAGGTCGGCGTCGGCTGGCCGTCCTCGTCGACCCATTCGCCCTGCCGGTCCCCGTAGACGCCGATGGTCGAGAGATAGACGATGATCTGCGGCGAGCGCATCGCGGCGATCTTCTGGCCGAAGCGCGCCAGCACGGGATCGACCGAGACGCCCGGCGGGATCGAGATGAGAAGCACGTCGGCCGCGAGCATCTTCGGGACGATCGCCGGATCCTCGCCGTCGGGTCCGAACACCAGGGCCTCGAGCGTCTCGCTCCCGAGCGCGGCCGCCTTCTCGGCCGAGCGGGTCGTGCCTGCGATCGAGTCGAACAGGTCGCCGAAGCGGGCGATGAAATCCCGGGCGCAATAGCCAAGGCCAAAGGCGAAAAGCTTCATGTCAGCCGACCCTCTTCACAACTCTCGAGCGCCGCGGCCCACTCGCGGCGCGTTTGCGCGTCCTCCTCGCGCGCGGCGAGGGCGGAGCGCTCCGCCAGCAGCGCCCTGTCGATCCGCCCGAGCGCCCATACCGCCATGGCGCGGACGAGCGGATCGGATGCGCCAAGATGCGCGGCGACGGGCTCGGCGAGCTCCGGCGCGCGCGAATTGCCGGCGGCGATCAGCGCGTTGCGCATGAAGCGCGCATGGCCGACGCGCTTGACCGGCCCGCCCGCGAAGAACGCGCGAAAAGCGGCTTCGTCGAGGCGAAGCAGGAAATCGAGCTTCGGCGCGCGCAGATCCTCGCGCGCCTGCAGCTTCGCCTCGCGCCCAGCCTGCGCGAACTTGTTCCACGGGCAGGCGGCGAGGCAGTCGTCGCAGCCGTAGACGCGCGCGCCGATTTTTTCGCGCAGCTCAGGGGGAATGTGGCCCTTGTGCTCGATGGTCAGATAGGAGACGCAGCGGCGCGCGTCGAGCACGTAAGGCCTCGGAAAGGCCTGCGTCGGGCAGGCGTCGAGGCAGGCGCGGCAGGAGCCGCAATGGTCCTCCTCGGGAGCGTCCGGCTCGAGCTCCAGCGTCGTGAAGATCGAGCCGAGGAACAGCCAGGAGCCGAACTCGCGCGAGACGAGATTGGTGTGCTTGCCCTGCCAGCCGAGCCCCGAGGCCTGCGCCAGCGGCTTCTCCATCACCGGGGCGGTGTCGACGAAGACCTTGACGCCGGGCGCCTCGCCCGAGCGGCGCGCCGTCGCGACGAGGAAGCCGGCGAGCTCCTTGAGCCTTCCCTTGAGCACGTCATGATAGTCGCGATGGCGGGCGTAGACGGAGACCGCCCCGGCCGTCCGGTCCTTGAAGACCTCGCGCGGGTCTTCGTCCGGCCCATAGTTGAGGCCGAGCATCAGCACGGATCTCGCCTGCGCGAACAGGCTTTGCGGATCGACGCGGCGCTCCGCCGTCGTCTCCATCCAGTCCATGTCGCCGTGGAAGCCCGCGGCGAGCCACGCGCCGAGCCGTTCGCTTTCCTGCGCGGACAAGCGCGCGGGCGCGACGCGCAGCGCGTCGAAACCGAGCTCCAGCGCCTTCGCCCTCACCCGCGAGAGAAGCGTCTCGCTCAAAAATCGAGGTCGGCGTAGACCGGCGCCGGCGAGAGTCCCGGCAGGCGGTCGGCGAGCAGCGAGCGGAAGGCCGGACGCGACTTCACCTTCGAATACCAGAGCTTCGCCGCTTCGTAGTCTTCCCATGGGACGTCGCCCAGAAAATCGACGCAGGAGAGCTGCGCCGCGGCGGCGAGGTCGGCGTGCGACAGCCGGTCGCCCGCGAGCCATTTCCGCGCGCCGGAGAGATATTCGATATAACGCAGATGGGTGCGGATGTTCGCCCGCGCCGCGCGCACCAGCTCCATGTCGGGCGCGCCGCCGCCCCTCTCGCGCGGGCGGTAGCGCTTGTAGACCTTCTCGGTCACCAGCCAGTCGGTCACCTCGCGGAAGAACTTGTCGGCGAACCAGCCGTAAAGGCGGCGCACCTCGATGCGCGAGAGCGGGTCCTCCGGCAGGAGACGGTGCCTGCCGAGCGCGACGCCGCGCGTCTCGTCGAAATATTCGGCGATCACGGCGGCGCCCGGCGCGACGATGTTGGGATGCTCGATCATCACCGGCGTCTCGCCTGCGGGATCGAGGATCAGGAAGTCGCGCCGCCGCTCGAAGGCGTCCTCCTCGATGAGACGGGGCTCGACGCCATATTCGCCGAGCAGCAGGCGCACGAAACGCGAATGGGCGCAGAGCGGGTGATGATAAAGGGTTATCATTCAGCTTCCGTGGTCGCGGGATCGCGCGGACGCGACGAGCGTGAACGCGCGGAGCCCGGATGCGGCGGCGCCATAGGTCCGAGACTTCTCAATTCGGGGTGAAGAATTGGTTAATGGCGCTCAAGAGGCGCCATCAAGGCAGGTCGAAGCCCGAAGCGTCGCGCGCGAGCCCTAACCTGGCGAACAACTCCGGCCCCAATTCCGACTTCGGCGCAGCGGAGCAGGTCAGCGCACCGATCCTGCGCCCGCTTCTTTCAATAACCACCCCCGCCCTGTCGCCTTCTCCCCGAACGATCGCAGTATAGACGACATAGCGAAAAGGAGAATTGGCGAACGCGACATACGCGCCGCCGCCGCCTGAAAAGGTCAGCAAGCCGGAACTGACGACGTCCTGATCGGCGGGTTTGGACGGCAGGACGAGTTTAGCGGCTCCGAGCGGGCCGAACCTGTATTGGATCGCGCCGTCGGCGCCGCCGCAAATCGACAGAACGGCGGCGCGAAGCTGACAGGAGAAGAACGTGGATTCACCCTCGCGGCAGTGCGTCGTCTGGGCGCGAGCGGCGCCGGCCCCAAACGCCAGCGCCGCCGCCAGGGCGACGCGTTCAACTGTGCCGCCCCACCGGCTACGATATGTCATGTTTCAGGTCTGCTTGGTCTTGTCCGTTGCATCCGTCTTCGCGGTTATAGCCGTAACTGGCGTTTTTGGCGTTAGCGCGGTTGCGCCCAAATCGATTCCATTCGCCGACCCCCGGAGCGCCGACCATGTTTTCGGGCCGACGATTCCATCGGAGGCGAGCGCGTTCGCCGCTTGAAAGTGCATGACCGCGACTTCGGTCGCGGCGCCAAAATCGCCGTCGACGGCGATCGGATAGCCCGCGTTCCGCAACTGCTCCTGAAGGTTCGCCACCGCGTCGCCTTTCGAACCGCGCCGCAATGTCGGTTGCGCGTCGACGACCGCTGGAACGGCGAAAGCCTCGATGCGGGCGAGCGCCGCCTTGGCGCGGGAAAGATAGGCTCTGCGGCTCTCAATTCCGTTCTGGCCGCCGTTGATCTTCTCCGTGATGGCGACCAGGTTATCCTGATCGGCGAGCGTATTCAGGTCGTTATTCTTCCAAAACTGGCAGGCGATGCGCAAAGCATTCGCTGGTTCGGCGGCGAGATCGGGATTTGCGATCAAATCGAGGCCGAGCAAATCGCCGTATTTCTGGTAGTTCGCGCGCCCGGTCAGCTGGATCAGGCCGCGCCCCTTGAAGCGCCTGCCATCGCCGGGTTTAATGTTTCCAAGACTTTTTTTACCCTCATATTTGTCGCCGGAGGCATATTCCACCGTCGTGCAGAAGCCGTCCGATTCATGGCATATTTGCGCGAGGAAATGCGCGAGCCTGAGCCGATTGTTGATTTGGTACGGCGGCAGCGTGTCGCCGATGACTTCACCAACGGCGGCGATAATGTTTTTCTGCGCTTCGCGTTTTTTCCCCGTTACGTGAGGCGCGATCTCGGTTAGGATTGTCGAGTCGACTAAAATCATTTTATCCTCCCTTTTTACTGTTTTGCTAAAATGGAAAAAACAGAAGTGATCAATTTTTCTGAAGCAAGTATGCGCTCGGCGCGGCGTTTTGTGAAGCGCCAGCGGCGCGCCGCAATGCTCGGAAAGACCGTCTTTTTTAGCCGCCGGATCGTGGGCGACATTGCTTACGCGTGCCTGCCGGGCCTGCTGACGCTTGGCGTCTCGGGCTGCGCTTTCATTGAAAAAACCAATTCCGACGGGGCGGTTACGCGATCGCTCGTTATCGCCACGCCAGTTGTTTTGGTTGAGCCGAATTCTCCAGGTTCACCCAGAGCCGTAAAGGCCACCGGCGTCGGGCTCTTTGCCGGCGACTCCTCAATGATGCTTGGCTACTACAAGACGTCAAAACTTTACCTGGACGACACATGCCGACTTGTGCTCATGCCGGAGCACGAATCCGATATCGAAAAGTTTAGGCGGCTTAATACTACTCTTAACGCGCTTT
The DNA here is from genome assembly GCF_041905455.1 of Methylocella sp. Classification (GTDB taxonomy): domain Bacteria; phylum Pseudomonadota; class Alphaproteobacteria; order Rhizobiales; family Beijerinckiaceae; genus Methylocapsa. The sequence goes on along the minus strand of NZ_JAYRLA010000031.1, from coordinate 558 downwards.
GCGTCATGCAGTGAAGGCTTGAGGCGACACCATGAAAATATTGTTCATTCCTGTGAATTCAACTATCTTTTGCGCCTTTCTCTGCGGCTGCGCCCAAAGCGGCAACACGCCATTATTGTTCGGGCAGACGCAGACTGTCGGGATAACGGCGAACGGCTCCACGACGCAGCAGGCGGCCGAGCTAACGCTCGGCTACAGAGACTTCAATGTAGCCCTCGTGCCGGTCGCCGTCTCGACGCCTTCCGGCGAGCTCATACCGGTGAGGGGATCGGTCGGCGGCCAGCAAGCGGGCGACGCCTATTCGGTTCTTGGTCAGTTTAGCGTCGATGCGAGATCGCAGGCGCCGTCGGCGAAACTCGGCAAGTTTTTCGCCACCGGCCTCGCCGCGCAAAAACTGGCGGACGGATTTAGCGCCCAACTTAGCAATAAACATTAGAGCCTGTCGTCAATTGAGCCAGATCACGCTGGCTGCGAGATGGACAGCACCGAGGAAAATTCGGGCGGTCTTGTCGTAGCGTGTTGCGATCGCGCGGTATTGCTTGAGTCTGGCGAAGAAGT
>NZ_JAYRLA010000009.1:0-174393 GCF_041905455.1 Methylocella sp. | reverse complement strand
CAATCAGTTCCGTCGCCTCGTCGTCCGCTATGAGCGACACGCCGACCTCTACCGCGCCTTTATCGTCCTCGCCGCCGCTATCATTTGCTTCAGGGCCTTGAGACGGTTTTGTTAGGCGCTCTAAATCGGCTTCTCGACGGGAGAGTCGCTCCCTGCCGTCGTCCGTGCTCGGCCCGGCGCCGCTAGGCTTTCCAACGAGAGCTTCGACTGTCGGGCGCCGGGCGGATTACCTCCATTCGGAACATGTCCGTTCGAGGCGTTTCTGGCCGGGGCGCGGGTCTGAGCTGTCTGGCCGCCTGCGGGGTTCGCTGCCGCCCCCTGTGTGGAGACGAAGCCGTTGAAGAAGGCCGCAACCCGCCGAGCGTCGAGCTGGGCGTATGCGGAATTCAACAACTCTCGTCTTGTAGCACCAGAATATTCATCTGGCAAGTTGAGCCATGCGTTGAATTGTGGATCGTGATTGAGGTCGCGCCAATGCGGCGACAGTTGCGTAAGATCGGCGACAGGGCGCAACACCGCGGCGCGCCCACCTGCGTCACGTCGACCGGCTGCCCGGCCTGCATCTGGCCCTGCACTTCAACCTGGAGGAGTTGGCCGATCGCCGCGCGGATATTGTCGGGGATGTCGGGATCGGAATTCGGCTGCAAGCCCCATGAACGGTCGGCGCCGAGATAGACGTCGCGCAGCAGCGAGCTGGCACCGCGGCATTTGACGGCGGTGATGCGCGCGTAGACCTCGCTGCCGCCGAACTTGCGAATTTCGGCGAGCTGCTGACCGGCGTACTGGCCGTTGAACGCGCGCATCGCCGCGAGCAACCGGTCGGACCAGCCGGCGTTCGACGTGTTGCGATGCGACCGCATGATCTCGAACTGGTTGCGGATATAGCCGGCGAGACCGTTCAGTTCGTCGGTCGCCTGCCGCGCGGCGGCCTGCGCGCGCCAGCGCTCCTCCGCCCGCGACGCCGCGTCAAGCGTGGCGTTGTTGGCGGCCTGAAAAATTCCCGCAGAGGGAATTGCTTGCAACATACATGAGCAATACAATATAATTGCGAGCAGCAGAATAAATAGTCTGCTTATATTTTGCTTACATTTGGGCCACTACACAAATGAACTCACACGCTCCGACGCCCGACCTGCATCGCGCCCACGCGCATGAGCGCCGCAACATCGAGCTGGCCAACGCGCTGGCCGCCGATCTGTTGACGCTCGACGAAGTGCTCAAGCAGTTCGACATGACGCGGCGCGAACTGGAGCAATTGCTGTCGACCGGCAATTTTCGCCGCCTGCTATCAAACGCCCGCGCCGAGTGGCGGAGCGCGCAGAACTCCGGCGAGCGGGCGCGCATAAAGAGCGCCATGGCGTTCGAGACGTCGATCCCCGAGCTGGTGCGCTGCATCCACCGCGGCTCGCAGGAGCCGCTGTCCGGCCGCGTCGAGGCGGCGAAGCTGCTGGCGCGCGCCGGCGGCGTCGGCGAGAAATCACAAGTCCCCGTCGCCGCCGGCGAGAAGTTCAGCGTCGTCGTCAACATCATGGGCGAGACGCCGCAGGTGATCTCCAAGCCATATGTGACCATCGCAGGTTCTTCGTGCGAAGGTGATAGTGGGTGACCACCGTCAACTACACCGCATCGCCGACCGGCTCCAAATTTCACCGCTCAGACGCGTTCGGGCGGCTGATCGGCGGACCATTGGGCAGCGGGAAGACCGTAATTCCGGAAGCATTTTGGCAGAATGGGGCCTCTCAACCATATATAGATCTCAGAATAATCTTGGGAAAGACATCTTGAATAAGCTTGGCTGGAATCAAGACGCATGGACTGAGAAGCAGAAGTGCTTCAAATATATAACTTATTTGGGTTATGTCTCGGCCGTCGATCTGAGCGAGCCGTGCAGCCGAATTGTGGGACGAGTAGGCGACATTTCCGAAGAATTGATATTTTACGTCGACCACCCACATGAGCTTGCACAAGCATTTCGAAAAACCATCGACGATTATCTCGAAACATGCCGAAAAGCCGGACGTCGTCCAGAGCCCCCAAACGTCATGTTATTGGCTGCAAATTGATGACCTCTAAAATCCCGTGCCAACGCTTGCTTCTTGTGAAAAATGAATAGCTTATAGGTGGAGCGATGCTGCTTAATTACAAGGGCTATTCGTCAAACGTGAAGTTTGAGACCGACGATCAGGCATGGGTTGGCCGCCTTGACGGCATTACGGACATCATAGGCTTCCATGCTGAGAAGCTTGAGGATCTCGAAGTGGCGTTTCGCGAAGCTGTCGACGATTATCTCGAGTACTGCGGCACGACCGGCAAAGAGCCGAACAGACCGAAGAACGCCGAACCGTGAGCCGTCGAACGCTTCGCGCGCCTGTCCGCTCGCAAACGCCGAGCGCATCTGGTCGCCTCGCTGCGCGCCAAAACCCGCAGGGCTTGAACCCATCGTCGGACGCAGCTCATGATTGCGTATGCTCGACGTGCGACAGAGGCGATTCGCGACGGCCGCGGTTGTCGCGGCGAGCGCCGCCTTGACCGCCCTCCCCGCCTCAGCGACCTGCGGCGATAAGGGCGGCCCCGGCTATCGCAGACCAGACGGCAAATGCGCAAGCTGGGCCGAGCTGAAGAGCAGCTGCGGCGTTCCGCCGACGACGCGCTGCCATCCGGAAAACGTCCAGACGCGCGACGACGAAGCGACGCAGGAGGAGCGGCGCTGATCAGCGCTTCCTCGCGCGCAGTCCATTCGGCTCCGGGCGCGAGGCTCCCGAGCAAGCCGGGCCGCCGCAAGACATGTAAGCCGACAGTTGACGCACGTAAGCGGATCGCTTACATTCCAGCATGATCAGATCGTTCCGCAACAAGGCGCTCGCCGACCTCTGGGCCGGCAAACGAAGCCGGATCGACGTCAGAATGCAGAAGCGGGTTCTCGTCCGCCTCGACGCGCTCGCCGCCGCGTCCCGGCCCGAAGATCTCAACCTGCCCGGCTTCGACTTTCACGCGCTGCACGGCGTCCCGCAGCGTTACACCATGCATGTCAACGGCCCGTGGTGCGTGACCTTCGAATTCGAAGACGGCGACGCTTGGCGGGTCGATTTCGAGCAGTATCACTAGGAGGCGACGATGGCCGAATACGCAGCCAGGCGAAGCATGGACCGGCGCCCGTCCCATCCGGGGACGCTCCTGCGCGGGATCATTGAGGAGAACGGCTTTTCAAAGAGCGACGCGGCGCTCGAGCTCGGCGTCTCCCGGCAGCACCTTTACGACATCATGAACGAGAAGAAGCCGGTCTCCGCGGAGGTCGCGGTTCGGCTCGGCAAATTCTTCGGCAACGGCCCCGACCTATGGCTGAGGATGCAGACCGCCTGCGATCTGTGGGACGCCCGGCGCAAGGTCGACGTCGCGTCGATCAGAACGCTGAAACCCCGCAACTCCCCGACGGCGATCGCCATGGCCGCAAGGGCGAAAGCGGGGCCGACCGCGGCGCGGCCGAAGGCGAGCCCTGCGGCGGCGAAGGCTGGTTCCACGACGGCGGGCCCGGCCGCGGCGAAAGGCCGGAAGTCTGCGCCTGCGCCCGAGACGGCGAAGGCCGCGGCGGCGAAGGCGGCCGGCCGAAGAAAAGCCGCCAGACCAGGCGGCGCAGCCGCAAAGGGCGTCGAAGTCGCCTGATCAGCGCCGCGGGGCGGCCTCCGTCATGGAGACGCCGGTGTCGGCGCTGAGCGCGCCGCGAGCGTGAACCGTTCGGCTTTGCTCGTAGGCGCGCATGAGCTCGGGCGCTTCGATGCGCACCGTGATTCCGATGTCCGCCGCGCCCTCGAGCCTCACCGGCTCCGACCGCGGCGCGAGGATCTTCGGCAGGCCGGTCGCGGCGTCGTACGCGCTGGCGCGGCGGTCGAGCGTGAAGGCGCCGCCCGCGACGACGCCGGGCGCGCCGACGACGTCCTGACGCATCGACGGCGGCAGCGGCAGGCCGCCGAGCATCGGACCCGTTCCGGGCGCAAGGCCCATGAGCGAGCGCGAGGCCGTCGCCGCCTGCTCGAGCTCGTCGATCCTCTTCTTCGCCGCGGGGCCGCTGCGCGCGGCGAGGCCCGCGGCCGCGACGGCGGCGCCGGCCGCCATCGCCGCGGCGATTCCGCCGCCCGTCCCAAGCGAGCCTGGTCCAAGCGGGCCCGGCGCATTGGCGAGCCCGGCGCGGCGCGTGTCGAAATCGGCCGCCGCGGCGCGCAGGCCCTCGACCTCGCGCGGGCTCGGCGGCGGCGCGGGAGGCGTCGGGGCGAGGAAGCCGTTGGCGGCGTTGAGGCCGGCGAGCGTCTTGTCGAGCACGATGTTGGCCGCCGGCGCGAGCTTCTCGCCGAGGCGGCCGAGCAGCACGTCCCAGGCCGACGCGACCTGGGCGATCTTCTCCTTCGTGATCCCGAGCCGGCGGCTCAAATCCTCGACGTTGGTTCCGATCGCCGAGCGATTCATCTCCGCGACGGCGCCAAGATATTCGCCCTTGAACGCCAGCAGCGCCTTGACGGCGTTGCGCGCCTCCTTGTCGGGGAACAGCTTCGAAATCTTGAAATCGTCGCCGTTGGTCATCTTCTCGACGAGGCGCAGCGTCGTCGTGACGTAATCGACGCCACGCTTCGCGTTCTCCTCGAGCACGCGCTGGAGGTCGACGCCCTGATCCTTGAAGTGCTTGGCGGTGTCAGGAGAAAGGATCTTGTCGAAGAAATTGACCAGGTTGTTGGCGGCTTCCGCGCCCGACGGCGCCGTGCGGCGCGCGGTTTCGGCCATGGCGACGATCTGCGTCAGGCCCTGTTCGCCGTAGAGCTTCAGCGCCGAGGCGCGCGAGGCGAGGCCGGGAAGCTCGCGGGCCATGTTCTTCAGTTCGAACGAGCCGAGCTTGCCGCCTTTCGCCATGACGTCATAGGCGCGGTCGAGCTTGTCGGCGGCTATGCCGAGGTTCTGCATCGAGGCGACGCCGGCTTCGGCGATGTCGTCGAGCTCGGCGCCCGAAGCCTTGGCGGCCTTGAGGGCCGCCGGCGTCGCGGCGACGGCATCCTTGAACGAAAGACCGGCGGCGACGAATTTCTCGGCCGCGCCGGAGACGTCGTCCGCGGTGGCGCCGAACTGCGGGCCGAGCTCGCGGAAGTTCTCCATCGCCGCCCTGACCTGCGCGCCCGTGGCCTCGGCGGTGACGCCGAGGCTCATCGTCTTGGCCTCGAGGCTGGCGTAGGCGTCGAGCGCGCGCTTGGCGAGGAGGCCCGCCCCGCCGACGCCAAGCGCCGCCGGCAGCATGCCGCCCAGCGCAGCGCCGGCGGCGAGCATCGTTCCGCCGCCGATGCCCGCGCCGGCCTCCCGCGCCCTGCGAACGGACGCCGCCTGGGCGACGGCGGAACGCGGCAGCGCAGCGAGACGGTTTTCGATCCGGTATTTGGCGACATAATTCGCGGTGTTCTCGACGCGCATCATTTCGCTGCCGACATGCTTCGTGATGGAGCTGAGCTTCTGAATTTTCTCCTCGATCGCCCGGAAAGATGCGCTCGTCTGATCGGCGGCGGTAATCTTCAGGCGGGCTTCCATCTGGGCCATGCTCAGCTCCTTGCGATTTCTTCGGCATGCGCGAGCGCTTCGGCGAACAGCGCGTCGAGTTCGGAAAAACTCAGGCCATAGGCGACGTCGGCGGCGAGGACGCGGGCGCCGAAGACGAGGAGTCGGGCTTTTCGCGCGACGTCGCCGACGACGCGTCGGTAAAAAAATCGAGCAGCGCCTGCTTCAGCCGCATGACGTCCGTCAGCGGAAGGAGCCGCATCAGCGAGGAGACGCCGTCGTCGATCGGCGCGCCGCCAGGCAGGGTGACGAGGCGGTCGAGATATTTGGCGACGACGTCTTCGCGCTCGACGGCGTAGACCGAGCCGTCGGCGGCGCGCACGAAGAAGCGCGGCTCGCCGAGGTCGAGATAGAGCGCACCGGAGGGCTCCTTGAGGAGGAGGCGGTCGAGGCGCTTGTCGAACCAGGGCAAGGGCGCGTCGAGGTCGACCACAGTCGATTTCATGGGCTGTTCCTTCATTCTACAGGTTGCGGGAAGCGATGGGGCGCGGCGGCGGATGGCCGTCCGCCCAGATGAGGTTCGGCGTGGCGGCGTCGGAGCTTCGCCGCCACGCCTGGCGCGAAAAGGTGGGAGGCCTCCCCCCTCCGCGCCGCAGGCGGTCGCATAGACCGCCCGCCCCGCCTCGCGCCGGCACCATGTGACCGGCGCGAAGATGGAGTCTTGTCATTAGATGCGCCGGGTCCAGGGGACCGAGAGCTCGACGAACGACGTTCGATTGCGGCTCTCCGCGGCTTCGCGTTCGGCGGCGTTTTCCTTCTGCAGCGCGGCGCGCGCCTCCTCCACCTCGCGACGATCTTCGGCGATCCGCCGGGCGCGCTCCTCCTCGCGGCGCACCTGCTCCGCCTCCTCGGCCTTCTGCAGGGCGCGGCCCGCCGCCGGATCGGGCTGCGCGGCGTAGTCCGTTTCGAGCGCCTTGCGCCAGACGCGCTCGACGGCGCTGCTGGAGACGAACACCGGATGGTCGCGATGCAGCAGAAGTCGATGCTCCTCCAGGAAGGCGCGCAGCGGACCGAATCTTCGCTCGCGGTCAGCCCAGTAAACCGAAAGTGGTTCGCACAACTCCCTGAGCTCGGCGGCCTTCTGGCGAGCCTCGGCGAAGCGCTCCTCCATGACCGCCGCCTCGACGGCGTCGACGGCTTCGACGAGCGCGTCTCCGGCCTGCGCCAGGCGCGCCTCCGCCGCCTCCTCGTCGCCGCGCAGGATCGCCACGGCGGCGCGCGTGCGCTCGAGGTCGACCTGCAGCGCCGGCGTCGCGCTGGCCGGCGACGCCGACGGCGCAGCCTGTTCCTCCGCGCCAAACGACGCGGCGAGCGCGCGCGTCGCGTCTTCGTCTTTGGCGACCGACGCAGCAAGTTCGGCGACGAGCAGCGCTTCGCGCGCCTCGCCGCGCTGGCGCGCCTGCCGGGCGTCCTCGCGCCCCTTCTCCGCAGCGACGAGCTCGCCCTGCGCTGCGCGCAGCGCCTCGCGCTCGGGCGAGGAGGCGGTCGCTTTCTTGATCCAGGCCATTGCGCGCTCCTTAATTGAACCGCCCGGAGGCCGGATTCCATCGCCGGTTGCAGTCCTCGACCGCAGCCTCAAGCTGTTTCGCGCGCTCCGATTGCGACATCTGGCCGACCGCCGCGTTGGAGCGACTCCGCGACGCGGGCGCGGCCGCCTCCTTCGGCGTGACCGCGAGCAGGGCGAGCGCCTCCCCCGCCTCGAGATTCGTCTGGAACGCGAGATAGTGCGCGAACGTCGTGCGGCCCCGCGCCGCCGGCCCCGTCAGGATCGCCTCCAGCCGCTTTCGTTCCGCCAGCGCGGCGGAGCCCGTAGAAATCGAAGTCACGTCATGAGCCTCCCAAAAAGTGCGAACACACCGATTGAGAGTGAAGGAGCTCGACGCGACTATCCACGAGAGCTCACGCGCCAAAACCGGCGCGGGAGCTCTCCTTGACAAGGGCTGAAAGTTATGAACCGCCGACGAAGCAGCTTCGGTCGACTCGGCCAAGCGCAACGCAGCGGCTCGAGGCGCAGGGCGATGAGAAACATCGCCGCCGACAAACGCCGCCGCGCCGCGCTCGACCACCGCCTCAGTCCTTGGGCTTTTTCGCCCCGCCCGCGAGGCCCGCGGCGATCCGCTCGCCGATCACGTCCGAGACCGCCCGCACGGGGCTGGCGTCAAAATTGGCGTAGCGGCCGGTCATCGCCATGGTTTTATGACGCAGAAGGTCGCGGATCGCGAAAGCGTTGGCGCCGGACTGGGCCGCATAGGTGCCGACGGTGTGGCGCAGATCGTGAAGATGCACGTCGTTCAGGCCCGCGCGGCTGCGGACGCGCTGCCACGCCGTTTCGACGACCTCCGCGGATATGTGCCGGGCCGGATCGGCGCGCCGCGGAAACACCCACGGCGAACCGTCGACTCGCGGCTGCGCCGCGAGAAGCTCGAGCGCCGCGACGCTGACCGGATGCGCCTTGCGCGTTCCGCCCTTTTTCTCCGGCAGATCGACGACGCCGATGTCGAACTTCACATGCTCCCAGGCGAGCGAGACGATCTCGCCGCGGCGCGCGCCCGTGAACAGCAGCACGCGAATCACGGCGAGGGCCTCGGGGGCGAGAAAAGTGCGACGGTTCTCCTCCTTCGCCGTGTGTTTGCTCGCCGGCTTCTCCGGATCGAGCTCCCATGGCAGGCCGTCCGTCTCCGCTTCCTCGAGCGCCGCGCCGAGCCGCGCCAGCTCCTGCGCGCTCAGGAAGCGCTCGCGCGCATGCTCGGGATAGCGCTTGATCTTGCGACAGGGATTCGCGCCCTCCGGCCGCAGGCCCCAGAGCTCGGCGTTGGCGAAGGCCTTCGACAGGAAGGACAGCATGCGGTTCGCCTGCGTCGGCGTGCTGCGCAGCTCGAAGTGCAGCCTGGCGACGTCCTGGCGCGTCACGCTTTCGAGCTTCAGCGCGCCGAGGCGCGGCCGCACCAGCCGATCGAAGACGTCCTTCGCCTCGACCTGCGTGCGCGGCGCGTTATGCGCCTCGACATGCTCCGTCACATGCCGGTCGAGGAACTCCGAAAGCGTCGGCGCCGCGCGACGCGTCTCTTTCTCGGCGACGGGATCGGCGCCGGCGGCGACGTCGACCAAGATCTTGCGCGCCCTGGCGCGGGCCTCGTCGACGGTCAACGCGCCGTGGCGGCCAAGCGAAAGCCGGCGCATGCGCCCGGCGGCGGTCCGATAGTTCACGAAATAGGTCTTGACCCCAGACGGCTGGATCCGCAGCGCGAAGCCGCGCAGCTCGCTGTCCCAGAGAAGCAGGGCTTTCTCCGGCGTCGCCTGCGCGTCGATGAGGCGCTTCGTCAGCTTCGGCACGCGGAGCCCGATCTGGACGGCTCATGGACGACCATGGACGAGGGCGGAAAACCCATAACCGATTGTCCTGTAAAGATTTTAGACGGCCTGGACGGCTTGGACGGCTTTCGGCCCCTACTGTCTAAATATGCTGCGTCGCGCAGCGTCGGCGGCGGGCTGCTCTCTGACAGAAATCGCTCGCGCCGTGTCAACAGAATGTCAACAGAAGAGGCCCAAATGAACCTATGCCCGTCTGACTGAGTAGCACTCGAAATTATTGATAAATCACGTGTATCAAAATCAGTATGAGCCCATGTCAACAGGCGAAAACGCCATTTTTCAAGCTCTTAATCAGCGGGTCCAAGGTTCGAGCCCTTGTGCGCCCACCATCAAACTCTAAGATAAATCATCAAATTATATAGGCATCCGTCAGCGGCCTTGGAGCCATCAGGGCGGTCGTCCTGCGCTTCAACGAAGCGACGATGCCCGCTTCGCCAAATGTCATCAATGTCGCGTCAGGCGATCCTCGGCGGACGTTCATTGAGTCGCCTGCGCCAAGCTGAAGGCGATCCTTACCTCCACGCTCAAGAGGCGATCGCGCCCTTTGGCGTCGGGGCCATCGCGAGCTGGAGCCTTTTCATTGACGAGCGGACGTCGGGCGTGCTCCATCAGCACGCCTCGGGCGACGCAGAGCAGGCGCGCTCGAGCTTCAGCCGCGCCGCGGGGCCATGGCCAGCGCGGCCTGCGACGTAAGCACCGTCTTGTCGACGAATTCGACCGTGTCGGCGCGCGGAGCGCGCGCCGCCCGGGCGCAATTCCGGTCGAGATGGGCGAGCTGCGACGTCACGGCGACGACGACGCCTGCCGGATTGTCGCCGAACGCGTAATCGAGAAGAATCTCCTCCGGCATGAAGAACGGGCCGTAGGCCAGCTGCGAGGCGAGCGAAGCGAGTCGACCACCATCCCCCACAAGCAGCCGGGAAAGCCGCTCGCAGGCGGCGCCCAACGGCCCGGTCAGGACGAGGAACTCGTCCTCCCGCGCAGGGAGCGCCGCGCGCACGCGCGCGAGCGCCGGCTGGAACGGATCGCTGCGGACCTGCAGCACGCTGAACAACCCGCTCGCCCGCGCCGCCTCGATGGCCTCCGGCGCGCCGACGACGCCGAGACTCTTCACGGCCCCGCTCGAGACGACCCGTGCGAGCGCTTCGAGAAGCGCGGGATCGGCGCATTCCTGCGGTGCAGGATTTTCGAGCAGGAGCACATCGACATAGTCCGTCCGCAGGCGCCGCAGGGTTTCGGCCGCGCCGGATTCGATCCCTTCGGGCCGCAATGGCTCGCCTCGCGCCGCAAAGCGGGCGGTCGCGCCCTGCAGCTCGGGAATGACGCTGAAGACGCCGCGCTTGAGCGCCGAGGCGAGCCGGCGGAAGGGAGTCGGCTTCGGCCAGGGCCGGCCGATTCGGGCGGCGATCACGATTTCGGATCGGCGCGCGGCGGCGAAACGGCCGAGGATCGCCGCCGCCTCGCCATCGCCGTCCCTGGGGCCGATATCGTACCAGACCACGCCGCGCTCGAACGCCGCCTCGAGCATCCGTCTGGCGTGAGCTTCGGAGAGCTTCGAGCCGAGTTTGGCGCAGCCGAAGCCGAGCGCGGAAACGCGTCGGCCGAGCGGGCGGCACTGCACAGTTCTCATCGCCGTCACCTTCAAACGAAATGAAGGTCGGACTATCAAGGCGAAAGGGAGAAATCCGTTCCGCCTCCGCCGCGCCGCGGAAGAACTATTCCGCCGCGCGCGGCAGGTCGTCGTCGAAACGCAGGCTGCGATGCTTGAGCAGCCGCGCCGGATTGCCGCCATGGATGGTCCAGGGCGGAAGATCGCGGAAAGCGCAGCCCCGCGCGCCGAGAATCGCGCCCTCGCCCAGCGAGACGCCGGGACCGACGAAGGCTTCCGCCGCGACCCAAGCGCGCCGGCCGACGGTGATCGGTCTGGCGAAGGTCTGGAAATATATATCCTCGACGTCGTGGCTCGCGGAGCAGAGATTGGCGCCCTGCGAAACGATGGCGAAATCCTCCAGCGTAATCGTCTCGACGTTGTAAATGGTGGCGCCGGGTCCGATGATCGCCTGGCGGCCGACCACGAGATGGGGCGGATACCAGACCTTGACGTTGCCGTAGATCGCGGCGCCCGGCCCGATCTGCGCGCCGAACAGGCGCAGCAGGAAGCGCCGCCATTTGTGCATGGCGGGCGGCGTCCAGGAGGCGCAGGTCTTCCAGACGACGATCCAGGTCGCGCGAAAGGCGCGGTTGCCGAGCGAATAGGTCGGACCGCCCTCGTGCGATCTGGCTGATTTCGCGTCGAGGATCTTCATGCGGCTTGCGGGGCCCTGAAAATTTCGATGAGTTCGGGGGTCATCGATCCCATGTCGAACTTCTCAAGATAGATCGCCCGCGCCCGCGTCCCCATCTCGGCCTTCTGCGCAGGCGTGAGGGCGATGAAGCGTTCGATGAGCCGCGTGACGCCGCCGACGTCGTCGTTCTCCACGAAGCCGGCGCGGCCGGACTCGACCTCACGCCAGGTGTTGACCTTGTTGGTGGTGAGCACGGGCTTGCCGCAGGCGAGCGCCTCGGCGACGACGATGCCGAAATTCTCCTGATGCGACGGCAATATGAAGCCTTCGCAGGAGCGGAAGGCGCCCCATTTGACGTCGCCCTTGAGCATGCCGGGCCAGAACACCCGGTCGGCGACGCCGAGGGCGGCCGCCTTCTTCTTGAGCTTGGCGATGGATCCGACGGAGTCAGGGCCGGCGACGACCAGGTTGAGGTCCGGGTCGCCGGCGGCGGCGGCGAAAGCGTCGATAAGGAGGTCGACCCCCTTCTTGGGATGGATGCGGCTCAGGAACAGAAGGAAACGCTTGTCGGCGACCTCCGGCGCGAGCGCGCGGAACGCCGCGGTTTGCGCGGCCGGATCGCCCTCGACGTCGACGATGCCGTAAGGGACGACGAGCGAGCGCGCGCGGAACGGCCAGAACGAGGTCCGGGCGAGCTCCTTCTCCTCTTCGGTCGTGAACATCACCGACGTGGCGTTATTGATGAGCCGCCCCTCGCTTCCCCACCAGAGAAGCTGCTTGAAGGCGCCCTTCAGCGGGTCGACCCGGTTGAAATAGGGGTCGAGCATCCCATGGGCGTAGACGAAATAGCGCACGCCGGAGCCGGCGAGCGCCTTGCGCGCGGCGAAGGACGCGAAATTCCACAGGCCGTTGACGACGACGGCGTCATAGCGCGGCGCGTTCTCCTTGATCCAGGGAACGAGCCTCGGGCTGTAGCCGTACCGCATGAGCGGAATGCGCGTCTTCCAGGCGTGATAGGCTGGGTCCGGATTGCCCATCGCATGCACGGGAACCGGCGCCGCGGCCACCCAAGGGTCGGTCGGCAAGTCGAGGGTCACGATCTCGCGCTCGCAGCCCTGTTCGCGAAAGGCGGGCGCGGAGGTGAAGATCCCCTCGACGGGACCGCCATATTCCGGGTTCACGGTCGGTATGATGTGAAGAATGATCATGCGTAGCCGTGATTTCCTCGTCGAGCGCGCGCGTGCGTCAGGCGGCTGCTTGGGCCAGATTTTTATAGCTAATCACATCTTGAAGCAATGGCGTGCGATTATACGCAGCGCGGCGCGCATTGGCGCGCTTATGCGCATATATTTTAAAATGGCGTCATGAGGATGAGCAATATTGCGGCTCCGGTCGCGCTCGACGCCGCAGAATTGCGCGGGGTCGCCAGGCTATATATTGCGCTGCGGCTCAAGAGGGGCGCGGCCGCGGACGAGGACCGAGTTATCGCGCAATCGACCGCGTAAATTTGACGCGGCCACGACTCAAGGCGCAGCCTGCGGCGCGCCTTCGTCATAATATTTGCATTTTAGGGCGGCATGAGTTTTACACATCCTTTAAACGCCTTTTTCATTTCGGGCGTCGCCCGCGCGGCCGCCTGAAACGCCGAACGCCTGAGCCGCGCTTTCGACGTGACGCTGGAGACCGTCGGCAATGGCTATCGCGCTTGATCCCGGTAATCTCAAGAACTCCCGCGTCTCCATCCTCATTCCCCTCGCCGGACTTCTGGCGCTTGGCGCGGCGCAGCTTTGCATCGGCGCGTCGCCGCTCGTTGTCGCGCTCGGCGTCGCCGGCGTGCTCGTCTCGTTCATCCCCCTCCATCTCTATGGCGGCGAGCCCTATTCCTTTTTCGCCCTTATCTTCAGCGTACGCTATCTATTGGTAGGAATGATTCTAAAGACACTATATTGGCAGCCGCTCGACACGCACCTTTTCAACGCCGCTGATTCCTATGCGGCGACGGCGCTGCTGGTCACGGTTACGACGCTCGTCGTGCTGATCGCGCGCAAATTCGACCCTAAGCGCGACTTTCTTCCCTTTCCGACCGATCCCGCGAGCCTGCGCAGGCTCGCGATGGCGACCTTTTCGATCGGCCTCGTCGCCCTGCTCATCATCGGATCGAAAAGCAAGTCCGACGGGGGCGGAGGCAACGCGGGCCCGCTCTTTGTGGCGGCGGCGGCCATTTCAGGTATGGCTGTTCTCTCGCTAAGCGCCGAGGCGATGCGGGCCGTCCAGCTTTCCAACGGCAAGTCCCTGATCTCGCCGATGCTCGCCTGCATGCTTGGCATGCTGTTCCTCATCGTCGTTATGATGAATCAGCGTGGTTTTCTGTTGGACTGCATCATCGCCGTGGCGCTCGTCGGTTTCGTCTACCGCGCGATCTCGGCGAAACTGATCGTCGCCGGCCTCATTTTCGTAGTCTTCTTCTCAAGCTTCCTGAGCCCGCTCACGCTATATCTGCGATCGCAGAAAGAGCTTCCGCCCGCCGCGTTCGCGGACGTCGCCATGTCGACCATGGGGCGGATGGTCGTGGATTCGACTTTCCGCAAGGTGCTCGTCGACAATGTGACGTTGCAGAAGACATTGGAAGATCCCGACGACGCCGACTATGATTATTTTGGCGACCGCTCGAACATCGGCAACCGGCTCTCCTTCGTGGCCTTGGTCGACGCCGTGATCAACGGGATGCGCACGCGCGAATGGATCGGCTATCCCGTCGTCGAGAAAAGCGTTTCACAGGTCATGCCCGGTTTCCTGGGCTTCCAGAAGGAGGCGGTGAGCACGGGCGACTGGCTCGGCTGGCGTGTCGGGATGCTTACATATCCCAAGACGACCTATATGGTGTTCGGAATGCCGTCCGAAGGATATGTCGCCTGGGGACCGCTCGGCCTTGTCCTCTATCCGATGATCTTCCTGCTGCTCGCCCTGCTGGCGATCGCCCGCTTTTGCAGCCTGCGAAGGGCGACGCCGGTCGCCATTTTCCTCATCGCCACGCTGCAGACCGAATTCGCGGAGGGCACCTCGGATGGCTTCCTGAATATCATCCTGCGCGGACTGCCGGTAATCTTCGTCGTGCTGCTTGCGATCTATGCGATCATGTTTGGCGGAACACGGCGTCGGAGCCGTCTGCAGCGGGCGCGCCCGTCCGCCCACGTGACGACGTCTTCGGTGCAGATTTGACGCGCGCCGCCACCTCCGCCAGGCGTCCCTGAGCTTGCCCCCACGTCACATCTGAAGGAGACCCGATGGAGACCATCGTGGACGCGCGGCGGCGAAACGCGGCTTCTTCGTCGTCGACTCCGGCGGCCTCCCCTCCCAAGCTCGCGCCCAAGCTGCGGCTCCATATGCTCGACGCGATCCGCGGCTGGGCCGCGGTGCAGGTGCTGTTCTTCCACGTCTGCCATGAAATGTTCGGGCATGCGCTTCCCGAGCTTAACGCGCCGTGGACGAATTTCGTCTTCAACGGCGCCTTCGCCGTCGCCGTATTCTTCGTGCTCTCGGGCGAAGTTCTGGCGCACGGCTATTTCATGCGCGGCGACCTCGGGATCGTGCGCAAGCTCGCGATCAAGCGCTATGTCCGGTTGACGATCCCGATCTTCGTCTCCTGCCTCGCCGTCTTCCTGCTGATGAAAGGCGGGCTGATCTTCTCGCATGAGGCGACGCCGATCCTCAAGCGCGAGGACTGGCTCGGGGGGATGCTCAACTTCGAGGCGAGCGTCAGAACCTTTCTCTCCTACACGTTGTTCGGCGTCTATTTCGATCCGACGCCGGAATTCAAATATAATCCGTTCCTGTGGACGATGAGCGCCGAGATGCTCGGCTCGATGTTCGTCTTCGCCACGCTCTTTCTCACCCGCACGACGCGCCAGCGCGCCGCCGTCTACGCGTTGACCGCGCCGTTCATGGCGATCTACAACCCGTTCCTGCTCGGCTTCACGATCGGCATGATCTTCGGCGAGATGCGGGCGAAGGGCGTGTTCGAGCGGATCGCCGCGCACAGGGCGGCGAACTGGGCCGCTCTGTTCATCGTCTTCGACGTCGCGCTCGGCGTGTCGCTCTATCCGATCCTGCCCGTGCCGCAGGGGGCGGTGGCGCACCGCATCACGCTCGCGGCGGCGATCTTCCTCTTCGCGGTCTATAGCTCAGGCTGGCTGCAGAGGCTATTCGACAACAGGCTCTCGCATTTCATCGGCGAGCTTTCGTTCCCGATCTATCTCGTGCACTTCCCGATCATCGTCTCGCTTCAGTCGTTTCTCGTCATCGCGGCGTTTTCGGACGGCGTCGTCACGCGTCCAACGGCCTATGCGATCATGCTGGCTACGCTCGCCGCGGCCATCGCGGCAGCGATGGCCTTCCGGACGGTCGAGCGCTTCGCGATCAGGGCGTCGAACGTATTCTTCGCCGCGATCGACCGGCTTTGAAGCGCCCGCCCGCGCCTCAGCTCGTCATCTCGATTACGTCGCGCAGCCTCGGATAGATCTCGTTGCTCCAGCGCCGCCCGCTGAAGGTTCCGTAGTGGCCGACGCCGGTCTGCACGTGATGCGACTTCATGTGCTGACGAAGGCTTGAGCACAGATCCTGGGCGGCCAGGGTCTGGCCGAGGCCGCAGATGTCGTCGCGCTCCCCCTCGACGGTGAGCAGCGCCGTGCGGCGGATGGCCTTGGGGCGCACCAGGCGCCCGCGCACCGTGAGTTCGCCGCGCGGCAGCAGATGCTCCTGGAACACCATGCGCACGGTGGGCAGGTAGAATTCCGCCGGCAGGTCCATGACGGCGAAATATTCGTCGTAAAAATCCTTGATGAGCTTCGCCTTCGGCTCGTCGTTCTCGGCGATCGCCTTGGCCATGTCCCTGAACGAGCGCATGTGCCGGTCGGGGTTCATGCCGACGAAGGCGGCGAGCTGCATGAAGCCCGGGTAGACCCTTCGCCCCGTCCCTGCGTGCGCCGACGGCACGCGGGCGATGAGGTTGCGCTCGAACCATTCGATCGGCTTCGACAGGGCGAGCTCGTTGACCTTCGTAGGGCTCGCCCGTGTATCGATCGGCCCGGCCATCAGCGTCATACTCGCCGGCTGCATGGGATCGTCGTCCTCGGCCATCAGCGAGACCGCGGTCAGCACGCCGACGCAGGGCTGGCAGACGGCGACGGCGTGGGCGGCCGGCCCGAGGACGCGCAGGAACTTGATCACGTGCTCGACATAGTCGTCGAAGCCGAAGGCGCCGGCCGCCATGGGAATGTCGCGCACGTTGCGCCAGTCGGTGACATAGACGTCGTGATGCTGCAGCATCGTCTTGACCGTCGCCTTGAGCAGCGTGGCGAAATGGCCGGACATCGGCGCGACGATCAGCGCCTTGCGCTGCTGCGCCGACGTCTCCTTCCTGAAGCGCAGGAGGTCGGCGAACGGCGTCGAGGCGACGACCTCCTCGCTCACGGGGACGAGCTGGCTCCCGTCGAAAACCTCGGTGATCGCGAACGGCGGGCGTTCGTGCGTCACGGCGAGCGAGGCGAAGGCCTCGAGGACGCCGCCCATCCTGCGCGACGAGCAGAGCTCGCCGACGAAGGGCGCGGGCCGGCGGAGCGCGGCGCTGATCGAGGCGGCGAGCTGACGCCAGACGCCGAGCATGTCGGCCTGCGCGCGATAGGCTTCATAGATCATCTGGCGGGATCCGGTCTGGGACGCTCGCCCGGCGTGAGGGTCAGGAATTTTCGCGGCACGCAAAATGCTCGAAAATGTGGAAGCTCAGGGCGCCGCGAAGGGACGAGGCGGCGGGACGGGCTGACGGAACGAGGTGAAGTTTGAGCGAGGCCATACTGACCATCAGCAGCAAGAACTATTCCTCATGGTCGCTGCGCGGCTGGCTGACGACGAAATTCTCCGGCCTGCTCTTCAGCGAGCGGACGGTCTCCAGCGACGACCCGGCGACCCGGGCCGAGCTGCTTCTTCTCTCCTCGTCCTTTCTCGTGCCCAATCTCGAGCACGAGGGGCTGAAGATC
This sequence comes from Methylocella sp., assembly GCF_041905455.1. GTDB lineage: Bacteria > Pseudomonadota > Alphaproteobacteria > Rhizobiales > Beijerinckiaceae > Methylocapsa. Next base: position 157,118 of record NZ_JAYRLA010000009.1, on the reverse strand, counting down.
TGGGACACGCTGTCGATCGGCGAGTATCTGCACGAGGTCATGCCCGCCGCCGGCCTGCTGCCGGCGGACCGCGAGAAACGCGCCCGCTGCCGCTCGATCAGCGGCGAGATGCATTCGGGCTTCGCGCCGATGCGCTCCGCCCTGCCGATGAACCTCAAGGGCGATTTCCCGAACTTCAAGGTGTGGGCGCGGGCGCAGGCCGACATCGACCGCATCACGACGATCTGGCGCGAGCATCTCGACCTTTACGGCGGCCCCTATCTCCTCGGCGAACGCTCGCTCGCCGACGCCATGTACGCGCCGGTCGTGACGCGCCTTCGCACCTATCACGTTCCGCTCGACCCGAGGTCCTTGGCCTATTGCGACACGATCATGGCCATGCCCGAGCTTCAGGAATGGATCCACGCGGCCAAGGCCGAGCCGGCCGACGTCGAGGAGCTCGAGGTCGAATTCTGAGTTTCCGCGCGAAGCGGCGCTTCTGGCCGCCGCGCCCTTGGTCAGCGCGCCGAAGAATTGGGCGCCGCGGCTTCGGCTCATCCCCGCTGGAAGGGATAGATCGAGCCAAGGTCGAGCAGGGCCGTGAGCTCGTCGAGGGCGGCGCGGCTTTCCTCGAGCAGCAATGGATCGCCAAGATCGGCGGCGGAAAGCCGGTCGCGGTAGCGCCGCCTCACCCACTCCTCCAGCCGCTGAAGCAGCGCCTCGTCGAGCACGACGCGTCCGCCGAGCGCGCGCAGCTCGCCGGCCGTGAGCGGGACGCGAAGGCGCAGGCAGGCCGGGCCGCCGCCGTTCCACATGCTCTCGCGCAGGTCGACGAAGACGAGCTCGTCGATCGGCCCGCCCGAGGCGGCGAGGTCTTCGGCGAAGGCGAGCGAGGCCGCGCAGCCCTTCACGTTCTCGGGCAGGATCAGGCTCATCGCCCCGCCTGCGCCGGGACGGGCGACGAGCTGGCTGTTGAACAGGTAGCTCGCCACCGCTTCCGCAAGCGGGACCTGCGTCTCGCGCGCGATCGCGAAGCCGATCTCGAACGGGCAAGCGCGCGCGATCGCCTCGAAGGCGGCGGCTCCGTCCTCGAAGGCGAGCTCATGCGCGAGCAGGAGCCGCCCGTTGGCCACCGCGACGACGTCGTTATGGAAGGCGCCGGCGTCGACGGCGGCGCGCGCCTGACGAAGGAACAGCGCGCGGGAGGGATCGAGCCCGTGCAGCCGCGCGACGGCCTGCGACGCCTCCTTCGCCTGGCGCGGGGCGAAGCGGCGCCCGCCCTCCCCGCTCTCGAAGGCCGAGCGGCCATAGACGAAGACTTCCACCCCCGGCGCGTCATGGCCGGGCGCGAGCCGCATGTGGTTGGCCGCGCCCTCGTCGCCCATCGCGCCGCCGGCGGGGACGGGATCATGCACGACGAAGCGCCCGGCGTCGGCGAAGATCGTGCGCAGCGCGCGCGTCGTGAAGCCGGCCTCGATCGAGCGATGGAGCTTCGCCGCGAGATTGGCGGGCGTCAGATGGACCCGCCCGTCCGCGCAATCGGCGCTCGGCGAGACCGTGGCCGCGTTGGCCGTCCACATGCTCGACGCCGACGATGCGTTGGCGAGAAGCAGCGGATCGGCGCGCGCGGCCGCCTCGACGACGGCGGCGTCCGAGCCCGGAAAGCCGAGCCGGCGCAGCGTCTCGACGTCGGGCCGCTCGTGGGGCGGCAGCACGGCCTGCTTCAGGCCGAGCCGCATCAGGCGCCGCATCTTGGAGAGGCCCTGCAGGGCGGCGGCGCGCGGGTCGGAGACGCGCCCGCGGCTTGCGAGCGAAGCCAGATTGCCCTCCGAAAGGCCGCTGAATTGATGCGTCGGCCCGACCAGCCCGTCGAAGTTCACCTCGAAGGTCATGCGTTCCCCCTCAGACTGCGGCCTTTTGCGGCGAGGGAGAGGAAAAACGCGGGACGAGGCGCTCGAGCCGCTCGCGCGCCGCGCCCTTGAGCGCGTCGACCTCGATCGAGACGCGCAGGCGCTCGCCGTTGCCGCGCGCGACCGTCACGACGGGCTCTTCGAGCAGCGCCGCGATCTCGCCGAGCTGCTTCTCGCGCGGGATATAGAAGAAGTCGCAGCAGCAGAGCCGATTCGAGCAGGCGTCAGGCCGCGTGGGACAGTAGGCGCACAGCTCGGTCAGGAGGCGCGCGTCGCCTTCGAGCGGCGCGAAGCCGGCCTTGAGCACGGACGCCCGCGAGTTAAGGTTCTGCGGCGAGACGGCGGTCATGATCCGCGCGTTCGGGTCAACGAGCGCCGCGACCGAGGCCACCCTCGCGCGCACGAACAGCTTCTGCAGGCCGAAACCGCGCGCGCATGGTGCGACGTAGCAGCTGCCCATCTCGACGATCGCGGGAGGCTCGGCGGAAAGAACGAAGGCGCCGGCGACGGCGACGAGCCGCTCGCCCATATGCGCCAGGCAGAAGAGGCCGGCCCCGATCGCCTCCACATAGTCGGCGTCCGGCCGCCGCAGAAGCTTCTCGTCGCGGCCCGAGCGCAGCAGGACGAAAATCTCCTCGAGATCGTCCGGCCTCGCGGTCGTCACGGTCGCGCCAAGGTCCATGCGCAGCCCTCAAGGCGGCGCCCGGCGCGGGCGCCTCCCCCTAGATTTGCGCCGCCTGGCGTAAAATTGAAGTTTTCATCGCGGCGAGCCGCCAGGCCGCGACGCGGCCGCCCGCTTTCGCGACGCCGAGGTTTAACGCGGCGTTAACCAAGGTTGCCTTAACTTTAAATAATAGATTCTTAAAGGGGCCAACGTGACCGCCGCAGCCCGTCCTCGCCACTCGATCCGCTTCCACAGCCGCTCCTTCCACGCCATGGCGCTGGCGCCGCAGGCGCCGCTCGAGGACTGGCTCGCCGAGCTCGACGCCTGGGCCGAGCGCTCGCCGCGTTTCTTCGTCGGGCGCCCGATCGTGCTCGACCTGCACGCCGTCACGCTCGACAAGCAGGAGGCCCTCGACCTCGTCAAGGCGCTGTTCGAACGCGACATCCAGGTCATGGGCATCGAGCACGGCGACCCGCAATGGCGCGAGTTCGGCATGCCGCCGCCGTTCACCTCGGGCGGGCGCTATGTCAACGAGACGCCGCGCGCGCCGCAGCCCGCCCAAGTTCTGCCAGCCAATGTCGAGCCGATCACACGGGCGATCGAGCCTGTGGTTCCGCCGATCTCCGAGCCGGCCGCGCCGCAGCGTCCCAACGCCCTGCTCATCGAGGAGCCGCTGCGCTCGGGCCAGTATGTCGAGCACCTCGAAGGCGACGTGATCGTCGTCGGCTCGGTCGCCTCGGGCGCCGAGATCGTCGCCGGCGGCTCCATCCATGTCTATGGCGCGCTGCGCGGTCGGGCCATCGCCGGGGCGAACCAGGCGGGCGCGCGCATCTTCTGCCGCAAGCTCGAAGCGGAGCTTCTCGCCATCGACGGCCTCTACCTCACCGCCGACGACATGGACGCCGCGCCGCGCGGCAAGCCGGCGCAGGTGCGGCTCGAAGGCGACCAGCTTCTGATTTCAACGCAGGATTAGCGCCGCGTCGCGGCGCGCGGAACGCATGGCGCCGGGGGGCTTCCACCGGCGCGGCCATGGAGGGGAGAGAGCGCATATGGCCAAGGTATTGGTCGTCACTTCGGGTAAGGGAGGCGTCGGCAAGACGACCTCGACGGCGGCTCTCGGCGTCGCGCTGGCGAAGAGCGGCAAGAAAGTCGCTCTCGTCGATTTCGACGTCGGGCTGCGCAACCTCGACCTCGTCATGGGCGCGGAGCGGCGCGTCGTCTACGACTTCATCAACGTCGCGCAGGGCGACGCCAAGCTGGCGCAGGCGCTGATCCGCGACAAGCGGCTCGACACGCTCTCCCTGCTCGCCGCCTCGCAGACCCGCGACAAGGACGCGCTCACCGACGAGGGCGTCGCCAAGGTGGTCGGCGAGCTGCGCGAGAAATTCGACTGGATCATCTGCGACAGCCCGGCCGGCATCGAGCGCGGCGCGACGCTCGCCATGCGCCACGCCGACGTCGCGGTGGTGGTGACGAACCCGGAAGTCTCGTCGGTGCGCGATTCGGACAGGATCATCGGCCTGCTCGACTCGAAGACGGTCGCCGCCGAGCGTGGCGACCGGCTGGAGAAGCATCTCCTGATCACCCGCTACGACCAGGCGCGCGCCGAGCGCGGCGAGATGCTGAAGGTCGACGACGTGCTCGAGATCCTGTCGATCCCGCTCATCGGCATCATCCCGGAGAGCGAGGAGGTCCTGCGCGCCTCGAACGTCGGCGCGCCGGTCACCCTCGCCGCCCAGCCGAGCGCGCCGGCGCGCGCCTATTTCGAGGCGGCCCGCCGGCTCAACGGCGAGAAGCTCACGGTGGTGACGCCGCCGAGCGAGAAGAAGGGCGGCCTCTTCGGCCGGATCTTTGGACGGAGGGCGGCATGAATTTCATCAGCTTCTTCAAGAAGCCGACCACGGCGCCCGTCGCCAAGGACCGGCTGAAGCTCCTGCTCGCGCATGAGCGCGGCGCGGTCGGCAACTCGGACCTCATCTCGACGCTGCGCGAGGAAATCCTCGCGGTGATCGCGAAGCATTTCCCGGTCGAGGCCGAATCCATCAAGGTGCACATGCAGACGGGCGACCCCGTCTCGACGCTCGAGGTCGAGGTCGAGGTGCCGACTACGCTCTGCGTCAACCTGCGCGCCGACGACGAGGCTAAAAAAAAACTTCGCGGCGTGACGCCGGAAGCGGCCTGACGGCGCGCCCGACGCACGAGGCCGCATCCCCGGCGCAGGAGGCGGCGGCGCGGGCGCATGCTTCGGGCGAGGCGTTAAGCGCTGAAGCGAAGCGCGCACGCCGGCGACGCCAGGCGCGGCTGCGCGCGAAGGCCGCGCCGGAGCCTCAGCCCCATTCGAGCTCCTTGTAGGCGGCTATGGCGTTGCGGCCGTTGTAGTCGTCGAACAGCTTCCAGCGGCCGCGCTCTTCCTGCGCGGCCGTCTCGGACGCGGCTTCGATCGGCGTTCCGTCGGCGATCGCCTTTTCGACGTCGCGTTTCATCGTCGTCAGGTAGCGCTCGATGTCGGCGGCGCCCGCAGGCCATGCGATCGACGCGGGGCCGTGTCCGGGAACGGCGAGCGCCGCCTTGATGCGCTTCAGCCCTTCGAGCTCCTTGAGCCAGCCCGGCAGCGAGCCGTCGAGCGAGGGGACACGATCGACGAAGACCAGGTCGCCGGTGAACAGCGCGCCCGTCGAGCGGTCGACGAGCGTGAGGTCGCAGGTCGTGTGCGCGGTCGCGTGCGCCTGCGCGTCGACGATGCGGTCGCCGAGGTCGAGCTCCACGCCCTTCTCCACCACGAGGGTCGGCTGGACCACGGTCCCGGCGTTCTCCTCGCCGACGATCTCGGCGAGCCTTTCGCGATAATAGTCGCCGCGCTGGCGCATCGCCTCGGGCAGGTTGCGATGGCCGACGAAGACGGGCTTGTCCTCGACGAAGGCCGCCGCCCCGAAGATATGGTCGGGGTGGATGTGGCTCATGCAGACATATTTGATCGGCTTGTCCGTCTTCGCCCGGATCGCCGCGCGCAGGGCGAGGCCGTCGGCGAGGCTGCCGCCGGGATCCGCCACCAGCACGCCGTCCCGTCCCATGACGAAGCCGAGATTGGCGATGGCGTCCTGATTCTGCTCGGTCGCGTCGGCTGTCGCGCCGACGCGCACATGCACGCCCTGCGTCACCTCAAGCGTCTCCATCGGCGCCGTCGCGGCGAAGGACGAACGGGCGAGCGAGGGGAGGCAGCACAGGCAGAAGCCCGCTTCGAGCAGCGTCCGCCGCGTGAGGCCGCCAGCAGCCATGTCGCCTCCCTCCCGAGCGTTGATCCGCGCGTTTTCTCCAGTTAACGCGGCCCGCCGGCCTGCGTCAAAGGCCGCGCCGGCGCAAGACGGTTGACCGGAGCGCCCGGAGGCTGAACTCTCGCGACTCCATCTGGCGGAGGCGCGAAGGTGAGCGAACCCTGCTATGACGCGCCGCTCAGGGTCGAGCCCGGCGCGAAGGTGAAGCTGAAGGACCTCGATCCCGACGCGGCGCCAGGCGTCGCCGACAAGGAGGCCGCCAAGGCGCGTCTGGAGGCGGCGTCGAAGCGGCTCGCCCATTTGCAGACCGTGCTCTATGCGCAGCGCGAGCACGCGCTTCTCGTCGTTCTTCAGGGCATGGACGCGGCGGGCAAGGACGGCGCGATCCGCGGCGCCTTCAACGCGTTCAATCCGCAGGGCGTGATCGTCACGAGCTTCAAGGAGCCGACGCCCGTCGAGCGGCGCCACGACTTCCTTTGGCGCGTCCATATGCGGGCGCCCGAGCTCGGCTCGATCGCGATCTTCAACCGCTCGCATTATGAGGACTTCCTCGTCAATCGCGCCCACGGCGACCTCGACGACAAGGACGCCGCGCTCCGGCTCGAGCAGATCGTCGATTTCGAGCGGCTGCTCGCGCAGAACGCCGTCAGGATCGTCAAATTCTTCCTGCACATCAGCAAGGAGGAGCAGCTCGCGCGCTTCGGCAAGCGGCTCACGGACCCCGAGCGCAACTGGAAGATCGCCGAATCGGACTATGCGGAGCGCCTTTACTGGGCGGATTACCAGCGCGCCTATGAGGAGGCGCTCGCCGCGACGAGCCGCCCGGAGGCGCCATGGCATGTGATTCCGGCGAACCGCAAATGGTTTCGCGACCTTGCGATCGCCGAGATCGCGGTCGCGGCGCTGGAGGGCCTCAAGATGGCGTACCCTAAGCCTGCGGTCGATCTCGAGGACATCAGGCGCAAATATCATTCGGCGGCGGTCGAGGAGGCGAACGAGCGCAGGAGCTAGCGAGGGCTAAAGCGCGAGCGCCTGCGGGCGGGCGAGCTCCTCCTGCGTGTCGACGTCTATCAACGAGGCGTCGTCGGGCGCCTCGACGAGGGCGAGCCGCGCCACCTCGGCGTCGAGAACGGAGCGCACGCCGTCGTCAGAACGTCATTTTCAGCCGCCGTCATTAACCCTCGCATCGCTTGCGCCGCAGCATATCGGCGGCGGAAGCAACCGTGGCGAGGCTGGAAAAGTTCCGGGGTTCAGCCGCGCCCGGGCCGCAGGATCGGCTCGCTCGGCGGGCGCCGCTCGGCGATCACGCGCTCGACGTCGGCGGCGAACTGCGCCCAGCGGCGCAGCGGCGCGGCGGCGACGCGCGCCCTGGCCGCGGCGCGCGCGCCCTCGTCGAAGAGGCGCGTCACGGCGCGCTTCATGTCGTCTTCGTGATGCGGCGAGAACGGCTCGACGAGGTCGCGGGCCACGGCCTCGAGCGAGGCGGAGTTCGACGCCGCGCAGGGCTTGCCGAACCAGAAGCTCTCGCCGACGGGCAAGCCCCAGCCCTCGAACAGGCTCGGGAAGACGGTGAACTGGCAGGAGGCGTAGAGCCAGCGCAGCTCCTCGTCGCTCGGCGCCTCGACGAAGCGGATCGGTCCGCCGGGTTCGAGCGCGTCGAGGCGGCGCAGCGTCGCATCGGCCTTCCAGCCCCGGCGTCCGGCGACGACCAGAGTCGGCGGCGCGCCGCGCCGCTCCTGCGCGAGCTCCTCCCAGACGTTGAGCAGGGCGTTGTGGTTCTTGCGGATCTCGATGGTCCCGACGCACAGCGCGAAATCGCCGCCGGCGAGGTCGGCGAGCCGCGCGGGCGGCGCGCCGGCCGGCGCGTTGCGGGCCGCGCCGGGGAATTCGTCGGCGAGCGGGACGACGCTCGAAGCGACGCGCGCCCCGAAGCCGTCGATGCGGCGGCGCGCGCGCTTCAGCTCGCAGCGGTTGAGCTCGGTGGTGACGACGAAATGCGCCGGCAGGCTCAGCACATCCTCATATTCGCGCCGGAAATCATGGCCGGTGAAGGACGGCAGGGCGAGCGGAATGACGTCGTGAAACAGCACGACGAGATAGGCGCCGGCGCCGGCCGCGTCCTGGCAGAGCTTGACGACGTCGCGGTCGATCCAGAAGGCGCCGCCGACGAACAGGCAGTCCTGCGGCCGAATTTCCGGCGCCTGCCGGCTGCGCTCGAGGCGCAGCGCGCCGCGCCGGCGCCGCCACAGCAGCCTGGCGCCGTCGAAGGACCAGCGCACGTCGGCGAACTGCTCTTTCAGCAGGGCGAACGTCCGGTCCGCGTCGCCTTTCGCGGCGCGGATCAGCGGCCCAAGATCGGTCCACACGCCATTGCGCCGGCCGAACGCCTTCGCTCTGGGATTGGAGCGCAACAGGGCGGAAGCGATCTCGAGCTGCACGCGCGGAATGCCGGCGCAGGCGCCATGCCAGATCGCATGGCAGAGCACGTCGGAGAGGTCGATCACGACGCGCGGCGCAGCCTCGTCCGTTGACGGTTCGGCTGACGGCGCCGCGTCGGGGCGCGCCCGCGACGCCTCCCGCGCGGCGGCCGTGCGGCGGCGCAGCGGCGATTCGGCGTCCCTGAACAGGGCGCGCAGGAGATGCGCCGGCGAGAGGGAGAACGCGGCGGCCGAGCTGAGAAGACGGGACGCGGACATGGATTCGCCTTTCGGGAACGCAGCCGTGCGCGGCGCGCGGGCGGCCGTCGTCGCTGAGGTCAGGGAGGACAGGGATTAGAGGTCGGCCGAGCAGGCCTTCGCCGGCGCGGCGAACGCCGCGCGTCCGAGCGGCGCGGCCGCGCCGAAGGGAGACGCCTGCGCGGACAGGTCGAGACGCGGATAGCCGCGCAGCCGCGCGCCGTCGTCCGCGTCGCGTCCGCCAAGGGCCATCGGCGCGGCGAGGCCGGCGCTGAAGGCGATGAAGACGAGCGCGCGGACGAGAGCGCCGCGATGCGACGCAGGAGCGGGGCGACGTGCGTTCGGGAGAGCGATGGGCGGCATTGGAGGCTCCTTGGGCTGTGCGATTTAAGCCACGGCCTTTCTTTTATGTGGGATTTTTTCCCACGTCAACTGTCCGTGGGATTGTGTCACACAGGATTTGTCGTCATAGCTGCGTCAATGAATGAGACGCCGCCCGCCGCGCCCAATCCCGAGCGCCTGCACACGCCCGTCGCGCGGCTGCTGCGTCCGCTCGTGCGTCTGTTCATCCGCTCCGGACTCACGTTTCCGAGCGTGGCGGAGCTTCTTCGGGAGCTGTACGTGAACGTCGCCGAGCATGACTTCGCGTTGCCGGACAAGGAGCAGACGGACAGCCGCGTCAGCCTGCTGACGGGCGTGCACCGCAAGGAGGTGAGCCGCCTGCGCGGCGCGGGCGCGCCGGTCGGAGCGGCGCCGGCGGCCGTGTCGCGGACGAGCGCGATCATCGCCCGCTGGCTCGCCGCGCCCGAATATCTCGACGCGGACGGGCGCCCGCGCGCCCTCGCCCGCGCCGCCGAGCCGGGCGGACGCGCGTCCTTCGACGATCTCGTCGCTTCGGTCACGCGCGACGTGCGTCCGCGCGCCGTGCTCGACGAATGGCTCGACCGGAAAATCGCGGCGATCGACGCCGAGGGCCGCGTCGCGCTGCTGCAGGACGCTTTCGTGCCGCCGCAGGGCGCCGACGAGCAGCTCTATTATCTCGGCCGCAACCTGCACGATCACGCGGCGGCGGCCGTCGCCAACGTGCTCGACGGGCCGCGCTTCCTCGAGCGGGCGGTTCACTATGGCGGCCTGTCGCGCGAAATTTCCGTGGAGCTCGAGTCGAAGAGCCGCGAAATCGCCCTGCGGGCGCTGCAAGAGGCCAATCGCGAGGCGCATCTTTCCTGCGAGAGCGACCCCGGCGGCGGCTCGCGCTGGATCATGGGCGTATATGTCTACCGTGAGGACGCGGCCGCCGCGGACGGGCCCGCCAAGCCGAAAGAGGCCGCCAAGCCGCGCCGGGAGCGGCGGAACGCCGGAGGCGAAGACTCGTGAAAGACAGGCGCGGCCTCACCCGCAGGCGGCTTTTCTCCGCCCTTCTCGGCGCGGCGGGCTTCGGCGCGCTGTCCGTCCGCGTCGCCGCCGATCCCCGCTCACAGGGCCAGGGCGGCTCCGCGCCCGGCGGCGACCTCAGCGACCGCGGCATCGGCGGCACCGGCGTCGTCGGCACCATCCGCGGCTTCGGCAGCATCATCGTCAACGGCATGCGCATCTCCTACCCGCAGGACGCCGAGGTGCGGATCGACGATGCGCCGGCGAGCGCCGCGGACCTGCGCGTCGGGCAGGTCGTGCGCACGGTCGCGCTCGACGCCGGCAAGGCGCTGACGACGCGCCGCATCGACGTGACGAGCGAGGTGGTCGGGCCGATCGAGAAGGCGCAGGGCGGCGCCCTCGCCGTGCTCGGCCAGCGCGTGGCGCTTCCCGCCGGCAAGGGCGGAAAGTGGCGCGCCGGGGATTTCGTCGCGGTGAGCGGGCTGCGCCGGCCAGACGGCGCGATCGCCGCGAGCCTCGTCGAGAAGCGCGCGCCGGGCGTTCAGCAGATCGTCGGCCCGGTCGGCGTCCTCTCCGACGGCGCGCTCGCCATCGGCGGCATGAGGCTTTCGGGAATTGATCCGACGCTCGTCGGGCGCCGCGTCCTCGTGCGCGGGACGGAGCGCGACGGCGCCTTCGCCGTGTCGCAGGCGCAGGACGAAACCGCGCTGTTCGGCCCAGGCGTGCGCGCTCTCTCGATGGAGGCCTATGTCGAGCGCACCTCCTCCGGGCTCGTCGCCGGCTCCGGCGTGCCGCTCGATGGCGCGCTCGCCGGGCTTCCGCTCGGCCAGCCGACGCGCGCGATCGTGACCGCGACGCGCGGCGCGCAGGGCTGGCGGGTCGACTCGGTGCGCGAGAGCGGCGGCCCCGGCGGGGCTCCCGGCGGCGCGCCGCGCGGCGGAGGCGGGCCTGCGGGCGGCGGGCCTTCCGGAGGCGGGCCCGCAGGCGGTTCAGGGTCGCGCGGCCCGGCCGGCGGCTTCGGCGGCGGCCCGCCGGGCGGTTTCGACCCGAACCGGGGCGCGGCGCCCTCGGGAGCGCCCGGACCTTCCGGCGCCCCCCCGACGGGCGGCGGCTTCCATGGGCCGGCATCGGGGCAGCCGGGCGCTCCGCCGCCGGGCGGCTTCGGCGGAGGCGGCTTTGGCGGAGGAGGCTTCGGCGGAGGCGGCGGCGGCTTTGGCGGGGGCGGAGGGGGACCGCGATGAGCGCGGACGAGGACGCCGCGGCGCGGCCGCGGATCGCCATACTCGACGACTACCAGTCCGTCGCGCTGAAGATGGCGGACTGGAGCGCCGTCGAGCGCCGCGCCGAGGTGGCCGTCTTTCACGACCATCTCGCCGACGCCGACGCGCTCGCGGCGCGGCTCGCGCCCTTCGACATCGTCTGCGTCATGCGCGAGCGCACGCCGCTTCCGCGCGCGCTCGTCGAGCGCCTGCCCCGCCTGCGGCTGATCGTCAGCACTGGGCGCCGCAACGCCTCGATCGACCTCAAGGCGACGGCGGAGCGCGGGATCGTCGTCGCGCCGACCGGCTATTCCTCGACCTCGACGATCGAGCTCACATGGGGCCTTATCCTCGCCGGGGCGCGCCATATCGCCTCGGAGAACGCGCGCCTGCGCGCCGGCGCATGGCAGGGCGCGCTCGGCCGCACGCTGAAGGGCGCGACGCTCGGCGTGCTCGGCCTCGGCGCCATCGGAGGCGAGGTCGCCCGCCTCGGCCGCGCCTTCGGCATGGAGGTTCTCGCCTGGAGCCAGAACCTGACGAGCGAGCGCGCGCAGGCCGTAGGCGCGCGCCTCGTCGGCAAGGACGAGCTGCTGGCGCGCGCCGACGTCCTCACCATCCATCTCGTGCTGAGCGCGCGCACGCGCGGCCTGATCGGCGCCGCCGAACTCGCGCGCATGAAGCCTTCGGCGCTGCTCGTCAACGCCTCGCGCGGGCCGATCGTCGAGGAGGCGGCGCTGGTCGCGGCGCTGCGCGAAGGCATGATCTCCGGCGCGGCGCTCGACGTCTTCGACGAGGAGCCGCTGCCGTCGGGCCACCCGTTCCGAACGCTGCCGAACGTTCTGGCGACGCCGCATGTCGGCTATGTGGCCGACAGCGTCTATCGCATCTTCTACGGCGACGCGGTCGCCGCGATCCTCGCCTTTCTGGACGGGCGGCCCCTGCCCCATCCGGCGCTCACTCCGCGAGGATGACGCCCTCGTCCGGGCGCAGGGCGAGCTCGTCGCCGACAGCTTCGCCCTCGCGATCGCAGAAAGTGGAAAGCGCGATCCGCGCGGGCGCCGCGTCGAGCCTCCAGCGCGCCGGCGCATGCGTGAAATTCAGGACGACGCGGCGCCGCTCGGAGCCGTCCTCGCGCGCGTAGGCGAGGAGCCCCGGCCCGGCCGGCAGACGCCGCCAGTAGCCGAACACGAGGCTGCGATGCGCGCGCCTGTACGCGAGCAGCGCCCGCGTCAGGGACAGCGGCGAGGCCGGGTCGCGCGCCTGCGCCTCGACGTTGCGCGCGCGCCAGTCGGGCGTCAGCGGAAGCCACGGCTCGCCCGTGGCGAAGCCGGCGTTCGGGCCGTCGTCCCACTGCATCGGCGTGCGCACGGGATCTCGTCCGACGGCGAGGCCAGGCTCGCGCAGCCCCCACGGGTCCCTGACGCGCTCGGGCGGGATGTCGACATGGCCGATCCCGAGTTCGTCGCCATAATAGAGCGTCGGCGTGCCGCGCAGGGTGAGCAGCAGCATGGCGGCGACGCGCGCCTGAGCCTCTCCCGCCCGCGCGCCGATGCGCGGCCGGTCGTGGTTGCTCAGCACCCAGTTCGGCCAGGCGCCCGGCGGCAGCAGCGCCTCATAGGCCTCGACGGCGGCGCCGACGGCTTCGGCCGACCACGGCGTCTCGATGAGCTGGAAGTTGAACGGCAGATGCGCGCCGCGCAAGCCCTCGCCGTAGTAGGCGACGAGACGTTCGAGCGGCAGGTAAATTTCGCCGATCAGCACCCGTTCGCCGAATTCCTCGAGCACGGCGCGCATTTGCGCGACGAGATCATGGACTTCCGGCCGGTCGCCGGAGTGAATCCGCAGCAGCCGCTCGAACTGCGGCCGGCCCTCGGTCCACGACGGATTGGGCGGATCGTCGCGCAGCGCCTCGTCCTTGACGATCTGCGAGATCACGTCGACGCGGAAGCCGTCGACGCCGCGCCTGAGCCAGAAGCGCAGCACGTCGAGCATGGCCTCCCGCACGGCCGGATTGCGCCAGTCGAGGTCCGGCTGCTCGGGCAGGAAAGCGTGATGGTAATACTGGCCCCGGACCGGATCGAGGGTCCAGGCCGGGCCGCCGAAATGGCTGAGCCAGTTATTGGGCGGCCCGCCGCCGGGCGCGGGGTCGCGCCAGATGTGCCAGTCGGCCTTGTCAGGGTCGCGGCGGCGCCCCGCCTTGAACCACGGATGCTCGATCGAGGTGTGGTTCGGCACGAAGTCGAGAATGACCCTAAGGCCGAGGGCGTGCGCCTGCGCGAGAAGCGCGTCGAAGTCGGCGAGCGTTCCGAACAGCGGATCGACGTCGCAATATTCGGCGACGTCGTAGCCGAAATCATGCATCGGCGAGGGATAGAAGGGCGAAATCCAGACCGCCTCGACGCCGAGCCAGGCGAGATAGGGCAGACGCCGCCGCACCCCCTTGAGGTCGCCGACGCCGTCGCCGTCGCTATCCTGGAAGGAGCGCGGATAAACCTGATAGATCGTCGCCGAGCGCCACCATTCGGGACGCGCCGGCGTTCCGGCCTCGCTCATGCCCCGCTGTCGATCAAGACCGCTCCTCGAACGCTGACCCGGGAACAGTCATATGACGCGCCTCGACGCGCAAGCCTCGCCGATCACGATTTTCGTCGACGCCGACGCCTGCCCGGTGAAGGAGGAGGTCTACCGCGTCGCCGAGCGGCGCGCCGTCAGGGTCGTGGTGGTCGCCAATCGGCCGATTCTGGTTCCGCGCGCGGCTTTCGTCGAGCGCGCGGTCGTCGCGGCGGACGCGGACGCGGCCGACGACTTCATCGCCGCGCGCGCCGCGCCCGGAACGGTGACGATCACGGCGGACGTGCCGCTCGCCGCGCGCTGCGTCGCGGCGGGCGGCGAGGCGATCTCGCCGACGGGAAAGGCGTTCACGTCCGCCAACGTCGGGCTCGCCCTCGCGACGCGCGACCTGATGGCCGAGCTGCGCGAGGCGGGCGAGCAGACGCGCGGGCCCAAACCCTTCTCGCGCAAGGACCGCTCGGCGTTTCTCGCCGCGCTCGACCTCGCCGTGGTGAGGCTGAGGAGGCGCGGCTTTTCATGACGCCGCTTGCGGCGAGGTCGTCGCGGCCAGCTCATTGCGGCGGCGGCCGGACGCCCCGCGCATAGTTTCGCGTCAGTCACATGGTTGTTTTTTGTGCATGCGCGCTATGTCGGCATCTATATTTTAAGAGCGCCGCGCCGAGAGCGCGAAGAGGACCAGGCGCCTTGGCTCAGACCGCGCCGGGAGGATGACGCGTATTGGCCAAATCGAAATCAGAAAAGGGGTCGGCTCCCGCGAACGTGCAGTATGCGGCCCTGCCCTGGCGTGTCGGCGAGGACGGCAAGCTGCAGATTCTGCTGATCACGACCCGGCGCACGCGGCGCTGGATCATTCCCAAGGGCGCTCCCATCAAGGGCATGACGGCGGCGAGGGCGGCGGCTCAAGAAGCGTTCGAGGAAGCCGGCGTGCGCGGCCAGACGCTCGAGAAGCCGTTCGGGTCGTTCCGGTTTCGCAAGACCCTCGAAGGCGCGCCGGACGTCGTGTGCCTCGTCAAGGTCTTTCTCCTGCAGGTCAAGACGCAGCTCAGGTTTTGGCCGGAATCGCGCCAGCGCGACGTCGTCTGGGTCGAACCGCGGCAGGCGTGCGCGCTCGTCGGAGACGAAGGGCTGCGCCTGCTCATCGCCCGCTTCGCGTCGAAGGCGGCGCCCAAGGGCCAGCGCGGCAAAAAGGCGCGGCTCGAGATTCTTTCGGCGGCGGGCGCCGAGCCTCAGACGCCTAGCGCCCAGACGGAGATCGGGTAGGAGATGACGAAGCCTATGCCGGCGCCGGCGCAGACGTCGCTCGGATAGTGGTGGCCGGTGGCCATGCGCGCCCAGCCCATCAGGAAAAGCAGGCCGACGGCGGCGGACAGGCAATCGGGCCAGACCATGACGATCGGCACGAGCACGCCCGTCAACGTCATGGCGTGTCCGCTCGGAAACGAATGCTCGTCGAGCACGCCCGAAAGCGAGGCGACGCGCGCGTCGCTGCGGAAGGGGCGCGGCCGCGCGATCAGCCGCTTGAGGCGCGGATAGAGGAGGTGCAGCAGCCCCGCGTTGACGCCGGCCGCGAGGATGACGCGCGGCGCCTTGGCGCCAAGATGGGCGACGAGCATCAGGGCGAGGATCGGATAGATCCAGCCGTTTCCGAGCCTGCTGATGAGCACGGCCGAAGCGCGGCCGAGCCGCCAGCGGCCGGCCCGTGAGAAGAAATGGACGGCGAGGAGGTCGACGGAGGAGAGCCGCCGCTTCGACCTCGCCCAGCGGGACGCCGGCCCGACGGGCGCGCCGGCCGACCCGTCGTCAAGAACGCTTTCCTGGCCGCGCTGGGCCTCGTCGTACATCGGCGACACCATGCTTCATCCCCGCGGGCGGCTCGCCCGGACGCAATAGAGCGCGTCGATGCGACATTTCTTCCGTCGCCCAGGAATGTTTGGCCAAGGATCGCCGAGCAGGCCCGACGGCGTCAAGCGCAGCCTGACCGGACGGCGTTCACGTTCGGGCCAGATCGCGAGGACGCTGGCGCGCGCGCGCGGGCTGTGGCACAAAGGACCCAGAACAAACCGGGGGCGCCGGCGCGCCCGGCGACGAGCGGCGAGACCAGCCATCGAGGCGGCGTCATGAGCACCAAAGCGCGAGCCCTGCCCGCGGCCGGCGCACCGTTCGGCCAGGACGCAGGCCTTGCGCGCGCAGCGCTCGAGGCCGCCTCGATCGGCGTGTTCAGGATCGAGTCCGGCGGCCGAAGCTGCGCGCTGGATCCGCTCGCCGCCGCTCTGTGGGGACGCGAGCCGGACGAGGCGGTTCCGCTGGCGGAATTGCTGGCGCAGGTGTGCGACGAGGACCTGCCGGCCGCCTCGACGGCCCTTCGCTCCGGCGCGGCGGACCCTGCGCCGTTCAGCGTCGAATTCCGGGCGCGCGACGCGCGGGACGGAACGCTGCGCTGGATCGCCGCCGAGGGGCGCGACCTGCGCGAGGGGGCGCGGACCGCCCGCGTCGGCGCGATGCGCGACGTCTCCGCGGCGCATGCGCGCTCGGAGCAGTCCTCGATACTGCTGCGCGAGCTCTCCCATCGCGCCAAGAACCTCCTCACCGTAATCGAGTCGATCGCCCGCCAGTCGGCGAAGTCCAGCGCCTCCAAGGACGATTTCGTCGCGCGGTTCACCGAGCGGCTGCGCGCGCTCGCCCTCTCCCACGACCTGCTCGCGCGCGCCAACGCGATGAGCGTGTCGATGGTCGACCTGATCTTCTCGCAGCTCGGCCATCACTGGGACCCGGCGCAGCGCCGGATCGCGCTTTCCGGCCTCCGCGCGCGGCTCAAGCCCGACGCGGCGCAGATGATCGGCATGGCGCTGCACGAGCTGTCGACCAACGCCGCCAAATATGGCGCGCTCTCCAACCAGACGGGCGTCGTCTCGATCGCCTGGCGGATAGAGCCGCCGGCGGACGCGGAGGGAAAGGCGGGCGGCGAGCCGCTGTTCGTCCTGACCTGGAGCGAGCGCGGCGGCCCACCCGTGGCGCCGCCGCAGCGTGTCGGCTTCGGCTCGACGGTCATCCAGCGCGTCGCCGGCCAGGCGCTGCGCGGAGAGGCGAGCCTCGACTATCGCCCGGAAGGCGTGCGCTGGCGCCTCGCGGCGCCCTCCTCGCAAATCGTCGACCCCTCCGGGCGCGACGCGCCGCGGCCCGAGCGCATGCGTTCGCCCTCGCTCGAGCGGCTGCAGAACCTGTGGACGGGGCTTTCGCGCGAGGGGCGGCCGCCCCGCCTCGCCGACATGCCGCTCGGCGAGATCGAGCCGAAGGACCATCTCATTCTCGCGGACGTCGACGTTTCCGAGAAGCCGCCGGCCGTGCGCCTCATCGCGATCGGCGAGGCGCTGCGCCAACGGTTCGGCGCGGCTTCGCCGGGCCGTGGCTCGTCCTCTTCGGCGCAGGCGATGCTCGACGCGCAGGACGGCGCCTATCGCCGCTGCGTCGCCTCGGCGCGTCCCGCCTACGACTACGCCTATTTCGACCTCGGGCCGGACCGGTCCTTCTTCTTCGAGCGGCTGCTCCTCCCCTTTCTCGGCGAAACGCCCGGCGTCGCGCATGTCGTCGGCCTCGCGAGCTTCGAGGATTTTTCGGCGCGCGGGCCGCGTTGACGGCCGCAAGGCGCAAGTTGAGGCAGGGCGCCGCAGATTGCGGCTCGCCGCGAGCGCCGTTCCTTGACTCGGCCCGCCTCTCGTCTTCCGGGAGCGCCTGCGGCGGCGCTCGCGCCGCGCGGCGGTTCACGCGCGCGAGGAACGCGCTAGACTTTGGCGGGGCGCGGCCCGATTCGCGGCGGCGAGGCGGTTGCGTCCCCTGCTTGGCCTGCGCCTTGCTCGTCGGGAGCGTCCGCCGCGGCGAACGCGCCGCAGAACCAGAAAGAGCGCCGTCACGATGGAATCCGCAGCCGACACGTCCCCTGCGACCGCCCCTTCCCCGAGCGACGCGCCGCAATCGCCCAAGGTCGCCGAAATCCGCGACCTCATCCTCGCCAAGCTGCGCTACGCCGTCGGCAAGAACGTCGCGTCCGCCAGCAAGCACGACTGGTTCATCGCCACTGCGCTCAGCGTCCGCGACAAGGTCGTCGACAGCTGGTTCTCCTCGATCGTCCGCGCCAAGGCCTCCGGCGTCAAGCGCGTCTATTATCTCAGCCTCGAGTTTCTGATCGGCCGCCTGCTCATCGACGCGCTGACCAACATGCAGCTGATCGACGAGACGCGCGCGGCCCTCGCCGAGCTCGGCGTCGACCTCGACGACCTGCGCGAGGTCGAGCCCGACGCGGCGCTCGGCAACGGCGGCCTCGGCCGCCTCGCCGCCTGCTTCATGGAGAGCATGGCGACCCTCTCGATCGCCGCCTACGGCTACGGCATCCGCTACGACCACGGCCTGTTCCGCCAGCGCATCAAGGACGGAAAGCAGCTCGAATATCCCGAGGACTGGCTTTCGCTCGGCGACCCGTGGGAGTTCCAGCGGCCGGAAATCGTCTACGGCGTCGGCTTCGGCGGCCACATCGAGGCGCAGGCCAGCCCTGACGGCGAGCCCAAGCAGGTGTGGATGCCGGCCGAAACGGTGCAGGCGATCGCCTACGACACGCCGATCGCCGGCTGGCGCGGCGCGCATATCAACACGCTGCGCCTGTGGGCGGCGCGCGCGCCCGATCCGCTGCGCCTCGACATGTTCAACAGCGGCGACCATGTCGGCGCGCTGATGGACCGGGTGCGCGCCGAATCGATCTCCAAGGTGCTCTACCCGGGCGACACCAGCCCGGCCGGCCAGGAGCTTCGCCTGCGGCAGGAGTATTTCTTCGCCTCCGCCTCGATCCAGGACCTCGTGCGCCGGCACCTTTCCCTGTTCGGGGACATCCGCACCCTCGCCGACAAGGCCTCGATCCAGCTCAACGACACCCATCCGGCGATCGGCGTCGCCGAGCTGATGCATGTGCTCGTCGACCGCCACGACGTCCCGTGGGACGAGGCCTGGACGATCACCAGGAACACTTTCAGCTACACCAACCACACGCTTCTGCCGGAGGCGCTCGAGACCTGGCCGGCGCCGCTGATGGAGCGGCTGCTGCCGCGCCACATGCAGATCATCTATCTCATCAACGCGATCCATCTCGACAGGATGGCGAAGAGCGGGGGCGGCGTCGCCGAGAAGCTCGCCGCGCTGTCGCTGATCGACGAGGCGCACGGGCGGCGCGTGCGCATGGGCCATCTCGCCTTCCTTGGCTCCCACAAGGTCAACGGCGTTTCGGCGCTGCATTCCGAGCTCATGAAGACGACCGTGTTCCACGACCTCGACGCCGCCGATCCGGGCAAGATCGTCAACAAGACGAACGGCGTCACCTTCCGGCGCTGGCTCAAGGAGGCCAATCCGGCGCTGACCTCGCTGCTTATGGAGGTCGTCGGCGACGGCCTGCTCGACGACGCGACGGCGCTCAAGAAAATCGAGCCGCTCGCCGACGACGCCTCGTTCCAGGAACGCTACGCGGCCGTCAAGCGGGCGAACAAGGTCGCGCTCGCGCGCCTCGTGCAGGAGCGCGTCGGCGTGAAGCTGAACCCGGACGCGCTGTTCGACGTTCAGATCAAGCGCATCCACGAATACAAACGGCAGATTTTGAACATTCTTGAAACCGTCGCCATTTACGAGGAGATTCGCACGCAGCCCTATCGCGACTGGATCCCGCGCGTGAAGATTTTCGCCGGCAAGGCCGCGGCGAGCTACGCCACCGCCAAGCTCGTCATCCAGCTCGCCAACGACGTCGGCCGCGTCGTCAACTCCGATCCGACGGTGCGCGGCCTGCTCAAATGCGTGTTCCTGCCTAACTACAACGTCAGCCTCGCCGAGCGCATCATCCCGGCGGCAGATCTCTCCGAGCAGATCTCGACGGCCGGCATGGAGGCTTCAGGCACCGGCAATATGAAGCTCGCCCTCAACGGCGCGCTCACCATCGGCACGCTCGACGGAGCCAACGTCGAGATTCTGGAGCACGTCGGGCCGGACAACATCTTCATCTTCGGCCTCGCCGCCGACGAGGTGGCGGCGAGGCGCGCCCAATCGATCAGCGGGCAGGAGGCGATCGCCCGCTCGCAGCGGCTCTCCGACGCGCTGGAGGCGATCGGCTCGGGCGTGTTCTCGCCCGAGCAGCCGGACCGCTACCGCTCGCTCGTCGACGCCCTAACCTACCACGACTTCTTCCTCGTGACGGCCGATTTCGACAGCTACTACGCGAAGCAGCGCGACGTCTTCAGGCGTTGGCGCGACAAGAAGGGCTGGCGACGTTCGACGATCATCAACACCGCCAACATGGGGTGGTTCTCCTCCGACCGCACCATCGGCGAATACGCCGTGGAGATATGGAACGTGCCGACGACCGCGCCCGGCCGCGCATGACGGCTGGCGAAGCAGACGCGGCCGCCGAGCCGCCGGGCGCGCAATTCTGCGCCTGGCGGCTTGACGACGACTCGATCGACGCGATCAGAGCCGCGCGCCACCCCGACCCTTTCGCCGTGCTCGGCCTGCACGCGGCCGGCGGCGGCGTGGTCGTGCGCGCCTTCTCGCCCGACGCCTCGAAGCTGCGCGCCGTGTTCGAGGACGGGCGCGCCCTGCCCCTCGCTGACCGCGGCGGTGGCTTCTTCGAAGGCTTCCTCGAAACCGCCGCGCCGCCCCTGCGCTATGAGCTCGAGGCGGAAAATCCGGGCGGCGCGTGGACCTACGTCGATCCCTACCGCTTCGGGCCCGTCCTCGGCCCGATCGACGACTATCTGCTCGTCGAGGGCTCGCACCGGGCGCTGCACCACAAGCTCGGCGCCCATGTGACGCGCGTCGAGGGCGCCGCCGGCGTGCGCTTCGCCGTCTGGGCGCCCAACGCGCAGCGCGTGTCGGTGGTCGGCGACTTCAACCGCTGGGACGGGCGCCTGCACCAGATGCGCAAGCGCGTCGATTCCGGGCTGTGGGAGATCTTCGCGCCCGGCGTCGGCGCGGGGACCAACTACAAATATGAAATCGTCGCGCGCGACGGACGGCTGCTGCCGCTGAAGGCGGACCCGGTCGGCTTCGCGGCGGAGCTGCGGCCCTCCACGGCCTCGATCGTCGCCGAAATCCGCGACTTTCCCTGGACCGACGCCGAGTTCCTCGACGCCCGCGCGCGGCGCGAGCACTGGCGCGAGCCCATGAGCGTGCTCGAGGTCCATCTCGGCTCATGGCGGCGCGGCGAGAACGGCCGTTTCCTCACCTACGACGAGCTCGCCGACCAACTCATCCCCTACGCGAAGGACATGGGCTTCACCCATGTCGAGCTGATGCCGGTCTGCGAGCATCCGCTCGACGCCTCCTGGGGCTATCAGCCGATCGGCCTCTTCGCGCCGACGAGCCGCTTCGGCGATCCGGCCGCCTTCGCGCGCTTCGTCGACCGCGCCCACGCCGAAGGCCTTTACGTGATCCTCGACTGGGTCCCGGCGCATTTTCCCGTCGACGCGCACGGCCTCGCCACGTTCGACGGCGAGCCGCTTTACGAGCACGCCGACCCGCGGCGCGGCTTCCACCCGGACTGGAACACGGCGATCTACGACTACGGCCGGCGCGAGGTGTCCTGCTTCCTCATCGCCAACGCGCTGTTCTGGCTTGAGCGCTACCATATCGACGGGCTGCGCGTCGACGCCGTCGCCTCCATGCTCTACCTCGACTATTCGCGCCAGCCCGGCGAGTGGTCGCCGAACGCGGACGGCGGCAACGACAACCGCGACGCGGTCGCCTTTCTCAAGCGCTTCAACGAGCTCGTCTACGAGGAGCATCCGGGCGTCGCGACGTTCGCCGAGGAATCCACCGCCTGGGCGGGCGTCACAGCCCCGACGTCGAGCGGCGGCCTCGGCTTCGGCTTCAAGTGGAACATGGGCTTCATGCACGACACGCTCGACTACATGGAGCTCGATCCGATCTACCGGAAATGGTCGCACGACCGGATGACCTTCGGACTCGTCTACGCCTTCTCCGAGAATTTCGTGCTGCCGCTCAGCCACGACGAGGTTACACACGGCAAGGGTTCGCTGCTCGCCAGGATGTCGGGCGGCGACTGGCGCAAGTTCGCGACCCTGCGCGCCTACTACGGCTTCATGTGGGGCCACCCCGGCAAGAAGCTCCTGTTCATGGGCCAGGAGTTCGCGCAGCGGCGCGAATGGAGCGAAGAAGGCGAGCTCGACTGGTTCCTGCTTGACGCCGACGCGCATGCGGGCGTGCGCGCGCTCGTGCGGGACCTGAACCGCCTTCTCAAGAAGACGCCGGCGCTCCACCGGCGCGACAATGAGCCTGGCGGCTTCTCATGGATCGTCGGCGACGACGCCGCGCAATCCGTTTTCGCCTTCGCGCGTTACGGCGAGGACGGCGACCCGCCGGTCGTCGTCGTCAGCAATTTCACGCCGGAGCCTCGCCACGACTACATTCTCGGCATGCCCGCCGCCGGACGCTGGCGCGAGGCTCTCAACACCGACGCCTCCTGCTACTGGGGTTCGGGCGCGGGCAACTGCGGCGCGCTCGAGGCGACGGCCGAGCCTGCGCACGGCCAGCCCGCCTCCGTGCGCCTCACCCTTCCCCCCCTCGCCACCTTGTTCCTCGTGGCCGACGCGTGAAGCGTCCGCGAGCGGCCTCGCGCCGCCCGGCGGAAAGCGTTCAAAGGACCGAAGATGAGAACCAGCGCTCCCATCGGACGACAGGCCATGGCCTTCGTGCTCGCAGGAGGACGCGGCAGCCGCCTGCTCGAACTGACCGACCGCAGGGCGAAGCCCGCGGTCTATTTCGGCGGCAAGATGCGCATCATCGACTTCGCCCTGTCGAACGCGCTGAACTCGGGGATCCGCCGCGTCGGCGTCGCCACGCAGTACAAGGCGCACAGCCTGATCGGCCATCTCACGCGCGCGTGGAATTTCTTCAGGACCAGCGGCAACGAATTCTTCGACATCATGCCGGCGAGCCAGCGCGTCTCCGAGGATCAGTGGTACGCAGGAACCGCCGACGCCGTGTTCCAGAACATCGACATCATCCGCGACCGCGGGCCGAAATACATGGTCATCCTCGCCGGCGACCATATCTACAAGATGGACTACGAGGTGATGCTGCAGCAGCACGCCGATCAGGGCGCCGACGTCACGGTAGGGTGCCTCGAGGTGCCGCGCGAGGAGGCGAGCGGCTTCGGCGTCATGCATGTCGACGAGAACAACCGGATCCTCGACTTCATCGAGAAGCCGAAGGACCCCCCGGCCATGCCAGGCAAGCCCGACGTCGCGCTGGCCTCGATGGGCATCTATGTGTTCGAGACGAACTTCCTGTTCTCCCTTCTCGAGCGCGACGCCGCCGACCCCGGCTCGTCGCGCGACTTCGGCAAGGACATCATTCCCTACATCGTCAGGAATGGGCTGGCTGTCGCGCATCATTTCGCCGATTCCTGCGTGCGCTCGACCGAGGAAGAGGGCTCCTACTGGCGCGACGTCGGCACCGTCGACGCCTATTGGCAGGCGAGCATCGACCTCACCGACATCGTTCCGGAGCTTGACCTGTTCGACAACAACTGGCCGATCTGGACGGAAGGCGGCGTGACGCCGCCCGCCAAATTCGTGCACGACGAGGACGGGCGGCGCGGCCTCGCCATCTCTTCGGTGGTCTCGGGCGGATGCATCGTCTCGGGCGCCTGCGTCAAGCGCTCGCTGCTCTCCACCGGCGTGCGCGTCAACTCCTACAGCGACATCGAGAACGCCGTCGTGCTGCCCTATGTGGAGATCGGCCGCTCGACGCGGCTGCGCGACGTCGTCGTCGATCGCGGCGTCAAGATTCCGAGCGGCCTCGTCGTCGGCGAGGACCACGCGCTCGACGCGCAGCGTTTCAGGCGCACCGAAAAAGGCGTATGCCTGATCACCCAGGCCATGATCGACCGGATTCGCTGAGCGCGCATGAGCGACGTCGAAGCCCTCGCCATCGTTTCGGAGGCGTACCCCCTCGTCAAGACGGGCGGCCTCGCCGACGTCGCGGGCGCGCTGCCCGGCGCGCTGGCGCGCGAGGGCGTCAGGGCGACGACGCTGCTGCCCGGCTATCCGGCGGTGACGCGCGCGCTCGAGCGCGCCGAGGAGATCCTCGCTCCGTCCCCCCTTATGGGCGCGCCGGCGCGCGTGCTGCGCGGGCGGGCCGGCGGGCTCGATCTCTTCGTGCTCGACGCGCCGCATCTCTACGACCGGCCGGGCAATCCCTATCTCGGGCCCGACGGGCGAGATTACGAGGATAATCCTTTCCGCTTCGCCGCGCTGGCGCAGGTCGGAGCAAAGCTCGCCTTCGGCGAAGCGGCCGGCTACGCGCCGGACGTCGTTCATCTGCACGACTGGCAGTCGGGCCTGGCGGCGGCCTATCTGCGCTATGACGGGCGCAGGCGTCCGGGCGTCGTCGCCACCGTCCACAACCTCGCCTTCCAGGGACAGTTTCCGGCCGCGCTGCTGCCCGGCCTCGGCCTGCCGCCGCAGGCCTTCTCGATCGAGGGCGTCGAATATTACGGCATGATCGGCTTCCTCAAGGCCGCCCTGGCGCTCGCCGACCGCATCACCACCGTCTCGCCGACCTACGCCGCCGAAATCCGCACGCCGGAGCACGGCATGGGCCTCGACGGCCTGCTGCGCCAGCGCGCCGACGTGCTCAGCGGCGTTCTGAACGGCGTCGACGCCGACGTCTGGGACCCGGCGAACGACCCGTTCATCGTCCAGCCCTACGATGTCGACTCGATCGGCCTGCGCCCCGCGAACAAGGCGGCGCTGCAGGAGAAATTCGGCCTCGAGCCGGACCCGGGCGCGCTGCTGCTCGGCGTCGTCAGCCGGCTCTCGTGGCAGAAGGGGCTCGACCTGCTGTTCGACAGCTTCGACCTGCTCGACCGCCTCGGCGCGCAGCTCGCCGTGCTCGGCTCCGGGGAGCCGGCGCTCGAGCAGCGTCTCGCCGCCGCCGCGGAGGCCCGCCCGGGCCGCGTCGGCGCGCTCATCGGCTATGACGAGGCGACCGCGCACCGCATCCAGGCCGGCGCCGACGCCATCGTCATTCCCTCCCGCTTCGAGCCCTGCGGCCTCACCCAGCTCTGCGCGCTGCGCTATGGGGCGCTGCCGATCGTCGCCCGCGTCGGCGGCCTCGCCGACACCATCGTCGACGCCAACGAGATGGCGCTCGCGGCGGGCGTCGCGACCGGCGTGCAATTCTCGCCGACGACGCGCGAGATGCTGGCCTCGGCGCTCGAACGCGCGGCGCGGCTGTGGGACGATCCGCAGGCGTGGGACGCCACGATCCAGAACGGCATGTTGACGGACGTCTCGTGGCGCCGGCCCGCCGCCGTCTACGCTCGCCTGTTCAGGGACCTCGCGCGCGAGCGCGGCCAGATACGGACGCAAAGCACATGATCGTCGAAACAGTGGAAACCGCTCCCTTCGAAGGGCAGAGGCCCGGAACCTCCGGCCTGCGCAAGAAGACGCCCGTCTTCCAGCAGCCTCATTACGTCGCCAATTTCGTGCAGTCGATCTTCGACTGCCTCGAAGGCTACGAGGGCGCGACGCTCGTCGTCGGCGGCGACGGCCGCTTCTTCAACCGCGAAGCCATCCAGACCGTCGTCAAGATCGCGCTCGCCAACGGCTTCGGCCGCGTCCTGATCGGCCAGGGCGGAATCCTGTCGACGCCGGCGACGTCCAACGTCATCCGCCAATATGGCGCCTTCGGCGGAATCATCCTCAGCGCGAGCCATAATCCCGGCGGCCCGCACGGCGACTTCGGCGTCAAATACAACGTCGCCAACGGCGGCCCGGCGCCCGAGAAGGTGACCGAGGCGGTGTTCGCGCGCACGAAGGAAATTTCAAGCTACCGCATCCTCAAGGCTCCGGACTTCGACCTCGACGCGCTCGGGACGACGCGCCTCGGCGAGCAGACCATCGAGATCATCGACCCCGTCGCCGACTACGCCGCGCTGATGCGAAAGCTGTTCGACTTCGAGCGCATAAGAGCGCTGTTCAAGTCAGGCTTCCGCCTGAAGTTCGACGCCATGTCGGCGGTCACCGGCCCCTACGCCTCGCGCATCTTCGAGGACATGCTCGGCGCGCAGGCGGGATCGGTGCTCAACGCGACGCCGCTGCCCGACTTCGGCGGCCACCATCCAGACCCAAATCTCGTCCACGCGAAGCATCTGCTCGACCTCGCCATGTCGCCTGACGGGCCGGACCTGTGCGCGGCCTCCGACGGCGACGGCGACCGCAACCTCGTCATCGGCCGCGGACGCTTCGTGACGCCCTCCGACAGTCTCGCGATCATCGCCGCCAACGCCCATCTCGCGCCCGGCTACGCCTCGGGCGTCAAGGGAATCGCGCGCTCCATGCCGACGAGCCGCGCCGCCGACAAGGTGGCGGAGAAGATCGGCGTCGCGCTCTACGAGACGCCGACGGGCTGGAAATTCTTCGGCAACCTGCTCGACGCCGGCATGGCGACGATCTGCGGCGAGGAGAGCGCCGGCGCCGGCTCCGACCATGTGCGCGAGAAGGACGGCCTGTGGGCCGTGCTGATGTGGCTCAACATCCTCGCCGCGCGCGGCGAAGGCGTCGACGCCGTGGTGACGAAGCACTGGGCCGAGCACGGCCGCAATTATTACGCCCGTCATGACTATGAGGAGGTCGAGGCGGCGGGGGCCGACGAGCTCATGCAGACGCTGCGCGACGCGCTGCCCGGCCTCAAGGGCGAGACCTTCGGCGCGCTGCGGATCGCCGGCGCAGACGACTTCGCCTATCATGATCCGGTCGACGGCTCGGATTCGGCGCGGCAGGGAATCCGCGTCCATTTCGAGGACGGCGGACGCATCGTCTACCGCCTGTCGGGCACCGGCACCGCCGGCGCGACGCTGCGCGTCTACATCGAGCGCTACGAGCCCGATCCCGCGCGCCAGCAGATGACGACGCAGGAGGCGCTCGCCGACCTCGCCCGTCTGTCGCAGGAGCTCGCCGGAATCGCCCGCTTCACCGGCCGCAAGGCCCCGTCCGTCGTCACCTGAGCCGCCCGCTTGGCCGCGATCCTTTCGATCACGCCCGGCTCGCCGGAGCCGCTCGGCGCGTTTCCGCGCGACGGCGGCGTCAATTTCGCCGTCGTCTCGAGCGCGGCCGAGGCGCTCTTCGTCTGCCTGTTCGACGACGAGATCCACGAGATCGAGCGCCTGCGCCTGCCCGGCCGCATCGGCGACGTGTTCCACGGCCATGTCGCGGGACTTGGCGAGGGCGCGCGCTACGGCTTCCGCGCGCAAGGACCGTTCGAGCCCGAGAAGGGGCTGCGCTTCAATTTCGACAAGCTGCTGCTCGACCCTTTCGCGCTGGAGCTCGACCGGCCTTTCAGGCTCAACGCCGCGCTGTTCGACGCGCGCATCCATGGCGCGGCCGAGGATCGCGCCGACAGCGCGCCCTTCATGCCGAAGGCGATCGCGCGCGCGAGGCCGGCCGCCGCCCCCCGGCGCCGCCGGTCCGTCGCGTGGCGCGACCTCGTCATCTACGAAATGCATGTGCGCGGCTTCACGGCGCTTCACCCGGAGGTTCCCGCCGAGCTGCGTGGAACCTTCGCCGGCCTCGCCCATCCGGCCGCGCTCGCCCATCTGAAGCGGCTCGGCGTCACCGCGGTCGAGCTTCTGCCGATTCACGCCTTCGTCGACGAGCGCCATCTGCCGCCGCTCGGCCTCTCCAACTACTGGGGCTACAATCCGGTCGCCTGGCTCGCGCCGGACCCGCGCCTCGCCCCCGGCGGCTGGCCGGAGGTGCGCCGCGCCGTCGAGGCGCTTCAGGCCGAGGGAATCGTCGTTCTGCTCGACGTGGTGCTGAACCACAGCGGCGAGAGCGACCACCTTGGCCCCACCCTGTCGCTGCGCGGCCTCGACAATTCGCTCTACTACCGCCTCGAGCCGCAGGCGCCGGCGCTCTACCAGAATCAGGCGGGATGCGGCAACGTGCTGGCGCTCGAGCGGCCGCAGCCGCTGCGCCTCGCCCTCGACTGCCTGCGCACGGCGGCCGAACTCGGCGGCTTCGACGGCTTCCGCTACGACCTCGCGAGCGTCCTCGCGCGAGGCGCTGACGGCTTTTCGCCGACCCACCCGTTTCTGGCGGCGGCGACGCAGGACCCGCTGCTGCGCGACCTCATCCATGTCGCCGAGCCTTGGGACATCGGCTGGGGCGGCTACCAGCTCGGCGAATTTCCCGCCTCCTGGGGCGAATGGAACGACAGGAGCCGCGACGACATCCGCCGCTTCTGGCGCGGCGATCCGCGCCGGCTCGGCGCGCTCGCAGCAAGGCTCGCGGGCTCGGCGGAAATCTTCGCCCCGCGCCAGCGCCCGCTGTCGCGCTCGGTCAACTACGTCGCCGCGCACGACGGCTTCACGCTGCGCGACCTCGTCTCTTATTCGCACAAGCGCAACGAGGCGAACGGCGAGAACAACCGCGACGGGACGGACGAGAATTTCTCCTGGAGCTGCGGCGTCGACGGCGAGACGGAGGACGCCGCCGTTCTGGCGCGGCGCAGGGGCGACGCGCGCGCCCTGCTGGCGACGCTTTTCGCCTGCCGGGGCGTTCCGATGCTGACCATGGGCGACGAGCTCGGCCGCACGCAGAAGGGCAACAACAACGCCTACGCGCAGGACAACGCGCTCGCCTACGTCGACTGGACGGGCGCCGACGAGGAGCTGATCGACTTCACCGCCCGCCTCGTGCGCCTGCGCCTGCGCGAGGGCGCGCTGACCGCCGAGACGCCGCTTCAGGGGCGCCCGATCGACGCCTCGGGCGCGCCGGACGTCGAATGGCTCGGCCCCTCCGGCGAGCCGCTGACGCCGGCGCAATGGGACGAGGAGGCGGGCGACGCGCTGACGGCCGTCTTCTACGATCGGGGCGATTCTTCGCGCGCGGCCAGCCGCGTCGCCGTCCTCGTCAACCGCGCCCACGCTCCGGTCGAGATGCGGCTTCCCTTTCCGCGCGTCGGGCGGGGCTGGACGATCGGCGCGCATTCGGCCGACCCCGACGCCTGCGGCGCGCCGGGCGACCAGGTTCTGACGCTGCCCCCGCGCAGCGTCGTCATCCTGACCGAGAGCGTCGAGGCCGCCGCGCGGAGCGTCGGCGTCGACGACCGCGTCCTCGACCGTCTCGCCGCCGCGGCGGGAATCGCGCTCGACTGGCACGACGTCGTCGGACGCCGCACCGTGGTCTCCGCGGAGACGAAGCGCGCACTGCTCGAAAGCCTCAGCCTCGGCGCGCGCTCCACCGGCGAGGCGCTCGGCCGTCTCGGCGAGCTGTCGCAGGAAGGCGCCTTTCGCCCGCTTCCCGTCGCGACGACGCTGCGGCGCGGCGACGCGCAGACGTTGCGGCTTGGCGGCGCCCTCGCCGACGCGGCGCGGCCCTTCGCCCTGTCGATCGCCTGCGAGGACGGCTCGACGCCGCAGGTCGTCGTTCCGCCCGATCTCGGCGAACGGCGCGAGACCATAGCTCCGGACGGGCGGCGCGCGCTCGTGCGCGACATTCCGCTTCCCGAGCTCCCGATCGGGCGCCATGAAGTCCTGTGCGACGCGGCCCCTGACCTCGTCGGCCATCTCTCCATCGCGCCGCGCTCCGCCTTCCTGCCGCCCGAGCTCGAAGCCGGCGGCGTCTTCGGCCTCGCCGCGCAGGTCTACGGGCTGCGCCGGGACGGAAACGGCGGCGGCTGGAGCGGCGACCAGGGGATCGGCGATTTCACCAGCCTGCGGCTGCTCGCGCAGGAGGCCGGACGCGCCGGCGCGCTCGTCGTCGGGATGAACCCGCTGCACGCGCTCTACCCGCACGATCCCGAGCGGGCGAGCCCGTACCATCCCTCCGACCGCCGCTTCCTCGAACCGCTCGCCGTCGACCTCTACGATCTGCCGCCCGAGCTTTTGACGCATTCCGTGCGCGCCGCCCTCGAGCGGGCCGCGCCGCAGGCGCGCGCGCTCTCGCAGACGCCCTTCGTCGACTATGGCGCGGTCAGCGCGCTGAAGGAGAAGCTGTTCGACGTCGCGCACGCGGCGTTCCGCGCGCGCCGCCTCGCCTCGCCCAACGACGTTCTCGCGCTGGAGTATGAACGCTTCCTCGTCGTCGGCGGCGAGAGCCTGCGCCGCTTCGCGCTGTTTCAGGCGTTGGAGCGCTTTTATGGCGCGACGCTGCGCAGCTTTCCGCCCGAGCTTGCGACGCCGCACGCGGCGGGGCTCGAGGCGTTCGAGCGCGCCCACGAGGAAGAGGTCGACCGCGCCAAATTCCTGCAATTCCTCGCCGATCGGCAGTTCGCCGCGGCCGCGAAGGCGGGAGAGGCCGCGGGGCTGAGGCTCGGCTTCTATCGCGACCTCGCGGTCGGCTGCGCGCCGGACGGGGCCGAAGCCTTCTCCGAGATGAGCCGGCTGATGCAGGGCGTCTCGATCGGCGCGCCGCCCGATCCGCTCGGGCCGCGCGGCCAGGTGTGGGGCCTGCCGCCGTTCGATCCGCGCGCGCTGGCGCAGGACGGCTTCCGCAGCTATGGGCGGCTGATCGCCGCCAATATGGCCTACGCCGGCGTGCTGCGTATCGACCATGCGCTCGGGCTGCGCCGCCTCTTCCTCGTGCCCTCCGGCGCGGACGGGCGCGACGGCGCCTATCTGAACCAACCCTTCGAGGCGCTCGTCGGCCAGGTCGCGATCGAGAGCGGGCGGGCGCGCGCGGCCGTCGTCGGCGAGGACCTCGGCACCGTGCCCGAGGGCCTGCGCGACGCGCTGTCGGCCGCGAATTTTCTCTCCTATCGCGTCATGCGCTTCGAGCGGCGCGGGGACGGCGGCTTCATCGCGCCGTCCTGCTATCCGGCCCTTTCCGCCGCTTGCGTCGCGACGCACGACCTGCCGCCGCTCGCTGGCTGGTGGAGCGGCGCGGATCTCGACGAGGCCGCGGCGCTCGGGCTCCTCGACGATGACGCAGGCGCCCGCGCCGAGCGCGAGGCCGAGAAGCGGGCGCTCGGCGCGGCGCTCGCGGAAGATCACGAGCTCGCCCTAGCGACGGCGCCCGATACGGCGCTGGGCGCGGCCGAGGCCGCCGCCATCCACGGCTTCGTCGCGCGCTCGAAGGCCGCGCTGATGCTGGCGCAGACCGACGACCTGACGCTCGAGACAGCGCCGGTCAATCTGCCCGGCACCGACCGCGAGCGGCCGAACTGGCGGCGCAAGATCATGACGCCGGTCGAGACGATGTTCGCCCTGCCCTCGGCGCAGGCGATCCTCGGCGCGATCCGCCGCTGGCGCGGCGGCGCGTCGACGTAACCGGCGCGCGCGAGGCGCGCCGGGGCGGCGTCAGATCCAGCTCGGCCGGCGCAGGTCTAGGGTCAGCGGGAACTCGGCGTTGCGCTCCCTGGCCGGCGCGCGCATCGGCCCGGGCGTATGGCCGAAGGCGTCGAAGCGCGCGAGGCGGCGCGCCTCCGCCTCATAGCTGTTGACCGGGAAGGTCTCGTAATTGCGCCCGCCCGGATGGGCGACGTGGTAGACGCAGCCGCCGATCGAGCGCCCGGCCCATTCGTCGACGATGTCGAAGGTCAGCGGCGCATGGACCGGCACGGTCGGGTGCATGCCGATCGCCGCCTGCCACGCCTTGAAGCGCACGCCGGCGACCGCCTCGCCGCCGACCTCGGTCGCCGTCATCGGCATGCGCCGCCCGTTGCAGGCGATGACGTGCCGCCCCTCGACGAATCCCTCGCATTTGACCTGCAGCCGCTCGATCGAGGAATCGACGAAGCGCACCGTGCCGCCGATCGCGCCGGTCTCGCCCATGACGTGCCAGGGCTCCAGCGCCTGCCGCAGCTCGAGCTTCACCCCCTTGTGCTCGATCTCGCCGTAGAAGGGGAAGCGGAATTCCCACTGCGCCTCGTACCATGCGGAATCGAAGGCGTAGCCGGCGCGATTGAGGTCGGCGAGCACGCCGAGGAAATCGGCCCAGACATGATGCGGCAGCATGAAGCGGTCGTGCAGCGTCGTCCCCCAGCGCACGAGCGCGCCCTGTTGCGGCTCGCGCCAGAACCAGGCGACCAACGCGCGCAGCAGCAGTTGCTGGGCGAGGCTCATGCGCGCGTCCGGCGGCATCTCGAAGCCGCGGAATTCGACGAGGCCGAGGCGACCCGTCGGCCCATCCGGCGAATAAAGCTTGTCGATGCAGATCTCGGCGCGGTGCGTGTTGCCGGTGACGTCGATCAGCAGGTTGCGGTAGAGCCGGTCGATCAGCCACAGCGGGATCGCGCCGTCGGGGCCCGGCGTGTTGGCGAGCGCGATCTCGAGCTCGTAGAGCCCGTCGTGGCGCGCCTCGTCGACGCGCGGCGCCTGGCTCGTCGGGCCGATGAACAGGCCCGAGAACAGGTAGGACAGGCTCGGGTGGCGCTGCCAGTAGAGGACGAGGCTCTTCAAAAGGTCCGGGCGGCGCAGGAAGGGCGAATTCTGCGGGCTCGCGCCGCCGACGACGACGTGGTTGCCGCCGCCGGTGCCGGCATGGCGCCCGTCGGTCATGAACTTGTCGGCGCCGAGGCGGCACTGGCGCGCGTCCTCATAGAGGCCCTTGGTGGTTTCGACCGCCTCGCGCCAGCTGGCGGCGGGCTGGATGTTGACCTCGATGACGCCGGGGTCGGGCGTCACCTTGACGACTTCGAGGCGTGGGTCGTAGGGCGGCGGATAGCCCTCGATATGGACCGGCGTCTTCAGCCCCTCGGCCGCCGATTCGACCGCCGCGACGAGGTCGAGATAGTCCTCGAGCGCGTGGACCGGCGGCATGAACACGCAGATCACGCCGTCGCGCGGCTCGACGCTCAGGGCCGTGCGCACCGAGCCTTCGATCGGCGTCTGCTCGACGATCGTCTGGCGCGGCGTCGGCGGCGCCTCGCGCCGCTCGTAAAGCTTCAGCCGGTCGCGGATCACCTCGGCGTCGGGCAGCGGCGCGCGCTCCTCGAGCGGGTCCTGCGGCGTGACATGAGGATAATTCGCCGGCGCGACATAGGGCAGCGAGCCCAGCGGCAGACGGTAGCCGACCGGCGAATCGCCCGGCACGAGGAAAAGCTCGCCGCGGCGCAGGCGCCATTTCTCGCTGAGCCAGCCGCGGCCGGACGAGAGCGCCGGCGAGTTCCAGCGCTGCACCGGCAGCACATAGCCGGTCGGCCTGGCGAGGCCGCGCGCGAAGGCGCGGATCATGCGGTTGCGCTCCTCCGGGTCCTCGATCTTCGGGTCGAGCGGATCGACGTTGTCCGGCAGGCTTCCTTCCTTGACGAGCCAGACGGCCGGGTCCTCATAGGCCGGCAGCACGCATTCCTCGCCGACGCCGAGGAAGCCGGCGACGCCCCTGGCGATCTTCTCCGCCGTCTCGCGCTGCCGATCGGTGAAGGCGACATGCGCCTTTTCGGGCGCCTCCTCCTGCTCCGGCGCCGTGGTGCGGCCGACGGCGTCGATGAGCTGCGGGTCGCGCCAGATCGGCTGGCCGTCCTTGCGCCAGTAGAGCGAGAAGCCCCAGCGCGGCAGCGTCTCGCCGGGATACCATTTGCCCTGCCCGTAATGCAGCAGCCCGCCAGGGGCGACGCGCGAGCGGATGCGCCGGATCAGCGCGTCGGCGAAGGAGCGCTTGGTCGGCCCGACCGCGGCCGTGTTCCACTCCGGGGCTTCGAAATCGTCGATCGAGACGAAGGTCGGCTCGCCGCCCATGGTGAGCCGCACGTCCTGGCGCTTCAGATCCTGATCGACCTGCTCGCCGAGCGCGTCGAGCCGCTCCCAGGCCTCCTCCGAGAAGGGCATGGTGATGCGCGGCTTCTCGGCGACGCGCGTCACATTCATGTCGTAGATGAACTCGACCTCGGCGCCCATCTCGACGCCCCCGGAGATCGGCGCGGCGGTGGCGTAATGCGGGGTCGCCGAGACAGGGATATGCCCTTCCGCGCAGAACATGCCGGAGGTCGCGTCCATGCCGATCCAGCCGGCGCCCGGCAGATAGACCTCGGCCCAGGCGTGCAGGTCGGTGAAGTCGGCCTGCGCGCCTTTCGGCCCGTCGACGGGCTCGACGTCGGCCTTGAGCTGGATGAGGTAGCCCGACACGAAGCGGGCGGCGAGGCCGAGGTTGCGCAGGATCTGCACGAGCAGCCAGGCCGAATCGCGGCACGAGCCCGAGGCGAGGCCGAGCGTCTCCTCCGGCGTCTGCACGCCGGGTTCGAGGCGGATCACATAGTTGATCGCCCTGGAGAGATTGATGTTGAGGTCGACGAGGAAGTTGACGATATGCACCCGCTCGCGCGGCAGGCCGTCCATGTAGGCCGCAAGACGCGGCCCGAGCGGCTCGGGCGTGAGGTAAGGCGACAGATCCTCCTTGAGCTCGGGCTCATAGGCGAACGGAAAATGCTCGGCGTAGGGCTCGATGAAGAAGTCGAACGGATTGACCACCGACAGGTCGACGGTGAGGTCGACCTCGACCTTGAACTCGCGGACCTTCTCGGGAAAGACGAAGCGCGCCTGCCAGTTGTTGTGCGGGTCCTGCTGCCAGTTCACGAAATGGTCGGGCGGCGAGACCTTGAGGCTGTAATTGAGGATCCTGGTGCGGCAGTGCGGCGCCGGGCGCAGGCGCACGATCTGCGGGCCGAGCGAGACGGGGCGATCGTACTTGTAATGCGTGAGATGGTGGATGGCGGCGGAAATGGACAATGCTGCGAACCCGCGTTCCGCCGGACGAAGCCGCCCCCGCGTCCGCGCAGGCTCAAGCCGCCGACAAAGCTTGCGGTTTTATAGCAATCCGCGGACCACCCCGGTAGGAAGGGCGGCCGGAAGCAAAACGCCCAATGTTTGCCCAGCGGCGCGCCAAAGTCGCGGCGGATCGCCGAGAATTTTACGCCCGGCCGCCTGGCCGCGCCGCCCGCTATTTTTCCGGAAGATTGACCCTGATCGACAGCTCGCGCAGCTGCTTCGGCGTGACGCTCGAAGGCGCGCCGAGCAGAAGGTCCTCGCCGCGCTGGTTCATCGGGAAAGCGACGATCTCGCGCAGGTTCTCCTCCCCCGCGAGCAGCATAACGATGCGGTCGACGCCCGGCGCGATGCCTCCGTGCGGCGGCGCGCCGTACTGGAAGGCGCGGTAGAGGCCGGAGAATTTCTGCTCCAGCACGCTCTCGTCATAGCCCGCGAGCGCGAAGGCCTTGCGCATCACGTCGGGACGGTGGTTCCTGATCGCGCCCGACGACAGCTCGAAGCCATTGCACACGACGTCGTACTGGAAGGCGTTGATCGACAAAATCTTTTCGGCATCGGCGGGATCGAGCGCGAGGAAGGCGTCAAAGTCGTAATTGGGCATCGAGAACGGGTTGTGGGAGAAGTCGATCTTCTTCTCCTCCTCGTTCCACTCATACATCGGAAAGTCGACGATCCAGCAGAACTCGAAGACGTTCGTCTTCGAGAGCCCGAGCTCATTGCCGATGCGCACGCGCGCCTGCCCTGCGAGCTTCGCCGCCCTGTCGGCGCGGTCGCAGGCGAAGAACACCGCGTCGCCCGGGCCGACGCCGGCGGCCCTGGCGATGAGCTTCTGCGCCTCGGCGGGAATGAACTTGGCGATCGGCCCCTTGCCGACGGGCTCGGCGCCTTCGCCCTCGAAGATGACATAGCCGAGCCCCGCCGCGCCTTCCGACCGCGCCCAGTCGTTGAGCTTGTCGAAGAAGCTGCGTGGCTGGGCCGACGCGCCCGGCGCGGGAATGGCGCGCACCACGGCTCCCTGCGCCACCGCCTTCTTGAAGGCGTTGAAGTTCACGTCCTCGCGCGCGAAGACCTCGCTCACGTCGGCGATGACGAGCGGATTGCGCAGGTCGGGCTTGTCCGAGCCGTATTTCAGCATCGCCTCGGCGTAGGGGATGCGCGGGAATTCCTGCGTGACCGGCGCGCCTTCGCCGAACTCCTCGAAGACGCCGCGCAGCACCGGCTCGACGACGGCGAAGACGTCGTCCTGCGTGACGAAGCTCATCTCGATGTCGAGCTGGTAGAATTCAAGGCTGCGGTCGGCGCGCAGGTCCTCGTCGCGAAAGCACGGCGCGATCTGGAAATAGCGGTCGAAGCCCGCCGTCATCAGCAGCTGCTTGAACTGCTGCGGCGCCTGCGGCAGCGCATAGAATTTTCCGGGATGCAGCCGCGAGGGCACGAGGAAGTCGCGCGCGCCCTCCGGGCTCGAGGCGGTCAGGATCGGCGTCTGGAACTCGAAGAAGCCTTCCGCCTTCATCCGCGCGCGCAGCGAATCGACGACGCGGCCGCGCAGCATGATGTTCCTGTGCAGCTTCTCGCGGCGCAGGTCGAGGAAGCGGTAGCGCAGGCGCGTCTCTTCCGGGTAGCTCTGGTCGCCGAACACCGGCAAGGGCAGCTCGGCGGCGGGGCCCAGAACCTCGATCTCGGCGACGTAGAGCTCGACGAGGCCGGTCGGCATCTCCGGGTTCTCGGTGCCGGCCGGGCGCGCGCGCACGGCCCCGTCGACGCGCACGACCCATTCGGAGCGCAGCGTCTCGGCCATGGAGAAGGCCGGAGAATCGGGATCGACGACGCATTGGGTCAGGCCGTAGTGGTCGCGCAGGTCGATGAACAGCACGCCGCCATGGTCGCGGATGCGGTGGCACCAGCCGGAAAGCCGCACGCTCGAGCCGGCGTCGGAAAGGCGGAGGTCGCCGCAGCTGTGGGTGCGGTAGCGGTGCGTCATGACAGGTCTTTCAGAACTCTGGCCTTCGGGAATGCGGCTTTCGGGAGACGGGCCGTCGAAAGATGGCCGGTAAGGGCACGGCGGACAGTCCAAGTCAAGGTTTCGGCGCCTTGCGCCGCGGCGTCGGTAGCTCGCGGCGCCGGTTTGCTCTATTGAGGACTTCATGAACGTGATCACGACGACGCAGGCGCTCGCCGAGCTGTGCCTGCGCCTTTCCGCCCATCCCTACGTCACCGTCGACACCGAGTTCCTGCGCGAGACGACCTTCTGGCCGAAGCTCTGCGTCGTCCAGCTCGCCTCTCCCGAGGAGGCGGCGGCGGTCGACGTGATGGCCGAGGGGCTCGACCTCGCGCCTTTCTTCGCGCTGATGGCCGACCCTGACGTCGTCAAGGTCTTCCACGCCGCGCGGCAGGACCTCGAGATCATCTGGCATCTCGCGAAGTTAATTCCCGCGCCCCTGTTCGACACCCAGGTCGCCGCCATGGTGTGCGGCTTCGGCGACCAGGTTTCCTACGGCGACCTGACCCAGACCGTGTGCCGCGTCTCGCTCGACAAATCCTCGCGCTTCACCGACTGGGCGCGCCGCCCGCTGCTGCCGGCGCAGATCGACTACGCCATCGCCGACGTGACGCATCTGCGCGACATCTACCAGTTCCTGCGCGGCAAGCTCGCCCAGAGCGGCCGGCTCGGCTGGCTCGACGACGAAATGGCGCTGCTCACCTCGCCCGCGACCTATGAGCAGCATCCCGACAACGCCTGGGAGCGGCTGCGCGGGCGGGTGCGCAAGCCGCGCGACCTCGCCGTTCTGATGGAGGTCGCCGCCTGGCGCGAGGCGGAGGCGCAGGCGCGCGACGTGCCGCGCTCGCGCGTCCTCAAGGACGACGTGCTCGTCGAGGTCGCGCTCGCCGCGCCGCGCGGCGTCGAGGCGCTCGGCAACCTGCGCGCGTTCCCGCGCGGCATGGAGCGCTCGCGGGCCGGCGCCGACATCCTCGCCGCGGTCGAGCGCGGCCTCGCGCGAGATCAGAAGAGCCTGCCGAAGCTCGACCGCGACCGCAGGAACGGCGGCAACGGCGCGACCGTCGAGCTTCTCAAGGTGCTGCTGCGGCAGGTGAGCGAGGGCCACGGCGTCGCCGCCAAGATGATCGCCACGGTCGAGGACCTCGAGGCGATCGCCGCCGACGATTCGGCGCCGACGCAAGCGCTCAGCGGCTGGCGGCGCGAGCTGTTCGGCCTCAAGGCGCTGGAGCTCAAGCACGGCCGCCTCGCCCTGACCGTCGAGAACGGCCGCGTGACCCTGCTCGAATGGCGCGACGCCGAGGAGCCCGGAGAGCGGGCGCCGAGCTGACGCGGTCAGAGCGGCGCGACGGCGATCTCCGCCTCGCGCCCGATCAGCCGGGCGAGCTGCTTGACGCGGTTGTAGAGCCGGTCGCTGGCGAGCTCGGCGAGTTCACGTCCCAGCGTCAGCACCACCTTCTCCTTCGAACATATAAGCGGCGCGCGCGGCAGGACGTCCGGCATCGCGCCCGAGGCGACATAGGCGAGGCGCATCGCGGCGGCGACGATGCGGGCGCGATCGAGCATTCGCGCCGAGGCGAGCGCGCGAATCTGCGGGCTCACCTCGTCGTCGTCGAGGCCGAGATAGCGATAGGCCATGGTGAGCGCCAGGAAGGCGCGGCCGGCGTGGTCGACGCCGGTGAGCGAGGAGTTCTCGACGAGGTTGACGCTCTCCTCCGCCCGGTAGTCGGGATGGGCGCGCCAGTTCACGTCGGCGAGCAGGCAGGCGGCGTGACGCAGCCGCCGCTCCTCCGGCAGCTCGTCGAGATGCGAGGTCCGCATGAACTGGTCGGTCCAGTCGCAGAGGTCCTCGGCGTGGCGCGGCGCGCGGGAGAACAGAAGGTTCGCGTCCGCCGCGGCGCTGAGCAGCGGATCGACGCGCCGCTCATGCGCGTCGAGCATCTCATAGAGCAGCCCTTCCCGCACGCCGGCGCTCGAGATCATGATCTCCTTCGGCTTCGCCCGCCGGATGATCTCGGCGATGACCGCCGCGCCATAGGGCAGCAGCGGCCGGCGCTGCGCGTTGACCGCCTCGATCCCGAGCAGCGTCTCGGTGGCGACCCGCGTCAGCACCGAGGCGAAGTCGGCGGCGTCCTGCGCCGGAATGGCGTAGCCGTGCATGACGGCGAGCGGATAGTTGCGCTGGCGCATATGCAGCTTGGCGATGGCGCGCCACGTGCCGCCCACCGCGTAGAACGTGCGCCCGGCGAGCCGATCCATGACGCGGCAGTCGCTCAGCGCCTCGCGCGCGATCTTGGCCGCCGCCCGCGGCGACTGCTTCGAGGCGTCGATCAATGTAAGGCCGCCGAGCGGCAGGCTGACGCCCGTGGCGAGCTGAGCGCCCTTCACGTCGATGAGCTCCAGCGAGCCGCCCCCCAGGTCGCCGACGACCCCGTCCGGGCGGTGGAAGCTGGAGACGACGCCATGGGCGGAGAGCTCCGCCTCGCGCTGGCCCGAGATCAGCGAGATCTCGTGGCCGATCGCCTGCGTGGCGGCTTCGAGGAAGGCCGCGCCGTTCCTCGCGTCGCGCGCCGCGGCGGTGGCGAGAACATGAAGCTGGCCGACGCCGAGGATCGAGCACAGGACGCGGAAACGGCGCAGCGCGGCGAGCGCTTTCGCCATGCCGTCGTCCGGCAGGAGCCCGGTCAGCGCGACGCCGTGGCCGAGCGCGCAGAGCGATTTCTCGTTGAAGATCTGGCGCGGGGCGCGGCCGAGGCCCTCGTAGGCGACGAGGCGAACCGAGTTCGAGCCGATGTCGACGATGGCGATCGGCGCCGCGCCCGCGCTTCGTTCAGCGTCCCTCCAGCCGCTTGTAGAGAGTCTTGGGGCTGGAGGTCTTGAGTGATTTTCCACGGCCGGACAGACTCGGGTTGGTCATGAAGTAGGAATGGGCGTTGAACGGCTCGACGCCCGCCGGCGCCTGGATGCGCGAGGAGGAGCCGTCAGGCAAGACCCTGTAGCTCTGCTGGTTGTCGATCAGGTTGGCGACCATGATCTGGTCGAGCACCTGCTCGTGCACCGTCGGGTTGAGGATCGGCGCGAGCGCCTCCACCCGGCGGTCGAGATTGCGCTGCATGAGGTCGGCCGAGGATATGTAGACCCTGGCCTTGGCATGCGGCAGCCCGTGGCCGGCGCCGAAGGCGTAGATGCGCGCGTGCTCGAGGAAGCGGCCGATGATCGACTTCACCCTGATGTTGTCGGAAAGGCCCGGCACGCCGGGGCGCAGGCAGCAGATGCCGCGCACGACGAGGTCGATCGAGACGCCGGCCTGGCTCGCCTTGTAGAATGCGTCGATGATCTCGGGATGGACGAGCGAATTGCACTTGGCCCAGATCGCCGCCGGCTTTCCTTCTTTCGCGAAGGCGATCTCCTCCTCGATGTGCTCCAGAAGCTGCGCCTTCAGCGAGATGGGGGAGACCGACATCAGCTCCAGCCCCTCGGGCTCGGCGTAGCCGGTGATGTAGTTGAAGATGCGCGAGACGTCGCGGCCGATCGCCGGGTCGGCGGTGAAGAAGGAGATGTCGGTGTAGATTTTCGCGGTGATCGGATGGTAGTTGCCGGTCCCGACGTGGCAGTAGGTGGCGAGCGATCCGGCCTCGCGCCGCACCACCATCGACAGCTTGGCGTGGGTCTTGAGCTCGATGAAGCCGAACACCACCTGCACGCCGGCGCGCTCGAGGTCGCGCGCCCAGCGGATGTTGGCCGCCTCGTCGAAGCGCGCCTTGAGCTCGACGAGGGCGGTGACCGACTTGCCGGCTTCCGCGGCGTCGATCAGCGCGCGCACGATCGGACTGTCCGAGGAGGTGCGGTAGAGCGTCTGCTTGATCGCCACCACGTTCGGGTCCGCGGCCGCCTGGTTGAGGAACTGCACCACCACGTCGAAGGATTCGTAAGGGTGGTGGACGACGAGGTCCTTCTGCTTGATCGCCGCGAAGCAGTCGCCGCCGTTGTCGCGCAGACGCTCCGGGAAACGCGGATTGTAGGGCTTGAACTTCAGCTCCGGCCGGTCGAGCCCGACGATCTCGGAGAGGTCGGACAGGGCGAGCATGCCGTCGACGACGGACACCTCCTCCGGCTCGACGTCGAGCTCCTCCTCGACGAAAGCGCGCAGCTCCTCCGGCGTCTGGCTGTCGAACTCGAGCCGGATCACCGAGCCGAGGCGCCGGCGCTTGAGCGCCGTCTCGAACAGGAGGACGAGGTCCTCGGCCTCCTCCTCCACCTCGAGGTCGCTGTCGCGCACGACGCGGAACAGGCCGGCGCCGCGCACGCCGTAGCCCGGAAAGAGCTTTCCCGTGAACATGGCGATGAGATGCTC
Source organism: Methylocella sp. (assembly GCF_041905455.1). GTDB lineage: Bacteria > Pseudomonadota > Alphaproteobacteria > Rhizobiales > Beijerinckiaceae > Methylocapsa. The sequence goes on along the minus strand of NZ_JAYRLA010000009.1, from coordinate 116,312 downwards.
GAGCGCGAGGAAGCGCTGGCCGGGGCGGCATTCGTGCGGCGGCAGGCGCACGAAGCGCTGGATCTTCGCCGGCAGGCGGATCAGCGCCTTGGAGATCTTCTTGTCCGTCCCGACGAGCTCGAGCGCGACGCTGAGGCCGAAGTTCGGGATGAAGGGGAACGGATGAGCCGGGTCGATGGCGAGCGGCGTCAGCACCGGGAAGAGATGGTTGAGGAAGTATTGCGCGAGAAACGCCTTGTCGGGCCCGTCGAGCTCGCCCGGGTCGGTCAGGACGACGCCGGCCTCGGCGAGTTCGCCGCGCAGCTCGCGCCAGCGGCGCTGCTGCTCCACGGCCAGCAGGCTGACGCGCTCGCGAATGCGCGCGAGCTGCTGCGTCGGCACGAGCCCGTCCTCGGACGGCGCCATGACGCCCTCGCGCACCTGTCCGCGCAGGCCGGCGACGCGGACCATGAAGAATTCGTCGAGGTTGGTCGCCGAGATCGCGACGAACCGCAGCTGCTCGAGCAGCGGATGGTGGCGATTCGAGGCCTCCTGAAGCACGCGCCAGTTGAACTCGAGCCAGGAAAGTTCGCGATTGACGAACCGATGCGGCGTCAGATGGATGTGGGCGTCGTGCGTCGTCTCGTCGACGACGCGCTCCGGCAGCGGCGCAGGGCCGGCCTCGTCGGCGAGGGCGGCGGCGGTCGCGAAATCGGGCTCCGCGACGATCTCGACCTCGGCTTCGCCCTCCTCCGGCTCGATCAGGCGGAAAGCCTCGGTCGGCTCGGGCGCGACGTCCGCCTCGCGCGCGCGGGACGACCTGCCGCGCGTCGGCCGGCCCGGCTCGCGCGCGCGCCGTTCCTGCGTCGAGGATCCTTCCGCTTCCGAGGTCATCTGCGCATCCTTTCCAACCAAGACGAACGCGCGCCGCGCGCCCGTCTCCCGCGTGGCTTTCGCCGCATGTCTCCCGCGTCTTGATGACATTGACGCGACAGAGAGCCTTCAACACCGGCTCGACGGCTGCAAGAGTGCGCAGCGCGCCCGGGGTTGTAAAGGAATCCCGCTCAATTACCGGCGGAGGCGGCCTCGCGCGGGCGGCCGGCGCGCCAGGTGAGCAGAAAATAGGCCGCGATCAGCGCAACGTCGCCGACCAGCCAGAATCGCGCGGAGACGTCGGGGAGATAAAAGGACGCGGCGATCTGGGCGATGGCGCTGAACAGCCAGATCACGCCGCCCCAGGGCGTGGCGAGCCACAGGCCGACGGCGGCGATGAGGTCCAGCACGGCGAAGGACGCCGCCGCCGCCGCATGCGGGCCGTCCATCCCGTCGATGAGCGGTTGCGCGGGGGCGAGGATGGCGACCCAGCGGCCAAGGCCCTGAAACACCCACAGAACGGCGAGCGCGCGCATGAAGACGACGAGCGCGAATCCCCACGGCGAGCGCCCGTCGTCGGCCATTGCGCCGAGGCGGATGGGGTCGCCTGCGGCGGCGGGCGCCTCCCGGGGACGAGGATCGTCGGCGAAGCGGCTCAACACGCGGGCGCCGGCGCCGGAAAGGTCAGCTCCTCGTCGAGCGGAGCGAAATAGGCCTCGACGTCCGCTTCGCCCGGCCCGTCGAGCTCCGCCGGGCGCCAATGGGGCGACTGGTCCTTGTCGACGATGACCGCGCGCACGCCCTCGTAATAGTCATGGCCGGCGAGGATGCGCGCAACGATGCGGAACTCGAGCGCGAGCGCCGCCTCGATCGACAGGCCCGCCCCTGCGCGCATCTGGCGAAAGGCGACGGCGAGGCTCGTCGGCGACCGCGACTCGAGCGTCGAAAGCGCGGCGCGCGCGAAATCCGAAGGATCGGCGGCGAGCCGGTCGGCGATCTCGACCACCGAGCCCGCCGAAAAGCAGCGGTCGACCACCGCCCGCTCTTCAAGGAGCGCAGAGGGCGGCGCCGGATCGGCCTCCGCCGCGATCGCCGCCGCCGGCGCCTCTCCCGCGCCGAGCCGCTCGATCAGCGCCTCATGGCGCGCGCTCGCCACATGCGCGCCGGCGAGCCCCAACGCCGTCATGTCGCCGGTCGCGATGCGCGCCCCGGTCAAGGCGAGATAGGGGCCGAGAGCGCCCGGCAGCCGCGAAAGGAAGCGCGTCGCCCCGACGTCGGGAAAGAAGCCGATGCCCGTCTCGGGCATGGCGAAGACGACGGCGTCGCCGGCGACGCAATGGCGCGCGTTGACCGCAAGCCCCGCGCCGCCGCCCATGACGACGCCTTCGACGAGCGCGACGACGGGCTTGGAGAAGCGGGCGATCTTGCGGTCGAGGCGATATTCGTCGCGGAAATAGGCGAGCTGCGCGATCCGGCCCGACGCGGCCGCGCCGGCGCGGCCAAGCTCGTAGAGGGCGCGGATGTCGGCGCCGGCGCAGAAGGCGCGCGCCGTCGCGCCGCGCAGGGCGACGCAGGCGATCGAGGGATCAGCCTCCCACTGCGACAGGGCCGCGTCGAGCGCCTTGATCATGCCGTGCGACAGCGCGTTGAGCGCCTTCGGCCGGTTGAGCGTGGCGAGCGCGCAGGCGCCGCGAATTTCGGTGACGATCTCGCTTTCGCTCATGGCGGTTGCTCCAGCCGGCGCGACCCGGGTTGCGAAAGGCTGCGGGGCGCGACGCGGCCGGCCCGGCTACAACGGGAAGAGCGCTGGAGCGGGTGAAGGGAATCGAACCCTCGTATTCAGCTTGGAAGGCTGCTGCTCTACCATTGAGCTACACCCGCGAGGCGTTCCGCGCCTCTGGCGCGAATCCGTCTTACGCGAAACGCCGAGCCCGAGTCAAAGGCCCGTCTGGATCGGCAGGCAGGGCTGTCTCGGCGGCTGCGAGAAGGCGAGAAGCTGCGCCGTCTGGCGCTCGAGGAGCGTGAGCTTCGACAGCACGGCGTCGCGCACCCTGACCCATTGCTCGCGCTCCGGCCCCGCTCCGGCCACGGCGAGGTTCAGCCAGACATAGGCCATGATGTAATCCTGCGGCACGCCCTGCCCTTTGTCGTACATGAGGCCGAGCTGATACTGCGCGTTGGCGAAGCCCTGATTGGCCGAGCAACGGTACCAGGCCGCCGACACCACGTAATTCTGCGGCACGCCCTGTCCGCGCTGATACATGAAGCCGAGATAGGCCTGCGCGCGCGCGTCGCCCGCGGCGGCGAGCGGCAGGAAGATTTCCGCGGCCCTGACGTAGTTGCGCGCCGCGGCCGCGTTCATCCCCGCCTGAAGCGACTGCGCGAAGACGCCCGGCGCGCCGGCGAGCGAGACGGCGAGCGCGACGAGGGCGCAGAAAAGCATCCTTGCGACGCTCATGGGCCTCCGATCGCCGCCTGCGCCAGAAAGACCGCCCAGATCGCCGGCGCGAAGAAGGCGCCGAATGGCAGGCGCGCGCCGCCCTCGAACGAGCGGCGTCCGGAAAAATGCAGGATGGCGCAGGAAAGGAGCGCGGCGAGCGCGGCGAGCTCGACGGCGAACGGGGCGAAGCTCCAGTCGAGCCAGAGGCCGGCGACGCCCGCGAGCTTGACGTCGCCAAGGCCGAGCCCCTCGCGCCCGCGCCAGCGGAAATAGGCCGCCCGCACGCCGTAGAAGACGAGGAAGAGCGCGCCGCCGCGCGCGAGGGCGGAAACGATCGCGGAGCCCGCCTCGGGCGTCGTCGCGGCGGCGGCGAGGCCGAGCGCGGCGAGCGCGAGATTGAGCGCGTCAGGAATGATGAAAGAGCGTGCGTCGACGTCGGCGACGGCGAGCGCGAGAAGGCCGAGCGCGGCGGCGAACCAGCCCGAAGCGCCGGGCGCGACGGCGAGGCTCGCCGCGACGACGGCGCAGCCGCAGGCGGCGAGCGCGATCGCCCGCGCCGCGCCGGTCGGCGGAAGAGGCGTCGCGGCGGCCGGCCTCATTGCAACGCCCGCGGCGGCGTCGGCAGCACCGCGCCGGTCGGATAGACGCCGCCGACCTTGTCGCCGCGCATCTTCGAGCGCAGCTCCTCGGCGACGAAGGAGGCGTCGACGCCGTCGCGGATGATCTGCGGCCGGATGAAGATGATGAGCTCGGTGCGGCCGACGAGACGGTTCGCGCTGTTGGTGAAGATGTTGCCGAGCACGGGAATCTGGTCGGCGCCGGGAATGCCGGCGCGCGTGCCGTTGACGCCGTCGCTGATGAGGCCGGCGAGCAGCACCGTCTGGCCGCTCGCGACGAGGATCGAGCTCTTGACCTTGCGCTGCGAGAAGGTCGGCCCGAGCGTCGAGGTGCCGGCCTGGTTGCTGATCTCCTGCTCGACGTCGAGCGACACGTTGCCGTTGAAGTTCACGCGCGGCTGCACGCGCAGGATGATGCCGGTGTTCTTGTAGTCGATCGTGTTCACGACGGCGTTGTTGGCCGAGAGCACGGTCGCCGAGCCGGTCTGGATCGGGATTTCGTCGCCGACCTGCAGCGTCGCGACCTGGTTGTCGACGACGACGAGCGACGGGTTCGAGAGCACCTTGACGTCGGTGTACTGGTGCAGCGCGTTGATGATGGCGCGCGGGCTCAGCGCGTTGCCGATGGTGAGGTTGAATCCCGGCGTCGTGCCGCCGGTCCCCGAGGTCTGCGCCAGCGGCACGCCCGAGGCCGTGTTGGTGATGAAGCCGTTGTTCGCGCCGAGCCCGAGGTTGCTCGAGCCGAGGAAGAACTGCACGCCGTAGCTCAGCGTGTCGTTGAGCGTGACCTCGGCGATGGTGAGGTCGACCGCCACCTGCAGCTTCGGCCGGTCGAGCTGCTCGAGCGCCTTCTCGATCACCCGATAGCTGCTCGGATTGGCGTAGATCACCACGGAGTTGTTGACCGTGTCGGCCATGATCCGCACGCCCGGAAGCAGCACGGGGCCGCGCGATCCGCCGGAGCCGCCGCCGGCCTGCGCGGCGTTCGTGCCGCCGAGCCCGCCCTCCTTGTTCGCGTCGCCGCCGCCCGCCGCGTTTCCGAGCGTTCCGAACGGGCTCTGGCTCTGGCCGCCGAAACCTGAGGATGAGGACGAGCCGGAATTTGCGCCAAGGCCGGAGGACGAAGAGCCAAGGCCCGAGGAGGAGGACGAGCCGAAGCCGGACGAGGAGCCGGAGTTCGCCCCCATCGACGATCCCGATCCGCCGCCGGTCAGCCGGTCGGTCGCCGACATTCCGCCAGCGCCCGGCGCCAGCTGGTTCGCCGCCGTGTCGGTCCCGCCGCCGCCGCCCGTGAACAGGTCACTGAGTAGCTTGGCGATCTGGCGGGCGTCGCCGTAGCGCACGCGATAGACCTTGACGCCCGTGCTCGCCGCCGAGGAGCCGTCGAGCCGGGAGATCCAGGCCGACGCGGCGCGCAGCAGCTCGGGCTTCTTGGCCACGACGAGGATGGCGTTGGAGCGGGTGATCGCCTGGAACTTCACCATGTTCTGGCTCATTCCGGCCTCGCCCGAATCGAGGATCTTCTCGAGCTCGGCGACGACCGGCTCGGGCGTCGTGTTACGCACCGGAATGATGCCGACCGACTGGCCGCGCATCCAGTCCTGGTCGAAGCTCAGGATCGTGTCCGCCGCGGTCTGGCGCTCGACGCTGGTGCCGACGACGACCATCAGATTGCCGCCCGGATCGGCGCGGATCGCGCCGGGCCGCGTGGCGAAGCCCTCGAGCAGCTTGGAGACGTTGCCCGCGGAGACGTGGCGCAGCGGAACCACGGTCACGCCGTAGCCGGGCTCGAGATGGGGCGCGCGGTCGACGCCGCCGTTGCCGACGGCGTCGTCGATCGGGATGATGCGATAGCCCCCGGAATCCTTGACCAGAACGGAGTTGCTGGTGCGCAGCGCGCTTTCGAGCACGAAGATGAGCTGCGACTTCGGCACCGGCCGGCCGGAGGACAGGGTGATCGTGCCCTGCACGCGGGGATCGACGGCGTAGCCGACGCCGAGCACGTCGCCGAGAATGACCTTGGCGACCGAGGCGATCGGGGCGTTGTCGAAGTTGAGGTCGACGCCCTCGGCGCCTCCCACGCCGCCGCCGCCGCCGCCGGAGCCGCCGCCCGGCGCGCCGGCGTCCGGCGAAGCGCTGCCGTAATAGAGCTGCGGCCGGTCGCCGCCGGTGCCGGTGTTGACGGTCCCGGTCTGCTTGGGGAAGCGCGGCTGCAGGTCGACGCCGCGAATCTTGTCGACGGCGTCGGGCGCGTCGTTGCCGCCTCCGGTCCAGTAGGTCTGGGACGAGCAGGCGGCGAGGGTCAGGAGGCCGAGCGCGAGCGCGCAAAGCCGCGCTCCGGCCGCGGCGCGGCGCGGCGGAGGCGAAAGAACGCGGCCTTCGACGTTGAACAAGCACACCACTCAATTAAAGGCCCGGCCGGGCGGGAAGCCATGACGCGAGGCGAACCCCTGAACGCTTAGCGGAAAACGACCTGTCCTGATAGGATGTCATAATCTCGCCGTCGCCGCGGAAGAGGTCAAGGCGAAGCCGGCTCCGACGTGACCTTGCGCTCATGACGCGCGTCGGACGGCTTTACAATCAGCCTGCGGCGGTTCCACGGTCGGACGCAAACGATGACCTCTCATCTTCTGGACGAATTCACCCGGCGCCTCGCTCAAAAGAACCACCTGCCCGCCGACGCCTCGCTCGCCAGCTTCGCCTCGGCCGAGGGCGGCGAGCCGACCTTGCGCAAGATCTGGGAGGCGACGGAACTTTCAGCGAACGGCTTTGCCGATGAAGTCGCGCATTTTTATGGCGCGCCGCGTCTCGGCCTGCCCGAGCTCGTCGCCGCCCCGTCGCTCGCCGATCGCTTCTCCTCGCGCTTCCTGCGCGAAACCAGCGTGTTCCCCTTCTCCGGCGAGGACGGAGCGCCGCGCCTCGCGCTCGCCGATCCGAGCGAGACCGCCGCCGTGCGCGCCGCCGAGATCGTGCTCGGCCGTCCGGTCGAGATCGCGGTCGCCTCGTTCGAGGACATCGCCATCGCGCTCGCCGAGCGCCTCGGCGCCGACGCGCCGGCGCAGGAGGAGCGCCACGCCGGCGGAGGCGGCGAGGACGACATCGAGAGCCTGCGCGACCTTGCGAGCGGCGCGCCGGTGGTGCGCGCCGTCAACGACCTGTTCGAGAAGGCGATGGAGCTGCGCGCGAGCGACATCCACATCGAGCCGTTCCGCAACGCGCTCACCGTGCGCATGCGCGTCGACGGCCTCCTGCGGCAGGTGCCGGCGCCCGCCGAGGCGTCCCCTCAGGCCATCCTGTCGCGCATAAAGATTCTCGCCGGGCTCAACATCGCCGAGCGGCGGCTGCCCCAGGACGGCGCCGCGCGCCAGCGGATCGGACGCTCCGACATCGACATGCGCGTCGCCACCATGCCGACCCAGTATGGCGAATCGGCCGTGCTTCGCCTGCTGCCGCAAGACCGCGGCTTGCTCGACGTCGCAAAGCTCGGCCTCTCGACGCGCGACGAGAAGATTCTGGCGCGGCTGCTCGAGCTGCCGCACGGGCTCATCGTCGTCACCGGCCCGACCGGCAGCGGCAAGACGACCTCGCTCGCCACCATGCTGTCGATCCTCAACACGCCCTCGCGAAAAATCCTCACCATCGAGGATCCGGTCGAATACGAGCTGCCGGGCGTCAACCAGAGCCAGGTCAAGGCCTCGATCGGCCTCACCTTCGCCTCGGCGATGCGCGCCTTCGTGCGCCAGGACCCCGACGTCATCATGGTCGGCGAGGTGCGCGATTCGGAGACCGCGAGCATCGCCGTCAACGCCGCCCTGACCGGCCATCTGGTGCTGACCACGCTGCACACCGAATCGGCCGCCGCCGCCATTCCGCGCCTGCTCGACCTCGGCGTCGAGGGCTTTCTCCTCAAGTCCACGTTGAGAGCGGTGATCGCCCAGCGCCTCGTGCGCGTGTTGTGCGAGCGCTGCAAGAAGAAGCGCGTGCTGGGCGCGGAGGACCTTGAAGCGGACCCCCGTCTGTCCGCGCTCGGCCTCTCCTGCGGCGACGCCATCTACGAGCCGGCGGGCTGCGAACGTTGCGGCGGCACGGGCTACCGTGGGCGCAACGGCATCTTCGAGATCCTCGAGCTTCGCGGCGAGGCCTATGAGCTGGTCGGGCCCAACACCGACGCGGGCGGCGTCGACGCCGCCGCCCGCCGCGCCGGCATGGTCACCATGGTCGAGGACGCGGTGGCCAAATGCCGCGCCGGCGTCACCTCGACGGCCGAGGTGCTGCGCGTGACGACGATCAGATAGGGCGCCGGCTCAGGCGAAAACCTCTTTCTCCTCAAGGCGACGCAAGCCGTCGGGATCATGAGCCGGGAGGATGATCGTCGGCCGTTCACTCGCGACGGACTTGATCGCGCGCGGCGTCGGCGACCTGATCCACGCCCGCGGCGACGACGCGCCGTGACGCCGGGGCCCGACGTCTGGCGGCCGTCCGCCTATCTCACCCTGCTCGCGGTTCACACCGCCGCCGGCGCGCTCCTCGCCGTCGTCTTTCCCCTCTTCCAGCAAATCGTCTCGCGATCCGGCGAGCCCCAGCCTCTGGAGACGTCGACGGCGGTCATGGCGCTGGCCGCGACGCTCGCGACGCAGGGCTGCTACTGGACGAGGCGCAGGCATATGCCGGTCGCGGCGCTCCGGGGCGGCGCGGTCGCGGGCCATGTCGTGATGTTCGCCGGCCGCGTCAGCTTCTTCTTCGGCGGCGCGCTGTTTTCGGCGCTCTTCTTCCATCATGCGCCGCAACTCGACGCGCCGCCGCCGCCCGGGCGGGCGATCGCCAAGACCCTGGGCGTGATGACGCTGCTGTTCGCGCTTTTCTGCTACGCGCTGGAGCTGGAGCGTTTCGGCCGCGCGATCGAGGAGCGCGCGCGCAAGGCGTCGTGAGCGCCGCCTCGACGGGCGCTTTCGGCTTACGCGGCGCGGAAATCATGGGCAGGCGGATTTCGCTCGGCTATGCTGCGATGGGACGCCTTCGCGGAATGCGAAAAGGGACCGATCGCGCGCGCCGCGTCGAGTCGACGTTCTTTCACAGAATCGAAAGCCATGACCAATTTCCGCTACTCCGCGATGACCCAGGCCGGCGAGATGGTCAGCGGCGTGATCGCGGCCGAGAGCGCGGCCGAGGTCGTGATGCGGGTCGAATATCTCGGCCTCATCCTCGTCGACGCCGCGCCCGAGAAGAAGGGCTCGGCCGGCGCGCGCTTCGGCCTCAGCTTCGGCGTCAAGCCGCGCTTCGAGGAGATCACCTTCTTCACCGGCGACCTCGCGCTGCTGCTGCGCACCGGCGCGCGCATCAACGAGGCGCTGGAGCTCGTCGCGACCGACGCCGACGTCGGACGGCTGCGGCCGACCATCGCCAAGCTCGTCGACGCCATTCTGGGCGGCGACAGCTTCGCCGACGCGCTCGCGCGCCACCCCGACCTCTTTGCGCCCATGTACGTCGCGCTCGTGCGCGTCGGCGAAACCTCGGGCAATCTCGCGCCCGTGCTCGAGGCGCTCGCCTCCGAGCGCGCGCGCGCCGAGGGGCTGCGGCGCAAGGTCACCGACGCGCTGCGCTATCCGGCCTTCGTGCTCGCCGCGGCGGGCGCGGTGCTGCTGTTCTTCCTGACCTTCGTGCTGCCGCAGTTCGGCGCGGTGCTGCGCGACTTCAACGCCAAGCTCGATCCCGTGGTGAGCACGTTCCTGTCGCTGTCGGATTTCTTCTCGGCCAACAAGGCGGCCATCGGCCTCACCCTCGCCGGCGTCGGGCTCGGCGCCTTCCTGATCCTGCGCCGGCCGGGCGTGCGCGCGACGCTGCTGCGCGGCCTCGCCCGCCTGCCCTACGTCAGGGAGGTGATGAGCTACCACCAGACCTCGCTGTTCTGCCGCAACCTCGGCGTGCTGCTCGGCGCCGGCGTCACGCTGACGGCGAGCCTGCGCATCCTCGCCGACATGATGAGCGCGGCGGGCGGCTCGCCGGCCTGGGCCAGGACCGTCGATCTCGTGCGCCACGGCGGCAAGCTCTCGGAGGCGCTGAACGAGACGAAGGCCCTGCCGCCGATGGCGGCGCGAACCCTGCGGCTCGGCGAGGAATCGGGCCAGCTTCCCCTGCTCGCCGAGCGCGTCTCGGGCTATTACGAGGTCAAGCTGCAGCGCAGCCTCGACCGCGTCGTCGGGATCATCGGCCCGGCGGCGATCGTGTTCATCAGCCTCATCGTCGGCGGGCTGATCGTCTCGATCATGACCGCCCTCATGTCGGTGAGCCAGGTCGTCGGCTGACGACAGGGAGGCGCAGGCCCCGCGCGCGAAAATGTGAGCGTCGCAAGCTGCGGGCGAGGCTCATTGTTTAGACGCATTGGATTGTCAGGAAGCGTTTATATAACAGGCGCACGGCGCGGCCGCGGCGGCCGCGGCGCAGCCATGAGAGATCGGCCATGAACATGCTCAGCGCGTCCCTTCTCCGGTTCGCCACCCGTCGGCGCGCCCGCGCCGCGGGGCCGCGGACCGGCGAGGCCGGCTTCACCCTCGTCGAGATTCTCGTCGTCATCACCATCATCGGCCTGATCATGGGCCTCGTCGGGCCGCGCGTGCTCAATTATCTCTCGGAATCGAAGGTCAAGGCGGCGACGATCCAGATCGAGAGCCTCGCCGGCGCGCTCGACCTCTATTTCCTCGACAACGGCCGCTATCCGACGAGCGCTCAGGGCCTCGACGCGCTGGTGCAGCGCCCTGGCGGCGCGAGCGCCTGGAACGGCCCCTACCTCAAGGGCAATGGCGTGCCGCTCGACCCGTGGGGCCACGCCTATGTCTACCGCTCCCCGGCCGACCGCGCGCCCTACGAGATCACCTCCTACGGCGCCGACGGACAGGAGGGCGGCGCGGGCCTCGCCGCCGACATAAAGAGCACCGAGATCGGCACCGTGAAGAAAGCCGAACGGCGATGATCCTCCGGCACGACGAGACATGCGGCGAGGCCGGCTTCACCCTGCTGGAAGTCGTCTGCATCGTCGCCATCGTCGCGCTGATCGCCGCCGTCGCGCTGCCGGCGATGCCGCGCGGCGCCTCGCGGGCGCAATTCTACGCCGTGGCGACGGCGGCGGCGGCCCTGCTCAAGGCCGACCGCGTCGCGGCGATGCGCGGCGGCGAGACGGTTTCGACGGCGATCGACCCGATCGGCCACGTGATCCGCTCGGGCTCCGGCGGGCGCGTCGTGACGGCGCCGCCCGACATAGCCTTCAGCGCGCTTCTCGCCGAAAGCTGCGGCGGCCGCGACGCAGGCTCGACGATCTCCTTCTTCCCCTCGGGCCTCTCCTGCGGCGGCACGATCTCCCTGTCGCGCCTTGGCGAAACGCTCGAGGTGCGCGTCGCCTGGCTGACCGGAGGCGTCGAAATTGTCCCCAAGAAGACGTTTTAAGGCGAGACGTCCCGACGCAGGCGAAGACGGCTTCACCCTCGTTGAATCGCTGGTCGCCCTCGCCGTCGTCGGAATATGCCTTTCCGCCATCGGCGCCCTCGTCGCGTCGAGCCTGCGCGCCGTGCGCCGCGTCGACGAGCGGCTCGCGATCGTCTCGACCCTGCGCAAGGTCGAGACGGCGCTGCCGGAGCGCGCGCGCCTCGTCGACGCCGACATCTCCGGGCAGATGAACGGCCTCGACTTCTCGTTGCGCTCCACGCCGATCCCCGACCCCTCGCCGCCCCGCTCCGCCAGGGAGCCGGCGATGTGGACGCCGCAAAAGCTCGTTCTGCGCATCGCCGGCGGGTCCGGTTCGGCCATGGAGATCGAAACCTTGCGGCTCGTCCCGGTCGTGACGCCATGACCGTCCGCGCAATCCGCGCCCGCGCCGCGGGTCAGGCGGGCTTCTCCCTGATCGAGGCGCTCGTCGCGCTCGCCCTCGCGGCCTTCATCATGTCGGTCGTCGCGGTCGTCGCCGGCCAATGGCTGCCGCGCTGGCGCTACGGCTTCGACAAGCTCGAACGGGCCGAGCTCGTCGGGCTCGCGCTCGACCGGGTCGCCGCCGACCTCGCCGCGGCGCAATTCGTCACGCCCATAGGCGGCGACGGCGCGCTGTTCTACGGGGCGGAGAAATCCGTCACCTTCACCCGCTCCCCGCTCGGCCCGGCGCCGGCCGGCGCCGGCCCCGGGGGCCTCGAAATCGTCCGCTATGCGGCGGACGACGACGGGCTCAAGCGCTCGCGCGCGCGCTTCACGCCGAAGACGAGCGTTTCCGCCAACTCCGACGATTTCGAATTCGAGGATTCGAGCCTGCTGCTGCGCCCGCCGCTCGAAGTCTCCTTCGGCTACGCCGGGCCCGACCGCGCCTGGGCGGACCGGTGGTCGAACCCGACGAGCCTTCCCACGGCGGTGAGGATAACGGTGCGCGACGGCGCGGGCGAGGTCGCGGCCGCCTCGACCGCCGTGCTGCTCCATGTCGAGGCGCCGGCCTGCGTCATCGGCGGCGACGCCAACTGCCTCGGCGCGCAGCCCAAGGACGACAAGAGCGGCGGCCAGCCGGCGGACGCCGAGCGCTCGCCGGGATCGGGCGCGCCGCGCGGGGCGACGCTGTGAGGGCGCCCGCCCGCGGCGACGACGGCTTCATCATCGTCGCCGTGTTGTGGATTCTCGCGGCGCTCGCCGCCTTCGCCGGCGTCTTCGCCTATTACGCGGCGACGACCGCAGTGTCCGCGCGCGTCTCCTCCGACCGGCTGCAGGCCGAGGCGCTGGTCGTCTCGGCGCTGGAGCTCGTCGCGCTGCAGGCGCAGGGACGCGGCGAGAACGACTGGCGCAGCGTCGGCGACTTCTCGTTCGAGCTCGGCGGCGGCCGCGCCAAAGTCGAATTCCGCAACGAGGCCGCGCGGATCGACCTCAACGCCGCGCCGAAGCCGCTGCTCGTCGGGCTCTTCGCGGCGCTCGGCGCAAAGCCCGACGACGCCGAATCCTACGCCGACCGGGTGATCGGCTGGCGCAAGAAGGGGCAAGTAGCGAACCAGGACAAGGAGGGCGACCTCTACAAGGACGCCGGCGCCGGCTACCTGCCGCGCGAGGCGCCGTTCCAGTCGCTCGCCGAGCTGCCCTTCGTCCTCAACCTGCCGCCCGACATCGTCGCGGCGGCCCTGCCTTATGTGACCGTGTTCAGCGGCGGGCCGCATGTCGACGTGCTCGCCGCCGAGCCGATGGTGATCCAGGCCCTCCCGAACCTCTCCCCGGACGCCGCCGCCGCGGTGCTCGACCAGCGTGGCGCGGTTCCGATGAAGGCGCTGCAGAGCCTGCTCGGGCGCGCCTCCGAGAACGTCGCGGCCGAGCCGGGCAAGACGATGCGCGTGAAGGTCGACGCGCGCGTTTCCTCCGGCCGGCGGATACGCGCCGAAGCCGTCATCCTGCTCGCCGACAAGGACGCCGACCCCTATAAGATTCTCTTCTGGCGCGACGATTTCGACGGCGCGCTGTGAGGCCGACGTCGCCGATGTGCTTTCGCGCAAGGCCCGGCGGGCATGGCGGCGCTAATGATTTAAGGGCGCGCATGACGCAAAATGGCGCGATTTGTCCCCTACGGGGCCGCAGATGAACGCCTTCGACGCCGTTTCCGCCAAAGCCTCGCGCTGGCTCGACGAGACCGCCGACGCCATCCTCGGCGTCATGCGCGGCCTGCGGCCGCAGAAGGCGGCGCGCCTCGTCGAGGAGGCCGACGGCTCCTTCCTCCTCGCCGCGCAGTCGCCCGCGCCCGCGCGCGCCGACCTCGCCGCCGCCGGCGGCCGGGCGCGCTTCGAGAACGGCGCCCTCGTCGGCGACCGCGCCCCAGCGCTTGCGGCCGCCCTCTCGGGCGCGCGGGTCGAGCTCGCCCTGCGCTCCGACCGCTTCCTGTTCCGCCCGCTGCAACTGCCGCGCCGCGCCGCCGATTTCCTCGAAGGCATCGTGCGCTCGCAGATCGACCGCCTGACGCCCTGGAGCCCGGCCGAGGCCGCCTTCGGCTTCCGGCCGGAGCGCGAGACCGCAGGCGAGCGCATGCTGGTCACTGTCGCGGCCACCTCGAAGCGCGTGCTTTCGCCCTATGTAGAGGCGGCGCGCGGCCTCGGCGTCGAGACGCTGGTGATCAGCGCCGCGCCCGCCGCGCCGGCCGAAGGCGACGCCATCCGGGTGATGGAGCAGCAGCTCGGCGGCGCGCTCGACGCGCGCGGGCTGAAGCGCATCCTGACCGGCGCCCTCGTCGGGCTCGGCCTCGCCTGCGCGCTCGCCCTCGTCGCCTCGAGCTTCGTCACGCAAGCGCTCCAGTCGCGCCAGGAGGAGATCGCCGGGGAGATCAGAAGCCGGCGCGCCGCGCTCATGCGCAGCGACGACGCGACGAGCGCCGCCGCGGGCGCCCTGCGCCAGCGCAAGAGCGAGGGCGCGCCCGCCGTGCTCGTCTACGACGAATTGTCGCGCATCCTGCCCGACGACGCCTATCTGACGGAGCTGCGCCTTCAGGGCGACAAGGTTCAGCTCGCCGGGATCGCCAGCGACGCCAGCGCGCTGATCGGCCTCATCGAGCGCTCGAAGCGCTTCGCGCACGCCGTGTTCTACGCGCCGACGACCAAGTCGCCGTCCGAGACGCGCCAGCATTTCTTCATTGAGGCGCATGTCAATCCGGGCCTCGCGCGCCCGTCCGAACGGTGAGGCGGCGATGACTTTCGACGGCCTCAGGAAAAGCTTCACGCGCTCCGGCGCCCTTGCGCTCGCCGCCTATGCGGGGGCGGCGCTGCTGCTGGCGGCGACGCTGTGGACGACGCTCGCGGGCCTCGCCGACTCTTATGCGGACTATCGCGGCGCGCAGGAGCGGCTCGCCGCTCTCGCCGCGCGCAAGCCCGCAGGCGGCGAGAGCGGCGAGGATCCGGGTTCGCCTTTCCTCGACGGGCCGACCGTGACCGTCGCCGGCGCCGACCTGCAGCGGCGCGTCGCGGAGGCGGTGACGGCGGCGGGCGGCAACGTGCTGTCGTCGCAGATCGACCTGCAGGGTTCGCAGGCGAACGAGGGATTCGTTCTCGTCTCGACGAATTTCGAGGTGGCGCAAGACGCGTTGCAGCCTTTGTTGTATGATCTTGAGGCGGGCGCGCCGCTGCTGTTCGTCGAGCAGCTGGTGGTCCAGTCGCCGCTGAGCGCGGGGGCGCAGTCCGCTGCGGAAGGAAGGAAGATGCGCGTGCAGATCGACGTCGCCGGGCAATGGCAGGTGCGCAAGTGAGGCGCGCGGCCGCCCTCCTCGCGCTCGCCTTGCCGCTCGCCGCGGCGCAGGCCGCGCCGAAGGCCGACGCCTCGCGCAACGACCTCTTCGCGCCTGGCGCCATGGCTCCCGCGCGCGCCGCTCCGGCCGGGCCCGCGCAAGAAGCCGAAGAAGCGGCGCCCGAAGCGGCCGCGGAGCGTCCGGCCTATCGTCCGCGCGCGAGCGCGATCAATCCGCTGTCCGCCGTCTCTCTCGACGAGCTCGGCGCGACGCGCGAGCGCCCGCTGTTCTCGCCTTCCCGCCGCCCGCCGCCGCCGCGGGCGGTCGCCGCCGCCGCGCCCGAGGCGCCGCCGCCTCCCCCGCCCCCGCCGGCCGAGCCCGAGCCGCCGCAGTTCAAGCTGATCGGCGTCGTCCATGGCGAAGGGGTGGAGATCGGCCTGTTTTCCGACCCCTCCGGCAAAATCACGCGCGCGCGCGTCGGCGAGGACGCGCAGGACGGCTGGACCGTGCGTTCGGTCGAGCCGCGGCTCGCGGTGGTCGAGCGGGAGGAGCGGCAGGCGACGCTCGAGCTCGCCCCACGCGACGCCGACCTCAATTCGCCGTCGGAAAACGCGGTCGCCGCCCTCGACCAGCCTCCGGACATACGGCCCGGCGTGCGCCCCCCGCCGTCGCCGCTGCGTCATTCGCGGCTGAACCGGCCGCGTAACGCGGCGGAAGAGTCTTTCGAGTGAACGTGCGCGCCTGAGCGCTCCGGCGCCCGCTCAGTTGAGCAGCGGGCTCCAGGTCGGGTCGGAGGCGTAGCTCGGCGTCGGCACGGTGAATTCGTTGCGGCCGAACACGTCCATCATGTAGAGCTTCGGGCCGCTCGAGCCGCCGGGGTCGCGGAAGAACATCAGGAACAGCCCGTTCGGCGCCCAGGTCGGCCCTTCGTTGTGGAAGCCTTCGGTCAGGATGCGCTCGCCCGAGCCGTCCGGCCGCATGACGCCGATGGCGAAGGTCGAGCCCTTCTGCTTGGTGAAGGCGATGAAGTCGCCCTTGGGCGACCAGACCGGAGTCGAATAGCGCCCCTCGCCGAAGGAGATGCGCTGCGGCGTTCCGCCGCCGCCCGCAGGCATCACGTAAAGCTGCTGCGTGCCGCCGCGGTCGGATTCGAAGACGATCTTCGTCCCGTCGGGCGAATAGGACGGCGAGGTGTCGATGGCCCCGGAATCGGTGAGCCGCGTCGTGGTGCGCGACCTGACGTCCATGGCGTAGAGGTTGGTCGCCGCGCCCTGCGCCAGCGACATGACGATGCGCTGCCCGTCCGGCGAGAAGCGCGGCGCGAAGGTCATGCCGGGAAAATTGCCGACGACCTCGCGCTGGCCCGTCTCGATGTTGAGCAGCAGCACCTTCGGATCGGCCGAGCCGAACGACATGTAGGTGACGTCCTGCGAGGACGGCGAGAAGCGCGGCGTCACCACGAGGTCGTCGCCGCGCGAGAGGTAGCGTACGTTCGCGCCGTCCTGGTCCATGATGGCGAGGCGCTTGCGCCGGCGCTCCGCCGGCCCCGTCTCGTCGACGAAGACGACGCGCGTGTCGAAGAAGCCGCCTTCCCCCGTGACGCGGGTGAAGATCGCGTCCGAGATGATATGCGCGACGCGGCGGACGTTGTTCGGATCGGTCACATATTGCTGGCCAGCCGTCTGCTGGCCCGTCGCGACGTCCCACAGGCGGAACTCGGTCTGCAGGCGCCCGTCGGGGTTGCGCTTGCTGCGCCCGGTGACGAGAAACTGCGCGTTGAGCGCGCGCCACGGCGCCATGTCCGGCGTCTGGTCGGGATTGAGGCTCGTCCCGGCGAAGCTCGCCGGATCGAGCGGCGACAGGAAGGTCGAGCGCTTGAAATTGTTGACGATGACGCCGCTGACCTGCGCCGCCGGACCGGCGTCGCCGCCGAACGGGGCGACCGCGATGACGACCGGCGTGAAGTCGCCGCGCCGCACGTCGAGCACGCGGTCCTGCGCGCGCGCGGCGGGGAGAGGCGGCAGGAGCGTCGCCAGAGGCGCCGCGGCGCAGGCGCAAAGGAGGGCCAACGCGACGGCGCGGCGCGAAACGATGAATTCAGGCTCGTTCAAAGCATGTCCTCAGGATCGAAGCGGACGATCCGGCCCTTCCATTGCTCGTAATAGGGCTGGAACTGCGCGGGAATGCGCAGCGGATTGCAGCGCCGCGTCGCGCGCAGCGCGCTTTCGGCGAGGCTGCGCAGGTTCGGGTCCGGCGGCGGGTTGAGAAGCTCGGGCTGGCCGACGAGCGAGCCGTCCTGCGCCAGCTGCACGCGGATCTGCGGCACATATTTCTCCTGCCCGGCGAGGCCGACGAAAGTCCAGCAATGGCGGTACTGGTCCTGCAGCAGGCCGTCGAGCTGCGCCCACAGCGACGGCGCCATCCGCGCCGCGCTGGCGTTGGGCGCGCCGAGCGAAGCCGTCTGCGCGAGGTCGCGCCCGGTCGCCGCCTTGCGCTGCGGCGCGTCCTTGTTGAGAAGGCGGCTGATCGCGCCGACGTCGAACTTCTGCGAGGGATCGGCGTCGGCCTCGCCCGACCGCGGCTTCGGCGCGGGCTTCTGATCGGGCTTCGGCTCGTCGGGCTTCTTCTCGGCGAGAAGCTTCGCGACCTCGTCCGGCTTGAATTTAGGCTCGGGCTTCTTCGGCGGCTCGACGGGCTTTTTCGCCTCGACCTTCGGCTTTGGAACAGGCTTCTTGTCCAGCGCCTCGGCGTCCGGATTGACGGGCTCCGGCTTCGCTTCCGCCTTCGGCTCGGGCTTCGCCTCGAGCTTCGCCGTTTCGACCGGCCGCTCCGGCGGCGTCGGCGCAGGCGCAGGCTTCGCCTCTTCGGCGTGGCCGGGGTCCTCGACCGGCTTGCCGCGCGGCGGCGGCGTGGGGACGTCGATCTTCCCGGGCGCAAGCGCCGAGACGGGCTTGGGCTCGGAAGCCTCGGCGCGCTTCTCGGCCCGCAGGCGCGGCGTCTGGCTGAGCTTGCCCGTCTTCTCGCCCTTCATGATCTCGTTGAACTGCGAGGCGGTCAGCGTCTCGATCGGGATGGCTTCCTGCGCGTCCTCGACGCTTGCGGCGCCCGAGAACGACCACAGCATCGCCGCCAGCAGCGCCAGATGCGCGGCGCCCGAGACCGCCGCGCCGGGAGCCTCGCGCAGGGACATGGCGTCGCGCAGGGACATCGCCGTCAGGACTTGCTCGGATCGGTGACGAGCGCGACCTTCTTGAATCCCGCGCCCGTGATGATCGACATCACCTCGGCGATCTTGCCGTAGTTCACCTGATTGGCGCCGCGCACGTAGATGCGCTCGTCGGCGCCGGCCTTGGCGATCTCCCTGAGCTTGTCGGCGAGCTTGCCCGCCTCCACCGGCTCGTCCATGACGAAGATCGCGCCCTTGTCGTCGACGGCGACGGAGAGCGGCTTCTGCTCGATGTTGAGCGCGGCCGCCTTGGTCTGCGGCAGGTCGATCGGCACGCCGGTCGCGAGCAGGGGCGCGGCCACCATGACGATGTGGCGCAGCACCCCCATGACGTCGATGACCGGCGTCTTGTTGCGGTCAACGAGGGGTCGGGCGCGCGGCGCGCCGCGCCGTCCGCGTCCGCTCTTGCGGCTCGCCATCGTCGCCATCGCCATGGGATCGCTCCTTCCGCTTCGCCGTTCAGGCGGCCTGGTCGTGCGCGGCGCGCTGGTCGATCTGCCGCGACAGGATCGAGGAGAACTCGTCTGCGAAGCCTTCGAGCTGCGCCTGCTTCTTGGCGACGTCGCCCTGCAGCTTGTTGTAGGCGATCAGCGCCGGAATGGCGGCGAAGAGGCCGATCGCCGTGGCGAACAGCGCCTCGGCGATGCCCGGCGCGACGACGGCGAGCGAGGTGTTGCGCGAGGCGGCGATCGAGCGGAACGAGCTCATGATGCCCCAGACCGTGCCGAACAGGCCGATGAAGGGGCTCGCCGAGGCGACCGTCGCCAGCACGAGGAGATTGGATTCGAGCTTCTCGACCTCGCGCGCGATGGAGACGTCGAGCACCTTCTCGATGCGCGCCTGCAGGCCCATGAAGGAGGAATGCGCGGCCGTCGAGGCGGAGCGGCGCCATTCGCGCATCGCCGCGACGAACAGGGTGGCCGTGCCCGGGGCGGGACGCTGCGAGACCGTCTGGTAGAGGTCGTCGAGCGAGGCGCCCGACCAGAAGGCGTCCTCGAACTGGTTCATCGCCTTCTGCGTGCGGCGCAGCTGCAGCACCTTGTTGACGACGATCGCCCAGCACCACACCGAGGCGGCGAGCAGGCCGATCATGACGATCTTGACGACGATATGCGCCGACCAGAACATCGACCACAAAGTGATCTCGGAGCCCGGCGCGAGGCCGGCGGCGGCGGCGCCGGTCGCCGCGATATCGGCAGGATTCATTGAAATTTCGTCCTTGTCGGCCCTAAGGCGCCAAAAGCGCCAGCCTTGGGTCAAGTCAGTGCGCAAGCCTGACTTCTGGCCCGCGAATCGGTCATTTCTGCGGCTTATGCGCGGCGCGCCTTCCCGCATCTAGCGGCGAACTCGGTTAACGCCCGGTTAGCCGGTCCCCGAAAGCCTGCGCCGCAAATCCTCCGGCAGGCGCGCCGCGCGCCCTCCCGCGACGACTGCGACCCGCACGTTCGCGCAAACGAGCGCCTCTCCCCCGCGAAAAACCATCTGGCGCATGTCGATGGAGGCGCCGCCGACCGCCTCCAGCGCCGTCTCGATCTCGAGCAGGTCGTCCATGAGCGCCGGGCGACGGAAGTCGATGGTCATCGCCCGCACGGCGAAGTGAACGCCGGCCCCCGCCTCGAACAGCTCGCGATGGCCGACGCCCCGCGCGCGCAGGAACTCGGTGCGTCCGCGCTCGAGGAAGCGCAGGTAGGAGGCGTGGTAGACGACGCCGGAGAAATCGGTGTCCTCATAATAGACGCGCACGCCGATGCGCCCCGGGGGCGGGCCGCCCGATTCCGCCTGCATGGACGAATCCCCTGGAAAAAGTCCCGTGACCGGGCGCGACCATAGCCGCGCCGCCCTTGCCGGTCGACGGCGTTTGGCGGCATCTAGAGCGTTGAGGCGAGTCGGAGCGGAACGAGAATGGCTATTCGCGTCGTGGCGGTGCTGGGAGCAGGCGCCTGGGGCACGGCGCTCGCCAATCTCGCCGCGCGCGGCGAGGACGCGCGCGTGCTGCTCTGCGCGCGTGATCCCGGGCATGTCGTCGAGATGGCGGCGACCGGCGTCAACGCGCGCCGCCTGCCCGGCGTGCCGCTGCTCTCCAACGTCGCGCCGACAGCCGATCCCGCCGCCGCCGCGAAGGCCGACGTCATCCTCGCCGCCGTCCCGACGCAGGCGCTGCGCGAGACGCTGACGGCGATCGCCCCCCTCGTCGAGGGCGCGCCGCCCGTCGTCGTCTGCGCCAAGGGCATCGAGCGCGGCACGGGCCGCTTCGTCACGGAGATCGTCAACGAGGTCATGCCGCGCTCCCCTGCGGCGATCCTGTCCGGCCCGAGCTTCGCCAGGGACGTCGCGCACGGCCTGCCGACCGCGGTGACGCTCGCCGCCCGCGACGGCGTGGTCGCCGCAGCGCTCGCGGCGATGATCGCCGGCCCGACCTTCCGGGTCTACTCGTCGAGCGACGTGCGCGGCGTCGAGATCGGCGGCGCGGCCAAGAACGTGCTCGCCATCGCGAGCGGCGTCGCCGCCGGACGCGGCCTCGGCGCCAGCGCGGGGGCGGCGCTCGTCGCCCGCGGCTTCGCCGAGCTGTCGCGCTTCGGGCGCGCTTATGACGCCGAGCCGGCGACGCTCGCCGGCCTTTCGGGCCTCGGCGACCTCGTGCTCACCTGCGGCTCGGCGATGTCGCGCAATTTCTCCTTCGGCTTCGCCCTCGGCGAAGGCGCGAGCGTCGAGGAGGCGACGGAGAAGACGGGGCTCGCGGAAGGCGCCTTCACCTGCGGCGTGATGCTCGACCTCGCGCGGGCGGCCGAGGTGGACATGCCGATCTCCGCCGCCGTCGACGCGGTGCTCGCCGAGCGCGTCGGCGTCGACGAGGCCATCGCCGAGCTGCTCGCCCGACCCTCGAAACCGGAAGGTTGAGGCGCTATAGTCCCACGGCGCAGCTTGCGGTCGAGCCGCGCGGGAGGCGGACGCATGGCGCATTGGCTGGTGAAGAGCGAGCCGTCGAAATGGTCGTGGGACCAGCAGGTCGCGGCGGGCGAAAAGGGCACGTTCTGGAACGGCGTGCGCAACCATTCGGCCAAGCTCAACCTGATGGCGATGAAGGTCGGCGAGCGGGCGTTCTTCTACCACTCCAACGAGGGCAAGGAGATCGTCGGGATCGTCAAGGTCGTCAAGCCCTATTATCCCGACCCTTCCGACGAGAGCGGACGCTTCGGCATGGTCGACTTCGCCGCGGTGAAGCCGTTGAAGACGCCCGTCGCGCTCAAGGCGATCAGAGACGAGCCGCGCCTCGAGGAGATGGCGCTCGTGAAGCAGTCGCGCCTCTCCGTCCAGCCGGTGACGGACGAAGAATGGAAGATCGTGTGCGCGATGGGCGGCGTCTGAGAGACTGTTTCGTCGTCCTTCGAGACGCCGCGTCCGCGGCTCTTCAGGATGGGAACGATTTTCCAGACGGTTCCGAGCAAAGTCTGACGCGCGTCGCACGGTCTGCTATGCTCGCGCGATGAAACGCAAATACGTCAGCCTGAGCGTCGCCGCGTCGGCGATCGGCGCGCTGGCGGCGATCTTCTTCCTCGCGCCCGCCGCGCGCACGGGCGAGAGATACGGCCAGAAGATCATGACCGAGGCCGACGACGGCGGCGAGGTTCCCGCGCGCGTCGGCTCGGCGATCGTGCTGCGCCTGCCGGAAAATCCCTCGACCGGCTATTCCTGGACGCTGGAGCCCTTCGACGCCGAGCTGGTCGAGGTCGAACAGGGCCCGTTCACCGCGAAGTCGGGCATGGTCGGGGCGGGCGGCGAAGCCATCTGGACGATCCGCCCGCGCGAGGCCGGGACGACGACGATCTCCCTGAAGCTGTGGCGCCCGTGGGAGGGCGAGCCTTCAGTCGTCAAGCGCTTCGGCGCGACCCTGAAGATCGCGCCCGCTCAGTAGCTTGCGCCGCGCCGCCTTACGTCCGGCAGATGCGATCCGTTCGCGACCCACCGCTCATAGGTCTCGAACGGCGCTCCGAGCCGCTCGTAGGACACGCGCAGATAGCCGTCCGCGCCGCGCGTGACGGCCTCCGGCATGACCGTCTCGACTTCCTGCGCCATGACGCCGACGTAGGCGACGCGCCCGCCGTTGTAGACGAAGCGGTAGAAGCCCAGCCCGTCGTTCAGGCGTCCGAGCAGGACGATGTCGTGCTTGAGGCGCATGTCTGAACGACGCCCGCCGCCCCGGCCGCCCCCGCCGTGATATCCGCCGCGGCCTCCGCCGCCGTGATATCCGCCTCGCCCACCGCCTCCGCCGTGGAATCCGCCCCGGCCGCCGCCGGCGTAAGCCGGACGCCCGCCGCCCGGATAGCCGCCGGCGCGAGGGCCGGCGTAGCCGCCGCCTCGGCCGCCGCCGGGACGCATGGCCGGGCCCGGCGAAGGCCGCCCCGCGGGACGCGCAGCCGGCCTCGCGCCGACGGGACGAGTTCCAGGCCGCGCTCCGGGCCTTGCGCCGCCGCCGGGACGAGAAGGCTTGCCTGCGCCCGGTCTGCCGGCGCCGGGTTTGCCTACGCCTCCCGGTCCTCCGGGCTTGCCAACGCCACCCGGACCACCGACGCCGCCCGGTCCCCCGGGCTTTCCGATTCCACCCGGACCGCCGACGCCGCCCGGCCCTCCGGGCCTGCCGACGCCGCCGGGGCCGCCCGGCCGGCCAATTCCCGGCTTGTTGCCCTGCCCCGGACGATAATCGCCGCCCGGGCGCCACGGGCCGCCCGGACCGCCCGGCGGCTGGCCGGGCGGGAAGCCGCCGGGGGGCGGAGGCATGCCCGGCCGCCAGCCCGGATAGGGCGGTCGCCAGCCCGGATAGCCGCCCCACACGGGCGGATAGATCGCCCCGCTCCGCCAGTTCCAGTACGCCCCCGTGGCGAGCGCGCCGAGCGCGACGCCGGCGCCGAAGGTGACGAGAGGCGCGACGATCGACGTCTCGCCGTAGACGAGGCCCGGATCATAGGTCGGGACGTAGATCGTCGAAGGATCCGTCGGCATGATGACGATGTCGGTCTGTTCGCCGGTCGGCGCCGTCGAGGTCACCCGCTTGACGGTGTGCTGCGGCGTCGTCTTGAGCGCTCCGGACTTCTCGGCCCTCGCGCGCAATTCCTGGATCGCGGCCGCGACGTCCTGCGGCTGGTTGACGATCGCGTCGCCGAGGTCGCCGGTCCAGGTCAGATCGGCGTTGAGCTTGGCGATGACGTCGGGAAAGCGCGCGAGCGCCTTGACCGAGGGATCCCACGTCTTCTTGTCGACGCCGGAGAAATCCTTCTTCTTGACCGCCGCCTTGTTCTTGTCGAGCCAGCGCTGCGCCTCGACGATCTGCAGCGGATAGGCGCTCGCGGGAAACAGCTGGGCGAGCAGCGGGTCGGGATAAAGGGCGATCGGCGCGACCAGCTTCAGGAGCTCGTCGTGACTGAAGCGTGACTGGTCAGGAGCCGCCGGCGCGGCGGCTGTCGCCGGAGCCGCGGGCGCCGAAGGGGCGTCAGCGGCTGGCGCCGGCTCTTGCGGGGCGGCGGAGGACGCAGGCGCGGCGGGAGTCGCGGAAGACGGGGGCGCGGGTTCAGGCGCGGCGGGCGGCGCGGATTCGGCTGGGGGCGAGGGTTCGGCCGGGGGCGAGGCCGCCCCGCTCTGCGCCTCGGCGAGCGCGGGAGCTGCGGCGAGCGCCGCGGCGAGCGCGAAGGAGAGGCTGGCCCGAGCCCAGCGATGGAGGGGCGAGCGCGTTTGCGACATGTTTTCTCCCGGCGCCGTTATGGCTCGACGAACGCCTTGCGGATCGACTCTCGGTCTCCGCGGACGGATTTGGGTCAGCCTATAGCATCGGAACAGAAATGAGCGACGGAGAAGCATGGAGAAATCCGCGCCGTCAACAAAAAGGCCGCTCTTGCGGACGGCCTTTCCCGATGGAAAATCTCAAGCCTCAGTAGCGGTAATGGTCCGGCTTGAACGGCCCTTCCTGCGGCAGGCCGAGGTAGCTCGCCTGCTCGGCCGAAAGCTGCGTCAGCTTGACGCCGATCTTGCCGAGGTGCAGCGCCGCGACCTTCTCGTCGAGGCGCTTCGGCAGCGTGTAGACCTTGCGCTCGAGCTCGCCCTGCTTCGCCCACAGCTCCATCTGCGCCAGCGTCTGGTTGGCGAAGGAGGCCGACATCACGAAGGACGGGTGGCCGGTGGCGTTGCCGAGGTTCACGAGCCGGCCCTCGGACAGGAGAATGATGCGCTTGCCGTCGGGGAACTCGATCTCGTCGACCTGCGGCTTGACGTTCTCCCACTTGAAGTTGCGCAGGCCGGCGACCTGGATCTCGGAGTCGAAATGGCCGATGTTGCAGACGATGGCGCGGTCCTTCATCGCCCGCATATGGTCGAGCGTGATGACGTCGACGTTGCCGGTCGCGGTCACGAAGATGTCGGCGCGCGGCGCGGCGTCCTCCATGGTCGTGACCTCATAGCCCTCCATCGCCGCCTGCAGGGCGCAGATCGGATCGACCTCGGACACGAGCACACGCGCGCCGGCGTTGCGCAGCGAGGCGGCCGAGCCCTTGCCGACGTCGCCGAAGCCGGCGACCATCGCCACCTTGCCGGCCATCATCACGTCGGTGCCGCGGCGGATGCCGTCGACGAGCGACTCGCGGCAGCCGTAGAGATTGTCGAATTTCGACTTGGTGACCGAGTCGTTGACGTTGATCGCCGGCCAGAGGAGCTTGCCCTCCTTCTCCATCAGATAGAGGCGATGCACCCCGGTCGTCGTCTCCTCGGAGACGCCCTTGATGGCCTGCGCGTATTTCGTATAGACGCCCGGGCTCGAGGCGAGGCGGCGCTTGATCGCCGCGAACAGCACTTCCTCTTCTTCGTTCGAGGCCTTGTCGAGGAAGGCCGTATCGCCCTGCTCGGCGCGCAGGCCGAGATGCACGAGCATGGTGGCGTCGCCGCCGTCGTCGAGGATGAGGTTCGGCGCGCCGCCGTCGTCCCACTCGAAGATCTTGTGGGTGTACTCCCAGTAGTCGACGAGGCTCTCGCCCTTGCGCGCGAAGACGGGAACGCCGGCGGCGGCGATCGCGGCGGCCGCGTGGTCCTGCGTCGAGTAGATGTTGCAGGAGGCCCAGCGGATGTCGGCGCCGAGCGCCTTCAGCGTCTCGATCAGCGCCGCCGTCTGGATCGTCATGTGCAGCGAGCCGGCGATGCGCGCGCCCTTCAGCGGCTGGCTCGGGCCGAACTCCGCCCGCAGCGCCATCAGGCCGGGCATCTCGGTCTCGGCGATGTCGAGCTCGCGGCGGCCCCAGCCGGCGAGGGAGATGTCGGCGACGGCGTAGTCGTTCGGGGCATGGGTCATGGCGCGCTCCGCAATTCTTCGCCGCCTCCTATAACAGCGTCGCCGGCCCAATGCAATAAAGACATAAGCAAGTCTTTATATGCTTGCGCGAGCCGGCATGACGCAGGCGGCGAGGCGCCAAAGCGCGTCGCGATAGGCCGGAAAGGAGAAATGCGCCTCGTAAGCGCGCCGCGTCGGCGCCGCGGCGCGATCCTCGTCCGCTCCAGAGGCCGCCGCCTGCGCGCGCCGCAGCGCCGCGGCGAAGCTCGCGGCGTCGGAGGCGAGCGTCACATTGCCGAGCGAAGCGGGATCGAGCCGCATGCCGCGGAAGGCGTGCGGCGTCGCGACGAGCGGCGCACCGCAGGACATCGCCTCGATGGTCTTGATCGAGATTCCGTGTCCCTGCGTCGTCGGCAGCAGCACGGCGCGGGCGCTGGCGTAAGCCGCCCCGAGGTCGTCGACGCGGCCGAGGAAGAAGCGCTCGAAGCGGCGCGCCAGCGCGGGAGCGCGGGCGCGCGCCTCGCGGTCGATGTTGCCGAGGATCCTGATCTCGACGTCGCCGGCGCGCGGCATGACCTCCTCGAGGAGCCATTCGACGCTGAGGTAATTGGCGTAGTTGGCGCTGGCGACGAGGATCAGGTCGCCTCCGCCGCATCCGGCCGGGGTCGGCGCCACGGCGGGATAGATCAGCTCGTGGCGGTTTTGCGGCAGCAGCATCCTGAAGCTCGCCGCCTCCTCGTCGTTGAGGTGGATCAGCGCGTCGGCCCGGGCGAGCTCGGCGAGCTCGACGGCGAGCATGTCGTCGAAGCGCGCGGCGGGCGGCAGCGTCCAGCCGCGCTCGTTGCGCAGCGCGTACTGGCGCGCCTGCAGGTCGTGCGTGTCGGCGACGATCGGCGCGCCGCGCCGGCGCCGGATCTCGACGGCGGCCGGCATGCAGAAGAAATGATTGCAATGGACGAGGTCGATGCGCTCCTCCTCCTCGAGCCCGTCCGGGATCGGCGCGAGCCGCGCGCTCTCGACGAGGATGCGGGCGAAGTCGCCGTGCAGCCAGGCCTGCGCGGCGCCGAGGAAGGAGGGCCGCGCCACGCGGCCGAGCGGCATCCCGGAATAGAAGCGCCGGTCGGCGAGGAGGTCTCGGGTCGCGGCGTCATAGGCCTTTTGCGCGCCCGAGCCGGCGACGGAGCCCGGCGAGTCGGCGAGCGCGAGGGTGACGACGCGCGCCCCGAGCGCCCGATAGGCGGCCGCCTGCGAGACGAACACCTGATGGCTGCCGCAGGAGTGCCAGGCGGGATGGACGATGAGAACGCAGGCGCCGGCGAGCGGGCGCGGGGGCGCGGCCTCGGCCTGATCGATCGCGGCGGCGTCCTTTGGCGGAAATTCGCTCATCGCCGACCTCATAGAGCTTCTCGAAGCCGATGCCTATCGGCCGCCGGCGCGATTTTACTTCATCCGCGCCGTGCGCTATGAGGGCCGCGTTTTGGCTTGAGGCCGCGCGCAGACTGGGCTCGTCCGGCGCGCCAAACCGGGACTTCGCGTGACCGATCCGACGACAGAATTGGCGGCCGAGGGGACGGAACGGAAGGCGGCGCGGGCGCAGGCCGCTCCGGCGCGGGGCGTAGCCGTCGTCGCCAACGACAAGATCGCCGACTGGCTGCTGCCCTTCCTCGAGAGCTACAAGGAGACGAGCTCCTCGACGCCTCTCTATCTCATTCCCTATGACGACAACCTGTCGCTGACGCGGCGCGCCTGCGAGATCTACGGCGTCCATCTCGTGACCGAGGACTCGCGCGAGCTCGACAGGCTCGCGAGCCGGCTTTACCCGCTCTTTCCCGGACACCGGCGGCGGCTGCGCAAGTTCATGTCGCTCGCGCTGCCGCTCGACGAGGTGCTCTACATCGACGTCGACACCGTCCTTTTCCGCGACGTCGCCGAGCTGTTCGGCCGCCTAGAGCCGGGCGCGGCCGACTTCATCATGGCCTCGACCAGCGAGGAATATGTCTACAACAGGCGCCGCGACAAATATGATTTCCTCAAGGACGTGCGCCTGTTCAACGACGGCTTCTTCATCACCTCGAACAAGATCCTGGCGCTTCAGCATTTCTTCGAGGTGATCGACCAGGACGAGGCGATCTTCCACGATGTGCGCAAGCACGGCATGCTGTTCGCCCAGCCGCTGTCCAATTTCGTGACGCACCGGCGCGGCCTCAAGATCGCCTCGCTCGCCGAGCGCGTCGAAGGCGCCTCGGACGAGAGCTTCTACAAGGCGCAGGACGTGACCTTCGACGCCGACGGCCTGCCGCTCGACGGCGCGAAGAACCGCATCTTCTTCGCTCATTGGGCCGGCGCCGTGTCGCTCCCCAAGCGCCGCGTGTTCGACGCGGCGTGGCTCGACTACGCCCGCAAGGCGCAGGCGCGCCTTGCGGCCTCCTCGCGCTCGTGAAACGCCGCGCGCCTTGCGCCTGCGGCGCAGGGCGTCGCCGCGCCGCAGGCTGAAGGCGCACGCATGCCGCCGCTGCTCACCCGCTATTTCGCCAGGCGCATCGCTCTCGCGGCGCTTCTGTTCGAAGCGCTCCTGTGCGTGCCGCTGGTGATGACCTCGTTGTTCCAGACCCTGCCGGCGGCGGCGGTGCGCGGCGGCCTCCTGTGGCCGGCGCTGCTCGGCACGCTGCCGACGGCGATGTTCCTCGCCCTGCCGCTCGCCGTCAGCGTCGCCGTCGCGCTCGAATTCTCGCGCATGGCCTCGGAAGGCATGATCGCGGTGCTCTATTCGATGCGCCTTTCGGTCTGGGCGATCTGCAAGCCGGCGGCGATCGTCGCGCTCGGCGGGGTCGCCGCGGGCTACGCGCTCTCCTGCTATTTCGCGCCGTCCTACGTCGGCCAGATGCACGACGTGATCCACGTCATCCGCAACTCGCTCAATCACCGCATGCTCGAGCCGGCGCATTTCTACACCTTCGACAAGGGCGCGCGGACGATCTTCTTCCGCCGCTGGAAGACGGCCGACGTCGCCGCCGGCATGTTCATCCACCAGCATTCGGCCGAGAAGGACGAGGAGCAGATCATCAACGCCGACGAGGCCGAGTTTCGCCGCAACGAGACGGGCGTCGTGATCGCGCTGAACCACGGCTCGATCCAGACGCTGCCGGCCGGCGCGACCTCGATGCGCAACGCCAATTTCGAGCAATACGCCATTCCCGTCGACATGCAGGGCGCCGGCGGCCTGCCCAAGCGCGACTGGCGCGGCGTGTTCGAACTGCCGCTCGGCGAGTTCCTGGGCGCGCGCCCCAATCCGAACTGGGACCAGCGCGGCTATGCGGAATGGATGAGCGAGGCGGCCAAGCGCTTCCTCATCCCCCTGCTCGCCTTCAGCCACACGCTGTTCGCGATCGGGCTGGTGCTGAGCGTCGCCGCGGCGACGGGACGCGGCGCGGCGGCGACCGTCTCGACCATCCTCGTCCTGCCGCTGCTGCACATCGCCTTTCTCGTCGGCTCGGAATCGCTCGTGCGCGAGAATCCGGCGCTGATCTGGGCCGTGGCCGGCGCCATCGCCTTCGAGATCATCGTCGCCGTCATCCTGATCCTGCGGCTCAACGCCGAATTTCCGGCGGTCGCCGAGGCGGCCGCGCCGGCCGGAGCGCCTGGATAGGAGACCGGTCGAGCGCCGATTATAATTCTACTAATTCAATAGATTGTTGTTGCGTCCATCGCCGTTACGTGCGAGGCTCAGGCTCTGGGAGCGCCTTGCGCCCGGCCTCGACCGGGCTCTTGCTCCATATCCTTTGTTTTGCGCGTCCGCTCGATCCGGAAAATCTGCGGCTTTCGGGCGGACGCCGCAGCCGCCTTGGACGCAAGCGAATGCAAGATCTCGCCAGCGCGCCTCGCGCCGATCGTCTGCGCGCCGTCGTCACAGAAGCCGCGCGAAGCTGGCGCGCGGCCCGCGACGGCGGCCTCCCCGCTCAGCCCAGCCTCTACTGCGCGCTCGAGCGCAGCGACTGCGGCCTTCTCGCGCCCGCCTTCGACAGCGTTATGCGTCTGTGCGAACGCTGCCTCGACCGGTCGATGTGCGTCGGCTGCCCGCTCGCGCGAGCCAGCGACGAGACGCTGATCGGCGATCTCGTCGCCGATCCGGCGCAGGCGCAGGCGCTGTTCGCCTGCGAAGCCGACCATCCGTCGCCGCTGTCGCAGGCCTTCATCTGCGCGCTGCGCTCGACGCGCATCATGCTGGAGGAGACGCTCGCAGGGTGAGCGCCGGCGCGTCGCGGCGTCAGGCGGACGCCGCCTGCGCGACCTTGGCCCTGCCCTCGATCGCGTCGCGATAGTCCTCGACCACGTCCTGCGAGGGGCCGACGTCGCGCACGGCGCCGTCCTCGATCCACACCACGCGGTCGCACAGATGCGACAGCATGGTCAGGTCGTGCGAGACGACGAGGATGGTTCCGCGCTTGGCGAAGTCCTGGATGAAGGCGTCGCATTTCGCCTGGAACGCCGCGTCGCCGACCGACAGCGCCTCGTCGACGATGAGGATGTCGGCGTCGGCGTAGGCGCAGACGGCGAAGGCGAGCCGCGCCGCCATGCCGGTCGAATACATCTTGAGCGGCTGATAAAAGAACTCGCCGATGTCGGCGAAGGCCTCGACGAGCGGCAGGCGCTCCTCGATCAGCTTGCGCTTCACGCCGAGGATGGCGCCGCCGATGAGGGCGTTCTCGCGGCCGGTCAGCTCGTGGTCGAAGCCCGAGCCGAGCGCGAGGATCGGCGCGACGCGCCCCTTGACCTCGACCTCGCCGACGGTCGGCTTGGTGATGCCGCAGATGATCTGCAGAAGGGTCGTCTTGCCGGCGCCGTTGCGGCCGATGATCCCGACCCGCTCGCCGCGGGCGACCTTGAAGCTGACGTCGCGCAGCACCCAGTGCTGATGGTGGAAGCGCCTCCAGCGGCCGAACAGGGTCTGCTTGAGCTGGTCGTTACGGTGCAGATACAGCTGAAACGCCTTGCCGACGTGCTCGCAAGTGATGACGGTTTCAGATGACATCGACGAAAACGGCCTTGTACTGCGTGAAGAAGCGATAACCGAAGTAGAACATGAAGAGCGAGGCGGCGACAGTCCCAAGATAAAGCGCGGCGTCCGGAATCCTGCCGGCGATGAGCAGGTCGCGGGTCAGCTCAACATAGTTGCCGATCGGATTTAAATGCACGTAAAGGCGCAAATGAGGCGGCACGTCCTGGATCGAATAGAAGATCGGCGTCGCGAACATGAACACCGGGACGATCGAGATCATCAGATGCGCGACGTCGCGCGTGAACGAGCCGAGCGCCATCAGGAACCAGGCGAGGCCGAGCAGCAGCAGGAAGAAGGGAGCGGCGACAAGCGGGATGAGCAGCGTCGTCGCCGGCAGCGACCAGGTCGCCGCGAGCTTGAAGACGAGCAGCACGGCGAGGCTGATCAGCGCGTAGACCGAGCCGCGGATGACGGCGGTCCAGGCCAGCGTCTCGCTCGGGAAGATCGATTTCTTGATGAGCGAGGCCTGCTCGTGCAGCATCGCCGGGGAGCGGTAGGCGATCTCGCTGAACAGGTTGAAGACGATGAGGCCGGCGAAGATCGACAGCGCGTAGCCGCCGACGCCGAGGTTCTTCGCCGAGTTCGGCACGCCGACGGCGCTGGAGAACACCACCGTATAGGCGCTGAGCATGATGAGCGGGCCGAAAATCGCCCAGAGCCAGCCAAGGATCGAGCCGCGGAAGCGCACGGCGAGCTCGCGGCGCACGACGGCGCGGATCAGCTCCTGGTAGCGCAACGCGTTTTCGAATGGCTCCGCCAGCCTCATGTCTATTCGCCCTGCCCGCAAACTGACGCGTCGCGCCGTCGGAGGACGGCGCGAGGCGGCGGATGTAGACCAGTTTGGGCAGGCTTCGTCAACGCGGCGGCGCGGTCGGCGCCGGGGGCGCGTCCGCGAGGAACCTTTCTCGGCCGGCGCCGTTCGCCGCGCATCCCATCGAGAGGAGCGACGCATGGTGGACAAGGAGCATATCAAGGGCGCGGCCGAGAAGGTGAAGGGCGCGGTCAAGGAGACGATCGGCAACGCGACCGGAAGCGACCGCCTCGTCGCGGAAGGCAAGGCCGACAAGGCCGAGGGCGCCGCCCGCCAGATGATCGGCGACGTCAAGGACGCCGGCCGCAAGGCTGCGGACGCGGTCAAGCGCTGACCGGTCTCCCGGCGTTTCGCCAGGGGCGCGTCTTCCCCTCGGGGAAGACGCGCTTTTTTCAGGGCGTGATGTCGCTCGGGAAGCAGTGCGGCTGCTCGAACCCGGTCGGCGCGGATCCAGCTTTGGCGTATACGATGTTGTCGGTGCCGTTGAGCCCCGCTCCGGCCGGAATATGGTCATAGCCTGCGAGCTTGCGCATGCGCCAGGCGATGGCGTGGTCGGCGCAGGAGCTGTCGCCGCTGACGCCGAGGCCGCCGATCACCTTGCCGCCGCCATAGAGCGCGAGCCCGCCGCCGAAAGTGATGATTCCGCCGGGGGTCTTGCCGATCGCGGGATCGCCGCCCGTCCCCGTCTGGACGAGATAGTCGGGATTGAAGGGATTGGAGTTGTTCAGCCCGTAGAGGGAGCCGCCGGGCTGCGTCGCGGCGTAGAGATTGGCGGTCGAGAGCGCCAGCGCGTCGTTGCTGAAGTCGTTGGCCGTAGCCGCCTTGGCGATGGCGATGGCGCGGCTGCCCGGCCAGGCGTCGCCGACGCTGACGATCGAGCACAGTTCGCCCTTGCGGTCGACGATCGCCGACCACATGCGGTTCGGCTTGAAGATGCCGCCGTTGGCGTCCGGACGCGTGACGACGGACGCGAGCTTGCCCTGAATTCTGCCGACCGTCGCGGCGGGAATGTCGCAGGCGGCGACAGGAGCCGCGCTGGCGGCGAGCAAAGCGAAGATACTGAAAAACCGATGTTTCCAATGCATTTTTATGCTCCCCGGTTAGACAGGGCACGAAGCGGCCGGCGCAAATGCGCGCCGGCGATGTGAAAGGGAGACGGACGATCCAGTCTCCCGCGATGAGCGTATCACGAGACGGCCGCGCGCATTTCTTGCGTCTTCTTATCAAATCCTTAAAAGTTGTCTCTTTCTGCGCTGCGGCGCCGTCTTTACCGGGCGGGTCAAAGTGATTATCTCGGCGTTGAGCGCCATTCACGAGCCGGACGCCGATCGTCGCGGCGGCCCGGCTTCAGACGCAAAGGCCACGTGGGACTGGTTCATGGCGCCCGACTCGACGCCCTCTGCACGCGTCTCGTTCCAGCTCGCGCCGGAACGTTCATGCGACGCACTCCGGTCAGGCCCTTGAAACGCGCGATCGTCTTAAGCCTCGTCTTTCTGGTTCTCGCCGGCCTCGCCGGCGGCCTCGGCTATTTCCAGTTCATCGTGAAGCCGGCGATGATCCGCCAGTTCATCGCCCAGGCCGACGCCGCGCCGACGACGGTCGCCGTCGTCCCCGCCCGGCTCGAGACGTGGACTCCGCGCCTGCCGGCGATCGGCAGCTTTCGCGCCTATCAGGGGGTCGACGTCTCGCCGCAGGTCGGCGGCGTGGTGGTCGCGACGCCGGCCCGCTCCGGCGAGGACGTGGCCAAGGGCGCCCCCCTGTTCGAGATCGACAATTTCGTCGAGCAGGCGGAGCTCAAGAGCAACCTGGCGGTGATGAAGAACGCCGAGCTCGCGCTCGCGCGCCAGCGCCAGCTCACCGATTCCGGCAATACGACGAAGGCGAGCTTCGACGCCGCCGAAGCGGCCCGCGACCAGGCCGCCGCCGCGGTCGAGCGGGTGCGCGCGATCATCACCCAGAAACAGATCGCCGCGCCTTTCGCCGGCCGGCTCGGCATCCGCAAGATCGACGTCGGACAATATGTCTCGCCCGGCGCGAGCCTCGTGACGCTGCAGCAGCTCGACCCCATCTACGTCGACTTTCCGGCCCCTGAGCAGTGGCTCGACAGGCTGAAGCCCGGCCAGACGATCGACGTCGAGGTCGACTCCCATCCAGGACGCGTCTTCCGCGGCAAGATCGAGACGATCGACGCCCGCGTCGCGGCCGAGAGCCGCAACGTGCTCGTGCGCGGCCTGTTCGAGAACAGGGACAAGGCGCTGCTGCCGGGAATGTTCGCCAACGCAGTGGTGGAGGCCGGCGAGCCCGCCGCCGTGGTCGTCGTCCCGCGCACCGCCGTCACTTATTCGCTCTACGGAGACAGCGTGTTCGTCGCGGTTCCGCTTGATCCTCCCGCCGGAGCCGCGCAGGCCGCGCCCGCGACGCCCGGCGCCGACGCGAAGATGAAGCTCGAGCGGCGCTTCGTGCGGCTCGGCGAGGCGCGCGGGGCGGACGTCGCCGCGCTCGACGGGGTGAAGCCCGGCGAGCTCGTGGTGAGCGAAGGCCAGATCAAGGTCGCGGCGGGAGATTCAGTGTTCGTCGACCGCAAATCGGCGCTGACGCCGCAGCCCATCCGTCCAAAGGAATGAAATGTCGTTCACGGATATTTTCATCCGCCGCCCGGTCCTTGCAAGCGTCGTCAGCCTGCTGATCCTGCTCACCGGCTCCTACGCGGCCTTCAGGCTGCAGGTGCGGCAATATCCGGAGCTGTCCTCGACGACGATCACCGTGACGACCAGCTATCCCGGCGCCAACGCCGACGTCGTCAAGGGCTTCATCACCACCCCGATCGCGCAGGCGGTCGCGAGCGCCGAGGGCGTCGACACGCTGGTCACCAACTCGCGCCAGAACGTCTCGATCGTCACGCTCAACCTGCTGCTCAACGCCGACGCCGACCGCGCCGTCGCCGACGTGCTCTCGAAGATCAACCAGGTCAAATACCAGCTCCCGCGCGAGGCGCTCGACCCGAGCGTCGTCAAGCAGACCGGCGAATCGAACGCCCTGCTCTACATGTCCTTCAATTCGAAGGTCATGACGCCCTCGCAGATCACGGACTACCTGACCCGCGTCGTGCAGCCGAAGCTGCAGACCATCGAGGGCGTCGCCAACGCCGAAATCCTCGGCGGGCAGACCTTCGCCATGCGCGTCTGGCTCGACCCGAACAAGATGGCCGCGCGCGGCGTCACGCCGAACGACGTGCGGACGGCGCTGGCGGCCAACAATTTCGTGTCCGCCGCCGGCCAGATCAAGGGCGACTTCGTCCAGACCGGCATCAACGCGCAGACCTCGCTCGATTCGGCCAAGGCCTTCGCCAATCTCGTCGTGGCCGCGAAAGGCGACGCGCTGATCCGCCTCGGCGCCGTCGCCGACGTCGAGCTCGGCCCCTCCTCGGCCGACTCCTCGTCGATGTTCGACGGGCTGAAGGCGGTGTTCGTCGGCGTCTACGCGACGCCGACCGCCAATCCGCTCGACGTCATCAACAACGTGCGCGCGGCCTTCCCCGAGCTCAAGGCGCAGCTTCCGGTCGGCCTCGACGCGGCGATCGCCTATGACGCGACGGACTTCATCCGCGCCTCGATCTTCGAGGTCGAGAAGACGCTGCTCGAGGCCGCGCTCGTCGTCATTGCGGTGATCTTCCTGTTCCTCGGCAGCCTGCGCGCGACCATCGTGCCGGTCGTGACCATCCCGCTGTCGCTGATCGGGGTGATGATCTTCCTGCTGGCGCTCGGCTATTCGATCAACCTCCTCACCCTGCTCGCGCTCGTGCTGGCGATCGGCCTCGTCGTCGACGACGCCATCGTCGTGGTCGAGAACATCTATCGCCACATTGAGGAGGGCCAGGCGCCGCGCGAGGCGGCGCTGCGCGGGGCGCGCGAGATCGCCGGCCCGGTCGTCTCGATGACCATCACGCTCGCCGCCGTCTACGCCCCGATCGGCTTCGTCTCGGGGCTGACCGGCGCGCTGTTCCGCGAATTCGCCTTCACGCTGGCGGGCGCCGTCGTCGTGTCGGGGCTGATCGCGCTCACCCTCTCGCCGATGATGTGCGCCTTTTTGCTCAAGCCGCCGCCGGCCGAAGGGCGCGGCTTCGCCGCCCTCATCGACCGCGTCTTCGCGCGGCTGCGCCGGGGCTACCTCTCGCTCCTGCGCCGCAGCCTGAATTTTCGCGCGCTGACGCTGCTCGTCCTCGCCGGAACGCTGGTCCTGACCGCGCTGATGTTCATGACGACGCCGCGCGAGCTCGCGCCGGAAGAAGACCAGGGCGCGATCTTCGCGCTCGTCAAGGCGCCGCAATACGCCAATCTCGACTATCTCGAGCACGCGACGGCGCAGGTCCAGACGGCCGCCGACGCGATCCCCGAAAAGGACCACGTCTTCCTCATCAACGGCTCGGACGGCGCCTCGCAGGCGTTCGGCGGCGTCATCCTGAAGCCGTGGGACAAGCGGACGCGCAGCCAGGCGAGCGTGCTCGCCGACCTGCAGCCCAAGCTCGCGCGGGCGACCGGCGCGCAAATCCTCGCCTTCGCGCCGCCCGCCCTGCCCGGCTCGACGGGCGGGCCGCCGATCCAGTTCGTGATCCGCTCGCTCGGCGACTACCGCGAGATCGTCGAATCCATGGAGAAGCTGCAGGCGGCGGCGCGCGACAGCGGCATGTTCATCTTCACCGACACGGACCTGCGCTTCGACCTGCCGCAGATCGAGCTCAAGATCGACGCCGACAAGGCGAACCGCCTCGGCCTCAACATGGCCGAGATCGGCTCCTCGCTCGCGACCCTGCTCGGCGGCAATTACATCAACCGCTTCAACATGAACGGGCGCAGCTACGAGGTCATCGCCCAGGTTCCGCGCGACTTCCGCCTGACGCCGGACTGGCTGACCCGCTACCAGGTGCGCACGGCGAGCGGCGAACTGACCCCGCTCGCCTCGATCGCCACGGTCGAGAACAGCGTGCAGCCGAACGGCCTGCCGACCTTCCAGCAGCTCAATTCCGCGACGCTGCAGGGGGTGCCTTTCCCCGGCCGCACCATGGGCGAGGCGATCGCCTTCCTGCAGGCCAAGGCCAAGGAGATCCTGCCCGCCGGCTTCACCGTCGATTATCAAGGCGAGAGCCGACAATATGTGAAGGAAGGCGACACGCTGCTCGTGACCTTCGTCTTCGCGCTCATCGTCATCTTCCTCGTGCTGGCGGCCCAGTTCGAGAGCTTCCGCGATCCGTTCATCATCCTGATCGCGCTGCCGACCTCGATGTTCGGCGCGCTCCTGCCGCTCAACATCCTCGGCGTCGTCGGCGCGGCGAGCATGAACATCTATTCGCAGATCGGGCTCGTGACGCTGATCGGCCTGATCGCCAAGCACGGCATCCTGATGGTGGAGTTCGCCAACGCGCTGCAGGTCGAGGAGGGCATGAGCCGGCGCGAGGCGATCGAGCACGCCGCCGCCGTGCGCCTGCGTCCGATCCTGATGACGACGGCGGCGATGGTCGTCGGCATGATCCCGCTGATCCTCGCCGAAGGAGCCGGCGCGCGCAGCAGGTTCGCCATCGGCGCGGTCATCGCGTCGGGCATGAGCGTCGGCACGCTGTTCACCCTGTTCGTGACGCCGGCGGTCTACACTTTCATCGCGCGCGACCATCGGGGCGTCCGGCGCGAGCCGCCGAAGCTCAAGCTCTACGACGCCGCCGCCGAATAGCGCTCCGGCGCGCCGGCCGGCGGCAGCCGCGCCTTGAGTCGGCTCGCGACCAGCGCCGCCGCCCCTCCCGCCGCGGCGAGCCCGGCCATCGCCAGATAGGCGCGCGCGCCAAAGGCGGAGGTCAGCGCGCCCGCCGCGAAGGTCGCCGCGGCGAGGCTGAGCGCCGACGCCGAAGCGAGCCAGCCCTGCATGCGCGCGCGATGGGTCGGCGAGGACAGGCTTCCGAGCAACAGCACGGCGCCGACGGTCGTCGCGCCGAAGCTCAGCGCGTGCAGCGTCTGCAGGGCGATGACGAGCGCGCCCGGCGGGCTGAAGCTCATCGCCGTCCAGCGCAGCGCCCCGCCCGCGGCGCCGGCGAGCAAAAGTGCGACGGCGCAGCGCGGCGAGCGGAACAGCCGGCCGGCGGCGAGGAACAGCACGCTCTCTGAGGCGACGCCGATCGCCCAGGCGAGGCCGATCGCTCCTGCGGACAGGCCGGCGGCGCGCCATTCGAGGGTGCCGAAGGCGTAGACCTGCGCGTGGCTCGCCTGGATCAGCGAAGCCGCCGCGATCACCGTGACGGCGAGCCGCAGGCGCGCCGTGTCCTCCGTCAGCCGCCCTCCCTTGCGCGCGCCAAGGGCGTGCGGCCGGTTGAGGCGCGCCGCCGCGAAAGCGCCGGCGAGCAGCGTGAAGCCGGAAAGGCCGATCAGCGGCAGAATGAGCCGCTCGCCCGGAAAGGCGCGCGCGAGCCCGCCGGCCGCGAGCATGACGAGGAGCACGCCGATCGAGGTCCACACGCGCACATGGCCGTAGGCCGGAGCGCGTCCGCCTTCCGCCTCGGCGAGGCGGATCGTCGAGATCGTCAGCGCGTCGGCGAGCGCCGGCATGGAGCCCATGGCGAGCGAGACGACGACCGCTCCGAAAAAGACGGGCGCGAAGCCGCGCGCCGCGAAGAGCTGCAGATAGGCGCCGGTCAGCGCCAGCGCGCAGCAGAAAAGCGCGAGCCCGACGCCGCGCCGGTCGGCGAAATGGGCGACGAGCGGCGTCGCGAGGACGCGCAGGACGAGCGGCGTCGCCAGCGCGGCGGCGATTTCCGCCTGCGACAGGCCGCGGGCGGCGAGCCAGACGGGAAAATAGGGAAGGTGCAGCCCGAGCGGCAGGAACAGGAGGAAGGCGACGAGGGCGAGCGCCGGACCGTCGCTCCAACCCTGCGTCGGGGCTCCGGCGTCCGCGAGCGGCCCCGCCGGGCCGGCCGCCCGCGTCACTCCATCGCCGCGGCTTTGAGAATGCAGACCATCAGCGCGGTGGCCGGGGCGTTCGAGGCGTTGCGGATCAGGTGCGGCCGGTCGCAGCGGTAGCGCAGCGTCTCGCCGGCGCGCACGCGCTCGACCACGCCCGCGACCTCGACCTCAAGCTCGCCGTCGAGCAGCGAAAGACTCTCCACCGAGCCGCGCTGATGCGCCTCGGACTCCAGCACGCCGCCGGGCTCGGCGCAGAATTCGTACCATTGCAGCCATTCGACGGTCTTGATCCAGCCGATGATCGACAGGCGGCAGCGGCCGTCGTCGGAGACGAGCAGCGGCGTGTCGTGCCGCGCGGTCTTCTCGAGGAAGGGCTCGTCGTCGTTCGCCTGAAGAACGCGCTCGATCGACACGTCGAGCGCCTGCGAGAGGCGCCAGATCGTGGCGAGCGTCGGATTGGTCTCGTTGCGCTCGATCTGGCTGATGATCGACTTCGCCACGCCCGAATGCTCGGAGAGCTCGGACAGCGAGAGATTATAGGCCTTGCGCAGGCGCTGCACGGTCTTGCCGAGCTGCCCGGACAGGGCGAGCGCGCCGGCCTCGAGGGCCTTGACCTTGTCCCGTCCCTCGACGCCCATTCGCCCGCCCGTCGCTCGACCGCCTTCCGGACGCCGTTCGACGGAATCCGGGAATGCGTTTTTTATAACGAACGATGCGCCGGCGACGCAAGCGAAGCCGCTCGGCGGCGTCATCCAACGGTTACGAGAATCTGATTTAGCTTCGGCCATGAACGAGCCTGCAGCGAAGGACGAGCGCGTGAGCGAGGCGCATGATCCGGTCCGTTACCGCACGCTGTTTCTTTCCGACGTCCATCTCGGAACGAAGGGCTGCCAGGCCGAGCTCCTGCTCGACTTCCTGAAGCACAATGAGGCGGAGCAGATCTACCTCGTCGGCGACATCATCGACGGATGGCGCCTCAAGAAAGGCTGGTACTGGCCGCAGTCGCACAACGACGTCGTGCAGAAGCTGCTGCGGCAGGCGCGCAAGGGCGTCAGGATCGTCTTCGCCCCCGGCAACCACGACGAGTTCGCGCGCGATTTCGTCGGCGCCTTCTTCGGCGGCGTCGAGGTGGCCGACCGGGCGACGCACGTCACCGCCGACGGCAAGCGTCTCCTCGTGCTGCATGGCGACCAGTTCGACGTCGTCGTCCAGCACGCCCGCTGGCTCGCTTTCCTCGGCGACTGGGCGTATGAGACGGCGCTGACGCTGAACCGCTGGTTCAACAAGGCGCGGCGCTGGCTGGGATTTCCCTACTGGTCGCTGTCGTCCTGGGCCAAGCTCAAGGTCAAGAATGCGGTCAGCTTCATCGGCGACTACGAGGTCGCGCTGGCCGACGCGGCGCGGCGCGCCCACGCGGACGGGATCGTCTGCGGCCACATCCATCACGCGGCCATCCGCGACATCGACGGCGTGCTTTACGTGAACACGGGCGATTTCGTCGAATCCTGCACCGCCGTCGCCGAACATGCGGACGGGCGGCTCGAAATCCTGCGCTGGCAGGCGACCGCCGCCGAACGGGCGGCCCACGCGGCGCGCGGCGCGCGCCGGGCGGCCGCCTGATGCGCATCCTCATCGCCACGGACGCCTGGAAGCCGCAGGTCAACGGGGTGGTGCGCTCGCTCGAATCGGTGTCGACCGCGCTGCGCGAGTTCGGCGCGGAGGTCGAGTTCCTGACGCCGCAGGGCTTCGCCTCGGCGCCGCTGCCGACCTATGAGGAGATCAGGCTCGCCTTCGCCAGCGCCGCCTCGATCAGAAAGCGGCTCGCCGACGCGCCGATCGACCACATCCATATCGCCACGGAAGGCCCGATCGGCTTCGCGGCGCGCCGCTACTGCCTGCGCGAGGGCAAGACCTTCACGACGAGCTACCACACGCGCTTTCCCGAATATATCGAGACGCGCATCAGGCTGCCCGCGGCGGTCACCTACGCCGTACTGCGGCGCTTCCACAATTCCGGCGCGGGCGTCATGGTGGCGACCGCCTCGGTCGCCTCAGACCTCAGGAGGCGCGGCTTCGAGCGGCTGATGCACTGGTCGCGCGGCGTCGACCACCGGCTGTTCTCGCCGGACAAGGCGCGCAAGCTCGACCTGCCGCGGCCGCTCTTCCTCTACGCCGGGCGGCTCGCTCCCGAGAAGAACATCGAGGCGTTCCTCGCGCTCGACCTTCCGGGCTCGAAGCTCGTCGTCGGCGACGGCCCTTCGCGCAAGGGGCTCGAGGCCGCCTTCCCGGCCGCGCGCTTCGTGGGCGCGAAGTCCCCCGCCGAGCTCGCCTCCTATTACGCCGCCAGCGACGCGCTGGTGTTTCCAAGCCGCACCGACACGTTCGGCATGGTGCTGGTCGAGGCGATGGCCTGCGGCCTGCCCGTCGCTGCGCTTCCCGTCGCCGGGCCCCTCGACGTGATCGGAACGAGCGGCGCCGGCGCGCTCGACGCGGACCTGCGCGCGGCGTGCCTCAGGGCGCTCGACATCCCGCGCGAAAAGGCTCTAAATCACGCGTCGAGCTTCACCTGGGCGAACAGCGCGCGGCAATTCCTCGACAATATCGTGCTGGCGAAATCCCGCCGCCTCGCCGCCGCGACGCTCTGACGACGCCGCATCGTCTTCCCTTTAACTTCGTCGTCCCGTCCCCATATGCGTGGAAATCCTCCGAAGGTTTCCGCATATGGAGTTCTATTCTTCCCACGTTCTTGACGAAGCCCGCGACGACGCCGAAGAGGCGGGCCTCGCTCCCGTCGCGCCGACGTCCGCCCCGGCCGACGACGGCCTGCTCGACGCCTACTCGCGCCGCGTGACCCGGATCGTCGAGGAAGTCGGTCCGAGCGTCGTGCGCCTCGACGTCAGCCATGGCGAGCGGCGCGGCGGCTCGGGCTCGGGCGTGATCGTCTCGCCCGACGGGCTCATCCTCACGAACAGCCATGTGGTCGGCGGCGCGCGGCGCGCGAGCGTCCTGACGCTCGACGGGCGCACGCTGTCCGGCCGCGTGCTCGGCGACGACCCCGACACCGACCTCGCGCTCGTGCGCGTCGACGAGAACGTCACGCTGCCGGCGGCGCGCCTCGGCGATTCGAAGCGCCTCAGGCCGGGCGAGATCGCGGTCGCCATCGGCAATCCGCTCGGCTTCGACATGAGCGTGACGGCCGGCGTCGTCTCGGCGCTCGGGCGCTCGCTGCGCTCGACCAACGGACGCATGATCGACGACGTCATCCAGACCGACGCCGCGCTCAACCCCGGCAACTCCGGCGGCCCGCTCGTCGCCTCGAGCGGCGAGGTGGTCGGGATCAATACGGCGATCATCGCCGGCGCGCAGGGCATCTGCTTCGCGGTGGCGGCGAACACCGCGCGATTCGTGCTCGGCGAGCTCGTCATGCACGGGCGCGTGCGGCGCGCGTATCTCGGCGTCGGCGCGGGCACGATCGCGCTGCCGCGCCGGATCGCGCTACGCCTCGGCCTCGAGCAGACGCGCGGCGCCGTCGTGAGCCAGGTCGAGAAGGACAGCCCCGCCGACCACGCCGGCCTGCTGACCGGCGACATCGTGCTTGGCGTCGACGGCGCGCAGGTTTCGAGCGCCGGCGACCTCCTGCGCCTTCTCGACGCCGACAGGATCGACAAGATCGTCGCGATCGACGTGTTGCGGCGCTCGGATCGGCGCAGATTCTGGGCGGCGCTGCGCGAGCGTCTCTAGACCTTCGCGCCCGATCCGCCTGCGTTTCAAGCAGATCCGCGTCGCTTTCCAGAGAAACGACGATTTATCTCGTAAATCCGGCGCATGCGGCGCAATTGCGTTGCTTCGCGCGTCGTTTTGATGCAAGAGAAGACCTGATATCGCCTTACGTTCCGGCGCGGCCGCGCCGGAATAAATGGACGTCAGGTTGCGGCTCCTGAAATTCCTTTGGACCGCGCGAGCCTGTAAGTTCGGCGAAAAGCCAGTCCGTTCCGAGCCTTGCAGGGCGGTGGTCCCGAAGGCTCATCCGCGCCGTCGCCCGTTGGGCGCGGCGCGCAGTCGCAGGGCGCAAGGCCCGTTTCAGGATAGAAATGACTTTTGAGGAACTTGGCCTGAGCGCCAAAGTGCTGCAGGCGGTCGAAGCGACCGGTTATACGACGCCGACGCCGATTCAGGCGCAGGCCATCCCCTTCGCCCTCGCCGGGCGGGACGTCCTTGGCATCGCCCAGACGGGCACCGGCAAGACGGCCGCCTTCACCCTCCCGATGCTTTCACGCCTCGAGCAGGGCCGCGCCCGCGCCAGGATGCCGCGCACGCTCATCCTCGAGCCGACGCGCGAGCTCGCCGCGCAGGTCGAGGAGAGCTTCATCCGCTACGGCGTGAACCACAAGCTCAACGTCGCCCTGCTGATCGGCGGCGTCTCCTTCGCCGACCAGGAGGCGAAGATCACCCGCGGCGCCGACGTGCTGATCGCCACGCCCGGACGTCTCCTCGACTTCGCCGAGCGCGGCAAGCTGCTGCTGACGGGCATCGAGATTCTCGTCATCGACGAGGCCGACCGCATGCTCGACATGGGCTTCATCCCCGACATCGAGCGCATCTGCAAGCTTGTGCCGTTCACGCGCCAGACCCTGTTCTTCTCGGCGACCATGCCGCCCGAGATCACGCGGCTGACCGAGACCTTCCTGCACAATCCGGCCCGCGTCGAGGTGGCGCGCGCCGCCACCACCGCCTCGACCATCGCCCAGAGCCTCGTCGCCTCGCATGGCGGCGCCGACAAGCGCCAGACGCTGCGCCGTCTGATCCGCGAGGCGGCCGACTTCAAGAACGCG
This sequence comes from Methylocella sp., assembly GCF_041905455.1. Classification (GTDB taxonomy): domain Bacteria; phylum Pseudomonadota; class Alphaproteobacteria; order Rhizobiales; family Beijerinckiaceae; genus Methylocapsa. Next base: position 73,019 of record NZ_JAYRLA010000009.1, on the reverse strand, counting down.
ATCATCTTCTGCAACCGCAAGCGCGACGTGGCGCTGCTGCACAAATCGCTGCAGAAGCATGGCTTCTCGGCCGGCGCCCTGCACGGCGACATGGACCAGCGGGCGCGCATGGCCTCCCTCGACGCCTTCAAGTCCGGCGAGGTGGCGCTGATCGTGTGCTCGGACGTCGCGGCGCGCGGCCTCGACATTCCCGACGTCAGCCACGTCTTCAACTTCGACGTGCCGACCCACGCCGAGGACTATGTGCACCGCATCGGGCGCACCGGCCGCGCCGGCAAGAGCGGCGTCGCCATCTCCATCGTCACTTCGGGAGACGAGAAGCATCTCGCCGATATCGAGCGGCTGATCAGCCGCAAGATCGATTACCTCGAAGGGGCCGCCCTGACTGAACTTCCCGAAGGCGGGGAAAGCGCGCGCGACGGGGACGGCGGACGCCGCCGCCGCGGCGAAAGGCGAGAGGACGCGAAAGCCGAGCCGAAAAGCCGCCGGCGCGAACGTCGCGAAGAGGCCGAGCCGCGGGCCGCAAAGTCTCCCGAAAATCGGGCGCCCGAAGCCAGGCCGCGTGATTCGTCGCGTGATTCGAGTTCGCCCGCTTCCGGCGCTTCGGGCCGCGCGCCCGCCCGCCCGGCTCCGCGCGAGGACTATCGCGAGCCCCCCCGCGACCGCCGACGCGGGCGCGAGGAGGACGACGCGCCGGTCGTCGGCATGGGCGATCACGTGCCGATGTTTCTGCTGCGCCCCGTCAGGCTGAAGTCGAAGGTGGACGCCGACGAGGCGACAAGCGTCGGCTGAAGCAGGGCGAGCCCGCCGTCCGTCATGATCCGGCGAAGAGGGGCGACAATATCGGAATGGCCTCCGTCGGCCCGCGCCTACCCTTCGGCGGCGAGGTCGAAGGCGCCGCGGTCGACGCCGCCGCCGACGAGGATCGCGCGCTTGCCCGAATGGTTCGGCGCGCCGACGACGCCCTCCTGCTCCATGCGCTCGACGAGCGAGGCCGCCTTGTTGTAGCCGACAGACAGGCGCCGCTGGATGTAGCTCGTCGAGCATTTGCGGTCGCGCAGCACGATGGCGACGGCGCGGTCGTAGAGGTCGCCCTGCTCCTCGGCGTCCATGCTCCCCGGCGATCCGCCTCCCTCCTCCGCCTCGCCCGGCTCGTCCTCGCTCGTTATGGCTTCGAGATACTGCGGCTCGCCCTGCATCTTGAGATGGCCGACGATGCGCTCGACCTCGCCGTCCGACACGAACGGGCCGTGCACGCGCGAGATGCGCCCGCCGCCGGCCATGTAGAGCATGTCGCCCTGCCCTAGCAGCTGCTCGGCGCCCTGCTCGCCGAGGATCGTGCGGCTGTCGATCTTCGAGGTCACCTGGAAGGAGATGCGCGTCGGGAAATTGGCCTTGATCGTGCCGGTGATGACGTCGACCGAAGGGCGCTGCGTCGCCATGATGAGGTGGATGCCGGCGGCGCGGGCCATCTGCGCGAGGCGCTGGATCGCGCCCTCGATGTCCTTGCCGGCGACCATCATCAGGTCGGCCATCTCGTCGACGATGACGACGATGAAGGGCAGCGGCGAGAGGTCCATCGGCTCGTGCTCGTAGACCGCCTCGCCGGTCTCCCGGTCGTAGCCGGTCTGCACCGTGCGCATCAGCGTCTCGCCGCGCGCCGCCGCCTCGGCGACGCGGGCGTTGAAGCCGTCGATGTTGCGAACCCCGAGCTTCGACATCTTCTTGTAGCGGTCCTCCATCTCGCGCACCGCCCATTTGAGCGCGACCACCGCCTTCTTCGGATCGGTGACGACGGGCGTGAGGAGATGCGGAATGCCGTCGTAGACGGAGAGCTCGAGCATCTTGGGATCGACCATGATGAGGCGGCACTCCTCCGGCTTCAGCCGGTAGAGCAGCGACAGAATCATGGTGTTGATGGCGACCGACTTGCCGGAGCCGGTGGTGCCGGCGACGAGCAGATGCGGCATGCGCGCGAGATCGACGATGATCGGCTCGCCGCCGATCGTCTTGCCGAGCGCGATGGCGAGGCGATGCTTCGACTGCTCGAAATCCTCCGAGCCCAGAAGCTCGCGCAGGAACACCGTCTCGCGCCGCTGGTTCGGCAGTTCGACGCCGATGGCGTTGCGGCCCTGCACGACGGCGACGCGGGCCGAGATCGCCGACATCGAGCGGGCGATGTCGTCGGCGAGGCCGATGACGCGGCTGCTCTTGATGCCCGGCGCGGGCTCGAGCTCGTAGAGCGTCACAACAGGTCCGGGCCGCACGTTGATGATCTCGCCCTTGACGCCGAAATCCTCGAGCACGCCTTCGAGCAGGCGGGCGTTCTGCGACAGCGCGTCCTCGGACAATTGCCCGTTGGGAAGCCGCTTCGGCTCGGCCAGCATGGCGAGCGGGGGAAGCTCATAGGCGCCGCGCGGCGGCCGCCCGCGCGAGGCGGCCTCGGCGCGGGCGCGCGCAGACGGACGCACGGGCTCGGCCGCCGGCGTCACGAAGGCGCGCGCGGGCTCCGGCGCGCGCGGCGGCGCGCGAACCGGCTCGGGCGCGAAGATCTCGTCCTCGTCGGGCTCCTCTTCAGCCTGCGAGGGAGCGGAAGGCGCCGGCGCGTCCTTGCCGCGCCGCGCGGCGGCTCTGGCCGCAGGCGGGGCGTAGGCGGTGGCGTCGAAGCTCGGCTCGGAAATCGGCTGGTCGTCCTCGTCCGGCTCGACGCCGCGCAGGTCGAAAGGCTGCGCCGGGCCGCGTCCCTTCTCGTCGCCGGAGAAGTCGAAGGCGGCGAAGGGCGGGTCGAAGTCGCGCAGCGCGAATTGCGGCGCCGTCTTCCAGGGCGCCGGACGCTCGGCCGGCGCGCGCGCGGCGCGGCGCTTGGCGATCTGGCGGGCGATCGCGCCCTTGAGCGTCAGGACGCCGTGCAGCGCCGCGCCCAGCGCCACCATGGCGAAGCCGGGGCCGGCGTCCTCCTCCGCGTCGGCGCGGCGGACGGGTTCGCCCCCCTCTTCGTCGTCGTCCTCCTCGAAGCGGTCGCGCAGGGTGACGCTCGCCGACAGCGCGAGGACGGCGCCGGCGGCGAAGATGATCGCGACGATCGACAGGCCGAGCTGAAAGCCGCCGAAGAGCGCGCGCGGAATCGCCGCGAGCGCGTCGCCGAAGACGCCGCCGAGCCCCGTCGGCAGCGGCCAGCGCGCCGTCGGCGGCAGGAAGGCGGCGACGCCGGCGCACAGCACGCCGCCCGCAGCCCAAAGGCCGATCCGCGCGGCGGGACGCTCCAGCCGGCGCGCGGTGAGAAGGCGCAGCGCCCAGAACGCCGGCGGCGCGAGCACCGCGACGACTGCGACGCCGAACATCTGCATCAGGAGATCGGCGGCGACCGCGCCGGGCGCGCCGAGCAGGTTGCGCACCGGCCCCGAGGTGGCGTGGTTGAAGCTCGGATCCTCGACCGACCAGGACGCCAGCGCGACGACGACGGCGGCGAGCGCGCCGACCACGCAAAGGCCCGAAAGCTCGGCGCCGCGGCGCGCGGCGAAGGCCTTGAGCCGCTCGGGAACGACGTCGAGCGCCGTCATGCTAGTCGTCGTCCGCATCTCGCCCCCGCAGAGAGTTGAGCTTCGCCTGCGGCCGAAGCCGCCAGGCTTGCGCAAACTAGCGGCGGCGGGTTAAAGCGCCTTTAACCTTATGGCCGGCGCGCGGAACGGGCTCCGATCTTGACGCGGCGCGGGCGGAGCGCTATCTGCTGCGGCTTCACCGCCGCGCCGCATGAAGGATGCGCCGCGCCCGCCAGGGCCGCGAGCCCGCCGCGCTTGAAGTCTGAAGAGGATAGAACGATGTCCCGCCGTTGCGAACTGACCGGCAAGGCCGTGCAGACCGGCAATCTGGTCAGCCACTCCAATCACAAGACGCGGACGCGTTTCCTGCCGAACCTCGTCAATGTAACGCTCCTGTCCGACGTGCTGCAGCGCAAGCTGCGCTTCCGCGTCGCCGCGGCCTCGCTGCGCTCGGTCGAGCATCGCGGCGGCATCGACGCCTTCCTGACGAAGGCCGGCGACGACGAGCTGTCGATCGGCGCGCGCGCGGTCAAGCGCGAGATTCTCAAGAAGCGCGCCGAGGGCTGAACGCCTCTCCACGCGCAGACGGCCGATTCGGGCGCGGGACGATTCGTCCCGCGCTTTTTTTTTGAAGCGAGGCTAACCCTCCTGCGCTCCGAAGCGCAGGAGGCCCGTCCCGTTGGCGCGCAGCCAGGCTTCCGCCTTCTCATGGTCGGGGATCAGCCGGCCGACCACGCTCCAGAACGCTGGCGAGTGGTCCATGTGGACGAGATGCGAGACTTCGTGCGCGGCGAGATAGTCGAGCACGAAGGGCGGCGCGAGAATCAGCCGCCATGAGAAGTTGAGCGTGCCCGCGGCCGAACACGAGCCCCAGCGGCTCGTCGTGTCGCGCAGGGCGATCCGGCGCGGGACGACCTGTAGCCGGCCCGCGTGGCGCGCGACCGCCGCCTCGAGGTCGCGGCGGGCCTCCTTCACCAGAAAGTCGCGCAGGCGGCGCGGAACGAACTCCGCCTCGCCGCCGACGAGCAGACGCGGCGGCGCCCCGGCGGCGGCGGCCGTCGCCATGACCGGCCCGCGCCCGCGCGGCAGGCGAGCCAGCTCCACGACATGCGGCTCGCCCCGCAGGGGAACGAGCGCCCCCGGCGCGAAAGGAACGACTTCCGGCAGGCGCTTCAGGCGCGCGCCGACCCATGCCGCGTGGCGCTCGACGAAGGATTTCGCCTCGCAAAGGCTCGCCCGCGCCGGCGCGGTCAGCACCACGTCGCGAGCGCCGGCGCGCACGCGCAGGGTGAAGCGCCGCGCGGCGCGTGAGCGACGCAGGGCGACGCGGTACACCGCGCCGTCGTGGCGGATCTCGAGAAAGGCGCCGTCGAGCGTCGGAGGCGCTGGCGCGAAGAAACGTCGAAGCATCGGCGGCCAGCCTAGCGCAAGCGCGCGGCCGGCGCATCGCCTCAAGCTCAGACGACGGAAAGGGCGCGCCCCGCGGTCTTGCCGGCGGCCTGGAACTCGAGGATGCGCGGCACGATCTGGTTGCGGAAGCGCGAGCCGTTGAACACGCCGTAATGGCCGACCTTCTCCTGAAGGTAGTTGGCCTTCATCGAATCGGGCAGGTTGACGCAAAGGTCATGGGCGGCGAGCGTCTGGCCGACGCCGGAGATGTCGTCGTTCTCGCCCTCGACGGTGAGGAGCGCCGTGCGCCGGATCGCGGCCGGATCGACCTTGACGCCGCGATGGGTCATCTCGCCGCGCGGCAGCAGATGCTTGACGAAGACGGCGTCGACGGTCTGCAGGTAGAATTCGGCGGTGAGGTCGAGCACCGAAAGATATTCGTCGTAGAATTCGCGATGCTTTTCAGCCGAGTCGCCGTCGCCTTCGACGAGCTGGTTGAACAGCTCGAGATGGGCGTTGACGTGCCGGTCGAGGTTCATGCCCATGAAGCCGGCGAGCTGCAGGAAGCCGGGATAGACCTCGCGGCCGGCGCCGCGGTAGCCGAGCGGCACCGCGCTGATGCAATGCTGCTTGAACCAGTCGACGCCGCGCTCCTCGGCGAGCTTGTTGACCTTGGTCGGGCTGCGCCGCGTGTCGATCGGACCGCCCATCAGCGTCATCGACGCCGGCGAATGCGGGCTGCGCTCCCCCTCCATGAGGGCCACGGCGGCGAACAGCGGCACGGCGGGCTGACACACGCCAAGGGTGTGCAGGTCGCGCCCGTCGCGCTCCTTGCTGAGGTGGGCGCAGATGGCGACGAGATAGTCGATGTAGTCGTCGAGATCGAACCGTCCGGCCGAGATCGGCTGCGTCTTGGCGTCGGCCCAGTCGGTGACGTAGACGTCGTGAAAGGGCAGGAACGCGTCGACCGTGCCGCGCAGCAGCGTGGCGTAATGGCCTGACAGGGGCGCCACGATGAGGAGCTTCGCCTGCCGCGGCGGCTCGCCGTCGAAATTTCCTTCGAACTGGCGCTCGAAATGCACCAGGCGGCAGAACGGGCGCTCCCAGACGGTCTTTTCGACGATCGGAACGCGCTGGCCGGCGACGAGCGTGCTCGAGAGGTTGAAGCCGGGCTTGCCGTAGCGTCGGGTCAGCCGCTCGAACAGCTCCACCGTCGCCATCATCTTCTTGCCGACGTGCGTATAGGAGAAGAGGTTCGCGGGGCTCTTCAGCCAAGCCTGGGCGATGTCGGTCATAGCCCGCGCCGGCGCCATGGCGAAATGCGAGATTTCATGCAGTTCGTAAGCGAAAGGAGGCATGGTCCGCTCTCTTATATTTTCAATATATATCGCCTGCCGCCTCAAGCGCGCAGCCAGCCCCGCCTCCCGGGCGAAGGGGCGGCAGAATACGCGCGCGGGCGCGCCCCGCGCCACTGCCCATATGGTTTAATTTGCATTTTATTTAGCCATGTGGCGTCGATCCCGCACTTCGTGTTTGGACGTCCGAGCTTAAGCGCTAAGCTCTAGGAGCCTTCGTCAAACGCAATCGGAACGCGCGTGCCGCCGGAAATCATCAACTACGACCCTCGTCATAGCGCCTTGCGTCAGGGAACGGATCGCGAGGACGGCCGATGATCCGCGATTTCGATCTGGGGCGCGGCGGCGTGCGGGGCCGCCTCCACGTCGACACGCTCGTGCGGCTGCGCTGGCTGGCGCTGAGCGGCCAGGCCGCCGCGGTCCTGTTCACCGCGTTCGGGCTCGGCTTCTCCCTGCCGCTCGCGTCCTGCCTCGCCATCATCGCGCTGTCGGCGATTCTCAACGTCGCCCTGCGCGTGCGTTACGGGCGCGTCGACCGCCTGAACGAGAAGCCGGCGGCGGCGGTCCTCGCCTACGACATCGCGCAGCTCACGGCCCTCCTGTTCCTGACCGGCGGCATGGAGAATCCGTTCTCCATGCTGTTCCTCGCGCCGATCATGGTGTCCGCGATGTCGCTGTCCGGCAAGACGACGGCCGCCCTCACCACCTTCGCCATCCTCGCCGCGACTTTCCTCACCCTCGACCACTATCCCCTGCCCTGGCGGCCCGGGGAGACCTTCACGCTTCCGTTCGTCTACTCCGCGGGCGTCTGGGTCGCGCATGTCGTCAGCGCGGCCTTCATCGCCGTCTACGCATGGCTCGTCGCGCTCGAGATGAGCGAGCTCGCCGACGCGCTGAACGCGACCGAGCTGGTGCTCGCGCGCGAGCAGCACCTGACCCAGCTCGACGGCCTCGCCGCCGCGGCGGCGCATGAGCTCGGCACGCCTCTCGCCACGATCACGCTGATCGTCAAGGACCTCGAGCGGCAGGCGCCGTCGGGAAGCGTGCTCGCCGACGACGTCGCGGTGCTGTCGCAGGAGGTCGCCCGTTGCCGGGGCATCCTCGGCAAGCTCACCTCGCTCGGCGACGACGAAGGCAATGTCCTTGACGAGATGACCATGACGGTCATGCTCGAGGAGGTGGTGGCGCCGCAACGCGACTTCGGCGTCAATATCTCGATCAGAACCGCCGGCGAGGGGCGCGAGCCGGTCCTACGGCGCAACCCCGGCGTCCTTTACGGCCTCGGCAATCTCATCGAGAACGCGATCGACTTCGCGGCTGCGGAAGTGCGCATCCAGGCGAGCTGGGACGCCTGGAACGCGCGCATCGTCATCGAGGACGACGGCCCCGGCTTCTCGCCGGAGGTGGCGAGCCGCATCGGCGCGCCCTATGTGACGACGAAGACCGACCGGCGCGCCAAGACGGAAGACGGATCCGGGCTCGGCCTCGGCCTGTTCATCGCCAAGACGCTGCTCGAGCGCTCCGGCGCGACCGTCGTCGCGCAGAACGCGCCTCCGCCCGAGACGGGCGCGCGCATCAGCGTCGAGTGGAGACGCCAGGCTTTCGAGCGCGGGACGCGTCCGCGCCCGCCGGAGGGGTCCGGCGCCTGACCCGCGCCGACGCGCATCCTGTCGCAGGCGAGGTTGGCGATCGCGCGTGGACGCACTAATGTCGCGCCCGGCGGCTTCGGCCGGATACTCAACCAAGGAGCTTCGGGGGCGATGGACGAGGACAGCGCAAGCGCTCCGGCGGACGTCCCCGAGGGCGACCGCAGCCTTCTCATCGTCGACGACGACAAGCCTTTCCTCACTCGCCTGACGCGCGCCATGGAAAGCCGCGGCTTCACGGTCCGCAGCGCCGATTCGGTCGCCGAGGGGCTCGCCGCGATCGCCAGCGACCCGCCGGCCTTCGCGGTGATCGACATGCGGCTCGGCGACGGCAACGGCCTCGACGTGATCGCCGAGCTCAAGGCCAAGCGTCCCGAGGCGCGCGGCGTGATCCTGACCGGCTACGGCAACATCGTCACCGCCGTCACGGCGGTGAAATCAGGCGCCTTCGACTATCTCGCCAAGCCCGCGGACGCCGACGAGATCTACAACGCGCTGATGGCGATCCAGCACGACAAGGCCGAGCTGCCGGAAAATCCGATGTCAGCCGACCGGGTGCGCTGGGAGCACATCCAGCGCGTCTATGAATTGTGCGGGCGCAACGTCTCGGAGACGGCGAGGCGCCTCAACATGCATCGGCGCACGCTGCAGCGGATTTTGGCCAAACGCGCGCCGCGCTGAGCCGCGCGGCCGCGTTGCGCCTTGCGAAGAATCATGCCTAATGCGGCTTCCGGCGCGAGGAAAATCCACGCTCCGGGCCGGTAGCTCAATGGTTAGAGCCGGCCGCTCATAACGGTCTGGTTGCAGGTTCGAGTCCTGCCCGGCCCACCAGCGCCTTCGCGGCGTCCCTATTCCCCCGGCGCGCGCGCGTCGATGGCCAGCGCATGAACCCCGTTGTCGAGCTCCTGCGCCAGCGCGGCGTTGACCGCGCGGTGGCGGTCGACCCGGCTCTTGCCGGAGAAGGCCTGCGAGACCACCTTGACCTTGAAATGGGTGGCGCCCGTCTGGCCGGCGTGTCCGGGCCGATGCGCCATGACATGCGCATGGCCGGCGTGCTTGTGCGATTCGTCAATCACCTCCACGGAATCGGGAGCGAACGCCGCCTCGAGCTTCGCCCTGATCGAGGCGGCTGCGGGACCTTCCTCCGCCGGCGCGCGCTGAAGTTTGCTCATGTCCGACTCCCGCGCCGTCCAAGGCGGCGCTCACGTTTGTCCGTAGCGCGAGTTTACCCCGCGCCCCTGCTTGCGGCCACTCCAAAGAACCTCATAATGCGACGGCCATGGATTTGAATTCCCGCATCTTCGACCGCATCAGGGTCAGGCGCGAAGCGAAGGAGGAAGAGGCGGGGCCCGGACAGCCGCGCTGCGACTTTCCCGGCTGCGCGGCCGCAGGTCTTCACCGCGCGCCGATGGGCCGGCTGCGCGAGGGGCAGTATTTCTGCTTCTGCCTCGACCATGTGCGTGAATACAACGCAGGCTACAATTATTTCACGGGCATGAGCGCCGAGGACGTCGCCCTCTACCAGCGCGACGCGCTGACCGGCCATCGCCCGACCTGGACCATGGGCGCCCTGCGCGGCGGCCGCAGCTTTCGCGCCGACGACGGATTCGATCCGGCAGGAGAAGGCCCGCGTTTCCGCGCCGCGCGGTCGCAGCCGGAGCGGCCCCGCCTCGGCGCGGCCGCCCTGCGCGCGCTCGATACGCTCGGGCTCGACGAAGGCGCCGACGCCGACGCCGTCAAGGCGCGCTACAAGGATCTGGTCAAGCGTTTGCACCCGGACGCCAACGGCGGCGACCGGTCGAACGAGGACAGGCTGCGCGAGATCATCCGCGCCTATAAATATCTCAGCTCGGCGCGGCTGCGTTGACGCGACGGGCGTTTCGGCCGCAAAAGGGCGATCGGCCGCCGGACGGGGGACGCGCGCCTGAGGCCGCGCCCGATCCGGTCGGCGCGACGCCGGCGGCGAGCGGGGCCGGTGCGGCCAGAGGAAGGCGGCGCGGCCGCGACGGAGGAAGAATGCAAAGCGCAACGCTCGAGGACGGCGCGCCCGTCGCCGGCATGCCGGACATGAAGATCTCCGTCCGGCAGGCGTTCGGCGTCGACACCGACATGGAGGCGCCGGCCTACTCGACGGCCGATCCGCATGTGCCCGACCTCGATCCCGACTATCTGTTCGACCGCGACACGACGCTCGCCATCCTCGCCGGCTTCGCGCACAACCGCCGCGTGATGGTCACCGGCTATCACGGCACCGGCAAGTCGACCCATATCGAGCAGGTCGCCGCCCGCCTCAACTGGCCCTGCGTGCGCATCAACCTCGACAGCCACGTCTCGCGCGTCGACCTCGTCGGCAAGGACGCCATCGTCCTCAAGGACGGACAGCAGGTCACCGAGTTCAAGGACGGCATCCTGCCCTGGGCGCTGCAGAACAACATCGCGCTGTGCTTCGACGAATATGACGCCGGGCGCCCGGACGTGATGTTCGTGATCCAGCGCGTGCTGGAGGTCTCGGGCCGCCTCACCCTGCTCGACCAGAGCCGGGTGATCCGGCCGCATCCCGCCTTCCGCCTGTTCTCGACCACGAACACCATCGGCCTTGGCGACACCTCCGGCCTCTATCACGGCACGCAGCAGATCAACCAGGGCCAGATGGACCGCTGGTCGATCGTCGCCACGCTGAACTACCTGCCGCACGACAAAGAGGTCGACATCGTGCTGGCCAAGGTCAAGAAGTTCCAGAAGACCAAGGAGGGGCGCGACCAGATCGGCAGGATGGTGCGCGTCGCGGATCTGACACGCAACGCCTTCGTCGCCGGCGACCTCTCGACCGTGATGAGCCCGCGCACGGTCATCACCTGGGCGGAGAACGCCGACATCTTCGGCGACGTCGGCTTCGCCTTCCGCGTGACCTTCCTCAACAAATGCGACGAGCTCGAGCGCTCGCTCGTCGCCGAATTCTACCAGCGCTGCTTCGGCAAGGAGCTTCCCGAGAGCGCCGTCAACGTGGCGATGACGTAAGGCGAATGTCCGGCTCAAACCAGAAGCCGCAGCAGAAGGCGCAGGCGCTGCAAGAGCCGTTCAAGCGCGCCGTCGCCTCCTGCATGCGCGCCATGGCGCGCACGCCGGGCCTCGAAGTCTCGTTCGCGCCCGAACGGCCGAGCCTCATCAGGTCCGGCGCCGGCGCCAAGGCGCGCCTGCCCGAGCCGCCGCGCAAGCTCGACGCACGCGAGGCCGCCGTGCTGCGCGGCTGCGCCGACGCCATGGCCCTGCGCCTCGCCTGCCACAACGTCGAGCTGCACCGGCGCCTGTCGCCGCAGGCCGCCGCCGCGCGTTCGGCGTTCGACGCGGTGGAGCAGGCCCGCGTCGAGGCGGTCGGCTCGCGCCGCATGGAGGGCGTCGGCGACAATATCGACGCCATGCTCGACGACCGCTTCCGGCGCGCCCGCTACGCCGACGCCGAGACCCGCGCCGACGCGCCGATCGAGGAGGCGCTGTCGCTGATCGTGCGCGAGCGGCTCACCGGCCGCAAGCCCGGCCGCAACGGCGCGCGCCTCGTCGAGCTGTGGCGCCCGTTGATCGAGGAGAAGGCCGGCGCCGCGCTCGACGGCCTCCTGCGCGACGTCGAAGACCAGCGGGCGTTCAGCCATGGCGTCCACAAGCTCCTGACCTCGCTCGAATTGCTCGACGAGGCGAGCCTCGACGAAAATCCCGACGACGAGGACGAGACGACCGACGAGGCCGACGAGGGCGACGCCGACGTCGAAGGCGAGAAGGACCGGCGCGAGGAGCAGGGCGACGCGCGCGAGCTCGAGAAGAGCGAGGCGGACGCCGACGCGCTCGAGGAAGCCGACGCCGACGCCGCCGAGGCGCCGACCGGCGAGTTCGAGGAGGAGGCCGATTTCTCCGACTCCGAGCAGGCGGCCGATCCGCGCCGCCCGCCCCCGCCGCTGCGCGCCGATCAGCGCGCCCCGGAGTACAAGGCCTTCACCAAGCGTTTCGACGAGATCGTCTCGGCCGAGGAGCTCTGCGACCCCGAAGAGCTCGAGCGGCTGCGCGCCTTTCTCGACAAGCAGCTGCACAATCTTTCGTCGGTCGTCGCCCGGCTCGCCAACCGGCTGCAGCGCCGGCTGATGGCGCAGCAGAGCCGCTCATGGGAGTTCGACCGCGAGGAAGGGATTCTCGATCCCGCGCGCCTGCCGCGCGTGATCGTCGACCCGCAGCAGCCGCTGTCCTTCAAGATGGAGAAGGACGCCGACTTTCGCGACACGGTGGTCACGCTGCTCATCGACAATTCCGGCTCGATGCGCGGGCGTCCGATCACCGTGGCCGCGACCTGCGCCGACATTCTCGCCCGCACGCTCGAGCGCTGCGGCGTCAAGGTCGAGATTCTGGGCTTCACCACGCGGGCCTGGAAGGGCGGCCAGTCGCGCGAGGCATGGCTGCAGGCGGGCAAGCCGGCCGCGCCCGGCAGGCTCAACGATCTGCGCCATATCATCTACAAGGCCGCCGACGCGCCCTGGCGGCGCGCGCGCAAGCATCTCGGCCTGATGATGCGCGAGGGGCTGCTCAAGGAGAACATCGACGGCGAGGCGCTCGACTGGGCGCACAAGCGTCTTCTAGCGCGGCCCGAGCAGCGCAAGATTCTGATGATGATCTCGGACGGCGCGCCGGTGGACGATTCGACCCTCTCGGTCAATCCCGGCAACTATCTCGAGAAGCACCTGCGCCGGATGATCGAGCAGATCGAGACGCGCTCGCCCGTCGAGCTAATCGCCATCGGCATCGGCCATGACGTGACGCGCTATTACCGCCGCGCGGTGACCATCGTCGACGCCGAGGAGCTTGGCGGCGTGATGACCGAGAAGCTCGCCGAGCTGTTCAGCGAGACGGCGACGCCGGCGCGCGCGACGAAGAAGAAGGCGGCGGCGCTGCGCTGAGGCGGCGCCGCATGAAAAAGGCGCCGGGCATGGCCGCGGCGCCTCGCTTTCCCTGATTGAGGCGTCGCTCACGCCGTCGTCGGCGCGTCCTGCTGCGAGGCCATTTCGGTCATGCGCTGGCGATAGAGCGCCGCGAAGTCGATCGGGTCGATATAGAGCGGCGGGAAGCCGCCGCCGCGCACGGCGTCGGCGATGATCTGCCGCGCGAAGGGGAACAGCAGGCGCGGGCATTCGATCATCACGACCGGATGCTGGTCGGTCGGCGGAATGTTGATGAGGCGGAACAGGCCCGCGTAATCAAGCTCGAACTTGAACAGCGTGTCGGCCTCGGTCTTGGCGGAGCCTTCGAGGAGGATGTCCACCTCGAAATCAGTCTCGCCGACCTGCTTGGCGTTGACGTTGACCTGAATCTGGATGTTCGGGGCCTTCTCCTGCGGCCCGAGCGAGCGCGGCGCATTGGGATTCTCGAACGAGAAATCCTTGGTGTATTGCGCCATCGCATTGATCGCGGGGGCGGCGTCGTTGGCCGGCTCCGCTCCGTTTCCGTTCGCCATAATTTCGTTCTCCTCGGGTCCGCCCGGTAGCACGGAACACCAGGTCCGACAAGGCGGCTTCAATATCGCCGCCGGAGGCCAAAAAGCTCAATGATTTCCCGTCCGATCGTGCGATAGAAGCGCTCGCGCCCTCGTCGGGCGGCTTTTCGCGCAGGCCATGACGCAAGACACGCTCCAAGACACGCCCCGTTTCTTTCTCGTCACCCCAAGGATTTCCGACGCCGAAAGCTTCGCGCCGCGGCTCGCGGAAGCGCTTGACGCCTGCGACGTCGCCTGCCTCCTCATCCGCCCCGATACGCGCGAGCCTCGGGCCGCGCAAAGAATAGCGCGCGCGCTCGCCGGGGCGGCGCAGGCCAGGGGCGTCGCCGCCCTCGTTCCGGACGACCCGCAGCTCGCGCTGCGCGCCGGCGCCGACGGGTGCCATGTGGCGGGCGGCGACCTCGAAGCCGCGCTGAAGGCGCTGAAGCCCGACCGCATCGTCGGCGCCGGCCCCCTCGCGACGCGCGACGCCGCGATGTCGGCGGGCGAGGCCGGCGTCGACTATCTGATGTTCGGCGGACCGGACGAATCGCCCGAGCCCGGGCGCACGCTCGAGCTGGTCGCCTGGTGGGCGCAGATCTTCAACGTGCCCTGCGTCGGCTACGCCCACGGGCTCGAAGAGGTCGGCCCGCTCGTTTGCGCCGCCGCGGAGTTCGTCGCTCTCGGCGAAGCCTGCTTTGGCGATCCGCGTGGGGGCGCGGCCGCGCTTTGCGAGGCGCGGGAGGCGCTGGAGACGGCGCATCGGGCGAGGATCGACGCGAATGCGCGCTAGGCGGCTCGCGGCCTCTCTGGTCTTCGCCCTCGCCGCCGGCGCGGCGCAGGCGCAAGATGAAGCCAAGACCTCTGACGCCAAAACTCCCGACGCGGCGAAGGCGGCGGCGGCCAAACCCGCGCCGCCCGACCTCGCCTTCGGCGCCTACCAGCGCGGCTATTACGTCACGGCGCTCGCCGAAGCGATGAAGCGCATCAGCGCGGACGACGGCGACGCCGCGGCGATGACCCTCGTCGGTGAGCTCTACGCGCAGGGGCTCGCCGTGCGCCGCGATCCGGCGGAGGCCGCGCGCTGGTACAGACTCGCGAGCGAGCGCGGCGACCGGCAGGCGACCTTCAAGCTCGGCCTCGCCAAGCTGACCGGCGACGGCGTCGAGAAGGACCGCGACGGCGCGACGAAGCTGTTCGAGAAGGCCGCGGCGCAGGGCCATCCCGGCGCGCTCTACAATCTCGGCGTGCTGGCGATCGAGGCCAATCCGGTCATTCCCGATTTCGCGACCGCCGCCGCCGATTTCCAGAAGGCGGCCGAGCTCGGCGATCCCGACGCCGCCTATGCGCTGGCGATCCTCTACCGCAACGGATCGGGCGTCGAGAAAAGCGACGAGCGCGCCGCCTACTGGATGGGCCGCGCGGCGAAGGCCGACAACCTCGCGGGCCAGGTCGAATACGCCGTCATGCTGTTCAACGGCGTCGGCGTTGCGAAGGACGAGGCTGCGGCGGCGCGGCTCTTCCTGAAGGCCGCCGAGCGCGACAATCCGGTGGCGCAGAACCGGGCCGCGCGCATCCTCACGGTCGGGCGCGGGGCGCCGCGCAATCCCGTCGAGGCGATGAAATGGCACATTCTCGCGCGCGCCGCGGGGATCAAGGACGCCTGGCTCGACGGCGAGCTCGCCAAGCTCTCGCCGAAGGAGAAGGAGCAGGTCGAGGCGGCGGTGCGCCGCCACGTCGGGCGGTGACTTGGGTCAGACCGCGTCCTCGAGCCCGAAGTCGGCGAGCGCCGCGCGCATGTGCGGCGGGACGGGCGCCTCGACCTTGACCGCGTCCCTGTTCTTGTAGAGCGGGATTTCGACGCTGCGGGCGTGCAGCTGCAACGGATGCGCGCCTGCCGCGCCATAGACCGGATCGCCGACGATCGGAAAGCCCAGCGCCGCGCAATGGACGCGCAGTTGATGCGTGCGCCCGGTCAGCGGCGACAGCTCGAGCAGGCTGACGCCCTCGCCCCGCCCGATCACGCGCCAGCGCGTCTGCGCGGGCCGGCCGGAGGGGTCCGCCTTCATGCGCCAGCCGCGCGAGGGATCGAGGCGCGCGAGCGGCAGGTCGATGAGCCCCTCCTCCTGCGCCGGGCCGCCCTCGACGAGCGCCACGTAGCGCTTGCCGACGCGCCCCTGCCTGAACAGCAGGCCGAGCTTTTCGAGCGCCTTGTGGTGGCGGCCGAGCACGAGGCAGCCGGAGGTGTCCCTGTCGAGGCGGTGGGCGAGCGCCGGATCGCGCGGCAGGCCGAAGCGCAGCGCGCCGAACGTCTCCTCGAGGTTGGCCCCGCCCTTCGGGCCGCGATGCGCCGGCAGGCCGGCCGGCTTGTCGACGACAAGCATCATCGCGTCGCGATAAAGCAGCCGGTCGATGATCCCGCCCGCCGTGTCGCCGCTCAAAGCCAGCCGCGCTTCTTGAACCATATGAACGGGATGAGCGCGCTGACGAACACCATGGCGAGGCCGAAGGCGTAGCCGAACGGCCATTCGAGCTCGGGCATGTACTTGAAGTTCATGCCGTAGACGCCGGCGACGACGGTGGGCGGGCCGACCATCACCGAGACGATGGTGAGGATGCGGAAGATGACGTTCTGCTCGATGCCGGTGAGCCCGAGCGTCGCGTCGAGCAGGAACTGGATCTTGTCGGTCTGGCGCGTCTCGTAGTCGTTGAGAGAGGCGATGTCGCGCGACAGGCTCTTGATCTTGGCGCGCTCGTCGGCGGTGAGATAGTCCGCCGCCTCGGTCGCGACGAAAGGCGCCATGCGGCCGACGCCGAGCAGCACGTCGGCGATCTTCGAGGTGAGGTCGCCGGCCCGCCCGACGCGGGTGATGATGCGGCGAAGGTCGTCCGTCGTCTTCTCGGGCCCCTTCGACTGGTTGTCGGCGAACACCGAGGCCGACAGCGAGTCGAGCTCGGCGTGGATCTTCTCGAGCTCGTCGGCGGCGCGGTCGATGATCGCCTCGAGCAAGGTGATGAGCGCGCTCGGCCCGTCCGCCGCGCGGCGGTTGTTGACCGGCTGCGCGTAATGAAGGTCCTCGCAGGCCTTCATCTGCTTGTAGCGGATGGTCAGCAGCAGGTCCTTGTTGAGCACGAAGCCGAGCGGCGAGGTCTGCGGCGAGCCGCTGGAGAGGCGCACGATCGCCGGAAGGCTCATGTAGAGATGGTCCTTGTCGCGGTACAGCCGGCTCGAGGTCTCGATCTCCGAGAGCCGCGCATAGGTCGGCACGGCGATCTTCATGGCCCGTTCGAGATAGGCGGCCTCGCGCTCATCGGGGCGGAACGCGTCGATCCAGTTGACGCCTTCGGGCAGGACGTCGGAGTCGAGGTCGGCGTCGAAGGTCCGGCGCGAAGCCGTGGAGATCAACGTCAGCATGAGCCGGCTCCGCGTCAGACGCGCGGCGGCGCCGCGCTTCGCCCTTCATTATGCCAGCCGCCCGCGACATTTCGACGAGGCGCCCGGCGGTCAGAACACGTGATACTGGAAAATCCAGGTCTCGCTCAGGATGCGTTCGCCCGCCCGCAGGAACAGCCGCATCTCGACCGGATCGGGGCCGGGCGCGGCGGTGAGGTCGAATTGCGCCCGCCACAGGCCCGGTTCGTCGTTCGGCACCGCCTCGGTGAAGACGTAGGAGAAGGTTCCGCGCGAGGCCCACAGCACCGGCTCGGGCTTGACGCCGAACGGCAGATCCTTGAGCGGGCCGCCGTAGAACTCGACCATGAACTTGCGCACGCCCTTGGGACGCGGCTGGCCCGGCTGGCCGCCGTTGCCGAGGCGCGTCGCCACGCAGCGCGCGAGATCGGTCGGGAAGGGCTCGTCCGCCTCCCAGTGGAGCCGGTATTTCAGGCTGAAGTCCGAGCCCGCGCGGGCCGGGCGCGCCGGCGTCCACATGGCGACGATGTTGTCGTGAATCTCGTCGTCGGTCGGGATCTCGACCAGCTCGACCGCGCCCGCGCCCCACGGGCCCTGCGGCTCGACCCAGAGGCTCGGGCGGCGCTCGTAATGGACGCCGTCGAGGTAGTGGTCGAAATTGCGGTCGCGCTGCAGGAGGCCGAAGCCGCGCGGGTTTTCGTCCGCGAAAGCCGAGGCCATGATGCGCGGCGGGTTGTTGAGCGGGCGCCAGATATGCTCGCCCGCGCCCGTCCACATGGCGAGCCCGTCCGAATCATGCACTTCCGGGCGCCAGTCGATCCCGGTCTCCTTCTTCGTTTCGGAGAACCAGTACATCGAGGTGACCGGCGCGAGGCCGAAGCGCGCGACGTCGGCGCGCAGGAACAGCGCCTGCTCGACGTCCATCGTGACGCCCTTGGCGCGCGTCATCACGAAACGGCACGCGCCGGCGATCGAGGGCCCGTCGAGCAGCGCGTAAATGGTGATCGAATCGCCCGTCCCGGTCCCGTCGATGTAAAACTTCGTGAAGTCCGGGAACTCCTCCGGCTTGCCGGCGACGGCGACGTCGAGGGCGACGGCGCGCGCCGAGAGCCCGTACTGCCGCAGCGCGCCGATCGAGCGGAAATAGGCCGCGCCGAGGAAGGCGACCCAGTCGTTCTTGCGCCAGTCGAGCGCGCCGCCGCGCGGCTCCTGGACGCGCAGGCCGGCGAAGCCGGCCCCCTGCGGCAGCTTGCGCGCCGGCGAATCGGCCGGCATCGAGAAATAGCTCTGGTCGTAGACGATCTCGCGCGCCTGTCCGCCCTCGACGACGTTCATCTCGACGGCCTTCTGGAAGAACATGCCGAGATGGAAGAAGCTGACCGGAAAGCGCCCGGGACCGTCGGCGAACAGCGCGTGGTCCATATCGAAGGCGATCTTGCCCCAGGCCTCGTAGTCGATCTTGCCGACGATCTCGGGCGCG
This sequence comes from Methylocella sp., assembly GCF_041905455.1. Taxonomy (GTDB): domain Bacteria; phylum Pseudomonadota; class Alphaproteobacteria; order Rhizobiales; family Beijerinckiaceae; genus Methylocapsa. Next base: position 54,689 of record NZ_JAYRLA010000009.1, on the reverse strand, counting down.
GGCCGCGGCGGCGGGACATAGGCCTCGCCGGCCATGCGCCTGGCCGTCTCCTTGAGGAGATCAAAGGAGAAGGGCCGCGCAGGGCCGAGCTTCAGCCCTTCGAGCGCGGCCGCCTCGCTCAAGCCTGCGGCGCCGAAGCCAAGGGCGGCGGCCGCCTTGAGCACCGTTCTACGGTCGAAGGCCGTCATGTCTCGTCCTAACGGTCGGATTGTGGTCTGGACGCCGCGCCGGCCTTTCTCAAGTCAGCCGCGGATCGGCTCGTGGCGAATCGCGATGCGCATGAAGAAATAGAGAAGCACGAAGCCGATAAGGGTGAACACGATCTCGAAGGCGCGCCCGACCCAGGGATCGAGCTGCAGCAGGCCGCCGATCGCCCATCCGGCCGCCCAGGACGCGCCGACCATCTCCGTGCCGACGAGGACGGCGACGGCGACGAGGGTCGAGAGGTGAAGCAGATTGAGCGGCTTTTCGGCGTCAGGGCGCGCCGGCGCGTTCGCGCCGGTCGCGGTCTTCGGCTGCGCCGTGCTCCCGGGTTGCGCCAAGTCGAAGCTCTCCAGTGGGCGGGACCCGCCAGCGCGCCGGACGGCGGTAGGCAAGCCGGCCTCGCCACTATATCATAAGGGCGCGGCGGGCAAGGCCGGGGCGATGGCGCGCTTGATTGACGGGTTCGCGGACCGGCGACGAGGCGAGACGCTTATGGTTACGACGCGCGGCGATCTTCAGCCCGCAGACATTCGCCCCGAAGATCTCGCGTCTGGAGATTTTCCCGCGCCCTGGACCAGATTCTATCCCTCCGGCGTCCCGCCGGCGACGGACCCGCCGCGCTACCGCCTGCTCGGCGAAGCGCCCGCCGACCTCGCGGCGCGGCGCGCGAACGCCACGGCCTTCTGGACGATCCTGCCGAACGGCTTCAACGGGCGCCTCTCCTTCGCCGAGGTGGACCGCCTGTCCGACACCTTCGCCGCGTTCCTGCGCGAAGAGCTTCGCCTGCGTCAGGGCGCGCGCGTCGCGCTGCAGGCGCCGAACGGCCTCGCCTATCCGGTCGTCGTCTTCGGCGTGTTCAAGGCCGGCTGCGTGCTCGTCAACGTCAATCCGCTCTACACTCCGGCCGAGACGGCCTTCGCGCTTGGCGATTCCTCGCCCGACGTCGTCGTCGCCATCGACATGTTCGCCGACAGGCTCGCGCAGGCGCTGGCCCGGCCCGAGGCGGCGCATGTGAAGCCGCATATCGTGCTGACGCAGGCGGCGAGCCTGTTTCCGGCGCCGGAGCGCCTCCTCGTCGGCTGGGCGCAGAAGCGTCTGCGCAAGGAGATCCCGACGCCGGACTTTCCCGCGATCCCGTTCGCGGAGGCGCTGGCGAGGGGCGCGCGGCGCGTCGCCCGCGGCGTCAGCCTTCGCGCCTATGTCGCCGGCCTCACGCCGGACTCGACCGCCTGCCTGCAGTACACCGGCGGCACCACCGGGATCGCCAAGGCGGCGATGCTGAGCCATCGCAACCTCATCATGAACGTCAGCCAGTTCCTCTGCTTCGTCGGCTCGGCGATCCGCGAGGACGACCATGTGCTGACCGTCCTGCCGCTCTACCATTGCTTCGCCTTCACGGTGAACATGCTGGGCTTCTTCTTCCGCGGCGCGGCCAACGTGCTCATTCCCAATCCGCGTCCGCTCTCCAACCTGCGCAAGGCCTTCGCCCGCGCGCCGATCTCCTTCGTCACCGGCGTCAACACGCTGTTCAACGGCCTGCTGCACGAGCGCTGGTTCGTCGACGCGCCGCCAAAGAGCCTGCGCCTCTCCGTCGCCGGAGGCATGGCGCTGCAGGATTCGGTCGCCAAGCGCTGGGAGCGGGTGACGCTGACGCCGCTGATCGAAGGCTACGGGCTCAGCGAAGCCTCGCCCGTGGTCACGTTCAATCCCGTGCTGCGCGTGAAGCCGGGCACGATCGGCGTGCCCCTGCCCTGGACGCAGGCGCGCGTGGTCGACGCGGCCGGGCGGGACGCGGCGTCCGGCGAGCCCGGCGAGCTCATCGTGCGTGGGCCGCAGATCATGGCCGGCTACTGGCGCCAGCCGGAGGAGACGGCGCTCGCGCTCAAGGACGGCTGGCTCTACACCGGCGACATCGCCACGATGGACGAGGAAGGCTACGTCACGCTCGTCGACCGCCGCAAGGACATGATCCTCGTCTCGGGATTCAACGTCTATCCGAACGAGGTCGAGGCTGCGCTCGGCGACCATCCGGGCGTGCGCGAATGCGCCGTGGTCGGAGTGGCCGATCCGCTGAGCGGAGAGGCCGTCAAGGCCTATGTCGTCCTCGACGACAGGAGCCTCGACGCCGAGGCGCTGCGCGCCTTCTGCAAGACGCGGCTCGCCGCCTACAAGACGCCGAAGCAGATCGAGTTCCGCGAGCAGTTGCCAAAATCCCCTGTCGGCAAGATATTGCGCAAGGATCTGCGCGAGGCGCCTGCGCCGCGCGCCGGTCGAGCTTGAGTGGAAACTTTCGGCGCAGCTCCGGGTTGACTGTTCGCCGGCGCGTTCGCGCCGCGTCAGGTTTCAGGGGAGGACGAGATGGCCGCAACGGCTTTGAAGGCGCTGGTCGCGTCGGGACTGGTCTTTGGCGCGGCGACGGTCGCGCGCGCCGCGGAATTTCCGCTGGGCGCCGAAGCGCCGGTCTACGCCGCCCCGCTTCAGGACCTCGGTTCGGCGATGGCCCTCACCGAAGGGCGCAGCGCGCTGACCAGCCATTGGCTCGGCGCCTGCGCGCCCGCCGACGCCGCCATGTTTCCGATCGGCTCGGACACGCCCTGCGCGCCGGCGCAGATCGGCGTCGCCTTCGATCAGGCCGGCTGATCCGCCTCGAAATCGAGGCCGATGTCGAGGATCGGCGCGCTGTGCGTCAGCCAGCCGACCGAGATGACGTCGACTCCCGTCGCGGCCACCGCCGCGGCGGTCTGCGCCGTGATGCGTCCTGAAGCTTCCGAGATCGCCCGTCCGTCGATGAGCGTCACCGCCTCGCGCAGCGCGTCAGGGGTCATGTTGTCGAGCAGCACGGCGTCGACGCCTTGGTCGAGCGCCTCGGCGAGCTGCTCCAGCGTGTCGACCTCGAGCTCGATTTTCACAAGATGGCCGGCGGCCGCCTTGGCGCGCCGCACCGCCTCCCCGACCGAGCCGGCGAGCGCGACATGATTGTCCTTGATGAGCATCGCGTCGTCGAGGCCGAAGCGATGGTTCGCGCCGCCGCCCGCGCGCACGGCGTATTTCTCGACCGCGCGCAGTCCCGGCGTCGTCTTGCGGGTGCATACGACGCGGGCGTTCGAGCCTGACACGGCGGCGACGATCGAAGCCGTGACGGTGGCGATCCCGCTGAGATGCGAGAGAAAATTGAGCGCCGTGCGCTCGGCGGTCAGGATGGCGCGCGCCGGCCCCTCCAGCGTCGCGAGCCGCGCCCCCGCCGCGACATGGGCGCCGTCGTCATGCTCGACGATGAAGCTCACGCGCGGATCGACGAGCTCGAAGGCGAGGCGCGCGAGCTCGAGCCCGGCGATCACCCCCTTCTGCCGCGCGGCGAGGACGGCGCGCGCCCGCGCGTCGGGCGGCGCGATGGCGTCCGAGGTGACGTCGCCGGCGCGGCCGAGATCCTCGAGGAGCGCGCTGCGCACGAGCGGCTCGAGGAGGAGCCTGTGCGGCGGCGCGAGCGACGGCGCGAAATTCATGCGGTTGCCCTCGCGCACGGGGTTCAGGCGACGAGCCGGGCCGGCAGCCGCTCGGCCTCTTCGATCGCCTCGTCGAGACGCAGCGCGCCGCGGCGCGCGACGGCGGCCTGGCCCGGGTAATCGAGACGGGCGTGCGCTCCCCTGCTCTCCTCCCGACGCAGCGCCGCCACCGCGATCATCAGGGCGACGAGCGCCGGATCGCTCGCGCGCTCGTTGGCGCGCGACAGGGCGAGCAGCGCGCCGGCCGCCTCGCGCAGCCCCGCGCCGTCGCGCAGCACGCCGACGTGCCGCGACATGATTTCCCGCACCGGCGCCGCGTCGCGCGCGAGAGGGCGGCCGGGCGCGGCGAGCGACGCGCGCGACGGACGGGCCGGCGTCCCCGCGACGCTGCGCGCGACGAACTCGCCGCAGACGACGGCCTCGAGCAGGGAGTTGCTGGCGAGCCGGTTCGCCCCGTGCAGCCCGGTGCAGGCGGCCTCGCCGCAGGCCCACAGGCCCTCGACCGAGCTCCTCCCGTCGAGGTCGACCTTGATTCCGCCCATGTGGTAATGCGCCGCCGGGCGGATCGGAATCGGCTGCGTCGCCGGGTCGACGCCGTTGGCGAGGCAGAAGCCGGCGATCGCCGGAAATTTTTCCGCGAAGGCGGTCCCGACCGAGGCGCGCGCGTCGAGGAAGACTTTTCGCCCGGCCGACAATTCGCGGAACACGGCGCGGGCCACCACGTCGCGCGGCGCAAGCTCCGCGCCCGGCGCGCCCTCCATGAACCTGCGCCCGCGGTCGTCGATCAGGATCGCGCCTTCGCCGCGAACCGTCTCGCTGACGAGCTTCAGCGGGAACTGCGGGCCGTCGAGCGCGGTCGGATGGAACTGCACGAATTCGAGGTCGGCCATCTCCGCCCCCGCCCGCGCCGCGAGCGCGAGGCCCTGCCCGAACGAGCCGACCGGATTGGTGCCGTGCAGATAGAGGCCGCCGACGCCGCCCGTCGCGACGACGACGCGGCTACTGGCGATCGCGAAGGGCGCGCCTTCGCCCTGCGCGAGCACGCCGGCGACGGCGCCGTCCTCGACGATCAGGCGCAGCGCCTCGACATTCTCGAGCAGCGTGATCGAGGGCGTCGCCCGCGCCTTGGCGATGAGGGCGCGCATGATCTCGCGTCCGCTCGAATCATGGCCCGCGTGGACGATGCGGCGACGCGAATGGGCGGCTTCGAGCCCGAGCGCCAGGCGGCCGGCGGCGTCGCGGTCGAAGGGCGCGCCGAGCCGCGCGAGACGCTCGATCGCCGCCGGCGCGGCGGAAAGGATTTTTCGCGCGGCTTCAGCGTCGACGAGGCCGTCGCCGGCCTTCAGCGTGTCGGAAAGATGCAGCTCGACGTCGTCGTCGGGGCCGACGCTGGCCGCGACGCCGCCCTGGGCCAGCACGCTGGAGGCCTGCGCGCCCAGCGCCTCCTTGCTCAGGAGGACGACCGGCGCCGGCGCGAGCGCGAGCGCGGTCGAGAGCCCGGCGAGGCCCGCGCCGATGATGATGCATGCGCCCGTCGCGTCCATCGCGTTGGTCCTGAAGGAAAAGAAGGCGGCGCGCTCGCCACTCATTTGCGCTTACTTGACCTGGAGCATCCGCTCGACGGAGAGTCGCGCGCGCTCGGCGACGGTGGGGTCGATCGTCACCTCGTGCTCCATGTTCTCGAGCGCGCGGCGAATGTTCTTGAGCGAGATCCGCTTCATGTGCGGGCACAGGTTGCACGGCCGCACGAAGTCGAGGCTCGGGTTCAGCAGGGCGAGGTTGTCGCTCATCGAGCATTCGGTGAGCAGCACCAGCCGCTCCGGCCGCTCGCGTCCGACATAGGCCTGCATGGCCGCGGTCGAGCCGGAGAAATCCGCCTCGGCGACGACCTCGGGCGCGCATTCAGGATGCGCCAGCACGACGACGCCCGGATAGTCCTCGCGCAACTCGCGCACGTCGGCCGCGGTGAACAGCTCGTGCACCTCGCAGCGCCCGCGCCACGGAATGATCTCGACGCCGGTCTGCGCCGCGACGTTGCGGGCGAGATATTCGTCCGGGATCATGATGACGCGCGGAACCCCGAGCGACTCCACCACCTCCCTGGCGTTGCCCGAGGTGCAGCACACGTCGGATTCGGCCTTCACCGCCGCGGAGGTGTTGACGTAGGTCACGACCGGGACGCGCGGATGGCGGGCGCGCAGGCGGCGGACGTCCTCGGGCGTGATCGATTCGGCGAGCGAGCAGCCGGCCGCCATGTCGGGGATCAGCACGGTCTTCTCGGGATTCATCAGCTTCGCCGTCTCGGCCATGAAATGCACGCCGGCGAGCACGATGACGTCGGCGTCGACCTTCATCGCCTCGCGCGCCAGGGCGAGGCTGTCGCCGACGATGTCCGAGACGCAATGGAAGATTTCCGGCGTCTGGTAGTTGTGCGCCAGCACGACGGCGTTGCGCTGGCGCTTGAGCGTCATGATGGCGTCGATGTCGGCGGCGTATACGGGCCACTCGACGGCGGGAATCGCGTGGCTCACCCGCGCATAGAGATCGCGCGACGCGGGCGCCGCCGGACGGCTCTTGAGAGCGAGCGCGGCGCCGCCGCGGGAATCGATGCGCGCAGTCTCCGCCGGCGAAGCCATAGGCTTATACTCCCCTTGAGCATTATTGCCCTATATGCTGGGGATGAGCATAAGTTTTGTCAAGCCCGTGAAATCGGCAGCTTGGTTCCGACGACGGCGCGCTCGGCGACGACGGCGCGGCGGAAGCGGAACAGCTTGGCCGGCCGTCCTCCGGTGTCCTGCGCCGCTTCGCCGGTCTCCTCGACCAGCTCTTGCTGCTCGATCAGGCGGCGGAAATTCTGCTTGTGGACAAGACGCCCGGCGAGCGCCTCGACGCAGCGCTGCAGCTGCAGCAGCGTGAACGTCTCGGGCATCAGCTCGAAGACCACGGGGTGATATTTGATCTTGGCGCGCAGGCGCGCGATCCCCGTCGCCAGAATGCGGCGATGGTCGAGGATCATCCAGCGTCCGCCGCGCGCGTCGGGCGGCTCGCCCGCGTCGCACCCCGCCTCGGCGATGAAGCCGCTCTCGTAGAGAAGCTCGTAGCGCTGCAGCACCAGCTCCTCGTTCCACGGGCGATCGTCGAGTCCGAAGGCGATCGCGGCGCGCTGGCGCCTGCGCTCGCGCGGGCCGCCGTCGCGCGTCGAGAAGATCCAGCGGCGCAGATGCGGCTCGAGCACGCCGGCGATCATCGCCGGGGCGCCGTCGCGGCGATCCTCCCACGGAAAATAGGCGTACCAGCTTCCCCACGCGGCGTCGGCGACGCCGCCGGCGCGCTGCTCGCGCGTCAGGCCGAGATAGCTGATCGAGATCGCCTGCCCGCCGGCGCCGCCGCGGTCGCGGTCGGCGAAGGTGTAGAGCTGCTCGACATAGCCGAGCGGCAGGCGGGTCTGATGTTCGACCCAGGCGCGCAGGCCCGACTGCAGGGAGCGATGGCCGACCTGGAACGGGCCCGACGGCAGGGCGCGCTGGTCGATGACGAGCACGCGCGGGTCGCCGCTCGTGACCGCGACGATCACCGCGATGAGGTCGACTGCGACGCCGTTCTCCGCGCCGGCGGGCGAATCGGGCTCCGTCGAGAAAAGCTCTTCCTGCGTAATGGTCGACATGCCGTGAAAGCCGGTGAGGCCGATCTCGTCCCGCGCCGACGGGCGGCGGCGAAGACGATTTCGAGCAATTCTAGAGCATCCGCCGGAAAAGCGGCAGCGGTTTCCGGCGACGAGGCGTCGGGACGCCGGAAGCGGGCGCGGCGACGACGCCCTCAGCCGAGGTCGAGCTCGAACGCCGCCGGCGCGTGGCGAGGCCGCCGCCAGGGCGCGACATAGACGGCGTCGGCGCGCAGGGTCATGGCCGCCGCCTCCGGATGGGCCGCGAGCCATGCGCGGACGGCGCGGTTGATCCGCCGCCGCTTCTGCGGCGTGATCGAGAGCCGCGCGGCCTCGAGCTCGGCGCGCGCCTTGACCTCGACGAAGGCGATGGTGCGTCCCCGCCGCGCGACGACGTCGATCTCGCCGCCCTTCACGGCGAAGCGGCGGTCGAGGATCGCGTAGAATTTCAGGCGCAGCCAGAGGATCGCGGCCCGCTCGGCGAGGAGCCCCTGGCGCAACGAAAGGCGGCGCGCCGCCGCGTCGCGCATCGGCCTAGCGCCGCTGTCCGGCGAGCTCGATCGCCCGCGCGTAGATCTTGCGCCGCGGCTCTCCGGTCGCCGCCGCCACCGCGGCGGCCGCGTCCTTGACCGACAGCGTCTCGAGCGCCTCGCCGAGCCGCGCGTCGATTTCGGCCGGGTCGAGCGCCTCACGCTCCTGCGGAGGACCAACGAGCACGACGATCTCGCCCTTCGGCGGCCCCTCCGCCTGCAGCGCGGCGGCGAGCTCGGGCAGCGGCGCGCGGCGCACGGTCTCATAATATTTGGTCAGCTCGCGCGCGAGCGCGGCGTCGCGCGGGCCGAGCGCCTCGGCGAGGTCGGCGACCATCTCGACGACGCGGCGCGGCGATTCGAAGAACACCAGCGTTCCGGGAATGGCGGAAAGCGCGGAGAGGCGCTCGCGCCGCGCGGCCGATTTCGGCGGCAGGAAGCCCTCGAAGAAGAAGCGGTCGGTCGGCAGGCCGGCGACGACGAGGGCGGCGAGCACGGCCGAGGCGCCGGGCACGGAGATCACCTCGACGTTCTGGGCCAGCGCCCCGGCGACGAGCCGATAGCCCGGATCGGAGACGAGCGGCGTGCCGGCGTCCGAGACGAGCGCGAGCGCCGCGCCGGACGCGAGGCGCGCGAGCAGGTGCGGACGCATGACCGCGGCGTTGTGCTCGTGATAGGCGACGAGCGGCGTGGCGATGCCGTAATGGGCGAGCAGGGTCTTCGTCACCCGCGTGTCTTCGGCGATCACCGCGTCTGCCGCGGCGAGGGTCGACAGCGCCCGGAAGGAGATGTCGCCGAGATTGCCGATCGGCGTCGCGACGACGTGGAGTCCCTTGCGGATGGGCTCGACCTCGGCGCGCAGGCCGAAGGCGGTGAAGGCGCCGGAGCCGCGGCCTTTCTCCACGGCCTCGACGCCGCGTTCCGTCCCGACGATGTCCATGGTTCGCCTCGCGCCGCTGAATTTAGGTGAACGCCGGTTCTGTCGTTCGTTATTTCATATCGTGTGTTCTGTTTATAGAACAGCGTCGCGGATCGCGCAATGCGCCCGCATGCTCTATCGGTTGCGTCCGCCGCGATTTTATGACTGAAACTGTCGCAGGGCCGGCGCGAGGCCGGCTCCTGGCGAACTGGATGTGGACGGCCTCATGAGTATGGCTCGATGACGGCTTCGCGACGCCTCGCGGCTCGGGCGGCCCGTGCAGGCGCGCGTCTTGGCGGCGCGCTCGGGCTGTGCGCGCTCCTCGCCGCCTGCGGTCCGAACGGCGGCTCTCCGCTCGCGCGAGCGCCCGTCGGGCCGGTCGCCCAAAGTCCATTGCCGCCAGCGTCTCCCGCCGCGCCTGCGGCACCAAGCGAAAAGATCGGCTCCGGTCCGGTCAAGGTCGGCCTCGTGCTGCCGCTGACGCAATCGACCGGCGCGCCGAGCGTCGTCGGAACCTCGTTGCGCAACGCCGCCGAGCTCGCCCTGACCGAGGCGGGCGCCGACGACATCACCCTCATCGTCAAGGACGACAGGTCGAGCGCCGACGGCGCGCGGGCCGCAGCGCAAGAGGCGCTGGGCGAGGGCGCGGACCTGATCGTCGGCCCGCTGTTCAGCCCGAGCGTGCGCGAGGTCGGCCGCGTCGCGCGCGGCGCCGGCAAGCCGGTGATCGCCTTCTCGACCGACTCTTCGACCGCCGGCGGCGGCGTCTACCTCCTGTCGTTCCTGCCCGACACCTACGTCGACCGCGTGATCGACTACGCCGCCTCGCGCGGCAAGAAGTCGATCGCCGCCCTCGTTCCCGAGAACGACTACGGGCGCGTCGCCGAGGCCGCCTTCCAGCAGGCCGCGGCGCGCAACAACATGCGGGTCATGGCGATCGAGCACTATACGCCGCAGACCCTCGACGCGGCGGCGGCGAAGATCGCCGGGCTCGGCGACCAGATCGACGCCCTGTTCATCCCCGAGCAGGCCGACGCCATGCCGGCCGTCTCGCAGGCCCTGACCTCCGCCGGGGTGAACGGAAAGAAGGCGCAGATTCTCGGCACCGGACTATGGAACGACGCGCGCGTGCTGAAGCTTCCCGCGCTGCAGGGCGCCTGGTTCTCGGCCCCCGAAAACGGCGGCTACAACGCCTTCATCACCCGCTACAAGGCCAAGTACGGCTCCGATCCGGCCCGCATCGCGACGCTCGGCTATGACGCGGTCTCGCTCGCCGCGGCGCTCGCCCACACGCAGGGCGGCCAGCGCTATTCCGAGGCGACGCTGACCAACCGCGCGGGCTTCAACGGCGCCGACGGCGTGTTCCGCTTCCAGCCGGACGGCGCGAACGAGCGGGGACTTTCCGTGCTCGAGATCGCCTCCGGCGCGACGACCCCGGTCAGCCCGGCGCCCAAATCCTTCGCCGGCGCGACCTGAGGAGCGCCTGAGCGCCGGAACCCCCGCGCGTCCGGCGAGTTGGCGCTCCTCCCGACACGGAGGCCCGCGCCTTGACGACATTCGCCGTTTCCCCCGCCGCGCCGCAGCCGCCGACGCCCCCCTTTCCCGGGCCGGACGTGACGCCCAACATCCCGGAGCCGCCGAAAGGCCCCGACATCCCCCCGCCCGATCCCGCGCCCATTCCGGCGGAGATTCCGGGCGACGCGCCGCTGCCGCCGATCACGGATCCCGTTCCGCCCGACCCGGCTGATCCGCAGTCCCCGCCGCTGCGCGTATGAGCGCGCATCCAACCTCCGGCGGACGCGGAACCAAAACTTCCGGCCGCCCGTTTGCTGGTCGATCCCGCACACAAATGGAGGGCGTCCGTGCCGCTCACCACCATTCTTCTGATCATTCTCATATTGATGCTGATCGGCGCTTTCCCCTCCTGGGGCTACAGCCGAAGCTGGGGCTACGGCCCGTCCGGCGTGCTAGGGGTGATCGTCGTCATCCTTATTATCGTCATCCTGACGCGCGGCGGCGTATAAGCCTCGCGGCGCCGGGCGGCCCGCAGGCGGCCCGGCGCAAATTCTCCCGCCCGTCTCCCTTACATGCAAAGGCATGGATCGACTTATGATCGACACTCGCCCCCTCGAAGAAGCCTCCAAGGATTTCGCCGCCGACCTCGCAGCGCTGCGCGAGGACATCGCCAAGCTCACGGCGTCGGTGTCGCAGATCATCAAGAATGAAGCCGCCGCGAAGTCCGAGACAGTGTATGGCGTCATGGACAACGCCAAGCAGAAGCTTTCCGACGGCGCTTCGGACGCCAAGGGCAAGCTGTCCGACGCGAGCGCCGAGCTCGAGGCCTCGATCGAGCGCAACCCGCTCATGGCGGTGTTGATCGCGCTGGCGACCGGCCTCGTCATCGGACTGATCAGCCGCGGCAAATGACGCCGGCGCGAACGCCGCGCCCAAGCGAAGGTCCTCACGTGAAAGCCTATCTGAAAAGTCTCGCCGGCGAGGCCGCGCAACCGGTCGAGGACATGCTCGGCCGGCTCGTCATGTCCTTCGCCTTCGTCGCCATGGCGGTCGGCTGCGTCATCGCCGCCTTGGCGTTCCTGACCGCAGACCTGTTTCTGTATCTCGAAAGCGTGTCGAGCACGATCGTCGCGGCCGGAGCGGTCGCGGCGGTCTATCTGGTTCTCGCGTTGATCTTCTTCATCGTGGCGTTCCGCAAGCCCGCGAAGCGCGCCGATCCGGTCGACGCGCCGCCGGCGGCCGACGCCCCCAGGGTCGCCGCCTTCGCGAAGCCTGCGGCGGCCGCGCAGCCGGGCGAGGCGCCGCGCCTGTTCGACGTCCGCTCCTCCTCGGCGCGGCCGTCGCGGGCGCAGTTCGCGGCCAACATCGACGCGGCCGTCGCTCCGGTCGTCAGCGCCATGCGCGAGGCCGGCATGCAGAAGGAGGCGCAGGCGGTCGAGGCGGGAGGCGAGGTGGCCAAGACCCTGCCGCCCTACGCCCTGATTCTGGCCGCCGTCGGCGCAGGAGTCTTTCTCGGGCGCACCATGACGACGAAGAGAAAGCTGTTCTGATTGGGCGCTGCGGCGCTCCCGCCATAAACAAAAGGCCGGCGCCCGCGCCGGCCTTTCCGTTTCTGCGAGGTCCTTTGGATCAGGCCGGCACGCTCGACTTCGGCTCCTCCTTGCGATGCGACTTGCGGTCGAAAAACAGCGCCTGGCTGATCACCGCCTTCAGGCTGTCGACGCCGAAGGGCTTGGTGATGAGGAAGGCGGGCTCCGGCGGCGCGCCGGTCAGGAAGCGCTCGGGATAGGCGGTGATGAAGATCACCGGCACGGAGAAGGAGCCGAGGATTTCGTTGACGGCCTCGAGCCCCGAGCTTCCGTCGGCGAGCTGGATGTCGGCGAGGATGAGCCCGGGCCGCTCCCTAGCCACCGCCTCCACGGCCTCCCTGTGCGTGCGCGCGACGGCGATCACGCGATGGCCCTGCTCCTCGACGAGGGTCTGCAGGTCGAGCGCGATGAACGGCTCGTCCTCGATGATCACGACGTCGGTGCGGATCTGGTTGGCGATCTCCTTGCCGGCGGCGTCGATGAGCGCGCCGGCCTCCTCGACCGTGCAGCCCAGCGCTTGCGCCGTTTCGGCCGTCGAGAAGCCTTCGAGCGAGCTGAGCAGGAAGGCGATGCGCGGACGCAGCGTGATCGCCTCGAGATTTCGATGCGCGCCGCGCTCGTCGGCGGAGAAATCGAGGTCGTCGACATGATCGTTGACCGGCGCCGAGCGCCACACCTTGAGGAACAGACGATACAGGGCGGTCCGGACATCGTCCGCGCCCTCGAATTCGGACGGGTCGGCGACGATCGCCTCGAGCGTCGCCAGCACGTAAGCATCTCCGCCCGCCTGCGATCCCGTCAGCGCGCGGGAGAACCGGCGCAGATAGGGAATATGCGAGGAGATCGCCTGGGATATCGACATAAATCTACGCCTCTACCGGATGAGAGCGCTGCGGGCGGCCGCGGACGAAACTGCGCCGCAGCAGTTGCTCTTCGGAAATGCCGGCGCCGCCGAAATGGTTCCCGCGTCAGGAACCTTCGCGACCCCGCCGCGTTGGGCAGCCGAGGCTTGGCGGGCGGCGCGGGCGGCACAGACCCGAAACGCCGCGCGGCGAGCGCACAGGCCCGGATGTGGTCGAGCAAGGGTTGAGATCGTGACGAAACTGCCTAAATCCGGACTTGAACGCTCGAAAAGCGGCGGCGCGGCGGAGGCCCTGCTCGAAGACGCCGAAATTCTCCCGCTGCGCTTTTCCTCCACGTTCGGCCGCGGCTCTTGCGACGAGGCGAGAGGCCTCGTCGACCAGATCGGCCTCAGCCTGCGCACGGCTTATAATGACGTGCTGGCACAGCCGGTGCCCGACCGATTCTTCGACCTGCTGCGGCAGCTCGAGACGGCCGGGCCCAGAGGCAAGAAGGACGCGCAGTGACCGTCGACCAGAAAGACCTGCTCGAAAAAGACCTGCTCGAAGACGACGACCCGGCGGACGCGCCGGCGCCGCCCGTCGCCAGCGCGCAGATGACGGCCGACATGCTGGCCGTGATCCCCAATCTTCGCGCCTTCGCCGTGTCGCTTTGCGGCAACCTCGACCGCGCCGACGACCTCGTTCAGGAAACCCTCGTCAAGGCGTGGAGCAAGCTCGGCTCCTTCGTCGAGGGCACCAACCTGCGCGCGTGGCTCTTCACCATCCTGCGCAACATCTACTATTCCGAATACCGCAAGCGCCGCCGCGAGGTGGCGGACTCCGACGGCGCGATCGCCGGCAAGCTCGCGACCGCCCCGGCGCAGAACAGCCACATGGACATGCTGGACTTCCGCGAGGCTCTGCAGCGCCTTCCGGCCGACCAGCGCGAGGCGCTGATCCTGATCGGCGGCTCCGGCCTCTCCTACGAGGAGGCGGCGGGCGTCTGCGGCTGCGCCGTCGGCACCATGAAGAGCCGCGTCAACCGCGCGCGCAGCCGTCTCGCCGACCTGCTCTCGATCAGCTCCTCCAGCGAGTTCGGCGACGACGGCGACTGGCAGGCGACCGATCCGCTTCTCGCCGGCCAGCGCTATTCGCGCGGCGGCGGCGAATGAGCCTGACGGGCGAGCGTCCATGACCAAGCGAAGGGAGCGCGACAGCTTCGGCGAGATCGAGGTTCCCGCCGATCGCCTGTGGGGCGCGCAGACGGAGCGCTCGCGCGTCTTCTTCGCCATCGGCGACCACAGGATGCCGGTCGAGGTCGTCCACGCCCTCGCGCTCGTCAAGCGCGCGGCGGCCGAGGTCAACGAGAGGGCCGGGCTTTTGAGGCCCGACCTCGCGCGGGCCATCGAGGCGGCGGCGCGCGAAGTCGAGGAAGGGCGGCTCGACGGCGAATTCCCGCTCTCGGTCTGGCAGACCGGCTCGGGGACGCAGACCAACATGAACGTCAACGAGGTCGTCGCCAACCGCGCCAATCAGGCGCTGGGCGGCGAGCTCGGCGCGAAATCGCCGGTCCATCCCAACGACCACGTCAACATGGGGCAGTCGTCGAACGACAGCTTCCCGACCGCGATGCACATCGCCTCGGCGCGCGAGCTGAAGGAGCGGCTGCTTCCCTCGCTCGAGAGGTTCAGGTCTGCGCTCGAGGCGAAGGCGCGGGGCTTCGCCTCCATCGTCAAGATCGGGCGCACACATCTGCAGGATGCGACGCCGGTCTCTCTCGGCCAGGAGTTCTCGGGCTACGCCGCGCAGATCGGCTACGCCATGGAGCGGATCGAGGCGACGCTGCCGGGCCTCTACCGCCTCGCGCAGGGCGGCACCGCCGTCGGCACCGGGCTCAACGCGGCGCCGGGCTTCGGCGAGGCCATGGCCGAGCGCATCGCCGGCGCGACCGGCCTGCCTTTCATCTCGGCGCCCAACAAATTCGAGGCGCTGGCGAGCCATGACGCGCTCGTGTTCGCGCATGGCGCGCTCAACGCGCTCGCCGTCTCGCTGTACAAGATCGCCTCCGACATCAGACTCGCCGGCAGCGGCCCGCGCTCGGGACTCGGCGAGCTCGTCCTGCCGGAGAACGAGCCCGGCTCCTCGATCATGCCCGGCAAGGTCAATCCGACCCAGGTCGAGGCGATGACCATGGTCTGCGCGCGGGTGTTCGGCAATGAGGCGACGATCGCCTTTTCCGGCTCGCAGGGCCATTTCGAGCTCAACGTCATGAAGCCGGTGATCGTCGCGGCGTTTCTGGAGAGCGCGCGGCTGCTCGCCGACGCGTGCGACAGCTTCAGGGCGCATTGCCTCGAAGGGCTCAAGGCCGACGAGGCGCGCATCGCCGACCTCCTGCGCCGCTCGCTGATGCTCGTCACCGCCCTCGCGCCGAAGATCGGCTACGACGCGGCGGCGCGCATCGCCAAGGCCGCGCATCACAAGGGCACGACGCTGCGCGAGGAGGCGCTGGCGTCCGGCCTCGTCGACGCCGCCGCCTATGACGCGCTCGTGCGCCCGGAGCTGATGCTCGGCGAAGAGGCGCGCTGACCCCGGCCTCAGGCGTCAGTTCGGCAGCCAGCCCATCGCCACGGCGAGCAGCAGGAAAACGCCGAGCACGGCCCGGTAGACGATGAACGGCCACGTCGAGAAGCGCTCGAGGATGCGCAGCAGGCCCCAGATCGCGGCGAAGGCCGAGATCGAGGCGACGACGAGGCCAACGAACAGCACCGACCAGCCGTGCGCGTCGAGCCCCGACTTGTGCAGGGCCCAGAGCTCGTGCAGGCCGGCCGCGGCGATCGCCGGCAGTCCGAGCAGGAACGAGAACCGCGCCGCCTCCTCGCGCTTGAAGTCGCGGAACAGGGCGGCCGTCAGCGTCGAGCCGGAGCGCGAGACGCCCGGAATCAGGGCGCCGACCTGCGCGAGCCCGACGATCATGGCGTCGGTCAGCGTGCCCTGCTCCACCGTGCGCTTGGGGCGCGCGTAATATTCGGCGAGCACGAACAGGATCGACATGATGATGCAGGACCAGCCGATCACGTTGAGCGTGCGCAGCGGCGAGCCGCAGGCGTTGAGCAGCGGGGCGAGCAGCACGCCGGCGACGACGATCGGCAAGGTCGCGAGCACGATCCAGACGGCGAAGCGAAAGTCCCAGTTCGTAAAGTCGCGCCGCGTCACGGCTTCGATCGAGCCCATGACGAGGCCGCGCACGTCCTTCCAGAAATAGCTGACGACGGCGGCGAGCGCCGCCGTCTGCATCGCCGCCGAAAAGGCCGAGCCCGGGTCCGGCCAGCCGAGGAACGCCGGCACGACGCGCATATGCGCGGTCGAGGAGATCGGCATGAGCTCGGTGATCCCCTGGACGACGCCGAGCGCCGCCGCGCGGGCGTAGCCGAGCGCCACGAAGCCTGTGTCGAGCCCTTGCGTGCAGGCTGAAGCCATGAACGTGTCCTTGTCGTGTGCGGGTCGCGGTTTGTCGGCGCGCGGAGGCGGCCGGCTGTCTTGTTCCAGTTTCCACAGGCAAGATCAACGCCGCCGCCGCGCGGCCGGCCGTCGCGCGGTTTTCATGGCGCCGGGCGTTTTTCGGCGAAACGGGCTTAAGCGCGCGGCGCGAACATGCGACATGACGAGCATCGGAGGAGGAAGATGCGCGCCTGTCCGGGTTTGACGCTGGCCTGCGCCGCCGCGCTCGCGCTTGTCGCGGCCGGTCCGGCGCGAAGCGGCGTGCGGCTGCTCGCGCCGGGCGAGGAGATGGCGCCGCTCGACGCCTTCCGCTTCTCGCGTCCCGGCGCGCCCGGGTCCGACAAGGCGCCGCAGCTTGCGCCGGTGCGCGTCGCCGCCGAGGGCGAGGCCGGCGCCCTTGAACGCCTGACGCCGCGCGCCGCGCCCATCGAGATTGTCGAGCCGTCGCAGAACCCCGATCTCGTCGTCGACATTGCCGCCCGCCTCGTGCGTGCGCGCGGGGAAATCATCGCCCGCGACGTCGGCGCGGACGAGGTCGCCGCCGTCGTCGACCGCTTCGCGCTCGGCGAGGCGCTGCCGCGCGCCTTCGCGCAGCGCTCCCTGCCCGTGCGCGTGACCGGCTCCGGGACGCGCCACGGATCGGAGGCGGCGCAGATCGAGGTTTCGGGCGTCGCGGGGCGCGCGCTGGTGCTGTTCTCCGTCTCGGGCGAGGGCGTCGTGCGCGAGCTCTATCCGCTGGGGGGCGAGCCCCGCGTCGTCGCCGAGCCGACCTTTCGCGCGAGCTTCGGCGCCCGCCCGCCCTATGGCGCCGACCTCATCGTCGCCGTCGCCGCCGCGGCGCCCATGCCGGCGCTCGAGGACGGCGTGCGCGAGCTCGCCGGCCGGCCGGCCGCCGGCCAGGTCCTGCAGCTTCTAGCTCTCGCGACGCCGCCCGACGCCCGGATCGGCGCCGTCGTCGTCCCCGGCGCGCCTTGAAAGCGCGACGCGCGCGGCCTCGTTGGCGGCGTCGATCGCCGACTGCTTCGCCCGGCGCGCCCGCGTGCGCATCATCGAGGCGTTGAGCTCGCCGCCGGCGAGGAAGATCGACGAGACGATGTAAAGAAACACCAGCGCGATCATCACCGAGGCGAGGCCGGCGTAGGTCGAGACGTAGTTGCGCGCGAATTCGGCGAGATAGGAGCCGAACAGCGCGCCCGCCGCCACCCAGACGACGAAGGTGAAGATGATCCCCGGCGCGACGTCGCGCAGCCGGCGCTGGCCGGCCGGCAGGAACTTGTGCACGACGAGAAGGGCGAGCAGCAGCACGAGCGTCGCGACGCCGAAGCGGCTCAGCGTCACGAGCCGGTCGATCGATTCAAGATGCGGCGCATAGCGCAGGGCGATGTTCCAGACGAGCGGCGCGACGACGACCGACAGGGTGAGGGTGAGCAGGGCCACCGCGCCGATAAGCACATAGGCGATCGATTCGAGACGCAGCACGTACCATGGGCGCGTCTCGGGCACGGTGTAGGCGCGATTGAGGCCGATGCGCAGCGCCTCGACGCCGCTCGAGGAGAAATACACGGAGAGCACGCCGCCGATGGTGAGCAGGCCCCCTCGCGTATGGGTCAGAACGTTGTGCACCTCCGCCGCGACGGGCGCGGCGACCCGTTCCGGCCACGCCTGGAACAGAAGCTTCACCGCCTCGTCGGCGAGCCCCTCCGTGCCGAAGAAGCCCGCGAGCGCGGTGACGAAGATGAGGAACGGGAACATCGAGGTGAGGATGGAGAGGGCGATATGGCTCGAGATCGCCCAGCCGTCGTCCTCCACGAACTTCATGGCCGCTTCGTAGAGGGTTTTCGCCGTAGCCCACATCGGCCCCGATCTCCCGACGAACGCGACGCGCCCGTCAACACGCCCGCGGCCGGGCGGCCTTGCGCCGCCCGCGCCTGTCGTTCTAGATTCGTTCGCCTCGCCGCGAGTCGCCGCGCCCGGCGCGAATGTCGAAGACCGTCCCGAGGGCTCTCCCGCAAGGGATTTTCCCGAAAGGGTTTATCTCATGAGTCCGCAAGGACCCGCCACAGCGCCCTTCTTGGACCGCCTCGCCGCTTCGCTCAATGCCCCGGCCGGAGCGAGCGCGCAAATTCTCCTCGGGCTCGGCCTCGCCGTTTTCGTCTTCGCGCTGATCGCGCTGCTGCGCTTTTTCCGGCGCGGGCCGGGGCCGCGGCGCCTCGAGCAGGGCCTTTCCGCGCTCGCGCGCCAGAACGCCGAACTTTCCGGGCGGATGCGGGCGCTCGCCGAAAGCGTCGATCAGCGCCAGTCCGACCTCGCCCGCTTCGTCGCCGCTCGCCTCGACGCGGTCGGCTCGCGCGTCGGCGCCGACGTCGAAGCCTCCGGCCGCGCGTCGGAGCAGCAGCTCGCCATGCTCAACGAGCGCCTCGCCGTCATCGACGCGGCGCAGGCGCGCCTCACGCGCCTGTCCCAGGAGGTCGTCGGCCTCAAGGAGATTCTCGGAAACAAGCAGGCGCGCGGCGCCTTCGGCCAGGGACGCATGGAGGCGATCGTGCGCGACGCCCTGCCCGCCTCCGCCTACGCCTTCCAGCACAGGCTGTCGAACGGGACGCGGCCGGACTGCGTCATCCGCCTGCCGGGCGATCCGCGGCTCCTCGTCGTCGACGCGAAATTTCCGCTCGAGGCGTTCAACGCGCTCAAGGCCGCGGGCGACGCCGAGGCGCGCCGCCACGCCGCCGCAAGAGCGCGGAGCGATCTCGGCAAGCATGTCCGCGACATCGCCGAACGCTACCTCCCGTGCGAGGAGACGCAGGACCTCGCGCTGATGTTCGTGCCCTCCGAATCGCTTTACGCCGACATCGCCGAGCATTTCGAGGACGTGACGCAGAAGGCGCACCGCCATCGCGTGCTGATCGTCTCGCCGACGCTGCTCGCCATGGCGATGCAGCTGATGCAGGCGATCGCCCGCGACGCGCGCGTGCGCGAGGAGGCGCAGGCGATCCAGAGCGAGACGCGCCGCCTCGTCGAGGACCTCGCCCGGCTGCGCGACGGCGCGCGCCGGCTCGACGCGCATTTCAACGCGGCGCGGCAGGACCTCGCGCAAATCCTCTCCGGCGCCGAGCGCGCCGCGCGCGCCGGCGAGCGGATCGACGAGCTGGAGTTCCCCCCGCCCGCGTTGAAGGCCGCCGAATGAGCGCCCCGCGCGTCACTTCCCTTTGGGCTGCCAGAAGCCGATCATCGCTCCGGTCGGATCCTTGATCATGGCCATGGTCCCCATGTCCGCCACCGGCGTCACGTCGACGCAGACCTGCGCGCCGAGCTCCTTCGCCTTCGCCGTCGTCGCGACGACGTCGTCGACGAGGACATAAGGAGTCCACGCTGCAGGCGCGCCCTCGGCCGGCGTCTTCATCATGCCTCCTCCCGTCCCCTCCCCGACGTCGACAAGCGTGTAAGTGAAGCCCGGGGCCATCTCCCGATCGGACAGCTCCCATGAAAGAAGGGCCTTGTAGAAGGCCTTGGCCGCGTCGACGTCGCCCGTCGACAGCTCAACATGCACAAAAGGATTGCCCATGAGTCCTCTCCTTGACGCCCGCGGCGCCCGCTCCGCGCGAGCGCCCGCCGTCTTCTCTCCACGCCCGGGCCGGCTCCAGTCATGCGGCTGACGCCTTCGAGGCCGCCGGCCGGCGCCTCCTATTATCTAATCCTCGTCTGCGCCACTTTTCTGATGGCCTCGAGCTTCATCGCGGGAAAAGTCCTGCTCGCCCTCGGGGTTCCCGCCTTCCTTCTCGTCGGCGCGCGCTTCGTCGTCGCCGCGGGCGCGGCCGCCGCGACGCTGTACGCGACGACCGACGGCTTTCGCGCGGCCCTTTTCCCGCGCCGGCTCGAGGCCGTCGACTGGCTGACGGTCGCCGCCATCGGCGCGCTGCAGACCTCGATGGCGATGGGGCTCCTGTTCTGGGCCATGGAGACGATCGCGCCGCCGACTGCGGCCATTCTCCTGTTCACCAATCCGCTGTGGGTGGCGCTCGTCGGCCATGCGCTGCTCGGCGAGCGCCTGTCAGGGCTGCGCCTCGCCGGCCTCGCGCTCGGGATCGCCGGCGTCGCGCTGGCGCTCGGCGGCGGCTTCACGCTCAGCGGCGAGGCGCTCAAGGGCGAGGCGCTCGGCCTCTTCGCCGGCATGTCATGGGCGGGCGCGACGCTCCTCAACAAACGGGCGCGGCTGCCGATGGAGACCTGGGCGCTGACCACCTGGCAGATGGGAATCGGAGCGTTCGCCCTGCTCGCCGTCGCCTTCGCGCGGGGAGAACGCTGGCCCGCGGACTTTCCTCTTTCAGGCTGGGGCTGGTTCGCCTTCCTCGCCATTCCGGGCTCGACGGCCTCGTTCGGCCTGTGGTTCCTGGCGCTGACGAAGGGCGGAGCGACGCGCTCGAGCGGCTATCTGTTCCTCGCGCCCCTGTTCACCGTCGCGCTCTCGGCGCTCATGCTCGGCTCGCATATCGCGCCGGCGCAGCTGCTCGGCGGCGCGCTGATCGGCGCCGGCGTGTTCATGATCAACCGCGTCCCGAAGGAGGGTTAGAAAGCCGTCCTCGCGCGCATCGCCGCGGCGAGCGTGCCCTCGTCGAGATAGTCGAGCTCGCCGCCGACCGGAACGCCGTGGGCGAGCCGCGTCATCCTGACGTTGAACCCCGCAAGCAGGTCGGTGACGTAATGCGCCGTCGTCTGTCCGTCCATGGTGGCGTTGACGGCGAGGATCACCTCCTCGACGCCGCCCTGCGCGACGCGCTCGACGAGGCTCGCGAGGTTGAGGTCCCTGGGGCCGATCCCGTCGAGCGGCGAAAGCACGCCGCCAAGGACATGGTAGCGTCCGGCGACGGCCCTGGCCCGTTCGAGCGCCCAGAGGTCGCCGACCGTCTCGACCACGACGAGCGCGCGCGGATCGCGCCGCTCGTCGCGGCAGATGGCGCAGGGATCGCAGCTGTCGATATTGCCGCAGACCGAGCAGGTGACGATCGTCTCGCGCGCGACGCGCATGGCGTCGGCGAGCGGCGCGAGCAGCTCATCGCGCCGGCGCATCAAATGCAGCGCGGCGCGGCGCGCCGAGCGCGGCCCGAGGCCCGGCAGGCGGGCGAGAAGCTGGATCAGACGCTCGATCTCGGCGCCGCAAATGCGCTCGGCCATTCAGTCCGGGCTCAGAACGGCAGCTTCACGCCGGGCGGCAGCGAAAGCCCGGCGGTCAGCCCCTGCATCTTCTCCTCCATCAGCCGCTCGGCCTTGCGCCGCGCGTCCTCATGCGCGGTGACGATGAGGTCCTCGAGGATCTGGCGCTCGTCGGGATTCAGCAGCGAAGGATCGATCGCGACGTCGCGCAGATTGCCCTTCGCGCTCATCGTCACGCGCACCATGCCGCCGCCGGACTGGCCCTCGACGTCGAGCCGCTCGAATTCGGCCTGCATCGCCTGAATCTTCTCCTGCATGGCTTGCGCCTGCTTCATCAGGCCCAGCATGTCGCGCATGACCAGTCTCCTTCCCCTGTCGCGTCCGGGCGGCGCGAAGCTCGGTCCCGCCGCCGCGCCGCAAATCACCTCAAAAATCGGGCTCGCCGTCGATCTCGTCGGGAAAGCCGACGTCGTCCTCCATGGCGCCCGCGCCGGAGGCGGCCGACGGCTCGCGCTCCTCCTTCGGACGCACCGTGATCTCGGCGCCCGGAAACAGCTCGAGCGCCCGGCGCACCGCGGGATCGGCCATCACGCCCTCCATCTCCCGCGCGGCCTGCGCGTCGGCCCGCTCCTTCAGCGTCGCCGACCCATCCTCCCTCGACACGGCGACGATCCAGCGCCGTCCCGTCCACTCTTGCAGGCGTCGCGTCAAAGTCTGCGCGAGCTGCGGCGAGGCGTCCGGCCCGGGCGCGAACTCGATCGAGCCTTCTTCGAAACGCACCAGCCGGACGTCGCGTTCGAGCGCCAGCTTGAGCTGAATGTCGCGGCGCGCGGCGGCGAGCGCGACGACCTCCTCGAATCGCGCGAGGCGCGGAGCGTCGTCAGGCGCGGAAGCCGGCGCGGGCGGCGCGACAATTGGACGCGCATGGGACGCCTGCGCCGCCAGCGCAGCCCCCTGCGCACGCGCTCCTTCCGACGGTCCGGCGTCCCGGGCCGGCGCGGGACGCGGCGACGCGGCGCCCGAGCCGAGGCGGCGCAGCGTCTCCTCCGGGGTCGGCAGGTCGGCGGCGTAGGCGAGCCGCACCAGCGCCATGTCGGCGGCGGCGAGCGGGCGCGGCGACTCGCGCACCTCCGCGAGGCCCTTCGAGAGAAGCTGCCACGCCCGCGTCAGCACCGCCATCGAAAGCGCCTGCGCGAGCTCAACGCCGCGACGGCGCTCCACCGGCGTCACAGAGGCGTCCTCGGCGGCCGAAGGGACGATCTTGATGCGTGTGACGAGATGGGCGAACTCGGCGAGCTCGAGCACGATCGCGGCGGGATCCGCGCCGTCGTCGTAAAGCGCCTTCAGCGAAGCGAGCGCCGGCGCGATGCGCCCGCCCATGACGTCCTCGAACAGATCGACGACGCGGCCGCGGTCGGCGATCCCGAGCATGGCGCGCGCCGACTCGGCGCTCACCTCGACGCCGCCGCCCGATTCGCCGCCGCCATGGGCGATCGCCTGGTCGAGCAGCGAGAGCGCGTCGCGCACCGAGCCTTCGGCGGCGCGCGCGAGGACGGCGAGCGCCTCCTCCTCGGCGAAGACATTTTCGCTGGCGCAGATCGAGGCGAGATGGGCGGCGAGCGCGCCCGGCTCGACGCGGCGCAGGTCGAAACGCTGGCAGCGCGAGCGCACGGTGACCGGAACCTTTTCGACCTCGGTCGTCGCGAACAGGAACTTGACGTGGTCCGGCGGCTCCTCGAGCGTCTTCAGCAGCGCGTTGAAGGCGCTCTTCGAGAGCATGTGCACTTCGTCGATGATATAGACCTTGAAGCGCGCCATCACCGGGCTGTAGCGCGCGCCCTCGATGATCTCGCGCACGTCGTCGACGCCGGTGTGGGAGGCGGCGTCCATCTCGACGACGTCGACATGGCGCGACTCCATGATCGCCTGGCAATGGACGCCGGGCGGGTCGAGCTCGATGGTCGGGCGCGAGACGGCGGGAAAGCCGTCCTTCGCCTCGCGCTCGAAATTGAAGGCGCGGGCGAGGATGCGCGCGGTCGTCGTCTTGCCGACGCCGCGCACCCCGGTCAGGAGATAGGCCTGATGGACGCGTCCGAGCGCGAAGGCGTTCGACAGGGTGCGCACCATCGCCTCCTGCCCGATCAGATCCTCGAAACGGGCGGGACGATATTTGCGGGCGAGGACGCGGTAAGGCGCGCCGACCTCGTCGGCGGGACGCGGCGCCTTTGCGGGAGCCGCAGGACTGTCGGCGTCCGCCGCGGCGGAGCGGACGTCGTCGCGGGGATCGTCCATCTGGGGCTCTGGCTTGAGGTCCGTCGCCGGATGAGGCTCGACCCGCTTGCCGGTCGGCGCGGCCGATCGGGTGGGAGGCTGGACAGAGACCCGCCCGGTCTCGTTAGGGCTGCTTCCTTCCGGACCTGACCCGGTTGGCGAGTGGTGCGTCCACCGCCAACCTCCCGGACCCTATATCGTCCCTCGCGCGCGCCGACGCAACCCTTTTGCGCGCCGCCATGCTTTCGACGAAACATCGCCCTACTCCCTTCGCAGGCCCAGTGAGGTTTTCCGCCCCATCGTTAAGAAACATGATAGAGCTTGCGTCCGCTGCGAAGGCCACGGCCGGGCGGACGGCGTGTCCTCGACGACGTATCCTCCCCTGGCGCCTCAGGGAAACATGATGCACGGAAGCGCGCCGCCACCATCCGTCAAAGCCGACCGGTCCTCGGCCGCCGGCTTCTCGGTCAACTCGCTCGACCGCATGTCAATGCGTCGGCACGACGTCGAATTCCTGCGCGGCCTGCAGGATTCGGAGGGCGCGCGCACGCTGGTGCTCGCCGGCGAATTTCCCGTCGTCAAGCGCCGCGGGGACGAATTCGACCCCTTCTTCACCCTGGCGGAGGCGGCCGAGCTCGGCGTCGTGCGCGAAACGGCGTTCCTTGGCTGCGACGAGTCGTCCGCCGTGTTCGCGAGCCTGATCGAAAGGCCGGACGACAGGCCGGCGGAGCCGCACATCGCCTTCCTCGACATAAGGTTGATCGCCACGCAGGGGCTGCTGCCGGCCTCGGTGATCGGCCCGCTGGGCGAGGCGAAGAGCCTCCTGTCCTGGCATGCGCGGCACCGCTTCTGCTCCAATTGCGGCGCGCCGACCCGTCCGCTCGCCGGGGGCTGGCGGCGCGGCTGCGGGGTCTGCGGCGCGCAGCATTTTCCGCGCACCGATCCGGCGGTGATCATGCTCGTCGTCGACGGCGACGACTGCCTGCTCGGACGCCAGGCCAATTTCGCGCCGAAGATGTTCTCCTGCCTCGCAGGCTTCATGGAGTCCGGCGAGACGATCGAGGACGCCGTGCGCCGCGAGGTCGCCGAGGAGGCGGGCGTCGCCGTCGGCCGGATCACCTATCTCGCCTCGCAGCCCTGGCCGTTCCCGAGCTCGCTGATGATCGGCTGCGTCGCGGAGGCGCTGACCCGCGAGCTCTCCTTCTGCGACCATGAGCTCGAGGACGCGCGCTGGTTCTCGCGCGAGGAGGTGCGGCTTATGCTGCTGCGCTCCCATCCCCATGGCCTCACCTGCCCGTCGAAGGTCGCGATCGCCAATCTGCTCATCTCAGCCTGGGCGGATGAAGCGACGCCATGACGGGCGAGGCCTCGCGCCGCGCGCTCGTCCTGTTTTCCGGCGGCCAGGATTCGACGACCTGCCTCGCCTATGCGCTCGATCGCTACGCGCATGTCGAGACGATCGGCTTCGACTACGGCCAGCGCCACGCCGTCGAGCTGGCCCAGCGCCCGTTGTTGCGCGAGAAGATCGCCGCCGCCTTTCCGCGCTGGGCGGCGCGGCTCGGCGAAGACCATCTCATCGGCCTCGCTGCGCTCGGCGAGATTTCGCAGACCGCGCTGACGCGCGAGGTTGACGTCGCCATGGCCGAGAACGGCCTGCCGAACACCTTCGTGCCCGGCCGCAACCTGATGTTCCTCGCCTTCGCCGGCGCCCTCGCCTATCGGCGCGGCCTGACGCGCATCGTCGCCGGCATGTGCGAGACGGATTTCTCCGGCTATCCCGATTGCCGCGACGACGCCGTCAAGGCGATGCAGCTCGCGCTCAACCTCGGCATGGAGGCGCGCTTCGTCGTCGAGACGCCGCTGATGCGGCTCGACAAGGCGCAGACATGGGCGCTCGCCGAAGACCTGGGCGGACCGGCGCTCGTCGAGATCATCGTCGAGCACAGCCACACCTGCTATCTCGGCGAGCGCGGCGAACGCCATGACTGGGGCTATGGCTGCGGCCGCTGCCCCGCCTGCGAGCTGCGCGAGAAGGGCTGGCGCGCCTGGCGCGGCGCGGGCGCGCTCACGCCGCCTGCGTCAGCCTCGCCTCGATGAGGTTCGCGCGCGCCGCCTCGGCCGCGCGCAGATGCTGCGGATCGCCGCCCTCGCGCAGCAGCGCGGCGGCGTCCTCGACATGGGCGAGCGCCTCGTCGAGCAGCGCCTCGTCGCGCCGGCGCGTCCAGATCAGGCCGAGCGCATAGGCGAGGTTGATCTCGATCCGGGCGACGTCGTCGGGGGCGAGGGCCTCGCGCGCCTTCAGGGCGTTGCGGTAGGAGTCGGCGGCGCGCCCGAGCAGCCCGCCGCCATAGTCGGGATTGGCCTTCGATTCATGCTCGCCGAGGGCGAGCAGGGAATCGCCGAGGCTCACGCTCGTCGCGGCGTATTGCGCCGGCTCGTTCTCCGCCGAACGCTCCTCGAGCGCGGACTGGAACGCCTCGACGGCGAGGGTCAGGGGCCCGCCATATTCGCCCTCGCGGCACTCCTGCTCGGCGAGGGCTTCGAGCGCGACGCCGAGGCTGTCCTGCAGCTGCGCCCACTCGCGCGGGGCGATGTCCCGGCGCAATTCGCCGAGCGCGGCCTGATAGGCCGCCACCGCCTCGCGCAGCTTGGTCACGTCGCCGGTGCGCGCGCCGATCATCGCCAGCACGTCGCCGAGGTTGCCTTGCGCGAGCGCCCACAGATCGGGCGCGGTCTCCCGCGTCCACGCCCTCAGCGCCGCGCGATAGGCGTCGGCCGCCGGCCGCAGGCGCTCGACGCCGCCGTCGTCCTGCTCGGCGAGAGTCTTCAGCGCCTCGCCGAGATTGTGCTGCGCCCGCGCCCATTCGAACGGAGCCGAGCGCTGCGTCCACTCCTCGAGCGCCGCCCTGTAGGAATGCACGGCGTCCTCGACGAGGTGGGGCTCCTCGGCCGCCAGCAGCGCGTCGCCCCGCTGCAGCTGCGTCTGCGCCCAGGCGTGCGGCGCGCGGGCGCGCGGGGCGAGCGACAGGGCCTTGTCGCAGACGGCGATCGCCGGCGCGATGCTGTCGCGCGCGCCCTTGACCGTCGCGTCGGCGACGAGCGCCCTCGCCTGCTCCATGCGCAGCCGCCACTCCCGCTCGGCCGCGGCCTCCTCGCCGATCTTCGCGACCAGAGTCGCGGCGGCGTCGAAATTCTCGGCGGCGCCGCGAAAGTCGAGCTTGATCTCGTCGATGACGCCGGCGGCGGCGAAGCGCTTCGCGTCGAACTCGACCTGCGCGCGGTCGGCCTCGCCGCGCGAAAGGCCCGCGCCCTCGCGCAGGATCGCGCGCGCCTCGGCGAAATCGCCGCGATCGACCGCCTCGAGCGCCGGCGGGCTCGTCTCGGCGAGGCGCGTGCGCAGCCTGGCGAGCGCGTCGACCGCTTGCGCAAGGCGCCCGTCGAGCTCCGGCGCGACGAGCCCCTCGGCGCGCAGCGCCGCCTCGATCGCCTCACGGCTCGCCGCCGTCACTCCGGCGCGTTCGGCCTCCGTCGGCGCAGCTTCCGCGCGCCAGGCGAAGCCGGGGCGCAGCAGCCGTCCCGCAGCCCAGAAGCTTGCAAGCAGCGCGCCGGCGCCGCCAAGGAGCAATGCGAGAAAATTCTGTCGCCCCGGCTCCGACAGGCTTCGCGTCGCCATGGCGAGGAATTCGACGCTGGACTCGAGCATGGCCGCGCTCCCGCTCAGGGCGCCCCGCCGAAGGGCGAGGGCGAGGGCGATGCGCGATCCTTGCCGCAGCGGGCTTAGGAAGCCGTGTCCCATTCCGCTCGAATGCGCGCGATCGGCTCGGCGCCGATCGGCGCTTCCCTTCGCGGCGCATTGCTGTATAAGGGCGACGCGCGAAATCGCGCTCCCCATCGACGCGACCCCGCTGGACGACATCCCGGCGCGGCTGCGCTTTGGACGCTCCGGGCCGCAAGCGGCCCAAGCTTCACCCCTTACGAAAGGCCTCACGATGTCGATCACGCCCGAGCGCAAGCAGGCGCTCCTCAAGGAATACGCCGTCAAGCCCAACGACACGGGCTCGCCCGAAGTGCAGGTCGCGATCCTGACCGAACGGATCTCCAACCTGACCGAGCACTTCAAGACCCACGTCAAGGACAACCACTCGCGGCGCGGGCTCCTGAAGCTCGTCTCGCAGCGCCGCCAGCTTCTCGACTACGTCAAGAAGCGCGACGAGCCCCGCTACAAGACGCTGATCGAGCGCCTCGGCATCCGCCGCTGAGCCTCTCCGGCGCGCCCGGAGCCTGAAGGGCGCGCCCACGCGGAGCGAAAAACGGCTCCGCGGCCAAGACGCGCCGCCGCGGCAGCGGCGGCGGACCTTCCGAAGGCGGGAGCGCGAGGCGTCGCGGCGCCCGCGCCAGGAGCGCGGCGGCATGCGGCCGCACGCTCCGCAAGGCGAAGCGCAAGGGCCATGGCAGGATCGCCGGGCGCTGGAAGCACAGCGCCTCGCCGTCTTGCTCTGGCCGCTGCTTCGCCTTTCACCTCATGAAAGACGCAGAAAGACCAAGCATGTTCGAAATCCATCGCGAAACCCTAGACTGGGCCGGCCGCACGCTGACCCTCGAGACCGGCCGCATCGCCCGCCAGGCGGACGGCGCCGTGCTCGCCACCTATGGCGAGACGACCGTTCTCGCGACCGTCGTGTCGGCGCGCGCGCCCAAGCCCGGCGTCGACTTCTTCCCGCTGACCGTCAATTATCAGGAGAAGGCGTTCGCCGCCGGCCGCATTCCCGGCGGCTATTTCAAGCGCGAAGGCCGCCCCTCCGAGAAGGAGACGCTGGTCTCCCGCCTGATCGATCGGCCGATCCGCCCCCTCTTCCCCGACGGCTACCGCAACGACACGCAGGTCGTCGTCACCGTGCTCTCGCATGACCTCGAGAACGATCCCGACATCCTCGCGATGGTCGCGACCTCGGCGGCGCTCACCCTGTCGGGCGTGCCCTTCATGGGTCCGGTCGGAGCGGCCCGCGTCGGCTACGTCGGCGGCGCGCTGAAGGTCAATCCGACCATCGACGAGCTCAAGGAGTCGGCGCTCGACCTCGTCGTCGCCGGCACCGGAGAGGCCGTGCTGATGGTCGAATCCGAGGCCAAGGAGCTGTCCGAGAGCCTGATGCTCGAGGCGGTGATGACCGGCCACCGCGGCTTCCAGCCGGTGATCGACGCGATCATCCGCCTCGCCGAGAAGGCGGCCAAGGAGCCGCGCGACCTCGCCCTCGCCGACAAGACCGCGGTCGAGGCCGCCGTGCGCGACGTCGCCGAAGCCGAGCTGCGCGACGCCTACAAGATCACCGCCAAGCAGGAGCGCTACAAGGCCGTCGACGCCGTCAAGGCGAAGGTCGCCGCGGCCCTGCTGCCCGAGGGCGGCGAGCCGCGCTTCACCAAGGAGCAGGTCGGCGAAGCCTTCCACGACCTGCAGGCCAAGGTCGTGCGCTGGAACATCCTCGACGACGGGATCCGCATCGACGGGCGCGACGTGAAGACGGTGCGTCCGATCCTCGCCGAGGTCGGCGTCCTGCCGCGCACCCACGGCTCGGCGCTGTTCACGCGCGGCGAGACGCAGGCCCTCGTCGTCGCGACGCTCGGCACCGGCGAGGACGAGCAGTTCATCGACAGCCTCGAAGGGACGTACAAGGAGCGCTTCCTGCTCCACTACAACTTCCCTCCCTACTCCGTCGGCGAGACCGGCCGCATGGGCTCGCCCGGCCGCCGCGAAATCGGCCACGGCAAGCTCGCCTGGCGCGCCATCCGCCCGATGCTGCCGACGGCGGCCGAGTTCCCCTACACGATCCGCATCGTGTCGGAGATCACCGAGTCGAACGGCTCGTCCTCGATGGCCACCGTCTGCGGCTCCTCGCTCGCGCTGATGGACGCGGGCGTGCCGCTGAAGCGCCCGACCGCCGGCATCGCCATGGGCCTCATCCTCGAGGGCGAGCGCTTCGCCGTCCTCTCCGACATTCTCGGCGACGAGGACCATCTCGGCGACATGGACTTCAAGGTCGCCGGGACGTCGGAAGGCGTGACCTCGCTGCAGATGGACATCAAGGTCGCCGGCATCACCGAGGAGATCATGCGCGTCGCCCTCAGCCAGGCGAAGGACGGCCGCTTGCACATCCTCGGCGAGATGGCCAAGGCGCTGACCGGCGCGCGCGCCGAGCTCGGCGAGTTCGCGCCGCGCATCGAGACGCTTAAGATCCCGACCGACAAGATCCGCGAGGTCATCGGCACGGGCGGCAAGGTCATCCGCGAGATCGTCGAGAAGACCGGGGCCAAGATCAACATCGAGGACGACGGCACGGTGAAGGTCGCCTCTTCGGACGGCGATTCGATCAAGGCCGCGATCAACTGGATCAAGTCGATCGCCAACGATCCGGAAGTCGGCCAGATCTACGAGGGCACGGTCGTCAAGGTCGTCGAGTTCGGCGCCTTCGTGAACTTCTTCGGCTCCAAGGACGGCCTCGTCCACATCTCGCAGCTCGCCAAGGGCCGCGTCGCCAAGACCGGCGACGTCGTCAAGGAAGGCGACAAGGTGAAAGTCAAGCTGCTCGGCTTCGACGACCGCGGCAAGGTGCGCCTGTCCATGCGCTACGTCGACCAGGCGACGGGCGAGGACCTCGAGGCGAAGGAGAAGGCCGAGCAGGCGCCCGCCGAGTAAGGCGCCGTCGTCGGTCGAGAAAGGCGAAAGGCGCTTTCCGAAGCGCCTTTTTCATGCGCGATCCTGTTGAGCCTGTCGCCCGGTGGATGAGCCGGACTGCGCGGCCGCGCCTTGCTGCGTCGCTGGTCATGGCGCCCGACCCGACGATCCTTCACGCGCAGGTTGTTCTGCACGTGCGAAACCCCCGCGACGCGCTCGGCGACGATCTCGGCGCGACGGCGCTGCTCGCGGTCGTCGGCCGCGCCCGTCAGGGCGATCTCGCCGCTGGCGACCGTCACTTCGATATCCTCGGCGTTGACGTAAGGGTCCCCGCCCAGCCGGTCGGACCCGAAGCCTTCGCGTTGCGAATTTCGCACGAACGTCAGGCGGTCGCCGCGCAACGCGCGGATTCGAGCAGCCGGAGATGCGTCTGCCGCAGCGCAAGGATCGCCGCGTCGAGGTCCCGGCGCTGACGCTCCAGAAAGCCGATCTGGGCGACGATCCGCTCCGGCGGCAGGGCGAGGTCCGCCCCGGGCGCGGCGGCGCCGGACGACGACAGCATGTCGGCGATCTCCGCCAGCGTGAAGCCGAGGCGCTTGCCTTTCAAAATCATCGCGAGATCGCGGCGCTCGCGCGCTCCGTAAAGACGCGTCCTGCCCCGGCGCGCCGGCCGCAGCAGGCCCTTGTCCTCGTAAAGGCGCAGGGCGCGCTCGCTCACCCCGAATTCGCGCGCCATGTCGGCGATCAGGACGACGGAGCCGCGCGCCGCGCGCCGCGCGCCGGCCGCTCTGTCGAACGACTCCCCGCGCGCTTCCTCCGCTTCGCCCGCCGCGTCAGGCGAACAGCCCGCGGCGTCGCGGTCCTCGCGCGTCAACGTTAAGTCCATGCAAGCCTCCGCCAGGATCAACGCGCCGGCCGACGCGCCGCCGCACGTCGAACGTCGCGCGGCAAGCTGGCCTCAAGCTGAAGGCAAGGTCGGCGATTTAAGTTTTTCTTCACGGCGAGGCCCGAATGCTGTCGGCCTGAACCATGGCCGGACCCGGCGGCAGGCTGTCGCGCCGGCGGCTCCCGCGCTTGAGCTCTCGCGCTTTTTGGCCTTGGATAAGCAAACGGCGGAGCCGCCCATGTCGCTTCATGAGATCCCTGCAGGATTTGCGCGCGCGGCGCCGCCGCAGACGCCCGCGCATGTCGAAAGCGGCGCGCCGCCGGACGAGCGCCTGAGGCTGGCGATGCGCGAGCTCGTCGAGAAGGCGCAGGCGCGCGCCGGGGTCGACGTCTCGCCGAGCCTCGCGGCGATGGCGGCGGTCCTCGCCGAGGCCGCCCGTCCGGGCGCGGCCGTCACGCCGCAGCCTGTTCGGCTCGGCTCCGGGCCGTCCGAAGCCGCTCTCGCCGCGACGCCGTCTCCCGCGGCTTCGCAACCTGTCGATCCGCTCGAGGAGCGGGTGCGCGCGCTGAAACGCGCGGCGCGTTCGGCGGCGCTCGTCGAGGCGAAGGCGCTGCGCGCGGCCCTGCGCGAGATCGACGGCGCGCTCGACGCCGGGCGGCGCGAGGCGTGCGCGAAGGCTGTCGCAGCGCTCGAGGCCGCGCTCGCCGCCAGAAAGACGCGGCCCGCCAGCACGATCGCCGCCGCTGGTCCCCGTCCTTCCTCGCCAGCGCGCCCGTCCGACCGGTTCGAGAGCGGCCTCGCCGCCGCCGCGCGCGAAATGAGCGCGCTGCGTGGCGACGTCGCGAGCCTCGCCCAGCTCATCGAATCGGGCGAGGCGCGCCGCGACCGCGACGCGGCCGAGCGGCGCGACGCCGACGAGCGGGGCTTAGCTGCGCGCACGCGCCGCCTCGAGGATGCGGACCGGGACACCGCATTCATGGCGGCGTTCGAGGCCGCCGCGCGGCGTCTTCTCGATCAGATCGAGAGGACGCGCGCCGCGCCTGTCGAGAGCCGCCGGGTCGAAGGCGCTGGCGAGCCCCCGCGCGCGGAAGCCAAAACGCGGCTCGAGGCGGCGCTGACCGCCGTACAAGGCTCGCTCGGCGAATTGTCGGAGCGCCTCGCCCGCATCGAGGCCGTCCCGGAGGAGGCGCGGGCGCGCGCCGGCCTCGCCGCGTCAGAGCTCGCGCTGTCGAACGAATCGGCGCGTTTCGCGCCGCCGTTCGAGGCGAAGCCGCGAGCGCCGCACGACGGCGACGCCGCGGCCGCCGACGACATCCTGCTCGAGCCGGGCTCCGGTTTTCCATTCCGGCCCGCGAAACCGTCAGTCGCCAGGCCCGATGAGCGGCCCTGCGTCGTCTATCCGGACGTCGTCGCGACGGCGCGGCGCGCGGCGCAGGAGCGCGCGCGCAAGGCGACGGCCAGACCGGGCGAGCGCGCGCGGCGGCGCTTCGGCGCGACGGCGTGGCTCGCAGGAGCCGCCGTCCTGTCGCTTGCGGCGGCGCTCCTCGCCCTCGGCGCGGCGGGCCGGACCGGCGTCGCCCTTCCGTCCGCGGCGCTCGTCCTGAATTACCTCGGCCTCGACGAGCACGAGCAGGCTCCCGCGCCCGAAGCGGCTCCGCCCGCCGATGCGCGCTCTCTAGCGCCGGACCCTCTAGCCGCCGCGCCGCCCGCTCCTGCGCCGCCGGCGCGCAAACCCATCACGACGCTGTTCGACGCGCCTTCCCTCACCGCGCGCGACTCCGCGCTGCGCGCCCTCGAGCAGGGTCCGCTCGGCGTCAACGAGGTCGGCCGGTGAGGCGCGCTCAGTCCGGCGCGCACAGAAGGCGCGGCACAGCATAGACGCCGGCGCGGCCGATGACATGGGCGATCGCCGGCGCAGCGCCGAACAGGGCGCAGAAGGCGGCGTCGCGGACGTTGAGGCCGCCGGCGAAGGCGCCGAACGCCGGCAGCACGCAACGCCCGCCGTCGCTGAGGAAACTGCGTCCGCGCACCGATCCGCCGCGGCCGACGACGCGCGCGGCGGGATGGAGATGGCCGGCGATCTCGCCCTCGCCCGCTCCAGGGCGCGGCTCGTGGCGGAACGTGACGGCGCCGATCAGTAGCTCCTGCGCCGCGTCGCCGCCAAGGCCCGCCGGCGGCGCGGGATCATGGTTGCCGGCGATCCAGAGCCAGTCGCGGCCGCGTTGCAGCGCGGCGAGGCTCGCGCGGTCGTCGGCGGCGAGGCGGGCCGCGCCATGCGGATCGTGAAAGGAATCGCCGAGCGCCACGACGCGGCGCGGACGATAGGCGGCGACGAGCCGCGCCAGGGCCGCAAGCGTCGCCCGCGTGTCGTAGGGCGGCAGGAAAACGCCGCGCGCGGCGAAGCTCGAGCCCTTCTCGAAGTGCAGATCGGCGACGGCGAGGAGCTTTTCGCGCGGCCAGTAGAGCGCGCCCGACGCGTCGGCGACGAACTCCTCGCCGCGGACCGTCAGTCTCGCCCGCCCCGAGCCGGTCGTCGCGGCTGACCGCATCCCTCGACAGCCTCCCGTTCATCGCGCCGGACGACGGAGCGCGCGCGCGGCCATCGCCGGCGCGGCCGGCGCATCGGCCATGACCTCGGCCACCAGCGCCGCGGCCGCCTCGGCCAGCGTCTCGTCCTGCGCCTCCCCATAGACCGTCTCGCGGCCGATTTCGAGCATGATCGGCACGGCGAGCGGCGAGACGCGGTCGAGCGCGCGGTGGACGATCCGGCCGCGCGCGCGCCGCAGGAGATCGGCGAGACGCTCGAGGTCGAGCAGGCCCGAGGCGGCGTCGGCGCGCGCCGCCTTGAGCAGGATGTGGTCCGGCTCGAAACGGCGCAGGACGTTGTAGATGAGGTCGGTCGAGATGCGCACCTGCCGCCCCGTCTTGCGCCGACCCAGGTGGTTGCGCTCGATGAGGCCGGAGACGATCGCGCAATTGCGGAAGGTGCGCTTCATCAGCGCCGATTCTTCCAGCCATTCCTCGAGGTCGTCGCCGAGCATGTCGTCGTTGAGGAGGTCGTCGAGGCGCGGCGCGCCGCGCGCGAAGGCGCTCGCAGGATCGCCCAGCGACCAGACGCAGAGCGCGTAATCATTGGCGACGAAGCCCTGCGGCTTCAGCCCCGCGCGCTCCATGCGCCGCGTCAGCAGCATGCCGAGCGTCGTGTGCGCGAGCCGGCCTTCGAACAGGTAAAGCGCGAGATAATGGCGCCCTCCCCGCGGAAAGCTCTCGACGAGCAGCCCGTCCGGCGGCGGCAGGCTGGAGCGCGCGCGCTGCAGGTCGAGCCATTCGGCGATCTGCCCGGGCAGCTCCCCCCATCCCTCCCGCCCGGCGATGAGGCGGCGCACGCGCATCGCGAGATGGGTGGAGAGCGGGAACTTGCCGCCGGCGTAGGAGGGCGCGAAAGGCCGGTCGGAGTCGGCGCGCGAGACGATCGCTTCATCTTCGACGACGGCTTCCAGACGCAGCACCTCGCCCGAGAAGAGGAAGGTGTCGCGCGGCGAGAGCATCTCGATGAAGGATTCCTCGACCTCGCCGAGCACGCGTCCGCCGCGCCGCAACGGGCCCTGGTAGCCCGAGGAGGGCTTGCCGCCGCCGGGCGCGAGGCGGACCTTCAGCATGTCGGCCTCGACGATCGCGCCGACGTTGAGCCGGTAGGTCTGCCCGACGCGCCCGTTCGCGACGCGCCACATTCCGTCGGCCGTCCTGCGGATTTTTGCGAAGCGCTCGTAGCTCTTCAGCGCGTAGCCGCCGGTCGCGACGAAGGCGAGCGCGGCGTCGAAGTTTTCGCGCGTCAGGTCGGCGTAAGGCGCGGCGCCGCGGACCTCTTCATGAAGCGCGTCGGCCGGGAACGGCTCGGCGCAGGCCATGCCGAGGATATGCTGGCACAAAACGTCGAGCGCGCCGGAGCGCGCGGGCGCCGTGTCCTGCGCCCCTTCGCGCGCGGCCTCGAGCGCGGCGCGGCATTCGAGCGCCTCGAAGCGGTTGGCCGGCACGAGGATCGCGCGCGAGGGCTCGTCGAGCCGATGGTTGGCGCGGCCGATCCGCTGCATGAGGCGGCTCGCGCCTTTCGGCGCGCCGACGTTGACGACGAGGTCGACGTCGCCCCAGTCGACGCCGAGGTCGAGCGTCGAGGTGCACACGACCGCCTTCAGCCGTCCGTCGGCCATCGCCGCCTCGACCTTGCGGCGCTGGGCGACGTCGAGCGAACCATGATGCAGGCCGATCGGCAGGCCGTCGTCGTTGCGCCGCCACAGCTCCTGAAAGACATATTCGGCCTGCGCGCGCGTGTTGACGAAGATCAGCGTCAGGCGCGCCGCCTTCACGGCCTCGTAGATCTCGGCGAAGGCGTGGCGCGCGCTGTGGCCCGCCCAGGGCAGCCGCTCGCGCGAGTCGAGGATCGTCAGGTCGGGCGCGGCCCCCGGCGGAGCGACGACGAGCGAGGCGAGCGGCGCCGGCCCGTTCTGATCGGCGAGCCAGCGGCGCAGTTCGTCCGGGTCGCGGACGGTCGCCGAAAGGCCGGTCGCCCGCAGCTCCGGCGCGAGACGGCGCAGCCGCGCGAGGCCGAGGGCGAGAAGGTCGCCGCGCTTGGTTCCGGCGATGGCGTGCAATTCGTCGAACAGGACGCGGCGCAGCCCGCTGAACAGGGTCCGCGCATCCTTGCCCGCGAGCAGCAGGGCGAGCTGCTCCGGCGTCGTGATGAGGATGTCCGGCGGGTCGCGGCGCTGGCGCTGGCGCCTGGCCGTCGAGGTGTCGCCGGTGCGCGTCTCGACGCGGATGTCGAGGCGCATGTCGGCGATCGGCGCCTCGAGGTTGCGATGGACGTCGACGGCGAGCGCCTTGAGCGGCGACACGTAGAGCGTGTGGAGCGCCTCGCCGCGCGCGCGCGGCGCGCGGCGCTCCGCGAGCTCGACGAGGCTCGGCAGAAAGCCGGCGAGCGTCTTGCCGGCCCCGGTCGGCGCGATGAGGAGCGCGTCCTCGCGCGCGGCGCGTCGAAGAAGCTCGAGCTGGTGCGCCCGCGGCGTCCAGCCGCGCGCCGAAAACCAGGCGAGAAAGCGCGGCGGCAGGGCGGGCGCGGTCACGCGCGCTCCAAGAGCAAATCCGGCATGGAACCCGGCTCCAGACGCCGGACTTCTCCGACATGCGCAATATGGGAACGGCGCAAAGACGTTTCGAGCGTCCGCCGCGCGCGGCGCGGTCTGGCGAACGAGCGCCAAGCGTCGCCGTTCACGTCGCCGTTCATGGCGGGTTCAGGCCGCCGCGCCTATATGCTGACCATGAGGATGCGCGAAACGCGCGACGCATTCAGGATCTTGAAGGGAGACGTCGGATGTTCGGCAGCTTGAAAAAAGGCGCGGCGGTCGCGCTCGCAGCCCTGACGCTGGCGACGCCCATCGCGACAAGCACGAGCGCGTCGGCGCAGGGGTGGCATGGCGGCTGGCATGGAGGCGGCTGGCACGGCGGCGGCTGGCGCGGTGGCGGCTGGCACGGCGGGGGCTGGGGTCCGCGTCCGGGTTGGGGACCGCGTCCGGGCTGGGGTCCGGGATGGCGCGGCGCCTATTGGGGCGGCGGCTGGGGTCCCGGCTGGGGCTACGGCGGCGGCTGGGCCGGCCCCGCGGCGGCCGGGCTCGTCGGCGGCCTCGCGCTAGGGACGCTCGCGGCCGGCGCGGCGCCGGGCTGGGGCGGCTGCGCTCTCAGGAACCAGCCGGTCTATGACCAATGGGGCCGCTTCCTCGGCTACCGCGCGGTGCGGATCTGCTACTAAGCCCTTGACTTTTCGTACGAACACACAAGGGCGTGGCTGATCGGCCACGCCTTTTTCGCGAGTGATTCGGACCCCTTGCTTTTTTGTTAAATTTTTGCGCGCCCCACGGAAACTTTGTTCGTCTGGCCGCGTTACAGGTGTGCTGCCGCACAACGCGGAGCGTCGGGTTGGAGCATCTTCAACGTCAGACGGCCCGAGGGGGGAGATAAGCGCATGTCGAAGTCACGCACCACGATCGGAACGCAGGCGCTGAAGGTCACCATGGCCGCTGTAGCGACGTCGTGCCTCGGCTTCGCAGTGATCGCGGCCCCGATGACGATGACTCCCAAAGCCAAGGTCGCGCAGGCCTCGGCGATGGTCGAGCATCGCAGCGCCTACACCCAGAATTACGCGCCGCTCGCGTCCGGTCCCGCTCTTCAGCTCAGCCGCGCCGCGGCGGGCGAGGACGAGGATTGCGTGCGCGTGACGCGCCTCGTCGGTCCCGACGGACGCATCTACGTCAGCCGCGGCCTGGTCTGCAACGACTGACGGCCGTCCAGAATTTCTGACGGCGCGCCGCGCCGTCCCGCGCTTGCCGGCGTCCGGCCCTCTCCCCCATCTCGGGTCCATGGCGTCGGCTCACTTCCTCTCCCTTACGCCCGCCGGCCTTTATTGTCCGGCGGGCGATTTCTTTGTCGATCCCGTCCGTCCCGTTCCGCGCGCGATCGTCACGCATGGGCATTCCGACCACGCCCGCGCCGGACATGGCGCCGTGCTCGCGACGCGCGAGACCCTCGCGATCATGGCGCTGCGGCTCGGTCCCGAGTTCGCCGGCTCGACGCAGGCTCTCCCCTACGGCGAAACGCTGCGGGTCGGGGCGATCGACGTCAGCCTGCATCCGGCCGGCCATGTGCTGGGCTCCGCGCAGATCAGGATGAGCGACTCCCGCGCCGTCGTCGTCGCCTCGGGCGACTACAAGCGCGAGGAGGACCCGACCTGCGCCCCTTTCGAGCCCGTCGCCTGCGACCTGTTCATCACCGAAGCGACTTTCGGCCTGCCGGTGTTCCGCCATCCGCCCGCCGGCGACGAAATCGCCCGCCTCCTCGATTCCCTGCGCCTGTTTCCCGAGCGCGCGCATCTCGTCGGAGCCTATGCGCTGGGCAAGGCGCAGCGTCTGATCGCCCTCCTGCGGCGCGCCGGCTACGAGCGGCCGATCTATCTGCATGGCGCGATGGAGAAGCTGTGCGCCTTCTACGCGGCGCAGGGCGTCGAACTCGGCGCGCTCGAGCCCGTCGCAGGCCGGAGCCGGGGAGACATGGGCGGCGAGATCGTGCTCTGTCCGCCCGGCGCGCTGCAGGATCTATGGTCGCGCAAATTTCCCGATCCCGTCGCCGTCTTCGCCTCCGGCTGGATGCGGGTGCGGGCGCGCGCCCGCCAGCGCGGCGTCGAGCTGCCGCTCGTAATCTCCGACCACGCCGACTGGAGCGATCTGACCCGCACCATCCTCGAGACCGGCTGCGCGAAAACCCTCGTCACCCATGGCGAGGCCGAGGCGCTCGTCCATTGGGCGCGCGGCGCCGGGCTCGAGGCCGAGCCCCTGCATCTGCTCGGATACGGAGATGAGGAAGCGGAGACGGCGGAGGCGGAGGCGGAGGCTTCGTCTTGAAGGCTTTCGCCGAACTGCTCGACCGCCTGTCCTTCGAACCGTCGCGTCTCGGCAAGCTGCGGCTGATGGACGATTATTTCCGCCGCGCGCCGGACCCCGAGCGCGGCTACGCGCTCGCCGCCCTCACCGGCGCGCTGACTTTCCCGCACGCCAAGCCCGGCCTCGTGCGCGGCCTGATCGCCGAGCGCGTCGATCCGGTCCTGTTCGCGCTCTCCTACGATTACGTCGGCGATCTGTCGGAGACCGCCGCCCTGCTCTGGCCGGCGCAGGGTGCGTCCTCCGGCGCGCCGCCCCCGCTTTCCGAGGTCGTGCGCGAGCTCAGGCTCGGTGGCAAGCTCGACCTCGCGCGAAAGCTCGGCGCCTGGCTCGACGCGCTCGACGAGACCGGACGCTGGGCGCTCCTGAAGCTGATCACCGGATCGCTGCGCGTCGGCGTCTCGGCGCGCCTCGCCAAGACGGCCGTCGCCGCGCTCGGCGGCAAGGCGCCGAACGAGGTCGAGGACGTCTGGCACGGGCTCGAGCCGCCCTATCTCGACCTTTTCGCCTGGCTCGAAGGCCGCGAGGGCAAGCCCGATTCGCGCGATCCGGCGCCGTTCCGGCCGGCGATGCTGGCGCACGCCATCGAGGAGCGCGAACTCGCCGCGCTTGTCCCGGCGGAGTTCTGCGCCGAATGGAAATGGGACGGAATCAGGGTCCAGGCCGCCTGCGGCGCCGACGCCTCGGGACGGCGGATCGCGCGCCTCTTCTCGCGCGCCGGCGAGGAGGTCTCGCACTCTTTTCCCGACCTCGCCGAGGTCGTCGCGAGCCTGCCATTCTCCGATTTCTCGCTCGACGGCGAGCTTCTGATCCTGCGCGAGGGACGCGTCGAGCCGTTCGGGGCGCTGCAGCAGAGGCTCAACCGCAAGACCATCTCGGCGAAGCTGCTCGCCGAATTTCCCGCCCATATCCGCGCCTATGACCTCCTCAGCTTAGAAGGCGAGGATCTGCGCCCCCTGCCCTTCATCGAGCGGCGCGCCCGGCTCGAAGCCTTCGTCGCCAAAGCCGCCTCGCCGCGCCTCGACCTTTCGCCGCTCGTGCCTTTCACGGACGTCGACGAGCTCGCGCAAGCGCGCGCCGACCCCGCCGCGTTCGGCGCCGGCGTCGACGCCGAGGCGATCGAGGGGCTGATGCTGAAGCGCCGGGACTCGATCTATGTCCCCGGCCGGCCGAAGGGCCTCTGGTTCAAGTGGAAGCGTGACCCATTCCTGATCGACGCCGTGCTGATGTACGCCCAGCGCGGCCACGGCAAGCGCTCTTCTTTCTATTCCGACTTCACCTTCGGGGTGTGGGCGCAGGAGGACGGCGG
This sequence comes from Methylocella sp., assembly GCF_041905455.1. Classification (GTDB taxonomy): domain Bacteria; phylum Pseudomonadota; class Alphaproteobacteria; order Rhizobiales; family Beijerinckiaceae; genus Methylocapsa. Next base: position 14,663 of record NZ_JAYRLA010000009.1, on the reverse strand, counting down.
GCGGCGCCTCGCGCCGGTCGGCAAGGCCTATTTCGGCTTCACCGACGCCGAGCTGCGCAAGCTCGACCGCTACGTCCGCGACAACACGTCGAACCGCTTCGGCCCGGTGCGGGAGGTCGTCCATGGGGAAGCGCAGGGCCTCGTGCTGGAGATCGCCTTCGAGGGGCTGAATCGTTCGAGCCGGCACCGGTCCGGGCTCGCCATGCGCTTTCCGCGCATCTCCCGCATCCGCTGGGACAAGCCGGCGCGCGAGGCCGACGCGATCGAGAGCCTCGAGGCGTTGGTCAGGTGAATGGAGCGCGTCGCGAGCGGGCGATTGCGGCGGCCCGGCGCCCTGCCTTATTTTAGCCGCCTAAGTTTCCTGTTATACACGATTGAAGCTCGCGGCGCACCTTGGCGTTGAACGCTGCGCTCGGCGGCGAGGCGCCGGATCGCGCGGCGCCGAGGCGGTTCGCCGCCGCCCTCCGTCTCGACGGCGACGCAAATTCGCTTGCGCGCCGCATCGATCGCCGCCGCGCCGGCCATGCGCTGCGCAGGCCCGCGCGGGCCGATCCAGAAAAGGGCGCTAAGGACGCCACGATGAGACTTCCCCGCCCCGATCCAATCGCGCCAGCCGTCCCCGCCGCGCCGGCGCGAGCACAGAGCGCCGCGCCGCCCGCGCGCCTGCGAAACCAGGAACGCCCATGCCCATGATCGCGCTGGTCGACGACGACCGCAACATCCTGACGTCCGTCTCGATCGCCCTCGAAGGCGAAGGCTACAGGGTGCAGACCTACACCGACGGATCGACCGCCCTCGACGGATTGCGCTCCGACCCGCCCGACCTCGCCATCTTCGACATCAAGATGCCGCGCATGGACGGCATGGAGCTTTTGCGCCGGCTGCGCCAGAAATCCGACCTGCCGGTGATCTTCCTCACCTCCAAGGACGAGGAGATCGACGAGCTGTTCGGCCTCAAGATGGGCGCCGACGACTTCATCCGCAAACCCTTCTCGCAGCGTCTCCTGGTCGAGCGCGTCAAGGCCATCCTGCGTCGCGCCAACCCCAAGGACGCCACCGCGCAGAAGGAGGCGGACGCCAAGATTCTGGAGCGCGGCCTCCTCAAGATGGACCCCGAGCGCCACGCCTGCACGTGGAAGGACGATCCCGTCACCCTGACCGTCACCGAATTCCTCATCCTTCAGGCGCTCGCGACGCGTCCTGGAGTCGTCAAGAGCCGCAACGCCCTGATGGACGCGGCCTACGACGACCAAGTCTACGTCGACGACCGGACGATCGACAGCCACATCAAGCGGCTGCGCAAGAAGTTCAAGGCGGTGGACGACGAGTTCGAGATGATTGAGACCCTCTACGGCGTCGGCTACCGATTCAAGGAGTGACGCCCGGCGGATCGAGGGGGCTTAGCGGATGACGCTGGAGCTGCGGGAAGACGCCGGGCCGGACCGCGAGGAGATCGCCGCGCGACGCGCCAAGCGCATGCGGCGCAGCGTCTCGACGCGCGCGCGCTCGCTGCTGCGCGCCGCCGCCTCGAGGTTCTCGTCCTCGCTGACCCGCCGCATCGTGGTGCTGAACCTCGGCGGCCTCGTCGCCCTGCTCCTCGGCTTCCTCTATCTCAACCAGTTCCGCGAGGGCCTGATCGACGCGCGGTTGCAGAGCCTGCAGACGCAAGCCGAGATCATCGCCGCGGCGATCGCAGCCTCCGCCACCGCCGACACCGACGCGATCACCATCGATCCCGAGAAGCTGCTTCAGCTCGCGCCGGGCGAGAGCTACGGGCTTTCCGAAGACGCCGCGCCCTCCTTCGAGTTCTCGATCAATCCCGAGCGCGTCGGCCCCGTGCTGCGCCGGCTCGCCTCGCCGACGCGCACGCGCGCGCGCATCTACGACCGCGACGGCTACCTCCTGCTCGACTCGCGCTCGCTCGCGAGCCGCGCCAACATCCTGCGCTTCGACCTGCCTCCGCCCGCCGCGAGCGAGGAGCCCTCGGCGCTCGAACGGCTCTGGATCAGGACCAAGGGCCTGCTCTGGCGTTCCGGCCTGCCCGCCTATGAGGAGGACGGCGTCGACAACGGCAACATCTATCCGGAGGTCGCGCGCGCGCTTTCCGGACAGGCCCAGTCGGTCGCGCGCGTCAACGCGAAGGGCGAGACGATCGTTTCGGTGGCGGCGCCGATCCAGCGCTTCCATACGGTGCGCGGCGCCGTGCTGCTTTCGACGCAGGGCGGCGACATCGACAAGATCATCGCCTCCGAGCGCTGGGCGATCGTGCGGATCTTCCTCGTCTCCGCGATCATCATGTTCCTTCTGTCGTCGTTCATCGCCGGCACCATCGCCGAACCGATCCGCCATCTCGCCGAGGCGGCCGAGCGGGTGCGGCGCGGCACCAAGCTTCGGCGCGAGATTCCCGACTTCACCGACCGCTCCGACGAGATCGGCCATCTGTCCGGCGCGCTGCGCGACATGACCAGCGCGCTCTACAACCGGATCGCGGCGATCGAGAGCTTCGCCGCGGACGTCGCGCATGAGCTCAAGAACCCTCTCACCTCGCTACGCAGCGCGGTGGAGACGCTGCCCAACATCAAGAAACCGGAATCGCGCGAGCGCCTGCTCGAGGTCATCCAGCACGACGTCAGACGCCTCGACCGGCTCATCAGCGACATTTCCGACGCCTCGCGCCTCGACGCCGAGCTCGCGCGGGCCGACATGGACGTCGTCGACCTCGAGCAGATCCTCAAGGCGGTGGTCGACATCGCCAACCAGATCAAGGGCGACGACGGCGCGCACGTCAGCTTCACCGTCGCGCGCGGGCGTCACCACGACCGCGGACGCAGCGCCTTCCATGTGCTCGGCCACGATTCCCGCCTCGGCCAGGTGTTCACCAACCTGATCGACAACGCCCGCTCGTTCTCCTGCTCCGGCGGCTGGGTGCGCGTGCATCTGCGCCCGGCGGAGGAGCGCGAGGACGACGTCTGCGACCGCCCCCCGCGCGACGGCTTCGAGATCACCGTCGACGACGACGGGCCGGGCATTCCCGCCGACGCCTTCGAGCGAATCTTCGAGCGCTTCTACACCGACCGCCCGTGCCAGGGCTTCGGCCAGAACTCCGGGCTTGGCCTGTCCATCTCGCGCCAGATTATCGAAGCGCACGGCGGGCGCATCACCGCCTCGAACCGCCTCGGGCAGCCGACCGAGGACGACGACGAGCCGCCCGTGCTCGGCGCGCGCCTCGTCATCTGGCTGCCGCGCTCGCGCGCCTGAGGCTCTGGACTTGCCCCGCGCGGCGGCGTTCTCCCACGCGAGCGCCGTCGTGATCGGCGAATCGGGCGTCCTCATCCGCGGCGCCTCGGGCGCCGGCAAGAGCGCGCTCGCGCTCGCCCTGATCGAGGCCGCGCGCCGCGCCGGCGCCTTCGCCGCCCTCGTCGGCGACGACAGGATCGCGCTCTCGCCCGCGCATGGGCGGCTGATCGCGCGCGGGCACCCGACGATCGCCGGCCGGATCGAACGGCGCGGAATCGGCGTGCTGACCGTCGAGGCCCTGCCCGCCGCCGTCGTCCGTCTCCTGATCGACCTCGTTCCGCCGGCCGAGGCGTCGCGCCTGCCGGACGGGCCGGACGACCATCGCCTCGATCACGACGGATGGGACTTCAGCGGCCTGCCGCGCGCCGCCCTCGAGGGAATCGAGCTGCCGCTCCTGCGTCTGCCCGCCGGCGCGCCGGGGGAGCTCGCGGCGGCGATTCTGCTGCGGCTGCGGCCGGCGCATCCTCCGACAAGGATGCAACATTTTTGACAGCGGCGACGACAAAATTACATATTAGCGCGCAAGTCGCCTCATTTCACTTGCCAAGGCGGCCGCGACGCACAAAATGAGCCGCCTACGCCGACTAAAGCGTTTCGCGGAGCTTCCCACGCCGCGCAACGACGGAGAACGAGCTTGCAGATCAGAGTCTTGGCTCTGATCGGCCCTATCTGAAACCTGTAGGTTCGACGTCAGGCCGCACGGCCGGCCGAGCGAGCGAGCAGCGCGTGGACTTTACCCCTTGAGCATCGTTTCGCCCGCAGGCGCCGCTTTCCGACCGTCACATTCCGCCAGCGAGGCGTCGCCGTGATCGGCATGGTGCTCGTCACCCACGGTCACCTCGCCACCGCATTCCGCGCGGCGCTCGAGCATGTCGTCGGCCCGCAAAAACAGGTCGCCACGATCTCGATAGGCCCGGACGACGACATAGAACGCCGCCGCCAGGACATCATAGACGCGGTCGAAGAGGTCGATTCAGGCGGCGGCGTCGTCATTCTCACCGACATGTTCGGCGGCACGCCGTCCAATCTCGCGATCTCGGTCATGAACGGCTCGCAGATCGAGGTCGTGGCCGGCGTCAACCTGCCGATGCTGATCAAGCTCGCCTCCGTGCGCGACGCCTCGAGCCTTGAGCAGGCGGTGATCCAGGCGCAGGACGCAGGACGCAAGTATGTCTATGTCGCAAGCCGGGTGCTGAGCGGAAAATGAGCGTGGCGGAAATCCCGTTCGAAGAGGAGGATCCCTGCGGCTGCGGCGAGCACGAGCCTTTCGCGCCGCCGGACGGCGCCCTCGTGCGCGAGATGACCATCGTCAACCGCAAGGGCCTGCACGCCCGCGCGACGGCGAAGTTCGTTCGCTGCGTCGAGCGCTTCGACGCCGACGTGCTGGTCGGACGTTGCGGCGAAATGGTCGGCGGCACCTCGATCATGGGCATACTGACGCTCGGCGCCGCGCTCGGCATGAAGATCACCGTCTCGGTCACCGGCCGCCAGGCGCAGGAAGCGCTCGACGCCATCGACGCGCTGGTCGCGGACAGGTTCGGCGAGGACGAGTGAGCGCCGCGCCGGAGCCGCCGCCCTTCTCGCCCGAGGAGGTCGAGCGCTACGCCCGCCATATCGTGCTGCGCGGCGTCGGCGGCCCCGGGCAGCGCAAGCTGCGCGAGGCGCGTGTGCTGGCGGTGGGCGCGGGCGGCCTCGGCGCTCCGCTCATCCAGTATCTTGCGGCGGCCGGCGTCGGCGAAATCGGGATCGTCGACGACGACGAGGTGTCGCTGTCAAACCTGCAGCGGCAGGTGCTCTACGCGACGGCCGACGTCGGCCGGCCCAAGGCGCAGGTCGCGGCCGAGGCGGTCGCCCGCCTCAACCCGCATGTGCGCGCGACGCCGCACGTGCTTCGCCTCGGCGCGGACGAGGCCCGCGCCCTCGTCGCCGGCTATGACGTCGTCGCCGACGGCTCGGACAATTTCGCCACGCGCTACATCGTCTCCGACGCCTGCTTCTTCGAGCGTCGGCCGCTCGTCACGGCGGCGCTCGGCGCCTTCGACGGCTCGCTCACGGTGCTGCGCCCGTACGAATCGGGGAATGACGGACGGCCCAATCCGACCTATCGCTGCCTGTTTCCCGCGCCGCCGCCCGAAGGCTTCGCCCCGCCCTGCGCCGAGATCGGCGTGCTCGGCGCGCTCGCCGGCGTGCTGGGCTCGATGATGGCGCTCGAGACGATCCGCGAGATCGTCGGCTTCGGCGAGGGGCTCGTCGGCCGACTGATGCTCGTCGACGCGCTCGACATGCGCGTCGAGACGCTGCGCTACGCGTGGGATCCCGCCAATCCGCTGAATGGAGAGGCCGCCCGCGCGGCGGCTGACGCGGGCGGACGCTGACGGGACGGGCGTTGACAGCGCGCGGGCGAGCCACTAGATGACGGCTTCGCTTCGGCCCGAAGCGCCTTCGGGCCTCGCCCGTTGGGGGATAGTTCAACGGTAGAACAGCGGACTCTGACTCCGTTAATCTTGGTTCGAATCCAGGTCCCCCAGCCACTGTTTCTATTGGCATTTCTGTCATCGGCCGCCGTCCATTAATCGTCGGTTTGCCGAACGGTTTCCAAAACGATGGCCTGCCTCACGTCTCGGCGAGGCCGTCGCCGCTCCGCGCCTCGAGCTTGCGCACCTTGCGCTCGAGGTCGCCGACATGCCGCTCCAGCTCCGCATTGCCCGCCTTGAGCGCCCTGTTCTCCCCGCGCAGCTCGGAAATCTCCGCGAACAGGCTCTTGACCTGTCGGTCGTAGCCTTCGAGCACGTCGCGCACGCGCGCCTCGATGATGCCGTCGAGCATCGGCTTGCGCTGGATGAGCGCGACGGCGACGGTGCCGAGCGTCCCGAGGGCTGTGCCGATGCCGCCGGAGATCAGGTGCGACCAGGAGCCCATCAGGGATTCGGCCATTGTCAGCGCGTCCCCGCCGGCGCGCCGCACCAGGCGACGCGGCGCGCATTGTTCCCCTTGGCGTCCTCGATCGTGATCGGATGGTCGGTCGAGGCCCAGCGCTGGCCGCGCCAGTCCTTGCAGACGCGGGCGGAGATGTCATTTGTCGATGCGCCACCCGTCGTCACGCATCCGGCAAGCGGGATCGTCGAGGCAAGCGCGAGCGCGAGCGTCCATTTCGGCGGCGGCTGCATTGGTGTCGTCCAGATGCTTGAGGGTGTCGGAGGCGAGCGCGGCGCGGCCCTCGCTCCAGCCCGCCCGATAACCGGCCGCGTGGCCGATCTTGAAGCCGGCGAAGCCGCCGGCCGAGGCGATGGCGAGCACGCCGACGCCGATCAGCGCCGCGCGCAGGGTCAGCCAGGAGGGGAGCGCGATCAAGACGCGTCCTCCCTGAGCTGCTGACGGCGCAGGAACCAGATCAGGACGCCGGCGCCAATGATGACGACGCAGGCGAGCAGCGGCAGGCCGAACGCCTTGATCGCGCCTGCGACAGAGTCATGGGCGCTCGTCGCCGCCGTCGCGATCTGCGATACCGTGTCAGCCAGCGGGATGGTCGCCGCCGCCGCGGAGACGATGGCGGCGTTGCCCGTCTTGCTCGTCGCCATGCTCGCCTTGGGCGCGGCGACCTCGACGGCGACGGTCGGCGTCGCGACGCCAATGTCCTTCGTCTCGGCGGTGAACAGATCGACCTCCGCCTGACGCCTGCGGACGAGCCCCCGCAATGTCTTGCCTCCGGCCTTGGTCCACGCCATCAATTCGGTCGGCACGAGGTCTTTGCGGCCCGCGTTGAGGCGCTTGAGCAGCGTCGAGCGGTCGAGAGCCCCCGTGTTGAAATCGAACGAGACGAGCGCGTCGAACTCGTTCTGCTTGAGCGGGACCTTGACGAGCGCGTTCACGCGGTCGACGAAGCGCTGCGCGTCGCGCATGAAGATGGCGTCGGCTTCCGCCTGCGTGATCGTCATGCCGGCCTTGACGACGGGCGCGCCGGCGGCGGACGAGTGGCCCCAACCGATCGTCGGCACGCCAGCACTGTCGCGGTAGGCCGCCAGCTTGCAGCCCTCGAAGGATTTGATGAGGGCGGCGCCCTCGGGTCCGAGCTTCATGGAGTCCTCACGGGGTGTAGGAAATGACATGGCCGAGCCCGGTCAGCTCGGTCTGCAAGGCGGGGATCGAGATGCTGTCGAGCGCCGTCGCCTCCATCACGGCCTTGGCCGCCCAACGGCCGACCGCCGCGCCGAACGCCATGCGCCAGAAGTCGATGCGCAGCGAGGACATCGCCACGGCCGACGCCGACGGCGTGATCGTGAGCAGGTTCACGCTCTCGGAATTGAGCGGCCGCGCCGCGCGCGCGGGAATTTGATAGCCGGGGACGACCTGCCGGACGGATGTGTCGGGGTTGGCCCCGAGCCCGTCGCGGATGTAGCCGGCGACGCCCGCCTTGGTGACCGCGAGCAGCCGGTGGGTGTGGTTGTCAATGCTGTACGCGCCGACGCTGAGCGTGTCCGCCTTCGTCGTGTTCACCTGCAGGTCGTCCTGCTTCATCACGTACTGGCCGACGAGGCGGCGGCTATCGCGCAGGTAGATGTGGTAGGGCCAGCCGGTCTGCGTCACGCCATAGATGCTCGACGACGCCGTGCCGTCGAGATGCTCGTCGCGGCAGAGCGAGAGCGCACGGCAATAGGCCTGCGTCGTCGGGTTCACCGAGGCGTCGTTCTGCAGGAACCACAGCCACCCGGCCTTTTCGGCGTACATCTTCATGAAGATGGCGGAGCGCGCCGCGACGTCGCCCGCGCCCCAGCCCTTGATGTAGTCGAAGCCCGTGTCGTCGTTCATGTCCCCCTTGCCGAAATTGGTCCAGGAGACGCCATACGGACGCCAGTTCGGGTCGCCGAGCGGCGCGCCGCGGCGCAGGTATTCGAACAGGCTGGGGTCGTAGTTCGACGGCTGGGCGACGAGCTTCACATTGTCCGGCCGCCTCGTCAGCGCAAGGCGCCAGCCGCCGACCTGCATGGTGTCGTCGGCGTCGCCGGGGCTGGCCCCGTCCGGATAGGCGGAGTAGCCGTTGATCAGGTTGCCGAGGCCGTCATAGCAGTCGGCGGGCGTGAAGGTGTCCCACACGGGGTAGAAGCCGGCGAGGTTCTCGCCATATTGCGCGGCGCTCTCGCGCCCCGTCGCCAGCGTGCAGCCGGCCAGCGCGAGCAGGTCCTGCTCGTCGGTCCCGTCGATCCCGACCGTGAAACTGATCACGTCGCCGCTGGCGAAGGTGACGGAATTCGTGGTCTGGCCCGTCTTCGCGACGCTCACGGCGCGATAGGTCGGCCCGAAGAAGGGCGTCACGCCGTAGAAGCGCAGCATCTCGCCGAACACGACTTCGGAGAGCCACGGGACCTGCCGGGTGAGGTTCCGCGAGCCGCCGGACGCCGCGGTGACGCGCGTGAAGAAGCTGTTCGGGATCCAGCTCCCGAGCATCTTCGAGCCGTAGCGCCCGAGGTCGGTGACCCCGAGTCCCGCGCTGAACGGCGCGCCGATATGGGAGGCGTGGTGGCCGATGCCGACCTTCGCGCCGCGCTGCGCCGCCGCGCAGGCGGCCACGATGGCGCCGGGATGCGAACCATAAATGAAGACGTCGAAGGTTGCCGCGCCCATGATTGTTCCTCAGCCGAGAAGGGTGGCGATGCCGTCGCCGGTGAAGCCGACGTGGGCGGTCTGGCCGTTCGAGAGGGTCTTGAGCCCGGCGACGTCGACGGTGAAGCCGCCGCTCGCCTGATGCGAGACGCGGAATTCGCCGCTGCCGATGCAGGTGTTGCTCGCGATGGTGACGGAGCGGTTCGCGGTCATGGCGCCGGAATAGACGAGCACGCGGCCGTCGAGGTGCGGCGTGTAGGTCTTGTTCGCGTTCGTGACCGTGGTCACGTTCGGCTGGTTGCGCACGCGCTGGCAGCGCACGCTCTCCTGTCCCGTCGTGCCGGGGGACGCGCCGATGTAGAGCGGGACGTCGGTCCCGATATTGTCGACGCCGACCGAGCCGATCCAGACGTCGGCGAGCGCGCCGGAGAGGTTGATCGCGTAGTCGACGCCCTTCGCCTCCAACGCCTCGATGCGCACGCGGCTCGCGGCCCCCTTGAGCGCCTTCGTCGCCGCGTTCGACCGGAAGACGTATTCGACGACCATCAGGCCGCGGATATCGACGTCGGAGGAGAGGGTGAAGATCGAGGCGGCGGGATTGAACTGGAGGATTTTCGTCGGGCCATAGCGCCCCGAGCTCGTGAACTCGATGCGCTTGCCGGCCGGCAAGGTGATCTCGCTGGTGAAATAGAGCGTCCGGTCGATGACGATGGTGTTGTACTCGTTCAGCATCGCCAGCAGCGCGCCCTGGTTCGACCACACGCCCGACGGGCTGATGTAGTCGCTGACGTAGCCGACCCGGCTGACGGCGCGCGAGATCGTCCGCGGGAAATAGATGGTCGCCGAGGAGCGGGGCCGGTCGGTCGGCAGGTCGAACGAGGTCAGGTTGCGCGGCGTCGCGACGCGCGGCCCGTAATAGGGCTGCCACGGCCCCATGAGCGCCGCGCCCGCGCCCTGCAGGCCAGCGCCGGTGTCGGCGTTGAACCCATGTCGTCGGGCCGGCGTCGACGACGGCCACGGACGGCGACGCCAGCGCCCAGGTCGTCCCGCCGTAGAGCACGCCGTCGTCGCCGGCGGCGACGTAGAACGGCTGGCGGATCGTCGCGCCGGTCGCGTAGGAGTCCGGCCGCCCGAGGGTGTTCGACGTCATGTCATAGATGCGCGGCCCGTTCTCGACGGGATTGTTCTGGTTCGGCAGCAGGACGGCGTCCTTGTCGCCGATGGTCACCCCGTCGATCACCAGCGCGCCGCCGGTCAGCTTCGGATTGCCGATGTTGACGGACGAGGGCGAGACGGCGACGACCTCCACGGTGACCGCGGGGCCGCCCGAGCCGGTGTAGTCGAGGGTCCATGAATTCGGATCGCCGGGGTCCGTGCTGACGCCGATGTCGACGCCGCCATGGAGGCGGACGAGCGCCTTGGTCGGGTCGAGCTTCACCGTCCAGTCCATCGTGTCGGCGGCGTGCTCGACGACGACGGGGCTGTCGGCGCCGATATGCGGAATCTGCGTCCCGTCGAGGCCGATCTCATAGGTGAGGCCGCGCTTTTCGACCTTCACCGGGCTGTCGCCGATGATCTGGGCCGGCAGTTGCGGCGCGACGCTGAATGAATTACCGGCCATAGGCTCCACCTGCATAAATAGGCAGCAGCCCGATCGCGAGCTGCTGGATGATTTCGGGTTCGTGGCGCGCCCAGATCGTCATGCCGGCCTCGTAGTAGCCGGGCATGAGGCGCAGGGGCGCGAGCGGGATGTTGATCGAGAGGACGCCGCTATCGAGCCGCAGGCGGCCGGTTCCGTCGTCGAGGTCGATCTGGAGCACGGGGATCGAGGGCGTCGGGACGCCATAGGCGAAGGCGCCGTAGCCGCCGTAGAAACACCCCTGATCGCCGTAGCCGCGCGGCGACTTGAACCACACCTGCATGGCGACGCCGACGTCGGCCGTATCGAGCGGCGAGGCGTCGTCCTCGGTGCGCAGCAGGACCTGCTCGAACCAGGTCTCGACGTTGGAGCGCTGCGCGAAATTCGTGACGTACATCGCGCCCTCACAGCTTCAGGTAAAACGTGCCCAGCCGCGTCGGCTGGATCATCGGCGTGGGCTGGCCGCCGCCGGCGTCCTTCGTCTCGGTGATGCCGGTGTAGGAGAGCCCGGTGTTGTCGGAGCCATAGGCGGCGGCCGTCGTGTCGCCCGATCCCTGCGGGACCGAACTCGCCGGGCCGTGGATCGCGTGCGAGTGCTGCTTGTCCTCGATCGCGTGCTTGTGCGCGGGGAGCCATTCCGTCTTGAGGGCGAGCGACATGACGCCGGCGCTCGCGCCGACGCGGCGGGCGTCGGGAAACCACGAGCCTCGGAACGACAGGTTCGCGCCCGCGACGGTCGGCGCGGCGGCGAGCGTGACCTCCGTCCCCGAAATCGCGGCGATCTTGCCCTGCGCCTTGTCCTTGATCGTGGCGTACATGCCGACCGCGAGGCCGTCGGCGGACGCGACCGTCACTTTGGTCGAGCTGATGTCCGCCGTGCAGGTGGTGATGGCCTGCGCGAGGTGCTCGGACGTCGAGCCGCCCATGTCGTCGAGGCCGGCGGCGACGCGCGCCTGCATGGTCGGGACGACGATCTTCTTCGAGGCGCCCCAGTCCGCGCCGGCCGACGCGCCGCGCCCGCCGGTGACCGGAGCGACGTCGTCGTCGCATTGCGTCCAGAGGAAGGCGAACAGGGCTTGCGCGTCGTCGGAGGCGAGCTCGGTCGCGCCGGAGTTCGGATTGCCGATGGTGTTGCCGTTCATCCGCACGAAGCCGGGCAGCGTGCCCTTGCGCAGCATCCATATGGCCTGTCCCGTCTGGAGGAGCTGGCTCGCCGAAGTGACGACGACGTCGCCGCCGCTGTCCGGCGGGGCCGGGTTCGGAATGTCGCCGACGTCGGAGATGAGCGCGCCGCCCGCCGTGGTGATCTTGCGGCGATAGGGCCCGTAGGGCAGCCAGATCGGCGGGAGGACGCCGCAGAGGTCGGCGACGACCGGCCACGGGTGCGCGACTTCCAGCGCCGCGTCCTGGTATGTGACGATTGGCACTGTGGTCGCGCCCGAATAGAAGAACGCTTTCGCTCCGCGGGCGAAGTCCCCTGCGGCGGTGAAGATCGGCACAGGCTGGGGATTGAACAAGAAGCCCATCAACGCGCACCTCTTTCAGGAGTGGCCGTCAGCTGTACCTCCTTCGAAAGCTCCAGCAACGCCAGCCCGTTTCGGAACGTCTCAAGTTTCCGCCCGGTGGCGAGGTCGCAGAACAGGAGCATGTTGTTGTAGGCGTTGGCCCTATCTTCCTCGATAACGCGCAACGAGCCAATGCTGGTATCCAGGTTCGTAAGCGTATGGCTCTCAACCTCAAACCGATTACCGGAGGCCGCCTCAAACAGGTCGCCGATGGAGTTGATCGCGCCGGGAGTGTCTGATTCGATCCGCACCCGGGCGAGGCAGTTTTTAGCTGCGCGGCCCATAATCACGAGGCCGAGGCTTGTCACAACATCGACGGAAACATCAAGGTCCAGCTTGATAGCGTTCGTAGGCGCGCCGATATTGATCATCTGAGATGGCGTCCCCGTCTCGCGGATCGCCATCTTGATCTTGCCGCCTTGCACGATGGTGGCCCCGCCACCCTGCGCTGGGGCAGCAGCATAGTCATAACTGAAGACGGCGACGGTCGCTGAGGTGGCGTTCGTGGTCGCTGTCGCGTGCCGCGCATATTGGCTGGTAGGCGCCGGTCAGGCCCGAGAAGCCGGACGCCGGAAACTTGCCGATGATCGCGGTGACGACGGCGCCCGGCGGCAGGATAAGCCGCTTCTCGTCGCCTGAACTCGACGGCCAGTACTGGGCGAAATTCTTGATGTAGGCGTATTTCTTGCGCGGCTGCGCCTCGGACGTCCCACCCGCGCCCGCCGCCTGCGCGGAGGTGAAGCCGCCCGAAGAGCCGGCCGCGCTGACCTGAAAGTCATTCGCCCAGGTGTCGAGGCCGCCGCTGTTGTTCACGCCGCGCATGCGCGTGCCGGAGATCACGCCGCCAGCGAAGCCGGCGAACGAGCACCATGTCGCGAAATCCTGAGGAACCGTGCACTCGTCGAACAGGATCGAGCCGCCCCAGCCCTGCACGCTGCCCGCGTTGACCACGAAGGAGCATTGGTAGTCCGCCTTGAGCTGCATGTTCGAGAAAGAGGCGCGCGCGCCGCGGCCGATCGTGCACCAAGCGCTTTTCGCCGTCGTCGCCGTCTCGAGGATGGTGATGTTGCGGAAGCTGACCGCGAGAATGCCCTGGTCAGCGATGCGCAGGAGCTTGGCGTTGGCCCCGCGCAGCTCGAAGCGGTTGTCGCTGAACGAGCAGGCGTCGGAGATCAGCGCCGACGGCATGTCGAGCGCCCAGAAATCGACGCCCGGCCCCGTCGAATTCCCCATGATGATGGAGCCGCCGACGAAATGGACCGCGCCGCCGCCGAGGCCGGGGTTGTAGCCGCTGCCGTTCGGATTGATCTGGACCAGCGGTCCCATGATCAGCTCGCAAGAACAGCCGACATGCACGTGATTGAGCGACTGCGCGTTACTGATGTTGTAGTGCCTCTGCGCGAATTTATACTCGCATTGCATATGGTATATTTCGGAGCAGACGGCGTTGCCGTCGAACCAGAAGTTCGTCCCGAAACCATAGACGCCGACGCGGAAGAACTTGAACGCCTGAGGCTGGACGCTCGGGCTGTCGAAGCCCGACAGCTTCATGAAATAGGTGTTCGATCGGATCGACGAATAGGCCCAGCCGCCGTCGACGTCCGGCGCTACGCCCTGAAAGCCGAGGTCGTAGAAGGCGCAGCCGATCAGCGAATTGAACGCCGTCGGGCTGCTCAGCATGAACACGGGCGATCCGGGGTTCGCGCCGCTGGCGAAACGCAGGATCGAATTGCCCATGCCCTCGCCGGCGAAGACGATGCGCACCGATCCCGCCTGCGTGTTCGGGTTCTGCGTGAGGATGTTGCCGAGCGGGTTCCCCGTCGTCGTGTTGATGAGGTAGACGCCGGCTGGGAAGAACACGACACCGCCGCCGGCCGCATAGGCCGCGCGCACGGTCGCGGTGATCGCCGCGGTGTCGTCGGTCACGCCGTCGCCGGCCGCAGCGACAGCGCCGACGTAGGTCGGGAACTTGACGTTGAACGGCGTCTGGTAGGAGCCGGCCGGGACGCCCCACGATTTGTCGCCGCGCAAGAATTTCGTCGTGTCGCCGCCTGCGGGTATCTGCGCCAGCGACGCGGCGCCGGTGAGCCCGGAGAAATCCGTCGCCCCGCCCCCGCCCGCGGGCGTCGACCAGGTCATGTCGCCGCGCAGATAGGTGCTCGCCGCCGCCGCCCTCCTTGAGGCGCCCGGCCACGCTGGCGACGGCTGACAGCAGGGTGCGGCGCGTCTCGGGCTCATCGCCTCCCTTGGTGAGTTCGTCGCGGAGGTTCCCGACGAGCGCACTGACTTCCTCGCCACCCTCCTTGAGGCGGCCGGCTACGCTGATGACGGCCAGTAGCAGCGCACGGCGGGTCTCGGGAGCGATGTCTGACTTGAGTTTCTGGCATAGGTCCTTGACGAGCGCATTGGCATTCTCGCCGCCCTCCTTGAGACGCCCGACATCACCTACATCCGCACGCACGAAGGCTTCGCCTACCTGGCGGTCGTGCTCGATCTCTTCTCGCGCCGCATCGTCGGATGGTCGATGCAAGCGCGCCAGACGACCAATGTCGCCCTTCAGGCGC
>NZ_JAYRLA010000008.1:0-175298 GCF_041905455.1 Methylocella sp. | reverse complement strand
AGCGTGATGTCGCAGGTGTCCTCGACAAACGAGAGGATCAGGCTCTTGTGCGCATCGATGCGCGCCGACCAGCGGTCGCCGCCACGTTTGAGGGAAGCCGGACTGCCGGTCTCGTCGCGCCGCTGACACCACCGGATCGCGCTCGACGCGGAGACGCCGAAACGCTCCGCCGCCTGACGCCGGGAAAGACCGCCGGACACAGCGGCCACAACGCGTTCTCGAAGATCGAGCGAAAGGGTCTTCTTCGACATGGCCTGCCAGCCTCCGCCGCCAGCAGGCATCTTGAATCAGACCGAAGCCGATTCGGGAATCCCCCGCGATTCAATCAGACAAGAAACCGCTCTAGATCCGGATTCGTTTGGGTTGGATCGGCCGTGATTCGCGCGCTGGCGACTATTTTCTTTAGCGCCTCAATATCTTATGTATTGGCGACTTCCCGCGCGGGAGCGTGGATTGAAACCACATAGAGGGAAGGCGCACGCTGTCAAACGCGAAGCGTCGCGCCGCCGAGCAGGGAAACCGTCAGGCACGGATAGGGGCCCCCAGCCGAACGGCGCGTGATTGACATAGTCAGCCATAGCGATCGGCCTTCGTGGCCTGACGAGCTGTGGAATGAGTGAAAGTAGCGCGTGACGTCGTCGGCTGGACGATCCCCAGCGCCGGCCGACGCATCTGACGCAAGTTCGCGACGAGCGTCGGGATCGCAGGCGTCGTGGTCGGGCGCGCCGAAATTCACCGGCGCATCCTCATATTCGTTGCAGTTTCAATCCCCGCTCCCGCGTGGGAAGCGACTCACCGGCATCACGACGCCGCGCCAATCCTGGATTGTTGCAATCCACGGTCCCGCGCGGGAAGCGATCCGCTTCGACCGGGAGCAATATAGCTGGCGCTTGGGCTCCCCTCAGCTCCAGCGCCGCAAGCAGCCGCTGTGAGCTCGAACCTGCTCCGCATCGGCGCCCTGGTCATCTTCTTCGGCCACTTCGTCGGCCTGCTTGCGCGTCGCGCGATGATCGTTTCAACGAAACGAACTTTGCAGCCGATCATGGCTTGAGTCGTATCACGTTCTTCCTCGGCCATAGAAGCAACGGTGAAAACAAGTGTAAAAACATCGTTTCATCAGGAAGCGATTGGCGAAGTCGCTCTCGGTCGCCGCGCAGAAGCTCATCATGGCGGCCCGCGCCGGGCGGCTGCGGCAGCACGAAGAATGGATCGCCCAGACCGATGTCTTGCGTCTTTCGTCGACGTTTGCGCGCGAATTCGCTGGCGATTTTCGACGGTCGCCAGACGGCCGAAGCAATGGTGGGCGCGACAGGGATTGAACCTGTGACCCCTCCCGTGTGAAGGGAGTGCTCTCCCGCTGAGCTACGCGCCCGACCGTGGACCTCAAGCCTTCGTCGACGGCGTTGCGGCCGCAACACGAAGGCTTCAGCTTCCGACGTCCGGCCATGGTCTATGGCGATCGGACCGGTCCAGTCCAATCGGGCCATGCTTCGGCCCGAAGCGCCGCTCGCGCGGCGACGCCTTTTATGGAGCGCGCGCCGGCGAAGTCAAGCGTCGAGGCCGACGTCGCCCCTCGAACGCCGCGCGCGATCGAGCCGGCCGGCCGGTCAGGCCCGCAGATCCGCTCCGGAAAGGCCGATCGCGATCTCCTGCCGACGCGCGACCTCGAGCTTCACGCGGGTCCAGAAGCGCGGATGCGGGTCGCCGTCGAGGCAGCGGCCCGCCGCCCGCTCGCGCGCCTCGCAATAGGCGCGCTCCTGATAGCGCTCGATCAGCCGCTGCGCCTCGCGAGCCGCCTCCCCGCCGGAGGGCCTGGAGAAATGCCGGCGCGCCGCCGCCCGAACTACCGCGTTAACCTCCTGAAACATCTCGCCCGCCCTCGCAACTTCGCCGTTCACGGCCTGCGCGCCGCAACGGCCGCGGGATATTTGTTCATAGTTCGTTCCAGATTACAAGGTGTTCTTTGAATGTTCGCGCACGAACGCAAGCTTCAGCCAAGCGCGTGCCTAGCTTGTTCTGTGCATAACGGGGAGAAAAGCGCCGAACGTTGCTCAGGCCTGCTCGAGCTCGATAAGCACGCCTGAGAAATCGTTGGGATGCAGGAACAGCACCGGCTTGCCATGCGCGCCGATCTTCGGATCGCCGCCGCCGAGCACCCGCGCGCCATTGTCGCGCAGCCTGTCGCGCGCGGCGAGAATGTCGTCGACCTCGTAGCAAATATGATGGACCGCGCCCTTGGGGT
The DNA here is from genome assembly GCF_041905455.1 of Methylocella sp. Classification (GTDB taxonomy): domain Bacteria; phylum Pseudomonadota; class Alphaproteobacteria; order Rhizobiales; family Beijerinckiaceae; genus Methylocapsa. The sequence goes on along the minus strand of NZ_JAYRLA010000008.1, from coordinate 173,056 downwards.
TGCGCGCCACGAAATCGGCTATGGGCGACGCCTCGCCGAGCGGCTCAAGCAGCTCGATCTTGGAGTTAGGCAGCTCGACGAAGACGACGGTGACGCCATGCTCGGGCAGCGGCTGCGGCGCGCTGACGCTCGCCCCGAGCGCGCCGCGATAGACGGCGGCGGCGGGCTCGAGCGCCTTCACCGCGATGGCGACATGGTTCAGTCGTCCGATCATCGCGTCCTCTTCCGGCAGGTTCGGGGCGGCGAAGCCGTAGCCGCGACGGCGCAGGCGATCGAGGCCGCGCCGTCATACTTCGACGACGAGGACATGAACCGAGGGACGCTTGCCCCAAGCCGCGGCGACCGCGCTGCGCACCGCCTTCTCGATGGCGCTGGAGACGACGTCCGCGTCGCGCCGCTTCTGACGCGGCAAATTGTCGAAGGTCGAAAACAGCGCGTCGTCGACCACCGCGTCCATCGCCGCGCCGTCGCGCAGGCGCGAGGGCACGCCGGCGGTCATGACGTCCGGCACGCCGGCGAGATCGCCCTTGGCGGTCACGGCGAGCGCGATGGTGACGACGCCGGCGGCGGCGAGCTTCTGGCGCACGCGCAGCGCCTCGTCGCCGGCAGGAACGAAAATGTCGCCGTCCTTGAGCAGGCGCCCGCACGGAACCTCGCCGACGATTCCGGGATCGCCCGGCGCAAGGGCGACGAGGTCGCCGTTGCGGGCGGGAACGACGAAGGACGCGCCCTGCGCCCGGGCGAAAGCCGCGTGCTCGGAAAGATGCAGGTCCTCGCCATGCGCGGGAACGGCGATCTTCGGCCGCAGCCAGGCGTAAAGCTCGGCGACCTCGCCGCGGCGCGGGTGGCCGGAGGCGTGCACGAGGCCGTTGCGGTCGGTCACGACCTCGATTCCGGAGCGGATGAAATTATTGACGATGCGGCCGACCTCGCGCTCGTTGCCGGGAATGGTGCGCGAGGAGAAGATCACCATGTCGCCGGCGTTGAGCGAGACGGCGGGATGCGCGCCCTCCGAGATGCGCGCGATCGCCGCGCGCGGCTCGCCCTGGCTTCCGGTGGCGATAAGCACGGTCTTTTCGCGCGGCAGCGACGACAAGGCCTCGAGGCCGCGCATCTGCGGCGTGTCGTCGAGATAGCCGCATTCGCGCGCCACCGCGACGACGCGCTCCATCGCGCGGCCGGCGAGCACGACCTCGCGCCCGGCCGCGGCGGCGGCGCGCGCCACCGCGCGGATGCGCGCGACGTTCGAGGCGAAAGTGGTGACGACGACGCGGCCCTTCGCGCCGGCGATGACGTCGGAGAGGACGCGCGCGACCTCTCCTTCCGAGGGACTGATCCCCTCGCGCAGGATGTTGGTCGAATCGCAAACGAGCGCGAGGACCCCCTCCTCGCCGATCGCCCTGAGGCGCTTCTGGTCGGTCGGCGCGCCAAGGCCCGGTTCGGCGTCGATCTTCCAGTCGCCGGAGTGCAGCACGAGGCCGAGCGGCGTGCGGATGGCGAGGGCGCAGCTTTCGGGAATTGAATGCGCCATGGCGACGAATTCGACGTCGAACGGCCCGAGCGTCACGCGCCCGCCCTGGGCTACGACCTCGATCGGGATGTCCGGAGCGCCGCGCTCGGCGAGGCGCTTGGCGCGCAGGAGCTCGGCGGCGAATTGCGTGGCGTAGACCGCGCAGCCGAATTTCGGCTGCAGGTCGACGATCGCGCCGATATGGTCCTCATGCGCGTGGGTGACGACGAGGCCGACGAGGTCGCGCCTGATCTTCTCGACGAAGGCGACGTCGGGAACGATGATCTCGACCCCCGGCTGCTCCGGGCCGGCGAAGGCGATGCCGCAATCGACCATCAGCCATTTCATCGCCCCCTTCGGCCCGAAGCCGTAAAGGGCGAGGTTCATGCCGATTTCGCCGAGGCCGCCGAGCGGCGCGAACACCAGTTCGTCGGACGCGCCGCTCACTGGACGCGCCCGCTGCGTAAGCCGAACCTCATTGCGCGGCTCCGGTCAGAAAAACGTCGCCGGCGTCGATCCGGATTTCGCCCGCCTCGCCCGCGTCGAGCGCCAGACGCCCGCTCTCGTCGATGGTCGAGAACACGCCCTCGAGATCCCCGCCGCGGCGCGCCGCCACCCTGATCCGCTCGCCGACTCCGAGCGCGCGGGCGAGCCATTCGCGCCTGATGGCGGAAAAGCCCCCCGGCTGCGTCCATACGCCGAGCCAGCGCGCCGTCTCCTGCGCCAGCGCCGCAAAAGCCTCTTCGGCGGCGACCGGGCGGGCGAGGATCGCGCCGAGGTCGTTCGCCGGATAGAGCGTGTCGACGGGATGGGAGGCGCAATTGACGCCGATCCCGGCGACGAGGGCCGTTCCTCCTTCGAGCGCGGCGCTTTCGAGCAACACGCCGCCGACCTTGGCGCCTCCGCAGAACAGGTCGTTCGGCCATTTGAGGCCGACCGGCGCCTTGTCGCCGACGATCGCCTGAAGGGCGCAGGCGCAGGCGAGGCTTACGACGAAGCCGAGCTCGGGCGCGCGGGCGAGCGGAACGGGGTCGATCAGGAGCAGGCTCGCGAACAGATTGCCGGGCTCGGACGTCCAGCTGCGTCCGTTGCGGCCGCGGCCCTTCGTCTGGCTTCGCGCGACGACCCACAGCCGGCCGGGGGCGCCCGCCCTCGCGCAGGCGATCGCCTCGTCATTGGTCGAGGCGATTTCATCATGGGCGGAGAGCCGGAAGCCCAAAGCTTCGAGAGACGTCGCCAGATCCGACAGAATCATCCGTCCTTTCACGTCGTTCCGGCGTGGACGCGGCGATTCGCCCGAAGCCCCCGGCGCCCGGAAAAGCGCCGGAACAAGGGCTTAGAACAAAGACTTGGCCGCGTTGGCCGTCGCCCCGACGAACGGGGCGGGATAGACGAACAAGAACAGCACGAACGCGGTCGAAATGGCAAGCACGGCGGAAAGCGCGGGCGAGGGCCGGTCGAAGGCGGGCGCCGGATCGTCGAAATACATCACCTTGACGATGCGCAGATAGTAGAAGGCGGCGACCGCGCTCGACAGCACGCCGATGACGGCGAGCCAGTAGAGATGCGCCTGGATGGCGGCGTTGAACACGTACCATTTGGCGAAGAAGCCGGCGAGCGGCGGCACGCCGGCGAGCGAGAACATAAGCATGGCGAAGCAGAAGGCCATGAAGGGATTGGTCCGCGCGAGGCCGGAGAGGTCCGAGATGCGCTCGACGGGATGGCCGGCGACGCGCATCGACAGGATGACCGCGAAGGCGCCGAGCGTCATGACGAGATAGATCGCCATGTAGGCCATGACGCCGAAGACGCCCAGCTGCGTGCCGGCCGAGAGCCCGACCAGCGCGAAGCCGACGTGGCCGATCGCCGAATAGGCCATCAGCCGCTTGACGTTGCTCTGGCCGATGGCGGCGAAGGCGCCGAGGGCCATCGACAGGATGGAGATGAACACGACGATCTGCCGCCACTGCGGCGTGGCGCCCGGGAAGGCCGCCATCAGCACGCGCACGGTGATCGCCACCGCCGCCATCTTCACGGCCGAGGCGAAGAAGGCCGTCACCGGCGTCGGCGCGCCCTCGTAGACATCCGGCGTCCACATGTGGAACGGCACGGCCGACATCTTGAAGGCGAGGCCGGTCATCAGGAAGACGAGGCCGAAGACGATCCCGAGCGAAGGTCCGCCCGCCGGCGCGTTCTGGACGGAGGCGGCGATCCCGGCGAAGGAGACCGAGCCCGAGAAGCCGTAGATCAGCGAGGCGCCGTAGAGCAGCATCCCCGAGGACAGCGCGCCGAGCACGAAATATTTGAGGCCGGCCTCGGACGCGCGCAAATCGTCGCGGTGGAAAGCGGCGACGACATAGAGCGCGAGCGACATCAGCTCGAGGCCGAGATACATGACGATGAGATTCTGCGCCGAGATCAGGACCATCATGCCGAGCGTCGCGAGCAGCACGAGGATCGGGAACTCGTATTTGTCGATGCGCTCGCGGGCGAGGAAATCCTGGCCCATGAGGAGGGCGACGAGCGAGCCGATGAGGGCGAGCGCCTTCATGAAGCGGCCGAAGCCGTCGTCGACCACCGATCCGTCGAACAGGACCATGTCGGTCTTGAAGCCGAGCAGGATGACGAGCAGCGCCGCGCCCAAGACGGCGACGGCGATCTCGGTGACGGGCCCGTCCGACGGCTTGCCGCGGATCGCGCCGTAGAGCGTCAGGCCGAGCGCGCCGACGAGCAGCAGGAGCTCGGGAAGGACGTGGGCGAGGGCGACGTTGAGGGGAATCATGGAGCGCGCCTTAATAAGTCGGACGGTCGGCGGAGACGGCGGAGGCCCGCGCCGTCCCGCTCTCGGCTGCGGCCAGCGTCTGGCCGTCATGCGCCGCGAGCCGCGTGTCGTAGGCCTCGATGAGCTGCGCGATCGAGGCCTTCGAGGCGTCGAGGATCGGCTTCGGATGGACGCCGTAATAGATCGTCAGCGCGACGAGGGGGGCGAAGATCGCCTTCTCCCGCCAGTTGAGGTCGAGCATCGCGCGCAGCGCCGGCTTGTCGAGCGGGCCGAACATCACCTTGCGGTAGAGCGTCAGGGCGTAGGCCGCCGAGAAGATGACGCCGGTCGTCGCGAACAGCGCGATGAAGCTGTTGACGCGGAAGCCGCCGAGAAGGCTCAGGAACTCGCCGATGAAGCCGGAGGTGCCCGGCAGGCCGACGTTGGCCATGGTGAAGACCATGAAAACCACGGCGTAGACCGGCATGCGCGCGACGAGCCCGCCATAGGCGGCGATCTCGCGAGTGTGCATCCGGTCGTAGACGACGCCGACGCACAGGAACAGGGCGCCCGACACGAAGCCGTGCGAGATCATCTGGAACATCGCGCCCTGCACGCCCTGCTCGGTCATGGTGAACAGGCCCATGGTGACGAAGCCCATGTGCGCGACCGAGGAATAGGCGATCAGCTTCTTCATGTCCTCCTGCACCAGCGCCACCAGCGAGGTGTAGACGATGGCGATGATCGACAGCGCGTAGACGAGCGGCGCGAAATAGGCCGAGGCGTCGGGGAACATCGGCAGCGAGAAGCGGATGAAGCCGTAGCCGCCCATCTTGAGCAGGATGCCGGCGAGGATCACCGAGCCCGCCGTAGGCGCCTCGACATGGGCGTCGGGCAGCCAGGTGTGCACCGGCCACATCGGCATCTTCACCGCCAGCGAGGCGAAGAAGGCGAGGAACAGCCAGGTTTGCATCGAGGCCGGGAAATGCGCCTTGAGGAGGGCGACGATGTCGGTCGTGCCGGCGAAGCCGTACATCGCCATGACGGCGAGCAGCATCAAGAGCGAGCCGACGAGGGTGTAGAGGAAGAACTTGAAGGCGGCGTAGACGCGCCGCTTGCCGCCCCAGACGCCGATGATCAGGAACATCGGAATGAGGCCGCCCTCGAAGAACAGATAGAACAGCACGAGGTCGAGCGCGCAGAAGACGCCGAGCATCAGCGTCTCGAGCGCGAGGAAGGCGATCATGTACTCCTTCACCCGGTAGGTGACGGAGGTCCATGAGGCGGCGATGCAGAACGGCGTCAGGAACGCCGTCAGCAGCACGAAGGGCATCGAGATGCCGTCGACGCCGAGCTTGTAGACGAGGCCCGAGCCGAACCAGCCCCTCTCCTCGACGAGCTGGAAGCCCGGCTGCGCGGGATCGAACATGGCCCACGCGTAGAGCGAGAGCAGGAAGACGATGATGGTGGTCGCGAAGGCCGCCCAGCGCGCGTTGTTGAGCGTCGCTTCGTCCTCGCCGCGCAGGCAAAGGATGAAGGCGACGCCGACGAGCGGCAGGAAGACGAGGCAGGAGAGAATGCCGAAGCCGAACATCAGCGGACGCTCCCGACGAGATACCAGGTTATGATGGCGGCGAGGCCGATCATCATCGCGAAGGCGTAGTGATAGATGTAGCCGCTCTGCAGCTTGACGACGCGCCCGGTGGCGTCGACGACGCGCGCCGCGACCCCGTCCGGCCCGAGCCGGTCGATGAGGCCGACGTCGCCTTTCTTCCAGAAGACGCGGCCGATGGCGATCGCGGGCTTGACGAAGATCGCGTCGTACAATTCGTCGAAGTACCACTTGTTGAGCAGGAAGCGGTAGAGCCCGGGCAAGGCCTCGGCGAGGCGGCGCGGCGTCGCGGGCGCGATCACATACATGAAGACGGCGACGACGAAGCCCAGCGCCATCATCACAGTCGGGATCAGCGACACGGCGTGCGGGACCTCGTGCATCTCGTGCAGGATATGATTCTCGGGGCCGAGGAAGATCGCGCCCTTCCAGAACTCGCTGAACTTCTCGCCGATGAAGTCGGCGTGGAACAGGGCGCCGGCGAACAGCGCGCCGAGGCTCAGCACGGCGAGCGGGATCAGCATGACGATCGCCGGCTCGCGCGGGTCGAGCGGCCCGTGATGGGCGTGGTCGTCGTGACCGTGATCGTCATGCCCCTCGTCATGAGCGTGCGCGTCGTCGGCGTGCGCGTCATGGACGGCCGCGGCGCCGAGCGAATGCGCCGGCTCGTGCGCCTCGTCCCATTTCGGCTGGCCGAAGAAGGTCATGAACACGAGCCGCCAGGAGTAGAAGGAGGTGAGGCCCGCGGCGATCACCGTCATCAGGAAGCCGTAGAAGGCGAAGGTTCGGTGCGAGGCGAAGGCCGTCTCGATGATCGCGTCCTTGGAGAAATAGCCGGCGGTGTAGGGAAAGCCGGTGAGCGCCAGCGTGCCGATGGTCATCATCGCGAAGGTGAACGGGATCTTGCGCGCGAGCCCGCCCATCTGCCGCATGTCCTGCTCGTGATGCATGGCGACGATCACCGCGCCCGCGCCGAGGAACAGGAGCGCCTTGAAGAAGGCGTGGGTGAACAGATGGAAGATTCCGGCGGAATAGGCGCCGACGCCGAGGGCGACGAACATGTAGCCGAGCTGCGAGCAGGTCGAATAGGCGATGACCCGCTTGATGTCGTTCTGCACGAGGCCGACGGTGGCGGCGAAGAAGGCCGTCGTCGCGCCGGTCAGGATGACGAAGGAGAGCGCGGTCGGCGCCTGCTCGAACAGCGGCGAGAGGCGGGCGACCATGAACACGCCGGCGGTGACCATGGTCGCGGCGTGGATCAGCGCCGAGACCGGGGTCGGACCCTCCATGGCGTCGGGAAGCCAGGTGTGCAGCAGGAACTGCGCCGACTTGCCCATCGCGCCCATGAACAGGAGAAGACAGGTCACGGTCATGGCGTCGAACCAGCCGCCGAAGACGTAAACGTTCTTGCCGGCGAGGCCCGGCGCCGCGGCGAAGATCTGGTCGAAGGCGACCGAACCGGTGAGGCCGAACACCATGAAGATGCCGAGCAGGAAGCCGAAGTCGCCGACGCGGTTGACGACGAAGGCCTTGATGGCGGCGGCGTTGGCGGAGGGCTTCTGGTACCAGAAGCCGATCAGCAGGTAGGAGGCGAGGCCGACGCCTTCCCAGCCGAAGAACATCTGCAGCAGGTTGTCGGCGGTCACCAGCATCAGCATGGCGAAGGTGAACAGCGACAGATAGGAGAAGAAGCGCGGGCGCGACGGGTCGTCGGCCATGTAGCCGATCGAATAGAGGTGGACGAGCGCCGAGACGGTGGTGACGACGACGAGCATCACCGCGGTCAGCGTGTCGACGCGGATCGTCCAGTCGGCCTTGAGCGCGCCCGACGAGAACCATTCGGCCAGCACGCGGACCGAGCCCGGCTCCTCGCCCAGCGCGACATGCGCGAAGGTGAACCACGAGAAGGCGGCGCAGACGAACAGCAGGCTCGTCGTCACGAGCTCGCTCGGCCGCGCGCCGATATAGCGGCCGAAAGGCCCGGCGATCAGGAAGCCGAGAAGCGGAAGGAAAAGGATCGCCGCATACATCGGCTCAGCCCTTCATCATGTTGATGTCTTGCACCGCGATCGAGCCGCGGTTGCGGTAGTAGGCGACGAGGATGGCGAGGCCGATCGCGGCCTCGGCGGCGGCGACGGTCAAGATGAACAGCGAGAAGATCTGGCCGGTGAGGTCGCCGAAGAAGCTCGAGAAGGAGACGAGGTTGATGTTGACCGACAGGAGGATCAGCTCGACCGACATCAGGACGATGATGATGTTCTTGCGGTTCAGGATGATGCCGGCGACGCCGATGGTGAAGACGATGGCGGCGACGACGAGGAAATGAGCGAGCGACAGGGTCATCAGCGCCTCCCGGCGGCGGCGAAACAGGCGAAATGCTTGACGGAGGCCATCAGACGCCCTCGCGGAACGGCTTCTTGCGCAGCTCGACGGCCTCGGCCGGCGTGCGTGCGTTCTGGGCGGCGACGTTCTGGCGCTTGACGCCAGCCTTGTGATGCAGGGTCAGGATGATCGCGCCGATCATCGCGGTGAGGAGGACCATGCCGGCGGTGAGGAAGGGATAGGCGTATTGCGTGTAGAGCACGCGGCCGATGGCCAGCGTGTTGCTCATGCCGGGCGGCGAGGGCGTCGCGGCGGCGGCGAGCGCGGAGGGTTCGACGCGCCAGCCGCCGACCACCACGACGAGCTCGAGCAGCACGATCGCGCCGATCGTCCCGCCGATCGGCAGGTAGCGCATGAAGCCCTGCCTGAGCTCGGCGAAGTCGACGTCGAGCATCATGACGACGAACAGGAACAGCACCGCCACCGCGCCGACGTAGACGATGACGAGCAGCATCGCCAGGAACTCGGCGCCGAGCAGCAGGAAGAGGCCCGCCGCGTTGAAGAAGGCGAGGATCAGGAACAGGACCGAATGGACCGGATTGCGCGCCGAGATCACGAGGAAGGCGGACGCGATCAGGACCGCGGAGAAGAAATAAAAGAACAGCGCCGCGATCATCGCTCAAACCCCTGTGCGCGCATGGTTCCGGTCATCGTCAGCCCTCACCGGTAGGGCGCGTCGAGCGCGATGTTGCGGGCGATCTCGCGCTCCCAGCGCGCGCCGTTTTCGAGCAGGCGGTTCTTGTCGAAGAAGAGCTCCTCGCGCGTCTCGACCGAGAATTCGGCGTTCGGCCCCTCGACGATGGCGTCGACCGGGCAGGCCTCCTGGCAGAAGCCGCAGTAGATGCATTTCACCATGTCGATGTCGTAGCGCGTGGTGCGCCGCGTGCCGTCGTTGCGGCGCGGGCCGGCCTCGATGGTGATCGCCTGCGCCGGGCAGATCGCCTCGCACAGCTTGCAGGCGATGCAGCGCTCCTCGCCGTTCGGATAGCGGCGCAGCGCGTGCTCGCCGCGGTAGCGCGGCGACTGCGGGTTCTTCTCGTGCGGATAGTTCAGCGTCGGCTTCGGCTTGAAGAAGTAGCGCATCGACAAGAGGAACGCGCCGACGAACTCGGTCAGGAACAGGGCCTTGGCGGACTGGTCGAGTTTCATGTCAAGCTCTTTCAAACCCGGAGCGGGAGGTCAGCGCGCGAGCGCCGCGCCCCAGCCCGTCGCCTGCAACACGGCGGCGACGAGGACGACCATGACGAGGGAGATCGGCAGGAACACCTTCCAGCCGAGACGCATCAGCTGGTCGTAGCGGTAGCGCGGCACGAAGGCCTTGACCATCGCGAACATGAAGAAGACGGCGCAGACCTTCAGCACGAACCAGATCACGCCGGGAACGAGCGTGAAGGGCGCAAAGGGGATGGGCGAGAGCCAGCCGCCGAGGAACAGGATCGTCGTCAGCGCGCACATGGTGATGATCGCCACATATTCGGCGAGCATGAACAGCATGTAGGGCGTCGAGGAATATTCGACCATGAAGCCGGCGACGAGCTCGGATTCGGCTTCGGCGAGGTCGAAGGGCGGCCGGTTCGTCTCGGCGAGCGCCGAGACGAAGAAGATCACGAACATCGGAAACAGCGGCAGCCAGTACCAGCCGAGGAATCCCCAGCCGTTGTCCTGCGCGCGCACGATGTCGGTGAGGTTCAGCGAGCCGACGACGAGCAGCACGGTGATGATGACGAAGCCGATCGAGACTTCATAGGAGATCATCTGCGCCGCCGCGCGCAGCGCCGACAGGAACGGATATTTCGAGTTCGACGCCCAGCCGCCCATGATGACGCCGTAGACGCCGAGCGAAGAGACCGCGAGGATGTACAGAATTCCGACGTTGATGTCGGCGACCGCCCAGCCTTCGGCGACGGGGATCACCGCCCAGGCCGAGAGCGACAGGAGGCCCATGACGAAGGGCGCAAGCAGGAACACGCCCTTGTTGGAGCCGTCCGGGACGACCGGCTCCTTGAAGACGAACTTCAGCATGTCCGCGAAGCTCTGGAAGAGCCCCCAGGGACCGACGACGTTGGGGCCCCGCCGCAGCTGCACCGCCGCCCATACCTTGCGGTCGGCGTAGAGGATGTAGGCGATGAAGATCAGCAGCACGACGAGCAGGACGACGCTCTTCAGCGCCGTCAGCAGCAGCGGAACGAACCAGCCGGACTGTTCCATATTCGTCTACTCCGCCGCCTGGCGCGCGAGGTCGAGGCGCAGCGCGGAGCATTCCGCCATCACCGCCGACGCCCTCGCGATCGGATTGGTCAGATAGAAATCCTCGACCGTCGAGCGGAACGGGGCGGAGCCCGCCGCACCGCCCGCCGCCGCGAGCTTTTCGAGCCCCTGCGCGTCGCCGGCGGCGATCGCGTCGAGCCCGGCGAGCCCGGGATGAACCGAAAACAGCCGCGCGCGCAGGCCTTTCAGCGAATCGAAGGGCAGCTTGCGCCCGAGCGTCTCGGACAGCGCCCGCAGGATCGCCCAGTCCTCGCGCGCCTCGCCCGGCGGGAAATTGGCCCGGTCGGCGAGCTGGACGCGGCCTTCCGTGTTGACGTAGAGGCCGGACTTCTCGGTGTAGGCCGCGCCCGGCAGGATGACGTCGGCGCGCGCCGCGCCCCTGTCGCCGTGCGAGCCCTGGTAGATCACGAAGGCGCCGGGGCCGATCTCGATTTCGTCGGCGCCGAGATTATAGAGGACGTCGAGCGCGCCGGCCTGCGCCATCGCCGCCGCGTCGAGCCCGCCCTGCCCCGGAACGAAGCCGAGGTCGAGGCCGCCGACGCGCGCCGCCGCCGTATGCAGCACGGAAAAGCCGTTCCAGCCCTCCGTGACGACGCCGAGCGACAGCGCCGCCTTGGCCGCGACGGAGAGGATGGCGAAGCCGTCGGGGCGGGCGAGCGCTCCCTGCCCGACGAGCAGGATCGGCTTCTCCATCTTCGCCCTGGCGTGTTCGGAGAAGCCTGCGAGCGTCTCGGGACCGGCGCCGAGATAGGCGTAGTCATAGGTGAGGTCGGCCTGCTCGCCGATCACGCCGATCTTGTAGCCGCCCTTGAGCCAGCGACGGCGGATGCGCGCGTTGAGCACCGGCGCCTCGAGGCGAGGATTGGCCCCGACGATCATCAGCCCGTCGGACTCGTCGATTCCCGCGATCGTCGGGTTGAACAGGTAGCTCGCCCGCCCGAACGCAGGATCGAGCTTCGTCCCGTCCTGCCGGCAGTCGAGCGAGACGGCGCCGAGCCCGCCCATCAGCGTCTTCAGCGCGAACATCTCCTCGAGCGTCGCGAGGTCGCCGGCGAGCGCGCCGACGCGGGCGGGCGGAGCCGCCTTGACCTTCTGCGCGATGAGGGCGAAGGCCTCGCGCCAGGAGGCCGGGCGCAGCCTGCCGTTCTCGCGCACATAAGGCTTGTCGAGCCGGCGCGCCTTCAGCCCGTCGACGATCTGGCGCGCCTTGTCGGAGATCCACTCCTCGTTCACGCTGTCGTTCTGGCGCGGCAGCACGCGCATCACCTCGCGTCCGCGCACGTCGACGCGGATGGCGCTGCCGAGCGCGTCCATGACGTCGATCGAGTCGGTCTTGACGAGCTCCCAGCTGCGCGCCTTGAAGGCGTAGGGCTTGGGCAGCAGCGCGCCCACGGGACACAGGTCGGCGACGTTGCCCTGCAGCTCGGAGCGCATCGCCGTCTCGAGATAGGTGGTGATCTCCATGTCCTCGCCGCGGCCGATCGCGCCCATGTCGGCGGTGCCGGCGACCTCCGCGGTGAAGCGGACGCAGCGGGTGCAGTGGATGCAGCGGTTCATCGAGGTGCGCACCAGCGGCCCGATGTACTTGTCCTCGACCGCGCGCTTGTTCTCGGCGTAGCGCGAACTGGCGAAGCCGAAGGCCACCGCCTGATCCTGCAGGTCGCACTCGCCGCCCTGGTCGCAGATCGGGCAGTCGAGCGGATGGTTGATGAGCAGGAACTCCATCACCCCTTCGCGCGCCTTCCTGACCATCGGCGAATTGGTGAGCACCACCGGCGGCTCGCCGTTGGGGCCGGGCCGCAGGTCGCGCACGGCGACGGCGCAGGAGGCGGAGGGCTTGGGCGGGCCGCCCTTCACCTCGACGAGGCACATGCGGCAGTTGCCGGCGATCGACAGCCGCTCGTGGAAGCAGAAGCGCGGGATCTCGGCGCCCGCCTGCTCGCAGGCCTGCAGCAGCGTGTATTCGGGCGGGACGTCGATTTCGACGTCGTCGACGATCAGCTTGGTCATGCCCTGTCCCTGACGCGGCGCGCCGCCGCGCGGCGCCCGATGCGGTCAATCATGGCGCCCTACTCCGCGGCGGCGACGAAGCCCGAGACGGGCTCGGAATGCGGATTGGCGGCGTATTGGTCGATGCGCTTCTCGATCTCGGGGCGGAAGTGGCGGATCAGCCCCTGCACCGGCCAGGCGGCGGCGTCGCCGAGCGCGCAGATGGTGTGGCCCTCGATCTGCGTCGTAACCTCGAGCAGCATGTCGATCTCGCGCTTCTGCGCCCGACCCTCGGCCATGCGCGAGACGACGCGCCACAGCCAGCCCGTGCCCTCGCGGCAGGGCGTGCACTGGCCGCAGCTCTCATGCTTGTAGAAATGGCTGAGGCGGGCGATGGCGCGGATGATGTCGGTCGACTTGTCCATGACGATGACCGCCGCCGTGCCGAGGCCCGACTTCAGGTCGCGCAGCGTGTCGAAATCCATCGCCGCGTCGATGATCTGGTGCGCCGGCACGCAGGGCACGGAGGAGCCGCCGGGGATCACCGCGAGCAGATTGTCGGAGCCGCCGCGCACGCCGCCGCAATGCCTGTCGACCAGCTCGCGGAAGGGGATCGACATCGCCTCCTCGACGTTGCACGGCTTGTTGACGTGGCCGGAGACGCAGAACAGCTTGGTGCCGGAATTGTTCTTGGCCCCGAAGTTCGAGAACCAGGCCGCGCCGCGGCGCAGGATGGTCGGCGCGACGGCGATGGACTCGACGTTGTTGACCGTGGTCGGGCAGCCGTAGAGGCCCATGTTGGCCGGGAACGGCGGCTTCAGCCGCGGCATCCCCTTCTTGCCCTCGAGCGACTCGAGGAGCGCCGTCTCCTCGCCGCAGATATAGGCTCCGGCGCCGCGGTGGACGTAGATGTCGAACGGCCAGCCGTGAACGTTGTCCTTGCCGACGAGGCCCGCCTCATAGGCCTGCGCGATCGCCGCCTCGAGCCGGTCGGCCTCGAAGATATACTCGCCGCGGATGTAGATGTAGCAGGCGTGCGCCTCCATCGCGACGCAGGCGACGAAGCAGCCCTCGATCAGAAGGTGCGGATCATTGCGCATGATCTCGCGGTCCTTGCAGGTGCCGGGCTCGGATTCGTCGGCGTTGACGACGAGATAGGACGGCCGCGCGGGGTCCGCCTTCGGCATGAAGGACCATTTGAGCCCGGTGGGGAAGCCCGCCCCGCCGCGCCCGCGCAGCCCCGACGCCTTCATCTCGGAAAGGATCCAGTCCTTGCCTTTCTCGATGAGGCCCTTGGTGCCGTCCCACGCGCCGCGCGACCGGGCGCCCTTCAGCGTCCAGTCGCCGTAACCGTAGAGATTGGTGAAGATGCGATCCTTGTCGTCCAGCATCGGATGCGTCCTCAGGCTTTCGCGTCGCTCGGCGGCTCGGCCGCGGGCTTCTCGGGCGGGTCGACTTCAGTGCGCGGCGCGAGCGCGGCGCCGACGCTCTCGGGCTTGCCGACATGCCCGGCGTGCTCCTGCGCGACCTTTTCCACCTCGCCGGCGAGCGGCGCGGCGTCGGCTTGCGGCGCCGGCGGCGTCTCTTGCTCCAGCGCCTGCGCCGCCGCCTCGGTCGCCGCCCGCGACTGCGGGCCGCTCACGCCGTCGACGCCGTAGAGCGTCGTCAGCGAGGTGAGGCCGCCCGTCGGCTCGGAGGAGACGCGGCCGGTCTGCGAGCCGATCTTCACCGGGCGTCCGGCTGCGAGGTCGTCGAGCAGCTTTCCGAAGTTCTCCGGCGTCAGGTCCTCGTAATAATCGTCGTTGATCTGGACCATCGGCGCGTTGCAGCAGGCGCCGAGGCATTCGACCTCGATCCACGAGAACTTGCCGTCGGCGGTCACCTGACCCGAGTCGCCGACACGTTCCCTCAGCACCGCCTTGAGGCCGTCCGAGCCGCGCAGCTGGCAGGGCGTGGTGCCGCACAGCTGGATGAAATGCTCGCCGACTGGGGCGAGGTTGAACATGGTGTAGAAGGTCGCGACCTCGAGCACGCGGATGTAGGGCATGCCGAGCTTGCGCGCGACCGCCTCGATCGCCGCGCGCGGCAGCCAGTAGTCGTTCTGCGCCTGCGCCCGCCACAGCAGCGAGATCACCGCCGAGGCCTGCCGCCCTTCAGGATATTTGGCGATGATCCCTTCGGCCCAGGCCTCGTTGTCGGGCGTGAAGGCGAAGCTGTCGGGCTGGACTTCGGCTAATCTGCGGACGGACATCAGCTTCGCTCGGTCTTGAACGGGAAAGGTCGGGCGGGCGCTCTCATCGGTCGACCTCGCCGAAGACGATGTCGATCGATCCAAGGATGGCGCTGACGTCCGCGAGCATGGACTTGCGGCACAGGAAATCCATGGCGGCGAGATGGGCGAAGCCCGGCGCCCTGATCTTGCAGCGGTAGGGCTTGTTGGTGCCGTCCGAGACGAGGTAGACGCCGAACTCGCCCTTGGGCGCCTCGACCGCGGCGTAGACCTCCCCCGCGGGCACGTGGAAGCCCTCGGTGTACAGCTTGAAATGATGGATCAGGGCCTCCATCGAGCGCTTCATCTCGCCGCGCGTCGGCGGCGTGAATTTTCCGCGCGCCAGCACAGGGCCCTGACCGTCCGGCGCGCGCAGCTTGGCGACGCACTGCTTCATGATGGCGACCGACTGGCGCATCTCCTCCATGCGGATGACCTGCCGGTCGTAATTGTCGCCATGGCGCCCGACCGGAACGTCGAACTCCATCTCCTCGTAGCATTCATAGGGCTGCGCCTTGCGCAGGTCCCAGGCGGCTCCGGAGCCGCGCACCATCACGCCCGAGAAGCCCCAGCGCCAGCAGTCCTCGAGGCTGACGACGCCGATGTCGACGTTGCGCTGCTTGAAGATGCGGTTGTCGATGAAGAGGACTTGAAGATCGTCGCAGGTCTTGAGGAAGGGGTCGCACCACGCCTCGATGTCGTCGATCAGCGCGGGCGGGATGTCCTGATGCACGCCGCCAGGGCGGAAATAGTTGGCGTGCAGCCGCGCGCCCGAGGCGCGCTCGTAGAACACCATCAGCTTCTCGCGCTCCTCGAAGCCCCACAGCGGCGGAGTGAGCGCGCCGACGTCCATCGCCTGCGTCGTGACGTTGAGCAGATGCGAGAGGATGCGGCCGATCTCGCAGAACAGCACGCGCAGCAGCTGCGCGCGGCGCGGGACCTCGATCCCGGCGAGCCGCTCGATGGCGAGGCAGAAGGCGTGCTCCTGATTCATCGGCGCGACATAGTCGAGCCGGTCGAAATAGGGCACGTTCTGGAGATAGGTGCGCGCCTCCATCAGCTTCTCGGTGCCGCGATGGAGCAGGCCGATATGCGGGTCGACGCGCTCGACGACCTCGCCGTCGAGCTCGAGCACCAGACGCAGCACGCCATGCGCCGCCGGATGCTGCGGGCCGAAGTTGATCGTGAAATTGCGGACCTGATCGTTCATGACGAAAATCTCGGGCCTTCGCGGGGCGCTGGAGCGTGAGGCTCAGGACGGGTTGCGGCTCGTCTTCTCGTCGCCCGGCAGCACATAGTCGCCGCCGCCCTCCCAGGGCGAGAGGAAGTCGAAGCTGCGGTAGTCCTGCGTGAGCTGCACCGGCTCGTAGATGACGCGCTTCTCCTCGTCGTCGTAGCGCACCTCGACGTAGCCGGTCATCGGGAAGTCCTTGCGCAGCGGATGGCCGTCGAAGCCATAGTCTGTGAGCAGGCGCCGCAGGTCGGGATGGTCGGAGAAGACGACGCCGTACATGTCGTAGGCCTCGCGCTCGAACCAGATGGCCGCCGGATAGAGGCCCGACAGCGAGGGGACCGGCGTGCGCTCGTCGGTCGCGGTCTTCACCCGGATGCGGCGATTGTGCTTCGGCGACAGAAGATGCGTCACGACGTCGAAGCGTTTCTCACGCGCGGGATAGTCGACCGCCGTAAGGTCGATGAAGGAGACGAACAGGCAGGCCGGATCGTCGCGCAGATGCGCGACAGCCTCGACGAGGCAGTCGGCGCGCACGGTCAGGGTCAGCTCGCCGAAGGCGACGTCCGCCGCCTCCACCCAGCCGCGCAGGGCGCCGCGCAGCGTCTCGGCGAACTGCTTCAGGTCCTCGTCCATCACGCCTCCGCGAAACCTTCGCGTCCGCCGGTCGAGCGGCCGCGCCCGCATGGCGCCGCGTCCCGGGCGCCAGATTCATCCAGACCCGCGCGCCGCGCGGAAGCTAGCGCTCGATCGTGCCGGTGCGGCGGATCTTGCGCTGCAGCAGCAGCACGCCGTAGAGCAGCGCCTCGGCCGACGGCGGGCAGCCGGGGACGTAGACGTCGACCGGCACGATGCGGTCGCAGCCGCGCACGACGGAATAGGAGTAATGGTAGTAGCCGCCGCCGTTGGCGCAGGAGCCCATCGAGATCACGTAGCGCGGCTCGGGCATCTGGTCGTAGACCTTGCGCAAGGCGGGCGCCATCTTGTTGGTGAGCGTGCCGGCGACGATCATCACGTCGGACTGGCGCGGCGAGCCGCGCGGCGCGAAGCCGAATCGCTCGACGTCGTAGCGCGGCATCGAGGCCTGCATCATCTCGACGGCGCAGCAGGCGAGGCCGAAGGTCATCCACATCAGCGAGCCAGTGCGGGCCCAGTTGATGAGCTCGTCCGTCGAGGTGACGATGAAGCCCTTGTCGGCCAGCTTGTCGTTGATCGACTGGAAATAGGGATCGCCGGCGCGCAGCGGCCGGTCGGTCGCCGGGTCAATCTCGACTGGCGGGTTCAATCCCATTCGAGCGCCCCTTTCCTCCATTCATAGACGAAGCCGACGGTCAGCACGCCGAGGAAGGCCATCATCGACCAGAAGCCGAGGGCGCCGACCTGATGGAAGGCGACGGCCCATGGAAACAGGAAGGCGACCTCGAGGTCGAAGACGATGAACAGCAGCGAGACGAGATAGAAGCGCACGTCGAACTGCATGCGCGCGTCGTCGAAGGCGTTGAAGCCGCATTCATAGGCCGACAGCTTCTCGCTGTCGGGCGCCTTGAAGGCGACGAGGAAGGGCGCGACGAGCAGAGCGCCCGAGATCACGGCGGCGATGGCCATGAACACGGCGAGGGGCAGATACTGATCGAGAAGGCTCGGCATTCGCAAGCTCTCAGGCAGGCTTTGGCCTGCGCCCGGGACGGGCGGACGACGGGATCGGGCGACCCGTCGCGGCGACGGCGGGCGCGCCCAAACGCGAGCGCCGCGCCGTTCTGGGATGCGTAGCCCAGCGTTCGCCGCGGCGCAAGACGATGTTTTAAATCCTTCTAAAGCTAAATCGCGGCCATGCGCGCGCGCCTCGGAGAAAGGGGCGGCACTAGTGCTTCAGGAGGATGAGGAAGGCGTGAGGTCCGTCGAAGCGGAACGACGCCGGGCGCGACCGGGACTGGCGAGAGAGACGGGACTTGAACCCGCGACCTCCGGCGTGACAGGCCGGCGCTCTAACCAACTGAGCTACTCCCCCGCGGAGCGCGGCGAGGACGCCGCGAACCGGAGAGCAGTCGGATAGGGCGCGGCGCGACGCAAGTCAAGCGCCAAACCTCGCCTCTCCGGCTGCGGATTCGCGCGGCGCGGACCGGCGCGAATGGGCGCCTGCGCGACTGGTGGGCGGTGACGGTCTCGAACCGCCGACCCTCTCGGTGTAAACGAGATGCTCTACCAACTGAGCTAACCGCCCGGCCGCGCGAGGCCGGCTTCGGATCGCACAGGACGCAGCCCCGGTCAACGCCGCGCCGCCGCGCGCGGGAGACCTGCGCGCGAATCGAAAAGGCCGCGGCTGGACCGCGGCCTTTCGGCTTGCGCCTTGAGCCGGCGGACGCCCGCCGGCCGGCGTCAGTGCGCCACGGCCCCCGAAGCGTCGTCCTCGGCGGCGAGCCCGCGCGCCGGCTTCTTCAGATCCTCCTCCCAGACGATCGGCTGCGGCTGGCGCACCAGCGCATGGGCGAGCACCTCGTCCATGCGCGCGACGGGCACGATCTCGAGCGCGTTCTTGACCGAGTTCGGGATGTCGACGAGGTCCTTGGCGTTCTCCTCGGGGATCAGCACCTTCCTGAGGCCGCCGCGCAGCGCCGCGAGCAGCTTCTCCTTGAGGCCGCCGATCGGCAGGATGCGGCCGCGCAGCGTGATCTCGCCGGTCATGGCGATGTCGCGCCGGATCGGGATGCCGGTGATGATCGACACGATCGCCGTCGCCATGGCGACGCCCGCCGAAGGCCCGTCCTTCGGGGTCGCCCCCTCGGGAACATGGACGTGGATGTCGCGGCGGTCGAACAGCGGCGGCTCGATGCCGAAATCCACCGCGCGCGAGCGCACGTAAGACGCGGCCGCCGAGATCGACTCCTTCATCACGTCGCGCAGATTGCCGGTCACCGTCATGCGGCCCTTGCCGGGCATCATCACGCCTTCGATCGTGAGCAGCTCGCCGCCGACCTCGGTCCAGGCGAGGCCGGTGACGACGCCGACCTGATCCTCGGCCTCCGCCTCGCCGAAGCGATAGCGCGGCACGCCGAGAAAGTCGGCGAGGTTGTCGACCGTGACCTTCACCGACTTGACGTCGCTCGTCAGGATCTGCTTGACCGCCTTGCGCGCGAGCTTGGAGATCTCGCGCTCGAGGTTGCGCACGCCGGCCTCCCGCGTGTAGCGGCGGATGGCGAGGACGAGCGCGGCGTCGTCGATCGACCATTCCTTCGCGCCGAGGCCGTGCTTCTTGAGCGCCGCCGGGATGAGGTGGCGGCGGGCGATCTCGACCTTCTCGTCCTCGGTGTAGCCGGCGATGCGGATGATCTCCATGCGGTCCATCAGCGGCGCCGGGATGTTCAGCGTGTTGGCCGTCGTGACGAACATCACGTTGGACAGGTCGTAGTCGACCTCGAGGTAATGGTCGTTGAAGGCCTGGTTCTGCTCGGGGTCGAGCACCTCGAGCAGGGCGGACGAGGGATCGCCGCGAAAATCCATGCCCATCTTGTCGATCTCGTCGAGCAGGAAGAGCGGATTGGAGCTTTTCGCCTTGCGCATCGACTGGATGATCTTGCCGGGCATCGAGCCGATATAGGTGCGCCGATGGCCGCGGATCTCCGCCTCGTCGCGCACGCCGCCGAGCGACATGCGCACGAATTCGCGGCCCGTCGCCTTGGCGATCGACTTGCCGAGCGAGGTCTTGCCGACGCCGGGCGGGCCGACGAGGCACAGGATCGGGCCGGCGAGCTTGTTGGCGCGCGTCTGCACGGCGAGATATTCGAGGATGCGCTCCTTGACCTTCTCGAGGCCGAAATGCTCGGCGTCGAGCAGATCCTCGGCCAGAACAAGGTTCTTCTTGACCTTGGACTTCTTGCTCCACGGGATCGAGAGCAGCCAGTCGAGGTAGTTGCGCACCACCGTCGCCTCGGCCGACATCGGCGACATCTGGCGCAGCTTCTTGAGCTCGGCCTGGGCCTTGTCGCGCGCCTCTTTGGAGAGCTTGGTCGACTTGATCCGCTCGTCGAGCTCTGCGAGGTCGTCCTTGCCGTCCTCGTCGCCGAGCTCCTTCTGGATCGCCTTCATCTGCTCGTTGAGGTAGTACTCGCGCTGGGTCTTCTCCATCTGGCGCTTGACGCGCGTGCGGATGCGCTTTTCGACCTGCAGCACCGAAATCTCGCTCTCCATCAGCGAGAGGCACTTCTCCAGCCGCTTCGCGACCGAGGTGGTCTCGAGCACGGCCTGCTTGTCGGAGATCTTGACGGACAGATGCGAGGCCACCGTGTCGGCGAGCTTGCCGAACTCCTCGATCTGGGTGACGGCGGCCGCGACCTCGGGCGAGATCTTCTTGTTGAGCTTGACGTAGCCCTCGAACTCCGAGACGACGGAGCGGCCGAGCGCTTCGACCTCGACCTTGTCGACCGGATCGTCGGCGAGCACCTCGGCGTCGGCCTCGTAATAATCGTCGGTCTTCGAATAGCCCTGCACGCGCGCGCGCACCTGGCCCTCGACCAGCACCTTGACGGTGCCGTCGGGCAGCTTCAGGAGCTGCAGCACGGAGGCGAGCGTCCCGGTCGAGAAGATCGCCTTGGGCGCCGGGTCGTCGTCCGAGGCGTTCATCTGCGTGGCGAGCAGGATGAGGCTGTCCGTCTTCATCACCTCTTCGAGGGCGCGGATCGACTTTTCGCGCCCGACGAACAGCGGCACGATCATGTGCGGGAACACGACGATGTCGCGCAGCGGCAGCACGGGATAGCTTTCGACCGCTCCAGGAGGTGCAGGCTCGCGCTTCTGGGTCATTCTTGATCCTAACTGAAAACCCGCCGGCGGCGGGGCGGCGGCGCGGCGCGGGAGGCTGCGGCGACGCCGGGAAGATGATCGTCAGATGGAGAGGGCGGAGCCGCGCCGCAAGCGTCGCCCCGCCGTCACATAGCCGCGAGACGCCGCGCGTCAGGCGCTGGCGCCGGTCTTCTCGTTGCGCTCGGCGTAGATGTAGAGCGGGCGCGACTTGCCCTCGACGACGTCGGGGCCGATGACCACCTGCTCGACGGCGTCGAGCCCCGGCAGATCGAACATGGTGTCGAGCAGGATGCCCTCCATGATCGAGCGCAGGCCGCGCGCGCCGGTGCGCCGCTCGATCGCCTTCTTGGCGACGACGTTCAGCGCCTCCTCCTGGAAGGTGAGCTCGGTGTTCTCCATTTCGAACAGGCGCTGGTACTGCTTGACGAGCGCGTTCTTCGGCTCGGTGAGGATCTTCTTCAACGCCTCCTCGTCGAGGTCCTCGAGCGTCGCGATGACCGGCAGGCGGCCGACGAACTCGGGGATGAGCCCGAACCTGAGGAGATCCTCGGGCTCGACCTTGCGGAAGATCTCGCCGGTGCGGCGGTCGTCGGGCGCCTGCACCTGCGCGCCGAAGCCGATCGAGGTCCCCTTGCCGCGCATGGAGATGATCTTCTCGAGGCCGGCGAAGGCGCCGCCGCAGATGAACAGGATGTTGGTCGTGTCGACCTGCAGGAACTCCTGCTGCGGATGCTTGCGCCCGCCCTGCGGCGGCACGGAGGCGACGGTGCCCTCCATGATCTTGAGCAGCGCCTGCTGCACGCCCTCGCCCGACACGTCGCGGGTGATCGAGGGATTGTCGGACTTGCGCGAGATCTTGTCGATCTCGTCAATGTAAACGATGCCGCGCTGCGCCCGCTCGACGTTGTAGTCGGAGGCCTGCAGCAGCTTCAGGATGATGTTCTCGACGTCCTCGCCGACATAGCCCGCCTCGGTGAGCGTCGTCGCGTCGGCCATGGTGAAGGGAACGTCGAGGATGCGCGCCAGCGTCTGCGCGAGCAGCGTCTTGCCCGAGCCGGTCGGGCCGATCAGCAGGATGTTCGACTTGGCGAGTTCGACGTCGTTGTGCTTCGTCGCGTGGTTGAGCCGCTTGTAATGGTTATGCACCGCGACCGAGAGCACGCGCTTGGCCTGCGCCTGGCCGATCACGTAATCGTCGAGGACCTTGCAGATCTCCTTCGGCGTCGGGATGCCGTCGCGGCTCTTCACCAGCGAGGACTTGTTCTCCTCGCGAATGATATCCATGCACAGTTCGACGCATTCGTCGCAGATGAACACCGTGGGGCCGGCGATCAGTTTGCGGACCTCGTGCTGGCTCTTGCCGCAGAAGGAGCAATAGAGCGTATTCTTCGCGTCGCCGCCGCCAACCTTGGTCATGGATAGTCTCCAGTCGACCGGACTCTCGGGCGAGATCCGGCCTTGCTTGAACAGGACGCCTGCGGCCCGCCGCCGGGCTGCGCGGCGCGTCTTTCGGCGCGGCGGCCGCGCCCTGCGCTTCCCGACGCTCGGGCCGCCGTCCCTTGCTTCGCTCTCCCCCGCTTGCGAACCCGATCCGAAATGCAATCATGTTCGCGGCGCCGACGCAAGGCCTCGCCCCTTCAAGGCGCAAACTAGACGCAAGCGGAGCGCAAGGATGGACGGGAGCGGCGCGGCGCGGTCGCCTCCGCGCGTCAAAACGACGCAGCGAGAGCCGAAGGCCGCGACGCGCCCGGGACGTCTGTTCCGGGTCCGGGAGCGACGCGGCTCAGAGCCATATAAGCAACAAACGCGCCATCGCCAGGACAGGCGTGGCGGCCTCGGCGCGCCCGGCCGGCGATAAAAGGGAGGACGGCGGGCCGAAGGCGCCGGGCGCGCATGCGGCGCCCGGCGCGGATTGCATGCTCAGGACGCGCCGGGCGCGCGTCAGGCCGATTTGCGCTGCTCGGCCGCGTCGTCGGGGCGGTTCGAGATCACCTGATCGACGATGCCGAAGTCCCTGGCCTCGTCCGCGGACATGAAATGGTCGCGGTCGAGCGTCGTCTCGATGGTGTCGTACTCGCGGCCGGTGTGCTTCACGTAGATTTCGTTCAGCCGGCGCTTCACCTTCATGATGTCCTCGGCGTGGCGCAGGATGTCGGAGGCCTGGCCCTGGAAGCCGCCCGAGGGCTGATGCACCATGATGCGCGCGTTGGGCAGGGCGAAGCGCTGGCCGGCCTCGCCGGCGCACAGCAGCAGCGAGCCCATCGAGGCCGCCTGGCCGACGCAGAGCGTCGAGACCTTCGGGCGGATGAACTGCATGGTGTCGTAGATCGCGAGGCCCGCCGTGACGACGCCGCCCGGCGAATTGATGTACATCGCGATCTCCTTCTTCGGGTTCTCCGCCTCGAGGAAGAGCAACTGGGCGATAATCACCGAGGCCATATGGTCCTCGACGGGACCGGTCAGGAAGATGATCCGCTCGCGCAGCAGCCGCGAATAGATGTCGAAGCCGCGCTCGCCGCGGCTCGTGTTTTCGATGACCTGTGGAATCAGATAGTTATTGTAGACTTCGATCGGATCGCGGTCGCGCATTCGCCTTTTATCCCTTGAAGCGTCGGGCGGGCGCCCGCCGCGGCGGACGGCCGCGCGGCCGTCCGTAAATTGCGCGGCCCTGCGGCCGCCTGACCGGGCGCAGCATATCGAAACGTCGCCGTGCGCCAAGCCCGCGCCGCCGCGCGTCGGAATGGAGAAGGCGGCCCCGTCGCGCGCGTCGGTCGGGCCAGTCCCGCGAAGCGGCGGACGCCGCTCCTCCCGTCAGCCCTCCTGCGCCGCGGGCTCGGCGGATTTCGAGGCCGCCGGGATTTCGTCCTCGTCGGGCTCGGGCGCGAGCAGCTCTTCCTTCGGCACGGTCTTGTCGGTCACCTTGATCCTGGTCAGGATATGGTCGACCACCTTCTCCTCGTAAAGGGGGGCGCGGATCTCGGCGAGCGCAGCCGGATTCTTGCGGTAGAAGTCCCAGATCATCTGCTCCTGGCCGGGGAAGGAGCGCAGCCGCTCGACGAGCGCCTGATTGACCTCCTGGTCCTCGACCTTGACGCCGGCGGCGTCGCCGACGTCGGCGAGCAGCAGGCCGAGCCGCACCCGGCGCTCGGCGATCTTGCGGTAGTCGGCCTTCGCCGCCTCCTGCGTCGTTCCCTCGTCCTCGAAGCTGGCGCCCGTGCGCGCCTGCTCCGCCTCGACCTGGCGCCAGATCGCGTCGAACTCCTGCGAGACGAGCGCCTCGGGCAGGTCGAAGGCGTAGCGCTTGTCGAGCGCGTCGAGCAGCGCGCGCTTCCACTTGCGGCGCGACGCGCCGGCGTAATCGCGTTCGATGCTGGCGCGGATGGAGGACTTGAGGCCGTCGAGGTTCTCGAAGCCGTAGCCCTTGGCGAATTCGTCGTCGACCGCGAGCGCGCCGGGCGCGGCGAGCGCCTTGAGGGTCACCTCGAACTCGGCCGGCTTGCCGGCGAGATGGGCGGCCGAATAATCCTGCGGGAAGGTCACGGCGACGGTCTTCGTCTCGCCGACCTTGAGGCCCTCGACCTGCTCCTCGAAGCCGGGGATGAAGCCGCCCGAGCCGAGCACGAGGTCGACGCCCTCGCCCGAGCCGCCCTCGAAGACCTCGCCCTCGAGGCGGCCGACGAAGTCGATGGTCGCCTTGTCGCCCTTCTCGGCCGCGGCGCCCTCCGCCTTCGGCTCGAAGGGCCGCGCCTGGTCGGCGAGACGGTTCAGCGCCGCGTCGATCTCGGCGTCGCCGACCTGCGCCACGAGGCGCTCGATCTCGATGTCCTCGAAGCCGCCGACCTCGATCTTGGGCAGCACCTCGAGCGCCACGGTGAAGGCGAAGTCGCCCTGCGCCTCGAACGCCTTCTCGAGGTCCTCCTTCTCGCCGCCGAAGTCGATCTTCGGCTGCGAGGCCGGACGCAGCGAATTGTCCTCGACGATCTTGCGATGCGCCTCGTTGACCGCCTCCTGCACGACCTCGGCCATCACCGAGCGGCCGTACATCTTCTTGAGGAAGGACAGCGGCGCCTTGCCCGGACGGAACCCGTTGATGCGCGCCTTGGCCCGGATCTCGACGAGCTGGCCCTCGAGGCGGCTCGCGAGGTCGGCCGCCGGGAGCACGACCGCATATTCGCGCTTCAGGCCCTGCGAAAGGGTTTCCGTAACTTGCATGGTCGCTTAAGCCTTTTCCTGTCTCGTCTGTCTCGCGCGAGCCGGGCCCCGGCCGAACGCCTCATGATAAACCCGATGGTGCGGGCGGAGGGACTTGAACCCCCACGATTTTCACCACCGGATTCTAAGTCCGGCGCGTCTGCCAGTTCCGCCACGCCCGCGCGTCCGCCGGGCCCCATGGAGCGCCCGCGGATGTCTTCGGGGGCGCTCTATAGCAACCGGCCGGCTGGCGCGCAGCAAAAAAAGCGTCATTTTGCCGAAGAAGCCCGCGCGCGCCAACCCCGGAAGCCTGATGCGAAAGGCCGACGTCGCCATGTCCCCGCTCCTCTCCCGCCGCGCCGTGGTCGGCGCGGGCCTCGCCCTCGCGCTCACCGACCTCACGAGGGCGCGCGGCGGCGAGGCGAACGCGCAAGGCGCGACGACCCTCGAGGCCGCGCCCAAAGCCCTGCGCCTGGCGCCTGAGCCGGCCAAGGACGCGAGCCTGTTCGCCTATGGCGCGAGCATCCCCGGCCCGCCGCTGCGCAAGCGGATCGGCGAGACGTTCTCGCTGCGCCTCGTCAACGCCCTGCCCGAGCCGACGAGCTTCGCCCTGCTCGGCGCGTCCGCCCCCAACGCCATGGACGGCGTCGCGCCGCTGACCGGGCCGCCCCTCGCCGCCGGCGCCTCGGCCGAGCTGCGCTTTCCCGCCCGCTCGGCCGGCCTCTTCGCCTATCGGCCGCTCTACGCGCCGCTCGCCGCCGGGCAGATCGGACGCGGCCTTTTCGGCGCGATGATCGTCGACGAGGAGCGCCCGCCCGAGGTCGACGGCGACCTTCTCGCCGTCGTCGCCGACTGGCGCCTCGCGGAAGACGGGACGCTCGACCCCGACTTCGCCGCCAGGCCCGACGCCGGCCGGATCGGCGGGCTCGTCAGCCTCGGAGAATCTCCCGCGCCGCTCGCCGTCGCGGGCCGTCCCGGCGCGCGCATGCGGCTGCGCCTCGTCAGCGCCTGCGCCGCCCGCATCTTCCTCGCCGCCTTCGAGGGCGCCGCGCCCACGGTTCTCGCCATCGACGGCGCGCCGGCCGACTCGCCCTTCGAGCCGGGGCGCGGCGCCGTTCCCGTCGGCCCCGGCGCGCGTTTCGACCTCGCCTTCGCCCTGCCCGCCTCAGGCGAGGCGCGCCTCCTCATGCGCGGCGAAGGAGAAGCCGACCGCCCGCTCGTCGTGTTCAAGGTCGAGGGCGAGCCGGCCCCCGCGCGCGGGCCGATCGCGCCCCTGCCGGCCGACCCGCTGCTGCCGACGCGCATAAAACTCGAGGCGGCGAAGCGCGCCGACTTCGTCGTCGAGCTCGCCAAGGCGCCCGGCCGCGGCCCGGACGGGACGCCGCTGCTGTGGAGCGTCAACGGCGCGCTCAACGCGCCCTTCGCGGCCGGGCCGCTCCTTTCCGTCAAGCGCGGCGCGCCGGTCGTGCTCAACCTCGTCAACCGCAGCCCCTTCGCGCAGCAGATCCACGTGCGGGGGCATCATTTCCGCCTGCTGCACGACCTCGACGACGGCTGGGACCCGTTCTGGCGCGACTGCCTGCTGCTCGCGCCCGGGCGCAGCAAGCGCGTCGCCTTCGTCGCGCGCGAGGAAGGGCGCTGGGCGATCCTCTCGCTGATCCCCGACCGATTCGCGGCCGGGCTCTGCGCTTATTTCGTGGTGGCCTGAACCCGCCGGCGGCGTTCTTCTCCTGCGCCGCGTGGACCGTCGCCGCCGCCTCCACCCGCGACACGGCCTTCAGCGTCCGGCTCTCGAGCCCCTGCAGCCGCAGCTTCGGGGCGATCGACGGCGAGCCGGCGCAGGCGGACAGCGCATCCGTCAACTCTGTTTCTCCCGCGGCTCCGCGCCGGGCCATAGCACATCGCGGGAGCGCATCGCGGGTCTTCCGCGCGGGGGTGTCGGAATTTAACGCGGCGCCCTAAAAGGGCGGATGACCGATTTCCCGCCGATCCATGTCGTGGGGGCCGGCCTCGCCGGCGCCGAGGCCGCCTGGCAGATCGCGCGCGCCGGCGTCCCCGTCGCGCTGCACGAGATGCGGCCCTTGCGCCAGACGGCGGCGCACCGCACCGGCGGCTTCGCCGAGCTCGTCTGCTCCAACTCCTTCCGCGCCGACGACGCTCAGGGCTCGGCGATCGGCCTGCTGCATCAGGAGATGCGCCGCCTCGGCTCGCTGATCCTGACGAGCGCCGACGCCTGCCGCCTGCCCGCCGGCGGCGCGCTCGCCGTCGACCGCGACGGCTTTTCCGCGCGGGTCACCGCCGCGCTCGAAGCCGAGCCGCTGGCGACGATTCTGCGCGAGGAGGTCGAGGGGCTTCCGCCGCCCGAATGGGGCGAGACCATCGTCGCGACGGGCCCGCTCACCGCCCCGGCGCTGGCGCAGGCGGTCGCCGCGCTCACCGGCGAGGAGGGCCTCGCCTTCTACGACGCCATCGCGCCGGTCGTGCATTTCGATTCGATCGACATGGGCGCGGCGTGGATGCAGTCGCGCTACGACAAGGCCGGGCCGGGCGGGACCGGCGCCGACTATGTCAACTGCCCGATGACGCGCGAGCAATATGAAACCTTCGTCGCCGGCCTGCTCGCCGGCGAGAAAACCGAGTTCAAGGATTTCGAGAAGACCCCCTATTTCGACGGCTGCCTGCCGATCGAAGTGATGGCCGAGCGCGGGCCGGAGACGCTGCGGCACGGACCGTTCAAGCCGGTCGGGCTCACCAATCCGCATGATCCGGCGGTCAAGCCCTACGCCGTCGTCCAGCTGCGCCAGGACAACGCGCTCGGCACGCTTTATAATATGGTCGGCTGCCAGACGAAGCTGAAGCATGGCGCGCAGGTCGAGCTGTTCCGCACGATTCCGGGGCTCGAGCGCGCCGAGTTCGCGCGGCTCGGCGGGCTGCATCGCAACACGTTCCTCAATTCGCCGAAGCTGCTCGACCCGTTCTTCCGCCTCAAGGCGCTGCCCCGGCTGCGCTTCGCCGGCCAGATCACCGGCTGCGAGGGCTATGTCGAGAGCGCCGCCGTCGGACTGATCGTCGGCCGCATGGCTGCGGCTGAGCGGCTTGGCGCGCCCTTTTCGCCGCCGCCGGCGACGACCGCGCTCGGCGCGCTGATCAACCACATCACCGCCGGCCATATCGAGACGATCGACGCGGGGCCGCGCTCGTTCCAGCCGATGAACGTCAACTTCGGCCTGTTCCCCCCGCTCGACGCGCCGCCGCCGCGCCCGCAGGGCCGCCGGCTGCGCGGGCCGGAGAAAGCCGCGCTGCGGAAGGCGGCGCTCTGCGCGCGCGCGGCGGCCGACCTCGACGCCTGGCTCCGCGCCGGGCCCGCGGCCGCGCCGGCGTGACACGCGACAGGCGAAGCGGCGGTTGCAATGGGCGCGCCTTTCCGCCACATTGACCCGGTTTCCGCGACGGATTGGCGCATGAGCGAGGACGCCTCGATACTGGTGCTTGGCATGGACGAGCTCGCCTCGTCCGTGGCGCGCAAGCTCCATCTCGCCGGCCACGCCGTCGCCATTCACCAGCCTTCGCCGCCGCAGACGATCCGCCGGCGCATGGCCTTCGTCGACGCCTGGTTCGACGGCGCCTGCGCCTTCGAGGGCGTCGAGGCCCGCCGCGCCGACAAGACACGCGACTTCCTCGCCTCGCTCAAGAGCGGCGTGGCGATCCCGATCCTCTGGCGCTCCTTCGAGGACGTCGCGACGCGCTGGCCGTGGGACATCATCGTCGACGCGCGCGCCGACGCCTCGCTTCCGGCGGAGCAGCTGACGCGCTTCGCCGACTTCACCATCGGCCTCGGCCGGCGTTACGTCGCCGGCGCCAATTGCGACGTCCTGATCGACATCGGCGCGCGCGATCCCGGCGGGGTGATCCGGCAAGGATCGCTCGACGCCCGCGGCGAGGCGGTCGACCGGCGCTTCTCGGACGGCCGCGTCCTGCACGCCCCCAACCACGGCATGTTCCACAGCGAGCGGCGGATCGGCGAAGGCGTGCGCATCGGCGAGGTGCTGGGCAGCGTCGGCGCGACGCCGATCATCGCGCCGGGCTCGGGCCGGCTGCGCGGCCTCGCGCGCGAGGGCGCGGCGGTCGCGAAGGGCGCGGAGGTCTGCGAAGTCGTCGCCTCGCCCGGCGTGGAGTTCGCCGGCGTGACGCGGCGCGACCGGCTGATCGCCCGCTCCGTCGCCTTCGTGGTGGAAATGGAGCGCTCGGGCTTCGCGCCGATCTCGCTTGAAAGCTATTTCTGAGCGGCGCTTCTTTTAAACTCTTCTTATTTTAAACTTCGCATTATTTGACGCAGGCCCTTTCGGAGGCCGCGCGACATAGCTAAATCTTGTCCATGACGCGCCGCGACGCCCGCGCGGGGCCCGGCGCAAGAGCCCTTCGGCCCGTCGGCGCGCCTTGCGCGGCGCTCCCTTCCGAGCCCGCCGCGCGCGAGGCTTTTCAAGAGGTTTTCTCCATGGCCAATCGCAATTCCGGCTACGGCCCAACATATGGGCCGCAGCAAGCTCCGCAGCGCCGCATCGACCTGCTCGACGTCGTCGAAGGCGTGCTCACGGACGGGCTCAGCATCTCGAATTTCTCACGCATCGCGCGGGCCAGCGGCTCGAAGTTCTGGCTCGGCGCCGCGATCGGCGCGGGGCTCGTCGCCCTCGCCCACCGACCGGACGTGCGGGCCGCCGTGGGCGGCGTTGTCGAGAAGGTCAAGGCCAGAAGCAGGCCCGACGACGCGCAAGCCCGCGCGCGCGAGCCGGCCGAAGACTGACGCACACGAGCAGTAGAGAGAGTGGCGATGAAATCCGAATCCGTGCAGCATCATTACTATTATTACGGCGCGACCGGCGCGGCGGCTCTGGAGGGCGGCGCGCAAGCCGCTCCGCCGAACGGCGTCTACGCCCCGCCGCCCGCCGCAGCCTACGGCCCCGTCGTCGATCCCGCGCTTGCGCCGGGCTACAACGCTCACCCGCATCCAGGCGCCGACCAGCTCGTCAAGGGCCTCGTCGTCGGCGCGGGCGCGGCCTACCTGCTCACCAACGAGACGGCGCAACGCTTCATCCTGCGCACGGCCCTCTCCGCCTGGGTCCGCGTGCGCGGCGCCTTCGCGGAGGCGAAGGAGCGCTTCCACGACGCCGAGGCGGAAGTCGAGGCGACCGAGTCGCGGCGGCGCGACGGCTGAGGGCCATGATCCGCGTCGTTCATGAACTGCCGGGCCGGCTGCGGCTGCGCCTGCCGGCGGACCATCTCGCCGACGCGACGGCGGCGCTGAGCCGCGCGGAGGGCGTGCGCGCGGCGCGCGCTAACCCGCGCTGCGGCTCGCTCGCGGTCGTCCACGACGGGCGCGCGCCGACCCGCGCGCGGATCTTGAAGATCGCGGCGAACCCGCCGCCCGCGCCCGAGCCCGCGCCGTCCCCGCCGCCCGCCGAAGGCGCGGCGCTGGCGCTCTCGGTGGGCGCCTTCCTCGTCGCGCTCGCCGCGCCGCGCCCGCTCGCCGCCCTTGTGACGCTCGCCAACATATCGCGCGCGATCTTATTGGGGATCGAGGCGACGCTCGCGCACGGCATGAAGGTCGAGACGCTCGACGCGCTGGCGGTCGCCCTGCCCGCCGCGCGCGGCGACTACGCCACCGCGAATTTCACCCGCCTGCTCACGACGCTCGCCGGCTACATCGAATCGACCACCATCGAACGCTCCGACGAACTTTTGCGCTCGCTGCTGCGCCGCCGCCCGGAGGACGTCTGGGTGCGCGCCCCGGACGGCGAGCTGAGGCGCGTCGCCTTCGCCAGCCTTAAGGGCGGCGAGGAGGTCGCGGTCGGCCTCGGCGAGACCATTCCCGTCGACGGGACGGTGCTCGACGGCGACGCCTATGTCGACCAGTCGGCGGTGACCGGCGAAAGCCTGCCGCTGCCGCTCGGCCCCGGTGGGACGGCGCTCGCCGGCGCGATCGTGACCGACGGACGGCTCGTCATCCGCGCCGAGCGCGTCGGCGGCGCGACGACCACGGGGCGCATCACGCGCTACATCCAGGAGGCGCTCGAGCGCCCCGCCGAGATCCAGTCCGTCTCCGACGAGATGGCCGACCGCCGCGTCGGCATCACGCTCGGCTCGGCGGCCGGCGTCTTCGCGTTGACGCGCAGCTGGCGCCGGCTCGAATCGGTGTTCCAGGTCGACTACTCCTGCACCGTCAAGCTCGGCACGCCGATCGCGCTCAAGACGGCGATGTACCGCGCCGCGCGCGAGGGCGCGCTCGTCAAGAGCGGCCAGGCGCTCGAGACGCTCGCCGGCGTCGACACGGTCGTCTTCGACAAGACCGGCACGCTCACCCACAACACGCTCGAAGTGACCGACATCTTCCCGCTGCGGCCGGGCGTCGACGAGGACCGGGCGATCGCCATCGTCGCCTCGCTCGGCGAGCATACGACCCATCCGATCGCCCGCGCCGTCGTCGAGCTCGCGCGGCGCCGGCGCCTCGCGCATATTCCGCACGAGGAGGTGAACTTCATCGTCGGCCACGGCGTCGAGGGCGAAATCGCCGACGGCGCGGTGATCTTCGGCAGCCGTCACTTCCTCGAGGACGACGAGAACGTCTCCTTCGCGCCGCAGCGCGCGCTCGCGGCGCGGCTCGCGGGCGAAGGCAAGTCGCTGCTGTTCGCCGCGCTCGACGAGCGCCCGCTCGCCGTGTTCGCGCTGCGCGACCGGCTGCGCGAAGACGCGGCGGCGACGCTCGCGCGGCTGCGCGCGCGCGGCGTCAGGCGCCTCGTCATGATCACCGGCGACGGGCGCGAGAAGGCGCTCGCCTTCGGCGAGCAGCTCGGCCTCGACGAGGTGTTCTACGAGCGGCAGCCGGAGGACAAGGCGCGCATCGTCGAAAGCTTGAGGAAAGATGGCGCGCGCGTCGCCTTCGTCGGCGACGGCGTCAACGACGGCCCGGCCCTGATGGCCGCCGACGTCGGGATCGCCATGCCGCGCGCCGCCGACATCGCCCGCGCGACCGCCGACGTCGCGCTCATCGACGACAGGCTCGACGCGCTCGCCGACCTGCACGAGCTGGCGCAGGCGACGATGGCGCTCATCCGCTCGAACTTCTCGGTCGCGGTCGGCGCCAACACGGCGATTCTCGCCGGCGCCGCCGGCGGGCTCCTCTCGCCGCGGGCGACGGCCGCCCTGCACAACGGCGCGACGATCGGCGTGCTGCTGCGCTCGCTCGCCGCCAACCGGGCGCCCGCGCGCACGCCGGCGCCGCGCCCCCCCGCGCCGCCCGCGCTAGCTCTGCAGCGCGAGGCGGAGCGACTCGGCGAGGAGCCCGCCGAACAGGATCAGCCCCGCATCGCGGTTGGAGCGGAACAGGCGTAGCGCGAGCGCGCCAGGAACCTCGGCGTCGCCCTTGCGGGCGGCGCGCAGCCGCGCGGCCTGCCAGGCGAGATGCAGCCCGTAGCCGCTGAGCCCGACGAGCGCGAGCCCGCCCGCCGAGGCGGCGACGAGCGCGGCCGCGGCGAAGGCGAAGGCGAGCGCGTAGAAGCCGCCGACGGCGAGGTCGACCTTGTCGCCGAACAGGCGCGCGGTCGAGCCGACGCCGATCACCGCGTCGTCCTTGACGTCCTGCAGGGCGTAGACCGTGTCGTAGCCGATCGTCCAGGCGACCGCCCCGAAATAAAGAAGCGCGGGAGCCGGCGCGAGCGCGCCGCGCGCCGCCGCCCAGCCCATCAGCGCGCCCCAGGCGAACGCCGCCCCGAGCACCGCCTGCGGCCAGTGGCTGAAGCGCTTGACGAAAGGGTAGACCGCGACGAAGCCGAGCGAGCAAAGCCCCAGCGCGATCGTGAAGCCGTTGAAGCATAGCAGCACGGCGAGCCCGACGAGCGCCTGCGCGACGAGGAAGGCCGCCGCCGCCCGCGCCGTGACGGCGCCGGACGGAATGGGACGCGCCCGCGTGCGCTCGACGCGGGCGTCGATGTCGCGGTCGACGATATCGTTGAAGGTCGAGCCCGCGCCGCGCATGGCGATCGCGCCGGCGAGGAACAGCAGCATGTCGGAAAGCCGCGGGGCGAGCCCGTAGGCCGCGCCGGCGAGCGCGCTCGACTGCAGGCAGGGCAGCAGCAGAAGCTGCCAGCCGATCGGCCGGTCGAGCCGCGCGAGCTGGAGATAGGGACGAATCCGCGCCGGCGCGAGCCGGAACAGCGACGGATTGGCGGCGTCCGGCAACGGATCCGCCGCGCCGCGCGCTCCCGCCTCTGGCGCGCCCTGCGCCACGACCGGCCTAGAGCGGGCCGCTCGGCAGCTTCTGCGCCGGCGGCAGCCCGGCGCCGGTCGCCTGCTGCTCCTGCGCCTTCTTCATCTGCGCGGCGATCTTGCACGCCTGCCCGGCGACCGAAGTTGATTTCTGGACGCTGGCCGTAATG
This sequence comes from Methylocella sp., assembly GCF_041905455.1. GTDB lineage: Bacteria > Pseudomonadota > Alphaproteobacteria > Rhizobiales > Beijerinckiaceae > Methylocapsa. Next base: position 139,617 of record NZ_JAYRLA010000008.1, on the reverse strand, counting down.
TTCTCGACGGCGTTGTCGGGAACGTTGCACCAGTCCTTGTTCTTGGCGAAATAATCGGCGAGCTGGCGCTCGGCGGCGACGAGCGCCTTGAGCTGCGGACAGGAGGCGACCGGATCGAGCTGGCCCTTGTTCTTCTTGGCGAGCGCGTTCAGCGTGTCGATGACGCCCTGGCGCTTCTTGGTGAGCGCGCCGATGTCGCCGTTGCAGTCGAGCGCGAAGGCCGTCCCGCACGCGAGGGCCGCGAACGAGAAGGCGGCGAAAGCCGCCGCTTTACCGCGGATGCGAAGACGTCTATTCGCGATCATCGACAAGGCCTCTCGCCGCTCGTCTTTCCCTTCCGCCGTGCGACGCTCCGCGTCAGGACGGTCCAAGAGGCGTCAATAGCAAAAGCGCCGGCGCCAAGGCAAGCCGCCGAAGGACCGACCCCGACCCGCCATGGCTTCCTACGACTTCTCCTCCCCGCGCCTCTTCGTCGAGGCGGCGCTCGCGCCGGGCGCCGAGGTCGCGCTCGACGCGGCGCAGGCCAATTATCTGCGCAACGCGCTGCGGCTGAGGGAAGGCGACGGCGTCCTCGCCTTCAACGGGCGCGACGGCGAGTGGCGGGCGGCGCTCGCCCCGCGCGGGCGCCGGGCGCTCGCGCTCGAGGTCGGCGAGCGGACGAGGCCGCAGCCGGACGCGCCGACGCTCTCCTATCTCTTCGCGCCGCTGAAGCACGCCCGGCTCGACTACATGGTCCAGAAGGCGGTCGAGATGGGCGCCGGCGCGCTACGGCCCGTGCTGACGCGGCGCACGCAGGCCGAGCGCGTCAATCTGGAGCGGATGCGGGCCAACGCCGTCGAGGCCGCCGAACAGTGCGGCGTGCTGTGCGTCCCGCGGATCGACGCGCCGCAGCGCCTTTCCGACGCGCTGAAGGACTGGCCGGCCGACCGGATGCTGGTCTTCTGCGACGAGGACGCGCCACAGGGCGATCCGCGCGCCGCGCTTCTTGGCTCCCGCGCCGGCTTTCCCGGCGGCGCGCCGGCGGCGCTCGCCGTCCTCGTCGGGCCCGAGGGCGGCTTCGCGCCGGAGGAGCGCGAGGCGCTGCTCGCCCTGCCGCAGGCGGCGCGGATTTCGCTCGGGCCGCGCGTCCTGCGCGCCGACACGGCGGCGGTGGCCGCGCTCGCCCTCGTCCAGGCGACGCTCGGCGACTGGCGGGACGCCCAAGCTTTCGCTAACGAACCATCAAATCGCCCCATTATAAAGACATGAACTGAGCCGATTCGACGTCCTGCGAGGTTCAAGGTCCGCCATGCGCATGCACTCCGGCAGCCTTCTGCTCCTGTCGAGCCTTTGCCTTGGAAGCCTCGCGCTCCCCGCGGCGGCCGGCGAGGCTGACCTTCAGGAGGGCGCGCCGGGCCGCTGCGAGGCGGCGTTCGGCCCCGGCTTCGTCGCCGCTCCGGGCGGAGGCTGCGGCTGGGCCGGAGGCCATGTGCGGGTCGGCGTCGGCTTTCCCGCCCGTCGCGCGGCCACGGGCGAAGGCGGCGCGATGCGCGTCAACTCCGCCGGCGGCCCGGCTCCCGCGGCGATGTCCGGACACCTTCGCCTCAACGAGGATTCCGCCGATCGCGTCATCAGGCGCTGAGCCGCGCCGGCGAGGCAGCGGGCTGGCCATGTCTTCCTGAAAAGCCTATCTAGAGGGGCGCTCGCCTCTCTCCGGCGCGGAACGGGACGGGCGCCGCCCGCGGCGACGCCGCAGGGCCGCAGACCCAGACGCGTCAGAGCTCCGGCCTTGAACCGGACGTTCGGAGACCTCCATGTTCATCGAGACGGAAACGACCCCCAACCCCGCCACATTGAAATTCCTGCCCGGCCGCCCGGTGATGAGCGCCGGCACGCTCGACATCCGCGACGCCGAGGGCGCCCGCCAGTCGCCGCTGGCGCAGGCGCTGTTCGCGCTCGAGGGCGTGCGCGGCGCATTCTTCGGCGCCGACTTCATCTCCGTCACCAATGACGGCGGCGACTGGAGCGACCTGAAGCCTGCCGTGCTCGGCGCGATCATCGAGCACTTCCTCTCCGGCGAGCCGCTGCTGACGCCCGAGGCCGAGGTCTCGGCCGGCGGCGACGAGCCGGAGTTCTTCGCCGAAGCCGACGCCGAGGCGGTCGAGGCGATCAAGCAGCTGATCGAGACGCATGTGCGCCCGGCGGTGGCCGGCGACGGCGGCGACATCCGCTTCCGCGGCTTTCGCGACGGAATCGTCTATCTCGCCATGAAGGGCTCGTGCTCGGGTTGTCCGTCCTCGACGGCGACGCTGAAGCACGGCGTGCAGAATCTCCTCAAGCATTACATTCCGGATGTCAGGGCCGTCGAATCCATCTAGCTCTCGCGCCGGAGGGACGCCGGCGCCGTGAAGATCCTCGCCGTCGACACCGCCCTGCAGGCGGCTTCCGCGTGCGTGCTCGACGGCGAGACCGGCGAGTTCGAGGCGCTCGAGAGCCTGCCGATGGAGCGCGGCCACGCGGAGGCGCTGATGCCGCTGATCGAGCGGATCTGCGCCCGCGTCGAGGGCGGCTTTCCGGCTCTCTCGCGGGTCGGCGTCACGGTCGGGCCCGGCTCGTTCACCGGCCTGCGCGTCGGCCTCGCGGCGGCGCGCGCCATCGGCCTCGCCTGCGGCGTTCCCGTCGTCGGCGTCTCGACGCTCGCCGCGCTCGCCGCTCCGCTCATCGTCGAGCGGCGGCCGGAGATCGTCGCCGCGGTCGTCGACGCCCGCCACGGGGCGGTCTATTACGCCGGCTTCGAGCCGGGCGGCCGGGCGCTGTCGCTTCCCCGCATCCTGCCGGCCGCGGAGGCCGCGGCCGAGATCGCGCTCGCCGAGGCGGCGCTGCGCCGGCACGGCGGCGACCCGGAGGCCGGCGCGCTCGTCAGGCTCGCGGGCTCCGGCGCCGGCCTCGTCCTCAGGGAGCTCGAGCGGCGCGGCGTCGGGGCAGAAGCCGCCGGCGAAAACGCGCCGGACATCCGCTTCGTCGCCCGGCTCGCCCTCGCCGCCGACCCCGCGCTCGCCCCGCCCCGCCCGCTCTACCTCAAGCCAGCCGACGCCAAGCCGCAGGCGCCCTCCGTCTTCGTCGCGGCGCCCGAGGCCGCCGGCGAGGCGGAAGGCGCGACCCCGTGAGCGAGGGCGCGAGCCGAACCCTCGGCGGCTCGATGAGCCAGTCGATGCGTCGCCTGTTCGCCCGCGCGCCGGCCTATCGGCCGTTGCCGGCGGCGCGCGCCGGCGAATGCGCCCGCCTGCACGCGACGGGCTTCTCCTTCCCATGGAGCGAGGAAGATTTCGAGCAGCTCCTGACCGACGCGAGCGTCGTCGCCGACGGCGCTTTCGACGCCGACGACGCCCTGTGCGGCATGATCCTGTCGCGGACGGCGGCCGACGAGGCCGAAATCCTGACCATCGCCGTCGCCCCCGAGCGCCGCCGGGCCGGCGTCGGCGCGGCGCTCCTCAGAGTGCAGACGCCGCGCCTCGTCGCGCGGGGGGCGGAGCGGCTGTTTCTCGAGGTCGATTCGGGCAACCTCGCGGCGCGGGCGCTCTACGCCGCGCGCGGCTTCCGCAAGGTCGGCGAGCGCAAGGCCTATTACCGCAAGGGGGACGCGCCGCCGGCGAGCGCGCTCCTGTTGCGGCTGGACTTCAATCCGTGACTGCGCGACACAGAAAGAGTACGATGGGTTACGTCGGTCCGCGCGGCGGCGGCGGGATCGGAGGATGATGTCGGGCGAGACGAAGACGAGGCGCGAGGCGGACGCGCCGCGGGCCGGGCGACGGATGTTCATCCAGTCCTACGGCTGCCAGATGAACGTCTATGACGCGCGGCGCATGAGCGACCTCCTCGCCCTGCAGGGCTACGGCGAGGCCGCGAGCGCCGAGGACGCCGACCTCGTCGTGCTCAACACCTGCCACATCCGCGAGCGCGCTTCGGAAAAGATCTTCTCCGAGCTCGGGCGCCTGCGCGAGCTCAAAGCCGCGCGCTCGGCGTCGGGCGACGCGCTGAAGATCGTCGTCGCCGGCTGCCTCGCGCAGGCCGAGGGCGCCGAAATCCAGCGCCGCCAGAGCGCCGTCGACGTCGTCGTCGGCCCGCAGAGCTACCATCGCCTGCCCGAGCTCCTCGCGCGCGCCGGCAATGGCGCCCATGTCGTCGAGGCGGAGTTTCCGGAAGAGGACAAGTTCGGCTTCCTCCCCGCCCCGACCGAGGCGGCGACGCGCCGGCGCGGCGTGTCCGCCTTCCTCACCGTGCAGGAGGGCTGCGACAAGTTCTGCTCCTTCTGCGTCGTGCCCTACACGCGCGGCGCGGAATTTTCGCGCCCGGTCGCGGCGGTCGTCGAGGAGGCGCGGGCGCTCCTTGCGCAGGGCGTGCGCGAATTGACCCTCATCGGCCAGAACGTCAACGCCTATCATGGCGAGGACGAGGACGGCGCTCAAGCTTCGCTCGCCGGCCTCATGGAGCGGCTCGCGCGCCTGCCCGGCCTCGCGCGGCTGCGCTATACCACGAGCCATCCCAACGACATGGCCGCCGACCTCATCGAAGCGCACAGGGCGCTGCCCGCGCTGGCGCCTTATCTGCACCTGCCCGTGCAGTCGGGCTCGGACGCGATCCTCAAGGCGATGAACCGGCGGCACACGAGCGCCGACTATCTCGCGCTGATCGGGGAGATCCGCGCCGCGCGGCCCGACATCGCCCTCTCCTCCGACTTCATCGTCGGCTTCCCCGGCGAGAGCGAGGCCGATTTCGCGGCGACAATGGCGCTCGTCGAAGCCGTCGGCTTTTCCGCCTCCTTCTCCTTCAAATATTCGCCGCGTCCCGGCACGCCCGGCGCGGAGCGCTCCGACCAGATTCCCGAGGAGGTCAAGTCGCGCCGGCTGCTCGCCTTGCAGGAGCTGCTCGAGCGCCAGCGGCAGGCGTTCAACCGCGCCTGCGTCGGGCGCACGCTCGACGTGCTGGTCGAGAAGCGCGGCCGCCACGAGGGCCAGGTCGGCGGCAAGACGCCCTATCTGCAGGCCGTCCATTTCGAGGGCGGCCCCGAGCTCGTCGGGCGCATGCTCCCCGTCGAAATCCTTTCCGCCGGCTCCAATTCGCTGCATGGCCGGCTCAAGGCGCGGGAGGCCGCGTGAAGCCTACGGAACGCCAGACGCTCGAGCGTCCCGGGCTCGGCTTCGGGGCCCGCGCGGAGGGGCGTCGCGGCGCCGGCGAGCCGCAGGCGGCGGAAGTCAACCTCGCCTTCGAGGACAACCGGCTCGCCTCGCTGGTGTTCGGCCATTACGACCAGAACCTCGCCCGCCTCGAGCGCCGGCTCGGCGTCGTCGCCATCGCCAACGGCAATCTCGTCACCATCAAGGGTCCCGCCGACTCCTGCGAGCGCGCCCGGCTCGCGCTCGAAAACCTCTACGGCCGCGTGCGCGAGGGCCACGCCCTGACGCTCGGCGACGTCGACGGGGCGATCCAGGAGGGCGCGCTGCAGGGCTCGCTGTTCCCGCAGGAGGCGGAGGCCGGGCGCATCGCCTTCGAGCAGATCGGCACGCGGCGGCGCGGCCCGGTGCGCGCGCGCAACGCCGCGCAGGACCATTACCTGCGCCTCCTCAAACGCCATGAGCTCGTCTTCGCCGAGGGGCCGGCGGGCACCGGCAAGACCTGGCTCGCCGTCGGCTACGCCGTGCTGCTGCTCGAGCAGGGCGCCGTCGAGCGCCTGATCCTGTCGCGGCCGGCGGTCGAGGCGGGCGAGCGCCTCGGCTTCCTGCCCGGCGACATGCGCGAGAAGGTCGATCCCTATCTGCGGCCGATATTCGACGCGCTCGGCGACTTCATGGACCCGCGCATGCTGGAGCGCGGGATGCAGACCGGCATGATCGAGGTCGCGCCGCTCGCCTTCATGCGCGGGCGCACCCTGTCCAACGCCTGCGTCCTGCTCGACGAGGCGCAGAACGCGACCTCGACGCAGATGAAGATGTTCCTCACCCGCCTTGGCGAGAATTCGCGTATGATCGTCACCGGCGATCCCACCCAGACCGACCTGCCGCCGGGGCAGAAGTCCGGCCTCTCCGAGGCGATCTCCCTGCTTGCGGGGCTCGAAGGCGTCGGCCACGTCGTGTTCAGGGAAGGCGACGTGGTGCGCCACGACCTCGTGCGGCGCATCGTCGGGGCCTATGAGGCGGCGGCCCGCGGCGGCGAGGAGAAGGTCCGACGATGATCCCGCTCGTCGACGTCGCGGTCGAATCGGAAGGCTGGAAGGCGCTCGACGACCTTCAGGGCCTCGCCGAACGGGCGATCGGCGCGGCGATCGCGCAGGAAGGCCTCACGCTTTCGCCGCAGGCCGAGGTCAGCCTGATGTTCTGCGGCGACGCGTTCATCCAGGCGCTCAACCTGCTCTGGCGCGGCTTCGACAAGCCGACCAACGTGCTGTCCTTCCCGACCGAAGGCGAACTCGAGACGGCGCGGGCGCTCGGCGACGTCGTCGTCGCCTTCGAGACCTGCGCGCGCGAGGCGCGCGAGGCGGGCAGGCCGCTCGCCGATCATGTCTCCCATCTCATCGTCCACGGCTTCCTGCATCTCGTCGGCTACGACCACGAGGACGAGGAGGAGGCGGAGGAAATGGAGGCGGCCGAGCGCGCGGCCCTCGCCCGCCTCGGCGTCGACGACCCCTATCGCGAGCCCGCGGCCCCACATAAAGAGCGATGACGATCCTATGAGCGAACGCGACAGCGCCGCCTCCGAGGCGGAGACGGACAGACCTCGAAGTCAGCGCCCCGGCCTTTTCGACCGGCTGCGCGCCGTCTTCGGCGGCGCCCCCGAGAACGACGAATTGCAGGAGGCTTTCGCCGAGGCCGACGACATGCCGCCGCGCGAGCGCGCCATGCTGAAGAACGTGCTCGGCCTGCGCGAGACCTTCGTCGAGGACGTCATGGTGCCGCGCGCCGACATCGTCGCCGTGCCGGTCGGGACGAGCGTCGTCGAGGCGCTGGCGATCTTCCGCAGCGCGGGCCATTCGCGCCTGCCGGCGCATGGCGACACGCTCGACGATCCGCGCGGCATGATCCACATCCGCGACCTTCTCGGCTACGGCCACTCCAAGCCGGCTGCCGCCCCCGCGGCGCGGCGGCGCGCCGGCGCGCCGGCGCCGGGCTTCCCCGACCTTTCCCTGTCGATCGCCGACGCGCGGCTGGTGCGCCCCGTCCTGTTCGTGCCGCCCTCGATGCAGGCGATCGAGCTGCTCGTGAAGATGCAGGCGACGCGCACCCACATGGCCCTCGTCATCGACGAATATGGCGGCGTCGACGGCCTCGCCTCGATCGAGGACATCGTCGAGGTGATCGTCGGCGACATCGAGGACGAGCATGATTCCGACGAGAGCCCGAAGATCGACCCGGCGCCCGGCGGCGGCGTTTTCGTCGACGCGCGCGCCCCGATCGAGGACGTCGCGCGCGCGCTCGGCGTCGCCCCCGAGACGCTCGACGGGACCGAGGAGGTCGACACCATCGGCGGTCTGATCGCCATGCGCGCCGGCCACGTGCCCGCCGCCGGCGAAATCATCGTCGAGCCGCCGTTCGAGTTCGAGGTCCTCGAGGCGGACCCGCGCCGCGCGCGGCGCCTGCGCGTCGCGCTCATGCGCCACGAGGGCGCAGGAGGGGCGTGAGCCGTCCGTCGCCCATGTCTTTTCGCGCCTGGTCTTTTCGCGCTCGGCCTTTTCGCGCTTGGCGAACGCGGCTGAGACGAGCGGCCGGCTCGATCGCCCTCGCGTGCGGCTGGCGCCGGCGCCTCTTCGCCTTTTCCGCCGGCGCCTGCGGCGCTCTCGCGCTCCCGCCGCTCGGGCTCATGCCGGCGCTCGCGCTCGCGCTCGTCCCTGCGGTCTGGCTGATCGACGGCCGCGTGTTTGACGCCTCTTCACGAAGGGCGGTCGTCCGCGGCTGCTTCGCCGACGGCTTCGCCTTCGGCTTCGGCTATTTTCTCGCCGGGCTGTGGTGGCTCGGCGCGGCCTTCCTGGTCGAGGCCGATCAGTTCGCCTGGGCGCTGCCGCTCGGCGTCCTCGGCCTGCCCACCGTCCTCGCGCTGTTTCCGGCGGCGGGATTTTCGCTCGCCGGCTTTCTCTGGACGCCAGGCCCTTCGCGCGTGCTCGTCTTCGCCGCGGCGCTTTCGGCGAGCGAATGGCTGCGCGGCCATCTGTTCACCGGCTTCCCCTGGAACGCCTTCGGCATGGCGCTCGGGGGCAATCTCCTCAGCGCCCAATTCGCCTCGATCGTCGGCCTTTACGGCCTCACCACTCTGGCGCTCGCGATCTTCAGCGCGCCGGCGACGCTCGCCGACAAGCCCTTCGGCGCCCGCGCCTTCGCTCCGGGCCTTCTCGCGGCGGCGGCGCTCGCCAGCCTCTTCGCCTTTGGCGCGCTGCGGCTGGCGCGCGGGGAGACGCGCTTCGTCAAGGATGTCGAAATCCGCCTGATGCAGCCGAACATGGCGCTCGACGACAAATTCAGCGCCAAATTCGGGCGCGAGATCGTCGAGCGCTATCTCGCCCTGTCGCAGCTCGACCGCCCGCCGCCGGACGGCGACGCCATGCTTCTCGTCTGGCCGGAGTCGGCTTTCCCGTTCATCCTGTCGCGCAGCCCCGGCGCCGTGGCCGACATCGCCGCGGCGCTGCCGCTCGGCGGCTTTCTCGCGACGGGCGCCGCGCGCGTCGCGCAGGCGCCGGGGGCGCCGGCCGACGAGGCCGAGCCCGAGCGGCTCGACCGGCCGGTCTTCTACAATTCGATCCACGTCATCTCGAGCGCCGGGCTGATCGTCGACACCTACGACAAGTCCCATCTCGTGCCGTTCGGCGAATACCTGCCCTTCGAGGCGCTGCTCTCGAGGCTCGGGCTGAAGCAGTTCGTGACGCTGCCCGGCGGATTCGCGGCGGGGCATGGACGACGCACGCTGACCGTTCCGGGCCTGCCGCCGGCGGCGCCGCTGATCTGCTACGAGGCGATCTTTCCCGGCGAGGCGCTGCCGCAGGAGCGGGACGCGCCGCGCCCCGGCTTTCTGCTCAACGTGACCGACGACGGCTGGTTCGGCCACACGCTCGGACCCGGCCAGCATTTCGCGCAGGCCCGTCTGCGCGCCATCGAGGAGGGCCTTCCCCTGCTGCGCGCCGCCAACACCGGAATTTCGGCGATCGTCGATCCATACGGGCGCATCCTCGAGAGCCTGCCGCTCGGCGCGCGGGGGCTCGTCGTCGGCGCCCTGCCGGAGGCGGCTGAGAAGACGCCTTTCGCGCGCCTCGGCGCCTTATGGAGCGCGCTGCCGTTTGCGGCGGCGGCGGCGGCCGGATCAATTATGGCTTTTTTGCGCAAGCGCATTTGACAGCATGAAATAATTGTCATGTAATTACATTCGACTTTTATCAGCGCCGTGCGCGAAACCGCGCGGCCCCGTCGACGTTGACGAATGATAAAAGAAGGACATTTTTCACTACGCATGGTTGAGCTATGACCGACCAGACCAGGGTTATGGATAAAGTCAAAAAAGTCCCCAATCCGATTGACCGTCACGTCGGCAGCCGCGTCAGGATGCGCCGCGTGATACTCGGCATGAGCCAGGAGAAGCTCGGCGAGGCGCTCGGGCTGACGTTCCAGCAGGTGCAGAAATACGAGAAGGGCGCGAACCGGATCGGCGCGAGCCGGCTCCAGCAGATTTCCCGCACGCTCGACGTGCCGCCCGCCTTCTTCTTCGAGGGCGCGCCGTCTTTCGAGGATGAGACGGCGAGCGCTCCGCCCTCGGGCGTCGCCGAGGAGGGCGGCTCGGCCTATGTCGCCGACTTCCTTTCGACCGCCGAAGGGCTCCATCTCAACTTGGCCTTCGCCCGGATTCAGGATCCGAAGGTGCGCAAGCGCATCGTCGATCTCGTGACGGCGCTGGCCGGCGAGGAGACGGGCGAGGCCTCGCTGCTGAAGCCCCGAGCCAACGGAGGGTTCAACAATTGATCGGACGGGCGACAGCCCAAACGTTCTGTCTAACGAACGAATTCGCCCAAATCGCTTGACAAAACGAACGCCATTATAGCATTTCGCCCTCTAGGAGCCGGTTCGGCGCGTCGTCGACTGGCGCGGGGCGCGATTGCGGGCGTCTCGCGCGTCGCCCACGATCCATTGCGGTCGCCAAGGCGGCGTCGCGCGGGCGCGCGTCGGCCCAGGCATCCGCAGCGGAGGGGCCGATGGCTCGAGAAAACTACCTGTTCACCAGCGAATCGGTCTCTGAGGGCCACCCGGACAAGGTCTGCGACCGCATTTCCGACGAGATCGTCGACCTGTTCTTCCGCGAAGGCGACCGCGTGGGAATGGATCCGGCCCAGATCCGCGTCGCGTGCGAGACGCTCGCCACCACCAATCGCGTCGTCATCGCCGGCGAGACGCGCGGCCCGGCGCTCGGCTTCGACGCCATCGAGCAGGCGGCGCGCGGCGCGATCAAGCGCATCGGCTACGAGCAGGCCGGCTTCCACTGGCGCGACGCCAATGTCGAGATCCTCCTGCACAAGCAGTCCGCCGACATCGCGCAAGGCGTCGACGCCGCCGGCAACAAGGACGAGGGCGCCGGCGACCAGGGCATCATGTTCGGCTACGCCTGCCGCGAGACGCCGGAGCTGATGCCGGCGCCGCTGTATTACGCGCACAAGATCCTCGAGACGCTCGCGACGGCGCGTCACGCCCGCGAGGGCGACGCGGCGAAGCTCGGCCCCGACGCCAAGAGCCAGGTCACCGTTCGCTACGTCGGCGGCAAGCCGGTCGGCGTCACGCAGATCGTGCTCTCGACCCAGCATCTCGACGAATCGCTGACCTCGGAGGACGTGCGCGCCATCGTCGAGCCCTACATCCGCGCCGCCCTGCCGGCGGACTGGATCGACGAAGAGACCGCCTGGCACGTCAATCCGACCGGCAAGTTCGTCATCGGCGGGCCGGACGGCGACACCGGCCTCACCGGCCGCAAGATCATCGTCGACACCTACGGCGGCGCGGCGCCCCATGGCGGCGGCGCCTTCTCGGGCAAGGATCCGACCAAGGTCGACCGTTCGGCCGCCTACGCCGCGCGCTACCTCGCCAAGAACGTCGTCGCCGCCGGCCTCGCCGACCGCTGCACCATCCAGCTCGCCTACGCCATCGGCGTCGCCGAGCCGCTGTCGATCTACGTCGACGGGCACGGCACGGCGAAAGTCGACGAAGGCCGGCTCGAGACGACGCTGCGCGACAGCATGAAGCTGTCCCCGCGCGGCATCCGCGAGCATCTCGGGCTCAACCGGCCGATCTACGCCCGCACCGCGGCCTACGGCCATTTCGGCCGCGCGCCGGAGTCGGACGGCGGCTTCTCGTGGGAGCGCACCGACCTCGGCGAGAAGCTCAAGGCCCATCTTTCCTGATCCCGCCGCTCCCTGACGACATGGGCGTGAAGGACGCCGAGGGCGCGCGTCCTCCCTCGGGCGGCCTGCATGGCCGCCGACGCGGCAAGGCGCTGCGCGCGCGCCACGCCGCGCTCATGCGCGAGGCCCTGCCCGCGCTCGCCGTCGACGCCTCGAGGCCGATCGACCCCGCCGCGCTGTTCGGCGGCCCGTTCAGCGCCCTCTGGCTCGAGATCGGCTTCGGGGCCGGCGAACATCTGGCCGCCCGCGCCGCGCGCGAGCCGGAGACCGGCTTCATCGGCTGCGAGGCCTTCCACAACGGGGTCGCCGGCGCGCTCGCGCTGATCGAGGCGGGCGCCCTCTCCAACGTCCGGCTCTACGAGGGCGACGCGCGCGACGTGATCGAGGCGCTGCCCGAGGATTCGCTCGACGGCGCCTGCCTGCTCTTTCCCGATCCCTGGCCCAAGCGGCGCCAGCGCAAGCGGCGGTTTCTTTCGGATGAGACGCTGGCTCGCCTCGCAAGGGTCATGAAGCCGGGCGCGCCGCTGCGTTTCGCCACCGACGTCGACGACAACGCCGGCTGGACGCTGGCCCGCGTCCTGCGCTCGTCCTTCTTCGAATGGCCGGCGCATGGGCCCGACGACTGGCGCCGCCCCTACGCTGGATGGAGCGGCACGCGCTACGAGGCCAAAGCCCTGCGCGAAGGACGCGACTGCGCCTATTTCACCTTCGTCGCCACCGGCCGCAAGCCGGCGCGGACCGGGGCCGCGCGCGTCGCCTCGGGCGCGTAGGCGATGGCGCCGCCGCGCCGCGCGCGGGGCAGGACGACACCTATGACATAGCCGACTTCGACGCTGGCGATCATCAGCCCCGCGCCGACCGCCGCGCCCAAAAGAGAGGCGTATCCTCCGGTCCAGACTATTATCCCGGCGCCTGCGATCAACATGCTGGTGGGCAAAAGGACGTAGGCCGTGAAGATACGGCCGAGACAAACGCCGAGTAGAAGGCAGGCGGCGGCGAAGACGAGCATCGGATATCTCCCGATCGTTTCTTTAGTGCTGCAAGGCGAACCCTGTAAGAATTGCAACCATGAGGCGCATGACTATATCGCAGCGCAACATATCTGCTACAACTATTTTGCGTCGCAGCGTTATTACCAACAACTTCCAGTAAGCTGCGCACGACGGCGACGAGCTGTTTTGATGTAGCACGTATTTATACTGTTGACTATCAATATTTATCATCTAGAGCTGAACTGTAGCTTCATGCTCGTCCAATTCGATGAACTCGCCCTTTTTCATAAATTCCTGCGATCCGGCCACGTCCCCCGCGACGGCGAAGGCGCGTCTCCTGCAAGAGGAACGTCTCGCGTTCCTGCTCGAGGCCGGCTGCCCCGCGGACCTGCTCGCCCAGGCCGCGGCGCTCGCGTCGGCGCAGGGCGTCGAGCCCGAGGCGGCGCTGCTGAGCCTTGGCGTCGGCGAGTCCTTTTTCTATCGCGCGCTCGCCGTCCATCTCGGCGTCGCCTTCGCCGCGCCGGCCGCCCGCCGCGGCTCCGGCGCGCGCTCTCCGCATGCGCGGCGCGCCGGCGGCGCGCCCCGCGCCGGCGCGGGGCCGCGCTGGCTCGTCGCCCCGCGCGGGGCGACGCTCGAAAGCCTGCTGCGCCGGCGCGCGCGCGGCGAGGAGATGGCCGGCAGCCTCGTCGTCACGACCCCGGCCAACATGTCGCGGCTCGTGCGCGCGCGGGCGGCGCCGGCGATCGCCGCTCACGCCAGCCTCGCGCTTCTCACGCGCGATCCGCGCCTTTGCGCCAGGGACGGGGCGAGCGAGGGACAGATCTGCGCGGGCGTCGCCGCCCTCGTCTTCGCGGCGCTCGCCTGCGCCCTCGCGCCGGCGGCGGCCAGCGTCGTCGCCATCGCCGCGAGCCTCGCCTTCCTCGCCGGGATCGTGCTGCGCCTCGTCGCCGGCCTCGCGAGCTTCGCCCCGCCGGCGCGGCGCGGCCCGCGCGTCGACGACCGGCTCCTGCCGCCTTATTCGATCATCGTCGCCCTGCACAAGGAGGCGCGCATCGTCGGCGAGCTCGTCCGCGCGCTCGAGGCGATCGACTATCCGCGCGGCAAGCTCGACATCAAGCTCGTCGTCGAAGAGCACGACGCGTCGACGCGGGAGGCGCTGGAGGCGCTGCGCCTCCCGTCCGCCTATGAGATCGTCGTCGCGCCGCCCGGCTGGCCGCAGACCAAGCCGCGCGCCCTCAACATCGCGTTGAACCTCGTCGCCGGCGACTATGTCGCGATCTTCGACGCCGAGGACGCGCCGGCGCCCGGCCAGCTGCGCGACGCCGCCGAGCGCTTCATGGAGGCCTCGCCGCGCGTCGTCTGCCTGCAGGCGCAGCTCGCCATCGACAATGTCGAGGACTCCTGGCTGACGCGCCTGTTCTCGATCGAATACGCCGCGCTGTTCGACGTGACGACCCACGGGCTCGCGAGCCTGCGCTGGCCGGTCCCGCTCGGCGGCACGTCGAATCATTTCCGCGTCGGCGCGCTGCGGCGCCTGTGCGGCTGGGACGCGTGGAACGTGACGGAGGACGCCGACCTCGGCCTGCGCATGGCGCGGTTCGGCTATCGCAGCGAGACCTTCCATTCGACGACGCGCGAGGAGGCGCCGGCGCGCATGAAGGCCTGGATCACGCAGCGCCGGCGCTGGGCCAAGGGCTGGATGCAGACCTTCATCACCCTCTCCCGCGACCCGCCGCGCCTCAGGCGCGAAGTCGGCTGGACGGGGATGGTGTTCTACGCCCTGATGATGGTCAATCTGGTGCTGGGGCCGCTGCTGTGGCCGTTCCTCAGCGCCTTCATGGCCTTCGACCTTCTGCGCTTCGGCCCGCCCTGCCCCGATTCGGAGCTCGCCCTCGTCGAGGCGACGCTATGGGTGTCCGTCGTCGGCTTCGGCGCCGGCTCGATCGTGTGGATCGCGCTGATCGGCATGCGCCGGCGCCGGCTGATGGGCCTGTGGGCCTTCCTGCCGCTGCTGCTGCCCTATTATCTGCTGATGTCGGCGGCGACCTGGGCCGCGCTCTACGATCTGATCCTGCGTCCGTTCCACTGGCACAAGACCGAGCATGGGCTGTCGAAGAGCTCCTGGGCGAAGGCCGGGAGGGCGCTCGTCGAGACGGGTCCGCCGATCGTCCTCGACGAGGAGATGCACCTCGCCGGCTGAAGCCTCAGCGCCCCTGCGCGAGGTCGGCGACATGCTCGCCGATGGCGAGCGAGGCGGTTAGGCCCGGCGATTCGATCCCGAACAGGCTGACGACCCTGACGCCGCCGTAATCCCCCGGACCAAGGATCAGGAAGTCGCGCGCCGGCGCGCCGGGCGGCGAGAGCTTCGGGCGCAGGCCGCAGAAGGCCGGCTGCAGCGCGCCGTCCTTGAGGTCCGGCCAGTAGCGCCTGATCGCGGCGTAGAACGAGGCCGCCCGCGACGGATCGACGACATAATCCTCCTTCTCGACCCATTCGACGTCCGGCCCGAAGCGCGCCGCGCCGGCGAGGTCGAAGGTCAGGTGCACGCCAAGGCCGCCTGAGACCGGCGCCGGATAGATGAGCCGCGCGAACGGCGCCTTCTGGCCGACGAGCGAGAAGTAATTTCCCTTGGCGAGATAGGTCCGCGGCGCAAGCGCCGGGTCGAGGCCCGCGACGCTCCGGGCGAGCTTCGTCGCGGCGAGGCCGGCGGCGTTGACGAGGAGCTTGCAGCGCAGCCGCGTCGGCGCCGCGCCGCCAAGGTCGAGCGCGACGCGTTCGCCCGTCGCCGCGCCGCCGAGCGCGGGCGTCTTGAGCGCCACGACGCCGCCAAGGGATTCAAGCTCGCCCTGCAGCGCGCGCATATAAGCGTCGCTGTCGAAAATTCCGGTCGAAGGCGAGAGCAGCGCCGCGACGCACGAGAGCCCGGGTTCGAGCGCGCGCGCCTGCGCGCCATCGAGAAGGACGACGTCGTCGACGCCGTTGCCCCGCGCGCGCTCCCTCAGCGCCTCAAGCTCGCCGATCTCCCCGGCCGAGGCCGCGACGATCATCTTGCCGCATTCGCCATGGGGGATGTGGCGCGAGGCGCAGAAATCGTAAAGCGCGCGGCGGCCCTCGACGCACAGCCGGGCCATCAGACTCCCCCTGGGATAATAGAGGCCGGCGTGGACGACCTCGCTGTTGCGCGAGGAGATTCCCGAGCCGATCCGATCGGTCGCCTCGACGACGATAACCTCGCGGCCGCGCGCGGCGAGCGCGCGGGCGGCGGCGAGCCCGATCGCCCCCGCTCCGACGACGAGGCAATCCACGCTTTCCACAGGGCGCCGCTCCCTTACGACGGCCGCCGGCCGCGCCGCGTCACCCCGCGCGCGCGGCGGCGGTCTCCTCCAGCGCCGCACCGAGCGCGCCGATCGCCTCGAGCAGCTCGGATTCCTCGATCACCAGCGGCGGGGCGAGGCGCAGCACGGTCTCATGCGTCTCCTTGGCGAGGACGCCGCGCCGCAGCAGGGCGAGGCAGACGTCCTTGCCCCTGGCGAGCGCCGGGTCGAGCTCGACGCCGACCCACAGGCCCCGTCCGCGCGCCGCGATGACCGCCGGGCTGCGCAGCGCCTCGATCGCCTCCATGAGCACGGCGCCGAGCCGCGCGCTGCGCGCCGAGAGCTCCTCCTCGCGCATCAGCGCGATCGCCTCGCGGCCGACGGCGGCGGCGAGCGGATTGCCGCCGAAGGTCGAGCCATGGCTGCCGGGCGTGAACACGTTCATCAGCGCGCGGCGCGCGACGAAGGCGGAGACCGGCAGGATTCCGCCGCCGAGCGCCTTGCCGACGGTCACGCCGTCGGGCCGCGCGTCCTCGTGCATCCACACGAAATCGCGGCCGGTGCGGCCGAAGCCCGACTGCACCTCGTCGAAGATGAGCAGAATGCCGTGGCGGTCGCAGATGCGGCGAAGGTCGGAGAGATAGCCGCGCGGCGGCACGATCACCCCGCCCTCGCCCTGGATCGGCTCGACGAGGATCGCCGCCGTGGACGGGTTGACGGCGCGCTCGGCCGCGCCCGCGTCGCCGAACGGGACATGGGCGAAGCCGGGCGCGAACGGCCCGAAGCCGCGCCGCGCGTTGGGATCGTCCGAGAAGCCGACGATGGTGGTGGTGCGGCCGTGGAAATTGCCGTGCGCGACGATGATCTCCGCCGTATCCGGCGGAATCGCGAGCTCGTCATAGGCGTAGCGGCGCGCCGCCTTGATCGCCGTCTCGACCGCCTCCGCCCCCGTGTTCATGACGAGACAGGCGTCGAGCCCGCAAAACTCCGCGAGCTCCTGGCAGAAGGCGCCGAGATTGTCGCTGTGGAAGGCGCGCGAGACGATGTCGAGACGCTCGAGCTGGTCGCGCGCCGCCTTGACGAGGCGCGGATGCAGATGGCCGAAGCTCGCCGCCGAATAGGCGCTCATCATGTCGATATAGCGCTTGCCGGCGACGTCGAAGAGCTGCGCGCCGCGTCCATGCGACAGCACGACCGGCAGCGGCGCGTAGTTCTGCGCGCCGAAAAGCCTTTCGCGGTCGATGATGTGCTGGCCGTCCATGGACGAAGTCGTCTCCTTCAATTCGCCGAAACCTCACGTCTGCGCGTCATTTGCGGGCGAATCGCGGCGCTTGCGCTCGCCGCGCGCGCTCTTTCCGGCATTTTCCGCCTTCTTGCGCGCCCCTTTCACGGCTGTGTGGCCGCGCGGGAGCCGCATCGGCCATTTGACGATATGATCCGGGTAGTCGTCGAGGGCGACCTCGGTCTCGAGCGCCGCGACGCGTCCGCGCACAGATATCCCCGCCTCATGCACGCTGTCGGGCGAGCCGGAGACGAGCGGATGCCAGGCCGGCAGGTCGGCCCCCGCGCCGACGAGGCGATAGGCGCAGGTCGGCGGCAGCCAGGAGAGCGCGCGCGCCTGCGCGGGGTCGAGCTTGACGCAGTCGCGCACCCGGCGCCGGCGGCGCGCGTAGTCGGCGCATCGGCAGGCCGCGGCGTCGAACAGGCGGCAGGCGACGTCGGTGAAATGAATCTCGCCGGTGTCCTCGTCCTCGAGCTTGACGAGGCAGCAGCGCCCGCAGCCGTCGCACAGGCTCTCCCACTCGGCCTCGGTCATCTCCTCGAGCGTCTTGCGACGCCAGAACGGCGCGTCGGGCGCGCTGGTCATCCGGTTTTCCTCGTTGAAACCCATGCAGGTGCGCCGCCGGAGCCTTCGCGTCAAGCGCGGCGGCGACGCCTTTTCATATCAGGCCGGCGGCGCCTTTTCATGTCGGGCTGGCGGCGCCTTCATTTCATCCTCTTCGCGCGGCAGCCTGCGGAAGCTTTCACGCGTCTGTCGATGGGCCGGCCGGCGAAAGCCTGCTATGTCCAACACGCGCGCGCCGTACGAAGGCGCGCCGCAGGAGCCCTGACCGCAGATGTTCGACGGCCTGCGCCGATCGCGGCTTTGGACAAGCCTCGCCCGCGTCCTGCTCGCGGCCGACGCCTGGCTCGACTCCACGCTCTATCGCGCCGGCGAGGACGCGCGCGAGCGCTACGCCGACTTCAGCGCCTATATGGAGCGCTTCCGCCTGTCGGGCTGGCGGCGGGGCGCGGTCGAGATCGCCTGCGAGACGCTGACCATCGCCATCGCCGGCGGAATCCTCGCCCTCGCGCTCGCCGTGCCGGCCTTCCGCGAGACCTCCGACGACTGGCTGAAGAAGCAGGACCTCGCCGTCACCTTCCTCGACCGCTACGGCCGCGAGGTCGGCCGGCGCGGCATCAAGCACGACGATTCCGTCGGCCTCGACGAGCTGCCGGAGTCCTTCGTCGCCGCCGCGCTCGCGACCGAGGACCGCCGCTTCTACGACCATTTCGGCGTCGACGTCATCGGCACGGCGCGCGCGCTCACCGTCAACGCCAAGGCCGACGGCGTCGTGCAGGGCGGCTCGACGATCACCCAGCAGCTCGCGAAAAACCTGTTCCTGTCGAACAAGCGCACCATCGAGCGCAAGATCAAGGAGGCCTATCTCGCCCTGTGGCTGGAGTTTCGCCTCTCCAAGAAGGAGATCCTGAAGCTCTATTTCGACCGCGCCTATCTCGGCGGCGGCGCCTTCGGCGTGCAGGCGGCGGCGCAGTTCTATTTCGGCAAGTCGGCGCGCGACCTCACCCTCGCCGAATCGGCGATGCTCGCCGGCCTGTTCAAGGCGCCGACGAAATACGCCCCGCACGTCAACCTGCCGGCCGCCAGAGCGCGGGCGCACGACGTCCTCAACAACATGGTCGACGCCGGCTATCTGACCGAGGGGCAGATCTACGCCGCGCTGCGCAATCCGGCGACGCCGGTCGACCGCGCCAAGGACGCGAGCCCCGACTGGTACCTTGACTACGCCTATCAGGAGGTCAAGCGCCTCGCCGAGGACAACAAGCTCGGCGAGGAGCGCGTGCTCACCGTGCGCACCGCGCTCGACCTCGGGCTGCAGCAGCGCGCCGAGGCGACGATCGAGGATCAGCTGCGCCAGTACGGCCCGGGCTACAAGGCGAAGCAGGGCGCGATGGTCGCGATGGAGCCGAACGGCGCGCTGCGCGCCATCGTCGGCGGGCGCGACTACGGCGCCAGCCAGTTCAACCGGGCGACCGACGCCCTGCGCCAGCCAGGCTCGTCCTTCAAGCCCTTCGTCTACCTGACCGCTCTGCTCACCGGCAAATTCAAACCCTCGACCATCGTCGTCGACGCGCCGATCTGCATCGGCAACTGGTGCCCCCACAACTACAAGAACACCTACGCCGGCGCCCTGCCGCTGTCGCAGGCGCTCGCCCGCTCGCTGAACACCGTCGCGGTGCGGCTCGCGACCGCCATCGGCGACGGCAGCCCGCGCGCCGGGCGCGCCAAGATCGTCGAGAACGCGCGGGCGATGGGGCTGACGACGCCGCTCGTCGACACGGTCTCGCTGCCGATCGGCGCGGCGGAGGTGACGGTGATCGACATGGCCTCGGCCTATTGCGTGTTCGCCAACGGAGGCCTGCGCGCCCCGCCCTTCGCCGCCGTCGAGATCGCGAACGGGCGCGGCGAAACCATCTATCGCCACGACCGCGACGGGCCGCAGCCGCGCCGCCTGTTCCCCGAAGAGACCATCGCCACAATGGATTCGATGCTGCTGCAGGTGGTCGAGGGCGGCACGGCGACGCGGGCGAAGCTCGAGGGGATCGACGTCGCCGGCAAGACCGGCACGACCAACGGCTACAAGGACGCCTGGTTCGTCGGCTTCACCGGCAATTACGTCGCCGCCGTCTGGTACGGCAACGACGACGACACGCCGATGGAGAAGATGACCGGCGGCTCGCTGCCCGCCGCGACCTGGCGCGAGGTGATGGCCTATGCGCATCAGGGGATCGAGCTCAAGGCGCTGCCGGGCGGCAAGCAGCCGGCGCAGGGAGCCGCGCTCGCCGCCGCGCCGCCTGTCGCCGCCGGCGCGCCGCTTCGTCCGGCAAGCCTTTCGGCCCGTTCGGCGCAGACCCTCGGCGACATCGCCAGAGCCATGGACGAGGCGCTGGAGCAGGCGCAGAAGCGGCGCGAGGACGGCGCCGCGGCGCGCTTTTCGACGCCCGAGGACGGCCGCGTCGGCGCGCGGACGCTCGCTCCCGCGCCCGGCGGCGGCTGAACCGCCCGCCGTCCGCCTCCCGCGACCCCGCGCCCGGCCTGGTCAAACCCGTGCTGCTTCTTGGAAAATATCTCCTCGTGCTCGTCGCCGGCCTCTGCCTCGGCCTTGCGGCGACGGCTCTGACGCTCCAGACGGGCTTCGGCTTCGGCGCGACGCGCGCGGGGCCGTGGGTCGCCTTTGCGCGCCGCGACGGCGCGGGCCTCGACCCCTACGCGCGGGCGACGTTCGCCCATACGGGCGAAATCCCGCTCGGGGCGACGGAGGGGCTGAGCTTCCTCGCCCACGCGGACAGCGACGGCGGGCGGCTCGACGCGCGCTGCGACTACATCGTCTCCGGCCGCACCCCCGCCGCCCGCCGCTGGACCCTCAGCGCGCTGTCGCCCGAGGGACGCCTCCTTCCCAATGCGGCCGAGCGCTACGGCTTCACCTCGAGCGAGCTTCTGCGCGACGCGCGGGGCGGCTTCCGCATCGTCCTGTCGCGCCATGCGCGGCCGGGGAACTGGACGCCGCTGCCGCAGGCCGGCCCGTTCGCGCTGATGCTTCGCCTTTACGAATCCGAGTTCAGCGCCTCGAGCCTCGCCTTCGACGCGCAGAGCCTGCCGACGATAACGCGCGGGGACTGCTCGTGAGCCGGCTCGACCGCATCCTCGCCGGCGCGCTGTGGGCGCTCGGCGTCCTGCTGGCGGCCGCGGCCGCGCATGTCGGCGCCGTGCTCCTCCTGCCGAGGATCGTCGGCGAGCCGCCGATGCGCCGGCTCGCCGCCCTCGCCAGGCCGGGCGAGACGACGCTCCTGCCGCGCGCGACGCCCGCGGCGCAATGGGCGCCCTTCCTCGATCCGGCGCTGGCGCAGAGCGTCTGCCTGTTCGACCTCGCGCGCGGGCCGGTGCGCGTCTCCGGCCCGGTCGATCCCGAACGCATGCTGACGCTGAGCTTCCGCGCCCCGGACGGAGAAATCTTCTATTCGATGAGCGAGCACGCCGCCCAGCGCGGAACGATCGAGGTGCTGCTGCTCACCAACGACCAGCTCGAAGCGCTCGAGGCGGAGGACGAGGACGACGAGGAGCCGACGCAGGAGCTTCGCCTCGTCGCTCCGAGCGCGACCGGCTTCGTGCTGGTCGACGCCCTCGCCGATTTCCCCGGCGAGCGGGCCGACGCCGAGCGCCGCGCCGCCGCGATCTCCTGCAAGCGGGAGGAGCCGCCCGCGCCGTGACTTCGCGGCGCCCGCTTCATTTGTCGGACGTCGCCGCCCGCTCCTCGCCGACGCCGCGGTTGGCCGCCGGGCAGGCGGGGCGCGTCTGACCGGCGCCCGCCGCGGGCGCCTGCGCCACGTGCTCGCGCCACACGCCGGTGAAGAGAAGAACGTCCCCGGGCCGCCCCGGACGCGCCGCGCGCGAGCCTTCGCGCGCTGGTCTCCAAGCGATCACTTCGCCCATCAGCCTGCCCTCCGACTCGCCGGCGCGCCGCCGGCCCTCACGACGCCGAAACGCTCGATGTCCGCGCCGGCCTCGCCGATGCAGCGCCTTTCCCGCGCTTCAGGCAAGAGCCTGCGCCCTTGCGCGGCGCTCCGAAGCGCGCCGCCGCACACGCCGCTCCCGCGCCGAACGTCCGATGGACGAAAGACGTTTCGTCAACGGCCGCGGCGACCTCAGAGAAACTGGCCGAGCCCGGGAACGGACAAGGCGACGGCCCGCACCCGCTCCTCGCCCGCCCGCTCCTGAGCGTAGGCGAACAATTCGCGGCCGATCGTCTGCATCTGCGCCATGCCGAGGCCGAACCCCGTCAGGCGCGCGGCGAGGCCCATGAGCCCGCCGCCCATCTTGCCCATGAGGCCGGCGAGCGCGCCGCCCTGCGCGGCCGACGCGTCCGCCGCCTCGGCCGCCCCCGGCAGGCGGGCGAACAGCTCGTCGACGTCCTCCCGCCGCCCCTCCTTGCGCAGAAAGGCGAGAATGGCGCCGATCGCCTTGCGCGCCGCGTCCTCGTCGACGCCGGCGGCGGCGGAAATCCGCGTCACGAGCCGGTCGAGCTGATCCTTGTCCGTCATGCTTGCCCTTTCGCTCATCATCCGCCGCGAGGCTTGCCCGAACCTCGCCGGACCTCGCCAAATCCCGCTCGACATGCGCCGCCGCAACCGTGGCGCGCGCGCGTCGTCATCGCTCTGTCATGCGTCATGGCTAGGCCGTTCCCGCGCCTTCGCCCCGGGAGCCTTTCCATGACCACGATCGCCACGCAAGACTACGCCGCGCCGCCGCCGGCGGCGGTCAAGAAGCCCGACCTCGACAAGCCGATGTCGATGCGCACGCTGATCGCCCTTCTGGCGGTGCTCGGCCTCGGCCTTTTCTTCACCGCCTTCAGCATCTACCGCGACGTGTCCGCCGCCGGAACAAGCGTCAAATCCGCCCTGCCCTTCGTGCTGCTCGGCGTCGCCCTGCTGATCGCGCTCGGCTTCGAGTTCGTCAACGGCTTCCACGACACCGCCAACGCCGTGGCGACGGTGATCTACACCCATTCCCTCGCCCCGCCGGTCGCGGTCGTCTGGTCCGGCTTCTTCAACTTCCTCGGCGTGCTGTTCTCGACCGGCGCCGTCGCCTTCGGCATCGTCTCGCTGCTGCCGGTCGAGCTGATCCTGCAGGTCGGCTCGGAGGCCGGCTTCGCCATGGTCTTCGCGATGCTGATCGCGGCGATCATCTGGAACCTCGGCACCTGGTGGCTCGGCCTGCCGGCGTCCTCCTCGCACACGCTGATCGGCTCGATCATCGGCGTCGGCGTCGCCAACGCCCTGATGCGCGGGCGCGACGGCACCTCGGGCGTCGACTGGGGCAAGGCGACCGAGATCGGCTACGCGCTGCTGTTCTCGCCGATCGTCGGCTTCGTCTGCGCCGCCGGCCTGCTCCTCCTGATGAAGCTCCTCGTCCGCAAGCCCGAGCTCTACGCCGCGCCGAAGGCGCAGGGCGCGCCGCCGGCCTGGATCCGCGGCCTGCTGATCTTCACCTCGGCGGGCGTCTCCTTCGCCCACGGCTCGAACGACGGCCAGAAGGGCATGGGCCTCATCATGCTGATCCTGATCGGCACGGTGCCCACCGCCTACGCCCTGAACCGGGCCTTGCCGCCGGGCGAGGTCGCGAGCTTCATCGAAAGCTCGCACGCCGCCTCGCAGACCGTGGAGTCGATCGCCGGAGGCCATCACGTCATCGGCGACCCGCGGCCGATCGTCACCGCCTACATCGCCTCGCACGAATTCACCGAAGGCACGATGCCGGCTCTCGCGGCGCTGATCCGCGACATCGCCGGCCAGGTCGACCGCTACGGCTCGATCGCCGCCATTCCGGCGACGAGCGTCGGCAACGTGCGCAACGACATGTATCTCGCCTCCGAGGCGATCCGCTTCCTGCAGAAGGACAAGGCGGCGGCGCTCACCAAGGCCGACCTCGCTTCGCTGGCCGCCTACAAGAAGCACCTCGACGCGGCGACCCGCTTCGTCCCCGACTGGGTCAAGATCTCGGTCGCCGTCGCGCTGGGCCTTGGCACCATGGTCGGCTGGAAGCGCATCGTCGTCACAGTCGGCGAGAAGATCGGCAAAAGCCATCTCACCTATGGGCAGGGCGCCGCGGCCGAGCTCGTCGCCATGGGCACCATCGCCGCGGCCGACACGTTCGGCCTGCCGGTCTCGACGACGCATGTGCTGTCCTCGGGCGTCGCCGGGACCATGGCCGCCAACGGCTCCGGCGTGCAGATGTCCACGGTGCGCAGCCTGGCGCTCGCCTGGGTGCTGACCCTGCCCTGCGCCATCGCCCTCTCGGCGCTGCTGTTCGTGATTTTCCGCCAGTTCGAGCGTTTCATCTGACGGCGCGCCGCCGGCGCGGCTTTCTCCTCCTCGCGCGGGGCCGGACGTTCGTCCGGCCCCGTTTCGTTTCAGGGCCTCGCCTCACTCGATCGCGACGCCCGACTCGGCGCTCAGCGCGCGCGCCGCCGCGCCGGTCAGATCGCCGTTGCTCTTGCGGCCGCGGTCGCGCTCGAAGCGCTCGATCGCCTGACGCGTCGAAGCTCCCATCACCCCGTCGGCCTTCAGCACGAAGCCGAGCTTCACCAGCGCCTTCTGCGCCGCCATCACCGTCTTCGAGACGGCGGGAGCGGCGGCCTCGCGCGCAGGCGACGTCTCCCGCGGCGGCGCGCCGGTGCGGATGAGATCGGAGATCGGATCATGCGCCGGCGCCTCGGAGGCGGCCGGCGGCTTCGCGCGCTTCTCCTCGGGCTTTTTTTCTTCGGGCCTGGCCTCGGCGCGCGGCTCCTCGGCCTCGCGCGCGGCGACGACCGGCTGCGGCCGCGGCGCCGGCAGGGGCGCGGGCGCGACGGCGACAGGCGCCGGACGCTCGGGAGCGGCCTTTGCGAACAGCGGCGCAGGATGGCGCGTCTTCTGCAGCGCGAGGGCGTTGACGAGGATGCCGGCGAGCGCGCCGACGCACACGAGCCCGAGGGCGATCGCGGCGGCGCGCTTCTTCGCGCGGCCGGCGCCGCGGGGCGAGGATTTCTTCCGGCCGCCGCCGCGCCGCGCGCGGGACGGACGGGGGCCGCTGACGAGGAAATCGTGGCCGGCGGCGGCGAGAGCTTCACGCAATTTTCTTCACCATCTCGTTCGGGGAGGGCTCGACGCGCGCGTCGTCCCGGCGGTAGCGCGCGATGATCTCGATGTCGGCGCAGGCTCTCGCGGCGGCCGCGCGGCAATCCAGCGGCAGGCGCACGGTCACCCGGGCGCCGTGCTGCGGCTCGCTTTCGATCGACATGAGCCCGCCGTGCAGGCCGACGAGGCCGGCGACGATCGAAAGGCCGAGCCCCGTGCCTTCGCATGGCCGCTCATGCGCGCTCCGGGCCTGGAAGAACGGGCGCCCGAGCCGCTCCAGATCCTGCGCGGCGACGCCGATCCCGTCGTCGGCGACGCGCAGCTCGAGGTGGCCGCCGTCGACGCGCGCGAAAATCCCCACCTCGCCGCCGGGGGCTGAGAACTTCACGGCGTTGGACAGGAGGTTGGTGAGGATCTGCCGGCAGGCGCGCCGGTCGGCGACGATTTCGCCGACGTTCTCGTCGAGGCGGCGGACGAGGCGGACGTCGCGCGCCGCAGCGTCCAGCCGCATCATGTCGCAGCAGTCGTCGACCAGCGGCGCGACGCCGAAGGGCGCGGGGCTGAGGGCGAAGGCGCCCGAGCGCATCTTGGAGAGGTCGAGGATCGAGTCGACGACCGACAACAGATGCTGGCCGCAGTGATGGATGATCGCGGCGTATTCGCGCCGCTTGGCCGGGTCCGCCGGCGCCTCGCGCAGAATTTCGGAAAAGCCGATGATCGCGTTGAGCGGCGTGCGCAGCTCGTGGCTCATGCTGGCGAGGAAATGGTCCTTGGAGAGGGCCGCCGCCGCTGCCCGCTCGCGCGCGGCCTCGATCTCCTCCTGTCGCCCCCGGAGCTCGGCGACGTTGCGGAACACGGCGAGCGCGCGCCCCGCGCCGTCGCCGCGCGCGCGCATGTCGAGCCACAGGAACGCCGGCTCGGCGCAGGCGGCGCGCGTGCGCAGCCGCACCACGGCGCCGGCGCAGGCTTCGCCGGCGCCGCCGCGCGCGGCCTGCGCGATCGCCTGCAGGAAGGCGGGGCGGTCGGCGACATGCACGAGGTCGAAGAAGCCGCGCCCGAGCAACTCGCGCGCGCCGAGGCCGAACGCTTCGGACCTCGGCCCGGCGAGGGCGAGGGCGCGGCCGGAGCGGTCGTAAAGCAGCGCCGCGTCGCCGGCGAGGCCGCAGACGTCCTGCGCGTCGGAGCGGACGCGCCGGCGACGCGCGGCGCGCAGGCCGCCGCGCGTCGCGGCGCCGCCGGCGGCCCGGCCGCGCCCGGCCGGCCGGGCGCGGCCGGCCGCCGCCGGAGCGCCCAGCGCGTCGGCGCCTCCGGCGGCGGCCGAGGCGATCAGGGCGCTCGCGCCGCTGGCGGCGACCAGCGTCGCCTCGCCCGCAGCGATCGCGTCGACCGGGGCGAGGATGAGCCAGGCGAGCGCCGCGCCTCCCGCCTCGCCGCCGAGCGCGGCCGCCAGCGAGGCGGCGACGAGGCCGAGCGTCGAGGCGCCGGCGAGGCTCGCCAGCGCGCCGGGAGCGGCCATGAGCGCGAGGACGCAGAGGGGGATGGCGACGGCGCCCGCGAGCGCGGCGACGAAGGCGCCAGGCGCGCCGCGCAGGACGATGAGCGTCGCCGCCGCCAGGATCGGCGCGAGCGCGAGCGGGACTCGGGGAAGCCGCCGTGCGGGAAGGGGGGCGGCGGAGGACGTGTCCGCCGGGCCGCGGCGAGCGTCGAAATTCGGGAAAAGGCCCAAGATTCGCTCCGCGCGCCGAAGGTCGATGCGGCGCTTCGGACGCAGGCTGAGGCCGGCTTGTTAAGGCGGCCCTAAATCGGCGCGGCGGCCGCGCCACATTCGCCCCAAATGGGCGCCCCGCCGGCGCAAGGGCGCGGCGAAACTTTCGCCATGGTGTAGAAATCCTTGCCAAATCCGCTGCTTGGCCGCCTCTGCGCGCTCGCGTGCGGGGACCGGATGATTCCGTTAACGAAACGCCGCCAGAATGAGAGCGGAGCGTCCGGCGTCACGGTTGAGGGGAGCGATGGGGCTTTTGCTGCGCGCCGCCTTCTGGCTCGCGATCGTCTTCGCGTTCCTGCCCTGGCCGGCCGGCTCCGGCCTCGGCGAGATGGCCGCGGCGATGCGCACGCTAGGCGGCGACGCGGCGCAGGCGGCGTTGACGGCCGCCGTCGAGGGGGCGCGCGAGCGCGCGCTCAAGGGCTGCGCGCAGGATTTTCACGCCTGCGCCGGCGACGTCGGAGCGCTTGCGCGGCTGGCCGCCGGGGCGGGCGCGCCCGAGAGCGCCAGGGAACGTTTGAAGGAGAGCCCGCCGCCGCATGTCGTGAGCGCGCAGGCGTCCGATCCGCCGCGTCCGCCGCGCCGCCCCCCGTGAGGCGGCCGATATTTCTCTGGCCCTTCGCGCGCGCGAAAATATATATAGTGGCGCAGAGCGCGTCCGCGCGGCGCCCGCCGCGCTCCGGCGGCGCGGGCGCGTCGCGAATCAGGTCGGGCGAAGCCGCGCCGGCTTCCGCCCGCCAGCCGACAAGACGCGGCCCGCATGACCATCGACGAAATCACCGAGAACTTCAGCTATCTCGACGACTGGGAAGACCGCTACCGCTATCTGATCGAGCTCGGCCGCACGCTGAAGCCGCTCGACGCGGCGGCCCACACCGACGCCAACAAGGTGCGCGGCTGCGCCAGCCAGGTCTGGCTCGAGACGAAAGCCGGGACCGACGCGTCGGGCCGCACGATCCTGGTCTTTTCCGGCGACAGCGACGCCCACATCGTGCGCGGCCTCGTCGCCCTCGTGCTGGCGCTCTATTCGGAACGCACGCCCAAGGAGATTCTGGCGACCGACGCGCAGGCGCTGTTTTCGCAGCTCGGGCTGTCGCAGCACCTTACGCCGCAACGCAGCAACGGCGTGCGCTCCATGGTCGAGCGCATCAAGTCGGACGCGCGCGCCGCCGCCGCGGCCGCCTGAGCCGACGCGTCCGAGCCGACGTCGAAAGCTCTTTTCAGGAGCGTTTGTCAGGAAAG
Source organism: Methylocella sp. (assembly GCF_041905455.1). Classification (GTDB taxonomy): domain Bacteria; phylum Pseudomonadota; class Alphaproteobacteria; order Rhizobiales; family Beijerinckiaceae; genus Methylocapsa. Next base: position 111,954 of record NZ_JAYRLA010000008.1, on the reverse strand, counting down.
CGCCGCGCAAAATCCAGCTGCGCCGGCCGCATCGGGAAGCCGCCATGAATCAGCGCCGGAGCGCGTCGCGGCGGCTCGCCGGGCGATTCGTCGCCTTGAAGAGCGCGGGCGCGGCTCCGGCCGGAGCGGCCGCCGCGCCCGGCCGAATCACGCCCGCCGGCGCTGCTGGCCGAGGCCCATCTGCTTGGCGAGATTGGAGCGCGCCTTGGCGTAATTGGGCGCCACCATGGGATAGTCGGGCGCAAGGCCCCACTTCTCACGGTATTCGTCCGGCGACATGTTGTACTGGGTGCGCAGATGCCGCTTCAGCGACTTGAACTTGCGCCCGTCCTCGAGGCAGACCAGAAAATCGTTGGTGACCGACTTCTTGGCCGGCACCGCGGGCTTCGGCGCCTCGACCACGGGCGGATTGGTCCCCGAGGTGACGCGCAGCAGGGCGGAGTGAACCTCGTTGATGAGGGCGGGCAGATCGCTGGCGGGCACCGAATTGTTGCTGACATAGGCGGAGACGATGTCCGCCGCCAGTTCGATGTAGCTGTTGGACCCTGACGAATCGCTCATGGCGTTAGTTATCCCGAATAGAAGAGTCCGACGCCGCGCCGCCCAAGAGACATGAGAGCCGCGCCGGCTGCAAAGAGCGCCGAAACCCTGTTAACCCAAAGTCGTCACAATCGGCCGCCCGAATCGACTCGTGTGAACCTCTTTCATTATTAAAACTCGATTTGCACATCCGCAAGTAGCGTCGAGCAAACTTTCGTGCGGACAAACAAAAAACGTCGCCACGCCCGGGGTCGCCAATTGAGGCGACGATGAAAGGCCGTCGACGACCTGACGATTGTTGGAGAATGCGTCCCGGGGCAGACGCTAGACCGCGCCAATGCCGCCGCTCCCGCCGCCCGCGCCTTGTCCGGAGGAGCTTGTTTGCATAATTTGTGAACAGCGTCGGCCCCGGCGCCGCTTCAGCTCGCGCACATACGCACAGGATTTCCGCCGTGACCCCATCGCCGCAAGCGCCCGTCCCCCCGCCGCCTGCGGCCCGCGAGCCGCACGTGGCGCGCGTCCATGGCGTCGAGCTCTCCGACGAATACGCCTGGATGCGGGCCGAAAACTGGCGCGAGGTGCTGCGCGACCCTTCCGCCCTGCCCGCCGACGTGCGCGCCGCGCTCGAGGCGGAGAACGAATACGCGGCGCAGACGCTTCTTCCCTTCGAGGCGCTGCGCCGGACCCTCGTCGCCGAGATGCGCGGCCGCGTCAAGGAGGACGACGCGCAGGCGCCCCTGCCGGACGGGCTTTATCTCTACTACGCCTGTTACGACCAGGGCGCGCAGCATCCCTCCTTCCGCCGCTCGCAGGAGGACGGCGGCAAGGTCGAGGTTCTCCTCGACGCCGAGGCCGAAAGCCGCGGCAAGCCCTTCTTCGACCTCGCTCACGCGCGCCACACGCCCGATCACGCGAAGTTCGGCTGGTCGGCCGACGAGAAGGGATCGGAGCTGCATCTCATCCGCGTGCGCGACCTCGCCACGGGAAAAGACCTGCCCGACGTCGTCGCCGACACGGACGGCTCCTTCGTGTTCGGCGCGGATTCCGCTCACTTCTATTATGTGCGCATCGACGACGACAACCGCCCGGCGCAGGTTCTGCGCCATCGCCTCGGCGAGGATCCAGCGCGCGACGAGATCGTCTTCGCCGAAGCCGACCCGCGCTGGTTCATCCATCTGAAGCGCAGCCAGTCGGGCGCCTTCGCCGTGATCAGCGTCAGCGACCACGACGCGGCCGAAGCCTGGCTCATCGACCTCGCCGATCCGCAGGCGAGGCCGCGTCGCGTCGAGCCGCGCGCGCCCGGCCTGCGCTACGAGGTCGAGCACCGCGGCGGGCGCCTTTACATTCTGACGAACGCCGACGGCGCGCAGGATTTCTTCCTCGCGAGCGCGCCGCTCGAGGCGCCCGGCAAGGCGTCATGGAGCTGCGAGGTTCCGCATCGCCCCGGCCGCATGATCGTCGATTTCGCCGTCTTTCCCGAGCACCTCGTCTGGCTCGAGCGGGAGAACGGCCTGCCGCGGCTGATGGTCCGCCACGTCGAGAGCGGCGAGGACCACGCCGTCGCCTTCGACGAGGAGGCCTATTCACTCGGCCTCGAGGAGCGCCTCGCCTTCGACCAGCGCAGCGTCCGCTTCGTCTATTCCTCCATGACGACGCCGCGCGAGACCTACGACTACGATCTTTCGACGCGCGCGCGCGTGCTGCGCAAGCGCCAGGAGATCCCGAGCGGCCACGACCCGGCAGCCTATGTCTCGCGCCGCGTCTACGCGCCGGCCGCCGACGGCGAACTTGTGCCGGTCTCGCTCATCCATCGCCGCGGCCTCGACCTTTCCGCCGGCCCGCCGCTGCTGCTGTACGGCTACGGCGCCTATGGCCACTCCGTTCCGGCGGGCTTCTCCGCGCCGCGTCTCTCCCTGATCGACCGCGGCTTCGTCTTCGCCATCGCCCACATCCGCGGCGGGACCGACAAGGGCTGGCGCTGGTACCTCGACGGCAAGCTCGAGAACAAGAAGAACACCTTCACGGACTTCATCGCCGCCGCCCGTCATCTGATCGCGCAAGGCTTCACGCGCGAGGGAAACATCGTCGCGCACGGAGGCAGCGCCGGCGGCATGCTGATGGGGGCCGTCGTCAACATGGCGCCCGAGCTGTTCGCCGGGATCGTCGCCGACGTGCCCTTCGTCGACGTGCTGAACACCATCCTCGACGCCGAGCTGCCGCTGACGCCGCCCGAATGGCTCGAATGGGGCGATCCGATCCGCGAGCCGGCCGCCTTCGCGCGCATAAGATCCTATTCGCCCTACGACAACGTCGAGGCGAAGCGCTATCCGCCGATCTTCGCGCTCGGCGGGCTGACCGATCCGCGCGTCACCTACTGGGAGCCCCTCAAATGGATCTCGCGCCTGCGCGCCCGCGCGGACGGCGGGCCGTTCCTGTGCCGCACCAACATGGCGGCGGGCCATGGCGGCGCCTCCGGGCGCTTCGACCGCCTCGAGGAGGCGGCGCTGCAGCAGGCCTTCGCGATCGCCTGCGCGCAAGGGGCGTTCCGCGCCGGCCGCGAGCCCGTCAGCCCGACGCCTGCTGCTCCATGAAAGCCTTGAGCTCAGTCATGGAGGAGAAGCGGAACACGCCGCGCGGCGACGTCGCCTCGATCGAGCCGTCGGCGAACATCACATAGGACGTGCCTTCGGACTCATAGCGTCCGATCGCCGCGGCGTCCGACGGCGGCGCCGGCGGTTTGCGCGCCGGCGCGGCTCCCGCGCCCTCCGCAGTCCCCGAGCGCGGCCCGAGGCCGTCGAGGCCGACGGCGCGCGGCAGATGGAAGGACGACGCCGCGGGACGGCGGCGCGGAACCTCCCGGTCCAGCGTCTTGCGGCGCTCGTCCTGACCGGCCGAAGCGTCAGTCCGGTCCTGCGCCGCCGCATTTTGCGCGCCGCTCATGTCCTGCGCGATCGGGTCCGCCGGCGGCCCGGCCGAGGCCGCGCCGGGCGCCTCCGTCCGCGATCCCTGCGCTCGCGGCTCTTGCGCGCGGGGAAGCGGCTCGCCCGGCTGCGGCGGAGCGGCCCTCGCGGCCTCGGGCGGCGGCGGCGCGGCGGTCCGCTCCCGGATCGTCTGGGCGACGACGCGGCGGACGTCGTCGATCGAGGCCTCCGGCGTGTTGTCCGGCGGCGCGGGCGCCTCGACCCGACGGGAAGGCGCGTCGGCCGCGGCATTTTGCGCCTCGTCCCGGCGATCGGGCCGATCCGCCCAAACGACCGCGCGGCGCTCCGGCGCGCCGGAGACGGCGGGGGGCCGCGACGCCTCTTCGCCTCCGGCCTTCGGCGGCTCCCGGGGCGCTTCTCTCGTCAAAACCTTGGGCGCTTCCTCGAACGCGGCGGCGGCGGGCTGCGGCGGGGCGAGGCTCTCCGCCGGCTCGAAAACGAGCGCCGCGTCCTGCGACGGCGCGTCGAGCCGCTCCGCCTCCTCCTGCGCCGCGCCCGCAGGCGCCCGCGTTTCGACGAGGGCGGCGCGCAGCCGCGCGACCTGCGCCATGACCAGGGCGAGCGCCATGACGACAAGGCCGCCCGAAAGCAGCGCCGCTCCGGCTATGAGGCTCGCCCAGCCGCGCTCGACGGCGACGATGCCCCAACCGAAATTCATCGCATAGGCGCCGAAGGCGGCCGCGAGCAGTCCGACGATGAAGGTTGCGTAGCTCATGGTCCGCTTCCGGCCGCCCGTTGAGCGGCGCTCAGTTCCGGCCGCCGCGCCGGCGGCGTTGATGGCTCGCGCTTGCGGCGAAGCCAAGGCGGCGCGCCGCGATTTTGTCCGGCGATCCTTATCGCCCTCTTAAGCGTTGGCCCTGCGCCGGATCGCCGTCCGCCGGCGGTTGCCGCGCGCAGGCCGGCGGTCTACGTAAGCTTGAGCGGCCGCGCCCGCCCCACGTCAGGAGCAAACTCCATGTCCTTCACCCTGCCTGAGCTTCCCTACGCCTATGAGGCGCTGCAGCCTTACATGTCGAAGGAGACGCTCGAATATCACCACGACAAGCACCATCAGGCCTATGTCACCAACGGCAACAACCTGCTGAAGGGCAGCGGCCTCGAGGACAAGTCGCTCGAGGATATCGTGAAGGAGTCCTACGGCAAGAACGCCGGCCTCTTCAACAACGCCGCCCAGCACTACAACCATCTGCATTTCTGGCGCTGGATGAAGCCGAACGGCGGCGGCGCCATCCCCGGCGAGATCGAGAAGGCGCTCGTCCAGAGCTTCGGCTCGGTCGACAAGTTCAAGGAGGAGTTCACCCAGGCCGGCGCCACGCAGTTCGGCTCGGGCTGGGCGTGGCTGTCGCTGAAGGACGGCAAGCTTTCGGTCAGCAAGAGCCCCAACGGCGAGAACCCGCTGCTCCAGGGCGCGACGCCTCTCCTCGGCGTCGACGTCTGGGAGCACTCCTACTACATCGACTACCGCAACCGCCGGCCGGACTATCTCAAGGCGTTCATCGACAATCTCGTCAACTGGGACTACGTCGCCGAGCTTTACGCCAAGGCCGGAAAATGAGCGCCGCGCCCTAGGCGCGCCGCCCGTCTGGGCGCTCGCCGGCCGGACGGAGCCGTCCGGCCGACGGAAAACGCCATAGCCGCGGCGGGCGAGCCTGCGCGCGCCGCCTCATGAATCGGCCGGCGCGCCTCCCTTGTCCTGCGCCCGCGCCTTGACCCTCGCCGCGGCGTCCGCTTCGGCGACGACGTAGATCGCGCTCGCCTGCGGCCCCATCGGCCCCTCGGCCGGCGAGCGCGTCACCTCGACGAGCATGCCGACCTCGAGCGCGTCGAAGTCGCCGCGCATCACGCAATGACGCGCGAAATAGAGGTCCGGGCCGCCGCGCACCTCGATGAAGCCGTGGCCCTGCTCGGGAAACATGCGCGCGACGACGCCCGTCTCCGGCGCGTTCTCGAGCCGGCGCTGGGTGTTCTTGGAGAATTCCGCGTGCTGCTCGAGCCGTCGCTCGACGAGGTCGAAGGCGTGGTTGACGAGCGCCGTCTGCTCGCCCTTGCGCTTGGCCTCGGCCTTGGCGACGACCATCGGACGGCCGGGAACGTCGACCTCGACGGTCAGGCAGAGCGGCGCCACGGGCGCGCTGCGATGGGCGGCGCCGACGACGACCCGGCAGCCGATGACGTGCGAAAAGGCGTTCTCGAGCCGCTGCGCCCTGTCCGTTATGAGAGTCTCCAGCGCGTCGGAGTGCTGGATGTCGCGGAAGACGATCTGCAGCTTTCGATCCATGCCTCATCTCCTCCAGAAGGCCCGCGCCCAGGGGGAGGACCGCCGAGCGCCGGCGAAAGGACTTAACCTATGGCGCTGGCGCAAGTTCCGTCAATGACTTCGCGCGTGGCGCCAAGCCGTGGTCGACAAAAGGGATAATCGCCCTCCCTTGCGGAACGCAGAGCGAACAGATAAGGTCTGTTCACTCTTTGTGCGGACCGATTCGCGGTGGACGCGCCTTGCGCGCCGCCAGATTGCAGGTTTCGCGCGCGCCGGGGCGATCCGAATGCTGACCAGAAAGCAGAGCGAGCTTCTCCGCTTCATCAACGAGCGCATGAAGGAGACCGGCGTGCCGCCCTCCTTCGACGAGATGAAGGACGCGCTCGACTTGCGCTCCAAGTCGGGCATCCATCGCCTCATCATCGCGCTTGAGGAGCGCGGCTTCATCCGCCGGCTGCCGAACCGCGCCCGCGCCATCGAGGTGCTGCGCATGCCGGGCGGCGACGCCGAAGCGCGCGGCCGCAGGTTCGAGCCGAGCGTGATCGAAGGCGACCTCGGCCGCGTGCGCGCCCCCGCGCCCAGCCGGGAGGACGAGCCTCGCGAGATCGTCGCCATCCCGGTGATGGGGCGGATCGCCGCCGGCACGCCGATCAGCGCGCTGCAGAACCGCAGCCACACCATCGCCCTGCCGCCGGAGATGCTGCCGCAGGGCGAGCACTACGCCCTCGAGGTGCGCGGCGATTCGATGATCGAGGCGGGCATCTTCGAAGCCGACACCGTCGTCATCCGCCGCCAGGACACGGCCGAGACCGGCGACATCGTGGTGGCGCTCATCGATGACGAAGAGGCGACCCTGAAGCGCCTGCGCCGGCGCGGCGCCTCAATCGCGCTCGAGGCGGCCAATCCCGCCTACGAGACCCGCATCTTCGGCCCGGACCGCGTGCGCATCCAGGGCAAGCTCGTCGGGCTCTTCCGCCGCTACTAGAGCGTTTTCACCAAAAGTCGCAGACTTTTGCGTTGAGAAAACGCGTTTAAACAAATAGCTAGAGCGCGTTCGGCGAACTGGATTTCGCTGAACGCGCTCCAGACTTTCGCTTCCCGCCGGCCGCGCGCGCTATTCGAGCGGCGAGCCGTCGTCGCCGTCGGAAGCCTCGCGCGAGGCGGCGCCGTCCTCGCGCCAGTCGGGCGCCGCGCCTGCGTCGGCGGGCTCGGCGGAGGCCGGAGCGAAGGTCGGCTGCGGCGCAGGCTGCGCCTTGCCCCAGCGCCTCGGCGGCGCCGGCGACCACGGCCGGTCCTCCTCCGGCGCGCGCGCGGCGACGCGCTCGATCCCGCGCGTTCCGCCGCGGAAGGCGAGCGCGCCGCTCACGCGCAGGACGTCCCGGTCGATCACCAGCGGCGCGGCGCAGCCGCTCGGCGCGAACAGCGGCGTCACGACGACGTCGGCGCGCTCGCAGTCCTCGGCGAAGGCGGCGCGTTTCAGGACGAGAGAGACCATGCGGCCGTCGGCGAGGCGCCCGACGCAGGCCGTCCTGTCGCAGAAGTCCTTGCGCAGCGCCTCCCGCGGCGGGCGTCCGTCGGCGTCCGCGCGCAGCCACTGCTCGATCGAGAACAGGTTCGGCCGCCCGGCGAGCGCGACGAGGCGCCCCTCCGCCTCGCGATAGACGAGGGCGTCGCCGCCCGGCGACACGAGGAGGTCGAAGCGCGGACCTGACGCCGCGCCGACGAGCCCGACGACGAGCGGCGGCAAGGCGAGCAGCCTGAACGCCGGCGTGCGCCATAACGTCGCGCACAAAACGGCGAGGGCGAGGAAGGGCAGCGCCCAGGGCGCGAAGGCCGGCAGATTGACGCTGGAGCCGGGCAGCGCGCCGATCAGCCGCGCCGCATGCATGATCGCGTCGACGCCGAGCCCGATGAAGCGCCACACCGGCGCGTCGAGGCCGAGCGGATAGAGCAGCGTCCCGAGCAAGGCGCCGGGCACGGCGAAGAACTCGATGACGGTCAGCGTCAGCGGATTGCCGATGAGGACATAGGGGCTGAACTCGTGGAAACCCGCCGCCATGAAGGAGGTCGTCGCCGCGGTGGCGCAGAAGGTCGCGAACAGCACGCCGCCCGGCCCGTGCGCGAGCCTTTCGCGCAACGCCCGCCAGACCTCGCGCGCGGCCTCGCCCCTGACCGGCTCGGCCTTCAGGGCGCGCGCGCTCTCGAAGGCTTCGGCGCGCGCCGCCATGCGTCCCTCGTAGACGGCGACGAGCGCGGCGACGGCGGCGAAGGAGAGCTGGAAGCTCGCGCCAAGGATCGCCTCGGGCTCGAAGGCGACGACGTAGAGCGCCGCGAAGGCGAGGTTGCGCATGGTGAGGGCCTGCCGGTCGAACAGCGCCGCCCCGAGCATGATCAGCGTCATGACGAGGGCGCGCTCGGTGCCGACGCGCGAGCCGGTGGAAAGGTCGTAGGCGAGCGCCCCCGCCATGGCGGCGAGCGCCGCCCATTTCTTGATCGGCCAGCGCAGCGCGAGGCCCGGGACGAGCGCCAGCGCCCGGCGCAGGCCGACGAAGAAGATCGCCGCCACCAGCGTCATCTGCACGCCGGAGATGGTGATGATGTGGAAAATGCCAGCTTCGCGGATGGTCTCGCGCGCCTCCTCGGAGAGAAGGTCGCGCTTGCCGGTCACCATCGCCGCGGCGATCGCCCCGGCGTCGCCGCCGACCACCGCGTCGACGCGGCGCGAGAGCGCGTTGCGCGCGCGGTCGAGCGCCATCGCCGCGGACAGGAGCAGGCCGGGCGGCGCAGGCGGCGCCGTCGTCTCGACGCGTCCCAGCACATTGCCGACGCCGCCGATCCCGGCGAACCAGGCGTCGCGGGCGAATTCATAGCCGCCCGGCAGGCTCGCGCGCGCCGGCGGCGAGAGGCGCGCCTTCAGCCGGACATAGGCGCCCGCCTCGAACGGCGGCGCCCGGCGCAGGGTGAGGCGCACGCGGCGGGGCGTCGCCTGCGGCGCCGTCCCCTCGATCCGCTCGACGCGCAGCAGGAATCGCGCGCCGGAGCGGCGCAGGTCCATCTGCTCGACGAAGCCTTCGAGCGTCGCGACGCTCGTGCGGGTCAGCGTCGGCGCGCCGACGCGCGCCGCGCGCCAGGCGGCCGAAAGCTCGCCCGCGAACAGGGCGGCGCCGGCGCAGAAGGCGATGAACAGAAGGCGTCGCCCGCGCGCCGCGACGGCGAGGGCGCAGAACCCCAGCGCGAAACACGCCAGAAGCCAGACCGGCGGTTCGCGATCCGCGGTGAGATAGGCGACCGCGCCGGCGCCGGCGACGACGGGCAGCCACAGGAACAGGCGGCGCTGCGCGCATTCGGCCTCGAACGCCTGCGCCAGCGCCCGCCGGGCGCCAAGGGCGAGCTTGAGCGGGAAGGCTCCGGAAAGCCGCGCGGGAGCGGCGGCCGGCCCGGTCCATGATGCGTCGAGGGGACCGCTCAACGGAATGTCTCTCGGCCTCTTCGCGCCGCCCCGGCGGCCCGGCGCGAAAGGACGAAGGCCGACGCCCTGCCTTTTTCGCGCGCCTATGTTACATGACGCGCGCGCGGCCAAAAGGGCCGGCTCCGCTTCAGCCCTTGATATGAGCGAAAAAATAAGCGCTTAACACGTTCCGCCGCACGCCCCGCCTGCGTCGCGCCGCGCGCCGCCCACCTGGAGTAGCAAACGCCGCCATGTCGACGCCTCCCGTCACCCGCTTCGCGCCCTCCCCGACCGGCTTCCTTCATATCGGCGGCGCGCGCACGGCGCTGTTCAACTGGCTCTACGCGCGCCACGGGGGCGGACGCATGCTGCTGCGCGTCGAGGACACCGACCGCGAGCGCTCGACGCAGGAGGCGATCGACGCGATCATCGACGGGCTCGCCTGGCTCGGCCTCTCGTGGGACGGCGAAACCGTCTATCAGTTCGCCCGCGCCGCCCGCCACCGCGAGGTGGCCGAAAGCCTCGTCGCCGCCGGCCGGGCCTACCACTGCTACGCGACGCCGGAGGAGCTCGGCGAGATGCGCGAGGCGGCGCGGGCGGAAGGGCGCCCGCCCCGCTACGACGGGCGCTGGCGCGACCGCCCGGCGAGCGAGGCGCCCGCCGGCGTCAAGCCGGTCATCCGCCTCAAGGCGCCGCAGGACGGCGAGACGGTGGTGATGGACGAGGTGCAGGGCAAGGTCAGCTGGGCCAACCGGGACCTCGACGATTTCGTGCTGCTGCGCTCGGACGGCGCGCCGACCTACATGCTCGCGGTGGTGGTCGACGACCACGACATGGGGGTGACCCAGATCATCCGCGGCGACGACCATCTGACCAACGCCGCGCGCCAGATGCAGATCTATGACGCGCTCGGCTGGACGGCGCCGAAGATGGCGCATATCCCGCTGATCCACGGCGCCGACGGCGCGAAGCTCTCGAAGCGCCATGGCGCGCTCGGCGTCGACGCCTACCGCGCCATGGGCTTCCTGCCCGCGGCGCTGCGCAACTATCTGGTGCGGCTCGGCTGGAGCCAGGGCGACCGCGAATATTTCTCGACGCAGGAGATGGTCGAGGCCTTCGATCTCGCCCACGTCGGACGCTCGGCGGCGCGCTTCGACTTCGCCAAGCTCGAGAACATGAACGCCCATTACATGCGCGCGACGCCCGACGGCGAGCTGCTCGCCGCGCTCGAGGCCACGCTGCCCTTCCTGCCGGGCGGCGACGAGATCGCGGGCAAGCTCGACGCGCGGATGCGCGGCAAGCTGCTCGCCGCGATGCCAGGCCTCAAGGAGCGCGCGAAAACCCTGGTCGAGCTTCTCGACGGGGCGCAATTCCTGTTCGCGCGCCGGCCCTTGCCGCTCGACGACAAGGCGCGGGCGATCCTGACCGACGCGGCGCGCGCCCATGTCGCCGGCGTGCTGCCCATGTTCAGGGCGCTCGACGACTGGTCGGCGGCCTCGACCGAGCAGGCCGTGCGCGACTACGCCAGGGCCGAGAAGCTGAAGCTTGGCGAGGTGGCCCAGCCGCTGCGCGCGGCGCTGACCGGGCGCGGGACCTCGCCCGGAATTTTCGACGTGCTGGCGACGCTCGGCCGGGATGAGAGCGTCGGACGGCTGGAGGACCAGGCGGCCTGAGCGCGGCGTGGATCGTTTCTTGCGTGCGACGCGGCCCAAACGCTCTGGCGCTAGCCGGAAAGAACTACAGCATTTCGCGCCGACCTGGCGCAGGTTTCGCCCGCTTTGCGGAGCGATGAGTTCGCTTGAACGCCTGCTTGGCTTGGGATAGGAAGCCGGCGGCGTAAAGTCAGAGGTTGTTCAGACCCGTCGCCCCTCTTGTCTCTACATGAAGATCGGTCGACCGATCTCCCTTATCAGCGGAAGGCATCCTTCATGAGCGCATCCAGCGGGTCTTTCACCGTCGACGGCGCGAGCGTCGAATTGCCGGTCAAGACCGGAACGATTGGCCCGGCGGTCGTCGACATCGGCAAGCTCTACGCCAAGACCGGCATGTTCACCTACGATCCGGGCTTCACCTCCACGGCGAGCTGCGAATCGCAGATCACCTATATCGACGGCGACGAAGGCGTGCTGCTCTACCGCGGCTATCCGATCGCCCAGATCGCCGAGTACGGCGACTTCCTCGAAACCTGCTACCTGCTGCTCTACGGGGAGCTGCCGACCGCGGACCAGAAGCGCGACTTCGACCGCCGCATCACGCGCCACACCATGGTCCACGAGCAGATGGCGCGCTTCCTCCAGGGCTTCCGCCGCGACGCCCATCCGATGGCGGTGATGGCGGCGACCGTCGCCGCGCTCTCCGCATTCTATCACGATTCGACCGACATCTCCGACTCCAAGCAGCGCATGGTCGCCTCCATGCGGCTCATCGCCAAGATGCCGACGCTCGCCGCGATGGCCTATAAATATTCGATCGGCCAGTCGTTCGTTTATCCGAAGAACGACCTCGATTATTCCTCAAACTTCCTGCGCATGTGCTTCGCCGTGCCGACCGAAGAGTACAAGGTCCGCCCGACGCTCTCCCGCGCGCTCGACCGCATCTTCATCCTGCACGCCGACCACGAGCAGAACGCCTCGACCTCGACGGTGCGTCTCGCCGGCTCGTCGGGGGCCAATCCCTTCGCCTGCGTCGCCGCCGGCGTCGCCTGCCTGTGGGGGCCCGCGCACGGCGGCGCCAACGAGGCGGCGCTGAAGATGCTGACGGAGATCGGCGCGGTCGAGAACATTCCGAAATTCATCGCCCGGGCGAAGGACAAGAACGATCCCTTCCGCCTCATGGGCTTCGGCCACCGGGTCTACAAGAACTACGACCCGCGCGCGAAGATCATGCAGGAGACCTGCCACGAGGTGCTGAACGAGCTCGGCCTCAAGAACGACCCGCTGCTCGCCGTGGCCATGGAGCTCGAGCGCATCGCCCTCTCGGACGAATATTTCGTCGAGAAGAAGCTCTATCCGAACATCGACTTCTACTCGGGCATCACCCTCAAGGCGATGGGCTTCCCGGTGTCGATGTTCACCGTGCTGTTCGCGGTGGCGCGCACCTCGGGCTGGATCGCGCAGTGGAAGGAGATGATCGAGGACCCGGGCCAGAAGATCGGCCGTCCGCGCCAGCTCTACACCGGCGCGGCGCAGCGCGACTACGTCGAGCTCGGCAAGCGCTGAGGCGGCGCAGCCTCGACGAACATCCGCCGGCGCTCGAACGCGCCGGCTTTTTTTCGCCGCGCCTTCGCCCGCCCCGAAAACCATCGCGACTTTCCGGGCGAATGGTCTAAGGTCCGGGCCGGAGGGCAGCATGGCGCCAGCGCGAAAGACCGACATCCTCGTCGCCGGAGCGGGAGCCGCCGGCCTCTCCTCCGCCCTCGCCCTCGCCCGCGCCGGCTTCGAGGTCGTCTGCGTCGGCGGGCTCGACCGGCGCGCGAACGGACGCACCGTGGCGCTGTTCGAGGCTTCGCTGCGCTTCTACCGGGCGCTCGGCCTGTGGCCGACGCTCAAGGCGCGCTCCGCGCCGATCGCCCGCATCGCCATGATCGACGCGACCGGCTCGCGTTTCAAGGCGCCGACGCTCGCCTTCGCGGCCGCCGAGATCGGCCTTTCCGCCTTCGGCGCGAACGTCGAGAACCATGTCCTCGTCGAGGAGCTCGAGCGCGCCGCGCGCGCGACGCCCGGCCTCTCCTTGCGCGAGACGATGGTCGCGGACGCCTCGTTCGGGCCGGACGAGGCGCAGGTCCTGCTCGCGGACGGCGAGCGCGTCGAGGCCTCCCTCGTCGTCGCCGCCGACGGGCGCGCCTCGCTGATCCGCAGCCGCGCGGGCCTTGAGGCGCGCGCCTGGCGCTATCCCCAGACCGCGCTGACGGCGCTCCTTGCGCACGAGAAGCCGCACCGCTCGACCTCGACCGAATTCCACACCCGCGCCGGGCCCTGCACGCTGGTGCCGCTCGCGCCGCGAGAGGGCGCCCCGTTCCGCTCCAGCCTCGTCTGGCTGATGGAGGACGACGAGGCGCGCCGGCGCGCCGCCCTTTCGGACGCGGAGCTCGCCGCCGAGGTCGAGGCGCAGGTCGGATCGCTGCTCGGCGGCATGACGATCGAGGGCGCGCGCGGCGCCTTCGCGATGGCGGGCATGATCGCGCCGAAGCTGTGCGGCCCGCGCGTCGCCCTCGTCGGCGAGACGGCGCATGTCTTTCCGCCGCTCGCCGCGCAGGGGCTCAACCTCAGCCTGCGCGACGTCGCCGCCTTGGTCGAGGCGGTCGAGGACGCGCGCGCGGTGGGGCAGGACGTCGGCTCCCCGTTGACGCTCGAGCCCTACGACCGCGCGCGGCGCGGCGACGTCGGCCTGCGCGCCCATGGCGTCGACCTCCTGAACCGCTCCTTTCTCAGCGCCTTCGCGCCGGTCGATCTCCTGCGCGGAGCGGGCTTCGCCGCCTTCGCGGCGCTCGGCCCGCTGCGCCGCGCGCTGATGCGCGAAGGCGTGCTGACCCATGGCGCCCTGCCGCGCCTGATGCAGGCGCCGCAGCCCGTGAGGGAGCCGCGGGCGGGCGCGCGATGACCGGACGCGCCGTCGCGCTTTTGTGCGCTGGCCTGCTTTCGACGAGCGCCGCCGCGGCGCCGGTCTGCACGCTCGTCGAGACGCAGGACGGCGCGATTCTCCATCAGGACGGAGATTGCGCGACGCGCGAAAGCCCGGCCTCGACCTTCAAGATCGCGCTGGCCGTCATGGGCTACGACGTCGGAATTCTGGTCGACGCGCATCAGCCGGTCTGGCCCTACCGCCCCGAATACGCCGCCGCCCGCGCGAGCTGGCGCGCCGACGTCGACCCGACGTACTGGATGCTCAATTCCGTCGTCTGGTATTCGCAGAAGCTGACGCGCGCGCTCGGCCTCGAGCGGCTGACGCGCTACGTCGACGCGTTCGACTACGGAAACCGCGACCTTTCCGGCGACCCGGAGAAGCGCGACGGGCTGACGCAGGCCTGGCTCGGTTCCTCGCTCGCGATTTCTCCCGCCGGGCAGGCGCGCTTCCTGCGCGCGCTGCTCGAGCTCGCCCTGCCGGCCTCGCCGCAGGCGCAGCGGCGCGCCATGGAGATCGTTCCGGCGTTCGCCGCGGCCGGCGGATGGAGCGTCAGGGGCAAGACCGGCGGCGCCCAGCCGCGCGGCGCGGCGGACCGCTCCTTCGGCTGGTTCGTCGGCTGGGCGGAAAAGGACGGACGCTGCGTCGTCTTCGCGCGCCCGACGCGCGTCGAAGCGCCGTCGGCCGCGGTCGCCGCCGCCGAGGCGCGCGACGGCCTTCTGGCCGAACTGGCCGGCTTCGCCGGGGACGGCGGGAAGCCGGCGACGCGCCGCGACCCATAGCCGAGGCCCCGATTCTGGGATAGGTGAGGACGCTCGACCCCGCGCCCCGCGTCGGGCGCGTCTTGGCGAGAGGACAGCGTGCGGATCGCCACCTGGAACGTGAATTCGGCGCGCCAGCGCGCGGACCATCTCGTCCGCTTCCTCAAGGAGCGCGCGCCCGACGTCGTGTGCCTGCAGGAGATCAAATGCGTCGACGAGGCGTTCCCGCACGCCGAGGTCGAGGCGGCGGGCTACAATGTCGCGGTCCACGGCCAGAAAGGCTTCAACGGCGTCGCCATCCTGTCCAGGGCGCCGATCGAGACGGTCCGCGGGCTGCCGGGCGACCCTCTCGACGAGCAGGCGAGATATATCGAGGCGGTCGTTCCCCATGACGGGGCCGCCGTGCGCGTCGCCTCGCTCTATCTGCCGAACGGCAATCCGCCCGACTCCAACAAATACGCCTACAAGCTCGCCTGGATGGACCGGCTGACCGCCCATGCGCGCGCGCTCCTGAAGCTCGAGGAGCCGCTCGTCCTCGCCGGCGACTACAACGTCATCCCGGCCGACGAGGATTGCTACGATCCGGTCCTGTGGGCGCATGACGCGCTCGGCTCGCCGCAGACGCGGGCGCGCTTTCGCGCGCTCCTCAACCTCGGCTTCGTCGACGCGCTGCGCGCGACGAGCGAGGAGGCCGGGATCTACACGTTCTGGGATTATCAGGCGGGCGCGTGGCGGAGGAACAGGGGCCTGCGCATCGACCACGCGCTGCTCTCGCCGCAGGCCGCCGACCGCCTCGTCGACGCCAGCGTCGACCGCACGCGACGCGGCGAGGACAGGCCGTCCGACCATGTCCCGCTGATCGTCGAGCTGCGCTGAGGCTAGTTGCGGCGCTTCAGATGGTCCTCGAGATAGGCGAGCGCCGTCTGGCGCTCGCTCTCGCTGGCCGCGGCGAGGGACTTGTCGTAGAGGTCGACGATCCAGGCGTCCTTGGCCGAATCGGTCGTCGCCTCCCGCGCGAGGGTCATCCACATCAGGGCGCGGGCGTGGTCCGGACGCAACCCTTCCTCGCCCGAGAACAGCATGCGCCCGAGCAGCGCCTGCGCCTGCACGTGCCCCTTGTCGGCGGCGAGATAGAGCCAGCGCACGCCCTGACGGGAATCCTTGTCCCCGCCTGCGCCTTCGAGATACATGCGGGCGAGCCGGTACTGGGCCGTCGAGTCGCCGAAATTGGCCGCGGCGTATTTGAACAGCGCGAGGGCGCGGGCCGGATCGGGCGTGACCTTGCTCGCCTCGATGCCGCTCAGGCTGTAGGCGCCGAGCGCGACGAAGGCGTTCGCGACCAGCGAGCGGTCGCGCCAGTTCGGCCCGTCCTCGTCGTAATTCTCGACGATCTGCGAGAAATACTCATAAGCCTTGAGGTCGTCGTGCGGCACGCCCTCGCCCGCCGCATAGATGGTGGCGAGCTTCCACCGGGCGAGCGTCTCGCCGCCGGCCGCGGCGTACTTCAGGGCGGCGATGGCCGAATCGGACGCGCCGGCGCGAAAGTCCTCAAGGCCGGCGACGAGGGCCGCGCGCGGCGTGCCGAACCGGGAGACCGCGCCGCGATCGGGAATGGCCGCCGGCGCCGCGGAACCCGTCGCCGCGGCGAGATCGGGTCCGGCGAGGAGAGCGCCGCCGAAGGCGCGCACGCACGGCAGGGGCAGGCTGACCGCCAGTCCCATGAGCGCCGCCGCTCCGATTCGCCACGCTTTCGACATCAGCCGAGGATCCGAAACAGAAAAAACGCGGGCCATATTCAACCGCCGCGTTCCTTATGCAGGAACGCGGCGAACGGCGTTTTGGCGCCAGCGCGAAGAAAATTATTTCGCGCCCGGCTTGCCCGCGAACCGACCGACGGTCCGCGCGCTTCGCCTTCTCCCACCGTGAAGCCGCGCCTATTGACATAGGAACGATCCGCGCCGGGAAAAGTGCGTTTTCTCACACGCGTCGCACGCCGCGCGACACGGACAGCGTCCGCGCGCGACGGGAAGGGTCATCCGCTGAAGGGAAGGGCCAGTTCGCGCCGGCGGGTCCGTCGGCCGCTCGCGTCCGGCCCGACGACTACGCCGAAACTACTTGGGTTCTCACCCACAACCTTGTCGTTCAACCGCCGCCCGACTGCATGAGTAAGTCATGCGCAAACATTCAACTTCAGAGCGCGCGTCGCCGGCCGACCCTTTCCGACGCGAGCGCAACATAGGATCGCGGAGTTTTATAATTTTGAGAAGTAACCTTTTTCTTGAAGCGCCTCGTCAGAACAAGAACTTTCCTCTTGTGATCGAAAAGGCACATCTGGAAGGCGCGGTCCGCGCCGGCTCGTCGCCACGCTGATGCCCGCCGATCGCGCCCGCTTTACGGCGCCGCAACGGCGACGCCGATCAATTTTCGCGTGAGCTCTTAAGAAAGCGTGAGAACGCCTCGAGCGCCGCGTCGGAGACATGATGCTCCATGCCTTCGGCGTCGAGCTCCGCGCAGGCGCGCGGCACGCCGACGGCGACGAGAACGTCGACGACGAGGCGATGACGCGCCCGCGCCCTGGCGGCGAGGGCGCGGCCGGCCGCCGTGAGGAAGACGCCGCGGTAGGCTTTCGACGTCGCGAGCCCCTCGCGCTTCAGCCGGGCGATGCTCTTGATCGCGGTGGCGTGCGACACGCCGAGCCGCCGCGCGACGTCCGTCGGGCGCGCCTCGCCTCCGCTTTGCAGCAGATCGTCGATCAATTCGACGTAGTCCTCGAGCAGCGCGCCCGCCTGCGCCAGACGCGCCTTCTCGAAGCGGCGCGCCTGCTCGTCCTCCCCGGGCAGCGCCGAATCGACGGCCATGACTGCGGCTTCCGCCGCGCCCGATGCGAAGCCCTTCGCGCCCATGTCGGCCTCCTGCGTCGGCCGCAAGATGCGGCCTTTTGACATTTTTGTAGCCTTGGCTACATAAATCTGTAGCCAAGGCTATATCATGTAGCAACTCCTCGCGCGGAAGGACAGGCGTGGTGACGAAAGCGGCGCTCCAGGATCAGCTGAATTCCGGATTTTCCCTGTGGACCCCGCCGAGCGCAGACCATGCCTCTCTCGGCGCGGCGCATGGCAGCGTCGCGCTGCCGCCAGCCGGCCCCTCGGCCGGCGCGCGGCTGCGGCGGTTCATGGCGTTCGCGGGGCCCGGCTATCTCGTCGCCACCGGCTACATGGATCCGGGCAACTGGGCGACCGCGCTCGCCGGCGGCTCGCGCTTCGGCGCGGCGCTCCTGTTCGTCGCCGTACTGTCGAGCCTCATGGCCATCGTGCTGCAGGCGCTCTCCGCCCGGCTCGCCTTCGCCACCGGCCGCGACCTTGCGCAGGTCTGCCGCGACGCGCTGCCGAAGCTCTTCGCCATGCTGTTCTGGCTGATCATGGAGGCGGCGATCGTCGCCACCGACCTCGCCGAGGTCATCGGCACGGCGATCGGCCTCGAGCTTCTCCTCGGGATTCCGATGGGCGTCGGCGTGCTGCTCACCGCCTTCGACGCGTTCCTCGTGCTCGCCTTCATGCGCTTCGGCTTCCGCAAGCTCGAGGCCTTCGTCGTCTCGCTCCTGATCCTCATCGCCGCCTGCTTCGCCGTCGAGCTCGTGCTGTCGCGCCCCGACATCGGCGAGGCGGCGCGCGGGCTCATCCCGACGCGCGCATTGTTCACCGACCAGCAGATGCTCTACATCGCGCTCGGCATCCTCGGCGCGACGGTGATGCCGCATAACCTCTACCTGCATTCGGGCGCGGTGCTGACGCGGGCCGTCGGCACGAGCCTCGAGGAGCGGCGCGGCGCGATCCGCTTCGCGGTGCTCGACTCCTCGATCGCGCTCATGTTCGCGCTGCTCGTCAACGCCTCGATCCTGCTGCTCGCGGCGGCCGCCTTCCATGCGCACGGCCACATCGAGGTGGCCGAGCTGCAGGACGCCTACAACCTCATCGCGCCGCTGCTCGGCAGCGCGCTGGCGGCCAAGCTGTTCGCCGTCGCGCTGATCGCCTGCGGCCTCAATTCGACGCTGACGGCGACGCTCGCCGGACAGATCGTGATGGAGGGCTTCGTGCGGCTGCGCCTCAATCCGGTCGCGCGCCGCCTGCTGACGCGCTCGATCGCCATCGTCCCGGCGATCATCGTCATCTATCTCGGCGGCGAGAGCTCGACCAACAACCTGCTTATCGCCAGCCAGGTCATGTTGAGCCTCGCCCTGCCCTTCGCCGTCACGCCGCTCGTGATCCTCACCGCCTCGCGCAAATGGATGGGGGAGCTCAAGGCGCCCTGGCTCACCAGCGCGGCGGCCTACGCCATCGCCGCCGCGATCATCGCGCTGAATCTCAAGCTTATCTTCGACGCCGCGACCGGCGCGGGCTGACGCCTTCGCCGGGGGTGGACGCTTACCCCAGCCGCGCCAGCGCGCCGGCCAGTTTTTCCGCCCGCGCGCGCGCCTCGGCGAGGCGTTCGCGGTTCTCCTCGACGACCTCCTCCGGCGCGCGCGCCACGAAATCGGCGTTGGCGAGCTTGGCCGCGAGCTTCTTCGCCTCCGTTTCGCTCTTGCCGATCTCCTTCGCGAGGCGCGCCTTCTCGGCGGCGAAGTCGATGACGCCGGCGAGCGGCAGCGCGGCGAGCTCGCCGCGCACGAGCGCCTGCGCCGACTCCGGCGGCGCCTCGGCGGCGAAGGAGACGCCGGAGAGCCGCGCGAGGCGGCGCAGCGTCTCGTCGAAGCGGCGCGCCCGCGCCTCGACCTCGGGCGAGGGCGCGACAAGCACGAGCGGCATCTGCGCGCCGGCCGGGGCGTTCATCTCCGAACGGACGGAGCGGATTTCCGAGATGAGCTCGACGAGCCAGCCGATCTCGGCCTCCGCCTGCGGCGCCTCCAGCCCCTTGAGGTCCGGCCACGCCGAGAGCGCGAGCGGAGCGGCGCGCGGCGCGCCGGGCGGCGCCTTCTGCGCCCACAGCTCCTCGGTGAGGAAGGGCATGAAGGGGTGCAGGATCTTCAGGATCTGGTCGAAGACGAAGGCCGTCGTCGCCCGCGTCTCGTCCTTGGCCGGCCCGTCCTCGCCCTGCAGCAGGGGCTTGGCCAGCTCAAGATGCCAGTCGCAGAAGACGTTCCAGACGAAGCGGTAGGCGGCCCCCGCCGCGTCGTTGAAGCGATAGGCCTCGAGCGCCTCCTCGACCTCGGACGCGGCGCGCGCCGCCTCGCCGAGAATCCAGGCGTTCAGCGTCTCCTTCACGCCGCGCGGATCAAAGCCGGGAACGAGGGCGCAGCCGTTGATCTCGGAAAAGCGCGCGGCGTTCCAGATCTTCGTCGCGAAATTGCGGTAGCCCTCGACGCGCTCCTTCGACAGCTTGACGTCACGCCCCTGCGCGGCCATCGCCGCGAGGGCGAAGCGCAGGCAATCCGCGCCATATTCGTCGACGAGCTCGATGGGGTCGATGACGTTGCCCTTCGACTTCGACATCTTGGCGCCCTTGGCGTCGCGCACGAGGGCGTGGAGATAGACGTCGCGGAAGGGGACCTCGCCGGTGAAATGGAGCCCCATCATCATCATCCGGGCGACCCAGAAGAAGATGATGTCGAAGCCGGTGACGAGCACGCTCGTCGGATAGTAGCGCTCGAGCTCCGGCGTCTTGTCCGGCCAGCCCAGCGTCGAGAACGGCCACAGCGCCGAGGAAAACCAGGTGTCGAGCACGTCCTCGTCGCGCTTCAGCGGCGTCGGCGCGCCGTAATGGGCGTCGGCCTGCGTCTGCGCCTGCGCTTCGTCCATGGCGACGAAGAATTTCCCGTCCGGCGCGCGCCAGGCGGGAATCTGGTGGCCCCACCACAGCTGGCGCGAGACGCACCACGGCTCGATGTTCTCGAGCCAGTCGAAATAGGTCTTCTCCCAGTTCCGCGGATGGAACGCCGTGCGGCCCTCGCGCACGGCCTCGAGCGCCGGCTTCGCCAGAGTCCTGGCGTCGACGTACCACTGGTCGGTGAGCCACGGCTCGACGGCGACGCCCGAGCGGTCGCCGTGCGGGACCATGTGCGGATGCGCGTCGACGCCCTCGAGCAGGCCGCGCGCCTCCATCATCTCGACGATTCTTTCGCGCGCGGCCTCGCGGAACGAGCCGTCGAGGCGAAGCGTCTCCTCCTCGGGCGAAGCGTCGCGCAAAAAGGCCTCGTTGCCGTGAAGCTGCAGGCGCGCCTCGGCGTCGAAGACGTTGATGAGCGGCAGTCCGTGGCGCCGGCCGACCTCGAAATCGTTGAAGTCGTGCGCCGGCGTGATCTTGACCGCCCCGGTCCCCTTCTCGGGATCGGAATAGGCGTCGGCGACGATCGGGATGAGGCGGCCGACGAGCGGCAGGCGGACGCGGGCGCCGTGCAGATGAAGGTAGCGCGCGTCATCCGGATTCACGGCGACCGCCGCGTCGCCGAGCATGGTCTCGGGCCGCGTCGTCGCCACCGTGACGAACGCGCCGGTCTCGCGGCCCTCGGCGTCCCCGACCGGATATTTGAAGCGCCACAGATGGCCCTGCGTCTCGATCTGCGCGACCTCGAGGTCGGAGATCGCGGTGAGCAGGCGCGGGTCCCAGTTGACGAGCCGCTTGTCGCGGTAGATCAGCCCGGCGCGATGGAGCTCGACGAACACCTTGACGACGGCCTTCGAGAGCCCCTCGTCCATGGTGAAGCGCTCGCGCGACCAGTCGCACGAGGCGCCGAGGCGCTTCAGCTGCTCGACGATGACGCCGCCCGACTCCGCCTTCCACTCCCACACGCGCTCGAGGAATTTCGCGCGGCCGAGGACGCGCCGGCCGGGCTCGCCGTCGGCCGCGAGCCGACGCTCGACGACCATCTGCGTGGCGATGCCGGCGTGGTCGGTGCCCGGCTGCCACAGCACGTCGTCGCCGCGCATGCGGCGGTAGCGGGCGAGCGCGTCCTGCAGCGTCGCGTTGAGGGCGTGGCCCATGTGCAGCGAGCCGGTGACGTTGGGCGGCGGGATGACCAGCGAGAAGGGTTTTCCGCCGGCGCGGTCGGGGCGCCCGGCGCGGAAGGCCTGCGTCCGCCGCCACAGCGCGGCGACGCGGCCTTCGACCGCGCCCGGATCGAAAGTCTTGTCCATCATGAGCGTCGTTTCATCGGGGTCGGCGCGGATTTTTCCGCGCAATTGGACGGGCGCCGTCGAGAGCGCCGCCGGCCGCCAGCGATGGCCCACGGCGGCGCAAAAGGCAAGCGGCGAGGGAGAAGCTCAGGCCGCGCGCTCCAGCCTGCGGCCCGTCAGGCGCCCCGCCGTCCAGGCGACGCCAGGCGCGCGATCTCCTCGCGCACGAGACGTTCGACGAGCGGCGGCAGGCGCTCGTCGAGCCAGGCGGCGAGGAGCGGGCGCAACGCCTCGCGCGTCATGGCGAGAATCGCGTCGGAATTGTCGACGAAGCGCGCGGCGACGAGCGTGTTGAAGGCCTCTCCGACGCTCGCGGCGGCGGCGGGCGAGACGAGCGGCGGCGCGGCCTCCGGCTCCCGCGACGCGTCCATGGCGTCGAAGCCGCGCGCCGCCTCGTCGGCCGCGAACAGGGCCTGATCCTCGGCGATGATGCGGCGGATCGAGGCCAGAATATCCTCCATGGAGGACTCCGGCGCGTCCGCCTCGTCGGCGATGGCCTCGTCGGCCGCGGCGGCCTCGGCGGAATGGGCTGCGGTCATGGCCCTGGCGCTCTCCAACTGGACGGGCCTTCCGCCCTTTCGCTCCGCCGACTCGGCGACGGGCGCTGCCGGGAAAGGTTAGGCGCCCGCAAGCGCGCTGGCAAGCGCCTGCGCCGTCTTCCTCACTGCCCGTCGGGCGTGCGCAGCCCGATCCATTTGTCCTTGACCTGCTGGAAATGGATCGTCGGATCGTATTCGGCGACGTTGAGGCTGAGGTTGGCGGCGGAGAGCTTGCCGATCGCCGCCATCACCGCATAGGAGGCGACGACGCGGTCGCGCTGCGCGGTGACGAGGCTGACGCGGGTGTTGAGGAGCACCTGCTGCTGATAGAGCACGTCGAAGGTGGTGCGCTGCCCGACCTTGGCCTCCTCGCGCACGCCCTCGAGCGCGATCTCGGCGGCGCGGACCGCCGCCTTGGCCGACTGGATCACCGCGCGCGAGGTGTCGAGCTGGCCCCAGCTCGAGACGACCGCCGCGCGCACGGCGTCGCGCTGCAGGTCGGCGACGAGGCGCGCCTGCGTCAGCTGCTCCTTGGCCTGGCGCGCCTGGGCGTCGACCGAGCCGCCGGTGTAGATCGGCACCGTGAGCTGGCCGACGATCTGGTGGTTGACGAGGGTCGCGTTGCGCGTGCCCTGATAATCGGTGTAGCGCTGCGAGCTCGCGACGACCGCGAGGCTCGGGTAGAGCTGGGCCTCGATCACCTTGACCTGCGCTTCGGCGGCGTCGACGTTGTGCAGGGCGCCCTGGATCGCCGGATGCTCGGCGAGCGCGAGATCCACCGCCGCGCCCTGCGACTTCGGCAGCAGCGCCTCGATGGTGCGGGCGGGCTCGAGCCGCGTCGGCTCGACGCCGATGACCTGGCGGAAACTGGCGATGCTGTTCTGCAGCAGCGCCTGCGCGGTGAAATATTCGGAGCGCGAATTGGCGAGGCTCGCCTCCGCCTGCGCGACGTCGGTGCGGGTGACCTCGCCGACGTTGAAGCGGTCGCGCGTCTGGCGCAGCTGCTCCTCGAGGACGGTGATGTTGTTGCGGCGCAGCTCCAGCACGGCGGTGTCGCGCAGCACGTTCATATAGGCGGTCGCGCCGTTCTGCAGGACGTTCTGCTCGGTGTTGCGCAAGTCCTCGCGCGCGCCGAAGACGCCCGATTCGGCCTGCCGCACCGAGTTCAGCGTGCGGTTGGCGTCCCACACGTTCTGCTGGACGCTGATGCCGATGTTGCTCGGCGCGGTCACGCCATGCAGACGACCGCCGGACTGGCGGAAGTCGAGATAGTTCGCGCCGATCTGCGCGCCCGCCGAGGCCTGCGGACGCCACCCGGCGGTCGCGCGCGGAATATTCTCGTCCTGGGCGCGCACGCCGGCGCGCTGCTGGTTGAGGTCGGGATTGCCGACATAGGCCCGCGACAACGCGCTCGACATGCTTTCGGCGCGCGCCTGCGGCGCGCCGAGGGCGAGCGCGCAGACACCGAGCGCGGCGACGAGCCCCGCGGCGGGGAGAGGCCCCTTCAGCGCCCGCGCCCGACGCTTGAGGTCGGCGGGGCCTGATATGCAAGACGCCTCGGACACGCTTCGTTTCCTATTTCTTGACGCGTCCGGGCGCCCGGCGCGTCCTCTCTTGAACGGATTCGCGCGAACGCGTCAGGCCCCAAGGGCGCGTCGCCGCCCGGCGCGCGTTTCACCATGCGCGGAACGTCACGCATGCCGTCACGCGAAGGTGAAGCTCTCCGCGGCGCGGAAGGCGTCGAGGACCGGATGAGCGGCGTCGAACAGGGCGCGCGATCCGATCGCGCCGCCCGATTTCTCGAAGCGGGTCGCGACGCACGCCCCCTCGGGCGTCTGCAGCAGCGTGACCAGCCGGCCGCCGTCGGCGAGCTGGTCGAGGAGCGGGCCGAGATTGGCGGCGGCCGCGCCGTCGACGAGGATGACGTCGAAGGGCGCGGCGAGCGGCGCGCCGGCGACCAGCGGCGCCTCCAGAACACGGGCGTTCGCGACGCCGGCGGCGGCGAGATTGTCGCGGCATCGCGCGGCGAGGACGGCGTCGGACTCGACCGCGACGACCTCTTTGGCGAGGCCGGCGAGCAGCGCGGCGGCGTAGCCGGACGCGGCGGCGACGACCAGAGCCTTGTCGGAGGGCTCGACGCGCGCGCCCTGGATGAGCCGCGCGAGCACCAGCGGCGGCGGCAGGCGGCGGGCCCTCCCGCTCTCTCCCTCGAGATCGAGGGCGGCGTCGGAATAGGCGAGCGGCGCGAGCTCGCGCGGCAGGAAACGCTCGCGCGGAACCTCAAGCATGCGGGAGAGGACGGCGGCGTCGGTGACGTCGAACGTCTTGATCTGACGATCGACCATGGTGCGCCGCAATTCGCTCCAGGGATCGGCCGGGGCTTCCGTGGCGCCGTCAAGCATGTCGTTCTCACCTCGCCGCTGCTTCGACGCAGCAGTTTATAGGGTCGGCGCCTGACCCTGTCCATGACGCGCCCGCGCCGCACGCCATTCTTCCGGCGAGTGTGGCATTCTCGGCGCAGGCGTCGCAAAGCGGCCGCACGCCGCCGCCGGGACGACGCAAGCGTCCCACGCCCTCATAGAGAAAGCTCGCGCGGAGGGAGCGGCCTCAGCCCTTCAGCTTGGCGTTGCACTGGCTGTAATACACTTTGTATTTACAGAAATTTCGTTTTAATCTCAATAATGTCAATGCTATGCCGTCTCAATGGGGATACATTTTGGGGATACATTTCGATGAAGAAGCGGGGAGCGCACCTTCAGCTTCACAACGGCGTGTGGCGTGTCGCGCTTCGCGTCCCCAAGGCCGCTCAAGCCACGTTTGGCGGTAAGACCATCTTACGCAAGGGGCTTGGCACGAAAGACTTCGACGAAGCCGAGGTGAGGAAACTCGCCGTGCTGGCGGACTGGAAACGAGCCTTCGCCAACGCCGTCCTTGGAAAGCCGCTAAGACCGCCTCAGGAGGCCGCTGGGGAAACTTCAACGTGGCCGATGACACTTTCCCCTCAAGAGCGCGTGGCGGCCGTCTATGAGGCCCTGAAGGGCGCGGTAATCGAGATTGAAGGAGCGTCCGAGGAGGAGCCTTGGGCGGCCGTCGAGGATTATAGGGAGGCGGTCTTTGAACAAGCACAGCGCGCCGGCATGGACGAGCGGCAGTTACAGCAAGCATGGGGAGCCGTCGCCGGGAACCGCACCCTCACAGAGGCGGCGCTGGCGCGCTGGGAGCGCGAGGCCGTTGTTTCCGATGGTGTCAAGGCAATGTGGCGCAGGGAAGTCAAGCGGCTTTCGGACTGGCATGCGGACGGGCTTGCCTTTGAGACCATGAGCCGGCGAAGGGCCGGAGAATACATCGACCACCTTATTACCGGGGGCGCAAATAAGGTCACGATCGGGAATCGCCAGCGCGCCCTTTCGGCTTTCTGGAATTGGTCGATCAAACGGGGCCTAACAGAAATCAATGTCTGGTCCGGTCAGGCCCCGAGCGTGAAGAGGGAGCGGGATACGAGCGGCAAGCGGCCGCTGACCCATGAAGAAACTGTGGCGCTGATGAAGGCCGAAGGGAAACCTGCGGCCAAGGACGCGCTCTTGGTCGCGCTTCTGAGCGGCCTCCGGCGAGGCGAGATTGCAGCGCTGAAGTCTGAAGACGTGGGGGGAGGCTGGATCACGGTTCGGAAGGGAAAGACCGCCAGCGCGGCGCGGCGCGTGCCTGTCCATCCGGCTCTAAAAGAGACAATCGAACGGCGCGTCGGGAAGGCTCAAGCTGGCGTACTCTTCCCCGAATATGCGGCGACGCGGCTTGACAGGCTGAGCAAGGACGTTGCGGCCCTAATAGACGCCGCCCTACCTGACCTTCAACGCCAAGGGCGACAAGCCCCCGTAGACCTTCACAGCGGCCGGCGATGGTTCGCGGCAAGGATTGTCGAGGGACTGGAGCGGCCCGGTTGCCAGTATTCAAGCGTCACCCTCGACAAGCTCATGGGCCATCGCACTGTCAATCTCGCGGTGCAGACCTACGGGCAACAGGCGGGCAGAGAAGAAGCGATGAAGGCGGCCGTGGAGGGCATCGCATGGCCGCCCGTCAATCGCGCCCTACTTGCAGATGCAGACGTGGAGCCGGCCGAACCATAGCTCCAGCGTCCGGCCGTCAAGGGACCTTGCACCGCCCACGAAGGGGAGCGGGCGAGGCCCAGTCCAGTTTTGGACCTGCGGGACATCGCTCCAATTCGCCAAAAGCTCGTAGCCGAATGCGTTGAGGGCGAGCGTTCCGGGCTGTTTCTCGATTTCAAAATAGAAGGACATTAAGGGGCCTCTAAACGGGCACAGCCCGCCGCTAGATTTGATGAAGGCGCGAGAAAATTCAGCACGCAGTTGCATAAAAGTCAAGATCAATTGAAACTATTTGTTGTCCTGTTTATAGCATCTATGCGCATTTGCATTTACAGATGTCTGCGAATGCTTATGCGCATTTGCAAGGATGCCTTGAGGAAGACGGCGGCTTATTTTGCCGAAAATTTATGTGGGGTCTTTAACTAACTAAGGCGCGCGGTCTTTCCCCCGTGGCCGGGGCGGCCGATGCGTTCCCCAACCGGCGGGCGGACAAGGCGGGCGTTGCATTGCGGCTGATAAAACGCTGGCGCGTTCCACCTTCGCTCGCTGGCCTCCGACGCTTCGTCTCATGGCACATCCCGAGAGTGCACAGGGTATACCCTGAAGCACTGTCAGAAAGTGCGCTGAAATGAGTGCGTGAGGATTGACATCGACGTTTGCGCACTATATCTCTGCGCACATGATCCATACGCACTTATGGCGGGCCAATGAACCAGACTATCCTCTATGCGCGATGCAGCACGCTCGACCAGACAGTCGCCATTCAGCGCCAGCAAGCGGAGGCGGCGGGCTTCATCCTCGACGAGGTGATTGAGGATGAAGGCGTCTCCGGCGTCAATACGCTGTTTGCGGATCGGCCGGGTGGCAAACGCGCGCTCGACAAGCTGCGGAAGGGCGACACTCTTGTGGTGCGTTGGATTGATCGGCTCGGCAGGAACTATGAGGACGTGACCGGCACGCTGCGCGCGATGCTCGCCAAGGGCGTCATCGTGAAGACTGTCATTCAGGGTATGACCTTCGACGGGGCGGCCAAAGACGCCATGACGAAAGCCATTCGGGACGCGCTCATCGGTTTCATGTCGGCGATGGCAGAATCGCAGGCTGAGGCGACCAAGATCGCTCAGAAGGCCGGGATTGCGCACGCCAAGACCACCGAGCCGCAGAAGTATCGCGGGGCGAAGCCTTCGTTCACATCGGATCAGTTGAACCGGGCGCTTGAGCTTGCGGCCGGAAGCGAGCTTCAGCCTGCGGCGATTGGCCGGGAGGTGGGGCTTTCGCGGTTCACGGTCATGCGGATGCTGAAGAAACCTGAGGCCGCGCGGGAGGCGTTGGCGAAATGGGAAGGGAAATGACGAACAAGACCAAGCGGCCCGAACGGACGAAGCGCGCTGCTACGGGCGAAGACAGACAGACCCCGATCCGTCAGCATGAGGTTCGGCGCTGGCAACATGCGCTTGGCGTCAGGCGGGAAAAGGAGCCGGAGCGGCCGGAATGGGCGGAGGCGAACGATATCTGGGATGCGGTTGTCGCCAAGGCTCGGCGGGGCCTCAGGTCGAACGCGCCGCGCGAGAAGTTTTACCGTGCGGCATGCGTCGAGGTTGTCCGGTTCGCAGAGGCGAATGCGACCAAGGGAACTGACGTGCTCGAAACGCTCTATGCGATGCTGAAGCACAAGGACCGGCGCGGCTGCATTGGCGATGGCCGACGGCTCGGGAGGCACAAAAGGTTTCGCAGCGAAGCCGACTTCAGGGCGCAGGCGGTCGAAATGGTTCGGAAGACCAATCGCGGCAGGTTCGATCGGGAACGGGCGGCGTATGTGGCCGTGCGGGACTGCTACCATCAGCCCGACTATCTGGGGGAGCCTGTTGCGCTCGTCGTACCGCTTGAAGAGCTTACCGCGCGCCAGACAGTCGAGGCCGAAATTGCCGAAGAGAGGCGAGCGGCATGGCGCGAAGCCCCGAAGATTGCTCCGAAGACCGCAGGCTCAATCATGCGGATGCTTGAAACAGCGCCCGAAGACGGAATGCGGCCAATGGTCAAGATCGCGGAGGCGATGCTCCGGGAAGACCACGCGCGGCGAGAGGCGAGGCGAGCGCAGCGGGCGAAGGAACACGCTGAACATGCGGCAGTCGGCGAAAAGCTTGCGCGCACTTTGGGCGGCGGATTCGCGTGGATGAAGGCCGAATAGAAAGCGCGGCAGAAATCCCCGTTTGTTCAGCGCATTACATTAACCCTCCCATCGGGGAAACTCGACGACCGAACGGCGCTCCGGCCGATGGGCGTCAATTAGTCCCCTATTGGTCGGGCGGTAATCAACCCACACGCCAACCCGGGCAGGCTGGCCTTGCGTGATGCCGTGCGGGAACAGCGAACAATTCAACGTACAATGTATGTGAAATACCGCGCGCGTCCATGAGAGGACGGGCGTAAAGCATCTATGTATTTCTCTCACGCGAATAAGGATGAATAATGAATGAAACGGCTTGAGTATGAACAGGGCCTCAGACGACATGGAAGGCCAACCCGAGGGTTAACCTACGGGACAGATTATGTAACTGGCAAGACCGTCGTTCGGCAGATCGTTAGCAACGTGACTGATGACGAGGACGGGCTTGTCTATGCGACCTTCGATCTTGAAGACTGGATTGAGCTTCAGGCGGTTTACGGGATGAGCACGTTCATTTGCGAGTTTGACCGCAAGACTGGCGAGCCAAAGAACCTAGCGGCGGCTTCAAAGACCATCAGGAAGCTTCGGGGATCAGCCAAGGTGGACCTTGCGCGGACCGTAGACGGGACCCCGATAGAGTTCAGCCTGAAGCACATCAATGGCGACATCTTCGATTGCCGCAGGACGAACCTTAGAAGGGTCCGAAGATGGTCTGAGGCTACCATGCGGAGGCGCGCATTGGCGAAGGGACAGGACCGTGCTCGATAGCGAGACGATTCCTGCCGACGAAGCTGCGCAGATGGTGCGCCGGGGCGAGGCCGTTTGGGAGGGCAGCGCCGATCACAAGGCGAAAATGCGGGAGTGCTGGACGGGCGTCGCCGGGATGCTCGCCTATCATGTCGGCCTCGACAGATGGCTGTTCAGGGATGATCCGGTTCGGGGCGGGACGCTCACCATCAGCGCGGCGCAGACGGCGGTCAATCAGAAATTCCGCGTGCGCGTCGCGGCCGCGAAGCGCGGGGCGAAGACCGCAGAAGTCGGATGGGCCTCGCCCTTCCTTCCCGAGGTGACGGGCGTTCCGGGCCTCACCTCTGCCGGCAATGCGCGGAGAATCGGGCAAGACCCTCTCGCCGGAGACGTGCGGGACAGAATCATCATTCACGGGCTGGTCATGCGGCCCCTGAAGGACAGCATTGTGGTGGAGAACGGCCGGACGCTGTTGAACATGTGGGGCGAGCCGGGCGGGAATATGGCGCAAGCCATTGATAAAACTGGAGTAACTGCACAAAGCGACGCTGAAGCGCGGTCGCGATGGTTCTTGGATGTGGTCGAAATGATCTTCGACGGCGACCATGCTGCGGAGAGCTATTTCCTCGACTGGTGTGCGCATCTTGTGTGCCGGCCGGACGTGAAGATGATCCCGTCAGTGCTCATTACGAGCGAACTTCAGGGCATTGGGAAAAACTTTATCGGCGACACTCTCGCCGAGCTTGTCGGACGAAAGCATGTCCGCGCGCTGGACGCGGCGACACTGAAGGAATCGTTCAATGACTGGATCGCCGGGACGCTTCTGGTCATCGTGGATGAGTTGAAGGAGGGCGATGACTATTCGTTCGCCAACGGCGTCAAGGCGCTGCAAAGCCAAGACGAGGTCAACCTCAAGGTCAAGTACCGTGCGAACGAAACCATCGACAATTATTGCAACTTCCTGATGTTCTCGAACTATGACGTTCCTGTCAGGCTTGAGGAGAAGGACCGGCGATGGTTCATCTTTCAAAGCCCTGTCAGGGAACTTAGGGGCGCTGAATGGTGGCGTCCTCGCTACGCCAAACGGGAAGACCCTGAGGCCCTTGCAATGCTCCGGGCATGGTTCGGCTGGCGCTACGTCAAGCGCATCGAAAACGGCGCGAGGGTTGAACCTTCGACCGGCAGAATGCGCGCCCTCTTCGATCCCAAGGCCCCGCCGCCGATGACCGCAGCGAAGGAAGAAGTGATTGAAGCGAGCCGCGCGCCGTTCTTCAGCATCGTCCGGGATTTGCTCCTTTCGGGGGACATAACGGGCGGGCAGAAGATAGCGTTCGGCGAGATTATCGAGAAGTGCGAGAGTGCGTCGAAAAGCTTCAGACGTCCCCCGGATGGCGTCGCCGGGGCTGAACTGAAGCGGCTTGGTTTCGTCCCCAAGAAGACCGCGAAAGGCCGGCGTTGGGTTGCGCCGTTCTTGCCTGAAGCTGACCCGCCAACGGCCGACAACGGGGACTTCTGAAGTGTCGCCGTCCAAACGCAAGCGGGCGGTAAAAACAAACTTCAATGATATCAATATGTTGACGAAATTACGTAAAGTGTCAACCTATTGAAATAACAGCTTAAATTCCGGTTATCATACCCTTAGAACTCTGAAAATGGGCGTTCCACCCGTCACACCCGTCATAGTCAGCGGGCGGCGGCGAGCTTTGGCGCGCCAGTAAACCACAGACAGAATATGGAGAATATAAGATGGCCTACCACCACCCGGCCCATGGAACGATCTATTGCCGGCAGGACGTGGCGCGGACGCTCAAAGCTCCGGCGCGAGAATTTATTATGTTCCTTCACGAAATTGCGTGGACGACGCGGCCCGGGCGAAGCCGTGAAGAGGTGCATATCAATCCCCAGGTCGAAGCGCGTGGCCTTATCTGCTACCGCGACGATCATCGGCATGAAACGCGCTGCGGATCGCGCGCGACGCAACCTTATCCCTGCATCACGGGGGAGGGAATCAGCATTCTCCGGGACGCATGGCGCGCCTACCAGAAGGCGTTGAAACGCTTCCCCGATGATCGGCAGGGCGCGATAGGTGCCGCAAAGCGCGCGGGCATTGGAGCGTTCGACGAGCGGAAAGAGCGCCGAGGCAAAGCCGCATGATTTGGTATTCGACGCACGGGGGCGGCGGGGGAGTGATCCCCTGCCCTACCGTCGCCCACGCGATGGGGATACAATTTGGGGATACAAACGATTTACAGCTTTTAGTCAACTAGCTGAAATCGCTTGTATTTCAGCCCTTCAGCTTGGCGTTGCACTGGCTGTAATAGCCGCCGCCCGCCTGGATCCAGCGCAGGCCGCCGTTGGCGTTGGTCGCCTTGTTGGCCTTGTACTGGTCGAGGCAGGTCTTCATGCGCGCGCGCCCCGGCTTCTCGTTGGCGTAGGTCGCCGAGACGGCCGACGGGAACACGGCCGCGCCGGCCGCAGCCGGAGCGGCGGGGGCGACAGGAGCGGCGGGAGGCGCCTTGGCGACGGTCGGGGCCGGAGCCGGAGCGGCCGGGCTGGCCGGCGCCGCCGTCGAAGACGGCGCGGCGGCGGGAGCGGCGGGCGCCTCGCCGCGGGCTTGCGCCGCGCACTGGCTGTAGAATTGCGGCCATGTCAGCCCGCCGAGCGAGCCGGCCGCCTTCGCCGCCTGATATTTCTCGCTGCATTCCTTGCGGGTCGACTGAGCGGCCGCCGGCGTCAGGGCGTCGGCGACGAGCCCTAGGCCCGCGAGGACCCCGAGGATGGAGAACAAGCCGGAACCGGCGGTCCGGCGCGCGAAACCACTCATCGGCGCAACTCCAGGCTTTCATGCTTGAGGCGCCGGCTCACGCGACGCGCGAAAAAGTTTCCCGCGATTCGGGCGCCGCGTCAAACGTCTCCCGCGCGCTCCCGCACAGCGAAAAGCCGTCCGGGAGGACCCGGACGGCCGTTAAAATCGACTACACGAAATCGTGCGTCAGAGCTGCCCGCTCGCGGCGGCCGCGACCTCGGCGGCGAAGTCGCTCTCCTGCTTCTCGATTCCCTCGCCGAGCGCGTAGCGCACGAAGCCCTTGAGCGCGACGGGAGCGCCCGCCGCCTTCTCGGCCTCCTTGACCACCTGGCCGATGGTCTTGTTGGCGTGCTCGGCGTGGATCGAGGGCTGCTCGATCAGGCAGACCTCCTTGTAATAGGTCTTGAGGCCCGACTCGACGATCTTCTCGAGCACGTTCGCCGGCTTGCCGGCGTTCTTGTCGGCGAGCACCGCCTTCTCGCGGGCGACGACGGCCGGATCGAGCTGCGAGGGGTCGAGCGCGAGCGGCGCGGTCGCCGCGACATGCAGCGCGATGAGCCGGGCGAGCCCGGAAAGCGCGTCCGCGTCGCCTTTCGATTCGAGCGCGACGAGCACGCCGATCTTGCCGAGGCCCTCGGAGACGGCGTTGTGCACGTAATGGCCGACGACGCCATGCTCGACGCCGAGCGTCGCGGCGCGGCGCAGCGTCATATTCTCGCCGATCGTCGCCACCGCGTTGGCGATGGCGTCGGCGACGGTCCCGCCGCCCGGATAATGCGTCCCCTTGATCGCCTCGACGTCGGAGAGCCCCTTCTCGAGGGCGACGAGGGCGATCGCGCGGACGAGCGCCTGGAACTCCTCGTTGCGGGCGACGAAGTCGGTCTCGGAGTTGACCTCGACGACAGCCCCCTGCGCGCCGCGCGTCGCGACCGCGACGAGGCCCTCGGCGGCGACGCGGCCGCTCTTCTTGGCGGCCTTGGAGAGGCCCTTCTTGCGCAACCAGTCGATCGCCGCCTCGACGTCGCCGTCGACCTCGTTGAGGGCGGTCTTGCAATCCATCATGCCGGCGCCGGTCTTCTCGCGAAGATCCTTCACCATAGCCGCCGTAACGGTCGCCATCGTTCTCGATTCCCCAGAATTCATGAAGCGTCAGCGGGCGACGCGGCCTCAGGCCGCGACGAGGCTGCGCGCGAGATTGACCCAGCCGTCGCGCGCGACGCGCCCGCCGAGCTTGAGGTCGTGGTCGGTCTTCTCCGCCTGCTCGGGCGTCATCGCGGCGATCTGCCAGAAATGGAAGATGCCGCCGTCGTTCAGCTTCTTGACAACCTGCGGGCCGACGCCGGGCAGCTTGCCGAGGTCGTCGGGGGCGCCGCGCGGCGCGGTCAAAAGCTCGAACGCCTCGGCCGGGGCCTCGAAGGCCTCGGGCGCGGCGGCCTCGGCCGGCAGCTCCTCGGGAAGCGGCTCGGCCGCCTCGCCGAAGTCGACGCCGGAGTCGCCCTGGCCGCGGGCGATGCCGTCGAGCGCGGCGCGGGCGATCAGGTCGCAATAAAGGGCGATGGCGCGGCCTGCGTCGTCGTTGCCCGGGATCGGATAGGTGATGCCGTCGGGATCGCAATTGGTGTCGAGGATCGCCGCCACCGGAATGCGCAGGCGCTCGGCCTCCTTGATGGCCAGCTGCTCCTTGTTGGTGTCGATCACGAAGATGAGGTCCGGCAGGCCGCCCATCTCCTTGATGCCGCCGAGCGCCTTCTCGAGCTTGTCGCGCTCGCGCGACATCATCAGGCGCTCCTTCTTGGTGAGGCCGGCGGCGCCGCCCTGCAGCATGTCCTCGATCTTGCGCAGGCGCTGGATCGAGGCCGAAATGGTCTTCCAGTTGGTCAGCATGCCGCCGAGCCAGCGCGAATTGATGTAATATTGCGCCGAGCGCCGCGCCGCCTCGGCGATGGCGTCCTGCGCCTGCCGCTTGGTGCCGACGAGCAGCACGCGGCCGCCGCGCGCGACCGTGTCGGAGACGGCCTTCAGCGCCTGATGCAGCAGCGGCACCGTCTGGGCGAGGTCGATGATGTGGATGTTGTTGCGCGCGCCGAAGATGTAGGGGGCCATCTTCGGGTTCCAGCGGTGGGACTGGTGGCCGAAATGGGCGCCGGCGTCGAGCAGGCCGCGCATGGTGAAGTCGGGCAGGGACATGAGCTTTCTCCGGTTGAGCCGCCGCGGAGCGTGTGGGCGGTTTTCGGCCGGGCCTCGTTCCCCTGAAAAGAAACGCCCCCATAGAAAAACGCCACCGGAAGCGGCCCTTCATGCAGGGTCGCGCGATCCGCGTGTGGAATGGCGCGCTTATAGGGCCGCGCCAGCGCGAACGCAAGGGCGGCCCCGCCAAGCGGCGCCCCGGACGAGGCGCCGCCTGCTTTGGCTAGAACGGATAGTAGCGCAGGCTCCCGAGCAGGATATTTTCGCTCGCGTTCGCGGCGCCGCCGACCGCGTTGAAGCCGGTCTTCTGCGTGAAGGAATACTGCATGCCGACGCGCAGCTGGCCGAAGTCGCCCTGATAGATCTTCTGCCAGAAGCCGCCGGTGATCTGGCGCAGCCGCCTGACCATGCCGCTGCACGCCGTCGATCCCGGCGTCCAGCAGCCCGAGTTCACGAACAGCGGATTGCCGAGGCCGAAGGGATTCGCCGACCCGTCGGCGTTATAGGTCGTCGAATAGGTCGCGTTCTGCGTCTCCTGGCCCGCATAGGCGTAGAGGTCGAGGCCGGGCAGCGGATGGTAGGTGACGCCCGCAAGAAGCATGGTCTCGGAGATCGGCGCGAGCGTGCCGTTCCAGTTGAACGTGACGTCAGGCAGCTGGCCGGCGCCGTAGCGGCCGATGCCGCGGCCCGTCATTCCCGAGAATTGCGCCTCGAGCATCTTCGGCACGATGGCGACCGCGATCGATCCGCCGCCGCCGCCGCCGGAGACGTTGTAATTGTAATTGTTCACCTGCGAGTAGAAATCGCGATAGACGCCGAAGGCCTCAAGATGCACGTCGTGGCCCGCGAGGCTGGCGTCGTAGGCGACCTTGCCCAGGATGTCGGGAATGTGGTTGAGCGAGATCGCGTTGGCCGAATTGAACAGCGATCCGCCAGGAGGCGCGGCGTTGTAGACGAGCGTCGAGGGCAGCGTGTCCGCCTCCGTCCCGACCGTCGTGTAGCCGCCGAAGGTCGTCGCCGGGCTTTCGGCCGAGACGCCGGCCCAGAAGCCGCCGCCGAGCTCGCCGACGAGGCGCACCTGCGGCGTGCGCGTCCAGACGAAGCCCGGCACGTACTGCGCTTCGATCCCGAGCGGAAGAATCTCCTGCCGCGGCATGATGCCCTTGGCGTCGGCGGTGGCCAGCGACCAGGTCTGGCCGGCGAGCAGATGCAGGCCGACGCTGTCCCAGTCGGCGGCGGCGTAAAGGTGGCGCAGGCGCGGGTTGAAGGAGTTGCTCTCGTTGGAGTTCGCGGTCTGCGCGGCGCCGAGGAAATCCATCTCGGCGTAGCCGGAGAGATGGGTCTGCGGATCGACGTCGCCCTTGACGAGCAGCGAAGCCCGGCTCTGGCGCGCCGAGAAGCGGAACTCGTCGGTCTGGCCCGTCCGCACGTTGCCGTAGGGGATGTTCTGGAACGGCGTCGCGATGTCGGCGCCGACGAAGCGGCTGCGGTACACGCCTTCCATCGCCAAGAAGCCGCCCGGCGTGATGCTGACGCCGTTGATGAAGAGGCTCGGCGATCCGTTGGTCGGCATGCCGGTGACCGCGGCGCGCCGCGCGGCGACGCCATAGGCCGGCGCGCCGGTGAGCGGCGCGATGGCCACCGTCGGCATGCCGGCGCCGGAGCCGCCCGTGGACGCGGCCTGCGCCTTGGCCGCCTGGGCCTTGGCCGCCTGGGTCTTGACCGCGCTCGCCTGCCGGCGCTCCTCGCGGGCCTGCGCGTCCACTTTCGCCTCGAGCTTGCGCAGTTGCGCCTTGAGCAGCCGGATCTCCTCCGCCGTGTCGTCGGCGTAGGCGGCGACGGGCCCCAGGGCGACGCAGCCGAGGGCGACGGCGAGAACGGCTCGCCCGCGCGGCCCTCGCGCCGCAAAGGATTTGCTGGACATGATGAAAACGCTCCCCATGCGGCGTTCGTCCGCCGCGACGCGTCCGGGTAGCGGCCGCATATGTCAGGTAGCCGACTCTCAGCGATTTGAATTTTAAAGATTATTTTAGAGTTCTAGACGCGGAAGGAATAAACGCCTCGAAGCCGGTGCGCCGGCGCGCGGCAGGCGCCATAATGACGGCCACGGAGCGGATCCATGCAGCTCGACGTCGACCAGTCCATCATCGCCCGCCGCGACGCGATCGTCGCCGCCCTGAAGGCGATCGTGCCGGGCGAAGGCGTGATCGACGCCGAGGTCGGGCGACGCCCCTACGAGAGCGACGCCTTCACCGCCTACGCCAACCTGCCGCTCGTCGTCGTGCTGCCCTCGACGGTCGGCGAGCTTCAGGCCGTGCTGAAATACTGCCACGCGCAGGGCGTGAAGGTGGTGCCGCGCGGCGCCGGCACGTCGCTTTCGGGCGGCGCGCTGCCGCTTCAGGACGCGGTCCTCGTCTCGATGATGAAGTTCAACCGCATCAAGAAAATCGACTTCGAGAACCGCGTCGCCGTGGTCGAGCCCGGCGTCACCAACGCCGCCATCAGCCGCGCGGTCGACGCCGCCGGCTTCTATTACGCGCCGGACCCGTCCTCGCAGATCGCCTGCTCGATCGGCGGCAACGTCGCCGAGAACTCCGGCGGCGTGCATTGCCTGAAATATGGCCTCACCACCAACAATGTGCTCGGCGTCGAGATGGTGCTGATGGACGGCGAGATCGTGCGGCTCGGCGGCGCCTTCCTCGATTCGGAGGGCTTCGACCTGCTCGGCCTCGTCGTCGGCTCGGAAGGGATGCTCGGCGTCGTCACCGAGGTCACCGTGCGCCTCTTGCGCAAGCCGGAATGCGCGCGCGCCCTGCTCGTCGCCTTCGACTCGAGCGAGGCGGCGGGCGCCTGCGTCGCCGACGTCATCGCCGCCGGGATCATCCCCGGCGGCATGGAGATGATGGACAATCCGGCCATCCAGGCGGCCGAGGACTTCGTCGAGGCCGGCTATCCGCGCGAGGCCGAGGCGATGCTGATCGTCGAGCTCGACGGTCCGCCGGTCGAGGTCGACCACCTCGTCGGCCTCGTCGAGGCGATCGCCGTGAAGCGCGGGGCGACGCAGTGCCGCGTCTCGACGTCGGAGGCCGAGCGCCTCGTCTTCTGGGCGGGGCGCAAGGCGGCCTTCCCCGCCGTCGGGCGCATCTCGCCCGATTATCTGTGCATGGACGGCACCATACCGCGAAAAGAGCTGCCGAAGGTGCTCGCCGGCATAACCGAGCTTTCGAAGCGGCACGGGCTGCGCGTCGCCAACGTCTTCCACGCCGGCGACGGCAATCTGCATCCGCTCATCCTCTATGACGCCAACAAGCCCGGCGAGCTGCGGGCCGCCGAGGATTTCGGCGCGGATATTCTCAGGCTGTGCGTGGAAGTCGGCGGCGTGCTCACCGGCGAGCACGGCGTCGGCGTCGAGAAGCGCGACCTGATGCCGGAAATGTTCGACGAGATCGACCTCGACCAGCAGATCCGCGTCAAATGCGCCTTCGACGAGAAGCTGCTTCTGAACCCCGGCAAGGTCTTCCCGACCCTGCATCGCTGCGCCGAGATGGGTTTTATGCACGTGAAAGGCGGGGCGCTGCCGTTCCCGGACCTGCCGCGATTTTGAGGCGCCCTCCCCGGCTGGGGATTGCGGCGGCGTCCTCGCTCGGACGATCATCCCGGACAGGGCGCGCCGGCGGTTTCTTCTCAATTTGAAAGCGCGAATCCATTTTCGCCGGCGCGCCCATCCGCCCGGCCTTCTGGCGAGACGCCTTCAGACGAGGCATCGCGCGATGAGCGCGGCGAGTTCGGCCTGCCGCCGCATCCCGGTCTTCAGGAAGATCGCCTTCAGATAGGTGCGCGCCGTCTCATACGTCACATGATTGCGGCGCGCGGCCTCCTTGAGCGACCCGACGTCGACCAGCGCGAGCGCGAGCCGGGCCTCGGCCGGCGTCAGGCCGAAGGCCGCGCGCAGCGCCGCCTGCGTGGCCTCTCCTGTTGGTCGCCGCGCTTCGAACAGCGCCAGCGCGCGAGCGCCTGTGAAGGGATAGCGCGCCCAGCCATGCAGCGCGATGGCGCGCACGACATGACGCACGCCATAACGGTCGCGCACGGCCGCGACGGCGGGCGTCGAAGGATGCGTCATGCCCTGCGCCGCGGCCTTCAGAAGAAAATCGAAGCGCGCCTGACTGCGCGGGTCGCCAAGGGAAAGCATGCGCGTGCGCACGTCGATCAGCGCATCGACGAGTCCGTCCGCGAGCGCGTTGATCGTCAGCACGCAGCCGCGCTCGTCGAACACGATGCAGGGCTGCCCGATCAGCTCCAGCGCATCAGCCAGGCCGGCGACGCGCGAGAAGGCGAGCTTTTTCGCCAGCGTCGCCGCTTCCGCAAGCGGTTTCAGCAATGCTTTCAGCTGTTGCGTCTCCTCGCGCAAAAACGGCCCTTGGGCGATCGTGCGCTGAATCGACAACACCCAGCCGTCCCCCTCGGTGCGAAAGCCCAGTCCGGCGAACCAGCGGCGCCCGTGCTTAGCGAGAAAATCCTGATAATAGGGCGATCTGCGGATATCGTCCGCGTTTGTGAAGTCCTGATCGACGCCGACGCCGTTTTGCAGGATCGCCGGCACGGCGACGTAGCGATCGTCGCGCTCGTACCAGCCGCCCTTGATATAGTCGGCGGTCATCTCGTCGAGATCCGGCGATCCCAGAGGCCCCGGCAGCCGGCTGCTCAGCGAAAACAAAACCGCCCCCGCGCCGCCGGCGGCGCAGCTAACGTCGTCCAGCGCAAGCGGCCATTCGGCCGGGTCGAGCGCGGCCTGTTGCAGGCGGCGCGAAAGAAAATCAATGTCGAAAATACGCATCGCGTCCCTCGAAGGGCGCAAGTTGAGCGTAGTCTACAAGAATTTCACAGCTCGGGCGAGACGCAAGCCGCGCCTTTCGATTTAATGACGACATACGCGGCGGCGCCCCCAAACGAGGGTTTTTCGCAACCGCGAAACGGCCGATTTTCCCTCCGCATAGGGCGCTCGCAAATCACCAAAAAATCACAAGAACCAGCCTCTTGCCGCGAGCGTCCTATGCGCTCCCCATGCGCTCAATCGGCCTGCGGGCGGCGCGCGAGCAGGGCGGCGAGTTCCGCCTGCCGGCGCGTCCCGGTCTTCAGGAAGATCGCCTTCAGATAGGAGCGCGCCGTCTCATAGGTGAGGCCTGCGGCGCGCGCGGCGTCGAGGAGAGGACGGCCCGTCTCGAGCTCGCGCGCCAGACGCGCCTCCGACCGGGTCAAGCCGAACGTCTTTTTGAGCCCCTCCAGCTCCTCCTCCTCCGAAGGCCGCGGACGCTCGAAGATGACGAGGGCGCCGGCGTCGGCGAAAGGAAAGCGCGTCACGTCGTTCAGCGGCTCGACGCGCAGCGCCCGCCTGTCGCCGCCGCGCTCGCGCACGAACACGAGGCGGGAGGCCGGCGGATCGCCGAGCGCCGCCGCCACGGCCGCGTCGAACGCCGCCTGGCTCGCGCCGTCCGCGAAGGCGAGCCGGCGGCTCGCCACGTCGAGCCAGAGCGCGAGTTGCGCCTCGCCGGCCTCGTTGGCGAGCAGCGGCCGGCCGCCGCCGTCGAGCGCGACGCAGGGGCGCCCCATGAGCTCCATCGCCTGCACGAGCCCCTCGACGCGCGCGAAGCCGAGCCGCCGGGCGAGCGAGACAGCCTCGGAGAAGGCCGGCGAGAGCCGGCGCAGGCGCGCGACCTCCTCGGGCAGGAACGGCCCCTGCGCCGGCGAGCGATGGATCGACACGCCCCAGCCGCCCTCGAGCGGGAGGCCGACGAACCAGCGCCGATTATGCCGCGCGAGGAACTCCTCGTAGAACGGCGAGCGGCGCATCTCGTCGGCGCTGGCGAAATCCTGATCGACCACCGCTCCGGCGCGGCGGGCGATCGGCACGGCGCGCGCGCGAAGGTCGTGCGCGCGCCAGCCTCCCTTTTCATAGTCTTCGATAACGTCGACGAGGTCGGGCGAGGCGAGGCGGCGGGTCGGCAGCGCCCGCCTGGAATAGATGACCGCGCCGGCGCCGCCCACGCTGCGGCTCAGCGTGTCGAGCGCGCGCGGCCAGAGCGATGGATCGAAGGACGTCGCCTTGACGCTCTCAAGGACGGACTCGAAATCCCATTGCGCCATCGCAGCTCTCCGCACGCGATGGTAGAGCTTTCGGCCGGCCCCGCCAAGCCGAAGGCGCGTCAGCGGCTCGCGCGGCGGGACGCCGGCTTGTAGCCGTCCGTCAGGGTTTCGAGGAAGGCGACGACGTCGTCGATCTCGGCCTCGCTCAGCGCCGGCGGATCGCCGGGCTTGCCGCCGAACGGCGGGTCCATATTGACGTTGGCGCGGCAGCGCGCCGGCAGGTCGTCGAACTTCTCGACCTTGCCGTCGGCGCGGCGCGGATACCATTTTTCGGGCTTCGTGTCGCGCTCGACGTAGAAGGCCACCGCCTCGCGCAGGGCGCGCGCCGCGCCGTTGTGGAAGAAGACCTGGCGCAGCGCGACGTTGCGCAGCGGCGGCGCCTTGAACAGCCCGCAATACTCGTCCTTGTCCTTGAAGTCGGCGCGCTCCGGGCCGCCGAGGCCGAGATCGAAGAATTTCCGGTCGGCGTTCGCCGGAATCTTCATGTTGCGCGGCAGGCCGAGGGCGATGAAGCCGAAGTCGGAGAAATTGGGCCGCACGCCGATCAGCGGCGAAACGCTGAAGTGGCAGCTCGCGCAATTGCCCTTGGCCTCGTCGTTGAACAGTTCGAGGCCATGCTTCTCCTGCGACGAGAGCTCGACCTCGCCGGCGAGAAAGGCGTCATATTTGCTGGTGTAGGGAAAGAACTCCTCCGGCGTCTGCTGATAGGCCTGCAGCGCCTTAGCCCCGGCCTCGAGCGCGCTTTGCGGCATGGCCGGGCCGAGCGCCGCGCGCAGCTCCGCGCCATAGGCGGCCTCGATGCGCCGGCTGAGGTCGGCGCGGTCCGGATTGGCCATCTCGACCGGCGACATGAGAGGGATCAGCGCCTGCGCGCCCGCGCCGTCGACGCGTCCGTCCCAGGTGAGTCCGCCGGTCGGTCCGGCGTCGACGCTTTCGTCGCCGTCGTCGTCCGACTCATGATAATGCTCCGTGAAACGCGGCGTCGTCTGGCGATAGGTGAGGCTCGGGGCGGCGCGAAAGCTCTGCTGGTCGAGCCTGACGCCGCCCAATTGCGCCGGCAGCGCGTTCGGCGGCGAAAAGCCGCGCGCGGGATCGTGGCAGCTCGCGCAGGACATCGTCCCCGATCCCGACAGGGAGCGGTCGGCGAACATGCGCCGGCCGACGTCGGCGAGCGCCCTCGCCCGCCTGTACGCCTCGGCGCGGTCGGTCGCGGGCGAAGCTTCGACGGGTTCGGCGGCCCCGGCGGCCGGCCCCGGCGGCGCCGAAGCGGCGCGGGCGCGGAGCGCAGGGCCATGCGCCAACAGCGCCGCGGCGAAGGCCGCCAGAACGAGGCGTCCGGGCGTCGTCATCCTCATGTCGTTTCTGCTCCGGCGTCGAGGAGCGGCAAACTGCCCTTCCCGCATGACGCGCGCATGACGCCGCGGCTGGCGTCTGGAACCGGTCCAGGGCGTCAAACGCGTGTCGCACGACGCGCCTAACGGCATGCGCCATTCGGAACGTGACGCGTTGGGGGCGTTATGAGGGGCATTTTCAGGTTTTTCGCGCTGGCGGCGGGAGCCGTCGCGGCCGGCGGGGCGACGGCGCATGCCGAGGAGGCGGCGGCGCCGCAGGCCGCCGTCGACGCTCTCGCCAGGATCAAGACGGTGGTCGTGATCTACGCAGAGAACCGCAGCTTCAACAATCTGTGGGGGCTCTATCCGGGCGCCGACGGCGTGCGCAACGCGCAGGCCGCCGCAGCCTTCCGCCGCCAGAAGGACCGCGACGGCTCGATCCTGAAGGTGCTGCCGCCGGTGTGGGGCGGCCTCACCGCTCCGGGCGTGACGCCGCCGGTCACCGAAGCGCAGACCGAGAACATGCCGAACAAGCCGTTCCGCATCGACGACCCGAAGGGCTACGACGTCGGCCTCGACAAGGTGACGCGCGACCTGTGGCATCGTTTCTACCAGAACCAGATGCAAATCAACAACGGCGCCAACGACAAGTTCGCCGCCTGGGCCGACTCGGGCGGCCTCGTCATGGGCCATTACGACTCGAGCGACCTGCCGCTGTGGAAATATGCGCGGCGCTACACGCTCGCCGACCATTTCTTCATGGGCGCGTTCGGCGGCTCCTATCTTAACCACCAGTATCTGATCTGCTCCTGCGCGCCGCGCTACGCGCACGCCGACACGAGCGTCGCCAAGGGCTCGATCGCCGCGGTCAATCCCGACGGCGTCAGCCTGCAGGTCGCCTCCGGCGCGCCCCCCTCGGCGATCGACGGCGCGCCGAAATTCGTCAACGACGGCGCGATCACCCCTGATTTCTACACCGTCAACACCATGCAGCCGCCCTATCAGCCGAGCGCCGTCAAGCCGGCCTCGGGCCAGGATCCGCGCTACGCCGACCGCGGCAACGCGAGCGTGCTGCCGCCGCAGCGCAACCAGACGATCGGCGACCTGCTCACCGGCGCCGGCGTGACCTGGGCCTGGTACGGCGGCGCGTGGCAGGCGACGCTCGACGGCCAAAACGCCTCGCCGGTCCCGAACTTCCAGTATCATCACCAGCCGTTCAACTATTACGCGGCTTACGCGCCGGGCTCGGCCGCGCGCGCGGAGCATCTGAAGGACGGCGGCCTCGGCGGCGTGAAATTCATCGCCGACATCGACGCCGGCAAGCTGCCCGCGGTGTCGTTCTACAAGCCGCAGGGCAACCTCAACGAGCATCCGGGCTACGCCGACGTGCTCGACGGCGACAGCCACATCGCCGACATCCTGCGGCGTCTCGAGAAGAGCCCGCAGTGGAGGAACATGCTGGTCGTCGTCACCTATGACGAGAACGGCGGCTTCTGGGACCATGTGGCGCCGCCGAAGGGCGACCGCTTCGGCCCCGGCTCGCGCATCCCGGCGCTGATCGTCTCGCCCTACGCGAAAAAGGGCTATGTCGACCACACGGTCTACGACACGACCTCGATCATCCGCTTCCTGACCAGGCGCTACGATCTCCCCGTGCTCGCCGGCGTGCGCCTGCGCGACGCGGCGGTGAGGCGCCAGGGCGGCCAGCCGATCGGCGACCTGACCGGCGCGCTGCAGTAGGCCTGAACGGACCCCGGGCGCGACGATCCGCAAAGCAGGACGCCGGGCGTTCGCCCGGCGTCCTCCGTTTCAGCGTCCCTGCGGCAGCCCTCTACACATGCTCAACCGCGAGCACGCCGGCGATCGCCTTCAGCGCGCCGGCCGCCTGCGCCGAGACGCCGTACTTTCCCGGCAGCTTCATCTCGATCTCGCAGTCGGGCCGCTGCAGCACCAGCGCGACCTCGCCGTCGCCCTCGGCGCGCAGGCTGCGCCTGATCTCCGCCAGCGGCCCCTCGTCGGCGAGCACGATGCGCAGGCCCTTGCGCACGCGGCCCGCCGCCTTGTCGAGCGGCTCGGCCGTCAGGATGCGGGCGCGCACCTCCTCGCCCTCGACCGACGCCTGCAGCGACAAAAGCAGCGAGGCGCCCTTCTCGAGCAGGTCGCGATATTGCCGCAGCCCCTCCTCGAAGAGGATCGCCTCATACTGCCCGGACTGGTCGGAGAGCTGGACGATCCCCATCTTCGAGCCCGATTTGGTGCGCCGCTCGGCGCGGTCGAGCACGGTCGCGGCGAGCCGCCCGTTGGCCGCCCCGAGCTTCACGGCGCGCGAGAAGCCGGCGAAGGTCTGCACGCGCAGACGCTCCAGCACGGGGCCGTAGGCGTCGAGCGGATGGCCCGACAGG
Source organism: Methylocella sp. (assembly GCF_041905455.1). Classification (GTDB taxonomy): domain Bacteria; phylum Pseudomonadota; class Alphaproteobacteria; order Rhizobiales; family Beijerinckiaceae; genus Methylocapsa. The sequence continues at coordinate 67,755 of NZ_JAYRLA010000008.1, read as the reverse complement.
AAGAAGCCGACGGTGTCGAACTCCTTCTGCAGCCGCTCGGCCAGCGTCCACGGCGCGGCCCTCGCCAGCGGCAGACGGTCGGCCTCGCCGCCGCCGAACAGCGCCGACTGTCCGGCGCGGCGCTCCTCGTCGCGCCGCTGCGCGGCCGCCATGATCGCGTCGATGGTGGCGAAGACGCGGGCGCGGTCGCCCTCCATGTCGTCGAAGGCGCCGGCGCAGACGAGGCATTCGAGCATGCGCCGGTTGACCGCGCGCGGGTCGAGCCGCCCGGCGAGGTCGGCGAAATCGGCGAACGGGCGCGCGCCGCGGGCCTCGACCAGCGCGCGCGCCTGCCCGTCGCCGACGCCCTTGACCGCCGAGAGCGCGTAGCGGATGGCGAGCGCGCCGTCCGGCGACTCGAACACCTCGAAATCGGCGCAGGAGCGCTGGATCGAGGGCGGCTCGACCTTTCCCCCGTGGCGGCGCGCCTCGCCGGCGAGCTCGGCGAGCTTGTCGGTCGAGGCCTTGTCGAGGGTCATCGAGGCGGCGAGGAACTCCATCGGATGGTTCGCCTTGAACCAGGCGGTCTGGTAGGCGATCAGCGCATAGGCCGCGGCGTGGCTCTTGTTGAAGCCGTAGTCGGCGAATTTGGCGAGCAGGTCGAAGATCTCGCTGGCTTTTTGCGCCGGAATGCCGCCGTCCACGGCGCCGCGCAGAAAGCGCTCGCGCTGGGCGTCCATCTCCGCCTTGATCTTCTTGCCCATGGCGCGGCGCAGGAGGTCCGCCTCGCCGAGCGAGTAGCCGGACAGGATCTGCGCGATCTGCATCACCTGCTCCTGGTAGATGACGACGCCGAAAGTCTCCTTGAGCACGCCCTCGATCCGGGGGTGGATGTAGTCCGCCTCCTCCTCGCCGGCCTTCACGGCGCAATAGCGCGGGATGTTGGCCATCGGGCCGGGCCGGTAGAGGGCGACGAGGGCGATGATGTCCTCGAAGCGGTCGGCGCGCATCTCGACGAGCGCCCTGCGCATGCCGGCGCTTTCAAGCTGGAACACGCCGACCGTCTCGCCGCGCCCGAGCATGGCGTAGGTTTTTTCGTCGTCGAGCGGGATTTTTTCGAGCTCGACCACGATCCCGCGCTTCTTCAGGAGCCTCACCGTCGTCGCCAGCGTGGTCAGCGTCTTGAGGCCGAGAAAATCGAACTTCACGAGGCCCGCCGGCTCGACCCACTTCATATTGAACTGGGTCGCCGGCATGTCCGATTTCGGGTCGCGGTAGAGCGGCACGAGCTCGACCAGCGGCCGGTCGCCGATGACGACGCCCGCCGCATGGGTCGAGGCGTTGGAGTAGAGCCCCTCGAGCGTCTGGGCGATCTGCAGCATCTTGGCCACACGCGGCTCGGCCTGCGCCGCCTCCTTCAGGCGCGGCTCGCCCTCGACCGCCTGCTTGAGGCTGACGGGCGCGGCGGGGTTCTGCGGCACCAGCTTGGCGAGCCGGTCGACCTGGCCGAGCGGCATCTCGAGCACGCGGCCGACGTTGCGCATCACGCCGCGCGCGAGGAACGAGCCGAAGGTGATGATCTGCGCCACGCGGTCGGCGCCGTAGCGCTGGCGCACATAGGCGATCACCTCGTCGCGCCGGTCCTGGCAGAAGTCGATGTCGAAGTCCGGCATCGACACGCGCTCGGGATTGAGGAAGCGCTCGAACAGCAGTCCGAAGCGGATCGGGTCGAGGTCGGTGACGGTCAGCGCATAGGCGACGAGCGAGCCCGCGCCCGAGCCGCGCCCCGGCCCGACGGGAATGCCCTGCGCCTTGGCGTATTTGATGAAGTCCGCGACGATCAGGAAATAGCCGGGGAACTTCATCTTCCCGATGACGCCGAGTTCGAAGGCGAGCCGGTCGCGGTAGTCCTGTTCGCTGAAGCCCTCCGCCGTCCCGTGCGCCGAGAGGCGCGCGCGAAGGCCCTCTTCGGCCTGCCGGCGCAGCTCGGCCGCCTCCTCCTCCTCCGCGCCGCCCGCCGAGAAGCGCGGCAGCAGCGGCTTGCGCGTGCGCGGGCGGAAAGCGCAGCGCCGCGCGATCTCGACGCTCGCGTCGCAAGCTTCGGGCAGGTCGGCGAACAGGGCGCGCATCTGCCCGCGCGTCTTGAAGCGATGCTCGGGCGAGAGCTGGCGGCGCGAGCCGTCGCCGAGCACCGTCCCCTCGGCGATGCAGATCAGCGCGTCATGCGCCTCATAGTCTTCAGGCGCCGCGAAATAGGGCTCGTTGGTCGCGACGAGCGGCAGGCCGCGGCGATAGGCGAGGTCGACGAGGCGCGGCTCGACCTCGCGCTCGGCTGGCAGGTCGTGGCGCTGCAGCTCGACATAGAGCCGGTCGCCGAACAGCGCCTCGAGCGCCTGCGTCCGCGCGACCGCCTGACGCGGACGCGCGGCGGCGAAAGCCCTGTCGAGCGGGCCGCCGGGACCGCCGGTCAGCGCGATCAGGCCCGCGGCGCGCCCTTCGAGCCGCGCGAGGGCGACATGGGGCTCGGCGCCCGGCGCCGGATCGAGCCAGGCGCAGGAGACGAGCGCCATCAGGTTGCGGTAGCCCTCCTCGCTCGCGGCGAGCAACGCGATCCGCGCGCGGCCTGCCCCGGTCTCCTCGCCGCGTGCGGCCATCAGCGCGCCGTCGCCGAAGTCGACCGCGAGCTCGGCGCCGACGATCGGCTGGATTCCCTCCTTGGCGAGCTTCTCGGAGAACTCCAGCGCGCCGAACAGATTGTTGGCGTCGGTGACCGCGAGCGCCGGCATGGCGTCGGCGAGCGCGAGCTTGACGAGCCGCCCGACGGTCATCGCGCCCTCGCGCAGCGAATAGGCGCTATGGACGTGCAGATGGACGAAGCCGGCTTGCGCCGGCGCTACGACTTTGGTCATGGGCGGTCCAGGGCGCGCCGGACGGTCGCGGCGCCGGCGCAGCCTAGCAGCTTCGCCGGTCGATTGGCCGTGGCCGCGGCGTTGTCCCCGCCTTTCGCGCCGTGGTCCCACGCGCGAGGCCTGGCGAAATCCCGCATTTGGGTCACGACTGCCTCCGCGAAACGGACGATTCGTGCTATAACGCCGCAGCTTAACTTTCCGCCGGAGCAGATCCATGTCGCTCACGCAACCCATCGACGCCGCCGACGCCGCTTCGCCGCAGACGGGATGGCGCACGGTCGAGCCGATCGAGGTCTGCCGCGCGGCGATGCAGCGCCGCCCGTTCCTGGCGAAGCACCCGCTCGCCGAGCATCCGCTGTTCACCGTGGAGGCGTTGACCAGGGTCGCGGAAGCCGCCGCCAAGCGGCCGGGCGACCTCTGGGCCGACGCCGGCGACCTGTCGCTGACCGACAAATGGGGCTCCGTGCCCGAGCCCGACATGCCGATCCCGCAGCTGATCGACCGCATCGAGACGGCGGGCGCGTGGATCGTCATGAAGCATATGGAGGTCGATCCGCGCTACCAGGAGGTGCTCGACGGCTATGAGCGTTTCGCGCGCGAGGTCGCCGGCCCCGAGCTCTCGAGCCGGCTCTCCAGCGCCGAGATGCTCGCCTTCGTCACCTCGCCGCGCCGCAAGACGCCCTATCATTTCGACGCCGAGATGAATTTCATCGTCCAGATCCACGGCGGCAAGGACGTCTGGGTGTGCGACCCCAACGACCGCAGCGTGACGACGGAGCGCGAGATCGAGGAATATTACGGCAAGACGATCTCGGCCGGCACCTACAAGAAGCGCGCCGAAGAGGTCGCGCAGAAGTTCACGCTGCTTCCCGGCGACGCGCTGCACGTGCCCTCGCACGGCGCCCACTGGGTGCAGAACCACGACGGAATTTCGGTGACGCTCAGCCTCAACATGGAATATTCGCACTGGCGCTGCGCGGACATCTATTTCGCCAATTACCATCTGCGCCGGCTCGGCCTGTCGCCGCGCGCGCCCGGACGCTCCTGGGCCGCCGACGTCGCCAAGGGCGCGACGGTCGGAACGATGCGCGTGGCCAAGCAGGCGGCCAAGCGGGCGCTCGGCCGCTGAAGCCGCCGCCGCGACAGTATCGCCGGGAATTGGCGCAGCCCGTCTGAACGGCGCCCGCCAGGGCCGCGAGCGGACGCTTAGCCCGATGGGGCCGCCGCGCCCTCGACTGGCGTCACATCGCGTCGGGCGAGCGGTTAAGAGCGCTCCATCAGTCGGCCGGAACGCCAAGCACCGCGGCGAGCAGGCCCGGAAAGGCTGCGTCGATCGCGGCGCGGTCCAGCGAGTTCATATGCGTCGCGCCCTGGCCCCGCTTCTGAATCAGCCCGGCCTCCTTCAGCACCCGAAAGTGGTGCGACATGCTGGATTTCGGACGGCCGTTGTTCAGGGCCGCGCAGCTGCACTCTCCCTCGCTGGCCAGCTGGCGCACGACGCCGAGCCGCACCGGGTCCCCCAGCGCATGCAGCACCCGCTCGAGGCTCAAGGGCCGCGACGAACCATGCTCCCTCGTCGTCATGGACATCCTTTCGACGCCGTCGCCCTTGTTCGATAAATATCGAACTCGGCCTTGCCTTTGTTCGAAAAATATCGAACTATGACCTCGCAAGCAATGTCGAGGTCCTGATGGCGCGCCTGTTCGATCCCTATACGCTCAAGAGCGTCACCCTGCGAAACCGCGTGGCGGTTTCTCCCATGTGCCAGTACATGGCGCGCGACGGCCTGATCGGCGACTGGCACCGCGTCCATTACGCGTCGCTCGCGCGAGGCGGGGCCGGCCTCGTCGTCGTCGAGGCCGCCGCCGTCGCGCCCGAAGGCCGGATCACCTGGGGCGATCTCGGCCTGTGGAACGACGCCCAGGCGGACGCTTTGCGTCCCGTCGTCGTGGCTATTCGCGAGGGCGGCGCCGCGCCGGGCGTCCAGATCGCTCACGCCGGCCGCAAGGCGTCGGCCAATCGCCCCTGGGAAGGCGACGACCACATCGCCGAAGGCCAGCCGAACAGCTGGACCACCATAGCGCCCTCTGCGCTCGCGTTCGGCGGAGGGCTGGACCGCGTCCCCATGGAGATGAGCCTCGACGACATCGCGCGCGTTCAATCCGACACTGTGAAGGCGGCGATCCGGGCCCGCGACCTCGGCTTCGAGTGGCTCGAGCTGCACATGGCGCACGGCTATCTGGCGCAAAATTTCTTCTCGCCCCATTCCAACCAGCGCGCCGACGCCTACGGCGGCTCGCCGGAGAATCGGGCCCGCTATCTGATCGAGACCCTTGTCGCGGCGCGCAAGGTCTGGCCGGAGGACCGTCCCTTGACGGTGCGCCTCGGCGTGGTCGAGTTCGACGGCGGCGACGCCATGCTGGAGGAGTCGATCGCCCTGCTCCGGCGCATGAAGGCCGAGGGGCTCGATTTCGTCGACGTGTCGATCGGCTTCAACACGCCGGACGCGAAAATTCCGTGGGCGCCGAACTTCATGGCCGACATCGCCCAGCGGGTGCGTCGTGAGACCGGGCTGCCCGGAACCACCAGCTGGTACATCTCGAAGCCGGACGAGGCCGATGCGCTGGTGCGCGACGGCAAGCTCGATCTCGTCATGCTGGGGCGGCCGATGCTGGAGACTCCGCATTGGCCCTATATGGCGGCGAAGGCTCTCGGCGTCGAAAATCCAGCCTGGGCGACGCTGCCGCCGCCCTACGCGCACTGGCTCGCCCGTTACCGTTAGACTTCACGCTGGACGGCGGCGTCCGCTGGCGTCGCCGCCAGCGACAAGACGCAGCCGCGGCGTGAACGCTATTGCGGCGCGTAACCGATCCAGGGAAAGCCCGAGAGCGACTGCATCGTCAGATAGCCGGTGCGCGGCGGCGGCAGCGGCGCCGGCGGCGGGCCCCAGTAGCCGGCGTGCCAGACGCACCCGCCCGAAGGCTGGCAGACCCATTGCGCCTCGCGCCAGCCGGCGCGCGCGCGAACGTCCGCCTGAAGATCCTCGAGCGAGCTCATCGTATGGTCGAGCGCGTTGAACGGCCGTCCCGGCGGCGGGCCGCCGAGCGTCTGGGCGCTGGCGCAGCGCCCGCCGAAGCCGTAGACGCACGCCGCCGCCAGCGCCGTGAGAACCAGCGCCTTCGCGCCGCGTTTCGTTTTCATCGCGCCCTCCATGCGCATTCCGCCGGCGCCACGCCGCGCCTTGACCTTTGCTTCAAGCCGTATAACGCGCGGGGCGGCCGGCGCGTTCCCTGCGTCCTACAAAATCTCGCCGAGAAACTGGCGCGCGCGCGGGTGGCGCGGCCCGGAGAAGAACGCCTGCGGCCGGTCGATCTCGACGATGGCGCCCTCGTCCATAAAGACGACGCGGTCGGCGACCTGCCGCGCGAAGGCCATCTCATGGGTCACGCAAACCATGGTCATGCCGTCCTCGGCGAGCTCGACCATGGTGTCGAGCACCTCCTTGACCATCTCGGGATCGAGCGCCGAGGTCGGCTCGTCGAACAGCATGAGCTTCGGCGACATGCACAGCGCGCGGGCGATGGCGACGCGCTGCTGCTGACCGCCCGAAAGCTGGAGCGGATATTTGCCGGCCTGGTCGGCGACGCGCACCTTCTCGAGGTAGGCCATCGCCTTGCGCTCCGCCTCCGCGCGCGGCGTCTTCAGCACATGGATCGGGGCGAGCGCGCAATTCTCGAGAATGGTCAGGTGTGGAAAGAGGTTGAACTGCTGGAACACCATGCCGGTCTCGCGCCGGATCTCGTGGATGCGCCGCACGTCGCCCGACAGCTCGACCCCCTCGACGACGATGCGCCCGCCCTCATGCGCCTCGAGGGCGTTGACGCAGCGGATCAGCGTCGACTTGCCCGAGCCCGACGGCCCGCAGACGACGATCCGCTCGCCGGCCGCCACGTTCAGGTTGACGTCGCGCAGGGCGTGATAGTCGCCGTACCATTTGTTGACGTCGATCATCTCCAGCGCGAGGCGCGGCGGCGGGCTGGTCCGCAGCGCCCCTTTCGCGTTCCGCTCCGGCATCTAGCGTCGCCTCCCGTGCGAGAGCCGCCCCTCCAGCGCGCGCGAATAGCGCGACATGGCGAAGCAGAAGGTGAAATAGAACAGCGCGGCGAAGGCGTAGCCCGTCGCCGCGATGGTCGGCCCGGCCCAGACGGGATCGAGGCGCGCCGCGTCGATCGTGCGCAGGAAGTCGAACACGCCGACGACGGCGACGAGCGTCGTGTCCTTGAACAGGCTGATGAAGGTGTTGACGACGCCCGGGATCACCGCGCGCAGCGCCTGCGGCAGGACGACGAAGCGCTGCGCCTGCGCAGCCGAAAGGCCGAGCGCCGCCGCGGCCTCGTACTGGCCGCGCGGGATCGCGGCGAGGCCGCCGCGCACCACTTCCGCCATATAGGCGGAGGCGAACAGCGCGACGCCGATGAGCGGGCGCAGCAGCCGGTCGGGCGCGAGATTTTCGGGCACGAACAGCGGCAGCATGGTGTTGGCCATGAACAGCACGGTGATCATCGGCACGCCGCGCACGATCTCGATGAAGCCGGCGCAGAAAAGGCTGAGCAGCGGCAGCCGCGAGCGCCTGCCGAGCGCCAGCAGCACGCCGAGCGGCAGCGACACGACCATGCCGACGACCGCGACGAGAAGGCTGACGAACACGCCGCCCCAGAGCTCGGTCGGAACGCGCGGCAGACCCAGCGCCGGCGCGCCATGCAGCAGGACGAAGGCGAGGATGGGATAGGCCCCGAAGAACAGCAGCGCCGCGAGGCCGCGCCGCGGCGCGGAGAGGCGCAGCAGCCAGAAGGCCAGCGCCGCGCCGACGAGCATCGTCGCGTCGACGCGCCAGCGCTCGCCGACCGGATAGGCGCCGTAGATGAAATAGGGGAGCTTGCGCCAGATAAAGGCCCAGCAGGCGCCGGCGCCCGGCGCGCGACAGGCTTCGCCGTCCGGCGCGCTCCACACCGCGTCGAAGACGAGGAAGCGCAGCAGCGGCGGCGCGAGGGCGGCCGCGAGCGCGAGGCAGGCGAGGGTCAAAAGGCTCGCCCGCCAGCCGTGAAACAGGTTTTCGCGCAGCCGCTCGGGCAGGCTCGCGCGCGGGGCCGGCGGCGGGCGCGGCGGGGCCGGCGCCTGGCGCAGGTAGAGGAAGCCCTCGCGCTCCCCGGAGGCGGCGCCGCGCGCCATGCTAGCGCTCCCTCGGCGCATGGCGCCGGCCGTACAGGTTCATGGCGAGCGAGGCGAGCAGCGAGATCGCGAGGTAGACGGCCATGGTCATGAAGATGATCTGGACCGCGGCGCCGGTCTGGTTCAGCGCCGTGCCGGCGAACACCTGCACGAGGTCGGGGTAGCCGATGAACACCGCGAGCGAGGAGTTCTTGATGAGGTTCAGATACTGGTTGGTGAGCAGCGGGACTATGAGCTGCGTCGCCTGCGGCATGACGACGAGCCGGCGCGCCTGCGCGTGGGTCAGGCCGAGCGCCTCGGCGGCCTCGCGCTGGCCTCTCGGCACGGCCTCGATTCCGGCGCGCACGACCTCGGCGATGAAGGCCGCCGTATAAAGCCCCAGCCCGAGGGTGAGCGCGACGAATTCCGGCGTCAGGCGCATGCCGCCGGCGAAGTTGAACCCGACAAGGCGCGGCCGGTCGAAGCCGACCGGCGCGTCGGCGGCGACGAAGGCGGCGAGCGGCAGGACCAGCGCGAAGGCGCAGGCCGCGCCATGGGCGGCCATGCGCCAGGGCGCGGCGAGCCGTCGCGGCGGAACGGCGCGCAAGGCGAAAAACAGCGCGAGAGCGAGGACGCAGGCCGCGCCGACCAGCCCCGCGCCCGGCTCGAACACGGGCGCCGGCGCGAACAGGCCGCGATTGTTGAGGAACGCGCCGAACGGCAGCGCCAGCGACTCGCGCGGCGAGGGCAGCGGCTTCAGCACGGCGTTGTACCAGAACAGCAATTGCAGCAGCAGCGGCGTGTTGCGCGCGAGCTCGACATAGGCGAGCGCGCCGCGCGCGACGATCCAGTTGTCGGAGAGCCGCGCGAAGCCGATGAAAAATCCGAGGACGGTGGCGAGGACGAGCCCGACGGCGGAGGCGAGCAGCGTGTTGAGAAGGCCGACGAGGAAGGCCCGGCCATACGTCGAGCCGGCGCCGTAGGCGATCAGCGTCTGGTTGACGTCGAAGCCGGCCGGCTGGCCGAGGAAGGCGAAATCCGTCGGCACGCCGCGCGCCGCCATGTTGGCGCGAAGGTCGAGCACGGCGACGACGCCAAGGACGAGAACGATCGCGGCGAAGAGAAGCTGCGCGAGCAGCCCCCGCGCCCTGACGTCGTTCCAGAGGCGCGGCCGACGTTCGACAGGCGTCGGGAAGGCGCCGGCGGCCCGCGTCAAGCGCCCGGCCCTAGCGGATCGGCGGCGCGTATTGCAGCCCGCCCCTCATCCACAGCGCGTTGACGCCGCGCTTGATCTTGAGCGGCGAGCCTTCGCCGAGGTTGCGCTCGAAGATCTCGCCGTAATTGCCGACGTTCTTGACGATGCGATAGGCCCAGTCGGCGGTAAGCCCCAGCCCTTCGCCGAAATTGCCCTCGAAGCCGAGCAGGCGGCGCACCTCCGGACGGTCGGATTTCGCCTTCTCGTCGACGTTCTGCGCCGTCACGCCGAGCTCCTCGGCGTTGACGAGGGCGAAGAGGGTCCATTTGACGACGTTGAACCATTCGTCGTCGCCCTGACGCACGGCCGGGCCGAGCGGCTCCTTGGAGATGATTTCCGGGAGCACCACGGCGTCGTCGGGCTTGGCGAGCTTGAGTCGCTCGACGTGGAGCCCGGAGGCGTCGGTCGTATAGGCGTCGCAGCGCCCGCTTTCGAAGGCGCGTAGCGCCTCGTCGGCGTTGGCGAAATTGACCGGCTCGTATTTCATGTTGGCGCCGCGGAAGAAGTCGGCGAGGTTCAGCTCCGTCGTCGTGCCCTGCTGCACGCAGATCGAGGCGCCGGAAAGCTCCAGCGCCGAGGACAGGTTGAGCGACTTCTTCACGAGGAAGCCCTGCCCGTCGTAATAGATGATCCCGGCGAACAGGAAGCCCTGTCCCGTCTCGCGCGAGAGCGTCCATGTCGTGTTGCGCGACAGGACGTCGACCTCGCCGGACTGCAGCGCGGTGAAGCGGTCCTTGGCCGACAGCGGGATGAATTTCACTTTGGTCGGGTCGTTGAAGATCGCCGCCGCCAGCGCCCGGCAGAAGTCGGCGTCGATTCCCGTCCACTGGCCCTTGTCGTCGGGCAGGCTGAAGCCGGCGACGCCCGGATTGACGCCGCAGGCCACCTGTCCGCGCGCCTTCACCTGGTCGAGCAGTCCCGCCCGCGCGGCGGACGGCGCCGCGAGCGCGCAAAGGCCCGCAAGAAGAAGAACGGCGGCGAGCGCTCGGGCGGCTTTCGACATGCGGCGGGCTCTCCCTGATCCTGGCGCCGATTTCGCGCGGCGGCCATGCGCGCGAGCAACTAGAAGCCATCGCCCGACAGGGTCAAGCCTGAACCGGCCTTGAGGCGCGCGCGGGCGCGGGCTTGACGGGCGCGGCTTTCGCCTTGCAGTTTGCGCCGCGTCAAAGCCCCGGGGACCATTGGATGAGCGACGCCGATCATGAAGGCCGGGACGGCCGCCGCCTGCGCACGCGCCTCGTCGGCGCCGGACGCCGCCCGTCCGAACAGTTCGGTTACGTCAACACCCCGATCTATCGCGGCTCGACGGTGCTCTTCCCGACGTATCACGATCTCGTGACGCGGAACGCCCCGTTCACCTACGGCACCGCCGGCTCGCCGACGACGAAGGCGCTGACCGACGCATGGAGCGAGCTTTCCGGCGCGGCCGGGACCGTCCTCGCGCCGACCGGCCTCGCCGCCGTCACGCTCGCCCTGATGAGCGTCGTCGCGGCCGGCGACCACATCCTCGTCGTCGACTCGATCTATCGCCCCTCGCGCATCTTCTGCGACGGCGTCCTCAAGCGTCTCGGCGTCGAGACGGAATATTTCGACCCGCTCATGGGGACGGAGGTCGCGCGGCTGATGCGCGCGAACACCAGCGTCGTCTTCCTCGAAACGCCCGGCTCGCAGACCTTCGAGGTCCCGGACGTCCCGGCGATCGCCGCGCTCGCGCGCGAGCGCGGAATCTGCTCGATCCTCGACAACACCTGGGCGACGCCGCTGTTCTTCCCGCCGCACGCGCGCGGCGTCGACCTCGCGATCGAGGCCGGGACCAAATATCTCTCCGGCCATTCCGACCTGCTTCTCGGCCTCGTGTCGGCGAACGCGCGCTTCCTGCCGCAACTTCAGGCGACCGCCGACGCCTTCGCCATGTGCCCCGGCCCCGAGGACGTCTTCCTCGCCCTGCGCGGCCTGCGCACCCTCGAATTGCGCCTGCGCGAGGCGCAGAGCCAGGGGCTCGCCATGGCGCGCTGGCTGGAGGCGCGCCCCGAGGTCGCGCGCGTGCTGCATCCGGCCTTCCCCTCCTGTCCCGGCCACGAGCTGTGGAGGCGCGACTTCCATGGCGCCTCCGGGCTGTTCTCCGTGCTGCTTCGCCCCGCCCCGCAAAAAGCCGTGGCGGCCATGCTCGACGGGCTCGAGCTGTTCGGCATGGGCTTTTCCTGGGGCGGCTACGAAAGCCTCGTCATCCCCTTCGACTGCCGCCCCTACCGCACGGCGACGGACTGGCGCCCGGGCGGGCCGGCGCTGCGCTTCAGCATCGGGCTCGAGGACGTCGAGGACCTCAAGGACGACCTCGCCAGGGGATTCGAGCGGCTCGCCGCCGCAAGCTGAGGGCGGCGCCCGCCCTTGCCGGGCGCGGACGCTTGTGCGCTAAACTTTCCGCCGCCGCCTCGGCGGCGCCGGACGACGCGGGAGAGAGGGGCCGGATGAATCTGTTGCGCGTCGCTCTGCTCGGTCTTGCGGCGCTCGTCGCGGTCATTCTGGGCTTCGCCTATTGGGGCGCGCGCCCCGACGGCTCCGCCGTCCCCGGACCGCAGGAGATCGCCGCCAGCCGGCGCGCGGTCGAACGCCTCGCCTCCGCTTCGCCCGACTACGGCGGTTATTTCGACGCTCTCAAGACGGCCTATCCGTCAGACTACGAGGCTTTCCTCTCCCGCGCGTCGGAGCGGCCGGGCGAAAGCGACGACGTGGACGCGCTGGCGATCGAGGCGGCGCGCGACCTGCGCCGGTCGCATGGCGTCCTCGCCGCGCGCGCGGACGGCGCCGCGCTCGACCGCTATTTCGACGCGCGGCGCGCCATCCTCGGCGCCCTCGCGGCGCAGGACCGCCGGCTGTGCGTCGATTTTCTCTACGGCGGCGGACACGCCGATTTCGTCGCCTTCGCGCGCGACCATCGGCCCCTTCTGCTGGCGCTGGCGCAGAGCGGGCTCGCCGCGATCAAGGACGGCGCGGAACGCCCCGAGAGGCGTCCGGCGCCGCAGGAGGAGGACTTCCGCGCGCTGGAGAACGCGCTGCGCGCGCAAGGCCTTTCCAACGCCGCCATAGGCGCTCTGCTCGACGGCCGCAGCTACGATCCGCCGCTCGGCGACGACGAGCTGTGCCAGGCGGGCGTGACCTATCTGAAGACGCTCGCCGCCCTGCCGCAGGAGGCGCGCTGGCGCATCTACGCGTTCGCCGTGGAGCTGATGGCGCGCTCCTGAGCCGCCCCACAATGGCCGCAGAGCCAAGGTCAAGTCGGATGAGGCGGGCGCGAGGCTTTCGCGCGCCGGGCGCGCCGACCCGCGGGGAGCGGCGTTCGCCCGCCGGCTGAAGCGTTCGTGCGGGAACGGCGCGCGGCGGCGGCGCGGCCGGCGTCCGGCGAGGCCGCTCCGACCAGGAGGGGATGCGATGACGGAGGATTTCGGAGCCATGAAGGCGCGGCGCGACGCCGCCGCCGAGCTGGTGCGGCGCTCCGAGCGCGACCTCGGCGAGACGCGCGGATCGGCGGCGCTCGGCGGGCGCAGCCGGACGATCCTGATCGAGCTCGAACGCAAGCTCAGGACGGAGCGGCTGGATCTCGCCGCCCTCGATGCGCGCCTCGCGGCCGCGGCGGCGCGGGCCTGACGGCGGAAGGCGCCTTCCGATCCGCCGGAGCGGAAGGCGCCGCGGCGTCAGAACAGGCCGACCACCTCGCCGTTCTCGTTGAGGTCGATCTTCTCGGACGAAGGGACTTTCGGCAGGCCCGGCATGGTCATCACGTCGCCGCACACGAGCACGATGAACTCGGCGCCGGCGGCGAGCCGCACCTCGCGGATGTTGATGCTGTGCCCGCTCGGCGCCCCGAGCAGCGCTCCGTTGGTGGCGAAGGAATATTGCGTCTTCGCTATGCAGATCGGAAAATGGCCGTAGCCGGCCGCTTCGAGCTTCTTGAGCTGATTGACCACCTTCGGTTCGGCCGTCACCTTGGCCGCGCCGTAAAGCTTGGTCGCCACGGCGGCGACCTTGTCGAGCAGGGGAAGCTCCTCGTCATAGACGAAGTGGAAGTCGCTCGGGACCTTCTCGAGGAGGTCGACGACCACGCGGGCGAGCTCCTCCGCGCCCTTGCCGCCCTCGGCCCAGTGACGGCAGACGACGACCGGCGCGCCAAGATCCGCGACGCTCCTCCTCAGAAGGTCGACCTCGCCGTCCGTGTCGGCGACGAAGTGGTTGATCGCGACGACGACCGGCAGGCCATAATGGTTGCGGATGTTGTTGACATGGCGCTCGAGGTTGGAGAGGCCCTTCCTCAGCGCGTCCAGATTCTCTTTACTGAGCTCCTTGACGTCGACTCCGCCGTGATATTTCAGCGCGCGGATGGTCGCGACGATCACCGCCGCCTGCGGGCGCAGTCCCGACTTGCGGCATTTGATGTCGATGAATTTCTCGGCGCCGAGATCGGCGCCGAAACCGGCTTCGGTCACCACATAGTCGGCGAGCTTCAGCGCGGTCTTGGTGGCGAGCACGGAGTTGCAGCCGTGGGCGATGTTGGCGAACGGGCCGCCATGAATGAAGGCCGGATTGTTCTCGAGCGTCTGCACGAGGTTCGGCTTCAGCGCGTTCTTGAGCAGCACGGCCATGGCGCCGTGAGCCTTGAGGTCGCGCGCATGCACCGGCTTCTGGTCGATCGTGTAGCCGATGACGATCTTGCCGAGCCGTTCCTTGAGATCCTTGATCGAGGTGGCGAGGCAAAAGATCGCCATCACTTCGGAGGCGACGACGATGTCGAAGCCGTCCTGGCGCGGAAAGCCGTTGGCGGTTCCGCCGAGCGCGATGGTGATGTCGCGCAGCGCCCGGTCGTTCATGTCGACGACGCGCTTCCAGGTCACGCGCCGAACGTCGATGTTGAGCGCGTTGCCGTGATGGATGTGGTTGTCGATCATGGCGGAAAGCAGATTGTGCGCCAAGGCGATCGCGCTGAAGTCGCCGGTGAAATGGAGGTTGATGTCCTCCATGGGGACGACCTGCGCGTGGCCGCCGCCGGCGGCGCCGCCCTTCATGCCGAACACCGGTCCGAGCGAGGGCTCGCGAAGGCAGATCGTCGCCTTCTTGCCGATGCGGTTCAGCGCGTCTCCGAGCCCCACCGTGGTGGTCGTTTTGCCCTCGCCGGCGGGCGTCGGGCTGATCGCGGTGACGAGGATCAGCTTGCCGTCCGGCTTGTCCTTCAGGCTGTCGACATAGTCGAGCGAAACCTTCGCCTTGTAGTGCCCGTAGGGCTCAAGGTGCTCGTCGTCGACGCCGAGCTTCTCCGCGGCGATTTTTGTGATGCGCTCCATTTTGGCGCGCTGGGCGATTTCAATGTCCGAGGCCATTCGAGCACCTTGCGTCAGGAGTTTTGGCTTCGCTCAGCTTTCGACGACGTTCTGCGGCTTGCCGGCTGCGAAGGCCTCTACGTTGTCGATCAATTGGTCGGAGAGAATCTGCATCGCCTCGCGGCTCGCCCAGGCGACGTGAGGCGTGACGATCAGGTTGGGAAGCTTGAGGTCGAGCAGGACGTTGCCCTGCTTCGGCGGCTCGACGGTCAGCACGTCGAAGCCCGCGCCGCCGATCTTCCCCTTAGTCAGCGCGTCGGCCAGCGCCTGCTCGTCGACGAGGCCGCCGCGCCCTGTGTTGATGAGCAACGCGGTGGGCTTCATCATCCCGAGCTCCCTCGCGCCGATCATGTTCTTGGTCTCGGGCGTCAGCGGCGCGTGCAGGGTGATGACGTCGCTCTCGCGGATCACCGTCTCGAAATCGACGAGGCCGGGCTGCGGGAACGCGTCGTAGGCGAGCGTCTTCATGCCGAAGGCTTCGGCGATCTTGGCCACGGACTTGCCGAGCGCGCCATAGCCGACGATCCCCAGCGTCGAGCCGCGCATGTCGCGAATCGGATGGTCGAAGAAGCAGAACTGGTCGCATTCCTGCCAGCGGCCGGCGCGCACGTCCTCGACATAGGCGACGATGTTGCGGCGCAAGGCGAAGGCCAGCGCGAACACATGCTCGGGAACGGTGTTGAAGGCGTAGTTGCGGATGTTCGACACGACGATTCCGCGCGACTTGGCGAAGGCCTTGTCGATGACGTCGGTGCCGGTCGCCGCGACGGCGATGAGCTTGAGGTCGGGCAGCGCCGCGAGGGTCGCCTCGCGCAGCGGCACCTTGTTGGTGATGGCGATCGTCGCGCCCTTCAGGCGCTCGACGATCTGCTCAGGCGCGGTGACGTCATATTCCTTGTAGGTGTGCGGAAAGGACGGCGCCCGCACATTCGCTTCAAGGGTGGAGCGGTCGAGAAAGACGATCGAATGTTGCACGGCGCTTCCTGATCCGGGCGCGACGTAAGGTGCGAAGCCTCCGCGCGGGCCTTGGCGGCCTGTGGTTTTTCTGGAGAAGGCCCCGCGCGACGGAAACGCCGCGCGGGGCCTGAGGCTTCGCCGCGCCGGGATGGCGCGGCGGCGGTCGTTGGAGCTCCGGCGGGGAGCTCGGGCGGTCTCTTAGGCGGCCTTGGCCGGCGCGGCCGCGGAGGAGCGCCAGAAGTGCTGCGCCGCGGCGACGCCGCCGCCGAGCTGGACCGGGACGCCGACGTCGGCCATGGCCATCTCGGCGCCGGCGAGCGCGCCGGCGACCATCAGCTCGTTGAGATCGCCAAGGTGGCCGATGCGGAACACCTTGCCGGCGAGCTGGGACAGGCCCGCGCCGAGCGAGAGGTTGTAGCGGCGGTAGGCCGTGCTGATGACCTCGACCGCGTTATGGCCTTGCGGCACGACGATCGCCGTGACCGTGTCGGAGTTCCACTTCGGCTCCTTGGCGCAGGGCGTCAGACCCCAGGCCTTGACCGCGGCGCGCACGCCGCCGGCGAGGCGGGCGTGGCGAGCGAAGATGTTCTCGAGGCCTTCCTCCTCGATCATCGCCAGCGCCTCGCGCAGGCCGTAGAGCAGCGGCAGCGGCGGCGTATAGGGGAAGTAGCCGGTCGCGTTGGCCTTGATCATGTCGTCGAAGTCGAAGTAGCAGCGCTTCGACGTCGCCTTCTTCGAAGCCGCGAGCGCCTTCTGGCTGGCGCTGAGCACGCCCATGCCGGCCGGCAGCATCAGGCCCTTCTGCGAGCCCGACACCGCGAGATCGACGCCCCACTCGTCCTGGCGGAAGTCGATGCTGCCGAGCGACGAGACGGCGTCGACGAACAGCAGCGCCGGATGGCCGGCGGCGTCGATCGCCTTGCGCACGGCGCCGATGTCGGAGGTGACGCCCGTCGCAGTCTCATTGTGCGTCGCGCAGACGGCCTTGATCGCATGCGACTTGTCGGCGCGCAGGACTTCTTCGATCCTCTCGGGCTTCACGCCCGTGCCCCACTCCTCCTCGAGGATCTGAACCTCGAAGCCGAGCCGCTGGGCCATGTCGATCCACAGATGGCTGAACTGGCCGAAACGCGACATCAGCACCTTGTCGCCGGGCGACAGGGTGTTGGTGAAGGCCGACTCCCAAGCGCCCGTGCCCGAGGACGGGAACAGGAAGATCTGCGCGTCCTTGGACTTGTAGACCTTGCGGACGCCTTCGAACAGCGGCAGCGTCAGCTCCGGGAACTTCGGCGAGCGATGGTCCTCCATCGGCACGACCATGGCGCGCTGGACGCGCTCCGGAACGTTCGTCGGCCCGGGGACGAAGAGAAAATGACGGCCCGGCATTCGATATCCTCCATTAACACTACTTTAGTAGTATCCACGAAACGCCCAACAATCTCAAGTCGCGGGCGCGCACGCCTCCGGCGGGCCTCCCGCCGGATCAACTCAGCCAATACTCGCCCTGTGCCGCCGCGCGCCGCGCCCTGCGGCGGCGACGCGCCCCCGTTTCTTGCGGGCGCGCCTAGCGCGTAACGAGGATGACGCGGAAATCATTCACATTGGTGCGCGTCGGCCCGGTGACGACGAGCTGGCCGAGGGACTGGAAGAAGCTGTAGCCGTCGTTGTCGGCGAGACGCGCCTTGCCGCTGACGCCGAGCGCCGCGGCCTTCGCGAGGCTGTCGGGAAAGAGCAGCGCGCCGGCGTTGTCCTCCGTTCCGTCGATCCCGTCGGTGTCGGCGGCGAGCGCGCTGATCCCGGGATGGCCGTCGAGCGCGACGCCGAGCGCCAGCAGGAATTCGGCGTTGCGCCCGCCGCGGCCGGAGCCGCGCACGGTGACCGTCGTCTCGCCGCCCGAGATCAACGCGAGCGGCGTCGGCGCGGGCTGGCCGAAATGATAGGCTTGCCGGGCGATCGCCGCGAGCACCTTGGCGACCTCGCGCGCCTCGCCCTCGATGTCGTTGCCGAGAATCATCGGCGCGACGCCCGCCGCGCGCGCGACCTCGGCCGCCGCGTCGAGCGACATCTGCGGCGTCGCGATCATCACGTTCTCGACGCCGGAAAGGCGCGGATCGCCGGGCTTCAGCGTCTCCGACTGCGGGCTTTCGAGCCAGGCGCGCACATTGTCCGGAACGGCGATGGCGTGCTTCTCGAGAATGGCGAGCGCGTCCGCCGAGGTCGTCGGATCGGCGACCGTCGGCCCCGAGGCGATGACGCTCGGATCGTCGCCGGGCACGTCGGAGATCAGCAGCGCGCAGACCCGCGCCGGCGCGGCGGCCGCGGCGAGCTTGCCGCCCTTGATCGCCGAGAGGTGCTTGCGCACGCAATTCATCTCGGAAATGTTGGCGCCGCTCTTCAACAGCGCCTTGTTGAGGCCCTGCTTGTCGGCGAGGCTCACGCCCGGGGCCGGCAGCGCAAGCAGCGACGAGCCGCCGCCCGAGATCAGGCACAGCACGAGATCGTCGGCGGAAAGACCCTGGACCATGGCCAGGATGCGCTCGGCGGCCTCGCGGCCGGCGGCGTCCGGCACCGGATGGCCGGCCTCGACCACCTCGATGCGCTTGCACGGCGCGCCATGGCCGTAGCGGGTGACGACGAGCCCCTCGATCGGGCCGTCCCAGGCGTCCTCGACGGCCTTGGCCATCGCCCCGGCGCCCTTGCCCGCCCCGACGACGATGGTGCGGCCCTTCGGCCGCGCCGGCAGATGCGGCGGCAGGCGGTTTTCCGGCGCAGCCGCGGCGACGGCGGCCGCGAACATGTCGAGAAGAAGCTTGCCGGGGTCGAGCGTCATGGCGAGTTGAGATCCACGCTTCGTAATCGTCGCGTTCTTATCCGCGCTTTTAGCCGCGCCCGCAAGCTCGCCCCGAGCCTAAATAAACTGAGGAGAAAAAAAAAAAAATAAAGGAGCGAAACGGCGCGGCGGCGCGCTATAAGGTCGTCCGGCGCCGCCCGTCGTCGTCGCCTGGCGATGGCCAAGCACCGAGGCGGCTGATATTCTTCGCCGCCGCTGCGGCATCATGCCCATAGCTGGCGTCGTCAAGGATAACGCGCTGCATATACTGCGCTGCGAAAGAAAATGCGGGACGAGCGGTCTGCCGCGCGGCGGCGACGCGTCCATCAACCGGAGGAGGGGAAGCTGGACATTCACGAGTATCAGGCCAAGGAGATCCTGGCCAACTTCGGCGTCGCGACTCCGCGCGGCGCGGTAGCCTACAGCCCCGACCAGGCGGTGTATTGCGCGACCGAGCTCGGCGGCTGGAACTGGGCCGTGAAGGCGCAGATCCACTCGGGCGGCCGCGGCAAGGCCGGCGGCGTGAAGCTTTGCAAAACCTACAACGAGGTGCGCGCGGCGGCGAGCGACATGCTCGGCAAGACGCTCGTAACCAACCAGACCGGGCCCGAAGGCAAGATCGTCCAGCGCGTCTACGTCGAGGCGGCCGAGCCGTTCGAGCGCGAGATCTACCTCGGCTTCGTGCTCGACCGCAAGGTGGAGCGCGTGCGCATCATCGCCTCGCGCTTCGGCGGCATGGAGATCGAGGAGATCGCCAAGGAGCACCCGGAGGAGATTCTCCAGGTGGTGGTCGAGCCGGCCGTCGGCTTGCAGGCCTTCGAGGCGCGCGAGCTCGCCTTCGGCCTCGGCCTCAACCTGAAGCAGATGAGCCGCGCGGTGAAATGCATCCTCGGCTGCTACCGCGCCTTCCGCGACCTTGACGCCACGATGGTCGAGATCAATCCGCTGGTGGTGACCAAGGACGACCGCGTGCTGGCGCTCGACGCCAAGATGTCGTTCGACGACAACGCGATGTTCCGCCGCCCGACGGTCGCCGACATGCGCGACCACTCCCAGGAGGATCCGCGCGAGGTGCAGGCGGCCGAGCACAATCTCAACTACGTCGGCCTCGACGGCGACATCGGCTGCATCGTCAACGGGGCGGGCCTCGCCATGGCGACGATGGACATGATCAAATACGCCGGCGGCGCCCCGGCGAACTTCCTCGACGTCGGCGGCGGCGCCTCTCCCGAGCGCGTCGCGGCGGCCTTCCGCCTCGTGCTGTCCGACAAGAACGTCAAGGCGATCCTCGTCAACGTGTTCGCCGGCATCAACCGCTGCGACTGGGTGGCCGAGGGCGTGGTGCAGGCCTGCCGCACGCTCGACGTCAACGTGCCGCTGGTGGTGCGCCTGTCCGGCACCAACGCCGACGCGGGACGCGACATCATCGTCAACAGCGGCCTGCCGATCATCTCGGCGACGACGCTCGCCGACGCCGCCGCCGCCGCCGTCAAGGCGAGCTCCGAGGCCGCCGCCCGCACCGTGAACTGAACCCGGAAAAGCCGCCGCGCCACGCCGGAGACGGCGGCGCGGCCGGCTCGAGGAGAAAATCGATGAGCATTCTGATCGACGAAAACAGCCGGGTTCTGATTCAGGGCTTCACCGGCGACAAGGGCACGTTCCACGCCAAGGAGATGATCGAGACCGGCACCAACGTGGTCGGCGGCGTGACCCCGGGCAAGGGCGGCACGGAGCATCTCGGCCGCCCGGTGTTCAACACGGTGAAGGAGGCGGTGCGCGCCACCGGCGCCAACGTCTCCATCACCTTCGTCGCGCCGGCCTTCTGCGCCGACGCGATCATGGAGGCGGCCGACGCGGGCATCGGCCTCGTCTGCTCGATCACCGACGGCATTCCGGCGCAGGACATGATGCGCGTCAAGCGCTACCTGCTGCGCTACCAGCGCGGCCGCCGCACCATGATGGTCGGCCCCAACTGCGCCGGCATCATCAGCCCCGGCAAGGCGATGCTCGGCATCATGCCGAGCCACATCTACATGAAGGGCTCGGTCGGCATCGTCTCGCGCTCGGGCACGCTCGGCTACGAGGCGGCCGCGCAGATGAAGGAGCTCGGCATCGGCGTCTCGACCAGCGTCGGCATCGGCGGCGACCCGATCAACGGCAGCGCCTTCCTCGACCATCTGATGCTGTTCGAGCAGGATCCCGAGACCGAAGCCGTGATGATGATCGGCGAGATCGGCGGGCCGCAGGAGGCCGAGGCCGCGGCCTGGATCAAGGACAACATGACGAAGCCGGTCGTCGGCTACGTCGCCGGCCTCACCGCCCCCAAGGGCCGCCGCATGGGCCACGCCGGCGCGATCATCTCCGCCTCCGGCGACAGCGCCGCCGAGAAGTCGGAGATCATGAAGTCCTACGGCCTCACCGTCGCCCCGAGCCCGAGCGAACTCGGCGCCACGATGGCGAAGGTGCTGGGGCGTCCGACGACCCCCGCGAAGGCGCCCCAAGCGGCTCACGCCGGCTGACGCCGGACGCCCGCGCCGCGCGCGGGCCGTCCCGTTCCGGGATCTTCCCGCGAGCGCCCGCCCGGCCGCGCCGGACGGGCCCAGAACCTGCGCCGGCCCAACGGCGGCCGGCCGGGAAGGCGCCGCGCCGTCGGGCCGCGGCGCGAAACGCCGTCCTGACGCGAAGGAAGCGCCCGCCATGAACGACACCCAAGCCGAGACGCGCGCCGCCCAGACAGCCGGCGACTTCGTCGCCGACGGCGCCCCCAGCGGCGAGAAGATCGCCTCGCTCCTGCGCCAGCTCCTGCTCGAGGTGGTGCAGCGCCATCATCCCGAGATGTCGCCGATCCTGACCGGCGAGGCCTCGACGCGCGGCGCCGCCCCCGACGTCCTCTCGCGCGCCTTCCAGGCGCATGGCATCTGGTTCCAGCTGCTGTCGATCATCGAGCAGGACGCGGCGATGGGCGGGCGCCGCCAGACGGAGCGCGAGCTCGGCGAGCAGGCGGTGCAGGGCGGCTTCGCCAACGTCATCGCCAAGGCGGCGCGGCTCGGCGTGTCGGCCGAGGACGTCGCCGAAAAGCTCGCCGGAACGCGCGTGCGTCCGGTCATCACCGCCCACCCGACCGAGGCCAAGCGCGTCACGGTGCTCGAGAAGCACCGGCGCATCTACCGCCTGCTCGTCGAGCTCGAGCAGCCGCGCTGGACGGCGCGCGAGCGCTCCGCGATCATCGACCAGCTGCGCGACGAGATCGAGCTCCTGTGGATGACCGGCGAGCTGCGGCTCGAGAAGCCCTCCGTCGCGCAGGAGGTCGCCTGGGGGCTGCACTTCTTCCACGAGACGCTGTTCGAGGGCGTCCCGGAACTCCTCAAGAAGCTCGACCGCGCCCTGCGCCGCTTCTATCCCGACAAATCCTTCCCGCTCGTGCAGTTCTTCCAGTTCGGCTCCTGGATCGGCGGCGACCGCGACGGCAACCCGTTCGTCACCAACAAGGTGACCCGCCGGGCGCTGACCGAGAACGCGATGGCGCCGCTGCGCTTCTATGAGCAGAAGCTCGCCGCGCTGATGAAGAACCTGTCGATCTCCGAGCGCGCGCTGCCGACGCCGCAGGGTTTTCGCGAGGCGCTGGCCCGCGCGCTCGCCGAAAGCGGCGACGGGGCCGGAATCGCGCAGCGCAATCCCGGCGAGCCCTACCGCCAGTTCCTCACCTGCGCCCACGCCAAGATCGGCGCGACCCTCGCGCTCTACGAAGGCCGGCCCGTCGCTGGCCCCCATTACCTCACCGCGGACGAGCTGATCGCGGACCTTTCGGTGATGGAGCAGGCGCTGACGCAGAGCGGCTGCTCGGGCGTCGCCCAGGATATCGTGCGGCCGGTGCGCTTTTCGGCGGAGATCTTCCGCTTCCGCGCGCAAAGGCTCGACCTGCGCGAGAACACGACCAAGCTCACCAGCGCCCTGCAGGCGCTGTGGCGGGCGATGAACCCGGACGAGGCGGGAGAGCCGCCGGCGCCCGAATCGGAGGAATGGAAGGCCTGGATCCTCGCCGAGCTGGCGCGTCCGCGCAGCGGCGCGCCGGTCCGCCGCGTCCTGCCGCCGGAGGCCGAGGAGACGCTCGGCATGTTCCGCCTCGCGCGCGACGCGAACGAGGAGTTCGACCGCGAGGCCTTCGGCTCGTTCGTCCTGTCGATGACCCGCTCGGCCGCCGACGTGCTGGGCGCCTACCTGCTCGCCAAGGAGGCCGACCTCTACCACGACGCGACGCGGGTCGAGGCCTGCCTGCTGCCGATCACGCCGCTGTTCGAGACCATCACGGACCTGCGCGCCGCGCCGCAGATCATGCGCGATCTCCTGTCGCAGCCGCTCGTGCGGCGCAGCGCCCGCATGCAGGGCGGCGTGCAGGAAGTGATGATCGGCTACTCCGACTCCAACAAGGACGGCGGCTTCCTGTCGTCGAACTGGGAGCTCGCCAAGGCGCAGGACAAGCTCACCAAGATCGGCGACGAGGCGGGCATCCCGATCTCCTTCTTCCATGGCCGCGGCGGCTCGGTCAGCCGCGGCGGCGCGCCGACGGCGAAGGCCATCGCCGCGCAGCCGCCGGGCTCGATCCGCGGCCGCCTGCGCGTCACCGAGCAGGGCGAGGTGGTGTCGTTCAAATACGCCAACAAGGGCACCGCCGCCTACCAGATGGAGACGCTGGCGGCGAGCGTGCTCGACCACGCGCTGACCTCGCAGCGCGCGAGCTCCGCCAAGCGGGCCGAGTTCGAGGAGGCGATGGAGGCCCTCTCCGGCGCCTCGCACGCGGCCTACGCCAATTTCATTAACCACAAGGACCTGCTGACCTACTTCCAGTCGGCGAGCCCGCTCGACGAGATCTCGATGCTCAACATCGGCTCGCGTCCGGCGCGGCGCTTCGGCGCGCGCACCCTTGCCGACCTGCGCGCCATTCCCTGGGTGTTCGCCTGGTCGCAGAACCGCCATGTGGTGACCGGCTGGTACGGCGTCGGCAGCGGCCTCGCGAGCTTCGTCGAGGTGCGCAAGGAGCGCGGCCTCGCCCTGCTGCGGCAGATGTTCGCCGAATCGCCGTTGTTCCACATGGTCGTCGGCGAGGTCGAGAAGACGCTCGCCCTCGTCGACCTCGACATCGCCCGCGCCTACGCCGAGCTCGTCTATGACGACGACGTGCGCGAGGAGATCTTCGCCATGGTGACGCGCGAATACAGGCTGACGCGCGAGATGGTGCTCACCATCACCGAGGAGGAGGAGATCGGCGAACGCTTCCCGATCTACTCCAACCGCCTCGCGACGCGGCTGCCGACCATCAACAAGATCAACCGCGAGCAGGTCGAGCTGTTGCGGGCCTTCCGCGCCGCGCCGGACGAACTGAGCAAGGAGGCGTTCAAGTCGAACCTCCTGCTCTCCATCAACTGCATTTCGAGCGGCCTCGGCGCGACAGGCTGATCGCGTCCCGCTCCCAACACAGAGGTGTGATCCAATGAGCTTCACCATCGTCCCGCAGGCGACGCCTCGCCTGCATCGCTCCGAGCTCGCCGTGCCGGGCTCCAACACGGGCCTGTTCGAGAAGGCCGCGACCTCGGCCGCCGACATCGTCTTCCTCGACTGCGAGGACGCCGTCGCTCCCGACGACAAGGAGCAGGCGCGCAAGAACATCATCCAGGGCCTCAACGAGATCGACTGGGGCCGCAAGACGATGATGGTGCGCATCAACGGCCTCGACACGCACTACATGTACCGCGACGTCGTCGACATCGTCGAAGCCTGTCCGCGCCTCGACATGATCCTGATCCCCAAGGTCGGCGTTCCCGAGGACGTCTACGCCCTCGACATGCTCGTCACCCAGATCGAGGCGGCGAAGAACCGCACGAAGAAGATCGGCTTCGAGGTGCTGATCGAGACGGCGCTCGGCATGGCCAACGTCGAGGCGATCGCGCAGGCGAGCCCGCGGCTCGAGGCGATGTCCTTCGGCGTCGCCGACTACGCCGCCTCCACCCGCGCCCGCACCACCGTCATCGGCGGCGTCAACCCCGACTACGGCGTGCTCACCGACAAGGACGCGAACGGAAACCGCAGCTACTTCTGGGCCGATCCCTGGCACGCGGCGCAGACACGCATGATGGTCGCGTGCCGCGCCTACGGCCTGCGCCCGATCGACGGCCCGTTCGGCGACTTCAACGATCCCGACGCCTTCATCGCCGCCGCGAACCGCGTCGCCGTGCTGGGCTATGAGGGCAAGTGGGCCATCCACCCCTCGCAGATCGAGCTCGCCAACAAGGTGTTCACGCCGTCCGACGCCGAGGTCACCAAGGCGCGCCGCATCCTGGCGGCGATGGACGAGGCCGCCAAGGCCGGCAAGGGCGCCGTCTCGCTCGACGGGCGCCTCATCGACATCGCCTCGATCCGCATGGCCGAGGCGCTGCTCGCCAAGGCCGATTCGATCGGGCTCGCCGCCTGAGGGTCGCGGGCGGGCCGCGTTGACCCCCGCCCTTCGCGCATGATCTTATCCGGGCGCTCTCGCGCCCGGACCCGCTCATGAAAATCTTCTACGTCACGCTCAACACCGACGACGAGGCGCGGCGCATAGCCCGCGCCCTCCTCGAGCAGCGCGCGGCGGTGTGCTGCAACTGGATGCCGATCACCTGCGCCTACCGTTTCGGCGAGGAGATCAAGGAGGAGCCCGAGACGCTCCTCATCGTCAAGACGCAGGACGACATGCGCGCCGTCGTCGAGCCCATCGTCGCCGCCGTCGCGCCCTATCTCAACTGCGTCGCCGAGATCGCGCCGAGTTCGGTGAACTCCGGCTTCCTCGAATGGCTCGACCGCGACGCTCCTCCCGCCTGGGTCAGGCAGGCGCCATGACGTTCGAGCGCGTACGCCGCCGCGACGCGGCGCGCGCGCCCATCGCCCCGTCCCAGTCAGGCGCGCCCGTGGTGAGGAAGTTGAGGATCGCGTGGGCCGCTTCGACGGGCCGCGCGCGCCAGCCCGGATGCGCCTTGTTCACCGTGAGGTCGGGAAAGAACAGCGACGCCAGCGCCGAATCCGCCTGCGCCGCGTCCTGCACGTAGCGGCGCGCGCCGAGCGCCGACATCCCGTGCGCCAGCGCCATGTGGCCGCCGACGCAGCCGACGGAGCCGCAGTCCGAGGCCGCCCGCGTCATGTCGAGCGCGACGTCTTCGTTGAGCAGGCGAGAAGCCAGCGCGATCAGCTCGTTGCGCTCCCAGTCCTCGACGCCGAGCGCGGCCGCCGACAGATAAGGCTGGCAATGATTCATCGCTTCGCTCCTCTCGCAATGCGGGGACGCCGCGCTTCCTCGCGCGCCGCGCGGCGCGCGTCGGGAAAGCGTCTCATGGGCGCCGGCGCCTGACAAGCGCTATAAGGGCGCTTCGCCGAAGGAGTTCCGAATGCGCCGCGCCGCCTTCGCCCTGCTGCTGTTCGCAGCTTTCGCCTCATGCGCCCTGCGCGCCGCCGACGCGCCGACGCTCGCGCTGCGCGGGCTCGACGGCGAGCGCGCCGAGCTGACGCTCGTAGAACTCGCCGCCATGCCGCGCGAAAAAGTCGAGGTCGAGCAGCACGGCGTCCGCCACGTCTACGAAGGCCCGCTTCTCGGCGACCTGCTCGCGAAAGTCGGCGCGCCCCGCGGAAAGGACATCCGCGGCCCCCATATGGCCGACGTTGTCCTGGCCGAGGCGAAAGACGGCTACAAGGTCGCCCTCGATCTCGCCGGGACGGACGCCGCCACGCGCAGCGAGCGGGTGATCGTCGCGCTCGCCATGGACGGCGCGCCGCTCGGCGAGGAAGCCGGGCCGCTGCGTCTCGTGGTCGAAGGCGACCTGCGGCCCGCCCGCGCCGCGCGATCGCTGA
This sequence comes from Methylocella sp., assembly GCF_041905455.1. Lineage (GTDB taxonomy): Bacteria > Pseudomonadota > Alphaproteobacteria > Rhizobiales > Beijerinckiaceae > Methylocapsa. The sequence continues at coordinate 41,376 of NZ_JAYRLA010000008.1, read as the reverse complement.
CGACGATCACGCTCGTCCGGCTGCGCTGAGGCGCTTTGCCTCCTGTTCCGCCGCCGGAGGCGGCGTGACCGCGCGGAGCGCGTCAGCGGTGGGTGAAATAGATGACGAGGAAAGCGATCACAACGAGAATGAGGCCGTAGCGCAGCACGTAGCGCGTCATCTGGTTGCGCGAGCCCTGCCGCGCTTCGATCGGCGTCAACACCTCCGGCGGTTCGTCCGAAGTCCGTCTCGGATCATCGCTTCTCATGGTCATGACGTGTCCTTTCGCTGGCCGCGACGCGAACGTGCGACTGAGGCCGCGCTACAACCAGCCAGCGCCGACGAGGTTCCCTCGCGATGAAGGCCGCCGCGGCGCGAACCTCGCAGGCCTGAGCCGCGTTGCCCTGCGAGGCTTGGCGCGAGGCGGTTGGTGGCTGGTTCGATTCAGGATGTTCGGCGCGCCTGCGTCGACGCGGCGCGCGGCGTCGCCGCGCAGGCGGCGCGTTGCGGCGCGGCGCTGGACACGGACGATTCGTTTCCCGCGCGCGAGATCGAGGCGCTCTCCCGCTGCGGCCTCTTGCGCGCGCCCCTGCCCGCCCGCCTCGGCGGCTCCGACCTCGCCGAGCCGCTTTGCGCGAACGCCCTCGCCCTCGTTCTTTCGGCGCTCGGGGGCGGCAGCCTGCCGCTCGGCCGTCTGTATGAAGGCCACGTCAACGCCCTGACCCTGATCCTGCGTTACGGGACGCCGGCGCAGGCGGGCGCGGCGGCGATTCGCGCGCAGGAGGGCGAGCTGCTCGCCGTGTGGAACACGGAAGGCGCGCAAGGCGTGCGCCTCGAGCCTCATCGCGACGGCTTCAGGCTCGAAGGCGCGAAAATTCTCGCCTCCGGCGCCGGCTTCGTGCGCTATCCGCTGATCACCGCGCGCGCGCCGTCCGGCGCGCTGTTGATGGTCGTTCCCGACGCCGCGACGGCGAAGGCCGATCTCGCCGGCTGGCGCGCGCAGGGCATGCGCGCCTCCGCCTCCGGCGCCGTCGACTTCTCGGGCCTTTTCGCAAGCGCGGAAGAGATCGTCGGCGGTCCCGACGACTACCACCGCCAGCCGCTGTTCTCGGCCGGCGCCTGGCGCTTCGCCGCCGTCCATTACGGCGGGATCGCCGCGCTGTTCGACCTTGCCCGCGCCCATCTCGTCAAGACGGCGCGAGCGGACGATCCGCATCAGGCCGCGCGGCTCGGACAGGCGGCGATCGCCGTCGAGACGGCGCGGCTGTGGACGTTCGGGGCGGCGCAGGCGGCCCATCTCGAAGACGCGGAGGCGGCCGTCGCCTATGTCGACCTGGCGCGGCTCGCCGTCGAGCGCGCCGGGCTCGACGTGCTGGAGCTCGTCCACCGCTCGGTCGGCCTTTCCGCCTTCATGCGCCCGCATCCGATCGAGCGCCTTTCGCGCGATCTCGCGACCTATCTGCGCCAGCCGGCGCCCGATCGCGCGCTGACCGAAGCCGCGCGCTTCCTCGCCCGTTCGGAGCGTCCGATCGGCGAGCAATGGGAGCGGCCCTGATGCGCGCCGCGACCTTCCTCGCCGCCGCGCGAAAACTTCCCCTTGCGCCGCTCGAACGAATCATCGGCGCCGGCGGCGTGGTGGTGGTCGCCCCGCACCCTGACGATGAATCGCTCGGCTGCGGCGGCCTCGTCGCGCTCGCGCGGGCGCAGGGCCGCCCGGTCAGGATCGTCGTCGTGACCGACGGCTGCGGCTCCCATCCAAATTCGCGCAACCATCCGCCGGCCCGGCTGCGCGCCCTGCGCGAGGCCGAGACGCTCGAGGCGGCCGCGGCGCTCGGCCTCTCCCGCGCCGCGGTCGCGTTCCTGCGCCTGCCGGACACGAAGGCGCCGCGCCGCGGCGCGGCGGCGGAGCAGGCGGCGCGGCGCATCGAGGCCTGCGCGCGCCGGATCGGCGCCACCGCGCTCCTCGTCACCTGGGGGTTCGATCCCCACTGCGACCATCAGGCCGCCTTCGCCATCGCCGCCGCCGCCGCGAAGAGGCTGCGCGGCGTCGCCCTGCTCGCCTATCCGATCTGGGGTTTCTCCCTCGCCGACGACGCCGCGGTCGGCGTGGCCCCGCGCGGCTTCCGGCTCGACGTCACGGCGAGCTTCTGGCGCAAGCGCCGGGCGATCGCCGCCCATCGCTCGCAGACGACCGCCATGGTCGACAACGACCCGCCGGTCGTCATCCTACCGCCGGATACGCTCGCCCGCTTCCACAAGCCCTTCGAGACCTTCTTCACGGTTGCGGCATGAGGCGCGCGTCGATCGAGCCCGGCTATTTCAACGCGCTCTACGCGCGCGACGCCGACCCGTGGCGCTTCGAGACGAGCGCCTACGAGCGCGAAAAATACGCCGCTACGCTCGCCGCCCTGCCGCGCCGGAGCTACGGCGCCGCACTCGAGGTCGGCTGCTCGATCGGCGTGTTCACGCTGGCGCTGTCGACGCGCTGCGGGCGGCTGCTCGCGCTCGATTGCGCCGAGGCCGCGCTCACGCGCGCGAGGGCGCGTTGCGCCGACGCGCGCAACGTCGCATTCAGGCGCGCGCGCGTTCCGCAGGACTGGCCAGACGACGAGACCTTCGATCTCGTCATCCTGTCGGAGCTGGTCTATTTTTTCGACCGCGCGAATGTCGCGCGCCTCGCCGAAAAGGTCGGCGCGTCGCTGAGGCCGGGCGGGCATTGCGCGCTCGTCCACTGGCTCGGCGAGACCGACTATCCCCTTTCCGGCGACGACGCCGTCACGGCGTTCCTGGAGGCGTCCCAAAGCTTTGCGTCGCCTCTGTCGGCGCGGCGAGAAGCGGCGTATCGGCTGGACCTGATCGCGCGGCGCGCAGGCGAATGAGGCGCAGCGCCGCGCCGGCGAACGCGATCTGGCGCGGCAGCGCGCGCGGACGCAACAGACGGCGGCGCAGGACCGGGCTCGCCGCCTCGAGCTTCGTCCAGCAGGCGTGAAAGGACGGCTCGCGCGCAGCCTCGCGCAGCGTGGGCGCGCCGACGCCGAGGCTCAAGGCGAGCAGGCCGGCCTCGTGCGCCGCGCTCGCCGCGTGAAGCGCGCGCAACCGTCCGCGCGCGGCGGCGCGGGCGAGCGCGCGGGCGGCGGGCTCCAGATAGGGATCGCACCAGGCCTGCGGCTGCTCGGTGCGCAGGCGCAGCGCGTCGGCGACGCCGCCTCGCGCGCGCCCGACGAGCCGGCCGGACGTGAACACGAGCGCGTCAAGCTCGTGGCGCAGCCTGAGGCCGTGCGCCTCGACGAGGCCCGCGAGCGCGCGGTCCTCGCCCGCAGGGACGAGCGGCGCGCCGCCGATCTGGCGATAGGCGGAGAGCGTCAGGGCGAGGCTCGCGCCGGGCTCGGCGGCGTGGCGCGGCCAGGGGTCGTGCGGACGTGGATCGAGCCGCGCGAAAATCTCGGTGAGCAGCGCTTCATATTCGCTCTCCAGCGCGCCGCGCGCCTTGAGGGCCGGCGAGAGCTTCTCCTCCTCGTCGGGAAAGAGCGCGATGCGTCCGGCCACGGCGTCGGCGCCGGCGGCGAAAGCGCGCATCGCGGCGGCGAGCCAGCCGGGCGCGGGGGCGCTGTCGGCGTCGGTGGTGAACAGGAAGCCGGCGCCGTCCCCGCCTTCCTCCAGCCAGAGCGCGGCGAGGTCGAGGGCGACGCGCCGCGCGCCGCCGGCATGGTCGAACGCGCGCGAAAGCTCGGCGTCGACGACGCGCAACGCGAAGGGAAGCGCGGGCGCCAGCGCGATCGCCCGCGCGCAGGTCTCGTCGCGCGAATTGTTGACGAAGAGAAGCACGCCGAACTGCGGCAGCTCGCCAGCCTGCGCGCCGAGCGCGCGAAGGCAATGTTCGACGCGCTCCGCTTCGTCGCGCGCCGGCAGCGCGACGACAATTCGCGGCGCGACGTCCTCTCTCGAAACGTGCGCGCCTCGCGCGCGAAACGCTGCGGTCGGCGTCGCGCCGGCGAAGTCGGCGCGCATGGCGCGGCTCCTCAGGCGAGCATGCGCACCTTGGCCTCGCGATCCCAGTAGCGCTTGCCGGCGGCTTTGACGAAATTCCTGTCGAGCGCGACGACGCCCTCGTCCGGTTCGACGCCGGCCTTGTCGAGCAGAGGCTTCGCCTCAGGCGTGAAGCCGATGGCCTTGAGATGGCCGAAGGCGTCCATGACGAACTGCACGGCCGCGGCCTCCTTCGTCAGCGCCGCGCAGGCCTCGGCGGACAGCGCGAGGGCGACCGCGTCGAAGAGGACCGAGGGCGAGCCGGCGAGCTGGCCGTCCGCCTTGCGCACGGAGCCGTCGGCGAGCTTCACGCCGCCGACCCTGGGGCTGACGATGAACGCGCGCCCGCCCGCCTTCTCGACGTCGGCGACGACCCTGTCGAGAATTGCGCCGTCCGAGCCGTCGGCGATCAGCACGCCCACAGTGCGGCCCTTGAGCGTGTCGAGGTCAAGAGCGCCGCGAATGATGCGCAGCGCCGGCGACAGCTCGAGGTCGAGCACCGGCGCCGCCGTCGGCGAGGGCTTCGGGCAAGCGACGTTGAGCCTGTTCGCGACGCGGCCCGCGAGATCGGGGTCGACGTTGCCGAGATTGGCGAGCACGCGCTCGCGCACCGCCTCGATCGCCACCTTGGAGAGTTCGAAGGCGAAGGCGGAGGCGACATGCGCCTGCTCGGCCGGATCGAGCGAACGATAGAACAGGCGCGCCTGGCTGTAGTGGTCGGCGAAGCCTTCGGGGCGCACGCGCAGCATGTCGCCCTGCTCGGGCGCCGGGAAGGTCCTGAAGCCGGTCGCCGGGCATTCGCGCGGCCCGCTGTCCTCTCCGTTTTCGGCGAGGCCGTTCGGCTCATAGTTGGCGCGACCCTTGGGGATGGCCATCTGCATCTGCCCGTCGCGCTGGAAATTCATGACGGGGCATTTCGGCGCGTTGATCGGCAGCTGATGGAAATTGGCTGTGCCCAGGCGGCTCTTCTGAGTGTCGAGATAGCTGAACAGGCGTCCTTGCAGCAGAGGATCGTTGGTGAAGTCGACGCCCGGGGGAACGTTCGCCGGGCAGAAGGCGACCTGCTCGGTCTCGGCGAAGAAATTGTCGGGATAGCGGTCGAGCACCATGCGCCCGATCGGGCGCACAGGCAAAATCTCCTCCGGGATGATCTTCGTCGCATCGAGCACGTCGTAGGGCAGGCTCTCGGCGAATTTCTCGTCGAAGGTCTGAACGCCCAGCTCCCATTCGGGGAAATCGCCATGCTCGATCGCCTCGAACAGGTCGCGGCGCTGGAAGTCCGGGTCGGCGCCGGCGATCTTGACCGCCTCGTCCCAGATCGTCGAGGCGAGCCCCTGCTTCGGCTTCCAGTGGAACTTGACGAAGGTCGACCGGCCCTTGGCGTTGACGAAACGGAAAGTGTGGATGCCGAAGCCCTGTATGGTGCGGAAGTTGCGCGGGATCGTGCGGTCGGACATGATCCACAGCAGCATGTGGGTCGATTCCGGCATCAGGCTCACGAAATCCCAGAAAGTGTCATGCGCGGTCGCCGCTTGCGGAAAGCCGCGGTCGGCCTCCATCTTCACCGAGTGGACGAGGTCGGGGAACTTGATCGCATCCTGGATGAAGAACACCGGAATGTTGTTGCCGACGAGGTCCCAGTTGCCTTCCTTGGTGTAGAACTTCACCGCGAAGCCGCGCACGTCGCGCGGCGTGTCGACGGAGCCCGCGCCGCCGGCGACGGTCGAGAAGCGCGTGAACAGCGGCGTGCGTTCTCCGGTGCGCTGGAACAGGTCGGCCTTGGTGAGGTCGGAGAGCGATTCGTAGTTTTCGAAGAAGCCGTGCGCCGCCGAGCCGCGCGCGTGGACGATGCGCTCGGGGATGCGCTCGTGATCGAAATGGAAAATCTTTTCGCGCAGGACGAAGTCTTCGAGAGCGACGGGACCGCACGGTCCGGTCTTCAATTGGTTCTGGTTGTCCGAGACCCTTATGCCCTGATTGGTCGTCAAGTGGCCTTCGGGCCCGTGCGGCGCCTTGGCCGGATGGCGCTGATGCAGCTCCCCTCCCTCGCCTCGTTCCGTTTCGTAAGTGAGATCGGTCATGGTCGCCTCCGCCGGTCGCGCGCCGCAAACGGCGGAGGCAATGGAAAGTTCCGGAGCCGTCGGCGCTTCCTCGCGTGCCGTCCGGCACAGGCACCGGCGAGCGCAGGCGCGATGCTGACGGACCGCCTCGCGCGACGGAGACAAAAATGCGGTTCGAACAATTCGACAGCGGCGACGCCGGCCCGACCGCCTCGACCAAGGACCATGCCGACAAGTTTCCCAATTGCGGGCAATACTTGAAATACTGGCTGAGCCCGCAGACGCTGAAGACCAAGGTCCCGGAACGCTGGAAGATCTTCGTCAAATGGTGCGGAGACGAGGTGTGGGCGACGCAGGCCTGCGCCTGGGGCAAGGGGCCGCTCGTGCAGATCAACAGCGCGAAGGTCGGCCGCGCCATGGGCCGCACCACTGCCGCCGACGGCGGCGGCGAGGTGACATGCTTCATTCACGGCAAGGTCGCCGACAAATACGAACGCGGCACGGGCTGGATCATCTGGGAGTCCACCGTCCTGCACGAGCTCATCCACTGGGCGCGCTGGAAGCAGAAGCTCGCCGATCCGACCAACCCGGACGGATCGGAGATCGAGGTCGGCAAGGCCTTCGAGACGGAGGCCTATGGCGCCGACGTCACCTTGCAGACGCCCTGGCGCGCCGGACCTTAGGCCGCCGCGGCGCTCCGCCCGCCCGTCGCGAGGCGGGCGCTCAGCATGGCGAGCACCGCCGCTTCCTGCGGAGCGAGGCCGGCGAGCTCCGGGCCGTCCTCCGCCTCGTCCTCGCCGGCGATGCGCGGAACCAGCGCGCCGTCGAGATAGATGTTGAAGACCTCCGGATGGATGTAGCACTTGCGGCAGATCGTCGGCGTGTTGCCGAGCTTCGCCGCCACCCGCTCGATCACCCCGCGCAGGACGCGCTTCGCCTCGGCGGCGCTTGAAAACTCCGGCGCCTGCTTGAGCTCGAGCGCCGCCAGCATGGTGCCGGCGAAGGTGCGGAAATCCTTGGCGGTGACGTCCTCACCCGAAGCTTCGCGCAGATAGGCGTTGACGTCGCCGGAATCGATCTCGCGCTCCGCGCCATTCTCGTCGAGATATTGCAGCAAAGCCTGCCCGGGAAGCTCCTGGCACGCCTTGACGATCTTCGCGACGCGCCGGTCCCTGATCGACAGCGACCAGCGCCGGCCGCTCTTGCCGGCGAAGCGGAAACGCACCTCGGCGCCCTCCACCTCGACATGGCGGGTCTTCAGCGTGGTGAGGCCATAGCTGCGGTTGGCGCGGGCGTAATCCTCGTTGCCGACGCGGATCAGCGTCGTCTCAAGAAGGCGCACGACGGCGGCCAGCACCTTTTCGCGCGGCAGGCCGGGCCGTCCCATGTCCTGCGCGACGCGCGCGCGCACGGCGGGAAGCGCCTTCGCGAAAACCATCATATGATCGAACTTGGCGCTCTCGCGCGCGGCGCGGAAATCGGCGTGATAGCGGTATTGCTTGCGGCCCCTGGCGTCGCGCCCGCTCGCCTGGATGTGGCCATTGGCGAAGGGACAGATCCACACCTCGCTCCACGCCGGCGGTATGGCGAGCGCCCTGATCCGCCTCAGCGTCGCGGCGTCGCGGAGGCGAGCGCCGTTCTGCGCGAGATAGCAGAATCCCTTGCCGGCCCGACGGCGGATCAGGCCGGGCCGCGCGTCGCTGACGTAGCGCAGCCCAGCCTCCCGCGCCGCGTCCTGCGGATCGGAAAGAGCGGAAGACGCGTCATCGAGCACTCGGGCCTCCATATGCGCCGACGCGCCGCAGAACGGGCGGGCGCCGGCGCGCGTTCCCTCAGGCGGCCGTCCTGGCCCGGACGAGACGTGAGATCGCGTCGCGCAGCGGACGCGCGGCGTCCGCGTAGCCGGCCCAGGCGCCGCTTTCCGCAAGCAGCTTCGGCGCGGCGCGCAGCGTGAAGACGCGCGGGTCGAGGGCGTCGTCCACCTCCTCCCAGCGCAGCGGCATGGACACGCAAGCGCCAGGCCTCGCGCGCGGCGAGAGCGGCGCGACGGCCGTGGCGAGCCGGTCGTTGCGCAGGTAGTCGAGGAAGATGCGGCCCTTCCGTCGCGCCTTGGCCATGTTGACGACGTAGAGCGCCGGCGCGTCGCCCGCCATGCGCCGGCACAGCGCCTCGGCGAACGCCTTGGCCTCCTCCCACGTCGGCTTCCTGCGCTTTCCGACGGCGAGCGGGACGACGACATGCAGCCCCTTGCCGCCGGTGGTCTTGCAGAACGCGGAAAGGCCAAGCGCCTCAAGGCGCCGGCGCAGCTCGCGCGCGGCCGCCGCGATCCTCGCGAAGGCGACGCCCTCGCCAGGGTCGAGATCGAACACCAGCCGTCCGGGCGTCTCCGGCTCTCCCGGCGCGCCATTGCCGGGATGCAGCTCGATCGCCGCCATCTGCGCGGCAGCGGCGAGCGCCTCGACCCGGTCGAGCGCGAGAAAGGGCTTGGCTTCGCCTTCGAGGCGCATGCGGTCGAAAAGCGGGGAGGCGCCGGCCAACGGATGGCGCTGGAAAAAGGTCTTGCCGCCGACGCCGGACGGAGCGCGCACCAGCGAGCAGGGGCGCCCGCGCACATGCTCGAGAAGCCAGGGGCCGACCTCCTCGAAATAGCGTGCGAGGTCGAGCTTGGTCACGGGCTCGCCGTCGCCGCCGTCTGGCCAGAGGATCTTGCCGGGGCTCGAGATGGCGACCCCCATGACGGCGGCCGCGCCTTTCGGCGCTCGGGACGTCTTGCGCGGCCTCAGCGGCGGATCGGGGTCGGCGGACTCCATGAGGATTTTGGGGAGGATTTTGGGCTTGCGGCCGCGGCCGCCGGCGATCTCCGCCATGCTGCGCCCCGACGCGACCGAGCGGTCCAGCGCCAGAAGCTCGTCGCCCGCATCCGGCCGCGCAAATTCGTCGCGCTGCTTGATGAGCAGCCAGTTCGCGCGCTTCTCCCTGCCGCCCTTCATGCGGACGAGGACGAAGCCGCCGCGCAGGCGCTCGCCTTGCAGCGTGAACTTCAGCTCGCCGGCGTCGAGCGCCGCCTGCGGCGGCGTCGATCCTTCCGGCGTCCAGAAGCCGCGATCCCAGAGCTGCACCGTTCCGCCGCCATATTCGCCCTGCGGGATCGTCCCCTCGAAGCCGCCGTAGTCGAGCGGATGATCCTCGACCTCGACGGCGAGGCGCTTGTCCTTCGGATCGAGCGAAGGGCCGCGCGTCACCGCCCAGGACTTGAACACGCCGCCGAGCTCGAGGCGCAGGTCGTAATGCAGCCGGCGCGCCGCATGCTTCTGCACCACGAAGCGCAGGCCCGCGCCAGCGGCGACCTTCGCCCGCCCGCTCGGCTCCGCGGTCTTTTCGAAATCGCGCTTCGCACGATAGGCCCTGAGCGCCTCGTCGACAGCCATCGCCCTCTCCCGTCATGCAAGACAACGCGCGAGAGGGGCGAAAGTGGCGGCGCGCGGAAGCCCGTCTGAGACCTGACGTCAAACGAAATATTCTTCGTTCACGAAGAAGAGAGAAAGAGTAAATGGGTTATGTGACGTCGTCAGCCGGATAGTAAGCTTCGCGGCAGGGAGGCCGACGTATCGAGGCCGTTCCCGACACGCTTGTTTAGGAATAAATTCATGAAATATTTCAAAACCTCCTTGATCGCGGCCCTGTCGCTCGGCTGCGCCTGCGTTCAACCTTCCCTCGCCGACGGCGCTGGCCGAATGCTGTTCGTCAACGGCGGAACCGGCCGCGTCATCGTCGCCGGCATTGACAAAAATGGATATTTTCAGACGAGCTACGATGTGACGACCGCCGCCTTCGTCGGCATGGACAGCGTCATTCCAACCTCGGCCGGCGCAATCCTGTATAGCTACTACGGGGGAGGCGCGCGGGCCATCCTGCTCGACGGCGACGGCGCGATAAATCCCGGATCGTCATATAATTTCTCGAAGCAGTGGTATTATTCGATCGGCGACGGAAACCACACGCTGTTCTATGATCTCGCCGGAAACGGCGGCGACGGCGCCGTCGTCGCGTCCTATCCCGACGGAACGCTGCGTCAGACCTTCTCCTCGACGTCCTTCACCCACTGGACCTTGCTTGGCAAGACCGAAAATTTCCTGTTCTGGTACAGAAGCTCGGACGGGCTGTTCGTCACCGGCGATATAAACGTCGCCGGCCAACTCACTCAGGACACCAGGGCGGCGACGACCAAGACAGGCTACACCAATATCGCCGCCGTCGGCGACGACATCCTCTTGTGGAACGTCAACAGCGGCGCCTGGGAAAGCGGCGCGATCAGCTTCTCCGGGACGACCTCCGCCTATGTCGCGACCGCCGGCGGCTCGACCAACTCGCTCGGCCTCGCCGGCGTCGACGTCGCCGCGCAAACCAACGGCCGTCTGTTCCTGTACGCTTCGGCTACAGGCGCGGCGCTGACCGGGCATTTCGTGGAGCCGCTTCAGTCCGCCGGCAAACCTGGCCTGTTCCTCAAGGACCAGAGCTTCACGCTCGGCAAATATTACACGAGCGCCTTGCGCTGCGGTCAGTTCCTGACGCTTTACGGCTACGGAACCGGCCAGATCCAGGTCGGCTACGTCGGATTCGACGGCAAGTTCCAGCCGACGCAGGGCTTCACCCTCGGCGGCGGCCTGTCCGTCGCCGCCACCGGAAGCTAGACGCGAGCTGGACCGGGCGGCGGCGCGGCCCCCCGAACCCGAAGCGCGGGCGAAGCGTTATTCAGACGCCTCGCCTTCGTTTCAAGTCCGGACGCCGCCCATGGCCCTCACCATTATCCAGCATGTCCTGAAGCGGCTCGCGGAGATCGGCGTCGCCGACGTCTTCGGCGTGCCCGGCGATTTCGCCTTTCCGGTCAATGACGCGATCTGCCGCGACCCGAAGCTGCGCTGGGTCGGCTGCTGCAACGAGCTCAACGCCGCCTACGCCGCGGAAGGCTACGCCCGCATCCGCGGCGTCGGCGCGCTGTGCACGACCTACGGCGTCGGCGAGCTCGCCGCGCTCGCGGGCGTCGCCGGCGCCTACGCCGAACGCCTGCCCGTCTTCCACCTCGTCGGCATGCCGCGCATGGCGACGCAGCGCGCGCGCGCCATCGTCCACCACACGCTCGGCGACGGCGAATATGGCCTCTTTCAGCGCATGGCCGAGCCGGTCGTCTGCGCGCGCGCCGTGATGACGCCGCAGACGGCCGCCGCCGAGACCGAGCGGCTGATCGCCGCCGCCCTTTATCATCGCCGGCCGGTCTACATGGCCTTTCCCGCCGACCTCGCCGGAAAGCCCCTGCTCGACGCGGCGGCGCCGGTCGCCGCGCCGCGCAGCGATCCCGGCGCGCTGGCGGCGGCGGCGGAGGCGGTCGCGGCGGCGCTCGAAAGCGCCCGCACGGCCTGCGCGCTGCCGGGCCTGGCCGTCGCGCGCGCCGGGCTCGGCGCCGAGTTGCAGGCGCTGATCGACGCCACGGGCCTGCCCTTCGCCACCATGTTCCACGACAAGACCGTCCTCAACGAGACACAGCCCGCCTACGCCGGCATGTATGACGGCGCGCTGATGAACGAAGAGACGCGCGCCTTCGTGGAGAGCCGGGACGTGATCGTCGCCATCGGCGCGCTGATGACGGATTTCAACACGGGCGCCTTCACCGCGCGGCTCGATCCGGCCCGCGTCGTCTCGATCGACGCGCATGAGACGACCGCCGGCGGCGCCGTGTTCCAGTCGGTCGAGATGGGCGATCTCCTGCGCGCGCTCGGCGCCCGCGTGAAGCGCCGCGACTGGGAGCGGATCGCGCCCGCGGCGAGCCCCGCCGCGACCGGCTCGGGCGGCGATCCGATCACCGCCAGGGCGCTCTATCCGCGCTGGTCCGCCTTCCTGCGGGAGGGCGACGTTCTCGTCGCCGAGACCGGCACGGTCTCGATGGGGCTTGGCTTCGCGACGATGCCAAGGGGAGCCAATTTCTACAATCAGGCGCTGTGGGGCGCGATCGGCTGGGCGACGCCGGCGGCGCTGGGCATGGCGGCGGCCGCGCCCGCGCGCCGCGTCGTGCTCATCACCGGCGAGGGCTCCTTCCAGGTCGGCGGCCAGGAGCTTTCCCAGTTCGCCCGGCTCGGCCTCAAGCCGATCGTCTTCGTGCTCGACAACGGCGGCTATCTGATCGAGCGCCTGCTCTGCGCCGATCCCGAGATCGCCTATAACGACGTCGCGCCATGGCGCTACGCCGAGCTGCCTGCCGCGCTCGGCTGTAAGGGCTGGTTCTGCGCCCGCGTCGAAACCTGCGGCGAGCTCGACGCGGCTATCGACAGAGCCGAACATGCGGACGGCGGCGTCTTCATCGAGGTCGTCACCGGCCGCTATGAAGCCTCCGACCTGTCGTTGACGCTCAGCGCGCGGCTGAAAGCGCTGTCGGCCGAATAGGGCGCCAAAGCGCGCGCTCATCGTCGCCGAGCCGCCGGCGAAAGCGGCGGCGGCGAATTTCGTGACGGCGACGAGAATATTGCCGACGAGCGCCGTCCAGACGGCGAAGGCCGACGAGCGGCGCGGGATCGGTCGGCGCGAGCCGCGGGTCAGGGTGGTCACGGGCGCTCCGGCCGTTCGCTCGTCGCCCATGTGGCGCCGGCGCGGCCGTTGACGCAAGCGCGGCCTAGGCCGCCGGGACGAAAGCGCCGGGCGGGATCAGCGCCGGCGTCACGTAGGCGTGGTGCAGCGCGTCGAGCTGGGCCCAGAGCACGTCGCACTTGAAGCGCACGGCGGCGACGCACGCCTCCTGTTCGGCCCGCGTCGCCGCATGCGACTTGACATATTCGAGCGCGAAATCGGCGTCGCGCGGGGCCTGCGACAGCCGGCGCTTGAAATAGGCCATCACCTCCTCGCTGACGAAGTCGTAATTCTCCAGCATGCCGGCGATGCGCTCGCGATGGATCGAGGGCGCGAACAGCTCGGTGAGCGAGGAGGCGACGGCGACGGTGAGCGGCTGCTGGCGCACGAAATGCACATAGGCTTCGACGGCGTGGCGCGTCGCCGGCAGGGCGCCGCGGCGGGACATGACATACTCGCGGTCGAGGCCGAGCCCGTCGGTCAGCACGAGCCAGCGCTCGATGCCGCCCTTCTCCGCGCCGAGCCCGTCATGGTCGTGGATGCGGCTGATCCATTCGCGCCGCAACGCCCGGTCATGCGTGCGGCTGATCAGCGCCGCGTCCTTGCGCGGCACCGCCTCCTGATAGCAGTAGCGGTTGAGCGCCCAGGCCTGCACCTGCCCCTTGTTCAGCTTGCCGCCGTGCAGGAGCTTATGAAACGCGTGCTTGTCATGGTAGCGCTCGGCGCCGACGGCGCGGATCGCCGCCTCGAACGCCTCGGGCGACCATAGCTCCCCTGAACGCGGCGTCTGATCGTCCATCCCGCCCTCCCTTGCCCTGCGCGCTTCGTTCATTCTTCGCGCAGCTTTAGCGGGCGCGGGCGAGCGCCGTCTTGCGCCGGATCAAGCGCCGGCCGCCGTCGCCGGACGCGCTACCAGGCGACGCGCCGGACCTTGGCGAAAATGGCGTTGAGGTCGCTCTGCAATCCCCAGTTCCAGGCGCGCAAGGCGGCGGATTTCGTCGGGCAGCTCGGCGTGACGCGGATGGTGACGCCCGAGCCGCCGCGGTCGACGACGATGAAGCCGTAGGTTCTGGCCGCGGCGGCGACGGCCTTGCCCTCGGCGGTCGACAGGTTGAGCGAGGCGACGCTGACCGAAGGCGGCAGGGCGAGCCGCGCGCCCATCGGCAAGGCGCCCGAATAGGGCTGCTGATTGGTCAGCGCGTCGCGGTCGAAGGCGTAGGCCGGATAGGCGGCCTGCGGCGACAGCAGCGACGGCGGAACGCTGACCGCCATCGCGTGCTTCAGGCCGGCGGCGAGCTCCGCGTCGCAGAACAGGCCGGCGTAGCTCGGCAGCATCGAGGCGGTCTGGCCGTTCTGCCAGCCGTCGCCGAGGCTCGCGGGGGACGTGACGGCGTAAGACAGCGCGACGATCTCGCCGGTGCTGAGAAGGATCGTCGCATAGGTCTCGAGCACCGTCCCGTCCGGCTGGGCCGCGGCCAGATGGCCGTCGGCGCCGGGCGCAGGCGCCGCGCCCGCGCCGAGGCGGAAACGCGCCGGCGGGGACGAGGGATTGACCGTCTTGTTGTAGGAGGTCGGCAGCGCCCAACCGGCCGTCGAAGTCGTCGAGAAGACATTGCCGGGATAGGGGAAGGACGTCTTGGCGCCGGACCTGATCTCGGCCTCGACGGCCGCGCTGTTGCCCGTGCGCTTCCACTCGCCGGAAAACACCTTGTACCACGCCAGCGGGTGATAGAGCAGCGGACGCAGCGCATCGGTCGAGGCGGCGGCGGTCGAGGCGATCGCCCAGGTTCCCTGCGAATCCCAGGAGTCGACGCCGACGACGAGGCCGCTCGCCGCCGGGGCGGCGGCGAAAGTCGCGGCGGCGGGAACGGCCGTGTTCCATGGCGAGGCGGCGGTGAAAGGAGCGGCCTGCGCGTCGGCGCCGCGCAGCGACGCAAACACGACCAGGGCGAGAAGCAGACGCGGGGCGCGGGGGTGCACGTGGTTCTCCGTCCAGGGGCTCGCGACGACTAACGTGATTCGTATTTTAGAACACGACATTCGTCACAAACATGGCGGACGGCGACGCGAGCTCGCGCGCCATAGCCCGACGCGGAGCCCCATAAAGCGAAGCTGAAGTTTATTAATAATCATCATACTGTAAATTTATTACATAAAATATTAATATAAAGTATAAATTTTATCCACCTCTAGAATTGTTAAATTTTGTAACGCAAATGTGTCCAAATTTGCTTGATCTTAATCATATACATCGGGGAATATGATCGCATCATCCTGACGACGCTTTTATCTAAAAGCGCAACGGATGCTCAAAAAAAGAAAATTACCTTCAAAACGGCCTCCTTGTCGCGGCGCTTGCGCGCCTCTGATTGAATAACATTCATTCTTCGAAAGGGTTTCCTTTGCGCATTGCGATGATCGGCTCCCGCGGCGTCGGGTCCAATTACGGCGGCATCGAGCGCGTGCTCGACGAACTCTGCCCGAGGCTCGGCCGCCTCGGCCATCAGGTCGACGTCTACGGCGATCCCGGCGCCGTCTTCGAAGATCACGGCGGCGTGCGCGCGATCGGCGCCTCCTCGTTCGGCGGCAAGCATTTCGAGACGCTGTCGCGCAGCCTCAACGCCCTCGCCAGGGCGATGGGCCGTTACGACGTCATCCACCTGCACGCCGTAGGGCCCGGCATCCTCTCGGCGGCGACGCATCTCTTCGGCCAGCGCTCTCTCGTCACCATCCACGGCCTCGACCAGAAGCGCGACAAATGGAGCGCGACGGCGCGCGCCTGCCTCACCCTCGCCGAGCGCGCGCTGGTCGCCAACGCCGACCAGATCACCGTCGTGTCCGAGCCGCTGCGGCGCTACTTCATCGAGCGCTACGACGTCGCCGCCTCGCTCATCCCCAACGGCATGCCGCGCAAGACGCCCGCGGCGCCGGGCGCGTTCCTCGCCTCCTTCGGCCTCGAGCCCGGCGGCTACGTCCTGTTCGCGAGCCGCCTCACGCCCGAGAAAGGCTGCCACGACCTCATCGCCGCCTTCGACGCTCTGCCTCAAGGGACGCGCCTCGTCGTCGCCGGCTCGTCGGGCGAGCCCGACTATCTCGCGGCGCTGCGCGCCGCCGCCGACCCGGCGAAGGTCGTCTTCGTCGGCCACCGCAGCGGACATGAGCTCGCCGAGCTGTTCAGCAACGCGAAGCTCTTCGTCCTGCCGTCCTATGTCGAGGGCATGTCGATGGCCCTCCTCGAGGCGCTCGCCTACAAGGTTCCGGCCCTCGTCACCGACATTCCCGAAAACCGCGTCGTCGTGCGCGAGCACGGCTTCTATGTCCAGCCGCGCGATCCCGCCGGGCTCGCCGATGCGCTGGCGCGGCTGCTCGAGTCTCCCGACGCGCTCGGCGCGGCGCGCGCCGCCCTCGACAGCCTCGACCGTCCGGACTGGGACGCGGTGGCGCAGCGCTACGACAGGCTTTACCGGACGCCGCCGCGCCGGCCCTTCGCCGTCGCTCCGCCGCAGCAGGTTGGCGCGCGGTGAACGGCGCCCTCGCTCTGTGGCCGCGCGTCGCGGGCCTCCTGCGCGCGCGCTTCGCCCGCCTCGCCAGGCGTTTCGGCCGCGAGGCGGGGCTCGTGATGGTCGCGCGCGCCCTGCAGAACGCCAACGGGCTGCTTCTCTCCGTGCTGGTGGTGCGGCTCTACGGCCTGCCCGCCGCCGGCACGCTCACGGTCGCCGCCGTGGCCGTGGTCGTCGTCGCCCTCGTCGGGACCTTCGGCCTGCCCTACGTCTTCGCGCGCATGGACGCGCCGATGCGCGCGCGCAACGCGCTCGGCGCCTGCGCCGCCCTCGTCGTCGTCCCGGCGAGCCTTCCCTTGCTCGTCGCGCTCGGCCTCGCCGCCGGCCGCAACGGCGAGGAGGCGGCGATCATCGCCCTGCTCGCGCTCGGCGGGCCGTTCTTCGCGCAGGGCAACCTCCTCAACGCGCTGCAGGTCCTGCAGGGCAAGGCCGGCGACGCGGTGATCACGCCCGCCGCCAACGCGCTCGGCCTCCTCGCCGCCGCGTTCTTCGCTCCAGGCTATCTCGCCTTCGCCGCCATTCTCGCCGCCTTCCGCTTCGCCGGCGTCGCCGTCGCCTTCCTGAGGCTCGACCGGGGGACGCTCGACTTCCGCTCCTTTCTGCAGGAGGCGCGGGAGGGTTGCCGCTTCCTCGTCGGCGACTCCATCAATCTCGGCGTCGACCAGGCGACCGTCCTGATCGCCTCCTATCTCATGAGCCGCGGCGACCTCGGCCTGTTCGGCCTCTGCCGGCAGATGCTGACCGTCGCCGAGACGCCCGGCTGGTCGCAGATGCAGGCGAAATATCCGGCCGTCGTCGCCGATCCGGACGGCGCCCTCCCCGAGCTGCGCCGCCTGATGATCCGGCTCGGAGCGGGCTGCGCCGCCGCCGTCGCGCTCATCGCCGTTCCGCTCGGCTTCCTCGTCTTCCATCTGCCGCGCTTCGCGCTGCTCGCGCCGCTGCTGCTCGCCTCGACTCCCGTGCGCTACCTGCTTTCGACCTATGACCTGCATCTGCGCGCGATCGGCGCGCTGGGCCGGGTCAACCGCGTCTCGGCGATCCGCGCCGTTCTCGCGCTGGCGCTGATTCCCGCCGGCGCCTTCTACGCCGGCGCGCTCGGAGCGATCCTCGCGACGATCCTGCATGTCTGCCTGTCGACGCTGCTCACCGCCAGGGCGAGCGAGGCGTGCGGGCCGCGGGAGGCGCCGCCGCGCGCCGCGCAGGCCGGAGCCGTTCCATGAGCGTCGGCGCCGTCCCCGCCCTTCGCCCGATAGCCGCCGCTCCGCGCGCGCCGGTGGGCCGCGTCCGCGGCTTCCTCGCCTCGCTGCGCGGACGCAGGCTCTACCAGACCTATCTGCGCGCCATCCCGCTGCTGTGGATCCTCGGCGTCCTCGCGCCCGCCGGCGCGCTGGCGCTCGTGAAGCTCGCGCGCGAGCGCTGGCCGCGCGGCGCGATGATCAACGTCATCGTCTGGAGCTGGTTCGCGATCGGCCTCTCGCAGGCCTGCGCGGCGATCCTGAACGGCGTGGCGCTCGGCGAATATGCGCGCGGCTTCGCCAACGCCTTCGGCTTCGGCGTCGTCGGCTGGATCTTCGGCGGCCTCGCCATCGCCGCCGGCGCGGCGCACAGGCTCGACGACGCGCGCTCGATCCGCGCCGTCTGCTGGGTGGGCTTCTACATGCTGATGCTCGCCGGCGTCGCCGCGCTCGGCGTCGCCGCGCACAAGCGCGAGCTCTATGTGTGGCCGACGCCGGCCGGCATGCTGCTGCCCAAGAGCCCGTCGGTCACGTTCTACACCGCGGCGCTGATCTACCAGACCGAAGAGACGCTGGGCGAGCTGTCGACGCGGCTCGTGCTGTTCTTTCCCTGGGCCCCGGCGCTCGGCCTCGGCGCGCTCGCCGTCACCTTCATCAGCCTGCTCGAGCGCAATCTGCCGTGGCGTCTCCTCGGCGCCGGCGGCGGCGCGGTCGGCGTCGTGTTCAGCTGGAGCCGCATCGCCATCGCCGCGCTCGTCGTCGTCGGCGCCTTCTACGCGTTCCTGCGCGCGCCGCGCTTCGTCAAGCTCGCCGTCGTCGGCGCCGGCCTCTGCGGCCTCTTCGCCCTGCCGCTCGCCGGAATCGACCCGCTCGCCGAGGTCGCGCAGATTCAGGACGACGTCAACGGCGCGCGGGCCGGATCGAGCCTCGCGCGCGAGCTCATCTACCAGAAGAGCTTCGAAGGCTTTCTCGCCTCGCCGCTGATCGGCAACGGCTGGATCGGCGAGTCGGTGCACGCCAAGGAGAACCTGCCGATCGGCAGCCATTCGACGATCTACGGCCTGCTCTACACCGGCGGCGCGCCGACCTTCGCCGCTTTCGTCCTGGCCATGGCCGCGACGCTGTGCGCGCTGCTGTGGCGCTGCGCGACGCTGAAGGCCGGCGATCCGCGCCTGGCGCATGCGCAAGCAGGGCTCTGCCTCGCGCTGTGCCTCGCGCTCTACTGCCGCTACGAGGCGCTGTTCAACCTGACGCTGCCCTGCGTCTTCCTGTTCGTCTTCATCGGCGCCGCCCTCGCCCGCTCGCCGGACGCGGCGCCAGCCGCGCGCGCCGACGACGGCCGCCGCGCGCTCGCGCCACGCCCCATCCGCGCGCCTCGCGCGCTCGACCTCAACGCCTTCGCTTCAGGAGACAGCAACCGATGAGCACCTTCGACGGCCGCGCGACGACCGCCAAGGCGCCGCACGCGCAAGCGGCCGACGCCGAGACGCCCGCCCCGGTCCTCAGCATCGTCATCCCGGCGTATAACGTCGAAGCCTACATCGAGGACGCCGTCCGCTCCGCCCTCGGCCAGACCTTCCGCGACCTCGAGGTGATCGTCGTCGACGACGGTTCGACCGACCGCACGCCGGACGTGCTGAGCGCGATCGACGACCCGCGCCTCAGGGTGGTGCGCCAGGAGAACGGCGGGCTGTCGGCCGCGCGCAACACGGGCATCCGCAGCGCGCGCGGGGAATTCATCGGCCTCCTCGACGGCGACGACATCTGGCTGCGGCAGAAGGCGGCGCTGCAGCTCGCCGTGATGATGGCCGATCCCTCCATCGGCCTGACCTTCAGCCACTCCGAATATCTGACGGAGCGAGGCGCGCGCACCGGGCGCGTGCTGCTCGCCGGCAAGGCGCACCCCTCGCTTCACGACATGATCCGCCGCAATCATCTTGGCAACGGCTCGACGGTGATCGCGCGGCGCGCCTGCTTCGACGACGCCGGGCTGTTCATGACCGAGCTGCGCAGCTGCGAGGATTACGAGATGTGGCGGCGCATCCTGTGGCTCACCAGCTATCGCGCCGTGTTGACGCCGGCGCCGCTCACCCTCTACAGGCTGCGCGAAAGCAGCCTTTCCTTCAACTCGCGAAAATTCGTCGAGAACGCCGACCTCGCCATGGCGGTCCTGCGGCGCGACATGCCCAACGTGCCTGAACGGGTCATGCGCGCCGGGCATGCCGAGCACTATCGCATCGCCGCGTGGAAGGCCATCTCGTGCGGACGCCACCGCGAAGCCTTCGGCCTGATGCGGCGCGCGCTCTCGCTGCGGCCGATGTTTCTTTTCGCCGACTGGCGCGCGCTCGGAACGGCGGTGGCGATCGTCTCCCCCGCCATCGTGCGCGAAAAGCTCGCGGCGCTGGCCAAGGCGCTGCAAAAGAGTCATTCCGGCGTCAGCGTCGTCGCCGAAACCTGACGTCGTCAAGACGCCAATTCGTCGGGCCGACGCCCGGCGGTTGGCTAGGGGTCATATAATCGGGCTTCGCCGGCGGCGCGTCGAAGCGTCGGCCGCAGCAATGCGAGCGCTTCCGGCCGGACGCCTCCATGCGTTCGGAAAGCGCCGCGAGGCAGACTTTCGCAAGCGGCGCGCGGCGATCGGCCGGCTCCGCCCCGGGGGAATCGATGCAGATTACGGACAACGCCCGCGCGCTTGAAACGCCGCCCGCGCCGCAGGTCGGAGAACCGGCGAGCGCGGAGCGCATCGCCGCGCTCGACGTCGCGCGTGGAATCGCGATCCTCCTCGTGATCTATGCGCATGGCCTTCAGGCGTTCTTCGCCGTCGGACCCGACGCCGCGTTCTCGGACGCCGCCTTCGCGCAGTGGCGGGTCGTCTACAGCTTCCACATGCCGCTGTTCTTTCTGATTTCCGGCATGACGGCGCGCAACCTGCGGCAGAAATCATGGCGGAGAATCCTTGAGCAGGCGCTCGCCCTCGTCGCGATCGCCTATGTCTCCCATATCGCCGGCGTCGCCCTCTTCGCGGCGCTTGGCCGCGTCCCCACCGAAGCCGGCGCAGCCGTCAAGACGCTGGTCCGGCCGATGCTGATCGGCAAGGACTTCAGCATCGTCACCACCTGGTTTCTCGTCGCGCTCGCCGGCGTGCAAATCCTCGCCGCGGCGATCGTCAAGGGGCCCGGAGCGGCGCGCCTCGCCGCGATCGCGCTCCTCGGCTTCATCGTCGTCGCCAACCCGTTCATTCCAAATCCCTTCCAGATCAAGTCGCTGGCGCCGGGCGTCCTGTTCTATCTGGCCGGCTACGCGCTCATGCGATTCGGCGCGCTTCCTCCCGCCTTCGTCTGGGCGCCGTGCCTTGCGGCCGTCGTCGCGCTCGCGCCGCTGAACGGCGCGTGCCTGGTCGAATGGTCCTGCGCGCCGCTGAAGGGATTCGTCCCCGAATTTCTCGGCGGCCGCTTCGGCGTGCTGATGATCACCGGCGACATCGGTTTTCCGCCGCTTTTCGCCTTGACCGCGCTCCTTGGCGCCCTGGCCGTCCTGAGCCTCAGCCGCCAGCTCGCGACGAGTCGGTTCGGCGCGGCGCTGGCCTGGAACGGCCGCAACGCGCTCGATCTCGTTCTCGTCAACGGATTTTTTCTGGTCTTTCTGCAGCCGGCCTTCGCGCGTCTTCCGCTCGCCGACACGGCGATCTGGCGCGTCGGCCTCGGCCTTTCCATCGTCGCCGCCAATCTCGTTCTGTTCGTCATCCTTGCGCCGTTCATCCGGCGCCTCGTCGGATTTTCACGGCTCTGCGCCGCGCGCGCCGTCAACGCCGGCGCCCGCTCGCCTCGCGCGCGGCGCGCGCCCTCCGGGGTCGGCGAGGCGTGAACGGTCGTTCAGGACAATTCGATGCGCCGGCTTAGCTCCATTTTTTTCTGACGACGGACATTTTGCGACGGCGAGCGCCGTCGCGATCGCGTCCCGCATTTTTCGCACCGACCCATTCCTTTCGTGGACCCCCCCGATGATCATCGACGCCAAACACATCGAGGACGGCTTGCGGCTTGAAGCCGACGTCTGCATCGTCGGCGGCGGCGCGGCCGGAATTGCGCTCGCGCTCGAACTTTCGCGCCGGAGCCTCAAGACGGTTCTGCTCGAGGGCGGCGGATTCAAGCCCGACCCCTCCTCGCAATCGCTTTACGGCGGCGAGAACGTCGGGCTCGTGCATGAGGCGCCGGAGGATTCGCGAAGCCGCTTTCTCGGCGGCAGCACCAACTGCTGGGGCGGCTGGTGCCGGCCGCTCGACGAGCTCGACTTCGAGACGCGCGACTGGGTGCCGAACAGCGGATGGCCGATCCGCAAGCGTGATCTGGCGCCCTATTACGCGCGCGCCGGCGCGTTGCTCGAGACGCCGGAGCCGGACTACAGCCTCGCGCATTGGGCGCCCGAGATCGAGCGGCTCGGCGCCGCGCTGATGCCGCTTGCGGGCGGCGACTTCGTCAACGTCGTCGATCAGCTGAGCCCCCCGACCCGCATGGGGCGGGTCTTCCGCGAAAGGCTGCGCGCCGCTCCGAATCTCAAGACGTTCATCAACGCCAACGTCACCCATGTCGCGACCGACGGATTCGGCTGCGCGGCGCAAGGCGTCGAGGCGATGACACTCGAGGGCAAGCGGCTGTCGGTCGACGCGCAGGTGACCGTCCTCGCCGCCGGCGGCGTCGAAAACGCCCGGCTGCTGCTGCTATCGAATCAAATCCGCCCGACGGGCCTCGGCAACGGGCGCGACCTCGTCGGCCGCTATTACATGGATCATCCGCGCGTCCAGCTGACCCGCGTGCGCGCGCCCGACGCGGCGAGGTTTCGGCCTCTCTATGACGCGCTGCTGCACAGGATTCATCGCGGCCGCGGCGACGCCCGCGCGCGCCTCGAAATTCATCTCGCGCCGAGCGCCGACGCGCAGCGCCGTCTCGCGCTGCCCAATTCGCGCACCTATCTCGTGGGCGAAGACGCCTCCGACCTCACCAAATCCTTCTTCGCGCTGAAGCGGTTGCGGCGCGCGCTCAACGGACGCCGGCGCTTCGGCTATCCGCTTTCGCGCATGGTCAAGGACGTCATGCGCGAGATTCCGGCCCTCGTCGCCCACGCGCCGCGGACCGCCGCGGCGATCGGCGACGCGCTGCTCAGCCCCTATCTCGACAAGACCGAATTTCTGCTCGAATCGGTGATCGAGCCCGTCCCCAACCCGGACAGCCGTGTGACCCTGTCGGAGCGGCGCGACCGACTCGGCCTCAACCAGGTGCGCATCGACTGGCGCGTGACGGAACAGGACCGAGACCATATCCGACGTCTCGACCGTCTCGTCGTCGACGTCCTGCGCGCTTCAGGCGTCGCCGCGCCGGCTGACGAGCATGCGGCGAACGTCGAGTCGCCGGAGCTCGTCGGCTGCTGGCATCACATGGGCACGACGCGCATGCATGACGATCCTAATCGCGGCGTCGTCGACGCCGACTGCAGGGTCCACGACGTCGAGCGGCTCTATATCGCCGGAAGCTCGGTCTTTCCGACGGTCGGCAGCGATTCGCCGACGATCAACCTCGTCGCCCTCGCGCTGCGACTCGCGGACAGGATCACGCGCGATTTCGAGGGGGCTCGCTACGAGCTGCAGGCTCCGGCGCCGTCCGGGCAGGCCGACGTCCAGGCTCCGGCGATGGCTTTCGTCGCGCGTTCCGCCACGGGCTGAGGCGGCGACGCCGAAAAAGGCGAAGACAGGGGACGCGTCGCCGCGCCCCCTTGTTCGTGCGTCTTCTTCTTCGCGTCAGGCGCGCGCGGCGAGCGCCCTCGACATCGCGTCGGCGAGCTCCGAAACGTGGGGCTCGCGCATCAGGCTCGCGTGGTCGCCGCTGAAGCGATGGAATTCGCAGGCGCGCAAATAGGGCGGGAAAACATCGCCGGGGCGGCAGGACAGCGGATCGCCGCCGGCCGAATCGAAGAATATGGCGTCGCCGTCGTAAGGGGCGATCTCATAGCCGTAGAAAGCGGCGAGCCCAGCCTCCCGCGCCTCGGCGAGATCCTTCGGCAGGTTGGCGAGCGAATAGGGCGAGGCGTCGGCCTCGCCCTGCGCGCCGGCGAGGCGGCGCAGGCGCCGCAGCAGGGGGCTCGCCCGTTCGCCGAGATAGGGAAGGAGCTCGCTCGGCGGCAGCGCTTTCAGCGTCGCCAGATGCGTCCTCAGCCGACGAAGCAGGAAGGCGCGCTTGACCGCCGGCGGCCAGAGCCGCTCCGGCAGATTGGGCTCGATGAGGCCGAGGAACGTCACCTCCTCGCCGGCCTCGCGCAGCCGCCGCGCGGTCTCGAGCGCGACGAGGGCGCCGAGGCTGAAGCCCGCAAGACGATAGGGGCCGGCGGGCTGAATTTCCCGCACGACCCTCTTTTGATAGTCCGCCATCTCGGCGAGCGAGCGATGCAGCGGCGCGCGTCCGTCGAAGCCTTGGAACAGATTGGCGTAGACCGGGCCGCCGGCGCGCAGCAGCCGGCCGAGATCGTAGAGCTCGAGAATATGGCCGCCGACGCCGGGAAAGAGGAACAGCGGCGTCCCTCTCTCATGCGGCTGAATCAATACGGAGCGCGGCTGCGGCGGCGCCTCGCCCCGCCGCACGACCTCGGCGAGCGCGGCGACGGTCGGCGCGACGAACATGGTCGTGAGCGGCAGGGCGACGCCGGTCTCCTGCGCGATCGCCTCGAACAGCCGATGGACGCGCCGCACGCCGAGCTTGAGGTCGAGGAGGCTCGCCTCGCGCGCCTGCGGGCCGCGCTCGAGGATGCGGTCCCACAGCCGTCCAACCAGCGCCTCGGCGTCGTCCTGAGCCGGCGCGGCGCCGGAGCTCTTCAGGGGAATGTTCATGTGCGAAGCTCCAAGGAAGCGTCGGCGCGGGAGCGCCGCTCCCTGTCAAAGCCGACGGATGAGCCAGCGCGGCGCGTAGCTGCGCGCCTTGTTGAGCACGCAGCCGAGGACCTGCCCGCCGGCGCGCTCGATGTCGGCGCGGGTCTGCAGGACGCGCGAGCGCGAGGCCTCGCCGGCGCCGACGACCAGCACCGTGCCGTCGCAGCAACGGGCGAGCGCCAGGGACTCCGGCGACTCGGACGGCGGCGGGCAGTCGAGGACGATGATCGGAAAGACCTGCCGCGCGGCGTCGAGCAGGCGTCCGAGATCGCTGAGGTCGAGACGGGAGAAGGCCCCTTCCGCCGCGGTCAGCCGGGCGAGCACGACGCCGCCGCGGCTGGTCGCCGGCTGGACCGCCGATTGCAGGGCGGCCTGCGCGCCGCCCTGCGGCGAGATTTTCCTGGCGAAAGCTTCGGCGAGCGACTGCGGCGCCGGCCGGAACGGGGCGACGGCGGACGGATCCGGCGTCGCGCAGTCGATGAGCAGCACCGAGCCGCCCCATTGCGCCGCCGCGGCCTCGGCGAAGCCGGCGGCGACGGCGCTCGCCCCCTCGCCCCGGGTCGAGGCCACGAACTGCGCCACGAAGGGCGCGTCGTCGCGATTCATGGCTTTGACGGCGTGAAAGAGATGCACGAACGCCTTGTGCGCGCGCGCCGCGGGCCTTCGCGCCAGCGGCGCGAAGGCGTGGTCGGCGACGACGTCTTCGAGGGCGGGGGCGACGCGCGCCATCAGCCGGCCCGTCCGCAAAATGACGCGCAAAAGGACGCGCCGGACCTCGCGCGCGCGCCTGCGCCGCGCTCGCACGGGGGATGAATCTTCAAGATCGCGCGCATGTGAGCTCCCGGAAGCAAAGAAGCCGGCGGCGTCCGGCGGAAAGCGTCGATGAGGAAGCTTACCGCCGAACCCTTACGCCGACATAACCTGCGATTGTGAAATGTTTTGAATTTTGATCATGAGTTTTACTCGTCCGGCAGGATACAATAGGAATTGACGCGTCGCAATAAAACACTTTAAATCGCGACGTCGCCCGCGAAAATTTTACCAAATCAGCTGAATGCTGATGAATGCAAAAATTCTATACGTGCCAAATCGTCGGCCGCGCCGCCTTCGCCCCTCTCTCGGGATCTTCTCCTGCAGGAGCATTTCATGAGCCTTTCCTTCGAGCCCGAGCCTCTTGCGCCCCATCCGTCCGGCCGCGGCGCGGCCGCGCTGCGCGGCGCGCTCGAAAGCCTGTTCAAGGACTGGCGCGTCGTCGTCGCGACGATGGCCGTCGTCCTCGCCGCCGCCGGCGCGACCGCCGTGCTCGTCAAGCCGAGCTTCACCGCGAGCGCCAGCCTGCTCGTGCCGCTTTCGACGGACTACGCGGCGCGCGGGACGGCGGGCGCGGAGACCGGCGCCGCCTCCCCGGCCATGCTCGAGAAAGACGCCATCCTGAAGAGCGAGGTGGAGATCCTGACGAGCCCTTCCCTCGCCCGCGCGGCGGTGGAGGAGGTCGGCCTGACGCGGCTCTTCCCCACGATCGGCCGACCCGGCCTGCGGGCCAGACTGACGGACGCGCTGCATGAGGCCCTCGCCGCCGCCGCCCGGCCGTTCGGCCTCACGCTCGCCCGTCGGGTCCCGCCCGATCCGCTCGATCTCGGCGCGCGCGCCTTCGAGAAGGCGCTGACGGTGACGCCCGACAAGATCGGCGCCCTGATCACCGTGAGCTTCCGCAATCCCGATCCCGCCGCCGCCGCCGCCGCCGTCAACCGCCTCGTCGCGCTCTACCTCCAGAAGCGTGCGACGCTGTTCTCCGACGTCCAGTCGCCGGCCGTCGCGGTCGAGGCGAAGGCGCTCGCCGCGCGCGCCGACGAGGCCGCGCGCGCGCTGGCCGACTTCAAGGCGAAGAACAATGTCGCCGACCACGCCCTGCAACGCGATCTGCTGCTGCGCCAGCGCGCCGACATCCTGCGTGACCGGCAGCTCGCCGAGGCCGACGCGGCGCAGGCCGGCAAGCGCGTCGAGGTGCTCGCCCATGAGCTCAACGAGACGCCCGGCGACCTGGTGACGACGGGCGCCGGCGGGCAGCAGCTCGTGCGGCACGGACGCCCCAACGTCGTCGACGCGCAGGAGATCGACCGTTCGCGCGCGCGCCAGAGCCTCGAGGCGGCGAAGGCGCGCGTCGCCGCCGACGACGTCCAGCTCGCCGAAGCCGACGCGACGATCCGCGACCTCGAGGGCAAGGCCTTCGAGCTGGCGCGGCTCGAGCGCGAGCGCGATCTCGCCGGCGATCATTACGCCGCCGTCGCCAAGACGCTCGACGCGCGCAGGTTCCAGGAGGACGTCAGCGCGCGGCGCGCGGCGAGCGTGCGGGTGATCGATCCGGCGACGCCGCCGCTCGACGCCGGCAATCACCGCCTCGTGATCTTCGCCGCCGGGATTCTGCTCTCGCTGTTCGCTGGCGCGCTGGCCGCCGTCCTCGCGGACGTCTTCCGCCGCGGCTTCATCTCGCCCGACAAGCTCGAGCGCGCGCTCGGCCTGCCCGTGCTCGCCGTGGTGCCGGTGCTCGACCGCGTCCCCGACGCGAGCGGCCTGAAGGCGAGCCGCCTCGAAGCGCTCTGACGCCGGCAGCCGTCAGGCGCCGACCAGCAGCAGCGGATTGGGCGCGTGGCGCGCCCAGCCCGCCTCCGACACCGCGAGATCGAGCGCGAGGCTCGCCAGATCGTCGGCGTAAGGGTCGGCGTCCATGTCCTTCGCCTGATAGATCATCTTGGCGTAGGTTCCGCAGGCCTCGCAGGTCTCCGCCTTGACGAGCTCCTCGCCCTCGAAGGCGCGCATGGTCAGCGTGCGCGAGTCGCCGCAGGCGACGCACAGGGCGCGCACATAGTTCCACGCCGTTCCGCACAGCGAGCAATAGAGGTAGCGCGCTCCGGGCGTCTGGCCGGAGGCGGTGACGAGGCCCGCGACCGGCGTCGAGCCGCAGCAGGGGCAAAGGCCCCGCTCCGGCAGGAGGCGAAGCGCCGAGACGGGCGGCGCGGCGGCCGCGCAGGTGAAATAGACCTGCAGCGCGGCGGCGACGAACAGCGCCTCGCCCGCCCGATCCGGCTCGAGCGCCTCATGGACGAAGGCGTCGGCGAGCGCCTCGAGCTCGCCCTCGTCCGCCGCGCGCAACGCCTCGACGACGCGCCGCGCCGGCGCCGGAGTCTGCGTTGCGTCGAGCGCCCGCAGCATCGCGCGAAAGCCCGCGCGCCAGAGGTCGGGGCGACGATGCCCGTCGACGGCGAGCGGCGGCATGCGCGCCTCCACGGCTCGCGCGAGCGCGCCGGCGTCGAACGGCGGCAGGCCCTCGAGAGCGAGGCGGGCGGCGTCCTGCGCGCGCGAAAGACGCGCCATAAAGCGCAGCCAGTCGCCCGCCGGATGGTTGTGCGCGAGAGAGTCGAGCCGCGCCGCCGTGCGCGAAAAGCGCAGGCGCGGATCGGGAGACAGGATCGGCTCGGGCGCCTTGACGCCGCCCTGCGGATCGCCGACCCACGCGCCTTTCGCCGAGACCTCGCCCTGCCTCACACTGATCTCACTTTCGCCTCACGCGCGGGGCCTTGGTCCGGGCGAGCCGGTGTCGACGAGGCTGCGCAGCCACTTGCGGTGATGGCGCCACGCCCAGCCGGGCGTGACCCACCCTTGAGTCATCGCCCGCATCGAGCCGCTCACCCAGATGGCGGCGTAGACATGCACGATCCACACGAGGATCGCGGCGACCGCGGCGAAGGAATGGACGAGCGCCGCGCCGCGCTGCGTCGGGATCGACGTCGCCGCGCCGAAATAGACCTCCCAGATCAGGAGGCCGCTGACGAGCAGCGTCGGCACCAGCAGCGTCATCGACCAGAACACGCCCTTCTGGCCGGCGTTGAGCTTGCCGACCTCGGGCACATGCTCCTCGTCGTTGGTCAGCACCTGCGGGACCGCCTTGAGCCAGGCGACGTCGTCCCCGTCCGGAATGTTGTCGCGCCAGAACTGGACGATCATGCCGAGATAGCTCGCGGCCAGGACGAGGCCGATCCACGGATGGACGGCGCGCGCCCATTGTCCGCCGCCGAACAGGGCCGCCAGCCAATAGAATATGGGATGGAACATGGAGAGGCCGGACAGCACCAGCAGCACGAAGCAGCCGGCGGTGATCCAGTGATTTATCCGCTCGCTCGTCGAATTGCGGATCAGCGCGCCCTTGGGATAGCTCATGTCTGCGCTCCCCCGGCGCCGGCCTCGCCGCGCGCCGCGACGTTGGCTTCGACGAACAGGCGCTTGGCCTCGGCCTCGTCCGCCGGCTCGACCTCGTTCGATCCGACCGTGATCCAGTGGAAGAATCCGGCGACGGCGGCGAACGCCATGCCGGCGACGGCGAGCGGCTTGGCGAGTCCCTTCCAGAGCGAGACGGCCGGGCTGATCTGTGGCGCGTCGGGCAGGCCGGCGTAAAGATGCGGCCGGTCGGCGTGGTGCAGCACATACATGACATGCGTGCCGCCGACGCCCGGCGGATCGTAGAGGCCGGCGTTCTCGAAGCCGCGGCCCTTGAGCTCGGCGACGCGCTCGCCGGCCCATTCGGTCATGTTCTCTTTCGAGCCGAACAGGATCGCGCCGGTCGGGCAGGCCTTGACGCAGGCGGGCTCGAGGCCGACCCCGACGCGGTCGGAGCACAGCGTGCATTTATAGGACTTGTGGTCCACCTTGCTGATGCGCGGGATGTTGAACGGACAACCCTTCACGCAGTAGCCGCAGCCGATGCAGTTGTCGCTGACGAAATCGACGATCCCGTTGGCGTATTGCACGATCGCGCCGGGCGCGGGGCACGCCTTTAGGCAGCCGGGATCGGCGCAATGCATGCAGCCGTCCTTGCGGATCAGCCATTCGAGATCGCCCTTGTCGTTGTCCCATTCGGTGAAGCGCATCAGCGTCCACACTTCGGGGGCGAGGTCGTGCGGATTGTCGTAGGCGCCCTCGAAGGTTCCGATCGGCGGACGCAGATTGTTCCACTCCATGCACGCCGACTGGCACGCCTTGCAGCCGATGCAGCGCGACACGTCGATGAGCTTCGACACCTCGGCCACATGCGCGCGCGCGACTGGCGGCGTCACGGTCGTCGCCGAGCGCCTTATGATGTCCTGCGACTGCAAATCACCCATCGGGCGGCTCCTTCAGGCCCTTGCGGCGCGGGCCTGGGCGCGCCGCCGCGAGGGCCGGGTGTTCGGGCTGGAGTCAGGCGACCGGCGCGGCGACCGGCTCGACATTGACGAGAAAGGCCTTGAACTCCGGCGTCTGCGTGTTGGCGTCGCCGACCGAGGGCGTGAGCGTGTTGGCGCCGTAGCCCTTGCGGGCGACGCCGGTGAAGCCCCAGTGGATCGGCACGCCGATCACATGCACCGGCTTTCCGTCCACCAGCATGGGCTTGATGCGTTTCGTGACATAGGCCTTGCAGACGACCTCGCCGCGCTTGGAGGCGACCCGCACCCAGCCTCCCTGCGCGACGCCCTTCTCGCTGGCGAGCGCCTCGCCGATCTCGACGAACTCCTCCGGCTGCAGGACGGAGTTGATGATCGCGTGCTTGGTCCAGTAGTGGAAGTGCTCGGTCAGCCTGTAGGTCGTCGCCACATAGGGGAAGTCCTTGGGCGCGCCGAACATCGCCCGGTCGTCCGGGAACACCCGCGCCGCCGGATTGCTGCGCACTTTCGGATGCAGGATGTTCTCCGACGGCGATTCGAACGGCTCGTAATGCTCCGGGAACGGGCCTTCGGCCATCTGGTCGCGCGCGAACAGGCGTCCGAGCCCTTCGTCGTTCAGGATGAAGGGGCTGACGTTGTCCGAGGGCTTCGACGCCGGCGGGAAGTCGGGCACGTCGATCCCCGCCCATTGCGCGCCGTTCCATTCGATGATCGGCTTCTTCGGGTTCCACGCCTTGCCGGACGGGTCGGCGCTGGCGCGGTTGTAGAGGATGCGCCGGTTGGCCGGCCAGGCGAAGGCCCAGTTCGGCGCGATCCCCTGCTCGCGCGGGTCGCTCGCGTCGCGCCGCGCCATGGCGTTGCCCTTCTCGGTGTAGCAGCCCGAGAAGACCCAGCAGCCCGACGTCGTCGAGCCGTCGTCGCGCAGCTGGGCGAAGCCGTCGAGGAGCTTGCCCGCCTTGACCGTGACGTTTCCCGCCTCGTCCTTGAGGTCGACGAGCGCGCGTCCGTTCATCTCCTTGGCGAGCTCTTCGGGATCAGGCTCGTCCGGGTTCGTGTAGGCCCAGGTCAGGGCGTTGATCGCGTCCGCCGGGGCGCCGCCCTCGGCGCGGCACTTCTCCTTCATGCGCCGGAAGATCTGGCTCATGATCCAGAGGTCGGATTTCGCGAGGCCCGGCGCGTTCGCCGCCTTCCAGTGCCATTGTAGCCAGCGCGCCGAATTGACGAGGGAGCCGTCCTCCTCGGCGAAGCAGGTGGTGGGCAGCTGGAACACTTCGGTCTGGATCGCCGCGGGATCGGCCGGATTCTGCGGCCCTTCGTTGCGCCAGAAATTCGCCGTCTCGGTGTTCAGCGGGTCCATCACGACGAGGAATTTCAGCTTCGAGAGGCCGCGCCGGATCTTGCCGCGGTCCGGGAACGCCTGCAGCGGATTGAAGCCCTGGCAGATGTAGCCGTTGAGCTGCCCCGCGTTCATCATTTCGAAGGCGCGCAGAATGTCGTAGGCCTTGCCCGCCTCCGACTTCGGCAGGAGGTCGTAGCCCCAGTTGTTGTCGGCCGTAGCCGCCGCGCCGAAGGTCGATTTCTGGAAGCTGACGAAGAATTTCGAATAGTTCCGCCAATAGCTGACCTGGCCGGGACGCAGCGGCTTGAACTGCCGCGTCTCGATATATTTCTGATAGGTCGGCTCCGCGTCCGTCGGCAGGGTCATGTAGCCGGGGAGGAGGTTCCACAAAAGGCCGAGGTCGGTCAGGCCCTGGATGTTGGAATGGCCGCGCAGCGCGTTCATGCCGCCGCCGGCGACGCCGATGTTGCCGAGCAGAAGCTGCACCATGGCCATGGCGCGGATGTTCTGCGCGCCGATCGAATGCTGCGTCCAGCCGAGCGCGAACAGGCTCGTCAGCGCCCTGTCGGGCGCGGCGGTCGAGGCGATGGTTTCGCAGACCCTGAGGAATTTATCCTGCGGGGTGCCCGCGATGCGCGACACCGTCTCCGGCGTGTAGCGCGCGACATGCGCGCGCAGGAGATTGATCACGCAGCGCGGATCGGTCCAGGTCGGGTCCTCCTTCGCGAAGCCCCGCTCGTCGAGCTCATAGTTCCAGCTCGACTTGTCATAACGGTTCTTCGCTTCGTCGAAGCCCGAGAACAGCCCGTCCTCGAACGCGAAACCTTCCTTGACGATGAGGCCGGCGTTGGTGTAGCCGCGCACATATTCGTGCTGGATCGCGTCCTTCTCGAGAAGATAGCGGATCACGCCGTTGAGGAAGGCGATGTCCGTCCCCGGCCGGATCGGAACGTGATAGTCGGCGACGGAAGCCGTGCGCGTGAAGCGCGGATCGACGACGACGAGCTTCGCGCCGTTCTCGATTTTGGCTTCGATCACCCATTTGAAGCCGCACGGATGGGCTTCCGCGGCGTTGCCGCCCATCACCAGCACGACATCGGCGTTCTTGATGTCCTGCCAGGTGTTGGTCATCGCCCCGCGACCGAATGATGGAGCCAGACTGGCTACCGTCGGTCCGTGTCAGACACGCGCCTGATTGTCGAAGACCAGCATCCCGAACGATCGGGCCACCTTCCATGTCAAAAGGGCGGTTTCGTTGGACGAGGCGGAGGCGGCCAGCATGCCGGTGGTCAGCCAGCGGTTGACGGTGGTCCCGGCTTCGTTCTTCGCGACGAAATTGGCGTCGCGGTCCTGCTTCATCAGGGTCGCGATGCGGTCCATCGCGAAGTCCCAGGTGACGTCCTGGAACTCGGCCGTTCCCGGCGCGCGATAGCGCGGGACCTTGAGCCGCTGCGGCGCGTGCACGATGTCGAGCAGGCCCGCCCCCTTGGGGCAGAGCGTGCCGCGGTTGACCGGATGGTCCGGGTCGCCCTCGATATGGATGATGTCCGAATGGGCGTTCTTGGCGCGGTCGCCCAAGCTGTAGATGAGGATGCCGCAGGCGACCGAGCAATAGGTGCAGGTGTTGCGCGTCTCGGTCGTCGCCGTGAGCTTGTAAGGCCGCGTCGCCGCGGCGAGCGCCTCGCCGTCAGGGCCAAATCCGAGGGCGCCGAAGCTCGACGCGGCGAGACCCGCGGC
Organism: Methylocella sp.; assembly: GCF_041905455.1. Taxonomy (GTDB): domain Bacteria; phylum Pseudomonadota; class Alphaproteobacteria; order Rhizobiales; family Beijerinckiaceae; genus Methylocapsa. The sequence goes on along the minus strand of NZ_JAYRLA010000008.1, from coordinate 8,720 downwards.
GCTGAGCTTGATGAATCCGCGTCGACTGAGCTGCATGCCGCGCGCTCCCGCCAAATCCTGCTCCAGCGTCCAGACTGAAACAAGTCTTGTTCTAAATACAGCTTAATCAATCTGCGGCGCAGGCGCAAATCACAATCCGGCCGCCTATACTATGCCCGATACGATATAGCTGTAGAGGATGTTCCTGGTTGCGCCGCGCTTCTCGCGGCCTTAATTCTTGTAAGGCTTCCGCGTTCCCTCGCCGAGGAATTCCCATGTCCGACGCCGCGCCGCCGCGCCTCACCAGCCTCGCCCACGGCGGCGGCTGCGGCTGCAAGCTCGCCCCCGCCATGCTGCAGACGCTGCTCGCCGGCCAGACGATGGGCGCGGCCCGGCCCGAACTGCTCGTCGGCCTCGAGACCGGCGACGACGCCGCCGTCTGGCGCGTCGACGACGCCAACTGCGTCGTCGCCACGACTGATTTCTTCATGCCGATGGTCGACGATCCGCGCGACTTCGGCGCCATCGCGGCGACCAACGCGCTCTCCGACGTCTACGCCATGGGCGGGACGCCGATCATGGCGCTCGCCGTCCTCGGCATGCCGCTCGGCAAGCTGCCCGTCGAGACCGTGCGCGAGATCCTGGCCGGCGGCGCCGCGATCTGCGCGCAGGCCGGCGTTCCCGTCGCCGGCGGCCATTCGATCGATTCGCCGGAGCCCATCTACGGCCTCGTCGCCATCGGACTCTGCCGTCCTGAAAACGTGCGCCGCAACGGCGGCGCGAAACCCGGCGACGCGCTGATCCTGACCAAGGCGCTCGGCGTCGGCGTCTATTCGGCGGCGTTCCGCAAGGAGGCGCTGACGCCTCAAGGCTACGCCGAGATGATCGCCTCGACGACGCAGCTGAACCGCGTCGGCGCGGCGCTCGGGCGCGAGGGCGCCGCGCACGCCGTCACCGACGTCACCGGCTTCGCCCTGCTCGGCCATGGGCTCGAACTGGCCCGCGCCAGCGGCGTGACGCTGCGCTTCGATTTCGACGCAATTCCTTTCTTCGCCGACGCGCCCGAGCTCGCGCGGGCAGGCTTCGTCACCGGCGCCTCGACCCGCAACTGGGCGAGCTACGGCGAGGCCGTCGTCCTGCCGGAAGGTTTCGAGGACTGGCGGCGCGCGCTGCTGACGGACCCGCAGACCTCGGGCGGGCTGCTCGTCGCCTGCGCCCCCGACGCTGCGGCGCGAGTCCTCGACGAGATCAGGGCCGCGGGTTTTTCGCGCGCGGCGGTCGTCGGCGAAGTTCTCGAAGGGCCGCCTCAGGCGCGCGTGGCGTAAGGCGCGAGGATTAACGCGGAAGCTGGCGAAGGAGAGCGGGAGTCGAACCCACCTGAGACGGTCAACCCGCCCCACCCAGTTTTGAAGACTGGACGCCCCACCAGGGACGATTCTCCTCCTCGCGCGTGCGCGCCTCTAGGAGTCTTGCCCCTTTTCGACGGGACGCTCAAGCGGCGCGAACAGGTCGAGGCGGCGGCGGTCGAGGCGGCGCAGGTCGCCGCGCCGCACGGTCAGGCCGTGGCGGTCGAAGAATTCGAGGATCTGGATCGCCACCTTGCGCCCGTTGTCGAGCCGGTCGCGCAGCTGCGCCGCCGTGAAGAGGCCGCCGGCGTCGAGATCGGCGACGACGCGCGCCATCTCATGCGTCGTCTGGCGCAGAAAGAAATGGTCGTGGGCGATCTCGTCGACGAGCCCCATGCGCGCCGCGAGCTTGAGCACGCGCCGCACGTCCTCCTCGGCCGCTCCCGTCGCCGCCCCGAGGTCGCGCACGCGCGGCGGCCGGAAGCGCTCGGCCCCGCCGAGCAGCGCCGCAAAGCGGCTCCAGGCCGCCTCGTCGCGCGGGGCGAGACGCGGCTGATGGCCGGGCAATTGCGCGAAGGCGCCGGCGAGGGCGATCTCGCCGGCGCCGGCGAGCCTGCGCAGCGCGGCGCGAAACGCGGCGGCGGGCAGGCGCGGCTCCAGCGTCAGCCGCAGGCGCTCGGCGCCGAGGCCCTGCATATCGGGGTTTTCCGCGTGAAATTGCGCGAGCCGGGCCTTGAGCGCGCCCGAGAATTCCCGCCAGAACGCCGGCGCCGCGCAAAAGCGCGCGTCCCTGTCCGGCAGCGTCACCAACCCCGCATCGGCGACGATGCGCTCGGCCTCCGCCTCCGACAAGGCGCGGTCGCGCGCGAAAGCCGCAAGGTCGTGCGCGAAGGGCGGCGCGGCGAGCAGCGCGGCGAAGGCGGCGGCGGGATCGGCGAGGGCGAGCGCCGCGCGCTGCGCGGCGCGCTGCGGCGAGCGGCGCTTTCGCGACGCGGGGCGCAGGTCGAGGAATACGCCGCCGCCGATGGTGCGCCGCGCCGAGGCGTCGCGCAGCACGTAGCGGTCGCCCGCCGCCGCGGCGATCGGCGCGTCGAGCACAAGCTGGACGCAGGCGCTCTCGCCCGGTCTTATCGGCCCCTCCTCGAGCGGGGCGATATGGACGCCGGTCTCAGCCGCGCCATGATGCAGCCGCGCCGCATGCCACGCGCCGATCGGCTTCTCCTCGCCCGGAAGCAGCCGCAACGTCGCGTCGACGCGGCTCGTCGGCGCGTGCAGGGCGGGATCGAGCGCGACGTCGCCGCGCGAGATCGCCTCCTTCGCGACGTCCGGCCCGGCGAGGTTGAGGGCGCAGCGCTCGCCGGCGGCGGCGCTCTGCGCCGGGCGGTTCTGCGCGTGCAGCGAGCGCACCCGCGCCTCGATCCCCGCCGGGCTCACGACGACACGGTCGCCGACGCCGACGCGGCCGGAGAGGATGGTTCCGGTGACGACGACGCCGACGCCGGCGAGCGTGAAGGAGCGGTCGACGGCGAGCCGGAACGCGCCGGTCGCGGCGCGCGGCGAGGGCTGGGCCGCAGCTTCGGCGAGCGCGTCGCGCAGCGCGTCGATTCCCTCGCCGGTGAGGCTCGAGACGGGCAGGATCTGCGCGCCGGAGAGCGAGCCGCCGGCGAGCGCCGCCGCGATCTCGCCCTTGAGCGCCTCAAGGCGCGCGGCGTCGACGAGGTCGCATTTGGTGAGGGCGACGAGGCCGTGCGACACGCCGAGCAGGTCGAGGACCGCGAGATGCTCGCGCGTCTGCGGCATGATCCCGTCGTCGGCGGCGACCGTCAGCAGCGCGAAATCGACGCCGCTCGCCCCCGCCAGCATGGTGTGGACGAGCTTCTCGTGGCCCGGCGCGTCGATGAAGCCGATGATATGATCCCCGACCGGCAGATAGGCGAAGCCGAGGTCGATGGTGACGCCGCGCGCCTTCTCCTCCTTGAGACGGTCGCCGGCGACGCCGGTCAGCGCCCGCACCAGCGCCGTCTTGCCGTGGTCGATGTGGCCGGCGACGCCGACGATCATGGCGCGTCCGGCGCGCTTTCGCGCAGGCGCGCGAAATTGGCGAGGAAACCCTCCTCGTCCTCGAGGCAACGAAGGTCGAGGATCAGCGCGCCGTCCTCGATCCGCCCGATCACCGGCCGCGGCAGGCCGCGCAGGGCGGCGGAAAGGCGGTCGAGGGCGCCGCCGCCCTCGCGCGGGCGTATGGCGAGGCCGGCGCTCGCGATGGCGTCGAGCGGCAGCGCGCCGGAGCCGATCTCGCTGCGGCAGGCGACGGCCTCGACGAGGAAAGCCGGCCCGAGCGTAGCCGCGAGCGCGGGCTCGATCCGCCGCGCCAGCGCCGCGATCTCCTGCAGCGGACGCGCGATGAAGCGCAGGGCGGGAAGCCGCAGCGCCAGCCGGTCCGGGTCGGCGTAGAGCCTGAGCGTCGCGGCGAGCGCCGCGAGACGGATCTTGTCGACGCGCATCGCGCGCTTCATCGGGTTGCGCTCGATTTTCTCAATGAGGTCGCGCCGCCCGACGAGGACGCCCGCCTGCGGCCCGCCGAGCAGCTTGTCGCCGGAGAAGGCGATTATATCCGCGCCGGCTTCGACCGCCTCGCGAACGGTCGGCTCCTTTCTTACGCCGTAACGCGACAGGTCGATCAACGCGCCGGAGCCGAGATCGTTCATCAGCGGAACGCCCGCCTCCCGCGCGAGCTCGGCGAGCTCGCGCGCCCCGGCCTCGGCGACGAAGCCCTCGACGCGATAATTCGACGGATGGACCTTCAGGATGACGCCGGTCCGCTCGGACAGGGCGGCTCTGTAGTCGCGCAGATGGGTGCGGTTGGTCGTTCCGACCTCGACGAGCCGCGCGCCTGCGCGCGCCATGATGTCCGGCATGCGGAAAGCGCCGCCGATCTCGATCAGCTCGCCGCGCGAGACGATGGCCTCGCGGCCGTCGGCCAGCGTGTTGAGCGCCAGCAGGACGGCGGCGGCGTTGTTGTTGACGATCGTCGCGCCTTGCGCGCCGGCGAGCTCGCGCAGCAGCGCGCGCGCGTGGTCCTCGCGCTCGCCGCGCCGGCCGGTTTCGAGATCGAATTCAAGGGCGACCGCCTCGCGCATCGCCTCGACCGCGGCCTCGACCGCCGCCTCGGCGAGCTGCGCGCGGCCGAGGTTGGTGTGGAGGATGACGCCGGTCAGATTGTAGACCGCGCGCAGGCCGGGCCGTTCGCGCGCCTCGAGCCTCGCGAGGGCGCGCGCGCCAATCTGCGCCTCGGTCGGCGTTAGCGGCTCACCGGACCGAAGGGCGGCGCGCGCCTCCTCGAGCGCGGCGCGCAGGGCGGCGGCGGCGGCGGGCCGCCCGAAGCGCTCGCCGAGCGCCGCGCCGGCGGGCCGGGTCAGGAGGGCGTCGACCGAGGGCAGCGCCCGCAGGCGCGCGCGCGATGCTTCGTCCATGGAGCGCCTATCGCATCCGGAGCGCGAGACGTCGCGCGCGCGCTGTGTGGCGCGCTACTTGGCGCGCGGCTTGAGCGAGCTCCATTTGCCGTCGACGTTCTTGGCGAGGCCGCGCTTCTTCATCGCCTGTAGCGCGAAGGACACCATGCGGTTGGTGATGTCGCGGCCGGCGCCCTTCAGCTCCTCGGAGAGGTCGGACGCGGACATCGGACCCTTCTCCTCAAGCGCCTCGGAGATCACGTCCGCCATGGTCTGGCGCGGCCCGCCTCCGGCGGACGCCTTCCTGCGCCCCCTGCGCCGCGCCGGCGCCGCAGGTGAGGCGGGAGCCGGGCTCGCCGCCGCAGGAGCGGCGGCGGCCGCGGCGCGCGGCGCGCGGCGCGCGGGCGTCGCGTCGAGCTCGGCCAGCACGCGCTCGGCGGCGCGCAAATCCTCGATCTTGCTTTCGAGTTCGGCGATCTTCGCGCGGATACGTTCGAGTGATGTGTCCATGAGTCTTTCGCAAGTTGAACGACGAGCCCGCCCGAACGTCAAGCCGACCCTGTGCAGCTCTTCCGGTTACGGAAGATTGTCGATGTTGGCGCCGCCGTGGAGATTTTCCAATACGGACGTCGAGCTTCCTTGCACAAGTTGATGTGGAAATCTATCGCCAATCTACATTAGGGCGCAATCCGGAGGCCTCCGGCGCCGCAAAGGCGCCTCTGTTGCCGACGGCGGCGGCGAGGTGATTCGCATGCCGGCGGCGCGCGCCACGGCCGACGGCGGCGATGTGAACGCCGTTCAGGGCGGCGATCCGCGCCGCGCCCACGCGCAGATGAACAGGACGAGGCCGATCATCAGCGCGACCTGAACCCACAGAAACACATAGGCGTCCGCGGCGACGCCCAGCGGCGGCGCGCCGGGCATGGCGTTGCGCAGCATCGGCGCCGCGAACAGCATGCCGGCGAGCGAGCTGGCGAAGGCGGCTTCGATCTTGCGCACGCCGCACGCGGCGAGCACGCCGATGGCGAGGCCGCACACCGCGATCACCGCCATGACCGCGTAGACGATCAGCGCGAAAACGACATGGGCGGGCGGACGGCGCGCTTCGATGGAGATGGGAAGTCCGACCTCGCCAGGACGCGCGGGACGGCTCACGACGCGCGCCTCCCAGGCCGGGAGCCGCTCCCATACCGTAAGCTGAACGGCGAGCGGCGCCTCCTGCGCCCCCTCGCCGGCGAAAGCGGCGATGAGCGCGTCGGTCCTGTAGACGTCGAACGGATAGGCGCTGATCGATCCGTCGAGGCCGAACTCCACGCTTGTCGCGCCGGCGGCGCGGTCGGCGGGAAGATGAAGCTCGCGCACGAAGCCGCCGTCGCTCAACCGCACGCGCGCCCCGCCCGCCTGCGCCGCGTCGGCGCGCCTTTCGGGAAAATTGAGCCGCGCCTCGACCGTCTGGCGGATAGGGTCGAGGCTCATCATCTCGATGTGGATGTCGAGCGGCGGGCGTCCCTCCAGCGTCTGCGCGACCTGCGACTCCGTCGCGTCGGGACGCCGGTAGAGGTCGGCGAAGAACATCAGATAAAGGACGAGAAGGATGGAAAGGCACGCCGAAGCCAGGGCGACCGCCTGCGACGTCCCGCCCAGCCGTGAAGGAGAGAAGATGTCCGCCATTCGATCGCAGCTCGTCCGACCGCCGCCGCGACGCGTCGGCGCGCGAGCATCGCAGCTTGCGCCGACGCGCGCAACATCGGCGCAGCTTGCGCTTGCGCGGCCGCGGCGGGGCGATTGACGCGCGGCGAAGGCGTCGTCCACAGTGCGTCCGCGCCCTTCCGGCCGCGGACGCACGAGCCGTCATGGACCTCTTCGTCGCCACAAAAGTCTTTCGCGCGCACAGGATCTTCGCCTACGCCGCGGCGCTCGTCGGCCCGCTCGCCGCCTATCTTCTACGCGAGGCCTTGTCCGGACCGCTGACGGGCCTGCCGTTTCTGACCTTCTTTCCCCCTATCCTCATCGCCGCCTTTCTCGGCGGCTGGGCGCCCGGCCTGCTCGCGGCGGCGCTCTCGGGGACGCTCGCCCATCTTTTCTTCATGGACGCCCACATGAGCGCGGCCGACGAACCGCCTTCGCATGTCCTCGGGCTCGTCTTCTTCGGCCTCGTCGCCGTCACCATGATCGCCCTCGTGAGCGAGCTGCGCCGCTTCAACGACGACCTCGAGGCGCGCGTCGGCGCCCGCACGCGCGAGCTCGCCGCGGCGAACGTCGCGCTTCTCGAGGAAATCAGGACGCGCGAGGCGAGCGAGGCGCTTGTGCGGCAGACGCAGAAGATCGAGGCGATCGGCCAGCTCACCGGCGGCATCGCGCACGACTTCAACAACATGCTGGCGGTCGTCATCGGCAATCTCGACATCGCCGCCCGCCGCCTGGGGCAGGGCGGCGACGCGCTGCGCTTCGTGCGCAACGCGCGCGACGGCGCCGAGAAGTCGGCCGCGCTGACGCGCCGCCTGCTCGCCTTCTCGCGCCGGCAGCCGCTTTCGCCGACGATCATCGACCTCAACGAGCTGATCGCAGGCATGGGCGAGCTCCTGCGCCTGTCGGTCGGACCGAAGGTCGAGCTCGTCGTCAGGCCCGGCGCGCAGGTCTGGCCCGTGCTCGCGGATCCGGCCGAGCTTGAGAACGCCGTCGTCAATCTCGCCGTGAACGCGCGCGACGCCATGCCCGACGGCGGGCGCCTGACGATCGAAACCTTCAACGGCGAGGCGCCGGAGCCCGCGCCGGCGGGCGAAGACGCGTCGGCGAGCTATGCGGTGATCGCCGTCGCCGACACCGGCGAGGGCATGACGGAGGACGTCGCCGCGCGGGCGTTCGAACCCTTCTTCACCACCAAGGAGATCGGCAAGGGCAGCGGGCTTGGCCTCAGCCAAGTGTATGGCTTCGTCAAGCAGTCGGGCGGCAACGTGCGCATCGCGAGCCGGCCGGGCGAAGGGACGCGCGTCGAGATGCGCCTGCCGCGCGGCGCGACGGCGGCCAAGGCGCCGGGCGGGCGGGACTGCGTCCCGTCCGGCCCCGGCGGCGGCGGCGAGACCATCCTCGTCGTCGAAGACGACGACGGCGTGCGCGGCGCCACCATCGCGTTGCTGCGCGACCTCGGCTATGGCGTGCGCGAGGCGGCGAGCGGGCCCGAGGCGCTCGCCGTCCTCGACGAGGCGGACGACGTCAGCCTCCTGTTCACGGACGTCGTGATGCCGGGCATGAGCGGACGCGAGCTCGCCGAACTGGCGGCGCGCCGCCGTCCGGGCCTCAAGGTCCTTTATACGACCGGCTTCACCCGCGGCGTCCTCGCCGAGGGAGACAACGAGCCGAAGGTCGACCTCATCATGAAGCCCTTCGCCCTGGACCAGCTCGCCCGCAAGGTCCGCGGCGCGCTCGACCGCTAGCCCTGAGGCGCCGGCGCCACACCGGAGGCGCTTTCGCCCGCCCGTGGCGCCGTCGCCGCATATCGGCCAAAAACGTTGCGCGTAAACTTCCTGTCAACGGCCGGGGACGAGGATCGGCTCAGGAGGACGCCATGACCTACGCGCGATTTTACCAGCACGGCGTCAAGGCTTTCGCGGAAGGCCGCGGGCTTTGCGCCAACCCTCACCGCAGGGCGATGCAAGGAACGGCGCACGACGGCTGGAAGGACGGATGGATCGACGCCTGCGAGGCGCTCGAGCGCAGATGCCTGAACCTCGGCGCCATCGACCTGGCGCCGGCCGGCCGCGTCATCCGCATCGACCGCTTCATCTCCGCCAGGGAGCGGACGCAGGACTGAGGCCAGGCTAGGGCGAATCCACATTCAACGCAGCCATAGATCGATTGCGGCGAGGTGGATGAATGCGAGATAGAGGTTGGCGCGTCGATCGTAGCGTGTCGCGAACCTGCGGAAGTGCTTGAGCTTGTTGAA
>NZ_JAYRLA010000030.1:0-20708 GCF_041905455.1 Methylocella sp. | reverse complement strand
CCACTGAGCCTCGTTCAGCTCATAGCGTCGCACGCCCATCGATGCGCTCCGAATCAAAAAAATCCGCAGCCCATTGATTCCGCGCCAAACGCAAAAATGAATCCCGAATGTCGATTGGTCCTAGAGCGCGTTCAGCGAAATCCAATTCGCCGAACGCGCTCCAGCTATTTGTTTAAACGCGTTTTCAGCAAAAGTCTGCAACTTTTGCTGAAAACGCTCTAGCCGCCCCCGTCAATGCGATAGGGCACGACGCCGCGCTCGTTTTCGTCGACCACGATGGCGAGGTCGAGCGGCGGCATCGCCCGCTGCGCGCAGTCGCGCCGCTCGCAGACGCGGCAGCTCACTCCGATGCGGACGGCGGAGGAGCCCTTGAGGTCGACGGCGTCCGAATAGACGAGCTCATGCGCGTGGTCGACCTCGCAGCCGAAGCCGATGGCGTAGTCGCGGCGCAGCGAGCCGAACGAGGCGCCCTTCTTGGAGATCGAGCGGGCGATCGAGAGATAGCGCGCGCCGTCCGGCATCTCCGCCACCTGAACGAGGAACTGGCCGGGCCGCTCGAACGCCTCGTGGATGTTCCACAGCGGGCAGGCGCCGCCGTAGCGGGCGAACTGGAAGCGCGTCGCGCTGTGGCGCTTGGTTATGTTGCCGGCGCGGTCGACGCGCAGAAAATAGAATGGCGCGCCCTCACGCCCCGGACGCTGCAGCGTCGAGAAACGGTGGCAGACCTGCTCGAGGCTGACGCCGAAGCGGCGCGACAGGCGCTCGACGTCATGGCGCGCCGCGCGTGCGGCGTCGGCGAAACGCCCGTAGGGCATGACCAGCGCGCTGGCGAAATAATTGGCCAGCGCGAGGCGGGCGATGTCGGCGGCGGCCTCGCTCTTGAAGCGGGCGTCGGCGACGAGCGCGTCGATCCGCTCGCCCTCGCAACGGCGGGCGATGGCGCAGCCGAGCTGGAATTTCTGCGTGGCGGGCGCCTGGTCGGCGTCGATGAACAGCGCGTCGACGTCGGGATCGTAGCGGCTGACGGCGCCGCCGAGGGCCTCGGGCGGGCTGGCGACGACGCGCAGCCCGAATTTTTCGCCCGCGTAGCCGGCGAGGTCCTCGAAGGCGAGGGCGTCGTCGGGCGAGAGCCGCTCGGCGAGCTCCTCGGCGCGGCGGTCGAGGATGTCGACGTAATTGCCGAGAAAATGGAAGAAGTCGCGCACCTCGTCGAAGGCGAAGGGCTTTCGCGTCGCTTCGAGGCCGTCGCCCTGGCTCAGCGCGTCGTCGAGGCCGCGATAGCGCTCCTCGACGCGGCGATAGGCGGCGTGCAGGTCGAGCACGGCGCGCACGAGATGCGGTGCGCCGGCGCAGATCGACTTCAGCTCGCGCGCGGCGACGCCGGCGCTCTCGAACAGGGGATCGGACAGCATCTCGCGCAGATTGGCGGCGAGGCGCTCGGGGCCGTCGTCGTAGAGGTCGGCCACCTGCAGCTTGAGCACCCGCGTGACCTCGACCAGAATGGCGGCGGTCAGAGGCCGCTGGTCGCTTTCGATCTGGTTGAGGTAGCTCGGGGAAATGCCGAGGCGCTTTGCGACGTGGGATTGCGTGGCGCCGAGCTCCTCGCGCCGCCGGCGCAGGATCTGGCCTGCGAAAAGCTTCTTCATCTGTAAATCCGTTTGGTTCGCAATTTTGCAAATTCGCGCGAATGGCGTTGCTCGGCGCAAAATCTGCCGTAGAACGCAAAGAGCCGTCGGACAAGATAAATTGCGCCGCGAAACGCTATGAGAAGCGAGCTTCGGAGCTTCCTGGGCCAGTGAGCTGGAAAATTGCGAAGACTTGAACGGACACGGAGGCGGATTGCGGCGCCCGGGGGCGCGCAACGAACCCGCATGAAGGGCCGGCCATGAGGCATGTCGTCGAGGATCTTGAAAGGCGCCGCGCCGAGGCGCTCGCCGGCGGCGGCGAGAAGCGCGTCGCCGCCCAGCACGCCAAGGGCAAGCTGACCGCGCGCGAGCGCATCGAGCTGCTGCTCGACAAGGGCTCGTTCGAGGAGTTCGACATGTATGTCGAGCACCGTTGCGTCGACTTCGGCATGGACAGGCGGAAGAAAATCCCCGGCGACGGCGTCGTCACCGGCTGGGGCACGGTCAACGGGCGCGCCGTCTTCGTCTTCTCGAAAGACTTCACGGTTTTCGGCGGCTCGCTCAGCGAGGCGCACGCCGGCAAGATCACCAAGATTCAGGACATGGCGCTGAAGATGCGCGCGCCGATCGTCGGCCTGTTCGACGCCGGCGGGGCGCGCATCCAGGAGGGCGTCGCCGCGCTCGGCGGCTACGCCGAAATCTTTCGCCGCAACGTCGACGCCTCGGGCGTCATCCCGCAGATCTCCGTCATCATGGGCCCCTGCGCCGGCGGCGACGTCTACTCCCCGGCGATGACCGACTTCATCGTCATGGTGCGCGACACGAGCTATATGTTCGTGACCGGCCCGGACGTCGTGAAGACGGTGACCAACGAGACGGTGACCGCCGAGGAGCTGGGGGGCGCGCGCGTCCACACGACGAAATCCTCGGTCGCCGACATGGCCTTCGAGAACGACGTCGAGGCGCTGCTGCAGGTGCGCCGGCTGATCGACTTCCTGCCATCGAGCAACATCAGCGGGCCGCCGCGCTGGCCGAGCTTCGACGACGTCGACCGCCGCGAGCCGAGCCTCGACACGCTGGTGCCCGACAGCGCCAACAAGCCCTACGACATCCGCGAGCTGATCGAGAAGACCGTCGACGAGCGCGACTTCTTCGAGATCCAGGCCGTCTTCGCGCCCAACATCGTCATCGGCTTCGGCCGCATCGACGGACGCGCCGTCGGCTTCGTCGCCAACCAGCCGATGGCGCTCGCCGGCGTGCTCGACGCCGACGCCTCGCGCAAGGCGGCGCGCTTCGTGCGCTTCTGCGACTGCTTCGAAATTCCGATCGTCACTTTCGTCGACGTGCCGGGCTTCCTGCCCGGCGTCGCGCAGGAATACGGCGGCCTCATCAAGCATGGCGCGAAGCTCTTGTTCGCCTATTCGCAATGCACGACGCCGCTCATCACCGTCATCACCCGCAAGGCCTTCGGCGGCGCCTACGACGTCATGGCCTCGAAGCACATCGGCGCCGACCTCAACTACGCCTGGCCCTCCGCGCAGATCGCCGTGATGGGCGCAAAGGGCGCGGTCGAGATCATCTTCCGGGCGGAGATGGGCGACAAGGAGAAGATCGCCGCGTTGACGAAGAGCTACGAAGACCGCTTCCTGTCCCCCTTCGTCGCCGCCGAGCGCGGCTATATCGACGAGGTGATCAGGCCCCAGGAGACGCGCGCGCGCCTCGCCCGCGGCCTCGCCCTCCTCAGCGCGAAGAAGGCCGAGCGGCCCTGGCGCAAGCACGACAACATTCCGCTGTGAGGACGTCCATGTTCTCCAAGATCCTGATCGCCAACCGCGGCGAGATCGCCAGCCGCGTCATCAAGACGGCGCGGCGCATGGGGATTTCGACCGTCGCCGTCTATTCGGACGCCGACCGCGACGCCCGCCATGTCGAAATGGCCGACGAGGCGGTCGCCATTGGCCCTGCGCCGGCCGCCCAGTCCTATCTCGTCATCGAGAACATCCTCGACGCCTGCAGGCGCACGGGCGCGCAGGCCGTGCATCCGGGCTATGGCTTCCTGTCGGAGCGCGCCGCCTTCGCGCGGGCGCTGGCGGCGGAGAACGTCGTCTTCATCGGCCCGAATCCGCGCGCCATAGAGGCGATGGGCGACAAGATCGAGTCGAAACGCTTCGCGCGCGAGGCGGGCGTGTCCACCGTGCCCGGCAGTCTCGACGTCATCGAGGACGGCGCGCACGCCGCGCGCATCGCCGCCGAGATCGGCCTTCCCGTCATGATCAAGGCGTCGGCCGGCGGCGGCGGCAAGGGCATGCGCGTCGCGCGCACGATCGAAGAAGTCGCGGAGGGCTTCGAGCGCGCGAAGTCGGAGGCGAAATCCTCCTTCGGCGACGACCGCGTGTTCATCGAGAAATTCATCGAGAACCCGCGCCATGTCGAGATTCAGGTGCTCGGCGACAGGCACGGGAACGTCATCCATCTCGGCGAGCGCGAATGCTCGGTGCAGCGCCGCAACCAGAAGGTGATCGAGGAGGCCCCCTCCCCGCTGCTCGACGCGGCGACGCGCGCGAAGATGGGCGCGCAGGCCGTCGCGCTGGCACAGGCGGTCGGCTACGACTCGGCCGGCACCGTCGAATTCGTCGCCGGACAGGACAAGAGCTTCTATTTCCTCGAAATGAACACGCGGCTGCAGGTCGAGCATCCGGTCACCGAGCTCGTCACCGGCCTCGACCTCGTCGAGCTGATGATCCGCGTCGCCGCCGGCGAGAAGCTGCCGCTGCGTCAGGAGGACGTGCGGCTCGACGGCTGGGCGATCGAAAGCCGCATCTACGCCGAGGATCCGACGCGCGGCTTTCTGCCCTCGATCGGGCGCCTGACAACCTACCGTCCGCCGCAGGAGGGGCGTTTCGGCGACGTCGTCGTGCGCAACGACGCGGGCGTTTGCGAGGGCGGCGGGATTTCGATCCACTACGATCCGATGATCGCCAAGCTCGTCACCCACGCGCCGAGCCGCTTCGCCGCGATCGACGCGCAGGGCGAAGCGCTCGACGCCTTCGCCATCGAGGGAATCCGCTGCAACATTCCCTTCCTGTCGAGCCTGATGGCCCATCCGCGCTGGCGCGAGGGGCGGCTCTCGACGGGCTTCATCGCCGAGGAGTATCCGAACGGCTTCGCCAATCCGGCGCCCGTCGGCGAAATCGCCCTCAGGCTCGCGGCGATCGCCGGCGCGATCGACTGCCAGCTCAACCGGCGCAAACGCCAGATCAGCGGCCAGATGAAGGTCGCCCGGCCGGTCGAGTTCGACGCCGAGCGGCGCGTGACCATCGGCGCGGAGGAGTTCTCCTTCACCGCCGCGCCGACGCAAAAGGGCGTCGAGCTGACGTTCTCGGACGGGCGCGTCGTCGGCGTCATCGCCGACTGGCGCCCGGGCGAGCCAGTCTGGCGCGGCGCGATCGACGGCGCGCGCGTTTCGGCGCAGGTCCGCCCGATCCTCAACGGGGTGCTGCTCGCCCATGGCGGGGCCTTCGCGCAGGCCCGCGTCTACGCCGCGCGCGAGGCCGAGCTGGCAAGGCTGATGCTGGAAAAGACCGAGGCCGACAGCGGCGAGCGGCTGCTCTGCCCGATGCCCGGCCTCGTGCGCGAAATTCTGGTGCGCGAGGGACAGACGGTGAAGACGGGCGAGGCGCTCGCCGTCGTCGAGGCGATGAAGATGGAGAACATTCTGCGCGCCGAGCGCGACGGCTCGATCGGCAGGATCGTCGCCGAGCCTGGCCAGAGCCTCGCCGTCGACGCGGTCATTCTGGAGTTCGCGGCGTGAGCGCCGCCGACGAGGCGCCCGTCTTTCCCGACGCCGCCGGCGCGGCGGCCTGGCGCGCCGCCGTCGCCCGCATCGTGGCGAAGGATTCCGCCGGCGCGCTTCCCGCCTTCTCGACCGACGACGGAATTCCCCTCGCCCCGCTCTACCCGAAGGCCGAGGGCGAGGCGGCGCAGGCCCAGCGCGCGGAGATCGGCTGCAGGATCGTGCAGCGCGTTGATCATTTCGATCCGTTCGAGGCCAAGGCGCTCGCGCAGGCCGACCTCGAAGGCGGCGCGCAGGGCCTGACCCTCGCCTTCGACGACGCCCCCGGCGCGCGCGGCTTCGGCCTCAGGGCGCGCGACGCGGAAGACCTCAACCAGGCGCTCGGCGGCGTCTATCTCGACATGATCCAGACGCGGCTCGAACCCGCGCCGAGCGACGCGCAGGCGGCGCTGCGCTTCGCCCAGGTGGTCGAGCAGCGCGGCTACGACGCATCCCTGATCGACGCCGATTTCGGCTTCGATCCGGTCGGCGACTTCGCCCTGCGCGGCGGCGCGCCGCGCAACTGGAAGGACGAGGAAAGCGCCGTGGCGCACGCCTGCCGCGCCCTGCGCGAGCGCGGCTTTCGCGGGCCGCTGATGCGCGCGGACGGGCGCCGCCACGAGGAAGCGGGAGCGAGCGAGGCCGAGGAGCTCGCCGCGGCCCTCGCGACGGGGCTCGCGTATGCGCGCGCGCTCGAGAGTTGCGGTCTGCTCGACGACGACGCCTCGAAAGGCCTGAGCTTCACGCTCGCCGCGGGCGTCGAGATCCTGCCGACGATCGCCAAGCTGCGCGCCTTGCGAAGGCTTTGGGCGCTGGTCGAGGAGTCCTGCGGCCTGACGCCCGCGCCGCTGCGCCTGCACGCGGAGACCTCGTGGCGGATGATGGCCGCCCGCGACGTCTACGGCAACATCCTGCGCGGCGCGCTCGGCTGCGCCGGCGCCATGATCGGCGGCGCGGACACGGTGACGGTGCTGCCGATGACGGCGACGCTCGGCCTGCCGGACGCCTTCGCGCGCAGGCTCGCCCGCAACACCGGAATCGTGCTCGCCGAAGAGAGCTTCCTCGCCAGCGTCGCCGATCCCGCAGCCGGCTCGGGCGCGATCGAGTCCCTGACCGAAGCGCTTTGCGAAAGAGCCTGGGACCTGTTCCAGAGGATCGAGACGGCGGGCGGCTTCCCCAAGGCGGTCGCGTCCGGCTTCTGGCAGGACGTCCTCGCCGCCTCCCGCGCGCGCCGCCGCCGCGAGATCGCCTCGCGTTCCCGCCCGATCGTCGGCGTCAGCATCTTCCCCAATCTCGCCGAAGCCGCGCCGGCGACGCTCGCGTCGCGTCCCGCGCCGTTCGCTCCATCCGGCGAGCCTGGCGCGCTGCCGTGCGCGCGCGACGCCGAGCCGTTCGAGCGGCTGCGCGACCGCTCCGACGCGTTTCTCGGCCGGCATGGCGCGCGTCCGCGCGTCGTCCTCGCCTTACTCGCCGGCGAGGGCGGCGGCGCGCCGAGCCCCGCCGCCCGCCGCGCGCGCGACTTCGCCCGCTCCGTCTTCGAGGCGGGCGGGTTTCTGACGCAAGACGACGACGAGGCCGCTGAGGCGAGCGTCTTCGTCGTGTGCCTGTGCCTCGGCGACGCCGGCGCCTCGCGCGAGGCTGACCCGGCGGCGGAGAAGGCCGTGCGCCGTCTCCACGCCGGCGGCGCGCGCGTCGTCGCTTGCGGCTGGCCGGGCGAAGCCGAGACCGAGCTTCGCCGCGCCGGGGTCGACGACTTCCTGTTCAAGGGAAGCGACGCCGTCTCCTTCCTGCAGCGCGTCTGGACGAGGAAGCCAGGGCCATGATGAAAAATCCGGACTTCGCGAAGATTCCGTTCCGCCGCGTCGCGCCGCCCATCGCCGCTGCGGCGCAGTCCGACGAATGGCCGACGGCGGAGGGCCTCTCCATCAAGCGCGCCTACGGCCCGCAGGACCGCGAGGGCTTCGCGGCGGCTGACAGCTTCCCCGGCGCCCCGCCCTATCTGCGCGGCCCCTACCCCACGATGTATGTCAACCAGCCGTGGACGATCCGCCAATACGCCGGCTTCTCGACCGCCGAGGAATCGAACGCCTTCTACCGGCGCAACCTCGCCGCCGGCCAGATGGGGCTCTCGGTCGCCTTCGACCTCGCCACGCACCGCGGCTACGACTCCGACCATCCGCGCGTCGCCGGCGACGTCGGCATGGCCGGCGTCGCGATCGACTCGATCTACGACATGCGCACCCTGTTCTCGGGCATTCCGCTCCAGCGCATGTCCGTCTCGATGACGATGAACGGCGCGGTGCTGCCCATCCTCTCGCTGTTCATCGTGGCCGGCGAGGAGCAGGGAGTGAAGCCGGAGCAGCTCGCCGGCACCATCCAGAACGACATCCTCAAAGAATTCATGGTGCGCAACACCTACATCTACCCGCCCGAACCGTCGATGCGCATCATCTCGGACATCTTCGCCTACACGTCGCAGAAGATGCCGAAATTCAACTCGATATCGATCTCCGGCTACCACATGCAGGAGGCCGGAGCGCCGGCCGACCTCGAGCTCGCCTACACCATCGCCGACGGCGTCGAATATGTGCGCGCCGGGCTCAAGGCCGGGCTCGACGTCGACGCCTTCGCGCCGCGGCTCAGCTTCTTCTTCGCGATCGGCATGAACATGTTCATGGAGATCGCCAAGCTGCGCGCCGCCCGGTTCCTGTGGAGCCGGCAGATGGCGCAATTCTCGCCGAAGTCGGAGAAGTCGAACACGCTGCGCACCCATTGCCAGACGTCAGGCTGGTCGCTGACCGCGCAGGACGTCTACAACAACGCGGTGCGCACGAGCGTCGAGGCGCTCGCCGCGACGCTCGGCGGAACGCAGTCGCTGCACACCAATTCGCTCGACGAGGCGCTCGCCCTGCCGACCGACTTCTCGGCGCGCATCGCCCGCAACACGCAGATCCTGCTGCAGCAGGAAAGCGGCATGACGCGCGTCATCGATCCGATCGGCGGCTCCTGCTATCTGGAGAGCCTCACCGCCGGCCTCATCGCCCGCGCGAGCGCCCATATCGAGGAGGTCGAGAAGCTCGGCGGCATGACGAAAGCGATCGAGGCCGGCGTGCCGAAGTTGCGCATCGAGGAGGCGGCGGCGCGCACGCAGGCGCGCATCGACGCCGGCTTGCAGACGGTCGTCGGCGTCAACAGGCACAAGCCCGAGAGCGAGCCGCCGCTCGAGGTCATGAAAGTCGACAATTCGGCGGTGCGCGCGGCGCAGATCGCCAAGCTCGAGCGGCTGCGCGCCGAGCGCGATCCGCAAGCCGTCGAGGCCGCGCTCGACCGGCTGAGCCAGTCGGGCGCGAGCGGCGAGGGCAATCTGCTCGCGCTCGCCGTCGAGGCGGCGCGGGCGGAGGCGACGGTCGGCGAGATTTCCGCGGCGCTCGAGCGCGTGTTCAGCCGCCACGCCGCCTCGATCAAGGTGATTTCCGGCGTCTATCGGCGCGAGGCGGGCGAGAGCGAAGCCGTCCGGCGAGCCATCGGCGTCGCGCGCGAATTCCAGGCGAACGAAGGCCGCAAGCCGCGCATCCTCGTCGTCAAGCTCGGCCAGGACGGGCATGACCGAGGCCAGAAAGTGATCGCCTCCGCCTTCTCCGACCTCGGCTTCGACGTGCGCATCGGACCGCTGTTCGCGACGCCGGCCGAAGCCGCCAGGCAGGCGGTTGAGGACGACGTCGACATCGTCGGCGTGTCCTCGCTCGCCGCCGGCCATTTGACGCTTCTGCCCGAGCTGCGCGCCGCGCTCGAGGCGCAGGGACGCTCCGACATGCTTCTCGTCGTCGGCGGCGTCATTCCGCCGGACGACGTGGCCCGACTGATCGAGGCCGGCGCGGCCGCCGTGTTCCTGCCCGGCACGCCCATTCCCGAGGCCGCCGAGCAGCTCGTCGGCGAGCTCAACATCCGTCGCGGTTACGCGCAGAAGCCGCCGTCGGCCTATCTCGAGCAAGCCTGAGGGCGTGGGCCCGCCGTCAGCCGGCGAGAAGCTCGCGCGCGAGCGCCGCGGTGGATTCGTCGAGGCTGGAGCGCTGGAACGTGAGCTCATGGCCGAAAGCCGCGTTGGCCTCGCCGAGGGACGCGCGGTCGCAGTCCCGCGCGTCGAACACGATCGCCTTCATGCGCCCTGCGGCGGAATTTCCCGCCTCAGCGATAGCGGCCGCGCCGCTGCAGCACCTCGATCTTGTAGCCGTCGGGATCGGCGACGAAGAAGAATCGCGCCAGCGGCGCGCCGTCGTGGCTCATCTCCTTGATCGGATTGGGATTAAGCCCGAACTTTTCGAACCGCGCGCGCGTTTCGTCGAGGTCGTCGACGCAGAAGGCGAGATGGCCGTAGCCGTCGCCAAGCGCATAAGGCTCCTTGCGGTCGTGGTTGACCGTGAGCTCGAGCTCGAAGTCGGCTTCCGGATTGCGCAGATAGACGAGCGTGAAGTCCGGAAAGCCCAGCCGCTCGGCGATCTTGAGGCCGAACGCGGCTTCGTAGAATTCGACGGAGCGCCGCTCGTCGGCGACGCGGATCATCATGTGGATAGCTTTCGCCATGAAGGTCGCAGGTCCTTGGAGAGAGACGCGCAGGCGCGGCGGGCCGCAGGATGGGCGCGAACGCGCGCGAACGCAACGCCGGCCGTCGTCGTTAGCAGCGAGGAATTGACAGGAACGGCGGCCGGTACTGAATAGTGGAATCGGGATTGATGAAACGCGATAATTGACAGAGCGGGACATGACGTCTGCCTCGACCGGACGAAAATATCGCGCGTCGGAGAAACGGGTGCAGACCCGCCAGCAGAACAGCGCGGACATCCAGGCCGCCGCGTGGCGCGTCTTCTGCTCCGTCGGAATGGACGGCGCCAACGTGCGCGACATCGTCAAGCAGAGCGGCCTGTCGCCCGGGACGTTCTACAATTACTTCAAGACCAAGGAGGCGATCTTCGACGTCGTCGCGCAGGACCTTTTCGAACGGCTGGGCGAGGTGACGCAGGCGGCGCGGGCGCAGGCGCGCACGCTCGAGGAACTCGTGGATTTCGCCTATAGGGCCTATCTCGACTTCGTGCAGACGACCGAAGGCGCGATGGAGTTCATCGGCCGCAACCAGCATCACCTGCGCTCGCAGATCTATCCGTCGGAGGCGATCAGCGCGATTTCCCGCGACCTCGAGCGCGACCTGCGGCGCTTCATATCGTCCGAGACCATGTCGGACACGGAGATCGCCCTGTTCGCGGCGATGATGATCGCCGCCGGCGCCGAAGCGTTGTTCTGTTCGACCCTCAAGCCCCGCATCGGGCCGACAGAGTTGCTCGCATTTCTCAGAACGTTCATACTGCAAGGCTCCAGCGGTTGGGTCTCCCGGCAGGCGCCGCGTCCTTTCGCCAACGATGCATGAGACGCGCTGGGCGCTGATTGCCAAGGGCGGGCGTCGCTGCTAACGGAGCGAGAGGTCGGGAGGCGGACGCCAATCGCGCGCCAGAAGCCGCAGCGTCAGCGCGCGCCGGCGTTTGCGAAGTTTCGGCCAAGGGCCGGCTTAGCTCAGCGGTAGAGCAGCGGTTTTGTAATCGGAGGGCCTGGAGGCGAGAATGCGAATCGGATCATGCGCTTAAGGAGCGTCGGGTCCGGGCAAGTACCGAATAGGCACCGGAAATCGGTGCCGCAGGGGCCGGAATAGCTCAGCGGTAGAGCAGCGGTTTTGTAAACCGAAGGTCGGGGGTTCAATCCCCTCTTCCGGCACCAGTTTCCTGTAAAACTCTGCATAGATTGGGACCGAGGTCTCTTGCCCTGCAGAGTTAGACGGCAAAATTTGACCCGTTGCAGAGGTCGATTGGTGACGCGCAATATGATGACTTCAGGGCAAGGGACAAGTTCGAAACAACATGCTAACCCCGGGAGAAATCTACTCTAATCTCGACGAACTCGCCGCGAATCCTCCAGCGGGCGGTGAGTTCGGCTTGGCGCTGATGGAGGCGGTGGGGGCTCCGCGCTCTACGATCACGAAACTCCGGGACACAGCGAAGGGCGGTGCTTTCACCTGGACCAGGATGCTGCGCTTCGAGGCAACAGAGCCTGGCGGGGCGGATGCGGCGCTGGATCGGATGCGCGCAGAAGCTGAGGCTTCGCCCAAGGGACGCCGTCCTCGTGTGCTGCTCGCCTATGACGGCGAACGAATTGCCGCCGTCGATACGAGCCCGAGGTTCGACGAGGAGCCGCTGCGCGTCGGCCTCGATATGCTCTCGCTTGAGGGCGATGTGTTTTTCCCGCTTGGCGGGCACGAGCGCTACGTTCCGAAAAAGGAGCGCATGGCCGATGTGCGGGCGACGCGCTTTATCTCACGATTCCACGACGCGGTGCGCGACGCCAACCCAGGTTGGACGACAGAAGCCGATAGGCATGCGCTCAATATCTTTATGGCGCGCGTACTGTTCTGCCTGTTCTCAGACGATGTCGGCATTTTTGAAAAAGATGCGTTCGAGAACGCGGTGCGCAGGTCGACGGGAGTAGACGGGGCGGACCTCGCCGGGTTTCTCGAGGGCGCTTTCGGCCACATGGACACGAAGCCCCACAAGCGGTCGTCGGACACGAGGGGTTGGTCCAGGCTGCCCTACGTGAATGGCTCCCTGTTCGAGGAAGATGCGCCCATGCCGGCGCTGGACGGGCGCTGCCGCAAGCTGCTTCTCGACTGCGCCGGGCTGAACTGGAAGCTCATCAACCCTGACATCTTCGGCTCAATGCTTCAGGCCGTTGTCGACGTGGACAAGCGTGGCGAGTTGGGGATGCACTACACCTCCCCAGCCAATATCATGAAGGTGCTGGAGCCCATCCTGCTTGACCCGCTGCAAACAGAGCTGGAGCGTGCGGGGGCGAACAAGGCGCGGCTACGCGACTTCCTCGAGCGACTTGGCCGCATCCGCGTGTTCGACCCGGCGTGCGGCTCTGGCAATTTCCTGATCCTCGCCTACAAGCAACTGCGGGCGCTGGAAACGGAGGCGCTACGCCGTCTCGCCACGCCGCGCCTGTCGGGTATTGCGTTGGAGCATTTCTACGGAGTCGAGATCGACGATTTTGCCAGTCAGGCAGCGCGGCTGGGCCTGTGGATCGCGAAGTACCAGTGCGACCAGCAGCTTGAATTGGACCTCGGCCAGCGCACCGACTTCCTGCCGCTTCAGAAGGCCGGCGTGATTGTGACGGACAATGCGGCTGAGATCGACTGGCTAGAGGTTTGCCCCCCGGTCACGGGAGCGGATACGGTCGTGGTCGGGAATCCGCAGTTCCGCGGCTCATCCTACTGGTCGCCCGAGCAGAAGGCGGACATGGCCCGCGTGTTCAAAGGGCGCGTCAAGAACTGGGGCAATCTCGACTACGTGACGCTCTGGTTCGCCAAGGCCCGCGACTATTCGCTGGCGACCGGCGCGCCCTTCGCCTTCGTGGCTACCAACTCCATCGTGCAGGGCGTGCAAGTGCCCGAGCTTTGGCCCCACCTACTGGAAAACTTCGAAATTCGCTTTGCACACCGTTCGTTCAAGTGGTCGAACCTCGCGGCCCATAATGCGGGCGTGACTTGCGTGATTATCGGCATGGGACCGCCCAGCACCGCACCTAAGCGCCTGTTCGACGGCGACACTGTGCGCGACGTGGAGGTGATCGGCCCCTACCTCGCGCCCGGCACAACAGCGATCGTGGCCAAAGCCAGCACGCCGCTCGCACCCGATCTCGAACCGATGGTGTTCGGCAACAAACCGACCGACGGCGGCAACCTGATCCTTGATCGCAACGAGCGCGATGCGCTGCTGGAGGCGCACCCGAATGCGGCACGATTCGTGCGGCGGCTCTACGGCTCTCAAGAGTTGATGAAGGGAATTGAACGGTACTGCCTGTGGGTAGAGGACGACGAGGTCGAGGAGGCCAAGTCCATCCCAGAACTGGCACGACGGTTCGAGGGCGTGGCACGGGACCGGTCTAAGGAAAAGGCGTCGGATATTTCGAAGGCGTTTTCGGATCGGCCTCATCGCTTCCTACAAAGGGCGGGCGCAGCGACATCGCACACGATCATGGTGCCACGACCTTCAAGTGAGGACCGCTTTTACCTTCCCGTCGATGTAATGGATCAAACCAACATTACGTCCAGTGAAGCGTTCGCGATCTTCGACGGCGATATCTGGCAGGCTGCGGTTCTGTCCTCTCGGCTTCATCGGTTATGGCTTGAACTCGTTGGTGGAAAGCTTGAAACGCGGGTGCGCTATTCCAATACCCTCGTATGGAATACCTTCCCCCTTCCGTATCTATCGGATCGTCGTAAGGCGGACCTCGAGGAGCACTGGTGGACGATCGACGAGGCGCGCAAGGAAGCGGGTTTCGGCCGCTCTCTCGGCGAACTTTACGCCCCGGCCAAGATGCCTCACGCCCTGCGTCGCGCCCATGAAGAACTGGATGAAACGATGGAGACGATCTTTGGCTCGCGTCGCTACCGCTCGGACGCCGACCGGATCGAGCACATGCTGCAACTCTATGCGCGCATGGCGGCGAAAGAGTCGAAGCCGTCCGAGATCAAGCAAGAGGTGAACGCATGAGCGAGACGAAGAACAAGGCGGGTGAGAACGGTCTCGGCTCAATCACGCTCAATTACGATGGAACGGGCGCATCCAAGACGACTGACGGTCTCGGCATGCGCGCCATGCAGGCCCGGGTATGGGACAAGAGGGATGCGCAGCATCTGTTGGTGAAATCGCCACCCGCCTCCGGCAAGTCGCGTGCGGCCATGTTCATCGGATTGGAAAAACTGCGCACCAACGCCGTCGACCGTGTGGTTATTGCTGTGCCCGAACGCTCAATCGGAGCCTCGTTCCGCGACACGGGTCTTGCAGCAGGCGGCTTTCATTCGGACTGGCGGCTCGACCTTGACCTATGCACCGTCGGCTCCGAGACGGGCCGCAAGGTGGACGAGCTGATTGGATTCCTGCGCGGCGAGGGTGGCGGGCGGACGGCACTTTGCACTCACTCCACCCTGCGCGCCGCCTACGCCAAAACCGATGACGTGGCCTTGTTCGATCGCGCGCTCATCTGCGTGGACGAATTACACCACGCTTCCTCGGACGAGAACAGCAGACTGGGCAACCTGTTGCGCGGCCTGATCGACAGGGCGGGTGAAGCGGGGCATGACGCCGCGCACATCCTCGCCATGACAGGTTCGTACTTTCGCGGCGACGGCACAGCGGTGCTGCACCCTCAAGACGAAGCCCGTTTCGAGCGGGTGATCTACACCTACTACGAGCAGCTAAACGGTTACGAGCATCTCAAGACGCTGCGCATCAATTTCCGTTTCTACCAAGGCAAGTACCTCAACGCGATTGGCGATGCCCTTGACCCGCACATGAAGACGATCGTGCACATCCCTCATGTGGGCTCAGCCGAGGGCAGCGGGGTAAACAAGATGTTCGCGGTGGACGCGATCGTGGATGCGATCGGCGATCGCTTAGGAGAGAACTCCAAAACCAGCATCGATGCTAAGACCGGTTTTGTGCATCTCACGGCTGGCGGTCACACGCTCAAGATCGCGAACCTTGTGGACGATAGCGCCGACCGCGAGAAAGTGCTGGCGAGCCTGCGCGCAGTAAAGAGTCGCGACGATGTCGACATCATCATAGCGCTTGGCATGGCCAAGGAGGGGTTCGACTGGGTGTGGTGCGAGCATGTTCTCACAGTCGGCTACAGAGGCTCGCTGACCGAAGTCGTGCAGATTATCGGCCGAGCGACGCGTGATGCGCCGGGCAAGACCGAGGCGCAATTCACCAACCTTGTCTCCGCCCCCTTCGCTAACGATGAGGCCGTCAGCCGCGCGGTCAACGATATGCTCAAGGCCATTTCGGTATCGCTCTTGATGGAGCAGGTAATGGCGCCGGTCTTCAAGTTCCGCACGCATAAAGGCGCGGACCAATTCGACGGCTCGCCCAGTGACGGGCCGAAGCCAGGTCCGGTGACCAACGCCGGAGAGATCGAAATTGTCGGTATGCCGGAAATTGATGAGAGGGCTGTCGAGGTAATCGAAAACGACTTCAACGATCTGTTTGCCGATGTGCAGAACGACCCACGCACGCTGACGGTCATGATCAATCCTGACGACCACCACACGGACGTCATCTACGATCTCGTTGTCACGGACGTCATAAGGCGGCGTTACCCCAGCCTATCCGAAGACCAAGTCCGGGATGCGGTGGGCCTATTCGGCGTGCGCGCCGGGCTGGGCCGCGAGGTCGCAAAGGATCCGAGCATCATCCAGACACCCGGTATGTCCGAAGAGGAGCAGTCTGCTTTTGTAGGACCGGACGGAGACAATGGCGAAGGCGATACGAGCGGTCCAAGCGCTGGCGATCGCTTCGTACAGCAGGCAAGGCGGTTCATCAACGTGAGGGAGTTGCAGGTCGATCTGCTCGGTGGTCGCCGCGACTTCGACGACGCTTACGAGTTGTTGTCGAAGGAGCTCTCCGAGGAATTGCTTGCCCGTCTCCATGGCGAAGTTCGGGCGCTGAAGGTGAGCATGACGCAGGATGAGGCCGAGAAGCTTTACCCACGCATCAAGGAATTCATCCAGCGCGAGGGCCGCGAGCCAAATCTGAACTCGCCCAACGGCCGTGAGGTAAGGCTCGCAGACGCTTTGGCATTTCTGCGCAAACTTTCGCGGGAGAAACGCGCTGCCATGGCGGGCGCGGACGAGGGACAGATCGATGCGTGAAACGATCGACTACCTCAACGACGAGCTTCTACTTACACCTGACGAAAAGCCGAAGGCAGCGCGAACGCCCCTTCTCGATCGGGCGGTTGAGGTAATCGAGCGCATCAACGCCTTCATGGACGAGACTGGCGCCGAGCCGGTCTCTGAGCCGGGGCGCAGTGTTCGAGAGCGCATGCTTGCCAACGAATTGGCTGGACTGCGGGCATCGAAGGCAGACCTCGATGGGCTCGCATCTTACGATACACGCAACCTCGTGTTCGGCGGGGCGAGCGTCGCCGATCCTCTCGATGATCCTCTGCTTTCCGATGGCCTCGACATATTCGAGGTGCGGGACGAACTGAGGCCGATGGCACGACCAGACTTCGTCGCCGACCGACGCCCGTGCCCGGACTTCGAGCGTTTCGAGCCGCTGTTTGAGAGCATTCGAAAGGCCGTTGAGCAAGGGACGCGCAAGCCCCAGCCTTTTCGGCAGGAGCGCGTCGAGCTAGGCGAGTTCTTTGTCCTCAAGGGTCAGCTCGTCCATGTTGCGGACCTTCGCGATGAGCACCGGCGCAATGGCAAACCTGACGCACGCCTGCGCGTCATCTTTGACAACGGCACGGAATCAAACCTGCTGATGTCATCGCTGGTGCGGCGGCTTTACGAGGATAAAGATGCCCGCCGAATTGGCACCACGGACGCCGGCCCCCTGTTTAACGGTGCTCGGACCGGCTTCGTCTACGTCCTGCGCTCCCTATCGGAGAAGCCTGAAGTCCAAGGATTGCTTAAAGTCGGCACCACATCAGGAGCAGTCGAGGACCGCATAGCGCACGCCGAAACACAGTCGACGTTTCTATTTTCTCCGGTGGTGATCGTGGAAACCTATGAACTGATGGGCCACTCGGCGAAGGAAGTCGAACAGCGCATTCACCGGGCACTTCGACCGTATCACATGGCCCTGCGGGTGACAGGACCAGACGGACGATCCTTCAGTTCGACGGAGTGGTTCAAGGCGACGACAGAATTGGTTGAAAGGGCTATCAGGCAAGTGCTCGCTTAGGGTCGATCATCCTCTTACGCCCTTCTGCCGCCGGCCTGATCACGCCCGCTTCCTTCGCCGGCTCAGCGCCTCTTCCCCGCGCCGCCGCATCTTGCTCGCGTACCACCTGACAGATTTCTCGCTCGCCTTCGCGCCCTCGACCAGCCGGTTCACCTCCGCAGCTATCGCCTTGTAGGTCCAGTCAGGATGTTCAACGATCAATCGCTCTGCGAGCTTGCCGATACCGCGTCCTCGGGTCGCCACGGCGACCGGTGGCGGCTTCGGAGCGTTCGGCCCTGATGTCGCCGAACCGAACTGCGTCGAAGGTCTCTGCGGCCACCGGAACGAGCCCGGATCGAATGCGTATTTGGTAACAAGTTCCTCGGCCTTCTCGAAGGCGGCTGCGGCCTCGCCCGGCGTGCAGCCGTTGGCCTCGGTCTTTTCCAGCAATGACTCGATGCGCCGCCTGACCAGCGGCAATTCCCTTGCGTTCGGCTTCTTCATGGTCTGTCTCCCGGCGGCGGGATGCCGCAGGGACCATGCTGTCGCGAAGGGGATTGCCCGCGAGCCGGGCTGGAGAGGATTATTTGTCCAGCACTTTGGCGCCCCTCACCGTCGCCAGCCCCTCCATCACCGCGATCTGCACGAAGCCGGCCGGCGCCTGCTTCGAGTGGCCGTCGTTGAGCGGCCGGATGTGCGGGGCGTTGTTGGTAATGTGGATCGATCCGTTCTTTGCGATGTCGAACGCCTCGATGGTCGGCGCGCCGGCCTCGATCGTCGCGGCGGCGTTGTCCGCCGCCGTCGAGCCGCCCGCGCCCGGAACCCTCGCCTGAAACAGCCCCTCGAAGGCCCGGTCGAGCTCCGGCGTCCAGTTCGAGCGGGCCATGCCGGTGTCGACCGGCGTCGCCTCGACGGCGGATCGGAGCACGGCATGGGCGCAGTCCTTCACCGCGCGCTCGACGTTGCCCTCGACCCGCACGGCGATGCGGTCGATGCGCCTGGCGAAATCGTCAAGGCTCATCGGCGTACTTCCCTGCACGGCGCAGTTCCGCCTCGGCATAGCGCCTGACGACGGCCGCGATGATCGGATCATGCACCGGGTCCGGCTCCATGTAGGGCATGTCCTCCGACCAGAGGTCGCGATCCGCCTGCGAGCGGCGCCAGTGGGTCCGCTTCGGCAGACCGCAGCCGGCATCGACAGCGCGCTCCTGATAGCCGAGAGTCCGCAGGTGCCACTCCATCATGAAGCGGGCCAGCACGTTGAAGGTCTCCGGGGTGCCGCCGAGATAGATGTGCGGCGTCAGCGGCGTGACGGAGAACACGCCGGCCAGAACATCGCGGATGGGCTGCTCTCGGTTCGCCATGGTCACGCCCCCCTGAGATAGCTGCCGCCCCGATCGAGGTCAGGCCAGACCGACTGCGCCCGCGCACCGACCGGCAGGCCGTGGATAAAGGCGGCTGGCGCGCTCGTCAGGTCAACCGTCGACCAGCCGGCGAGCGCGTTCGGCTCTCCGATAAGAGACTCGGCCACGGCGCGGGCAGCGGCAGCGTTCGCGCCGACCGCGACGGCGAAGTTGAGCCCGTCGCTGCGGCGCTGCTCCTCACGGGCGGCATAAAAGGCATAGGTCGGCATGGGTCAATCCTCCTGTTCGGGATCGGCGTCGAGGTCGGAGAGGTTGGCGCCGATAGCGGCCTCATCGCGCTTGCGCAGCGCTACCTGCACCGTGCGGGTCGTGTTCGTCTTGCCAGTCTCGAAGGCACTGTCGGCATGAACGGCTTCGAGCGCGATCCGCTCGACCTCCAGCATGGCCTGCGTGACCTTGCGCCAGTCGTCGCCGACCAAGGCGTCGGCCAGTTCCTGCGACGAGAACGCGCGCTCGTTGTGCGGAACGCCCGAATTGCGCGTCAGCAGGGCGGCTGCAAGCTCCTTGTCGCCAGTCGATGCGGCCAGAGCGGCGAGCGAGGCGAGTTCGACCGCTCCCGACTTCTCGATCTGGTGCATGATCCGGCTGCGGCGCTCCGAGCCCAGGCCCTCTCGCGCAAGCATCTGCACGGGGCTCTGATAGTGGGCGCGGGCGGAGTTCAACTGATGTCGCCATCGTCATGTTGCGCGACCTCGTGGCCGCCGAAACCTTGGCATCCTCGCTTGCGACCACGGCGCCGGTCGCTGTGGCCGAGGCCGGCGGCGCGCAGGCGCTCGTCGCCGAACGCGGCCGTCGTACCGGCGCTTGGTTCTGGTCGATCGCGCCGATCGAGGACTCTTTGTGGGAGAAATTGGCCGACGAGCATCAAGCGAAGCACCGCGCGAATGCTGGGGAGGGTTGATCCATCAGCAAATCGAATATTGGGTCATGACCCGATATTTATCAGCCTTGTTGAAGTGTTGCGGGCAAGCAACTCACCTGTTCCGATATGCTCGGAACATGCCGAAAAGCCGCTCCATGTGAGTAAACTCTTTTGGACAGGAAGCATTTTCGCGATCATTCAATTGCTCCGGCCCGATTGTGGGCGCTTGAGGAGCAAAGCCATGAGCAACAAGCTTATCATTGTTACCGCCGACCATCGGCGGCGTGCCTATGCCGTCATGCGACAGTGGGGCGATCTGGATCGCGATGACAGCATTTTGGAGGGAGCCTGCGAAGCGCGGGACCTCAGTGTGGCGGAGATCGAGGACGCCGCGCGTGTGCTGGCGATGTTGGAGGATTTTCGTGCGAACCGCGGTCCTGTCGTCGGCGACTTCTTGCCCGCGCTGCTTGCGGAGAGCGCGGGCGGTCCCGAAAACCTAGCGATGGAGTACGGTATCACTGTCCCCATCAGCGCCACGGCTCGCCGTAACGCTCGCCGCGAGGCCATTCGGAGCCTTGCAAAGGCTTGCTGAGAACGATGGCGCTCGATGCGCCTCGAAAGCCGCATTCTGATCGCGTACGAGCCGATGTTGATCGGCTCGTACCGCGATGGCGGTGACGAGAGGCGGCTGTGCCGCGCCTGTTTCGCTCCTGAGCCTTCGCGTGACGCGGTGGCGAAGGAGATGGACATGGCGGTCAAGAAGTTGGCCCTTGCGAACCGATGGGTGTCCGTGACGGACGTGCTCGATCGGCTGCGCCGGGCCAGAGAAAATCGTGAGCAGCAGGCAAGGCTGCTCGAAGGACTCGAAGGGCGGGTGAAGCAGCGCCGCGATGACGTGGAGCGTTCGCTCGCCGATCTTTCCATAGGCCAGCGCAGTCAGGTCGTAACTCGGGCCGTCAACGGCCATCGCGCCGAGTTGAAGCGCCAGTCGCTCGACAGCCGGGTCGCCTATCTCAAGACAGTCGGCGCCTTGCGTGAGGAGTTGATGGGGACGAGCGCGCCATCGGTCTTAGAGCGCCTAACAAAACCGTCTCAAGGCCCTGAAGCAAATGATAGCGGCGGCGAGGACGATAAAGGCGCGGTAGAGGTCGGCGTGTCGCTCATAGCGGACGACGAGGCGACGGAACTGATTGA
>NZ_JAYRLA010000007.1:0-182421 GCF_041905455.1 Methylocella sp. | reverse complement strand
CAATCAGTTCCGTCGCCTCGTCGTCCGCTATGAGCGACACGCCGACCTCTACCGCGCCTTTATCGTCCTCGCCGCCGCTATCATTTGCTTCAGGGCCTTGAGACGGTTTTGTTAGGCGCTCTAAGAGGAAGGCGGCGAGCGGGCTCCTCGTGTGTCGCAGGCTCGTCAGCAGCGGGACCGTGCCGAGCGTTCCGAGCGCGCCAAAAGCGATCAGCATCGGCCGCCTTCCGACCCTGTCGGAGATCGCGCCGTAGAGCGGCTGCAGCAGGAGCGCGAAGACGAGCGTTCCCGCCGTCACCAGCGTCGTCTGCGAATCGTCGAGGCCCACGGACAGCTTCAGGAACTTCTGCATGTAGGTTGTGTAGGTGTAGAAGGCCGAGGCGCCGCCGACCGTGATTCCGACCACAAGGGCGACGGCTCTCCAGTCTCGCAGCAGAAGCCGCCACGGGTTCTCCAGACGAATCGTCGGCTTCGCCGCCTCGAAAAGCTCGGTCTCCGGCATGTCGCGGCGGATGACGAAGGCGAAGATCGACAACAGCGCGCCGATGACGAAGGGTATGCGCCATCCCCACGCCTTCAACTGGTCCGGCGTCAGGAAGGCCTTCTGCAGGATCAGGAGCACGACGATCGCGAGAAGCTGCCCCCCGATCAGCGTCATGTACCATATGCCCGAATAGAATCCGCGCCGCTCGGGATGCGCGACCTCGCTGAGATAGGTGGCGCCCGATCCGTATTCCCCGCCCTGGCTGAGGCTCTGCAGCAGCCTCGCCACGGCCAGCATGACCGGCGCCGCGACGCCGATCGAGGCGTAGGTCGGCGTCGCGGCGATCAACAGCGAGCCGAAGCACATCAGCAGCACGGCGGCGGTCAGCGCGTTGCGCCGGCCGTGGCGGTCGGCGAAATAGCCGAACAGCGCGCTGCCGAGCGGGCGGACGAAAAAGGCCGCGGCGAACAGGGACGCGGCCGCCAGCTGCTGCGCGACAGGATCGGTCTGGGGAAAGAAGGCGCCGGCGAAGTAGAGCGAGAAGGCCGAATAGGCGTAAATGTCATACCATTCGATCAGATTGCCGAGGGAGCCCGTGAGCACCGCCTTCGAACGGCTGAACACGTCCGCCGCGTCGAATCCGTCAGAGTCGCGCCGGACGATCCCAACGCCCGAAACGGCGTCCTTCTCCATCGTCCGGCTCCCGTCAGATCGCCTCCCGCCGCTCCTCCATCAAGCCGGCGAGCCGGGCGTATTGCAACAATAGAATCGTCTTCGCGTCGACGATCTCGCCGCGCTCGATCATCGCCAGCGCTTCGTCGAGCGGCGCTTCGAGGACTTCGATGTCCTCGCCCTCGTCGGCGACGCCGCCGCCCTCCGCCACGCGGTCCTGCGCGCTGTACTCGGCGGCGAAGTAGGTGAGCTTCTCGCAGAAGCCGCCCGGGCTGGTGTAGCCCTCGAACAGGCGGCGCGGATTGCGCACCCTGAAGCCCGTCTCCTCCTCCGCCTCCCTGACGATCCGCGTCTGCGGATCCGCGCCTTCGAGCCGTCCGGCGCAGACCTCGATCAGCGCCTCGCGGCCTTCCTTCACATAGGCCGGCAGGCGGAACTGCCGCACGAGCGCGACCATTCCGCGCGAGGAATCGTAGAGCAGGATCGCCGCGCCGTCGCCGGTGTCGAAAAGCTCGCGCTCGAGCCTCTGCTCGCGTCCGTCGCGGCGCCGGTAAAGGATCGTCAGGCGCTCGAGCGTGCCGTAGCCCTTCGAGATCAGGGAGCGCCCGAGGATGCGGAGGCGGTCCTTCATGCCTCAATATCCGAATTGCTCGCGCAGGATGCGCTCGTTCAGCGAATGGCCGGGATCGTGCAGCAGGACGAGGTTCGTCGCATGGTCCATGGCGACGTCGACGCTGCGCACATGGCGCAGCTCGAAATGGTCGGCGACCGCAGCCACGGGCCGCTTGTCGGGCTCGAGGATGTCGATCGTCACCCGCGCCTGGTCCGGCAGCAGCGCGCCGCGCCAGCCGCGCGGCCGGAAGGCGGAGATCGGCGTCAGGGCGAGCATCGGCGCGTCGAGCGGCAGGATCGGCCCGTGCGCCGACAGGTTGTAGGCGGTCGAGCCGACCGGCGTCGCGACCAGCGCGCCGTCGCCGGCGAGGAGGTCGAGGCGCTCCGTGCCGTCGATCGAGATGCGCATCTTCGCCGCCTGATAGGACTGGCGCAGGAGCGAGACCTCGTTGATGGCGCGCGCGCTCGCCCGCGCGCCGTCGCGGTCGGCGACCTCCATCAGCAGCGGGTGGACGATCGAGGCCTCGGCCACCGCGAGCCGCCCGTGCAGGTTGAACACTGAGAAGTCGTTCATGAGGAAGCCGACGGAGCCGCGGTTCATGCCGTAGATCGGCTTGCCCGTTCCCATGAAGCGATGCAGCGTCTGCAGCATGAAGCCGTCGCCGCCGAGCGCGACGATGACGTCGGCTTCTTCCGGCTCGACGTGCTCGTAGCGCTCGATAAGGGCGTCGCGGGCGGCGCGCGCGTCCGGCGTCGGCGTGGACAGGAAGGCGATCCGCCCGAAGCGCGCGTCGGGATTGGCGGCGAGGGTCATGCGGGGCTCCAGCGCGGCGGAACGGGACGGCGGTCCGGCGGCGCGGACGGCTTGAGCTTACCCAATGGGATCGGGGCTGTCTCCCGCGAGCAGCAGCTGCGGCGCCTGCGAGAAGGTCCAGCCGGAACGCCCGCGCGAGAAGATCCAGACGACGTCGTACCGTCCATAGGGCCAGCCCTGCGGCGCGGTCGTCTCGTCCCCCAGAATGGCGTTGGCGATGAGATGCGCGCCGTCGTGCTTCCAGGAGATCAGCGCCGGGCCTTCGCCGGCGAGGACGGCGGCGACGAGGGCGCTTTCCTCGCCGCGATAGAAATCGCAGTTCATCTTGAGACCGATGAGGTCGGCGACGGGGCTGAGGGTGAGCTGCGGGCGCAGGCTCGGATCGCGCGCGTCGGCCTTGCAGGCGTAGAGCGCCTTTGGCGTCTCGAGGCCCGGCTGGGAGAAGCGGCCGTCGAGCGGCGCGAAGAAGCGCGCGAGCGCGCCGGCGCGCCGCCATCCGGGCACGGTGAGCGCTTCCTTGTCCTTGCGCCCGGAGGCGTCGACGCCGCGAAACGCCTTGTCCGGCGTCGGACGCTCGGCATGGCGAATCAGCATGATCTTGTCGCAGGCCATATGTTTCTCCTTAACCATGCCTCGCCGTTTCGTGATTTCGCGCGTCCGCCGCTTGGAGAATACGCGCCGCGCGTGCGAAGTTCACGCCTGCTGCGCCCTCTCGCCGGGCGCGAAGGAAGCGAGGCGAAGCAGGCATGGCGCGACCACATCCTTTCCGGCGGCATGATCTTGGCCGCGTCCACCACCGGCTCGCCTTCTGGATCGCCTTCGCGCTGTTCCTCGCCGCGGCGGCGATCTATGTCGCGAGCGACGATCTCGCCTGGCGTCCCGCGCCGCCGCAGACGGAGAGCCCTTGACCGGAGGACGAACGATGGAGACCACCAGAAAAGGGGCCAAGAATACGATCTGCCTCTGGTACGACAAGGACGCCGAGACTGCGGCCCGCTTCTATGCGCGGATATTTCCCGACAGCGCGGTCGGCGCCGTCCATCGCGCCCCGGCCGACTATCCTTCGGGCAAGGCCGGCGACGTGCTGACGGTCGAATTCACCGTCTGCGGCGTCCCCTGCCTCGGCCTCAACGGCGGGCCGGCGTTCAAACAGAGCGGAGCCTTCTCGTTCCAGATCGCCACCGACGATCAGGAGGAGACCGACCGCTACTGGAGCGCCATCGTCGACGGCGGCGGCCAGGCGAACGCGTGCGGCTGGTGCAGAGACAGATGGGGCGTGTCCTGGCAAATCACGCCGCGCGTCCTGACGCAGGCGATCGCGGCCGGGGGCGATGAGGCGAGGCGCGCCTTCACGGCGATGATGGGCATGACGAAAATCGACGTCGCCGCGATCGAGGCGGCCCGCCGCGGCTGAGCGGCTCGCGGCTCGAAAGCCGCGGCCCGCGCCGCCGGAACGCGTCATTGACAGGGTCATGACGCAGCCATAGCATCGACGCCGCGATGCGAAGAAGGCGGTGAAAATCCGCCGCGGCCGCGCCACTGTCAGCGTCGTCCGCCCACGGGCCTCCTTCCCCGGGGCGACGCGCGAGCCAGACCTTCCGACGCACCTGCAACGCTACGGGGACGCGTGATCCCGAGGAGCCGTTCATGACACAGGCAACAGTCACGGCCGCCGCGCCGCGGCCCATTCCCATCAGCGAGATCCTGCCCTGGCTCGTCTTCGGCGGCGTGGTCAGCGCGCTGTTCATCTATTTCGTCGGCGCCGAGCAGGGCGCGACCTCGATCTTCGCCGGCCATTACATTCATGAGTTCGTCCATGACGGGCGCCATCTCATGGGCTTTCCCTGCCACTAGCCTTCCGTCCGAACGGGATCGATGAGCCGACGCGAGGCCGGGCGAGGGCCCGGCCGGCGTTCGCCTGAACGCCGGCGGCCGCGCGCCGGCGCGGCCGACAAGCTGAAAAAGAGGGGAACATGGTGGGACAGCTTCTGTGGCGCGGCATGCTCGCCGGCCTCATCGCCGGACTTTTCGCGGCGGGAATCGCCTTCGTCGCCGGTGAAGGCTCCGTCGATCGCGCGATCGCCTTCGAGAGCGCGGCGGCGCAGGCGGCGGGCGAGCCCGAGGAGCCGGAGATCGTCAGCCGGGAGGTTCAGCGC
The DNA here is from genome assembly GCF_041905455.1 of Methylocella sp. Taxonomy (GTDB): domain Bacteria; phylum Pseudomonadota; class Alphaproteobacteria; order Rhizobiales; family Beijerinckiaceae; genus Methylocapsa. Next base: position 177,683 of record NZ_JAYRLA010000007.1, on the reverse strand, counting down.
AGCGTCGGCCTCGCGACCGCCGGGGCGCTCTATGGCGTCGGGCTCGGCGGCTTCTTCGCGCTGGCCTTCGCCTTCGTCAACGGGCGCGTCGGGCGGCTCGAACCGCGCGCCGTCGCGGCGCTCGTGGCGCTGGCCGGCTTCCTCGTGATGGGGCTCGCGCCCTGGTTCAAATATCCGCCGAACCCGCCCTCGGTCGGACAGCCCGATACGATCGGGCTGCGCACGCAGCTTTATTTCGGCCTCGTCGTATGGAGCGCGCTGACGGCGATCGTCGCTTCGCTCGTTTATGGGCGCGCGGCGGCGCGGATCGGCGGATGGGGCGCCGGGCTTCTCGCCGTCGCGCTCGCGCTCGTCAGCTACGCCGTCGCCGCCGCCGTTCTGCCGCCGATCAACGAGGTTCCCGAAAATTTTCCGGCCGATCTGCTGTGGCGCTTCCGCGTCGCCTCGCTCGGCGCGCAGGCGGGATTCTGGGCCGCGCTGGGGCTCGCCTACGGCGCGCTCGTCGCCCGCCTGCCGGGCTTCGATTTCGCGTCGCGCCGCGCCGACGCTCCCGCCCGCTATGCGGCGTTCTGAAACGTGCAACTGGCGGGCGCCTGAAACTTCTGCAATGTTCCTCACGTTCGCGCCCGTCGGGACGACGGGCGTTCGGTTGAGGACGAGGCATGGGCGAGCAGGCGATCGACACGGTCGGCGAGCATTTCTTCGTCGGACTGCGGCCGACGCCCGCGCTCGACGATCGCGACCGAGCCCTCCTGCAGGAGCTGCGTCCCGCCGGGGTCGTGCTGTTCAAAAGCAACTTCCGGCACGACCTTTCCTATGAAGGCTGGCTCGCCAGCCATCTGCGCCTGATCGAGGACGTGCGCGCCGCGATCGGGCGCCCCAACATCTTGATCGGCGTCGACCACGAAGGCGGCCGGGTGTGCCGCACGCCGGCGCCGATGACCCGCTACGCCCCCGCCGCCCGATGGGCGAAGAGCGCCGCCTCGGTCGGGCGCGCCATGGGCCGCGAGCTCGCCAGCCTCGCCTTCAACGTGAGCTTCGCCCCGGTTCTCGACGTCCACACCAACCCGCAAAATCCGGTGATCGGCCCGCGCGCCTTCGGCGCCACCCCCGATGAAGTCGTCGCCGCCGCCCTGCCGTTCATGCGCGCCCTGCACGGCCAAGGCGTGATCGCCTGCGGCAAGCATTTTCCCGGGCACGGCGACACCGCCGTCGATTCGCATCTTGGCCTGCCGACGCAATCCTCGAGCCTCGACGAATTGCGCGCGCGCGAGCTGAAGCCCTTCGCGGCGGCGATCGCCGCGGGCGCGCACATGCTGATGAGCGCTCATATCCTTTATCCGGCCGTCGACGCGCGCGATCCCGTCACGCTGTCGAAGCGCTTCCTGACCGATCTCCTGCGCGAGGAGATGGGATTTCGCGGCGTCGTCGTCTCCGACGACATCGGCATGGGCGCGATGAAAGGCTATTTCGACGATTCCGAAGCCGCCGTCCGGCTGGTCGAGGCGGGCGCCGACATGCTGATGGTCTGCGCCCATTTCACCGACGCCGACCGCGCCCGCGGCTTCGCGGCGTCCCTCGTCGCCGCGCGCGAGAAGGGGCGCCTCGATCCGCAGCTGCTCGCCCGCTCGGCGACGCGGGTGAAGTCGCTGCTGGCGAGGGCGCCGCTGCATCAGGTGCAGATGCTGTCCGAAGCCTCGTTCCGCACGCATCGGGCGGCTGGCGAGCTTTTTACCGCTGAAACGGCGGAAGTGATGTAGGGCGCCGCTCTTTTCTGATGAACCCCGCGCCGGGCGGATATAGATTCGTCGCGCGCGCGGCGGCTCGCCCCGCCGCGCCGGGGGAGCGAAATGCCTCGGGTGAGGGCCGCGGAGATCGACGCGCTGCTCGCGCTCCGCGCGAACGGCAAGCTGCTCGTCGGCCGCGAGCGGATCGCGCTGCTCGAAGCCGTGATCGCCCATGGCAGCATCACGCGGGCCGCCGAAGCCGCGGGCTTCAGCTACAAGACCGCCTGGGACGCGGTGAACGCCATCAACAATCTTCTGCCGCGCCCCGCCTTCCTGACCCACACCGGCGGGCCGAAGGGCGGCGGGGTGAGCGTCACCGTCGAGGGGCGCCGGCTGGTCGCGGCTTTCCGCGGCCTCGAGGCCAAGCTCGCCCGGATCTCCGCCATGATCGCGACCCAGGGCCTCGAGGAGCGCGACGAGTTCGTCCTGCTGTCGATGACGATGAAGCACAGCGCGCGCAACGCCTTCCGCTGCGTGGCGCGGGACATAAGCAGCGGCAAGCTTAGCGCCGACGTCGCGCTCGAGATGGCCGATGGGGTCGAGATCCGCGCGATCCTCACCAACGCCAGCGTCGCGGAGATGGGCCTTTCCCCCGGCGCCTGCGTGCTCGCCCTCGTCAATGCGGCCTCGGTCATGCTCGCGCCCCATGAGGAGGACGCGGAAGGAAGCGCGGCCTCCGAATCTCCCGGCGCGCGCCGCAACCGACTCGCGGGCCGGGTCGTCGCGCGCTTCGACGGCGACGGCTTCGCCGAGGCGACGGTGGAGCTCGGCGCCGGCAAGACGCTGGTTTCGCTGATGAGCGTCGCGAACGCCGACGCCGCCGGCGTCGCCGCCGGGGCGCGCGTCTGCGCGACGTTCCTCGGCGCCGACGTGGTTCTGGCGGGCGATTGAGGCTAAGGCGGTCGGGTGTGCGCTTGACAATGCATGTTCAGTCTATAGAAAAAGTAGAATAATCATAGACGGAACCCGCCATGACGTCCGCTTCCCTGCTTCGTCCGCCTTCGCCTTCCCCTCTGCGCGCGTTCGGGCGGCTCGCCGCCGCCGCGTCGCTCGCCGCCGTCCTCGCCGCCGCCGGCGTCTGCGTCTCTCCCGCGCGCGCCGCCGAGGAGTTGCTCAACGTCTCCTACGATCCGACGCGCGAGCTCTACCGCGCGGTCAACGAGGCGTTCGTCGCCGAATGGAAGGAGAAGACGGGAGAGACGGTCGCGGTGCGCGCCTCGCACGCCGGATCGGGCGCGCAGGCCCGCGCGGTGATCGACGGTCTCAAGGCCGACGTCGTGACCCTCGCGCTCGCCGCCGACATCGACGCCATCGCGGCGAAGACTGGCAAGCTGCCGGCCGACTGGCAAACGCGCCTGCCGCATAACTCCACGCCCTACACCTCGACCATCGTGTTCCTCGTGCGCAAGGGCAATCCCAAGAACATCAAGGACTGGGACGATCTCGTGAAGCCGGGCGTCGGCGTCGTCACGCCCAACCCGAAGACCTCGGGCGGCGCGCGCTGGAACTTTCTCGCCGCCTGGGCCTACGCCGCGAAGAAATTCGACGGCGACGAGGCGAAGATCCGCGCGTTCGTCCAGGCGCTCTACCGCAACGCCCCGGTGCTCGACACGGGCGCGCGCGGCTCGACGATCAGCTTCGCCCAGCGCGGACAGGGCGACGTCCTGATCACCTGGGAGAACGACGGCTTCCTCGCCTCCGAGGAATTCGGCAAGGACAAGTTCGACATCGTCACGCCGTCGCGCTCGATCCTCGCCGAGCCGCCGGTGGCGCTCGTCGACGCCAACGTCGACGCCAAGGGCACGCGCAAGCTCGCGCAAGCCTATCTAGAATTCCTCTACACGCCGAAGGCGCAGGCGATCATCGCCAGGAATTTCTATCGCCCGATCGACCCCACGGCGGCCGATCCCAAGGACCTCGCCCGCTTCGGTCGCCTCGAGCTCGCCACGGTCGACGGCGACTTCGGCGGCTGGAAGGTCGCGCAGCCGCGCTTCTTCGGCGACGGCGGCGTGTTCGACCAGATCGCCGGCGGCCACTGACGCGGCGGCGCGCGGCTTGACCTTGAGGCCGCGCGCGCCCATCTCAACGGCCAAGCCCCGCCGGAGCCCGCAATGACCGCGACGACAGAATTTCCCCGCAAGGCGCATCATCCCGTCGACAGGATGTTCGTCGAACGCTGGTCGCCGCGCGCCTTCTCCGGCGAGGAGATCCCGCAGAAGGACCTCGCCATTCTGTTCGAGGCGGCGCGCTGGGCGCCGTCCTCGTATAATTCGCAGCCTTGGCGCTTTTTCTACGCGCGTCCTGGCGATGCGAACTTCGCGGGCTTCGTCGGGCTTCTTTCGGCCAATAACCAGACCTGGGCGAAGCACGCCGGCGCGCTCCTTGTCCTCGCCTCCAAGAAAAGCTTCACGCCCGCCGGAGCCGGCGCCGCGGTCGAATCGCGCAGCCATTCCTTCGACGCCGGGGCCGCCTGGGCCAATTTCGCGCTGCAGGCGCATCTGCTCGGCTACGGCGTCCACGCAATGGGCGGCTTCGACGTCGAGCGCGCGAAAACCCTGCTGGGGATGCCGGAGGACTTCCGGCCGGAGATCGCCATCGCCGTCGGCCGGCGGGGCGACAAGGCGCGGCTGCCGGAAGCGTTGCAGGCGCGCGAGACGCCGAACGGCCGCAAGGCGCAGGAGGAGTTCGTCTTCGCAGGACCTTACGCCGAGCGCCCGTAGGAAACGGCCGCCCGCCTTCAGATCGCGAAATCGCCTTCCGCGTCGTCGCGGCCGGCGGGGCGCAGTCCCTCCGCCTTCTGGCAGATGTCCTCGACGGTGACGTCGTCGAGCTCCTTGAGGAAGGCGGCGCCCGCGCTCTCGATCATCGGCGCGATCACCTGCTTCAGAAGGTCGCCGCCGGACGCCTCGTCCTGATGCGCGCCTTCTCCCGCGATCGCGCGCAGCACTGCGCCGGCGGTGATCTTGCGCCGCTCGCGCGCGAGTTCGTAGCCGCCGCGCGGCCCGCGCAGCCCTTTCAGGATGTTCCCCCGCACCAGCGCCTGCAGCAGCGTCTCGAGATGGCGCGGCGGCAGGTCGAGCCGGCTCGCCAGCGCCTTGGCCGCCACCGGCAGCGGGCGTGAATGCATGGCAATGTCGACGACGGCGGCGAGGGCGAGGGCGGCCCGATGCGACAGCACGATCATCCGTCCCGTCCTTCTCTCGCCAGGTCTTGAGTCTTCGCCTGCTCTTGCGCCCGCGTCCCGGTCGAGCCATAGCCGTCTTCCCCGCGCGGGGTCGCCTCGAGGCTCGCGGCGGAAATGAGGCGCGCCCGCGACACGGGCGCGACGACGAGCTGGGCGACGCGGTCGCCGCGCGAGACGACGAAAGCCTGTTCGCCAAGATTGACGAGCAGCACGCCGACCTCGCCGCGATAGTCGGAATCGATCGTGCCCGGCGCGTTGAGCACGGTGACGCCGAATTTCAGCGCGAGGCCGGAGCGCGGGCGCACCTGCGCCTCGTGCGTCGGCGGCAGGGCGAGCGCGAGGCCGGTCGGAACCAGCGCCCGCGCGCCGGGCGCGAGGACCAGCCGCTCACCCGGGGCGAGCGCGGCGAGGAGATCGAGCCCCGCCGCTCCGGCGCTCTGGTAGTCGGGCAGGGGCAGCCCCTCGCCGTTCGGCAGGACGCGCGCCCTGATCTCGATCGCGCCGCTCATGCGCGCGCCCCGAGCCGGCGGGCGATCTCGGCGACGAGGCGGCGCGCGAGCTCGCCCTTGTCGAGCTCGGGCCAGTCCTCGACGCCCTCGGCGCAGACGAGCGAGACCTCGTTGCGCGCGCCGCCGAAGACGCGCGCGCCTTCGCCGACGTGGTTGGCGACGATCAGGTCGCACCCCTTGGCCGCGCGTTTTTTCTGCGCGTTCTCGACGAGGCGCTCGGTCTCGGCGGCGAAGCCGACGACCAGTTTCGGCCGTCCGCTCGCGCGAAGGCCGACGCCGGCGAGGATGTCGGGGTTGCGGACGAGCTCCAGCGGCGGCGGATCGGCGCCGTCCGCGCTCTTCTTGAGCTTGTGGCCGGCCGGCGCCGCGACGCGCCAGTCGGCCACCGCCGCCGCCGCGACGAACACGTCGGCCGGCAGCGCCCGCGCGACCGCCGCCTCCATCTGAAGCGCCGTCTCGACATGGACCGTCTCGAGGCCCGCAGGATCGGGCAGGCCGGCAGGGCCGGACACGAGGACGACCTCGGCCCCGGCCTCGCGCAGCGCCTGCGCGATCGCATGGCCCTGGCGCCCCGACGAGCGGTTGGCGATGAAGCGCACGGGATCGATCGGCTCGTGCGTCGGGCCGGAGGTGACGATGGCGCGCCTCCCGGCGAGCGGCTTCGCCTGCGTCGGGAGCGGCAGGCTCGTTTCACCCGCGAGCAACTCCACGACCGCCTCGGCGATCTCGTCGGGCTCGGCCATGCGGCCGGGGCCGAACTCGCCGCAGGCCATCTCGCCTTCGCGCGGGCCGACGAAGGCGATCCCGTCGGCGCGCAGCGTCTCGACGTTGCGGCGCGTCGCCGGCGCGAGCCACATGCGCAGGTTCATCGCCGGCGCGACGAGGATCTTCTTGTCGGTCGCGAGCAGCAGCGTCGAGGCGAGGTCGCCCGCGTGTCCCTGCGCCATCTTCGCCAGAAGGTCGGCGGTGGCGGGCGCGACGACGAGGAGGTCGGCCGCGCGCGAAAGCTCGATATGGCCCATCTCGGCCTCGTCGGTCAGCGAGAAGAGGTCGGAATAGACCTTGTCTCCCGAAAGGCTCGCCGCCGACAGGGGGGCGACGAACTCCGCCGCCGCCCTGGTCATGACGACGCGGACCGCAACGGCGCGCTCACGCAGGCGCCGGATCAGCTCCAGCGCCTTGTAGGCGGCGACGCCGCCGCCCACGACGAGAAGGACGCGCTTTCCCGATGCTCCGCTCATGGGGCCGGATTCTTTCCTCCGCTGGAGCGCCGCGCGAGGCTTTTGGGCTCCGTTGACGCGCGCGTTCCCGCTCCGGCCGCCGCCTGGCCGTGGATCGGGCTGCGCGCCCTTATATCTTGGCCGCGCGGCGAAGCGCGACGATGACTTATTCCTAACGCGTCGGGAAAAATGCGCAACGCCTGACGAAGGGTCTTCAACGCAGGCGCAGCAGCGTGAGGGCGAGCGCGCATAGAGCGATGATCCACAGAGCGACATGGCCCGCCCGCGCGCCGCGTCCGGCGGCCGCGCCGATTCGCTCGAGCGTGGGGGCGGAAAGATCGAGGCCTTCGCCGGCGATCTCCTCGATTCGCGCCAGCACGGCCTCGCCGCGCAGCAGGGTCGCGGGCAGGGCGGCGGCGAATCGCCCGAGCGCGCCGGCGGCGCGGCCGGCGTCCTCGACCTTGCCGAGCGGCCCGAGGTTGCGCTCGATCCATTCGCGCACCACCGGCTCGGCCGTCGCCCACATGTCGAGCCTCGGGTCGAGCGAGCGCCCGGCCCCCTCGACCACCACCATGGTCTTCTGCAGCAGCACGAGCTCGGTGCGGGTCTTCATGTCGAACAGGCCGGTGATCTCGAACAGCAGCGTCAGCAGCTTGGCCATGGAGATCTCGTCGGCTTTGCGCGAATGGATCGGCTCGCCGATCGCCCTGATCGCCTGCGCGAAATCCTCGACGCGATGGATTCGCGGCACATAGCCCGCCTCGAAATGCACTTCCGCGACACGCGTATAGTCGCGCGTGATGAAGCCATAGAGAATCTCGGCGAGGAAGCGGCGCTCCTTGAAGTCGAGCCGGCCCATGATGCCGAAGTCGACCGCGACGATTTTGCCGCCGGGGCGGACGAACAGGTTGCCCGGATGCATGTCGGCGTGGAAGAAGCCGTCGCGCATGGCGCAGCGCAGGAACGACTGGATGACGACGCGCCCGAGGCGGGGCAGGTCGAAGCCGGCCGCCCGCAGCGCGGCGACGTCGGTCATCGGCGCGCCCTCGACCCATTCGAGCGTCAGGACCTCCTTGGCGGTGCGGTCCCAGTCGACCCAGGGCGCGCCGAAATCGGCGTCCTTCTCGACGTTCTCGGCGAACTCGGACGCCGCGGCCGCCTCGAGGCGGAAATCCATCTCCATCTTGACCGAGCGCGCCATCGACTCGATCACCTCGACGGGCTTCAGCCGGCGCGCCTCCGGCGACCAGCGCTCGGCGAGCCGGGCGGCGGCGAACATGTCGCCGAGGTCGCGCCGGAAGCGCCGCTCGACGCCTGGCCGCAGCACCTTCACCGCGACGTCGCGCTCGCCCTCCGGCGTTCCGATCCGCGCCTTGTGCACCTGCGCGATCGAGGCCGCCGCGACCGGCTCGCCGAAGGCGAGGAAGGTCTCGGCCAGCGGCCGGTCGAAGGCCTTCTCGACGATCGCGACGGCGACCTCGCGCGGAAAGGGCGCCATGCGGTCCTGCAGCCGCTCGAGCGCGCGCACGACGTCGGGGCCGACGACGTCGGGGCGGGTGGCGAGGAACTGGCCGAGCTTGACGTAGGAGGGGCCAAGGGCGCTGATCGCCCCGGGCAGCCGCGAGAGGCCGGAGCGTTCGTCGCCCTTCGCGTCGCGCCGCGCGAGCATTTTGGCGAGGGCGAGCGGCAGGCGCGCTGGCGGCGGCGCGATCGCCGGATCGACGTCGCGGAACACGCCGGCGCGCGCCAGCACGAAGCCCGCCCGGGCGAGCCGGAACAGCGAAGCGGGTGAGGACACCGCGCGCGCCCTTAAAGCTTCCAGCCGGAATGGATGGCGACGACTCCCCCCGTCAGCCGCTCGAAGCTCGCGCGGGAAAAGCCGGCGTCGGCGATCATGCCGCGGAAGCGCTCCGGCGCGGGAAAGCGCTCGATCGATTCGATCAGATAGCGGTAGGAGGCTTCGTCCCCCGTGACGAGCCTGCCGATCGTCGGGATCGCGCCGAAGGAATAGGCCTTGTAGATTCGGTCCATCAGCGGCACGTCGACGCGCGAGAATTCGAGGCACAGGAACCGCCCGCCGCGCTTCAGCACGCGAAACGCCTCGGCGAGCGCGCGCTCGACGCGCGGCACGTTGCGGATGCCGAAGGCGATCGTGTAGGCGTCGAACGCATCGGCCTCGAAGGGCAGGCTTTCGGCGTTCGCCTGCACGAAATCGAGCTTCCCGTCGAGCCGGCGCTCGCCCGCCCGCTCGCGTCCGACCCGCAGCATGTCGGCGTTGATGTCGAGGACGGTCACGCGTGTCGCCGCGCCACCGCCGCGAGCGATGCGGAAGGCGATGTCTCCGGTGCCGCCGGCGACGTCGAGCGCGCGGAACGCGCCATTGCGCGAGGGGCTGACCTTTCGGGCGAAAATATCCTTCCAGACGCGATGCAGCCCGCCCGACATCAGGTCGTTCATCAGGTCGTAGCGCGTGGCGACCGAATGGAACACCTCGTCGACCTTCGCCTGCTTCTCGCCGAGGCCGATGCTGGAAAAGCCGAAATGCGTCTCGTCCGAAGTCTTTTGGGTCATGGAAGGGTCTCGCCGCGGGCGGCGCGACCATAGAGCATCGGCCCGAAAAGTCGCAGAATTTTCGGAACGAGCCGATGCGTCGAGCAGATCGCGCGCCTTTGCTTCCCGCTTTGCGAAGCATTGAAGCGGCGCGGCGCGCTCCTACCTTCAGGGCGGAGCCATCAGGGAGGCCGCGCGATGCTCTCGCCCTTCACCGCGCCGGGGACGAAAATCGTCTGCGTCGACGATTCCTCGAATTTCCAGCATGTGGCGAGCCACGATCCCGTCGGCCGGCTCGACGGGCTGCGCAAGGAGACGGTCTATACGCTCGCCGCGATCCGGCGCGACGCCAACGTCAAATCGGGCTTCGAGGCCTATGTCGAGGAGATCCGCCGGCCCTCCGGCGTGGGCTTCGCGCTGGAGCGCTTCCGCCGCCTCGAGCTGCCCCGCGCGCTCTCCGCCCTGCTCGACGCGACGTCCGCCGATTTCGAGCTGGAGAGAGCTTAAGCGCGGATCAGCGCCTCGACCTCGTCCGCGCGCAGGATGAGAAAGGCGCCGGGCGCGAGCCCTTCCGGCGATTCGAGCGCGCCGATCGCCTCGCGGCGCAGCGCCTCGACGTGGTTGCCGAGCGCGGCGAACATGCGCCTGACCTGATGATAACGTCCCTCGGCGATCCACAGCAGCGCCTCCTGCGGCCCGAGCGCTTCGAGGCGCGCCGGCAGGAGCGGCTTCTCCTCGCCCTGCAGCATGAGCGTCCCGGAGGCGAAGACCTCGCCCTCGTCGCCGCGCAGCGGACGCGCCAGCCGCGCGCGATAGCGCTTCTCGACATGCGACTTCGGCGAGGTGAGGCGATGCAGCAGGGCGCCGTCGTCGGTGAGCAGGAGGAGGCCGGAGGTCTCCTTGTCGAGCCGCCCGACGCTGGAGACCGCCGGCTCGCGGCGCAGGTAGCGCTCGGGCAGAAGGTCGTAGACGAGCGGCCCCGCCTCCTTGCGCGAGCAGGTGACCCCTTGCGGCTTGTCGAGAAGGATCGCGAGGCCCGGCGGCGGATCGAGCGGCTCGCCGTCGAGCGCGAGGCGGGCGTAAGCCGGCCCGCCCGCCTCGATCTTTCGCGCGGGGTCGGCCAGCGGCGCGCCGTCCTGCGTCACCCGGCCGGCGCGCAACAGCGCCGCGACCTGCGCGCGCGAGCCGTAGCCGAGGCCGGCGAGCAACCGGTCGAGCCGCAGCTTCGGCGTCGCGCTCACTTCACCGCCTCGAAAATCTTGTAGCCTTCGCCCTCGGCCGCCTGCTCGACGCCGCGGAACTGCGCCTTCAGCGTCGCCTCATAGGGCAGGTGGCGGTTGGCGACGAGACGCAGCGTCCCGCCCTTGCGCAACAGCCGCGCCGCCGCCTCGACGACGCGCGCGCCGAGCGCCCGGTCCTCCGTTCCGGCGTCGTGGAAGGGCGGGTTCGTCACGACGAAGTCGAGCCCGCTCAAGCCGCAGTCGTCGCGCGTGGCGTCGGCCTGGAAGAAGGACGCGCGGGCGTCCTCGACGTTCCTGCGCGCGGCTTCGATCGCGCGGCGGTCGACGTCGATCAGGGCGAGGCTCCTGACCGTTTCGGAGCGCAGGATTTCGCGGGCGAGAAAGCCGTAGCCGCAGCCAAGGTCCGCGCCGCGCCCGGAGAGCTGCGGCAGGGCGCCCGCGAGCAGCCGGCTGCCGGGGTCGATCCGGCTCCAGCTGAAGACGCCGGGCTGCGTGAAGAAGCCCGTCTCCTCGCAAAATTGCGGCCCGCCCTGCGCGAGCGCCTCGTCGAGCCCGCGCGGTATGGCCGGGCGCAGGGCGCGGCAGAGGCGATGATGGGCTTTCGACCATTCCTCGACGTCGCAGCCGAAGCTTTCGAGCTCGGCGCGAAGACGCGCGCCGCCCTTCGCCTTCGGCGCGAGGGCGAGCAGCGGCGCGCCGGCCTTCAGCGCGCGAAGGGCCTGCGCGAGGACGTAGCGGCGCTCCGCCGCGCCGGGCGGGGCGAGGAGCGTGAAAGCTTCGAGACTCTCCGCCTCCAGCGCCTCCAGCGCCTGCGCGCCTGGATGCAGCGGCGAGAATTGCGGCTCCGACGCGACGTCGGGCGCGAGCGCCGCAGGCGGCGCGCCATAGACCCCTTGCCTCATGCGCCTATTCCGCCGCCCGCGCGGCGTGCGGGCGCCGCTCCAGCACCTCGCGCAAAAAAAGCCCGGTGTGGCTCGCGGCGTCGGCGGCGACGTCCTCGGGCGTCCCCTGCGCGACGATGCGTCCGCCGCCGTCGCCGCCCTCGGGGCCGAGGTCGATCACCCAGTCGGCGGTCTTCACCACCTCGAGGTTGTGCTCGATGACGACGATGGTGTTGCCCTGCTCGACGAGCTCCTGCAAAACTTCGAGGAGCTTGGCGACGTCGTGGAAATGCAGCCCGGTCGTCGGCTCGTCGAGGATGTAGAGGGTGCGCCCGGTCGAGCGCTTCGACAGCTCCTTGGCGAGCTTCACGCGCTGGGCTTCGCCGCCGGAAAGGGTGGTGGCCTGCTGGCCGACCTTGACGTAGCCGAGGCCGACGCGGGCGAGCGTCGCCATCTTGTCGCGGATCGCCGGCACGGCCTTGAACAGGTCGGCCGCCTCCTCGACGGTCATGTCGAGCACGTCGGCGATCGACTTGCCGCGATATTTCACCTCCAGCGTCTCGCGGTCGTAGCGCTTGCCCTTGCACACGTCGCAGGTGACGTAGACGTCGGGCAGGAAGTGCATTTCGATCTTGATGACGCCGTCGCCCTGGCAGGCCTCGCAGCGTCCGCCCTTGACGTTGAAGGAGAAGCGGCCCGGCTGGTAGCCGCGCGCCTTGGCCTCGGGCAGCCCCGCGAACCATTCGCGGATCGGCGTGAAGGCGCCGGTGTAGGTCGCAGGATTCGAGCGCGGCGTGCGTCCGATCGGCGACTGGTCGATGTCGATCACCTTGTCGAGCCGGTCGAGCCCCTCGATCCGCTCGAAGGGGGCGGGATGCTCGACCGCGCCGTTGAGCCTGCGCGCGACGGCCTTATAAAGCGTGTCGATGACCAGCGTCGATTTGCCGCCGCCCGAGACGCCGGTGACGCAGGTGAACAGGCCGAGCGGAATGCGCGCCGAGACGGATTTGAGGTTGTTGCCGCTCGCGCCGAAGACGTCGAGCGTGCGCGCGGCGTCGAACGGACGGCGCGGCCGCCACGGGGCGACCTCGCGCGCGCCGATGAGATATTGGCCGGTCAGCGAGTTCGGGTCGGCGAGGATTTCGGCCGGCGTTCCCTGCGCGACGATCTCGCCGCCATGGACGCCGGCGCCGGGGCCGACGTCGACGACATGGTCGGCGGTCAGGATCGCGTCCTCGTCGTGCTCGACGACGATGACGCTGTTGCCGAGGTCGCGCAGCCGGCGCAGCGTCTCGAGCAGGCGGGCGTTGTCGCGCTGGTGCAGGCCGATCGAGGGCTCGTCGAGCACATAGAGCACGCCGGTGAGCCCTGAGCCGATCTGCGAGGCGAGGCGGATGCGCTGGCTCTCGCCGCCCGACAGCGTGCCGGCGGCGCGCCCGAGCGTCAGATAGTCGAGGCCGACGTCGATGAGGAAGGTCAGCCGCTCGCGGATCTCCTTGAGGATGCGCGCGGCGATCTCGCGCCTTTTGTCGTCGAGCTTTTCGTCGAGCCCGGCGAACCAGTCGGCGGCGGCGCGCACCGAGAGGCTGGCGGCCTCGCCGATGTCGAGCCCGGCGATCTTGACGGCGAGCGCCTCGGGCCGCAGCCGCGCCCCGCCGCAGGCGCCGCAGGGCGTGGCGCTCATGTAGCGGCCGATCTCCTCGCGCGACCATTCGCTCTCGGTCTCGCGATAGCGCCGCTCGAGGTTGCGGATGACGCCCTCGAACGGCCGATGCGCCTCATGCGAGCGGTAGCCGTCCTGATAGGAGAAGCGCACCGCCTCCTTGCCGGAGCCGTAGAACAGCGTCTCGCGCACGGAGAGCGGCAGCGTCTCGAAACGCGCGTCGAGGCTGAAGCCGAAATGCTTCGAAAGCGCCTCGAGCGTCTGCATGTAATAGGGCGAGGACGAGCGCGCCCACGGGGCGATCGCGCCCCTGCGCAGGGAGAGCCGCGGATCGGGGACGATGAGCTCGGGGTCGACCTTCTGCTCGAAGCCGAGGCCGCCGCATTGCGGGCAGGCGCCGAACGGGTTGTTGAACGAGAACAGCCGCGGCTCGATCTCGGGGATGGTGAAGCCCGAGACCGGACAGGCGAATTTCGCCGAGAAGACGACGCGCCGCGGCTCGCCCCTGTCGTCCTTCTCGTCGGCGAATTCGGCGACGGCGATGCCGTCGGCGAGCTCCAGCGCGGTCTCGAAGCTCTCGGCGAGGCGCGCGGCGAGGTCGGGCTTGACCATGATGCGGTCGACCACGACGTCGATGTCGTGCTTAAGCTTCTTGTCGAGCGAAGGCGCGTCGGCGATTTCATAAAAGGCGCCGTCGATCTTCAGCCGCTGGAAGCCGCGCTTGGTCAGCTCGGCGATCTCCTTGCGGTATTCGCCCTTGCGGCCGCGCACGATCGGGGCGAGCAGATAAAGCTTGGCGCGCTCGGGCAGGGCGAGCACTCTGTCGACCATCTGGCTGACCGTCTGGCTTTCGATCGGCAGCCCCGTCGCCGGCGAGTACGGGATTCCCACCCGCGCGAAAAGCAGGCGCATGTAGTCGTAGATCTCGGTCACCGTGCCGACGGTCGAGCGCGGATTCTTCGAGGTCGTCTTCTGCTCGATCGAGATCGCCGGCGAGAGCCCGTCGATCTGGTCGACGTCGGGCTTCTGCATCATCTCGAGGAACTGGCGGGCGTAGGCCGAGAGCGATTCGACGTAGCGCCGCTGGCCCTCGGCGTAGATCGTGTCGAAGGCGAGCGAGGATTTGCCCGAGCCCGAGAGGCCGGTGAAGACCACGAGCCTGTCGCGCGGAATGGTCAGGTCGACGTTCTTGAGGTTGTGCTCGCGCGCGCCGCGGATGGAGATGACGCGGCCGGCCGGCGGGGCGTCGAAGGCGGCGAGCCGCGCGTCGGCCTCGCGCTGGGCGGCCTCGATCGCCGCTTCGGCGCGCGCGCGGACGGCCGCGACGTCGCGCGCGCCGGCGCTCTCGCCGCGCGAAGGCTTCGGCGCGGAAGCCTTCTGGGCGGAAGCCTTGGGCGCAGCCTTGCGCGCCGGCGAAACGGTTTTCTTGCCGGCGGCCGGCTTCGATGACGTCATGGATCCTGAATCTGGGCTGTGACGGAGCAGGCCCGGGCCCGGCCCTCGGGCCGGTCAAGCGCGCTCGACGCTTTCCCTTAATTTAGCTGGCCTCGCGCATTTTGCCATGCCAATTTGCCTCCGCGATCCGCCGGCGGAAGCGCCCTTGAAGAAGCCACGCCGGGGGCGACGGGGAGACAGCCATGGTCGCGGTCGGGACGGAGGCGCACGAGCATGCGGTCTCGAAGCCGTTCTACAAGGTCCTCTACGTCCAGGTTCTGATCGCGATCGCGCTCGGCGTCGCCTTCGGCTGGCTCGATCCGCAGGCGGCGCAGGCGGATTGGGTCAAGGCGCTCGGCGACGGCTTCATCAAGCTCATCAAGATGATGATCGCGCCGATCATCTTCTGCACCGTCGTCTCCGGCATCGCCCATATCTCGGACGCCAAAAAGGTCGGCCGCGTCGGCGTCAAGGCGCTCGTCTATTTCGAGGTGGTCTCGACCTTCGCGCTCGCCTTCGGCCTTCTCATCGGCAATCTGGTGCGGCCCGGCGCCGGCTTCTCGGGCGGCCACGCCGACGCCGCCGCCGTGCAGAAATACGAGCATGCGGCGCACGAGCCGCATTCGGCCGTCGACTTCCTGCTCGGCGTCATTCCCGACAGCGTCGTCGGCGCCTTCGCCAAGGGCGACGTGCTGCAGGTGCTGTTCTTCGCCATCCTGTTCGGCTTCGCGCTGATGGCCATGGGCAGGCGCGGCGAGACTCTGCTCGACTTCATCGACCAGGCGGCCAACGCCACCTTCGGCGTCATCAACATCGTCATGAAGGCGGCGCCGCTCGGCGCCTTCGGCGCGATGGCCTACACGGTCGGCAAATACGGCCCGCAGTCGCTCGGCAACCTCGCCGGCCTCGTCGCCACCTTCTACCTGACCGCGGGGCTGTTCGTCTTCCTGGTGCTCGGAACGATCGCCCGCGTCGCCGGCTTCAGCATCTTCAGGTTCCTCAGTTACATCAAGTCGGAGCTCCTGCTGGTTCTGGGCACGTCGTCGTCGGAAAGCGCTCTGCCCGCCCTGATGGAGAAGCTGGAGCGGCTCGGCTGCTCGAAGCCGGTCGTCGGCCTCGTCGTGCCGACGGGCTATTCGTTCAACCTCGACGGCACCAACATCTACATGACGCTGGCGAGCCTGTTCATCGCCCAGGCGCTCGACGTGCATCTGACTTTCAGCCAGCAGATGACCATCCTGCTCGTCGCCATGCTGACCTCGAAGGGCGCGAGCGGGGTGACCGGCGCCGGCTTCGTGACGCTGGCGGCGACGCTGGCGGTGGTCGACCCGCGCCTCGTGCCGGGCATGGCGATCGTCCTCGGCGTCGACAAGTTCATGAGCGAGTGCCGGGCGCTGACCAATTTCATCGGCAACGGCGTCGCCACCGTGGTCGTCTCCTGGTCGGAGGGCGAGCTCGATCGGGACAAGCTCAACGCCGCGCTTTCACGCCCGGTCGACGTCGCCGCAGCGAGGACCGGCGTCGCGACGGGGTAGGGGCGCGGCGAAAGGCCTTGCGCCGCGCGGCGCGCGAGGCTAGAACATAATAAGAACATCGTCCCCGCCGGCGGCGCCGGCCGAAAACAACGGTGATAAGCCGGCGCGCTCGCTCGCGCGGCGGCCGCGATCGTGCGAAGAGCGGAGTTTGATCCTGGGCTTATGCGAGCGTGAGCGGAGAGGCGGATGGCGGGCAGCGTCAACAAGGTCATTCTCATCGGCAATCTCGGCCGCGATCCCGAGACGCGGCGGATGAACTCCGGCGATCCGGTCGTGAGCTTCAGCCTCGCCACCACGGAGTCCTGGCGCGACAAGGCCTCGGGCGAGCGCAAGGACCGCACAGAATGGCATAACATCGTGATCTTCAACGAGAATCTCGGACGGATCGCGGAGCAGTACTGCAAGAAGGGCTCGAAGGTCTATCTCGAGGGCCAGCTGCAGACGCGCGAATACACCGACAAGGACGGCAATCAGCGCAAGGTCACGGAAATCGTGCTGCAGCGTTTTCGCGGCGAGCTGACGCTGCTCGACAGCCGCGGCCGCGGCGACAGCGAGGAGCGCGGCTATGAGGAGCCGGGCTTCGGCCGCTCCTCGCCGATGGAGCGCGCGCCGCAGCGCTCGTCCGAGCGCTCCGAAGGCCGCCGTCCGGCCGGCGCCGGAGCGGGCCGCGCCGCCGACATCATCGACGACGACATTCCGTTCTAGGCGGCGAGTTCAGGCGGCGCCGGCGCGCTGGCGTAATCATCTGTTTCAGGACGCTTTTCGAGGGCGCTTTCGCGGCCGTCGCGACGCCCGCGCGCTGGCGTTCCGCGGCCGGACCGCCTAGAATGGCGCACGCCGGCGCGCTCTCGCCGCGCCTCGCCCGCATCCTCGCGCAGGCGCCCGCAACCTCATCCTGGAACCGTCTTCTTGGCCGACAACGACGACAGGGCGCCCGAGGCGCCCGGCTCCGACATTCGCCCCGTCTCCATCTCCGACGAGATGGCCCGCAGCTATCTCGACTACGCCATGAGCGTGATCGTCAGCCGCGCGCTGCCGGACGCCCGCGACGGGCTGAAGCCGGTGCACCGGCGCATCCTGTTCTCGATGGGCGAGAACAACCACACGCCCGACCGTCCCTACGTCAAATCCGCCCGCATCGTCGGCGACGTGATGGGCAAATACCATCCGCACGGCGACTCGGCGATCTATGACGCGCTCGTGCGCATGGCGCAGAATTTCTCGATGCGCCTGCCGCTGATCGACGGGCAGGGCAATTTCGGCTCGGTCGACGGCGACCCGCCGGCGGCGATGCGCTACACCGAATCCCGCCTCGCCCGTCCGGCGACGGCGCTGCTCGAGGACATCGACTCCGACACCGTCGACTTCCAGCCCAACTACGACGGCAAGGAGCAGGAGCCCGTCGTCCTGCCGGCGCGCTTCCCCAATCTGCTCGTCAACGGCGCCGGCGGCATCGCCGTCGGCATGGCGACCAACATCCCGCCGCACAACCTCGGCGAGGTGGTCGACGCCGTCGTCGCGCTGATCGACGACCCGGGCCTCTCCGTCGAGGAGCTGATGGCCTATGTGCCCGGCCCCGATTTCCCGACCGGCGGCGCGATGCTCGGGCGGGCCGGCGCGCAGTCGGCCTACCTCACCGGGCGCGGCTCGATCCTCGTGCGCGCCAGGGTCGAGGTCGAGACGATCCGCAAGGAGCGCGAGGCGCTGGTCGTCACCGAGATTCCCTATCAGGTGAACAAGGCGAGCCTCGTCGAGAAGATCGCCGACCTCGTGCGCGAGAAACGGGTCGAGGGGATCGCGGACCTGCGCGACGAATCCGACCGCGACGGGATGCGCGTCGTCATCGAGCTGAAGCGCGACGCCGTCGCCGACGTGGTGCTGAACCAGCTGTGGCGCTTCACCGCCCTGCAGTCGAGCTTTCCGTGCAACATGATCGCCCTCAACGGCGGCCGGCCGGAGATGCTGAGCCTCAAGGACTTCCTGTCCGTCTTCGTCGACTTCCGCGAGGAGGTCGTCACGAGGCGCACCAAGCACCTGCTCGCCAAGGCGCGCGACGCCGCCCATCTGCAGGTCGGCCTCGCCATCGCGGTGGCCAACATCGACGAGGTCATCCGCCTCATCCGCTCGTCGGCTGACGCCGCCGCGGCGCGCGAGGCGCTGATGGAGCGGCGCTGGCCGGCGCGCGACATGGCGCCGCTGGTGCTGCTCATCGCCGATCCGCGCCATGTGCTCGCCGAAGACGGGACGATCCGCCTTTCGGAGGCGCAGGCGCGCGCGATCCTCGAACTGCGCCTGCAGCGCCTCACCGCGCTCGGCCGCGAGGAGATCGCCGAGGCCCTGAACCGGCTCGCCGCCGAGATCGCCGACTATCTCGACATCCTCGGCTCGCGCGAGCGCCTGTTCGGCATCGTCAAGGACGAGCTTCTGGCGGTCAGGGCGGCCTACGCCACGCCGCGCCGCACGCTCATCCTCGACAGCGTCGGCGACGTCGACGACGAGGACCTGATCCAGCGCGAGGACATGGTCGTCACCGTCTCGCATCTCGGCTACGTCAAGCGCGTGCCGCTCGCCGCCTACCGCGCCCAGAAGCGCGGCGGCAAGGGCCGCTCGGGCATGCAGACTCGCGACGAGGATTTCGTCGCCCGCCTGTTCGTCGCCTCGACCCACGCCCCCGTGCTGTTCTTCTCCTCGCGCGGGCAGGTCTACAAGGAGAAGGTCTGGCGTCTGCCGCTCGCCGCTCCCCAGGCCAGGGGCAAGGCGCTCGTCAACATGCTGCCGCTCGAGCAGGACGAGCGCATCACCACCATCATGCCGCTGCCCGAGGACGAGGCCGCATGGGCGGCGCGCGACGTCATGTTCGCGACGACGCGCGGCACGGTGCGGCGCAACAAGCTCAGCGATTTCGCGCAGGTGAACCGCGCCGGCAAGATCGCCATGCGCCTCGACGAGGGCGAGCAGATCGTCGACGTGCAGATCTGCGGCGAGGATTCCGACGTGCTGCTGACGACGGCGAAGGGCCAGTGCATCCGCTTCCCCGTCGACGAGGTGCGTGTGTTCAAGGGCCGCGATTCGATGGGCGTGCGCGGCGTGGCGCTGGCCGAGGGCGACCGCGTCATCTCGCTCGCCATCCTGCGCCACGTCGAGGCCGAGGCGGCCGAGCGCGCCGCCTATCTCAGGATGCGCCGCGCCGTCGCCGGCGAGGCGGGCGCGGAGGAGGGCGAGGATCAGGCCGCCGAGGAAGCGGCGCAGGACGGCCAGCAAGAGAGCCAGCAGGTCGCGGCGCTCAGCTCCGGGCGCTACGCGCAGATGTCGGCCAATGAGGAGATCATCCTCGCCGTCTCGCGCAACGGCTACGGCAAGCGCACGTCCTCCTACGAATATCGCATCACCGGGCGCGGCGGCAAAGGCGTCGTCGCCATGGCGGTGACGCCGCGCAACGGCGACCTCGTCGCCGCCATGCCGGTCGAGGACGGCGACGAGATCATGCTGGTGACCGACGGCGGCCAGCTCATCCGCTGCCCGGTCGACGGCATCCGCGTCGCCGGCCGCGGCGCGCAGGGCGTGATCGTCTTCAACACCGGACCCGGCGAGGAGGTCGTCTCGGTCGAGCGCATCAGCGAGGAAGACGCGGCGCGCGGCGAGGGCGAGGAGGGCGAGCCGCCCGCCGGACCGGCGGAGACCTAGGCGCGCCGATGGAGCCGGGACGCGGTCCGAAGGACGCGGCGCGGGCCTTGATGGCGCAGCGTCGACGCGCGCGCCTGCCGCGGTTGCCGAAGAGCCGCGACGAAATCCGCGATCCTCTGCTGTCGATCCTGACCGCCGCGCTGGCGTCGGTGATCTTCGTCATCGTGCCGCTCCACGCCGCGGGAATGATCTCGGCGGAGGGCTACGGATTCGTCATCATCATGCTGCTGGCGAGCTGCGCCATGACCCAGTCGCGCCGCTGGTCGGTGATCGTCGCGAGCGTGTTCGCGCTCGCGATCGGGTTCGCCGCGGTGGTGATCCGCATCCATTCGCCGTCGAATCTCGATCGTTTTCTCGAAGCGGTCGCGACGGTGGCGGTGAATTTCGCGCTGATCGTGGTGGTCGCCCAGGCGGTGTTCGCGCCGGGCCGCGTCACGATCCACCGCATCAACGGCGCGGTGCTCCTTTATCTGACTGTCGGGCTCACATTCGCCAGCCTTTACGCCATGGCGGCGCTGGCCTCGCCGGGCGCGATCAGCAATCTCGACTCGTCCGACGTGCGCGGACTGATGAGCCGCGCCATCTATTTCAGCCTCACCACCCTGACCTCGGTCGGCTACGGCGACATGCTGCCTATGCATCCGGTGACCCGCTCGCTGGCCAATTTCGAGGCGATCATCGGCCAGTTGTTCCCGGCGACGCTGCTCGCCCGCCTCGTCACGCTCGAGCTGACGGATCGCGCGAACAGGAAATGAGGCGCCGTGCGGCGTTCAGTTGCGCCGGCCGGAGCGCATCTGGTAGGCGCCGTCCTCCGCGCGCACGAAAATCTCGTCGACCTGCGGATGGCGCACCGGATCGCCCGAGGTGTCGGGCAGAAGGTTCTGCTCGGACACATAGGCGATATATTCGGTGTCGGCATTCTCGGCGAAGAGGTGATAGAAGGGCTGGTCCTTGCGCGGACGCACCTCCTCGGGGATCGACTGCCACCATTCCTCGGTGTTGGAGAACACCGGATCGACGTCGTAGATCACGCCCCGGAACGGATATTTCCGGTGCTTGACGACCTGGCCGATTCCGAACTTGGCGATCAGCGGCTTCATCGGATCACGTCGGCGGCGGTTTGGGCGGCGGGCGCGAGGCGAGACGCTCGCCGTAACCCTAAGCGGGTACCTGCGGCCGGCTTTTCTGTCAATCGGCGCGCGACGCAACGGAAGGGCGGAAAATCCTGCGACTTTCCGGACGAATGCCGTAAGAAGCCGGCATGAGCGCGCGCAACACTTCGCTGGAGCTTCTGACCTGCCCTGAAATGGCGCGCGCCGACGCGCTCACGATCGCCGCCGGGACGCCCGGCGCGCGGCTGATGGAGAACGCCGGCGCCGCCGTCGCCGCGGAGGCGGCGCATCTCGTCCCGCGCAAGAGCCGGATCGTCGTTCTGTGCGGCCCCGGCAACAACGGCGGCGACGGCTTCGTCGCCGCCCGCCTGCTCGCCGCGCGCGGCTATGGCGTGAGCCTGGCGCTGCTCGGCGCGCGCGAGGCGCTGCGCGGCGACGCGGCGGGCGCAGCGGCCGCCTTCGCCGGGCCGGCCGTCCCGCTCGGGCAGGCCGATATCGAGGACGCCGACCTCGTCGTCGACGCCCTGCTCGGCGCCGGCCTCGCCCGCGACCTCGACGGGCTCGCGCGCGAGACGGTGACGCGCCTCAACGACTGGTCGCGCCGGACCGGGCGCCCCGTGCTCGCGGTCGACGTGGCGAGCGGCGTCGACGGCTCGAGCGGACAAATCCGCGGCGTCGCGGTCAAGGCCTCGCGCACGATCACCTTCTTCCGCCGCAAGCCGGGCCATCTGCTGCTGCCGGGACGCCTCGCCTGCGGCGAGACGATCGTCGCCGACATCGGGATCGGCGAGGAAGTTCTCGACGAAATCGCGCCGAAGGCCTTCGCCAACGGGCCGGCGCTGTGGGGCGCCCGCATCCCCTTTCCGACCGTCGCCGGCCACAAATATTCGCGCGGCCATGCGCTCGCGCTGTCCGGCGGCCTCGCCCACACCGGCGCCGCGCGGCTCGCCGCGCGCGGAGCGCTGCGCGCAGGCGCCGGCCTCGTCACCGTCGCGACGCCGCGCGAAGCTCTGGCCGTCCACGCCGCGGCGCTGACCGCGGTGATGACGCAGGTCTGCGACGGTCCGGACGAGCTCGCTGAAATCCTCGCCGACGCGCGCAAGAACGCGGTCGTCGCCGGACCCGGGCTCGGGCTCGGCGCGCCGACGAGAGCCCTCGTGCTGGCGGCGCTCGCGGCGTCGGGAGAAAAGCGCGCCCTCGTGCTCGACGCCGACGCGCTGTCGAGCTTCTCCGGCGAGGCGCAGGCGCTCGCCGGCGCCATCCGCGCGAGCGGAGCGCCGGTCGCGCTGACGCCGCACGAGGGCGAGTACGCGCGCCTTTTCGAGCGGGCCGGCGAGACGCGCGGGCGCGGCCGCTGGCTCGAGGCCGGCGTCGCGCCGCAGGCGCTCGATGCGGCGCTCGAGGGTTTGCGCGGCGGCAAGCTCGCGCGCGCGCGCGCCGCGGCGGCCCTCACCGGGGCGCTCGTCGTGCTGAAAGGCCCCGACACCGTCGTCGCCGCGCCGGACGGGCGCGCGGCGATTGACGAGATCGGGCCGCCCTGGCTCGCCACCGCCGGCTCGGGCGACGTGCTCGCCGGGATGATCGCCGGGCTGCTCGCCGCCGCCATGCCGCTGTTCGAGGCGGCCGCCGCCGCCGTCTGGATGCATGGCGCGGCGGCGCGCCAGTTCGGCCCGGGCCTCATTTCCGAGGATCTGCCGGAAGCCCTGCCGGCGGTGCTGCGCGCGCTCGCCGCGAGCTTCGCGCCGCACGTTTGATGTCATTCATGGGAAATTGATCCCCGCCGCCGCCGCTCCGCCGCAATTGGACGGCGAATGCGGGAGGCGAGGGACGCCTGAAAGGCGTCATGCCGCAGGGACGGCGAGGGCGAGGCATGGAACGCATCCCGGCCGCGCCGCGGGCGCCGAACGAGATCGATTTCTGGCGCGGCTTCGCCCTTATCACGATCTTCGTCAACCACGTTCCCGGCCTCGTCTTCGAGCGGCTGACCTTCCGTAACCTCTCGCTGTCCGATTCGGCCGAGCTGTTCGTCTTCCTCGCCGGCGTCGCGCTGCGCAAGCTCGCCGACGGCCCCGTCGCGCCCCTGTCGGCGCCGGCGCTCGCGTTCCGCCTCGAGGGTCGGGCCTTCGCCGTCTATGTCGCGCAGACGCTGATCACCGAGGTCGCCATCGCCATGCTGGCGGCGGCGTCCATCGTCTATGACGCGCCTTTCATGCTCGACTGGCACAACGCCTCCGCGGTGTTCAACCAGCCGGTCGAAGCGCATATCGGCCTCGTGCTGCTGACCCACCAGCTCGGCTATTTCAACATCCTGCCGCTCTATGTCGTGCTGATGTTCGCGGCGCCCGTGATCGCGCTTCTGCACCGCGCCGGCGGCGCCGCGCTGCTCCTGCCGCTCTCGCTCGCCCTTTACGCCTATGCGCTCGTCTTCGGCGTCAACCTGCCGACCTGGCCGGTCGAGGGAAGCTGGTTCTTCAACCCGCTGAGCTGGCAGCTCATCTTCTGCCTCGGCTTCTGCCTTTCGGGGCCGCACGGCTTCGGCGCGCTCGATCCGGCGCGCCGACGCGCGCTGCGGCTCGCGGCGGCACCCGTCCTTGTCGCCGGCGCCTTCGCCGCGCTTGTCCACTATTCGCCCAATCCGCGCTTCGTCCCCGAGCCGAAGCTTCTCTTCATGTTCGACAAGACGTTCCTGTCGCCGGCGCGCATCCTGCACGCGCTCGCGCTTTACGCGGCGTTCGCCGGCCTTTACGGCCTGGCCGCGGCCTCGCCGGCGTGGAAATTTCTAAGCGCGCCGGCGGCTTATTTCTCGATGCTCGGGCGCAATTCCCTGAACGTCTTCTGCGCCGCCTCGATTTTGAGCCTCGCCGGGCAGATCGCCCGTTTCGTCTACGGCGGGCATGTTGCAACGGACGCGCTGATCATTATCCTCGGCGCGGCGATCATGGGACTTGTCGCATGGGCTTCGGAATGGCGCGCAAGACTGCCGGCGCCCTCGGCTGCGCGTTCGCGCTCGCCCTGACGCCGCCGGCGCTGGGGCAGGGCGGCGAAGCGCAGCCGCCCCTCACGCCGCTTGCGCCCCAAACCCCGCTCGCCCCGCCGCCGCCGGCCGGTCCCCCGCCGCTGAGCCCCGCCTGCGCCGTGCCCGCGGTCGACCTCGCCGCGCCGACGGCGCTGCCGACCTTCGCCGCCGCCCTGCAGCGGCGCGACAGGAAGGTGACGATCCTCGCCATCGGCTCGTCCTCCACCTCGGGCACCGGCGCCTCCAACGCCTCGCGCAGCTATCCCTCCCAGCTCGAGAAGATCCTCGAGCAGGCGCTGAAGGGCGAGGACGTCGTCATCGTCAACCGCGGCCTGCCGGGCGAGGTCGCGGCGAGCGCCGCCGAGCGCATCAGGAGCGAGGTCGCCCTCGACAAGCCCGACCTCGTGCTGTGGCAGCTTGGCACCAACGACGCGCTGGCGCGGGTGCCTCTCTCCGACTTCGACGCGACCGTCCGCTCGACCATCCGCTGGCTGAAGGAGAGCGGCACCGACGTCGTGCTGGTGGGGCTGCAATACGCCCCGCGCCTCGCCCGCGACCCGGCCTATGTCGAAATCCGCGACGCGCTGAACAGGATCGCCGCCGAGGAGAGCGTGCTCTATGTGAGCCGCTACGACGCCATGCGCTTCATCGCCCAGAGCCGCGCGAAGGAGGCGCTGATGGCCGGCGACGGGTTTCACCTCAACGACCTCGGCTATCAGTGCATGGCCGAGCATGTCGCGCACGCCCTGATCGTCAGCCTGTTCCTCAAGAAGGCGCGCCCGGCCGACGCCGCACCGTAAGATGGGGCGTCCGCAGCCGCGGCCCGGCTAGCCGCTCTTAAAGGCCCGCGCCAGCGCGACGAAGCCCGCGACGTCGATCTCCTCGGCGCGGCGGGTCTCCTCGATCCCGGCCGCCGCGAGCAACGCCGGCGGATCGCGCGAAATGGATTTCAGCGACTGGCGCAGCATCTTGCGCCGCTGGCCGAACGCCGCCTGCGTCACCCGCGACAGCGCGCGCGCCTCGCAGGCGAGCGGGGCGGCGCGCGGACGCAGCTCGACGACCGAGGACGTCACCTTCGGCGGCGGCGTGAAGGCCGAGGGCGACACGTCGAACAGGATTTTCGTCTCGCAGCGCCAGTTGGCGAGCACGGCGAGCCGTCCGTAGTCGGCGCGCCGCGCCGGGCTCGCGACGATCCGCTCGGCGACCTCGCGCTGGAACATCAGCACGAGCCGGTCGAAGGCCGGCGGCCAGGGCTCCGTCTCGATCCAGCCGGTCAGCAGCGGCGTCGCGACGTTGTAGGGAAGGTTGGCGCAGACGCGCGCCGGGCGCGCCGCGCCGAACAGCGCCGCATAGTCCTGCTCCAGCGCGTCGCCCTCGACGATCTCGAGCCGGCCCGGATAGGCCCGCGCGATCGCCTCGAGCGCCGGCAGGCAGCGCGCGTCGCGCTCGATCGCGACGATCTTTCGCGCGCCTTCGGCCAGCAGCGCGCGTGTGAGTCCGCCGGGGCCGGGGCCGACCTCGACGATCATTTCGGCCGAAGCCGGATCGGCGGCGCGCGCGATGCGCCGCGTCAGGTTGAGGTCGAACAGAAAATTCTGGCCGAGCGATTTCTTCGCCTCGACGCCGAGGCTCGCCACCACCTCGCGCAGCGGCGGCAGGGAGTCGGGGGTCTCGCTCACGCGAGCCGGCCGGCGAGGCGCAGCGCGGCGACGAGGCTCGAGGGGTCGGCGATCCCGCGCCCGGCGATGTCGAACGCCGTGCCATGGTCGGGCGAGGTGCGCGCGAAGGGCAGCCCCAGCGTGACGTTGACGCCATGGTCGAAGGCGAGCGTCTTGATCGGGATCAGCGCCTGGTCGTGATACATGCAGATCGCGACGTCATAGGCGCGCCGCGCCCGTTCATGGAACATCGTGTCGGCCGGATGCGGGCCGCTCGCCGCGATTCCGCGCGCGCGCAGCGCCGCGACGGCCGGGGCGACGACCTCGATCTCCTCGCGCCCGAGGGCGCCGCCTTCCCCCGCGTGCGGGTTGAGGCCGGAGAAGGCGAGACGCGGCGCGGCGATCCCGAACCTGTCGCGGAAATCGCGGGCGACGATCTCCCCCGTCTCGACGAGAAGCTCGAAGGTCAGCGCGCGCGGCGCCTCCTTGAGCGGAATATGGATCGTCGCCGGAACGACGGCGAGCTCGGGCGACCAGAGCAGCATGACCGGGCGCGGCGGCGGATCGCCGGCGAGCGCGGCGAGGAACTCGGTGTGGCCGGGGTGGGCGAAGCCCGCGCGGTAGAGAACCTCCTTGGAGATCGGATTCGTCGTCAGCGCATCGGCGAACCCGCCGCGCACGAGGCCGACGCAGGCCTCGATCGAGCCGATCGTCGCCGCCGCGTCGGAGGGATCGGGCGCGCCGGGCGGGCCTGCGACGCGACCGCCGGGGTCAAGCACCGGCAGCGCGTGGGGAAAGACCTCGCGCGCCTCCTGCGGCGCGCCGAGCCGGGCGAGCGGAACGTCGAGGCCGAGCTTCGCCGCGAGCGCCGCGAGGAAATCGGCCTGCGTCGCGACGAGGAAGGCCGGCGCCTGCGGGTCGCCGGCGAGCGCGTTCCAAGCCTTCAGCGTGAGCTCGGGGCCGACGCCCGACGGGTCGCCGCGGGTCAGCGCGATCAGCGGGCGCGCCGCCATGAGGACCTCCGCGGACGGCGCGTCAATTCTTGACGATGACGGCCTTGGCGCGCAGCTCCTTGAAGCGGCGCTGGGCGTCGGCCTCGATCTGCGCGGCGAGCAGCTTCTGGGCGATCTGCTGGCGGATCGCCGTATCGTCCTTGGCCGCGCCCCGCGCGCAGACCGCGACCATCTCGAGGCCGGAGGTCGAGCGCTGCGGCGCCGTCAGATGGCCGATCGGCGTCTTGTCCAGCAGCGCGCGCAACGGCGGGCTAAGCTCGGCCGAGGTGCGCGTCAGCGGGTCGCGCACGGTGACGTCGTTGAGCTGGCGGGCGAGCGGCGCGCCGGTCGCGCAGTCGGTGAAGCGCGCGCGCAGCGCCTCGGCCTCCTTGGCCCGCGCGTTGACCTGCGCCGGGGAGGCGCCGCCCGGCAGGGTGAAGATGACCTGCTGCACGGTGTAGGAGGCGCCGGCCGCCGCCTTGCCGCCCTGCTTGGCGAGCTCCGCGCGCACCTGCGTCTCGCTCGCCTCGACGCCCTTGTTGAGCGCCTGGACGAGGGCGAAGAAGGCGAGCTCGGCGCGGAAATGGTCCTTCACATGCTCGGTCGAGGCGCCCGAGGCGTTGAGCGCCTGCAAGAGCGCCTGCGGATCCATGTTGAGGGCCATCGCCTCGCGGGTGATTTCGGGGCCGATGTCGGAATCGCGCGGATTGACGCCGTATTTGGAGGCTTCCTGCAGCTTGAGGCGGTCGGCGAACATGCTCTCGATCGCCGCGTCGCGCGAGGCGTTCTGGCGCAGCGCCTTCAGAAGCTTCATGCGCTGCGCGATGTCGACGTCGGTGACCGGATAGCCGTTGACGCTGGCGACGATGGCCTGCGCCGCGGCGGGCGAGAACGCCGCCGGCGCGGCGACGAGGAGCGCGGCGAGGGCGGCGCCCGCGAGAAGGCGCAAGAGCGTCGCCGCGCGGCGCGGCGCGGTCGTCGGCGAAAACGCTTCCTTCATGTCGGCTCGTTTCGTCCCATGCGGTTCATTCCGGCGGCTCATTGCGTCCCGAGATTCTGCACGTCGCTGAAGGTCTGGCTCAGCTTGAGCTCGCCCAGCGTGCGCAGCTCGAACTGGAGCAGGATCGTCTTGTTGCGGGTGAGCCCGCCGTTGCCGTTGTCCTGATACACTGACGAGAAATTGAGCGAAACCGTGGTGCAGTCGTCCTTGTAGCCGGCGCCGACGCCGAACGCGGCCGGCGCGAACGGGCCGGGATTGGAGTAGCCGATCAGCGAGGCGGGATAGAACTGGCGGCTCATGTCGAAGGTAACGTTGCCCTGCGCCCAGTAGTTCTCGCTGATCTGGTAGCGCGTGTTCAGGGTCAGGCCCTGACGGCGCACGTAATAGCCGATCTCCGGCTGCGCCGCATAGCTTGCATACTGGAAGCCGCCCGTCCATGCGCCGAAACTATAGACGCCGATCACGTCGATGCGCTTGGGCGCGAAGGTGTCGACGTCGAGCCTCGTCTTGGCGGTGATCGAGAAGAAGGTCGTGGGCTGAAGCGTGACCGCGCCGACGTAATCCGAGAGCCGCGTGTCGAGGCCGGAGGACAGGCCGACGTTGGCGGCGTCGGGCGTGGCGTAGGCGTTGGTTCCGGCGAGCTGGTAGGACTGGCCGGCGACGAGGTTGATGTAGGAGCCTTGCGGGAAGCTCAGCGTCGCCTCGCCGCCATAGTTGAGGCGCGTGCCCGTCTCGAAGCGGTCGTAGCCGGAGAATTTGTCCCAGGCGAACAGGGTCGATTCGTCGAACACGAGGCTCTGGGCGTCGAGATTGGCGTTGGCGTAGGTCCCGATCTGGTTGTTCGGCCGCACGATGATCTGGCCGATCGGCGAGAGGGTCAGCGCGCCGAAGTCGGTCTTCGAAAAGAACGGATAGCGGTATTCGAGGCCGAAGCCCGGATTGAGCGCGCCATAGGCGGCGTTCTCGGCGTTCGACAGGAACGGCAGCTGATAGGCGTTGGAGATCACCGAATTGGCGCCCGAGCTGTTCGAGAAGCCGAGCGTGTTGGTCGTGTTGAGGTTCAGCGACTGGGCGTTGAAGCGCGCGAAGACGAACGGCGTCCAGACCTCGCCGGCCTCGTCGATGAACTGGCGCTTCCAGTTGAGGTTGAGGCTCGCCCGCGTCGAGACGCCGCCGACGCCGCGCTGCAGGCAGGTGCCGGCGACGCGGCCGGGCACGTAGTTGGTGCAGACCGAATAGAGCGAATAGGCGTTGTCGAGTACCTGCGTGCCGACCGACTGGAAGCTCGCCGCCCAGGCCGAGAGGCTGGAGAGGTTGAAGTCCGCCTCGACCTGTCCGCCGATCCCGTAGCTTTTGGCCGGATCGACGTCGAAGGTGCGGTTGTAGTCGAACGTCGGATAGGCGCTCGTCTGCTGCGCCTGGATGTCGCGCGTCGACAGGCCCTCGAAATGATAGCCGCGCAGGTCGAAGAAGCCGCGGTCGCCCTGGCCGGTCAGATAGGCGGTCGAGGTCACCTCGCTGATGTAGTTCGAGGAGAGCGTCTGGCTCGCGATATTGTAGTCGTTGAGGAACCATTTGTCGGAGAGGATGGTGAACTGCCAGCCGAACTTCCATTTGTCGGCGAGCTGATATTCGCCCTTGCTCTCGAGCGAGCCGCGGAAATGATAATCGGCCGCGCCCCAGGGCGAGACGGGAAAGGCCGAAGGCTTCAGCTGGTCGATGCCCGCGCCGCGGATGTAATAGGAGCCGTAGTCGAGCCGCTGGCGCCATTCGGCGAGGCCCAGAAATCCCTGCTTCGACAGATAGGTCGGGGTGACGGTGAGGTCGTAGTCGGGCGCGAGCGCCCAGAAGATCGGCAGGCCGAAGCCGTAGCCGAGCTCGGTGCGCGCGAGCAGCGTCGGCGACAGCACGCCCGACTTGCGCGTGACGCTGGGGTCCGGCATCGACATCCACGGCGTCCAGGCCACAGGCACCCCGAGGAACTCGAGGCTGGCGTCGCGGAAATAGAGCATCTGCTCGTCGTTGTTGTGGATGATGCGCTTGGCCCGCACCTGCCACAGCGGCGGCTTGTCGTAATCCGTCCCGCAGGCCTTGCAGGCGGTGTAGACTCCCTTGGCGAAGACCGTCGTCGCGTCGTCGATGCGCTCGACGTGGGGCGAGCTCATGAAGGTCTTCTGCGTCGTCTCCGCGCGCAGGCTCTCGATGAAGCCGTCGCGGAAATCGTCGGTCAGGTCGAAGAAGGCGCCGTGCAGGATCGTGCCGTCGGCTTCGGTGAGCTTGGCGTTGCCGCGCGCCGTCACGCGACCGGTGTTGCGGTCGTAGGTGACCTCGTCGGCCTCGAGGACGCGGCCCTTGTAGTAGACGCGCGCGTCGCCGACCGCCGAGACAGTGTTTTTCGTGTCGTCCTGGCGCAGCTCGTTGGCCTCGACGACCATCTTGTCGGCGTCGGAAGCGGGAGCAGCCTGCTTCTGGGCCTTCGCGCGCGCCGGCGCGGCGGCGGCGTGCGGGACGAGAGGAGCGAGAGCGAAGAGGGCGGCGCCGGCGAGCAGGACGGCGCGCAGCCGCGCGCCGGCGCGGGGAGACGCTCCCCTCGCCGCGCGGCGCTCGCCGCGCTCCATGCGCGCTGGACCCTCGCCCTTCATCCGTCCTCCTGATTGAGCAGAGCCAGCGCGCCGAGAAGGCTCGCCACCACCGCGGGCGACCAGGCGGCGACCGGCGCGCTGATCAGGCCCGCGCCTCCTACGTCGCCGACCAGCTTGGTCGCGACATAAAGCATGAAGCCCGCGACCACGCCACCGCCGACCATTTTGGCGATTCCACCAAATCGGAAAAATCTTAAGGAAAAAGCGGCGGCGATCAGGACCATCGCCAGGAACAGCAGAGGCCGAGCCAGAAGCGTCTGGAATTGCAGGGCGAAGCTCGTTCCGTCGAGCCCCGCGGCCTCGGTCCGGCGCTGCTCCGCGCCGAGCTCGAAGAAGGGCACGGACTGCGCCGAAACGGGTCCGCGCACGACCTGCTCGGGCGTCAGATTCGTGGCGACATAGTAAACGGCGGAGGTGAAGGTCTCCTCGCCAGGGGCGAGGACGCGCGCCCGCTCGAAGCGCCACGCGCCGTCGACGAGCTGCGCCGCCTGCGCGTCGACCTGGGCGACGAAACGCCCGTCGAGATCGTAGATGTAGGCGGTCGGCTCGGTGAGGCGCGAGCCGTCGCCCGACATCGACTTCGCCTTGACGATCACGTCGCCGTCGACGCTCTTCTGGCGGATCCAGACGTCGGGCACGGCCTCCTTGGCCGTGAGCTGGCCGAAGATTTCCGTCTCGAGCTTGTCGGCGCGCTGCTTCATGAGGGCCGAGACGGGATTGAGCAGGGCGACCGAGCCGACGCCGATGAGGAGCGCGATGGCCGCCGGCGGGACGAGGAAGCCCCACACCGAGACGCCGACGGCGCGCGCGATGAGGAGCTCGAGCTTGCGGGTGAGGTCGAGGAAGGCGGCCATCGAGCCGAACAGCACGCAGAACGGGGTGAGCTGCTCGGCGGCGGCCGGCGCGCGCAGCAGCGCGAGCAGGGCGACCGAGCCGGTCGAGGCGTCCTCGATGTTGGAGGTGCGGCGCAGCATCTCGACGAAATCGACGACGAAGACCATGCCGCAGATCGTCGCGAAGACGGCGAGGATCAGGGCGAGGAAGCGGCCCGAGAAATAGCGTCCGAGCGTCCAGCCGATCACCGCCGCGCCCTTTCCGGCGGCCCGTCCGCCCGCGGCGCGGCGAGGAGGCGGCGCGCCCTGAACAATTCGATCGACATGCTTCCCTTCGCCCTGTCGCGCCCGTCCGAGTTCATTACGCCCCGGCGCGGCCTGCGGCCAGAGCCGCGCCCGCGCCGGCTGTGCGCAGGCGCGAGATTCGCGCGCGCCGTGGCCGCGCCATCACACGCCTCGCCCGCATCCCACGCGCCCTGCGCGGAAATATGGCGCCGCCCGCGCCGGCGCCGCGCGGCGGCGCATGACAATTTCGCGATCGTCCCCGACGGGACTGCGACTTTTTCGCCTCCGGCTTTTTTGCTAGGAGAGGCGCGCCGGAACGTTTCGAGGACGCCATGCCGCAAGCCGCCAGCATTCAATTCGTCGCGCTCGACGCGCTGAAGCTCGCCCCGCAGCCGGGGGGAGCCGAGCCGATCGGAACGCTGGCGGTCTTCGTCGGGCCCGACCTCGCGCTCGGCGAAAAGACGCGGAAGCTGCTCGGCGCCGAGGCCGAGGCTCTCCTGCGGCGCGCCGCCGCCGTCGCCAAATTCAAGGGCAAGGCCTCCTCGGCGCTCGAGATCCTCGCGCCGGCTGGCCTCGGCGCCGAGCGCCTGCTGGCGATCGGGGCCGGCGGCCCCTCGGGCGACAAGAAGGACGCCGAGGAGGCGCAGGCGTCCGGCGGCAAGGAGCCGGACGCCCCGCCGTCCTCGGCCGACTACGCCAATCTCGGCGGCTATTGCGCCGGCAAGATCGGGCGCGGAAAGTCGGCGACGATCCTGTTCGACCTGCCGCGTCCGCCGCAGGACGCCGCGGCCGCGGCCTCCGACTTCGCCCTCGGCCTGCGCCTGCGCGACTATCGCTTCGACCGCTACAAGACGAAGAAGAAGGACGACGCCGAGGACGACGGCCCGACCGAGCTGCGCGTCGCCGTCGCCGAGCCGGACGCCGCGCGCGCCGCCGCCGCGAAGGGCGAGGCGGTGGCCGAAGGCGTCATAACCGCCCGCACCCTCGTCAACGAGCCGCCGAACGTCCTCTTTCCCGAGGAGTTCGCGAATCGGGCGAAGGCGCTCGAGAAGCTCGGCGTCGAGGTCGAGATCCTCGACGAGGCGGTGATGCGCGGGCTCGGCATGGGAGCGCTGCTCGGCGTCAGCCAGGGTTCTTCGCGCGAGGGGCGGCTCGTCATCATGCGCTGGCGCGGCGCGCCCGCCGGCGCCGACGAAAAGCCCGTCGCCTTCATCGGCAAGGGCGTGACCTTCGACACCGGCGGCATCTCGATCAAGCCGGCCGGCGGCATGGAGGACATGAAGGGCGACATGGCCGGGGCGGCCTGCGTCGTCGGCCTCATCGAGGCGCTCGCCCGCCGCAAGGCGAAGGTCGACGCGATCGGCGCGATCGGCCTCGTCGAGAACATGCCCGGCCCCGACGCGCAGCGGCCCGGCGACATCGTGACCTCGCTATCCGGCCAGACCATCGAGATCATCAACACCGACGCGGAAGGGCGGCTCGTGCTCTGCGACGTGCTCTGGCACGTGCAGGACCGCTTCAAGCCGAAGTTCATGATCGACCTCGCGACGCTGACCGGCGCGATCCTCGTCGCGCTCGGGCAGGAGCACGCGGGCCTGTTCTCGAACAATGACGAGCTCGCCGACCGCCTGCTCGCCGCCGGCCGCGAGACGGGCGAGAAGCTGTGGCGGATGCCGCTCGGCCCCGCCTACGACAAGCTGATCGACTCGAAGTTCGCCGACGTGAAAAACGCCGGCGGGCGCCACGCCGGCTCGATCACCGCGGCGCAGTTCCTGCAGCGCTTCGTCAACGCAACGCCCTGGGCGCATCTCGACATCGCCGGCACGGGCATGGCTTCGCCCTCGGGCGACGTCAACCAGAGCTGGGGCTCGGGCTACGGCGTGCGCCTGCTCGACCGGCTCGTCGCCGACTGCTACGAGAGCTGAGGCGCGGGCCGGCGGCGATGGAGGTCTGGTTCTACCATCTCGAGCGCCGCGGCCGCGAGGAGGCGCTGCCCGTCCTCCTCGAGAAGGCCCTCGCGCGGGGCTGGCGCGCCGTCGTGCAGGCGAAAAGCGAGGAGCTGCTCGACGCGCTCGACCAGCGCCTGTGGACCTACGCCGACGACAGCTTCCTCGCCCATGGACAGGCGTCGGACGGCGATCCCGACCTGCAGCCCGTCTATCTGACGACCGGCGACGAAAACCCCAACGGCGCGCGCCTGCGCCTCTTCGTCGAGGATGCGCCCATCCTGCCCTCGCTCGGCGCCGGCCCCTATGAGCGCGCCATGCTCGTCTTCGACGGCCGCGACGAGGCCGAGCTCGCCGGCGCGCGGGCGCAATGGCGCGCGGTCAGGGACGCCGGCCTGCCCGCGAGCTACTGGGCGCAGGACGCGGCGGGCCGCTGGGAGAAGAAGGCGTGAGCGCGGCGCAGGAAGCCGGCGAAGGCAAGGATGAAGACTTCTTCGCCCGGCGCGCGGCGGCGCGCGCCCGCCTCGACGCGCTCGACCCGGCGAAAAACGGCGAGAACGGCGCCGACGCGCTGCGAAAAAACTGGTTCGAGGCCGTCTACGAGGACGCCGCGGGCGACGCGGCCTGCGTGCCCTGGGCGCATCTTGCGCCGCATCCGCTGATTTCGAGCTTCGCCGGGCTGCAGCTCGCGGGCGAACGCGAAGCCTTTTCCGGGCTGCGCGTCCTCGACGTCGGCTGCGGGCTCGGCGACAACGCCGAGTTCTTCGCCTCGCTCGGCGCGCGCGTCTGCGCCTTCGATTTCGTCGCCGGCGCCGTCGAATGGGCGCGCGGGCGCTTCCCGCAAAGCGCCGTCGACTACCGCGTCGCCGACCTTTTCGCGCCGCCTCCCGAGTGGCTCGGCGCCTTCGACCTCGTCAACGAGTGCTACACGCTGCAGGCGCTCGCCCCCGACCTCGTGCCGGCGGCGCTCGGCGCGCTCGCGCGCGTTCTGCGGCCGGGCGGGGCGATGCTGCTCGTCGCGCGCGCGCGGGACGAGGGCGAGGCGGCGGCGGGCCCGCCCTGGCCGCTGCCGCCGGGCGTCTTCGCGCAGGCCGAGGCCGCCGGCCTCGAGCCCGCGGCGATCGAGGACGTCGCGCCGGCGGGCGCCCTCGCGACACGCCATTGGCGCGCCCTGCTGCGGCGCGCGCCCGCCTGAGCGCGTCCGGCCACGCCCCGCGCGAAGCCGAGGCGGCGCGCGACGCGCGCGCGCAGGCGGCGGGCTTCGTCGACGCGCGCGGCAGGCGCGAATATCTACAGTTCGCGGCCTCGGCCTTCCTCATCTCCTTCATGTATTCGCACGCCGCCCTGCTCGCCGTCGTGTTCGAGCGCGAGGGCTTCGACCTGCACGACACGGGGCTTCTGCTCTCGCTCTACGCCGGCCCGGTCGTCCTGTTCACCTTCCTGTCGGGCGCGGTCTCGGCGCGCATCGGCGTGCTCAACAGCTGCCGCCTCGCCGTCGCCCTCATGGCCATGGGCTTCTTCAGCCTGCGCTACACGGCGGGCTCGTTCTGGCCGGCGCTCGCCTCGCGCCTCGCGCAGGGGACGGGGCAGGGGCTTCTGCTCGCCTCCTTCGTGACCTACGGCCAGAGCCGGCTCAACGCCAACCGCTTCGTCTATCTGATCGGCCTGTTCTCCAGCATGTTCGCGCTGGCCCAGGCCTTCGCGCCGCCGCTCGGGGCCGCCGTCCTCAACGCCTTCGGCGCGCCGGCGATGTTCCTCGAGGGCTCGATCCCCGCGCTCGCCGCCTTCGCGCTCACCTTCGGCGTGCGGCCGATCCCGCTCCCCAAGGCTGGGCGCGGCCTTGACCTCAAGGCGGCTCTGGCGCGCAGCCGGCCGGCTTCGCTCGCCGCGATCTTCGTCAACGGGACGATGTTCGGCTTCACCGCCTCCTTCCTCGCCGCGCTGCTGGAGGCGCGGGCGGTGCCGATCGGCGCGTTTTTTCTGGCCTCGACGACGACGCTGTTCGCGAGCCGCTTCCTGGCGATGGGCGTGTTCGAGACGCTCGACCGCAGGCTGCTCGTCGCCTGCGGCTTCCTGTGCCAGGCGGCGAGCTTGGCGCTGCTCGGCGCGGCGGGCGTCTCATGGCTCGTCGCCGTCGCCGGAATCCTGTTCGGGGCGGGCTACAGCGTCATCTATCCGGTGCTGTCGGCGGCGGTCAGCGCGGGGCTGGAGCCGTCCGAGCGGGCCGGCCCGCAGGCGCTGTTCAACACCGCCTTCAACGTCGGCATCTTCCTCATGCCCTATCCGGTGGCGCTGCTCATCGGCGCCTTCGGCTACGGCGCCTCCGCCTTCTGCCTCGCCGCCCTCGCGCTCGCCTCGGCGGCGCTGCTCGCCGCCGCCGCGCTGCGCCGGCCGGAAGCCTAAGCGATGAAACGCCCGCGCAGCAGCCGCTCGCCGACGATCCGCAGCGCCGGCGGATGGAGCAGCAGATAGACGAGCGCGACCGGGGCGCCCCGCTCGAACCGGCGGCGCTTGACCTCGTCCCACACCCCGCTCTTGCGCAGCAGCGCCGCGCGCCGGCGCAGCAGAAGCTCGATCTGCGGCTGGCGCAGCACGCGCGGATCATGCAGGTAGCGCTCGGTCGAGCGCAGCGCGCTGGCGAAATCGTGGCGCCAGGCGCCGGCGCCGGTCGCCGTCCATTTGCGCCTCCGCGCGCTGAACGGCAGGGTGTAGAGATAGAGCGCCTCGTTCACCACGAGCACGCGCGCCCCCTCGAGCAGCAGTTCGAGCATGAAGCTGAAATCCTGCGAGAAGCGCTGCGTCTCGTCGTAGGCGATCCTGGTCCGCTCGAGGAAATCGCGCCGCACGATCGGCTTCAGCGTGCCGAAGTCGACCTTGCGGTCGATCGAGCCGAGATAGGCGGGAAGGTCGAGCGTCAGCCTTTCGCCGGAGAGGTCGAACAGGCGGCCCTGGCGCGTGCGCGCGAAGGGGTCGACCTTGAGCTGGTTGTCGGCGACGCCGTCGGCGCCCGCCGCCTCGGCCGCGTCGATGAGGCGGCCGGCGCGGTCCGGCAGCCAGGCGTCGTCGGCGTCGAGGACGCCGATCCAGTCGCCCTTCGCGACGGCGTGGGCGCGGTTCATGGCGACCGACTTGCCGCCGTTGCTGACGTTGTGGAGGGCGACCACGCGAGGGTCCTGCGCGGCCCGCCGGCTGATCGCCTCGCCGGTCGAATCGGTCGAGGCGTCGTCGACGACGAGAATCTCGACGTCGCGCTCGGTCTGCCGGCGCGCGGACTGAATCGCGCAATCGATCGTAGGCGCGCTGTTGTACGCCGGGATGACGATCGAACATCTCGGCATGACGTTTGATTCCCCGACGACTGGCGCGCCGTTTCCCTGGCATCCAATCACGGGCTGAGGTTTGACGAAAATCGCGTCTTCGTTACCCGGCCGCCAGAAGCCTGATCGCCTCCGCCCGTTCGAACAGGTGCAGCAGGAGCCGCAGCGCCCGGCCGCGCGCGCCCGAAAGGCCCGGATCGGACGCGACGGCGGCCTGCGCCTCGCCGCGCGCGAAGGCGAGGAGGTCGCCGTGCGCGGCCGGATCGGCGAGGCGGAAGCCCGGCAGGCCGGACTGGCGGGCGCCCATCACCTCGCCCTCGCCGCGCAGGCGCAGATCCTCCTCGGCGATGGCGAAGCCGTCGTCGCTCTCGCGCAGGATGGCGATGCGCGCCTTGCCGGCCTCCCCGAGCGGGCCCTTGTAGAGCAGCATGCAGAAGGACTGCGCGGCGCCGCGCCCGACGCGTCCGCGCAGCTGGTGCAGCTGCGCGAGGCCGAAGCGCTCGGCGTGCTCGATCACCATGATCGAGGCGGCGGGCACGTCGACGCCGACCTCGATCACCGTGGTGGCGACGAGGATTTTCGTCGCGCCGCCCGAAAAGGCGGCCATCGCCTCGTCCTTGTCCTTACCCCTCATGCGGCCGTGGACGAGGCCGACCGCTTCCTCGCCGAAAATCTGGCGCAGCTCCGCGGCGCGCGCGCCGGCGGCGGAAAGATCGCTCTCCGCGCTCTCCTCGACGAGCGGGCACACCCAGTAGGCTTGCGCGCCGGAGCGAAGCGCCGCGCCGAGCCGGCCGATCAGCTCGTCGATGCGCTCGAGCGGCAGCGCGCGCGTCTCGATCTTTTGGCGTCCCGGCGGTTTCTCGCGCAGCGCGGAAATGTCCATGTCGCCGAAATAGGTGAGCGCCAGCGTGCGCGGGATCGGCGTCGCGGTCATGGCGAGGAGGTCGGCGCGCTCGCCCTTCTCGCCGAGCGAGAGGCGCTGGCGCACGCCGAAGCGATGCTGCTCGTCGACGACGGCGAGCGCGAGGTCGGCGAACTCGACGCCCTCCTGAAACAGGGCGTGGGTGCCGACGGCGACGTCGATCTCTCCCGCCGCCAGCTCTTCGAGAAAAGCGCGCCGCGCCGACCCCTTCTCGCGGCCGGTGAGCAGGGCGACGCGCAAGCCCGCAGGCGCGGAAAAGCGCGCGAGGCTCGCAAAATGCTGGCGCGCGAGCAGCTCGGTCGGGGCCATCAGCGCCGCCTGCCGTCCGGCCTCGACGCAGGCGGCCATGGCGATGAGCGCGACGAGCGTCTTGCCCGAGCCGACGTCGCCCTGCAGCAGCCGCAGCATCCGCGTCTCGCTGGCGAGGTCGGCGCGGATCTCCGCGATCGCGGCTTTCTGCGCGCCGGTCAGCTCGAAGGGCAGGGCGGCGAGGATTTTCGCGGCGAGCCGTCCGTCGCCGACGCTGGCGCGTCCCGGCCGCTCCTTGGCGCGCGCGCGCATCAGGGCGAGCGCCAGCTGGCCGGCGAACAGCTCGTCATAGGCGAGCCTCATGCGCGCCGGCGCGTCGGCGAGCAAGTCCTTCGGCTCCTGCGGGCGATGCAGCGCCCTGAGCGCGTCCGAAAACGCCGGCAGGCCCGGCGGCGCGCCCCATTCGGGCAGGGCCGGAAGCCGCGCCAGCGCGCCCGCGACGGCTTTGGCGATGCTCCGCTGACGCAGCCCCTCGGTCAGCGGATAGACCGGCTCGACGGGCTCCAGCTTCGCGAGGCCCGCCTCGTCGAGGATGCGGTCGGGGTGGACCATCTGGCGATGGCCCTCCCACAGCTCGAGCCGGCCGCAGATCCAGCGCCGCGCGCCGACGGGCAGGCTTTTCTCCACCCACTCGGCGTTGGCGAGGAAGAACACGAGCAGGACGTCGCCCGTCTCGTCCTCGACGAGGACGCGAAAAGGTCCGCGCCCGCGCGAGGGCGTATGGCTGACGACGCTGGCCTCGACGACGACATAGGAGTCGAGCGGCGCCTCGGCGATCTTCGGACGCAGGCGGCGGTCGATCAGCGCCGTTGGCGCATGAAAGAGCAGGTCGAGCACGCGCGCCTCGCCGCCGCCCGGCCCGCGCAGCAGCCGGTCGAGCAGGCGGCCGGTCTTCGGCCCGACGCCGGGCAGGCTCGCGGCCGAGGCGAACAGCGGATCGAGGAGGGAAGGGCGCATCGACGCGGAGTTGGGCTCGCGGAAACAGGGCCGCCGGACGGGTTCGCAAGCCGGCCGGCGCGCGCCTTGTCCCATGTTCCGCATGAAAACGCCAAAAGGCTGACAGCGGCGGCGCGCGCGTTTATATGGCGGTGCGCAAGCCCTTCGGCGCCCCTCGCCCGGAAAGGAGACGAGCCATGACGGACGCGGCCCAGAATTCCGGCGCGCCCCTCGATCCTGACGTGCGGCGCCGACGTATAAAGGTCCGCGCCTGGCGGCGCGGCATGCTGGAGACCGACCTGCTGCTTGGCCGCTTCGTCGACTCGGAGGTCCACAGGCTGACCGAGGCGGAGCTCGACGTCTTCGATGCGCTGCTCGAAGCCGTCGACCGCGACGTCTTCGCCTGGGCGACCGGCGAGGCGCCGGTCCCGCCCGAGCACGACACGCCGCTGTTCCGGCGCATCGTCGCCTTCCAGAGCCGTTTCTACGGCGCCCAAGGGTGAGAGGCGCCGATTTCGCCGATGCGGCGTTCCGCGCCGGAGCTTTTTCAAAGGACGGATCGCGCCGACCGTGCCGGACCTGAAACGCGTCCTCGCCGAGCTCGCCAAGGGCGGCTCGCTCACCCTCTCCGCGCTCGCCGACGGCTATGACGCCTTCTGCGTCGCCGACCTCGCCCGCGCGCTCGGGCGCGAGTCCGAGGAGCGCGCGCTCGCGCTGATCCATGTCGCGCGCGACGGGCGCCGGCAAGCCTCCTTCATGGAGGCCTTCGCCTTCGCCGCCCCCGACGTCGAGCTGATCGACTTTCCCGGCTGGGACTGCCAGCCCTACGACCGCGCCTCGCCCAACGCGTCGGTCTGCGCGCGCCGCATGGTGGCGCTCTCGCGCCTCGCGCGCACGCGCTCCTCGGCGGAGCGTCCGCGCGTGCTCTCGACCACGGTCAAGGCGCTCGTCCAGCGTCTGCCGCCGGTGGCGCAGATCGCCCGCGACACTTTTTCGGCCGCGCCGGGCAATGTCGTCGACACCGGCGCGCTCGCCGCCTGGCTCGACTCCAATGGTTTTTTGCGCGCCTCCACCGTGCGGGAAGCCGGCGAATACGCCGTGCGCGGCGGCATCGTCGATCTCTTCGCGCCGGGCATGGCGCAGCCGGTGCGGCTCGACTTCTTCGGCGACGCGCTGGAGTCGATCCGCGCCTTCGACCCCGAGTCGCAACGCACTTTGTTCCCGCTGAAAGGCCTCGACCTCACGCCGATGAGCGAGGCGCAGCTTACCGCCGAGACGATGCGGCGTTTCCGGCAGGGCTATGTCGCGCAGTTCGGCGCGCAGACGCGCGGCGACCAGCTCTATGAGGCGATCAGCGAGGGGCGGCGACAGCCCGGCTGCGAGCACTGGCTGCCGCTGTTCTACGAGCGGCTCGACACGCTGTTCGACTACGCGGGGCGCGCGCCGGTCGTGCTCGACTCGCTCGCCGACGAGGCCGCGCGCGAGCGGATCGCGCTGATCGAGGATCATTACGCCGCGCGCAAAAGCGCCTACGACGCCGATCCGGCGGCCTCCGGCTACAAGCCGCTGAAGCCCGACGCGCTCTACATGGGCGCGCAGGAGTGGAGCGAGCGCCTCTCGCGCGCGAGGGTCTTGCGCGTCAGCCCCTTCGCCGCGCCCGAGGGCGCGCGGGGCCTCTTCGTCGACTGCGGCTCGAAGCAGGGACGCAATTTCGCCCCCGAGCGCGCCGACGAGGCGGCCAACGTGTTCGAGGCCGCGCTCGCCCATACGCAGGCGCTGCGCGGCGCGGGCAAGCGGACGATCGTCGCCGCCTGGTCGGACGGCTCGCGCGAGCGCCTTGCGCAGGTGCTCGCCGACCACGGCCTCAAGGGCGCGCAGAACGTCTCCTCGTTCAAGCAGGCGCAGGAGCTCGCTGCGGACAGGACCGCGCTCGCCGTCATCGGCCTCGAGGCGGGCTTCGAGACCGAAAGCCTCGCCGTCGTCGGCGAGCAGGACATTCTCGGCGACCGGCTCGCCCCGGCGCGCAAGAAGAGTCGTAAGGCCAAGGATTTCCTCGCCGAGGTCGGCGCGCTGTCGGCCGGCGACGTCGTCGTCCATGTCGACCATGGCATCGGCCGCTTCGTCGGCCTGCAGGCGATCGAGGCGGGCGGGGCGCC
The DNA here is from genome assembly GCF_041905455.1 of Methylocella sp. GTDB lineage: Bacteria > Pseudomonadota > Alphaproteobacteria > Rhizobiales > Beijerinckiaceae > Methylocapsa. Next base: position 136,871 of record NZ_JAYRLA010000007.1, on the reverse strand, counting down.
GCACGACTGCCTGGAGCTGCATTACGCCGAGGGCGCGAAGCTCTTTCTGCCGGTCGAGAACCTCGAGCTTCTCTCCCGCTACGGCTCGGAGGACACCGAGGTCCAGCTCGACCGGCTGGGCGGGGGAAGCTGGCAGAAGCGCAAGGCGAAGATGCGCAAGCGCATCCTCGACATGGCGGCGGGCCTCATCAGGATCGCCGCCCAGCGCTTCACGCGCGCGGCGCCCAAGCTCGTCCCGCCGCCGGGGCTCTACGCCGAATTCTGCGCGGGCTTTCCCTATGAGGAGACCGACGACCAGCTCGCGGCGATCGAAGCGACGCTCGACGACATGGCCGCGGGCCGGCCGATGGACCGGCTCGTCTGCGGCGACGTCGGCTTCGGCAAGACGGAGGTCGCGCTGCGCGCCGCCTTCGCCGCGGCGATCGAGGGCAAGCAGGTCGTCGTCGTCGCCCCGACGACGCTGCTAGCGCGCCAGCACTACAAGAATTTCACCGCGCGCTTCGCCCATCTGCCGATAAGGGTCGCGCAGATGTCGCGCATGGCGAGCGCCGCCGACATGCGCGCGGCGAAGGCGGGCGCGGCCTCGGGCGACGTCGACATCGTCGTCGGCACCCACGCCGTGCTCGGCAAGGGGGTCGCCTTCAAGGACCTCGGCCTCGTCGTCGTCGACGAGGAGCAGCATTTCGGCGTCAAGCACAAGGAGCGGCTCAAGGAGCTGCGCGCCGAGGTGCATGTGCTCACCCTCTCGGCGACGCCGATTCCGCGCACGCTGCAGCTCGCCCTGACCGGCGTGCGCGAGCTCTCGATCATCGCCACGCCCCCGGTCGACCGCTTGGCCGTGCGCACCTTTGTCGCGCCGTTCGACGCGCTCGTCGTGCGCGAGGCGCTGCTGCGCGAGCGCTATCGCGGCGGCCAGAGCTTCTACGTCTGCCCGCGCATCGAGGATCTCGACGAGGCCGCGAGCTTCCTGCGCCGCGAGGTCCCGGAGGTGAAGTTCGTCGTCGCCCACGGCCAGCTCGCCGCGGGCGAACTCGAGGACAAGATGGCCGCCTTCTACGACGGCCAGTACGACGTGCTGCTCGCCACCGCCATCGTCGAGTCGGGGCTGGACATTCCCCGCGCCAACACCCTCGTCGTGCATCGCGCCGACATGTTCGGCCTCGCCCAGCTCTACCAGCTGCGCGGGCGCGTCGGGCGCTCCAAGGCGCGCGCCTACGCCCTGTTCACGACGCCTTCGGGCAAGCCGATCACGCCGCAGGCCGAGAAGCGCCTCAAGGTCCTGCAGTCGCTCGACCAGCTCGGCGCGGGCTTCGAGCTCGCGAGCCACGATCTCGACATCCGCGGCGCCGGCAATCTTCTCGGCGACGACCAGTCCGGCCATATCAAGGAGGTCGGCTACGAGCTCTACCAGCAGATGCTGCAGGAGGCGGTCGAGGCGCTGAAGGCGGGAATCGAGGAGCCGGTCGAGGAGGTCTGGTCGCCCTCGATCACGCTCGGCGCGCCGGTGACGATCCCCGAGAGCTACGTCGGCGACCTGCAGCTTCGCCTGCAGCTCTACCGCCGCCTCGCGAGCCTCGAGAACGAGGAGGAGATCGAGGCCTTCGCCGCCGAGATGGTCGACCGCTTCGGGCCCTCGCCGCCCGAGGTCGGCCAGCTCGTCAAGCTCGTGTCGATCAAGGCGCTGTGCCGCAAGGCGCATGTCGAGAGCGTCGACGCCGGCCCGAAGGGCGTGGTGATCGCCTTCCGCGACAATTCCTTCGCCAATCCGCCGGGGCTCGTGCGCTATGTCGCGGCGCAGGGGATCGAGGCCAAGGTGCGCCCCGACATGAAGATCGTGTTCAGCCGCGACTTCGAGAAGCTCGACGCGCGGCTCGAGGGGGTGCGCAGGATCATGCGGGAGCTCGTCGCCATCGCGGCGAAGAAGGCGGCGTGAGGCGCGCGGCCGCCTTGCGTCCTGCGTGGCCTGCGGCGTCCGCGCCTCTCCACATTTCGCCGCGCGCGCCCTATATTGAGCGGGATCAAAGACGAAGCCGAGGGCGTGAAGAATGGCCGCATCGAAATTCGCCGTCCTGTCGCTGACGGAGCGGGCCGCCGAGCGCGCGCGCGAGATCATTGAGGGCGCGGGGCGGCCGGTCGAGGGCGTCAGGGTCGGGATCAAGGCCGGCGGCTGCGCCGGCATGAGCTACACGCTCGACCTCGCCGACGCGCTCGCTCCGGGCGACGAGGTGATCGAGGACAAGGGGGTTCGCCTCATCGTCTCGCCCAAGGACGTGATGTTCCTGCTCGGAACCAAGCTCGATTTTGAGACCGACAAGTTCGCCGCGAGCTTCACCTTCCAGAACCCGAACCAGACCTCGGCCTGCGGCTGCGGCGAATCGGTGGCGATCACGCCCGCGGCGGGCTGACCGGACGAATTCAGGCGTCGATCACGACGCCGTATCCGGCGATTGTCGCCTCCAGCGCGGCGCGGCTGGAAAATGTCGCCGTCTTCATGCCGAGCGCGGCCGCCGCCGCCGTGTTCTCGGCGCGGTCGTCGACGAAGACGCATTCCTGCGGCGCGCGGCCCTCGAGCTCCAGCACCTTCAGATAGGCCTCCGGGCGCGGCTTCATGAGGCCGAGCTCATAGGAGAGATAGGCCGCATGCGCCTTGGCGAACGCCGGGTAGCGCGCGCGGATGTGGTCGATATGCGCGGCGTTGGTGTTCGAGAAGATCGCCACCCGGTAGCGGGGAAGGAGCGCGTCGACCAGCGCCTCCATGCCGGGCTCGGGGCTGAAGTGGCAGCTCCACAGGTCGAGGAAGTCGGCGAGCGGCCGGTCGAAGCCGTAGCGCTCGGCGAGCTGCGCGTGCAGGCGTGGAATGGAGAGCGCGCCCGTGGCGATCGGCTCGGCGTCGAGCGCCTGCGCCATCGCCCTGCGCGCGGCCTCGGAATCGGCGCAGCAGGCGGCGAGCCGGTCGAACAGATGCGCGTTGTCGTGGCGCACGAGCACGCCGCCGAGGTCGAAGATGAAGGTGGTGACGGGAGCGGCCATGGCGCGAGCCTAGCCGCTTCGCGCGACGCTTTGAAGGGGCACCCGCCAGAGGGCGCCCCTCGCGGCTCAGGCCTGCTGGATGCCCGACAACGTCCAGCCGTCCGGCCCGGAGCCGGGGCGGCGCGTGAAGGTCCACAGCTCCGTCGCCTGCTGCGGCGTCGACGGGTCGCCGCCGACGAGCCGTCCGGTGGCGCGGTCGTAGGTCGCGTCGATCAGCGAGAAGCGCAGCGCCACGGTGGCGTAGTCCGCGTTCGGCTCGCGCCAGGCCTCCGACAGGTCGCCCTGCAGGAACTGGACGTTCGAGAGCGTGTTGACGACGCCGCGCCGCGCGTCTTCGGCGAGCTCGCCGGAAAAGCTCGCGGCCATCTCCGGCGTCGTCAGCGCGCGCAGGCGGTCCATGTCCTGCGCGCCATAGGCGCTTTGCACCTCCTGCAGCCGACGCTCGAACATGGAGAAGTCCGCCGGCGCGAGCTCGAGCTTCTGCTGCGCCGGCCGCGCCTGCGCCGCCCCGCCGCCCGTAGAGGCGCCGCCGAACGGCCCCGAGCCCCCGAACATCCCGCCTTGCCGGTTGAAGCCGAACGGCGAGGGGCCGCCCCCTGGCCCTCCGGCCGCCGGTCCCGCCCCCTGCGCCGCGAGGTTGCGGTTGCGGAACCAGTTGAGCGCGAAGCGCACGAGGAAGAACAGGAGGGCGAGCTGCAAAAGAAGCCCGATGAAAGACATCATGCCGCCGAGGCCGCCGCCGAAGCCGTGGCCGAACAGCATGCCGATGAGGCCGGCGCCGAGCAGGCCGCCGAGCAGCCCGCCGCCGAAGCCGGAAAAGAGGCCGCCGCGCCGCTGCGGCGCCTGCTGGCCGAAATTCGGTCGGTACTGGCCCTGATTCGGCGTCGTCGAGCGCTCGAACATGGAGCCGCCCTGCGGCGCGGTGGCCGTCGAGGGCGGCGCGCTCCAGGTGCGCGCGCCGCGGCTGCCGAACGAGCCGCCCTTGCCGGCCCGCGCGAAGGCGTCGGCCGACAAGCCTCCCGCCAGCGCCAGCGCGATGATCCAGATGAAGGTCTTTTGGCGGATCGCCATCGAATGTCCCGTTCGCCGTTGAAACGCGGGCGCAAAGCCCGAGGCTCGCACAGATATGGACGCGCGCGTTCACGAAAAAAAGAGCCGCGCCCGCCCGCGCCGGATTGCTTTTTGGTAATGCGCGGGCGGAGCTCGCGTCCGGCCGGCTTCCGGCCCCGCTCGCCCTGTGCTAGAACGCCGCGATTTCGCGGCCGGCGCCGCGGCGTCGGGAGCGCGGGAGTGGATGAAGCCAGTGAGTGAAGCCAGAGAGCGGCGCGAAAGCTTCGGTTATGAAGATCTGATCGCCTGCGCGCGGGGCGAGCTGTTCGGCCCCGGCAATCCGCAGCTGCCGCTGCCGCCGATGCTGATGTTCGACCGCGTCGGCGAGCTTTCCGAGACGGGCGGCCCCAACGGCAAGGGGCAGGCGCGCGCCGAGCTCGAGATCAAGCCCGACCTCTGGTTCTTCGGCTGCCATTTCAAGGGCGATCCGGTCATGCCCGGCTGCCTTGGCCTTGACGCGCTGTGGCAGCTGCTCGGCTTCTATCTCGGCTGGCTCGGCCTCAACGGGCGCGGCCGGGCGCTCGGCGTCGGCGAGGTCAAGTTCGCCGACCAGGTGCTGCCCTCGGTCAAGCGCGTGGTCTATGGCGTCGACCTGAAGCGCGTGTTCAAGACCAAGCTCGTGCTCGGCGTCGCCGACGGATGGTTGGAAGCCGACGGCGCGCGCATATATGAGGCTAAGGACCTGCGCGTCGGCCTGTTCACCGCCGCGCCCGCCTGAATTTTTCCGCGATCGGCAGGAGAAGATCAGGAGAAAATCAGGCGTCGAAACCGGCCGCTCCGGCCGGTTTTACGCTTTAAATCGGCGCAAGCGCGCCAAATCTGTTGCAATTCGCGCCGCCTCCGCCTTGAAGCGCTGGGGATCGGCGCCGCGCCGCGCGGGAGCGGTCCGCAAGCGGGAGTTTTGAAGCATGAGGCGCGTCGTCGTCACCGGAATGGGCGTCGTTTCGTCCATCGGCAACAATTCGCAGGAGGTGCTCGCCTCGCTGCGCGAGGGCCGCTCGGGGATCGTGCGGGCGGACAAATACGCCGAGCTCGGCTTCCGCAGCCAGGTGCACGGCATGCCGACGCTCGACCCCGAGCCGATGATCGACCGCCGCGCGCTGCGCTTCCTCGCCCGCGGCGGCCAGTGGTGCCATGTCGCCATGGAGCAGGCGATCGCCGATTCCGGCCTCGCCCCCGACGAGGTGTCGCATGAGCGCACCGGCATTGTCGTCGGCTCCGGCGGCGCCTCGCTGCGCACCATTGTCGAGGGCGCCGACACCGCCCGCTCCAAGGGGCCGAAGAAGATCGGCCCCTTCGCCGTACCCAAGGCGATGAGCTCGACCGCCTCGGCGACGCTCGCCACCTGGTTCAAGATCAAGGGCGTCAACTATTCGATCTCGTCGGCCTGCGCGACCTCCAACCATTGCATCGGCAACGCCTATGAGATGATCCAGTGGGGCAAGCAGGACGTCGTGTTCGCCGGCGGCTGCGAGGAGCTCGACTGGACGCTGTCGGTGTTCTTCGACGCCATGGGCGCCATGTCCTCGGCCTACAACGACCGCCCGACGGCCGCCTCGCGCGCCTTCGACAGGAACCGCGACGGCTTCGTCATCGCCGGCGGCGCGGGCATTCTGGTGCTCGAGGAGTATGAGCGGGCCAAGGCGCGCGGCGCCAAGATCTACGCCGAGGTCGCCGGCTATGGCGCGACCTCCGACGGCTTCGACATGGTCGCCCCCTCGGGCGAGGGCGCGGCGCGCTGCATGAGGATGGCGCTCGAGGGCGTCAAGGTTCCGATCGACTACGTCAATCCGCACGCGACCTCGACTGGAGTCGGCGACCTCAAGGAGGTCGAGGCGCTGCGCGAGGTGTTCGGCTCGGGCGGGAAGGCGCCGCCGGTGTCGGCCACCAAGTCGCTAACCGGCCATTCGCTCGGCGCGACGGGGGTGCAGGAGGCGATCTATTCGCTGCTGATGATGCAGAGCGGCTTCATCTGCGCCAGCGCCAACGTCGACGAGCTCGATCCGGCCTTCGCCGACGTCGACATCGTGCTCCAGCGCCGCGACAATGTTTCGCTGCGCGCCGTTTTGTCGAACTCGTTCGGCTTCGGCGGCACCAACGCCTCGATCGTCCTGAAGCATGTCGACGCCTGAGTCCGGCGGGCGCGAGATCCCGCGCGGGACGCTGATGGCGGGCCGGCGCGGCCTCGTCATGGGCGTCGCCAACGACCATTCGATCGCCTGGGGCGCGGCGCGCGCGCTGGCCGCGCAGGGCGCCGAGCTCGCCTTCACCTATCAGGGCGAATCGCTCGGCAAGCGCGTCAAGCCGCTCGCCGCGAGCCTGGGGGCCGAGCTCGTCATGCCCTGCGACGTCGAGGACCTTTCCTCGCTCGACGCGGTCTTCGAAGCCGTGCGCGAGCTGTGGGGCGGGCTCGACTTCCTCGTCCATTGCGTCGCCTTCTCCGACAAGGCCGAGCTGAAAGGCCGCTACGCCGACACGAGCCGCGCCAATTTCCAGCGCACGATGACCATTTCGGCCTTCTCCTTCACCGAGGCGGCGGCCCGCGCCGCGCCGCTGATGGGGCCGGGCGGGGCGATGGTCACGCTCACCTTCGGCGGCGCCACCCGCGTGATGCCCAATTACAACGTCATGGGCGTCGCCAAGGCGGCGCTCGAGGCGGGCGTGCGCTATCTCGCCGCTGATTTCGGGCCGCAGGGGATCAGGGTCAACGCCATCTCCGCCGGGCCGGTGCGCACGCTGGCCGGCGCCGGCATCGCCGACGCGCGCTTCATGTTCAACTTCCAGAAGGCGCATGCGCCGCTGCGCCGCACGGTGGACATCGACGACGTGGGCGGCGCGGCGCTCTATCTCCTGTCCGGCCTGTCGAGCGGGGTGACCGGCGAGATCCATTACGTCGACGCCGGCTACAACATCATCTCGATGCCGCATCCCGCCGACATGAAGGGCGCCGCGACGGAGTAGAAGCGGCCTCCGCCGCTCCGCCGGGCGCGTTTCTTAAGGGTTGATTCGCCTTCTTCACGCGAAGCTCGGACTCGAACAAAAACAGAACTTGCATCCGGCCGCCGCGCTCGCTAGCCCTTGGCCATGGGAAAGACCGTCAAGCCGCCGCCGCCTCCCGCCTCGGGGGGAACCGAGCCCGTCAGCCTGCGCGAGGCGCTCGAGGAGCGCTATCTCGCCTACGCGCTGTCGACCATCATGGGCCGCGCCTTGCCGGACGCGCGCGACGGGCTGAAGCCCGTGCACCGGCGCATCCTCTACGGCATGCAGATCCTGCGGCTCGATCCGGGGACCGCCTTCAAGAAATGCGCGAAGATCGTCGGCGACGTGATGGGCTCGTTCCATCCGCACGGCGACCAGGCGATCTATGACGCGCTGGTGCGCCTCGCGCAGGACTTCTCCTCGCGCTATCCGCTGATCGACGGGCAGGGCAATTTCGGCAACATCGACGGCGACGGGGCGGCCGCCTACCGCTACACCGAGGCGCGCATGACCGCGGTCGCGCGCCTGCTGCTGGAGGGCATCGGCGAGGACTGCGTCGATTTCCGCGACAATTACTCGGGCGACCAGCAGGAGCCGGTCGTGCTGCCGGCGGCGCTGCCGAACCTGCTCGCCAACGGCGCGCAGGGCATCGCCGTCGGCATGGCGACCTCGATTCCGCCGCACAACCTCGCCGAGCTCTGCGACGCCGCGCTCTATCTGCTCGCCCATTCGAACGCCTCGACCGAGCAGCTGCTCGCCTTCGCGCCGGGGCCGGACTTTCCGACCGGCGGCGTTATCGTCGAGCCGAAGGCCTCGCTCGTCGAGACCTATTCGACGGGGCGCGGCGCGATCCGCCTGCGCGCCCGCTGGACGAAGGAGGACACTGGGCGCGGCGGCTGGAGCGTCGTCGTCGCCGAAATCCCCTATACGGTGCAGAAGTCGCGGCTGATCGAGAAGATCGCCGAGCTTCTCAATGAGAAGAAGCTGCCGCTCGTCGGCGACGTGCGCGACGAATCGGCCGAGGACGTGCGCGTCGTTATCGAGCCGAAGACCCGCGCCGTCGATCCCGCGCTGATGATGGAGCACCTCTTCAGGCTCACCGAGCTCGAGACGCGCTTTCCGGTCAATCTCAACGTGCTCGAGAACGGCGTCGCGCCGCGCGTGCTCTCGTTCAGGGAGGCGCTGCAGCAATGGCTCGACCATCGCCGCGAGGTGCTGCTGCGCCGCTCGCGCCATCGCCTCGGCCAGATCACGCGCAGGCTCGAGCTCGTCGCCGGCATGATCGTCGTCTTCCTCAATCTTGACGAGGTGATCCGAATCATCCGCGAGGAGGACGAGCCGAAGCCGGCGCTGACCGCCGCCTTCGCGCTCTCCGAAGCGCAGGCCGACTATATCCTCGACACGCGGCTGCGCAGCCTGCGCCGGCTCGAGGAGATGGAGCTTAACCGCGAGAAGGACGCGCTCGAGAAGGAGAAGAGCGAGGTCGAGGCGCTTCTTTCCGACGAGGCCCGGCAGTGGCGCAAGATCGCCGCCGAGATCCGCGAGCTGAAGAAGGCCTATGGCCCGCAGACGAAGCTCGGCGCGCGGCGCACGAGCTTTGCGGCCGCGCCCGAGTTCGGCGAAATCGACGTCGCGAGCGCCCTCGTCGAGCGCGAGCCGGTCACCGTCGTCGTCTCGCAGAAGGGCTGGATACGGGCGCTGAAGGGGCAGGTCGCCGACCTCTCGGGCCTCGCCTTCAAGAGCGACGACGCGCTGGCCTTCTCCTTCTTCGCCGAGACGGTCTCGAAGATCCTCGTCTTCTCCGGCGACGGCCGCGTCTTCGCGCTCGACGCCGGCAAGCTGCCCGGCGGGCGCGGGCAGGGCGAGCCGCTGCGGCTGCTCGCCGACATCGGCGAGGGCGAGGAGATCGTCGCCGTGCGTCCCTACGAGCCCGGCGGGATCCTGCTCGTCGCGGCGAGCGACGGGCGCGGATTTCTGGCGCCGCAGGACGAGATGGTCGCCGGCACGCGCAAGGGCAAGCAGCTGCTCAACGTCGAGAAGCCGGCGCGCGCGAAAATCGTCGTCCCCGGCGAGGGCGACCATGTGGCGGTCGTCGGCGACAACCGCAAGCTGCTCGTCTTTCCGCTGGAGCAGGTTCCGGCGATGGCGCGCGGGCGCGGGGTTCGGCTGCAGAAATACGCGGCCGGCGGCTCGCTCTGCGACGCGCGCGTCTTCCGCCTCGCCGACGGCCTGTCATGGCCGGACCCCGCCGGGCGCACGCGCCATGTGACGCCGGACGAGCTGAAGGAATGGATCGGCGAGCGCGCGCAGGCGGGCCGCCTGCCGCCGCGCGGCTTTCCCAAGGACAACAGGTTCGGCTGAGCCCTCCCGCTCAGTCTCCCGCCGAGCCGGCGTTGATCGGAACGAGGCTGAGCCGCGCGCTGCCGCTAAGAGTCGTATCGTCGCCGTTGCTGTAGAAGACGCGCGGGTCGACGGCGATCTTGCACGGGCCCGAGCCGACATAGGCGTGGCCGGTCGTGAAGGTCAGCCCGCCGTTCGGGCAGACGGCGTTGCAGGGCGAGATCGGGTCGCTGACCAGACGGCTGCACAGGCGCGCCGAGGTCTTCGCCGCTATCGAGGTCGTGATCGTGCAGGCGCTGCTCTTCAGCGCGCCGTACTGGAACTCGACGTAGGCTTTGCAGACGACGTTCGAAGTATTGAAGACCGACACCACCGTCACAGTGCGGCCGGACGCGAACTGCGTATCCGACGTGAAGAACGGGATCAGATAACGCCCGACCTGCCCCGACGGCGGCGTCGTCGACTGGCTGATCGCGCCGCGGGGCGGCGCATCGCTCGCGGCGCGTGCGGAAAAGCTCACGAGGGCGCCGGCGAGGCAGATAAGAATCAGGCGCGTTTGTAAAGCCGTCATGCGCTTTACTCCATCGACCGGCGAAGGTCGTTCGTATGAGATGGGCGGCATGATGGGCGGCGCAAGCCTGCGCGGAATGTGCGCTGGAGCGCTTACGGCGCGGATAGACGATAATTAACAGAAAGCTAAGACCGGGATCAGCGATGGTTGAGGCCGCCATAAGGATATTCGCGCGCCGCTCGTAGTAAGCTTATTGCATGCCGGGCCGCATGAGGCGGTCCTCGATTTCCCCGTGGCCCGCCGCCCCGCTCCGCGCTACCATGCGCGAGCGCTAGGCTGGCGCCTCGCCGCAGCGCACGGAGCTCGCCGCCTTGAACGAGTCCGCAAGCCCTCCGCTGGTCTCCTATTCGCTCGCCGGACCCGGCACGCGCCTCAACGGCGTCTATGTGATCGACAAGCTCATCGCCACCGGCGGCATGGGGCAAGTGTTCGTCGGCCACGCCATCGAGACCGCCGACAAGGTGGCGATCAAGATGATTCGGCCCGAGCTCGCCAGAAGCGACACCTATCTCGCCCTGTTCCGCAAGGAGGCGGCGGCGCTGCACCGGGCGCCGCACGACGCGATCGTCCGCTACTATCTGTTCACCACCGACCCGCAGCTCGGCTGCCCCTACCTCGCCATGGAGTTCGTCGAGGGCGAGGCGCTCGCCGACGTGCTGGCGCGCGGACCGCTGCCGCTCGAGACCGTGCGCGTCCTGCAGCGCCGCATCGCTTCGGGCCTCGACGTCGCCCACCGCGCCGGCGTGATCCACCGCGACGTCTCGCCCGACAACATCATCATTCCCGAAAACGATCCGAATCGGGCCAAGATCATCGACTTCGGCATCGCCCGCGACTCGAAGGGCGAGGCGACGGTGATCGGCGGCGAATTCGCCGGCAAGTCGAATTTCGTCTCGCCCGAGCAGATCGGCCTCTTCGGCGGCGAGGTCGGCCCGCAGACGGACGTCTACAGCCTCGGCCTCACCCTCGTCGCCGCCCTTATCGGCCGCCCGCTCGACATGGAGGGGCTGCCGGCCGACATCGTGCGCAAGCGCAGCGTGGTCCCTGACCTCTCCGCCGTTCCGGCCGAGATGCGCCCGCTGCTCGCGCGCATGCTCGAGCCCGATCCGAAGCTGCGGCCGAGCATGGCCGAGGTCGCCGCCGCGGCCGACGCCGCCGCCGCGGCGACGCCCGTTCCGTCGAGAGCCGCGCCGCCGGCGAAGCTGCGCCCGAAGGCGGCGCTGGTCGCCGCCGCGCTCGGCGCGCTCGCGCTCGGCGTCGGCGGCTTCGTCCTGCTGCGCTCGGGCGAGAAGCCGGCGGCGATGGAAAACGCGCCTGCGCCGCGCCTCGTCGAGGAGCGCGAGCCGGCGCAAGAGCCGGTTAAGGAGTCGGCGGCCGCGCCGCGCGCCGACGCGGCGCCGGCCGGGCGCGCCGGCGAGCCAGCCCCGGACGCCGCCGCGCGGATCGTTCCGCCGCCTGCGCACGAGCGGGCGGCGCCGGACCAGCTCTCCGACTTCAAGCTCTCCGACGTCGCGCCGCCCGCGCCGCCGGCTGCGCCCGCCCCCGCGCCGGTCGCGCCGACGAGCGTCGCCGCCTTCGACCGGCCCGCGGCGCAGGCCGAGCCCGCGCCCTCGACGCGCGAGGGCGCCTTCCGCGATTGCCCGCGCTGCCCCGAGATGCTGACGCTGCCGGGCGGCGTCTTCTCGATGGGCGGCGCCGCCGACCCGAGCGAGAAGCCCGTCCACAAGGTGAAGGTCGCGCCGTTCGCGGTCGGACGTTTCCCGGTCACCGGCGCGCAATGGCGCGCCTGCGTCGAGGCCGGCGGCTGCGGCTACGATCCCGGCGGCGTCGAAGACGCTCCGGCGCACAATCTGAGCTGGCGCGACGCCGCGCAATATGTCGACTGGCTCTCGCACGAGACCGGCAAGCGCTACCGCCTGCTCACCGAGGCGGAGTGGGAATACGCCGCGCGCGGCGGCTCGCCGACGAAATTCTGGTGGGGGTCCGAGTTCAAGCCGGGCATGTCGGCGTGCCGCGGCTGCGGCGAGGCCGGCGACTCCGACCAGCCGCCGAAGATCGGCCAGTTTCCGCAAAACGGCTTCGGCCTGCAGGACGTCACGGGCTCGGCGGCGCAATGGGTCGCCGACTGCTGGCGCAAGAATTACAGGGGCGCGCCGACCGACGGCTCGGCGGTCGGCGCGCCCGATTGCGCGCAGCACGTGCTGCGCGGCGGCTCATGGACGAGCGCGCCGGCCGACCTCAGGGTGACCAACCGCGAATTCTACGACGCCAATGTCCGCTATCCGGGCCATGGGCTGCGCGTCGGCCGCGATCTTTGAGCGGCCCTGCGAAGGAGGATGCGATGATGAAGAATCCTGGCGCGACGGCCGTCTTCGTGAGCTGCGCCCTCGCCTGCGCCCCGGCCATGGCGCAGGCGCCGAATCCGGCGCCCGCTGCGCCCTCCGCCGACGCGCCGGCGTCCGCGCCGCAGACCCAGGCGCCGGCGGGCGTGAAGCTCTACGTCATCTCGCCCGCGAACGGGGCGCGCGTCCGCTCGCCTTTCGTCGTCCAGTTCGGCCTCAAGGGCATGGGCGTGACGCAGGCGGGAAGCTCCGCGCCGAACGCCGGGCACCATCACCTGCTCGTCGACGTCGCCGAGCCGGTGTCGGAGACGGCGGTGATTCCGTCCGACAAGAGCCACCTGCACTTCGGCGGCGGCCAGACCGAGACGACGCTCGATCTTCCTCCCGGGCGGCATACGCTGCAGCTCGTGCTGGGCGACGCCAAGCACCGGCCGTTCACGCCGCTCGTCGCCTCGCAGAAGATCGAGATCGTCGTCGTCTCGCCGACGAAGAAGCGCAAGCACCGGCGACACTCGGCCTGAGCACGCTAGCCCACCCGCTCCCAGCCGTTCATGGTGAGGCGCTCCTGCGGCAGGAAGCGCTCCTTGTAGGCCATCTTCTGCGAGCCTTCGACCCAGTAGCCGAGATAGACGTGCGGCAGGCCGAGGCGGCGCGCGCGCTCGATATGGTCGAGGATCATGAAGGTGCCGAGCGAGCGCTGCGGCAGGTCGGGCGAATAGAAAGAGTAGACCATCGACAGCCCGTCGGCGAGCAGGTCGGTGAGGCAGGCGGCGACGAGCTCGCCCGCGCCCGGACGTCCGCCCTCGGGCAGGCGGTATTCGACGAGGCGGCTTTCGACATGGGTGTCCTCGACCATCATCGAATAGTCGAGCACGGTCATGTCGGCCATGCCGCCCTCGCCGTGGCGGGCGTCGAGGTAGCGGCGGAACAGGGCGTATTGCTCGGCGGTCGGCTCGGTGCGGCCGACGCCGCCGAAAACGTCGCCGTTGCGCTCGAGCGCGCGCCGGAACGTCTTGGACAGGCGGAACTCGTCGACCTTGACCCTGACCGAGACGCAGGCCCGGCAGCGCTCGCAGGCCGGCCGGTAGGCGATCGTCTGCGAGCGGCGGAAGCCCGAAAGGGTGAGCTGGTCGTTGAGGCCGGCGGCGCGCCCGCCGATCAGGTGGGTGAAGACCTTCCGTTCCTGGCGGTCGGGCAGATAGGGGCAGGGCGCGGGCGCCGTGAGGTAGAACTGCGGCGCGTCGCGCGGCTCTCGCGTCAAGCTGGTCTGCCCTTTCGAACCCGACGTCTGTTGAGAATCAGGCTAGCGCTTTGCGCGCCGGCCCCGCAACTCAAAATTAATCGCCGGCGAACGTCGCCCGAAGCTCAGTATCCCTGGCGCGGGCGGCGGGTCATCACCACGCCGGCGACGATGTCGTGCAGGCAGCGCCGCCCGTCGGTGAACAGGGCGAGCAGGAACACCGGCGGGAACATCGTGCTGACGTAGAACAGCACGGCGTGGACGGCGGCGATCAGGAAGGGGACGCGGCCGCCCTCGGTCGTGCGCAGCTCGAGGTCCATCGCCCGCATGCCGGGCGTCGCCATGTTCGGCCCCGAGACGGTGAGGCCGTTGTAGAAGAAGGCGACGAGCGGGAACAGCGGCGGCAGCAGCACGACGGAAAGTCCGAGCGTCAGCACCGCGAGGCCGAACCAGATCGCGAAGGAGGCGATCGAGACGATGACGAAGTCGAGGACGAAGGCGCTGACGCGCCGCGTCAGCACGCCCGAGAAGGCGGCGGCCGGCAGGTTGGCCGGCTCGTACGGCGCGACCGGGAAGCCGGCGCTGCGAAAATCGCTCATGTGCGTTCGAAGTCTCCCGCGCCGCTGCGGGCGCTGGACGAATGTGGAGTCGCGCGCCGCCGCGCGCAAGATCGCGCGAAGCCTCGCCCTCGCCGCCGCGGCGCGAAACCCGTTTGCGCGCCGCGAAAAACGCGGACATAAGCATGGGCGCAACCGCAGCGGGGAGGCGACGATGAGGCAGGACGCGCGCCGGTCGGGCGAAGCGGCGCCGGCGGCGGCGCAGCCGGACGCGCCGCCCGGGAATTTCGTCCGCCTCGCCGAGGTCGCGCCGCAGATCGCGCAGGACATGCGCTACGCGGGCTGCGAGAATTTCCTCGGCCGGCCCGTTCCCGGCTACCGCTCGGCGCAATGCTGGCTGCGGCGCGAGGCCGCGCACGCCCTCGCGGCGGCGGCGCAGGAGGCCGCGGCGATGGGCCTGTCGTTCGTCGTCTACGACGGCTACCGGCCGCAGCGCGCGACGCGGGCCTTCCTCGCCTGGGCGCAGGATCCGCGCGACGTCGCGCGCAAGGCGGACTATTATCCGCGCCTCGACAAGGCGGACCTGTTCGAGCTCGGCTACATCGCCCGCCAGTCCTCGCATTCGACCGGCGCGGCGGTCGACCTTTCGATCGTCGGCCTCGACTTCGGCTCGCCCTTCGACCTGTTCGATCCGGTCTCCGGCGCGGACTGGCCGCATCTGCCGGACGAGGCGCGCCGCAACCGGGCGCTGTTGCGCGGATTGATGGAGCGGGCCGGCTTCGCCCCGCTCGCGCAGGAATGGTGGCATTTCTCGCTCAGCGCGCTCGACGGCGCGCCGGCGCATGACTTCGAGGCGCCCTGATGCGGCAGGCCCTGCGCGAGATCGAGGTCGAGACCCGCGGCCGGGGGCTCGTCGAGATCACCGGGCGGGCGGCGGATTTCGTCGGCGCGCAGGGGATGGCGAACGGGCTGCTCACCCTTTTCTGTCGCCACACCTCCGCGTCGCTGCTGATCCAGGAGAACGCCGACCCCGACGTGCGGGCCGACCTCGAAACCTTCTTCTCGCGCATCGCCCCGGAGGGCGCGGGCCTCTATATCCATGACGCGGAGGGGCCGGACGACATGCCCGCCCATATCCGCGCCGCCCTGACCCAGACCCAGCTCGCCGTTCCGGTGGCGGACGGGCGCATGCTGCTCGGGACATGGCAGGGCGTCTATCTTTACGAGCACCGGCGCGCCCCTTCGCGCCGGCGCGTGGCGCTGCATCTCATGGGCGCTTGAGGAGGCGGAACATGACCAGCCAGGACACCACCACGCAGGACGCCAACGCGCAGGACGCCGCCAGAGGGTCCGTGACGGCTGCGGTTCTCGTCATCGGCGACGAGATCCTGTCCGGACGCACGAAGGACACCAACAGCGGCCACATCGCCGAGCGTCTCGCCGCGCTCGGGGTGGACCTGCGCGAGATCCGCGTCGTCGGCGACTCGACGCAGGAGATCGCCGGCGCGCTCAACGCCCTGCGCGCGCGCTACGACTACGTCCTGACGACGGGCGGCATCGGCCCGACCCACGACGACGTCACGGCGGACGCCGTCGCCGTCGCCTTCGAGGTCGGGATTTCGGAGAACGAGCTGGCCATCGCCATGCTGCTCGAGCGCATCCGGCCCGAAGACCTCAACGAGGCGCGCCGGCGCATGGCGCGCGTTCCGCACGGGGCGGAGCTGATCGAGAACGACGTCTCCAAGGCGCCGGGCTTCTGGATCGGCAACGTCGTCTGCATGGCCGGCGTGCCGGCGGTGATGAAGGCGATGCTGGAGCGCGTCGCGCCGCGGCTCGACCGCGGCGCGCCGAGCCGGGCGCGGGCGATCGCCGCCGGGGCCATTCCCGAAGGCGCCTACGCCGCCGGCCTGCGCGAGATCGCCGACGCCTATCCGCAGGTCTCGATCGGCTCCTATCCGTCCTTCCGCAACGACAGCTTCCACAACGAGATCGTCGCCCGCGGCAAGGACGAGGCGACGCTGGCCGCCGCCGCCGCGGCGATCGAGGGGCTGCTCGAGCGGCTGCGCGCCGCCGGCGCCGACGTCCTCGCCGCGCGGACCGTTCCGGAGTGACGCGTCCCGAACCGGCGAAGGCGTTCCACGTCTCCTGGGACCAGCTCCACCGCGACGCGCGCGCGCTCGCCTGGAAGCTTTCCGCGCGGGGGCCGTTCTCTTCCGTCGTGGCGGTGACGCGCGGCGGCCTCGTGCCGGCGGCGATCGTCGCGCGCGAGCTTGACCTGCGCCTCGTCGACACCTTCTGCGTCGCGAGCTACGTCGGCGAATCGACGCGCGCGCGGACGCGCCTCATCAAGGGCGCGAGCGCCGAGGTCGCGGCGGCGGGCGGCGAAGGCGCGCTGGCGATCGACGACCTCGCCGACACGGGCGGCACCGCCCGCCTGCTGCGCGAGGCCCTGCCGCGGGCGCTGGTCGCGACGATCTACGCCAAGCCGCTCGGCGCGCCCTGCGTCGACGAATATGTGACCGAGGTCTCGCAGGACACCTGGATCTATTTTCCGTGGGACCTTGGCCTCAGCTTCCAGGCGCCGATCGCCGAGCGCGGGCGCTGAGGCGGCCGCGACGCGAAAAACGCTCCGGTTTTCGGGGCGGATGCTTTAGAAGAACAGCGCGGCCGCCTGGTGGAACCGGTAGACACAAGGCACTTAAAATGCCTCGGGCTTCGCCCGTGCGGGTTCGATTCCCGCGGCGGCCACCAGAGGATGGCGCAAGCCGCTGACAGACCTGCAAATCCGCAAGACGAAGCCCGCCCGGAAGCCGATCAGGCTGACGGACGGCGGCGGGCTCGTGCGCGCCATGGCGGAGGGGCCGCCTTTCTGGCGGGCGATCGTCATCCGGACCGGGGAATCGAAATCCCGGCGCTCTGCTTGGGATCGCCTCTCGTCGGGCGTTCGCGCAGACGCGCGACGGCGCGTTCGGTCATCAGCGGGCCGAGCACGGCCGTAACGACCACGAGCACGAGGATGGCGTTCAACATTCTGCCATCGATCAGCCGCTCGCCGGCGGCGTTCACGGCGTCGTAGCCGACCAACGCGGCCGCAAGCGTAGCCGCAACCTGCGGAATGGTGAGCGAGGCGGTCAAAAGGCGATCCGCCGCGCCGAAACCGAAAGCGCGCCCCGAGATTTCCGCCGCCGCCCACTTGGAGATGATCAACGTCATGATGATGGCCAGCACGAGCGCCAGGTCCGAGGTCAGCGATGCGACAAGCAGACGCAAATCGATCAGAAATCCTGTCACGATGAAGAACGCCGGGATGAAGACGCCGTTGCCGAGGAATTCGAGCTTCTCCTTGGCGGCCGACGCCCTCGCCGCCTGATTGACCGCCATGCCCGCGAGGAAGGCGCCTATGATGCCTTCGAGCTGGATCATCTCGGCGGCGATGGCGGCCGCGCAGACGATGACGAGCAGCAGTGTAAAGCTCGCCTGTTCGCTGTCGCCAAGGGCGAGCGCCGCCCGCCGCGCCAGCGGACCGATCACGCCGAGCAGGACCGTCGCGAAGACGATCACCTCTGCGATCTGCACGAGGACTGCGATTGGCGCAAAGCCGGCGCGATGCGTCGTCAGGCAGGCGGCGAGCACCAGCAAAGACAGGAGATCGGTCAGCACCGTCCCGCCGACCGTCACAATGACGGAGGGCCTCGTGGCGAGTCCCGCCGCCGCGACCATCGGAAAGGCGATGAGCGTATGCGACGCGATCAGCGAGCCGACGAGCAGCGCGGAAACGGGCGAATAGCCAAAGACGTGAGCCGCCGCGGCTCCGCCGGCGAAAGGAAGGGCGAAGGTCGCCGCGCCGAACAGGGCGGCGCGCCTGCGGGCGCGCGCGAATTCCTGAAGGTCGATCTCGAGGCCGACGAAAAACATCAGCAGCAGCTTGCCGAGCTCGGCGAAAAAGCTTGCGACTTCCGCATGTTCGGGAACGACGCCGAGCAGATGCGGCCCGACGAGAACGCCGAGGAGAATATAGCCGACGCAATCCGGCAGGCGCAGACGCGGGCTGGCCCAGCGGGTCGCCATCATGCCGAGAAGCAGAATGGCGAAGCGCGCCAGCGGAGGAAGGTTGAGGGCGGTTTCGGGGACGGTCATGTGCGTCTGTCTGGATGGCCAGCGAGTTCGTCCCATTGCGAGAACGGATCGGCTGAGAACGAATGCGCCCGTCGGCGTCAGCTTTACCGCGTCGCGCCGGGGAGCAAATGGCCGCGTGCGGCGACAGGCGTCAAAAGGCGGGAAGGCCCGGCGCGGGCCGGGCCTCGTTCGCAGCTATCTGTCGGGCGTAAGACGCTCGATTTCCTGCAGGCGCTTCAGCGCCGCCTGCTGGCGCAGCATGCCGTAATTGATGCCGCTCGGATTGAGCGTGCCGCCCTCCTGATAGGGGAACTGATCGAAATCGGCGAAGAACTCCTTGATCTTTCCCTGAATTGGAACGAGCAGCCACATGTTGCGGCCCAAGAACTCCATCGCGCCGCCGCCTTCCTTCAGGCCGCGCTCATAGGGGTCCATTCTGAGGTTTGTGATGAGCGCCCAGTTCGGCTTCTCGCGCGTCGCCGTCGCGATATTGCCCTCGCTGGCGACCGCAAAACTCAGCTTCCAGTCGTTCCAGCGGATGGCGTTGAGGTTGCCGCCCTGATCGAAGTAGTACAGCGCGTCGCGCGGCGGCGTCTTCGCTGTTCCTTTCAGCAATTCCGTCAGGTCGTAGCCGTCGAGATGGACCTTGAAGGTCTTGGCGCCGGCCTGGAAGCCGGTCTTCATCTTTTCCTTGAGGTCTGGAACGCCGGCCGCCGTGGCGAATGTCGGCATCCAGTCCATAAGGCTGACGATCTCGTTGATCTGCGATCCCGGCTTCACCACGCCCGGCCAGCGCACCACCATGGGAATGCGCATGCCGCCCTCCCAGGTCGTGCCTTTCTCGCCGTGGAACGGAGTCATGGCGCCGTCCGGCCAGAGCGCCAGCTCCGCGCCGTTGTCCGTCGTGTAGAGAACGATCGTGTCGTCGGCGACGCCGAGATCATCGAGCTGCTTCAAGAGCTGGCCGACGTGGCCGTCATGCTCGACCATGCCGTCAGCCTCGACGCCCTTGCCGGTCTTGCCGTTGCTTTCGGGCTTCAGATGCGTGAAGACATGCATGCGCGTCGAGTTGAACCACACGAAGAACGGCTTGTCCGCCTTGTGCTGCCGGTCGATGAAATCCTTCGCCGCCGCCAGAAATTCCTCGTCGATCGTCTCCATGCGTTTCGAGTCGAGCGGACCGGTGTCCTCGATGCGGCCGTCGGCGTGCGAATGGATGACGCCGCGCGGGCCGTATTTCTTGCGGAACGCCGGGTCCTTCGGATAGAAATAGCCCTCCGGCTCCTCCTCGGCGTTGAGGTGGTAGAGATTGCCGAAGAACTCGTCGAAGCCATGGTTTGTCGGCAGGTGCTGGTCCTGGTCGCCGAGATGGTTCTTGCCGAACTGGCCCGTGGCGTAGCCTTTCGTCTTCAAGACGTCGGCGATGGTCGGCATCCAGTCGGTGATCCCGTGCGGGTCGCCCGGCATGCCGATGGTGAGGAGGCCGGTGCGGAAGGGCTCCTGTCCCAGAATGAACGAGGCGCGGCCCGCCGTGCAGCTCTGCTGTCCGTAGGAATCAGTGAAGATCGCTCCTTCGGACGCGATGCGGTCGATGTTCGGCGTGCGATAGCCCATCAGCCCCATGGTGTAGGCGCTGATCTGTGAGACGCCGATATCGTCGCCGAAGATGACGAGGATATTCGGCGGCTTGCCCGAGCGGCCGCCGGCCGCGGAGGCGGGTTTGGCCTCCGTGGCCGCCTGCGCCCTGACGGCTGTCGCCGCGGCGACGATCGCGGTCGAGCCGGCCAGTATCGAGCGGCGGGACCAGTCCCCGCTGCGGTTGCTGTCGTCCTGGTTCCTAGACACTCATCTCTCCTTTAGTCTTGGGGTTTCCGCCAGCCTCTCGTCGAGGCGGGCGAAGAGGCGATCCACGGCGCGGCGGACGGCGAGGCCCGCGGTCATGGATTGAGCGGCGACAGGTCGGCAGGTCGCCGTTCGGCTGGAGCGGATCGGCGAACGCCGGCTGCGCGGTTGATGAACTCTCCGGCGTCGGCGGAACTCCATCGCCGCTCGCCGCCGGCGAAGAGCGCCTTCTCGAGGCCGGCGGCCGCTTCGGTCGCGCTGCGCCTTGCGATCGGATCGAGGAAGCTGCGCCAGCGCGAGAACGCGACATAGACGGCGCCTGCGTCGGCTGTCGCGTTCGAGCAGGCGCGGCGCAGGGCGGCGAAGGCCTCGCGCTCGGCGTGCGCCGCGCTCGTGCGGCGGCGGCGCAGGACTCGCGCGACGAGCAGCGCCAGACCTGCGAGGGCCGCCGCGGCGGCGACGCCCGCGAGCGCCGCGCGGAGGGAGACGCCGTCGTCCGTCGCCGTGGGCGCGGCGACGACGTCGAAGGCCGCGCCTTGCGCCGTCTCCGTCTTCAGCGCGCCTTCGCCGAGGTCCCACCAGGGCTGCGTCGCGGGCGGCAGCTCGAAACGTCCGGCGCGCTCGAAGACATAGGTGACGCGATCGACGCGACGCCCCGTGACGACGCCGCGATCGCTGCGGTCGTCGACGTCGGGAGGATCGACATAGACGGAAACCCCGGCCGGCGCGGGAAAGGCGAGGTCGCGCATGGCGAGGGCGGGCACGTCCTCAGCCGTCCGCGTGATCGTGCGCACGATGGCGTCGCCCGCTTTGAGCTGCGCCTTCGGCTCGGGCGCCCATTGCTCGACGAGCCTGAAGCTTCGCGTGGCGACCACCGGCTGCGAGGCGTCGACGCCGGGAGGATTCGCGACGTCGAGGCGCGTCGGCTCGCCCTGCGCGCGGCCGACCGCGTCGCCGTGCGCGTCGAGCAGCGTGACCGCCGCCGCGGGAACCTCGAGCTGGCCGCCGCGGCGCGGATAGAGGGCGAATTCGAAGCGCTGCCCGACATAGGGCTCGCCCGAAATCGCATCCCTGATGGTGAGGCCCTGCGTCTCGAAGCGGAACGCCTGCAGGCCCGGCGCGTCGGGCAGGCTCACCCGCGGGGGCCTTGGCATATCGCCGCGAAACAGCACGTCGACATAAAGCGCCACCCGCTGGCCGATCACCGCGCCTGTCTGCGGATCGAGGCTCTGGCGAACGACGACATTGGCGGGCGCCGGCGCATTTTCGCTCCCTGCGGAAAAGTCCTGCGCGCGCGGCGACGCGGCGAGGGCGAGGGCGAGCCAAAGCAGCGTCGCGAAGAGGCGCCTCATCGCGAGCCCTCCACGGCGCTCGCCGGCCGTCGCGCCTCGAGCTGGTAGCCGAAGCGGGAACGCAGGAAGTCGGCGGGTTTCGTCTGCACGCGCTTGAGCCAGAGCGCGCGCGCGGCCTCGTCGTTCATGGCGGCGGCGCCCGTCACCTGCGTCTCCTGCCCGCCCGGCCGCCCGGCGTCCTTGTCGTAGACGATCTGATCGGCGCCCTCGCCCTGCTCGCCGAGATCGCCGCCGGGCGCCTTCAGCCGCTTGGCCCGCAGCAGCGCGATCTTGCGATTGGCCTGCGCCTGCGGCCAGCCCGGCCGCAGCTCGAGCGCATGGCCGTAGCGGGCCGCCGCAAGCTCGTAGTTGCCGAGCATCGCCAGCGCATTGCCCTGATTATAGGCGGCGTTTGCGGAGTCGACGCCGGAAAAGCTCGCCTCGGCCGCCTTGAAGTCGCCCGCACGAAACTGCGCGACGCCGCGCCACAACGGATCGGCGAAAGCCTGCGCCGCCTCGGCGAAGCGGCCGCGCTCGAACAGAAAGCGCCCGCGCTGGTCGGGGCTCGCCCACAGATTCGACCAGCCGACCGCCCAGCCGGCGGCGGCGAGCGCGAGGGCGAGGACGGCGCCGAGCAGGGCGAAGGCGCGCGGCATGCTCATGACAGCGTCCATCCGCGGCGGAACCACAGCAGCGCCAGCAGCGCGATCAGCGGCGTCAGCCAGTAGCCTGTCTCCTCCCAGCGCGGCTCCTCGCCCGGCGAGGGCGGCGGCGGCCCGGCCGTCGCGAGCGCCCGCGCCAGCCCCTCGACGTCGCTCGGGTCGATGGTCGGCGCGATGAGCCGGCCATCGAGCGCGCCGGCCGCCGCGCGCAGCGCCGGATCGCTTGCGGCGCGCGCCGGCGGCAGCGTCGCGAAGATGAAGACGGGAGGCCCGCCGGCGTTTTTCGGAAGGGCGGACGCGGCGTCGGCGAAGACGACGATGGAGCCGCCCTGGCCGCCCTCATCGAGCGTCTTCGCCGCGAGCGCGACGGCGTCGGCGAGCGCGTCGCCCTGACGCGGCATCACGTCGGGCGCGAGCGCGCCGGCCATGCTGTTCACGACGGACGCGTCGGGCGTCGGCGGCAGCACGAGATGCGCCGTGCCGGCGTAGGCGACGAGCCCGGTCGGCGCGCCCTCGCGCAGCTTCAAAAGGTCAGCCATCTTCTCGCGCGCCCGGTCGAGCCGGGTCGGGGCGAGGTCGCGCTCCTGCATCGAAGGCGTGACCTTGAGCGCGAACATGGCCGGGCGCGCGGCCTGCGCGAAAGGCGAGGGCGCCTGCCGCCATGTCGGGCCGGCGATGGCCAGCGCGCAGAGCGTCCAGCCGGCGAGCAGCAGATCGGTCGGCGAAAGGCGCCGGCGGCCCGCGCCGCCGACGGTCAGCGCGGCGAGCAGATCGGCGTCCATGACCGCCCGCCAGCGCGCGGTCGCGTCGGCGCGCCGCCGCTGCAGAAGCCAGAGCGCCAGCGCCGGCAGGATCAGCAGCAGCCCCCACGGCCGCAGGAAATGGAAATCGGCGAGCGCGCCCGTCATCGCGCCGCCTCAGCCGTTCGCAGGCGCGGCCGGCGGACCAGCCGCAGCGCCTGCGCCGCCATGGAGAGGAGCGCGAGCGCGGCCAGCGGCGCCCAGTAGAGCTCGAGCCGCGGCTGGAAGGACACGGTCTCGATCTTGCGCGCCTCGATCGCGTCGAGGCGGCGATAGATCCCGGCGAGCTCGTCGCGGTCGAGCGCGCGGTAATAGCCGCCGCCCGTCGTCGCCGCGACCTCCTTCAGCGACGCCTCGTCGAGCTTCTCCTCGCCGGCAGCCGCGGGATCGCCGACGGCGACGGCGTGGATGACGACGCGCCTGTCCTTCGCGATCTTCGCCGCTTCGGCGGGCGGCACGCCGCTCGCCGTGTCATTGCCGTCGGTGAGCGCGATCATCGTCTTCGCCGGCGCTTTCGAGGCGGCGAAGAGATTGACGCCGAGGCCGATCGCGTCGCCGAACGCGGTCTTCGGGCCGGCCATGCCGACCTGCATCTCGCCGAGCATCTGGCGGGCGAGCTTCAGGTCGGCGGTGAAGGGGATCAGCGTGAAGGCGGCGTCGCCGAACACGACGACGCCGACCCGGTCGCCCTGCCGGCGGGCGAGGAAGTCGTCCAGCACCTGCTTGACCGCGGCGAGGCGCGTGACCTTTTCGCCGGCCGCGTTCGTGAAGTCCTGCGTATCCATCGACCCCGAAAGATCGACCAGCAGCAGCAGATCGCGCGCCGGCTTCTCGTGATGGACCGGCGGAAGGGTCCATTGCGGACGCGTCAGCGCGAGAAGCGCGAGGGTCCAGCATATGAACAGGGCGAGGGAGCGCCAGAGGCCGCGGGGGCTCACGCTCGCGCCCTCGCTCGGCGCGGCGCCGCTAAGGCGCCGCAGCGCCGTGAAGAAAGGAACGCGGACGGCGGGGCGATGCGACCTGTAGGGCGGCGCCAGCCAATAGACCAGCGCCGGCGACGGCCAGAGCAGGCCGAGCCACGGGTAGGCGAAGGCGAGGGACGGCGAGAAGGCCATGCTCAGGCCTCCCTTCCGTGGCGCTTCACCCAGTGCGCCGCCGCGGCCGCGATCGCGTCGCCGTCGAGGACGGGAGCGCCGAAAGCCGCCGACGCGAGAGCGCTGGCGCGTCCCTCCTCGAAATCGCGCATTCCGCCCGTGCGGTCGAGGAAGGCGAGCCAGGCGGCGCCGGTCAGGCTTGCGCTCCGCGCGCGCGGATAGGCGACGAGCGCCGCGCGTTTCAGGATCGCGGAGACCGCCGCCGCGCTCGCCGCGTCGCTGACTCTGCCGATCGCGGCGAGCTCTTTCAGCGCCTCACGACGATAGGCGTCGCGCCGATGACGGCGCAGCGCGGCGGC
Source organism: Methylocella sp. (assembly GCF_041905455.1). Lineage (GTDB taxonomy): Bacteria > Pseudomonadota > Alphaproteobacteria > Rhizobiales > Beijerinckiaceae > Methylocapsa. The sequence goes on along the minus strand of NZ_JAYRLA010000007.1, from coordinate 112,498 downwards.
GCCGAGAATCGCGGCCGCCGCGAGCAGGGCGGCGGCGATGATCAGCCAGCCCGGCGCGGGCGGCAGAAAGGAGACCGGCGCCGGCGTCGCAATGTCGGCAAGCTGCGAAAGATCGGCCGGATCGTCGCTCACGCCGCGCCCTCGAGATGGACCGGCCGTCGCGCGGCCCGGCGGCCGAGCAGCTCCCGAAATTGCTCCGCCGTGTCGCGCGCGGTGGTGAGCGAAAGAACGGGAATGGAGCGCTGCCGCGCGAAATGTTCGATCGCCTTGCTGCGCTGGCGGAACTCCGACGCGAAAGCCGCGCGCAGGCCGCGCGCCGAACTGTCGACCTCGATCTGCTGGCCGCCTTCGGCGACCACGATCCGGCCGATGTCGGGCGGCGCCTCCTCGAGCGGATCGGAAACGAAGACGGTCAGCGCGTCATTGTGGGCGACGATCCGCGTCACAAGCCTTGCGGTCTCCCCGTTCGCCCCGGCGGCGTCTGAGATGAGGGCGAGCAGGCCGTCATGCGGCAGCAGCGCCATCGCCCGGGCGATGGCGACGTCAAGCAGCGAAGGGTCCGACGGGCGCGGATCGTCGGCCCTGAGCGCCCGGTTATGCCGCACGATGGCCTCGAACAGCGGGCCGATGGCGCCCCGTCGCGCGCGCGGACGGATCTCGTCGAGGCCGTTTTCCGAGAAGACGACGCCGCCGACGCGGTCCCCCAGCGAAGTCACGCGCCAGGCCGCAAGCGCCGCCGCCTCCGCCGCCACGACCGATTTCATCGCCCCGCGGCTGCCGAAAAACATGCCGAGCCGCTGATCCACCAGAAGGATCACCGGCCGGTCGCGCTCCTCCGTGTAGACACGCAGCTGCGGCGTTCCGGCGCGGGCGGTGGACATCCAGTCGATCGCCCGCACGTCGTCGCCTTCGCAATAGGCGCGCAGCTCCTCGAATTCGAGGCCGCGCCCGCGCAGCCGCGAGGCGTGCCGGCCGGCGAGGATCGAATGAACCGGCTGCTTCGGCAGGAAGCTGAAGCCCTTCGCGCGATGCTTCAGGCGCAGGAGATCGTCGAGCGAGACATAAACGCGGGCCTGCGTCATGCCGGCCTCCCTCACACCGCCACGGCGACCTGGCGGATAATCTCGTCGACGACGTCGTCGGCGCTCTTGCCGTCGGCGCCCGCCTCATAGGTCAGCGAGAGGCGATGGCGCAGGCAGTCATGCGCGACGGCCTGGACGTCTTCCGGCGTGACGTAGTCGCGCCCCTTGAGCCAGGCGAAGGCGCGCGAGGCGCGGTCGAGCGCCAGCGTGCCGCGCGGGCTGGAGCCGATGGCGATCCACTGCTTCAGAGCGTCGCCGAACTTGTCGGGGCGGCGCGTCGCCGCGATCAGGGCGACGATATAGGATTCGACCGCCTCGACCGTGCGCACCGCATGGATCTCCTTGCGGGCCGCAAAAATCTCGCTTTGCGGAATCTTCGGCGCGGCGTCGCCCTCAGCGCCCGCCTCCTCGCCGCGCACGAGCCGCATCACCTTCGCCTCGTCCGCGTCGCTCGGATAGGAGATGCGCACATGCAGCAGGAAGCGGTCCATCTGCGCTTCGGGCAGCGGATAGGTTCCTTCCTGCTCGATCGGATTTTGCGTCGCCAGCACCATGAACAGGTCGGGCAGGGCGTAGGTCTTGCCGGACACCGTGACCTGCCGCTCCTCCATCGCCTCGAGGAGGGCCGACTGAACCTTCGCCGGCGCCCGGTTGATCTCGTCGGCGAGCACGAGATTGCCGAAGATCGGCCCCTTGCGGAACTCGAACGAGCCCGCCCCGGCGGCGTCCGCGCGATAGATCTCGCCGCCCGTCACGTCGGAGGGGAGCAGGTCCGGCGTGAACTGGATGCGGCTGAAGTCGCTCTCCAGCGCCTGCGACAGGCTTCTGACCGCCCGCGTCTTGGCGAGGCCGGGCAGACCCTCGATCAGCACGTTGCCGTTGGCGAGCAGGGCGATGATCAGCCGCTCGACCACGCGCTCCTGGCCGACGACGCCCTGCTCGACGCGCCGCTGAATTTCGAGAACGCAATCGCGAGCCGTCATGCTGATTTCATCTCCTGCGTCACGCCGGGATCAGTTCGACGGGCGTCGCCGCATGCGGCGACGCCCGAACTTCATCGCTCTTCCGGGGGCGGCGGAATGGAGACGCCGCCCTGGAACCCCTGCAAAGTCCAGTCATACGCCGCCGCATCGGTTCGGAAATTGCCGAGCCGCGCCGCCGCGAGATCGAGAATATCGACGATCACAATCGTCCACATGAGGGTGAGCACGGCGACGAGCGCGCGCACCGGCTTTTCCTTAAGTCCCATCTGGTATCCGACCGCGCCCATGCAGAGCAGCGACATTGCGATGAGAAGCCAGAAAAGCTGCGGCGGCAACCGCATCTCGAAGGCGAAGCGCATCGCCATGCTCGCGTCGAACACATCGTTCAGCGCAGCCATCAGGGACGTCGAAACGGGGTCCGGATGCTCGCGTATCATCGACGAAACATGCCCCCACATCGTCGACTGCAGCGTGTTGGCGCGCTGGTTCAACGCGTCGATTCCAGTCGGGTCGCGCCCGATGCGCACGAAGTCGGCGCGCGCCCGCGTATAGTCTTCCAGAAGACGGGCGATTTCGTCCCCACGCGACGAGCCGATCGCCTTGGCGCGGAGCCAGGCGGTTCCGATAGCGTTGGCCTCTGAAAGCGTGTCGGCGCGACGCTCGCTGAACCTGGTGTTGGAGAAAGACAGCGTCAGCGCCAGGACGAAGGCCAGAAGACCGAGCATTCCGCCTACCACGACGCCGACGCTTTCGCCTTCGGCGCTCGCGTGCCGTTTTCTCAGGCGCCCGAGACGATAGCCAATTTCATGGGCGACGAACTGGCCGCAGAACAGCGCCAGGCCGAAGGCGGCGACGCTCCGCTCGGCGATGGCGGCGAGAAAAGCGATCAAAGGTCACCCCGAAAGCACGGATGTCAATTCGCGCGGCCCTCGCGCGGGCTCCTCACGTATGGCGCGAGAATTACTGGCTCCTTTCGGCCTGAAGGGCGGCGTCGATCGCGTGCTTCTTGGAGAGGCCGTCGCGCCGGCCGCCGAGAAAATCGGCGTCTTCCCGGGATGTGTCGGCGAACTGGGCGCGGGCGACTGTCTGAACGTCGACGTAGCCCATTGCGTCCCGCGCGACGTTGAGCCGCCGTCGCGCAAGAGCGGCTCCGGCGCCCGAAAAGGTCGCCGCGCACACGACGTGCGAAAACCGAAACCCAGTTTTCATGTGATTTCCGTCAGAAATAATGGCCCCGGCCAGGCCGCCCCGGCTCAATTCCATGTTTGTCCGCTGAACTATATCGCTGAAACAACGCTCCAGCATGGTCTAACGCCGCCACGAATCGATGCGCGCGAATGTTCCGGGATTTTCCTCCGTCGCTATCGCTCCTGCGGCGATTACGATACTCGTCATGTCCTATTTTATCAGAATCGTGATGTCCAATATCTCTGGCGGTATCGGATGATAACATGGGCAAATTCCTGGAGACGATCCGCGAGTTCGAAATCGTTCAGGCGCTCGCGACGCATCGACATTTCGGCAAGGCGGCGCAGTCGCTTGGCGTCTCGCAACCTTCGCTCACGCGAAGCCTGAGCCGCATCGAGGCGGCGCTTGGAGGCCCATTGTTCGACCGCAAGGGCGTCGCCCCGACCCTGTTTGGCGAGATCGTGCTGCGGCACGGAAAGATCATGCTCGGCGCGGCCGCCTCGCTTTCTCGCGAGATCCTGTTGACGAAGGGTCTCGGCCTTGGCGACCTGTCCGTCGCGGCGGGCTTCTACCCCGCGGAAATATCCGGCCATGCGGCGGCGGCGGCGCTGTCGCGGCGCCATCCGGAAATCGCCATCGACTTCAGGATCCTCGACTGGCCAAGAGCCAAGGACGCAGTGCTGACCGGGTCGTCCGATCTCGCCTTCGCCGATATTCGCGCAGCGCGCGATAGCCCGGAATTCGACGTTCATCCGGTTCGCGCCGGCGCGCTCTCGTTCTTCTGCAGCGCCAGCCATCCGCTCGCTAAAAAACGCGACGTCACTTTCGACGATCTCACGCTCTACCCTTGGGCGGGGCCTAGTCTGCCCCCGGCGATAAGCTCGGCCATGCCGCAGGACGAACGGCCCTTCTGCGTGCGCGACAAACATGAAGCGCGCCTGCGCCCGAGAATACTCGTCGAAAGTTTCACGGCGGCGAAACGCATCGTCCTTGAAGGCGAAGCGCTTTCGGCCGGGTTGCCGTTTCAGATCGCGAGCGATGCGGACGATCTTGTCATGCTGCCCGTCGAGACGCCGTTCCTTAGCGTGGATTATGGTTTCATCCTCAAGCGCGATCGGATGATATCGCCAGCGGCCGCCGCCTTCATGAGCATCGTGCGAGAGATTGAACGTGGCGTTGGCTGAGCAGCAGTGAAGGCCGCCCGCCGCGTTTTCATGACGCAAACGAGCCTCTGAAGGTTTCAGGCGGAGCGCCGATCGCCAGCCGGCGAATTCAGCCGCAGCTGAGCCTGCGCGCCTGCGGAGCGCGGCGGCGTCGCCGATCGGCGTCACGAGCCGCTTTTTCCCCCCAATAGCATCGCCCGGAGGCGGCCGCGCCCCATCGCGAGGTCAAGGTTCCGCAATCCGAAGAGCGGCAGCAGCGCGACGAACATGATGACCGAGGCGCTCAGCAATCCCGCAAGACCGCCGCCGCCGATGCTCGGAAGGCTCTCGAGCATCGTCCTGCCGCGGATCAGCCCGTTGATCACCCTCTCGGCGACATGCACGACAAGAAGAAGAATCGTGACGAGAAAGGTTTCATAGACGATCGGATAGATGAGCGGGCGCCTGCGCAGCCATGCGCCGGGGTCGAACATGTTGAAGACCAGCACAACTTTCGCGAAGACCAGGGCATTGACGACGGCGAAACCCTGCATGGCGAAATTTATGCCGTCCTCGCGCTGGGCGATGTCCTGATTCAGCATGAAAACGCCGAACACCACCCAAAGATAGAAGAAGAGCGCCAAAAAGCTGCGGACCTCCTCGGCCGCCTTCGCCTTCAGCCCATGCGGCTCGCGCGCGGACTGCGGCTTCCCGGAACCCGACGCAAAGGCGTCCGGACCGCTCGGCTGACTTGTCGTCGGACTCTCGAGTTCCGTCATCCGCGTTCATCCTGGCGTTTCCAGCCGCAAGGTCTTCCTCAAGCGCTGGAACGTCAAGATTGCAGGCTTGGGCGCCTGAGGCGGATTTCGAAAAATTCTCCGGCTGAAGCGTCGATTGTCGGCGCCCGCGCCTCTCCCGCCCGCCTGGGGACATGTTTCAAGACGGGCCGACGATGGACAACGACGCAGGCGCGCATGATAAGAATTTGCGCCTCAGGAGGCCGGGCCGTCCTTGCGACGCGTTGCGGCGACCGCTCTTATTTACACCTTCCGCCCGAGAGATTTACGCGTTTGGCGTAAACCTGCCCGGAAACGGGCGGAAATGAAAAGAAATGAGCGTGAACGGGCGCGATCCGGCGGCGCCGCAAGAGGTTATATTGACTGAAAAATCGAGCGATTTCAACGCGTGGCGCTTCTGCGTCGCGCCGATGATGGAGTGGACCGACCGCCACTGCCGCTCCCTGCATCGCCTGCTGTCGCGCCGGGCGCGGCTCTATACGGAGATGGTCGCCGCCGGCGCCGTGCTGCATGGCCCGCGCGCGCGCCTCATCGGCTTCGATCCGGCCGAACGGCCGCTCGCCGTCCAGCTCGGCGGCAGCGAGCCCGAAGAGCTCGCGGCGGCTGCGCGCGCCTGCGCCGACTTCGGCTACGACGAGATCAACCTCAACGTCGGCTGCCCGTCGAAGCGGGTGAAGAAGGGCGCGTTCGGCGCCTGCCTGATGCGCGCGCCGGACCTCGTCGCCGAGGGCGTCGCGGCGATGAAGGCGGCGGTCGCGCTTCCCGTCACCGTCAAGTGCCGCATCGGCGTCGACGAGCAGGACCCGGAGGAGGCGCTGTTCGGCTTCGCCGGACGCGTCGTCGCGGCCGGCGCCGACGCGCTGATCGTGCACGCTCGCAAGGCCTGGCTCGACGGGCTGTCGCCGAAGGACAATCGCCACATTCCCCCGCTCGACTACGACATCGTGCGCCGCCTCAAGCTCGCCCATCCCGACGTTCCCGTCGTCGTCAACGGCGGCCTGACGACGATCGAGGCGACGCGCGAGCGGCTCAAGGAGGTCGACGGCGTCATGGTCGGGCGCGCCGCCTATCAGGACCCGGCGCTGCTGCTCGCCGTCGACCCCGAGCTTTTCGGCGAGCCGGCGTCCTTCGCCGACGCGTTCGGCGCGGTCGAGGCCTATGTCCCCTATCTCGAGGCGCGCCTCGCCGAGGGCGTCCCGCTCGCGGCGATGACGCGGCACATGCTCGGCCTCTACAACGGGCGCCCCGGCGCGCGCGCCTTCCGTCGTCATCTGGCGACGCAGGCGCAGCGCAGGGGCGCCGGCGTCGAGGTCCTGCGCGAGGCGCTGGCCTTCGTCGGCGCGCCCGACGAGGCGCAGGCGGCGGAATAGCGCCGCGAGGCGGCGCGCGCCTTCACTCCAGCCGCTTGCCGAGCCTTCCGGCGAGGTCCTGCACATATTGCCAGGCGGCGCGCCCGGAGCGCGAGCCGCGCGTGATCGCCCACTCGAGCGCCTCGCGCTCGGTTTCGGCCGGGTCCTGGTCAAGGCCGTAACGCTCCGCGTAGCCCCGCACCATGGCGAGATAGGTGTCCTGCGAGCAGGGGTGGAAGCCGAGCCACAGGCCGAAGCGGTCGGACAGCGAGACCTTCTCCTCGACCGCCTCGCCGGGGTTGATCGCCGTCGAGCGCTCATTCTCGACCATCTCGCGCGACAGGATGTGGCGGCGGTTCGACGTCGCGTAAAACAGGACGTTGTCCGGTCGTCCCTCGATGCCGCCCTCGAGCACCGCCTTCAGCGACTTGTAGTTGGCGTCGGCGCCGTCGAAGGAGAGGTCGTCGCAGAACACGATGAAGCGGAACGGCGCCTCGCGCGCCGCGCTCATGAGCGCGGGCAGGGCGTCGATGTCCTCGCGATGGATCTCGACGAGCTTCAGCGGCGAGAAGCCCGGCTCGGCGGCGAGCCGACGGTTGATCTCGGCGTGCGCGGCCTTGACCAGCGAGGACTTGCCCATGCCGCGCGCGCCCCACAGCAGCGCGTTGTTGGCCGGCAGGCCGCGCGCGAAGCGCTCGGTGTTGTCGGCGAGGGCGTCGCGCATCCGCTCGACCCCCTTGAGCAGGGCCATCTCGACGCGGTTGACGCGCGCGACGGGGGAAAAATGCGGCGCGGCGGCCGAAAAGACGAAGGCGTCGGCGGTCGAGAAGTCGGGCTTTTCCGCTTCGGGCGGGGCGAGGCGCTCGAGCGCCGCGGCGATGCGCTCGAGCTGCGCCAGGGCCGCGGAAAGAGGAGAATCGGTCATCAAGGGCCTCGTTGCGGGTCGCGCGGCAGCCTATAGGCCATGCGCGCCGGCGCTGGCCAGAGCCGGCATTGCTTTCACGCTCGCCGCGGTTATAGTCCGCGCGCTTTTGGCGGGCGGGGTTAGGCTCGCGCCGCCAGTCGAATGATTGAATGGAGGGGCCTTGTGTTCACGCTGATCACGCCAGCTTACGCCCAGGCGTCCGGAGGCGCCGGCGGCGCGACCGACGTGCTGATGCAGCTGGCGCCTTTCGTCCTGATCCTCGGCATCATGTATCTCCTGATCATCCGGCCGCAGCAGAAGCGCGCCCGCGACCACGCCGCCCTCGTCAAGGGTCTGCGCCGCGGCGACAGCGTGGTGACTTCGGGCGGCCTGATCGGCAAGGTCACGAAAGTCGTCGACGACGCCGAGGTCGAGCTCGAGATCGCCCCCAACGTGCGGGTGCGGGTGATGCGCGGCCTCGTCACCGACGTGCGCTCGCGCGGCGAGCCGGCCAAGGACGTCGCCAACGCCTGAGGCGCGCCGCCTCGTCAACCCAGCCGCCGACCGCCTCGGGACCGCTTCTGACCATGCTGCGCTTCGCGACCTGGAAAATCGCCTCGATCGTCGCGATGACCGTCTTCGCGCTCCTGCTCGTCGTTCCGAGCCTGCTGCCGCAGGGCGCGCGCGAGGCGCTGATGGCGCACGCGCCGTCGTTCCTGCCGATCCGGCCGATCGTGCTCGGCCTCGACCTGCAGGGCGGCTCGCATGTGCTGCTCGAGGTCGACGGGCAGTCGGTCACCAAGACGATGATCGACAATTTGCGCGACGGCGTGCGCCGCACGCTGCGCGATGAGAAGGTCGCGATTTCAGGCGGCGTCGGCGTGACGCCGCGCGGCGTGCAGCTGCGCATTCCCGACGCCGCCGAGCGCGCCCGCGTCATGCCCAAGCTGCGCGACCTCGCGAGCGGCGCGAGCTCGGGCCTTTCGGGCGCGGCGGCGCCCGCCGCCTTCGACGTCTCGGAGGGAGGCGACGGCCTCATCCAGTTCACGGTGACCGACGCCGGCGTCAGGGCCAAGGTGCGCCGCGCCGTCGAGCAGTCGATCGAGGTGCTGCGCCGTCGCGTCGACGCGCTCGGCACGACCGAGCCGAACATCCAGCGCCAGGGCGACGACCGCGTGCTCGTCGAGGTGCCCGGCCTGCAGGACACGGGCAAGCTCAAGGAGATTCTCGGCACGACGGCGAAGCTCGAGTTCCGTCTCGTCGCCGATCCCGGCGCCGACCCCTCCGAGGTCGAGACGCTGCCCGACGTCGAGCGCCCCGGCGCGACGCTGCCGGTCGAGAAGCGCGTCATGGTGCAGGGCGAGGACCTGACCGACGCGCAGCCCGGCTTCGACAGCCGCACGCAGGAGCCCGTCGTCAATTTCCGCTTCAACCTGCGCGGCGGCCAGCGCTTCGGCGAGGTGACCAGCGAGAACGTCGGCAAGCCCTTCGCCATCGTGCTCGACGGCAAGGTGATCTCGGCGCCGCGCATCCTCTCGCCGATCACCGGCGGCTCGGGCCAGATTTCGGGCCGCTTCAGCGTCGAGCAGGCCAACAACCTCGCGATTCTCCTGCGCGCCGGCGCGCTGCCAGCCAAGCTCTCGATCGTCGAGGAGCGCACCGTCGGGCCGGGGCTCGGCCAGGATTCGATCGACGCCGGCAAGCGCGCGGCCTATGTCGGCGCCTTCCTCGTCGCCGCCTACATGCTCGCGACCTACGGCGTGTTCGGCGTCTTCGCCAACGTCGCGCTGTTCGTGCACATCGCCTTCATCTTCGCCGGCCTCGTCCTGCTCAACGCGACGCTGACCCTGCCGGGCATCGCCGGCATCGTGCTGACCATCGGCATGGCGGTCGATTCGAACGTCCTGATCTACGAGCGCATCCGCGAGGAGAACCACTCGGGGCGCTCGATCGTCTCCTCGCTCGACGCCGGCTTCAACCGCGCCTTCGCGACCATCGTCGACTCCAACGTGACGATGTTCGTCGCCGCGGCGATCCTCTATTTCCTCGGCGCCGGCCCGGTGCGCGGCTTCGCCGTCTCGCTGGCGCTCGGCGTGCTGACGACCATCGTCACCGCCGTCACCATGACGCGGATGATGATCACGCTATGGTACCGCAGGGCGAAGCCGACGCGCCTGCCGATCTGACCTCTCGACGCAGGCCGCCCGGCGGCCCGCAACGGAACCGCCATGAAGCTTCTGCGCCTCGCGCCCGAGACGACGAAATTCCCGTTCATGCGCTTCCGGCGCGTGAGCTACCCCTTCTCGGCGCTGCTCTCGATCCTGTCCGTGACGCTGTTTCTGACCCTCGGCGTCAACTTCGGCATCGATTTTTCAGGCGGCACGCTCATCGAGCTGCGCGCGAAATCGGGCGTCGCCGACCTCGCGCAGCTGCGCGCCGAGGCGCACGCGCTCAATCTCGGCGACGTCGAGGTGCAGGGCTTCGGCCAGCCCTCCGACGTCACCTTCCGTTTCGGCGTGCAGCATGGTCCGCTCGGCGAGGCGGCCGAGCAGCAGGCGGCGGTTTCGCGCGTGCGCGCGGCGCTCGGCGACGCGTATGAAATCCGCCGCATCGAGGTGGTCGGCCCGCGCGTCTCCAACGAGCTCGTGCAGTCGGGCACGCTCGGCGTCGTCGTCGCCATCGTCGCGGTGCTCTGCTACCTCTGGTTCCGCTTCGAATGGCAGTTCGCCGTGGCGGCGATCATCGCCACGATGCACGATCTCCTGCTGACCGTAGGCTTCTTCTCGCTGACCCGGCTCGAGTTCAACACGACGTCGATCGCCGCGATCCTGACCATCGTCGGCTATTCGCTCAACGAGACCGTCGTGGTGCTCGACCGCATCCGCGAGATGATGCGCAAATACCGCAGGATGCCGACCGACGAACTGATCGACATGTCGATCAACGCGGTGCTGCCGCGCACCATCATGACGGCGACCACCGTGATCCTCGCCCTCCTGTCGCTGGTGATCTTCGGCGGCCAGGTGATCCGCTCCTTCTCGCTCGCCATGCTGTTCGGCGTGTTCGTCTGCACCTACTCGGCGGTGTTCATCTGCTCGCCGATGCTCATCTACCTCGGCCTGCGCAACGAGACGGTCGGCGCCGATCCCGGCGCGGGCAAGCTCGCCAGCGAATCCGCCTGAGCCCGATGAGCGGCGGCGGTCCGAGCGCGCCGCCGGGCGGCTTCCTGCCCGGCGCCCATGAGATCGAGGGCTATGGCGCGGGCGGCTTCCGCTTCGCCGGCATGTCGCATCGCGGCTCGATCCTCGCCCTGCCGTCCGGCGTCTACGCCTGGGACGCGCGCGAGCCCGCCGACATTACGATCGAATCGCTCGCCCGCGTCTTCGCCGAGCCGCGCGGGGCGATCGAACATCTGCTCGTCGGCGTCGGCGAGCGGCTCGTCCCGCTCGATCCCGAACTTCTGCGGCGCCTGCGCGAGGCCGGGATCAGGCCCGAGCCGATGCAGACGGGCGCGGCGGCCCGCACCTATCCCATCCTCCTCGGCGAGAGGCGGCGCGTCGCCGCCGCGCTGCTGGCGACGCCATGAGCGCGCCCGCCGCGGACGACGGTTTCGCCTGGTGCGGCGAGCTTGTGCGGCGCGAGGACCCGGACCGCTGGCTCGCCTGCCTGTTCATCCCGGCGCCTGCGCGGCCCGCCGTCCACGCGATCTACGCCTTCAACCTCGAGATCGCCCGCGCCGTCGCGCAGGTCCGTGAGCCGACGCTCGGACTGATGCGCCTGCAGTGGTGGCGCGACGCGCTCGCGGCCGGCGACGGCGCGGCCCAGGCCAATCCGGTCGCCGCCGCGCTCCTCGCCGCGGTCGCGCGGTTCGACCTGCCGCGCGAGCCGCTCGTCGAACTGATCGAGGCGCGCGAGTCCGACCTCGACGAAGCGCCGCCAGCCGACGTCGCCGCGCTCGAAGCCTACGCAAACGCCACCTCTTCCGTCCCCATGCGCCTCGCCGCGGCGATCCTCGCGCCGCAGACGCGCGCGATCGAGCCTGCCGCGACGCGTCACGCCGGCGTCGCCTACGCGCTCGTCGGGCTGCTGCGCGCCTATCCATGGAGCGCGGCGCGCGGCAGGCTTCATGTGCCGCGCGATCTCCTCGCCGCGCACGGAATTTCGGCGCAGGAGGCGCTGTCGGGACGGGCCGCGCCCGCGCTTCTCGCCGCGCTCGCCGACATGCGCGCGCTCGCCCGCTCCCATCTCGCCGCGCTGCCCGGCGCGCTCGAGGCCATGCCGCCCGGGGCGCGCCCTGCCTGCCTGCCGGCGAGCCTGTGCGAGCCCTATCTGCGGCTTATGGAGAGACGCGGCTACGATCCGTTCACAAGCCGCGTCGAGCGTCCGCAGTGGCGACGCCAGTGGACCCTGCTGCGCGCCGCGCGCCGCTGGCGGTGAGATCTCCGGCGCTCCGCGCGTAAGCGCGCCAAGCGAATCGCCGCTCTTCTCGTCACCCTTCGCGACGCGCCGCAGCCGGTCGCGATATTTCGTTATAAATTATAACGAAAAATGTATTTTATCATTCGTTAGTTATTCGTAGCCTTGCGTTGGACCTCTTTCTGGAAAGACGCTGGACCGATGCGAAAATTATTCTCCACTCTGAAGATCGCCGCTTTCTGCGCGCTCGCGGCGGGTTTCATGTCGTCGGCTCAGGCCGCCTCCTGGGACGGACTTTTCGCCGGCCGTCCCGCATTCGTCACCGACACGTCGCAACCCGTGCGGCTCGCAATCGTCAACAACATGACGGGAGTGCTGCCGAACTCCGAAATTAACTTGCGCACTCTCGCCCGGCGCTACAACGCCGTGCTGCTCAACATTTTCCTCGACTGGACCGATCCGGCGTCGAGCGCCCAGCGCATCCTCGACACGCTGAAGGCCGGCTCGCAGGCGCTGCCCGACCATCCCGAGATCCAGCATCTCAACGTCGTCCTCATCGGTTTTTCGGCGGGCGCCGCAGGCGCCGCGATCACCGCCTCGAGCCCGCTGCTGTCCAATCCCGATCCGACCAAGGCGCCGCAGCGCGTCCTCGCTGTCGCGGCCTTCGACGAACTCGATCAATCGCCCTATCTGCCGCCGCCGTGGACGCCGTTTCTCTTCCTCGCGGATACGCAAAGCGACGTCTATGGCGGTCTGACGCGTCCCGTCGAAGACATGACTCCGGTGACGAACCATGACGTTTTCGCCCGCCAGCTCGCCGCGCAGGGCCGCCCGATCACCGTCATGCTGCAGCCCGGGGAGTGGCACGGGGGGTCGCGATACGGCTGGAACCATGAGATCAGCTCGCGTTTTTTCATATTCTGGACGCAGGAAATCCTGAAGGCCGCGTTGCCGGCGACGCCGCCGACGACGGCGCCGTTCCTGGCGCCGGACTGGCGCACTTACGCCGGCGCCTACCGCGGGACCTATGACGTCGCGCTCAACACCAATACGCAGCCGTGGGGCGATGACGAGCGCATGACCAATGTCGTCATCGCCCCGAAAGCCTCCTACAACGATCCGCGGCCCTATATCTGGCTCCCGAACCAGACCGTGGCCAACTTCTGGAAGACCTACGCGCAGACGGGCGCCCTGCCGCGAGAGGCCGCGGCCTATTCCCTGTTCGCGCTGTACGCTTTCGTGCGGCAGGGCGCCGACGCGGCCAGCCAGACGGCGGTCGATTCGCCGACCACCACGGCTGCTCCGCCGACGCTGCCCACGCCGTCCTACACCTCGAGCTGCGGCTTCTCCTCGACAGGCGACGCCAACCTGATCGTCAACTTCGACCGCGCGATCGCCTCGGCCGACGCTGCAGTCTCCGGCGGAATCCTCGCGGGCGCGCCCAAGGTGTGGGCGAACGTGCTGATGGTGCCGCTGAAACGGACGGTCTACTCGCAACAACTGACCGTTCAGCTGACCAATATCACCCCGATTGACGGGACCGCGCCGCTCGACCTCAACGTCGCCGCCAAATACGCCTCGCCCTGTCCCTGACGGCGCCCGGCGCGCCTGAAGCCCGAGGCGGGACGCGTTCCCGCCCCGGATTTTTTCGCGCCGACGTCGAAAGGGCCGCGCCGCGACGGGCCGGCCTCGCTCAGATGTCGCGTCCGCGCACCTTGACCTCGAGCTTCTCGACCGCCTCCTTCAGCGCCGGCTGCGCCGGATAGATCCGCAGCGACTTCTCATAGGCCTCAAGCGCCCGGCTCTCGAGGCCTTCGCGTTCAAGGAGCCCGCCGAGATTGGCGAGCGCGTCGAACTGGCGCGGCTCGAGGCGGATCGTCCGGTCGATGTCTCCCATCGCGCCTTCGGCGTCGCCCGCGAGCATGCGCACGGCGGCGCGCTCGCTCCACGCCTCGGCCCAGTCCGGCGCGATCGCCGTCAGCCGGTCGAGGAGGGCGAGGGCGGCGTCGTAACTGCGCGCGTCGACCGCCGCCTGCGCGCGTTGCAGGATCAGGCTCGCGGTGTCGGAGTTCGGCTGAGTCCAGATGCGCTGGATGGCGGCGACGATGGGCTCCGCCTGCGCCGGGTCGTTGGTCGCCGCGAGCCGCGCGAACAGGACGTCGAGCGCCTGCGCGCGCAGAACGGCGGGATCGGGCTTCGGCTCGAGCGCCTTGCGCAGCGCCTCGGCCTGCGCCTTCTCGCGCTCGGCCTTGAGCGTCGCCTCATCCTTCGGCGCCGGCTTGCGCGGCGCGAGCGAGCCCGGCGGGGCGAAACGGCTGTCGCGGCCGAAATCAAGCGAGGGAGCGTTCTGGCGGAGCGGCGGCTCGTCGTCGCCGAGCGCGCGCCAACCGTCCGGAAGACCGCCTGGCCAGGAGGACGGCGGCGCCTCCGCGTCCGCGGGCGGACGGGGCCGCGGAAAGACCGGCTCGTCCTCCTGCGCGCGGGAGGGCGCGGCGACGGCGAGGCTCAGGGCGAGCGCGGAGGAGAAAAGGCGGCTGGCCATGGCCGAAGCGTAAGACGCCGCGGGGCGAAAATCAAAGCGCCGGGCGAAACAAGGCGCCGGGAGCGGCCCCGCCCGGCGCGCCGGTCAGCCCTGGCGGGCCTTATAGCGCTTCTGCGTCTTGTTGATGATGTAGACGCGGCCCTTGCGGCGCACGAGCTGGTTGTCGCGATGACGCGTGCGCAGCGATTTGAGCGAGTTGCGGACTTTCATCAGACCATTCCAAACGAAAACGACCGGCGCGAGGCCGGTTCGGAGAACTGCGGCCAGTCTCTGCCCCATCGACGGCCGCAGGTCAAGCCCGGCCGCAGGCCGGCGCAGGCGAGAACGCGCCGGCGAACCGGCGCGCCAACGCATTACGGCCAGGCTTTGGCCCGTTCGGGAAGGTCTCCCGTCTGGCACAAAGCTTGCGAAAATTTCCGGCCAGATGTCCCGCTTCAAGGAGAGAGACGCATGGGCGGCGGTTTCAGTCCCAAGCAGACGCGCTATCTCGAAGGCTTCGCCTCCGGCCTGAAGATTTCCCGCAGCGCGCGCGCCCCGGCGCAAGGCCCCGCCGCGCCGAGCGGGCCCGACGCGCCGCATCTCGCCGCCATGGCGCGCCAGGAGGCGGAGGGCGGGAAGCTCGCCGACCAGGAGAAATGGAAGCGCGAGGAGCATCCTTTCGACGCCTACCCCAGGCTGAAGGAGCAGGCGCGGCGCGACGAGTTCCCCAAGCCGCCGGACAATTTCCGCTGGCGCTACTACGGCCTTTTCTACGTCGCGCCGAACCAGAACGCCTATATGTGCCGCCTGCGCATTCCCAACGGCGTCGTCACGCACTGGCAGTTCGAGGCGCTCGCCGACGCCGCCGACCGCTACGCCGGCGGCTATTGCCATGTGACGACGCGCGCCAACCTGCAGATGCGCGAGATTCCGGCGCGCTGCGCGACCGACCTCGTCGAGGCGATCGAGGACGCCGGCCTCTCCTCGCGCCATTCGGGCGCCGACAACATCCGCAACGTGACCGGCGACGCCACCGCCGGCTTCGCCCCGCGCGAGCTGATCGACACGCGCCCCTTCGCGCGCGAGTGGCATTTCCATGTGCAGAACGAGCGCGTGATGAGCGGCCTGCCGCGCAAGTTCAACGTCGCCTTCGACGGCGGCGGTCCCATCCCGACGCTCGAGGACACCAACGACATCGGCTTTCAGGCGGTCGAGGCGAAGGAGGGCGCGTCCGTCGCGCCCGGCGTCTGGTTCCGCCTCGCGCTCGGCGGAATCTCCGGCCACAAGGACCTCGCCCGTCCGACCGGCGTCGTCGTCGCCCCCGCCGACGCGACGAAGCTCGCAGACGCCATCGTGCGCGTCTTCATCGACGCCGGAAACCGCACGGACCGGACGAAGGCGCGGCTCAAATATGTGCTCGACGCCATGGGCTTCGACGCCTTTTTAGAGCTCGTCGAGGAGAAGCTCGGGGCGAAGCTCGCGCGCGTCGACGAAGGCTTTCTGGAGTCCCGGCCGCCGCACGACCGCGCCGGCCATGTCGATGTCCATCCGCAGCGTCAGGACGGGCTTTTCTACATCGGCCTCGTGCTGCCGCTCGGCCGCCTGACCACCGTCCAGATGCGCGAGGTCGCACGACTCGCGCGCGAATGCGGCGACGGCGAGATCCGCCTCACCGTCTGGCAGAACCTGCTGCTGCCGGGAATCGCGGCCGAAAAACTCGACGAGGCGAAGGCGCGGATCGAGGCCTGCGGCCTCGACTGGCGAGCTTCCTCCATCCGCGCCGGCCTCGTCGCCTGCACCGGCTCGAAGGGCTGCCGCTTCGCGAGCGCCGACACCAAGGGCGCGGCGGCGACCATCGCCGACTGGTGCGAGCCGCGCATTGAGGTCGATCAGCCGGTCAACATTCACGTCACCGGCTGCCACAACTCCTGCGCGCAGCATTATATCGGCGACATCGGACTCATCGGCGCGCGCGTCGCCGAGGACCCCGACAATGAGGAGTCCGACCAGGTCGACGGCTTCGACGTCTATGTTGGAGGCGGCTTCGGCGCCGAGGGCGCGATCGGCCGCGAACTCGTCAGGAACGTCAAGGCGAGCGCCGCGCCGCGCCTCGTCGAAGGGCTGCTCAAGGCCTACATGGCGGGCCGCGACGCGCCGGACCAGAGCTTCCAGCAGTTCACCCTGAGTCGTCCCATCGCGGAGCTGCGCGCCGTCGCGGAGGCCTGCCTGTGAGCGTCCACGAAATTCCCCGGATCGCTCCACCGCTGGTTCCCGACACGGCGCCGTTCTCGGAGGAGCAGCGCGCGTGGCTCAACGGCTTCGTCGCCGGGCTGATCGCGCCAGACGTCGCGGCGGCGGCCGGCGTCGCCGCCCCCGCGCCCGAGCCGGAGGAGGAGATCGCCTGGCACGATCCGACCATCCCGCTCGACGAACGTATGAAGCTCGCCGAAGGGCGCCCGCTGCCGCTGCGGCTGATGGCGGCGATGGCGCAGCAGGATTGCGGCCAGTGCGGCTACGACTGCCGGAAATACGCCGCCGCGATCGCGAGCGGGCAGGAGACGCGCCTCAATCTCTGCGCGCCGGGCGAGAAGCCGACGGCGCGCGCGCTGAAGACGCTCGTCGAAGGCGCCGGCGCCGCTCCTGCGCCCGCCGCCGAGGCCGCTCCAGCCGCGGCGCCGAAGAAATCCGCCAAGCCGCTCGGCTACGCGCGCGAAAATCCGGTCGAGGCGAAGTTCGTGTCGCGCCGGCGCCTCAACAAGGCCGATTCGGAGAAATCGACCTACCACATCGAGTTCGACCTCTCGGAAAGCGGCCTCGATTATGTCGTCGGCGACAGCTTCGGCGTCTTCCCCTCGAACGATCCCGAACTCGTCGATCAGGTGATCGCGGCGATCCATGCTCCGGACGATTTCCCGATCGCCGACAAGACGCTGCGCGAGGTCCTGATGCATGAGATCGCGCTCGGCGCCGCGCCCGACGCGCTGTTCGAGCTCATCTCCTACATGGTCGGCGGCGAGCGCAGGAAGCTCGCGAAAGCGCTGGCCAAGGGCGACGACCCTGACGGCGACGCGAAAACGCTCGACGTGCTCGCCGCGCTGGAGAAATTCCCCGGGATCAGGCCGGACCCGGAGGCCTTCGTCGAATCGCTCGAGCCGCTACAGCCGCGCCTCTATTCCATTTCCTCCTCGCCGAAGACGGCGCCGGGCCGGCTGACGCTGACGGTCGACCATGTGCGCTACCTGATCGGCGAGCGCGTGCGCAAAGGCGTCGCCTCGTCCTGGCTCGCCGAGCGGATCATGCCCGGCGCGGGCTTCAAGGCCTATGTGCAGAAGGCGCACAACTTCGCGCTGCCGGCGGATGGTTCGACGCCGATCGTCATGTGCGGCCCGGGCACGGGGATCGCGCCCTTCCGCGCCTTCATGCACGAGCGCGTCGCATCAGGCGCGAACGGCGACATGTGGCTGTTCTTCGGCCACCAGCGCCGCGCCGCCGATTTCTTCTATGAAGAGGAGATCGAGGATTTTCAGGCCAGGGGCGCGCTGAAGAAGCTGTCGCTCGCCTGGTCGCGCGACGGCGAGGAAAAGACCTACGTGCAGGACAGGATGCGCGAGGAGGCGGAGGAGCTTCTGGCGTGGTTCGAGCGCGGCGCGCATTTCTACATCTGCGGCGACGCCAAGCGCATGGCGGCGGATGTCGAGCGGGCGATCGTCGACATTTTTGAGGAGGGCAAGAAGATCGAGCGCAAGGAGGCGCAGGCGATCGTCGCCGAGATGAAGAAGGCGGGGCGCTATCAGGCGGATGTTTATTGAAGGTCTTGCGGCATACGGGCGACGTCCGTTGGATGGTGCGTTGCAGCGAGTTCGATTACAAGCGTTGTGGCGCGCCGTTTCCGCGACGCGTCAGATCCTGCGCGCCACCCGTCGTTCCATCTCCCGGAGTGTTCATGTTCTTCTTCCCCGATCCGACGAAATTCGCCGCCTCGTTCTGGCGCAACGCGCTCGCGCTCAGTGAGACGGCGCAGGCGAGCCGGGAGGTGATCTTGCGGCGCGGGACGATCATTGGCGCGGCGGCGCGCGATCCCATGCGGGCCGATTACGCCGAGCTCGGCCTGATGGGCTTCGAGAAGGCGCGCGCCTTCTCGCTGTCGGGCGTCTCGCTCCTTGCCGACTGGGCGGCGCTGCGCGAGGACTGCATTGCGCAGGGGCGCGATTTCGCCGCGCTCGCCATCGCCGGACGGGCGCCGACGCCAGCCGACATGCTCCGCCTTGGCGCGCGAGGCTTGCGCATCGCCAGCGGGGCCAGCCTCGCTTTCGGGCGGGCGCTGGCGCCGATCCACAAGACGGCCTCGGCCAACCGGCGCCGCCTGTCGCGCGGCTGAGGGCCTCAGACCTCGCCGGCGCGCCGCGCGGCGAGCCGGGGCGTTTCCGGCTGCGGAAGGCCCCACAGGCGCAGCCACGGCGCCCAAGCGGCCCCGACCGCGCGCAGCCAGAACGCGGCCGGGGAGGGCGCGTCGAAGCGTCCGAACAACTCCTCGAAGGAGGGCGTCGCGCGCAGGGCGATCGTCACGAGCTCGCTTCCCGCCTCGCGCCGCCGGCGGATCTCGATGTCGAGATTGGGCAGGCGCGCCACCGCCTTGAGGTCGTCGGGGAAGTCGTCGGCGACGTGCGGCATGGGCGGTCCTTCCACGGGGTTCGCGCCGCATTGGCGGCGCTCGAGCTTAAAAATGGTGTCGCCAGTCTGCCGATCAGGGCGATTCGATCCGCGCGGACGACGCTCTGGCGCGGCCGCGGATGAGGCGCGTGACGCCGGCGGCGAGCCCGACGCCGACCGCCGCGCCGGCGAGGCTCGTCGCCCAGTTGTCCACGGCCGGCGTGCGGCCGGGCACCCAGGTCTGGAGAATCTCGAAGGCGCCCGCCGCCGCGGAGAAGCCGGCGACCTGCCAGAGGCTCGAAGGTCGCTCGAACACGAGGCGCGTGGCGAAGGCGGCGAGGAGATAGGCGATGAAATGCTCGGTGTTGCCGGACAGGCCGGTGCGCGGGCGCGCGACTCCGGGGACGAGCGACAGGACGACGAGCGCGATCCAGGAGCCGATCGCGGCGACGCAGATCGAGGCGCGGACGAGGCGCAGCAGCGCGTCGGGGTCGGAGGCGCGGCGCGCCGCTTCGGGCGTTTGGCTCATGCGGTCTCGCTGACGTTCGAAGGGTCACGGGCCGTGGTCGTCTCTAAGTAGAGCAAGAGGCGGGCCGAAAAAAGCCCGGCCGGGCTTGCGCCGGACCGGGCCTCGCATCGCAGTCGTGGACGGCGCGCGTCACTCCATCGCGCGCACGATCGCCTCGGTCACCTTCTTGGCGTCGCCGAACAGCATGGTGGTGTTCGGCCTGAAGAACAGCTCGTTCTCGACGCCGGCGTAGCCCGAGCCCATGCCGCGTTTGACGAACAGGACGTTCTTCGCGTCCTCGACGTCGAGGATCGGCATGCCGTAGATCGGCGACTTCGGGTCGGTCTTGGCGGCCGGATTGGTCACGTCGTTCGCGCCGATGACATAGGCGACGTCGGCCTTCTTGAAGTCCTCGTTGATCTCCTCGAGCTCGAAGACCTCGTCATAGGGCACGTTGGCCTCGGCGAGCAGCACGTTCATGTGGCCGGGCATGCGGCCGGCGACCGGGTGGATGGCGTATCTGACCTCGCCGCCGTTCTTCTTGATGAGGTCGGCCAGCTCGCGCAGCGCGTGCTGCGCCTGCGCCACCGCCATGCCGTAGCCCGGCACGATGATGACGAGCTTGGCCGCCTTGAACAGCTTGGCTGCTTCCTCCGGCGTGCCCTTCTTCACCTCGCGCTGCGGCGCGTCCGGATCGGCCGTCGCGGCCGACGCCGGCGCCTCCGTCTCGCCGCCAAAGCCGCCGAGGATGACGGAGATGAAGGAGCGGTTCATGCCCTTGCACATGATGTAGGACAGAATCGCGCCGGACGAGCCGACGAGGGAGCCGGTGATGATAAGGGCGAGGTTCGAGAGGGTGAAGCCGATGCCGACCGCCGCCCAGCCGGAGTAGGAGTTCAGCATCGAGATCACGACCGGCATGTCGGCGCCGCCGATCGGGATGATCAGCAGCACGCCGAGCGCCAGCGAGACGGCGACGATGGCCCAGAACACCGCATGGTCCGCGCTCGTCGTGAAGGCGACGATGAACAGGAACAGGAGGACGCCGAGGCCGATGTTGATGAGGTGGCGGTGCGGCAGCAGGATCGGGCGCCCCGACATGCGCCCGTCGAGCTTCAGGAAGGCGATCACCGAGCCGGTGAAAGTCAGGGCGCCGATCGCCGCGCCAAGCGACATCTCGACGAGGCTGCCGCCATGGATCGGCGAGCCGAGGCCGAAGGCGCGCGGCGCATGGAGCGCGCTCGCCGCCACCAGCACCGCGGCGAGGCCGACGAGGGCGTGGAACAGCGCGACGAGCTGCGGCATCGCCGTCATCTGGATGGTGCGCGCGCGCCAGGCGCCGATCGCGCCGCCGAGGCCGACGCCGAGGAAGATCAGGATCCACGACAGCGCGCCGGACGGCGGGTTGTAGAGCAGCGTGGTGATCATCGCGATCGCCATGCCGATCATGCCGGCGCGATTGCCCCGGCGCGAGGTTTCGGGGCTCGAGAGGCCGCGCAGCGCGTAGATGAACAGAAGGCCGGCGACGAGGTAGAGGACGGCCGCGAAATTGGCGCTCATCGCTTACGCCTTCTTTTTGTACATGGCGAGCATGCGCTCGGTGACGAGGAAGCCGCCGAAGATGTTCACGCAGGCGAGCACGAGGGCGATGAAGCCGAAGATCTTGGCGGCGAAGGCGCCCGGCTCCTCGCCATGGCTCGCGTCAACGGTCGCCGAGAGCAGCGCGCCGACGACGATGACCGACGATATGGCGTTGGTGACCGACATCAGCGGCGTGTGCAGCGCCGGCTTGACCGACCAGACGACGTAATAGCCGACGACGACGGCGAGCGCGAAGATCGCCAGCCGGAAGACGAAGGGGTCGATGAGGCCGCCCGTCGCCACATGGCCTGCGGCCGCGAGCTGGTCCGCATAGGATTCGGCGGCCTGCGCCGCCTCCCTGCTCGCCACGGCGGCGTCGTGGAGCCGCTGCAGCGCCAGGGGATCGATTTCAGTCGCCATCCATACCTCCCTCGAAGAACGTGGTCCCCTCGGGCGCGTCGCCCGCAGGGCGCAGGCTCAGCGGCGTGGGCCGCGGCCGCGCGGTTTCTGCCGTCGCGCGGGCGGCTGGCCGGGGGCCGCCGCTCCGCCCCCCGTCTCGTCCGGACCCGGCGCGGCGTCGTCCGACGCTTCCGCGTCGTCGTCGTCGGGCGCGGCCTCGGTTTCCGCCGCGGGCGCCGCCGATTCGGGCGCGGCCTGCGCGGCGGGCGTCGCGTCGGCCGGCGGCTCATCGGCCGGCGGCTCATCGGCCGGCGCCTGGAAGCCCGGATGCGGCGTTCCGCCGTCGCGGGTGAGCAGCGTCGCCTTGACGATCTCGTCGTCCCAGTCGACGGCGAGCGTCCTGGCGTCCTTGTCGATCAGCGGCTTGAGGAAATTGACGAGGTTGCGGGCGTAGAGCGCCGAGGCGGTCGCCGGCACGCGGCCCGGCACGTTGAGCGCGCCGAGGATCTTGACGCCGTTTTCGGTCACCACCGTTTCGCCGGGGCGCGACAGCTCGCAATTGCCGCCGCGCTCGACGGCGAGGTCGACGATGATCGAGCCGCGCTGCATCGAGGCGACCATCTGCGCGGTGATCAGCACCGGGGCCTTGCGGCCGGGGATCAGCGCCGTGGTGATGACGATGTCCTGCTTGGCTATATGCGAGGCGGTGAGCTCGGCCTGCTTCGCCTGGTATTCGGCCGACATCGGCTTGGCGTAGCCGGCGGCGGTCTCGGCGGCGGCGAACTCCTCGTCCTCCACGGCGATGAATTTCGCGCCGAGCGAGAGCACCTGCTCCTTGGTCGCAGGGCGCACGTCGGTGGCGGTGACGACGCCGCCGATGCGCTTGGCGGTGGCGATCGCCTGCAGGCCGGCGACCCCGACGCCCATGACGAAGATGCGCGCCGGCGGCACCGCGCCGGCCGCCGTGGTCATCATCGGGATGGCGCGCTCATAGGCGGCCGCCGCGTCGATCACCGCGCGGTAGCCGGCGAGATTGGCCTGGCTCGACAGCACGTCCATCGACTGGGCGCGGGTGATGCGCGGAATGAGCTCCATCGCGAAGGCGCTGACGCCGGTCCCGGCGAGCGCGCCGAGCGCGGGGAGGTTATCGTAGGGGTCGAGAATGGCGAGGACAAGCGCGCCGGGCTTCGCGCCCGCGACCTCGGCGACGGTCGGCCGGCGCACGCGCAGGATCACGTCGGCGTCCCTGGCGGCGTCGGCGGCGGTCGGAACGATGGTCGCGCCGGCTGCGGCGTAGGCCGAATCGTCGAGGGCCGAGCCGCGCCCGGCGCCGGACTGCACGGCGAATTCGGCGCCGAGGCCGATCAGGGTCTTGACGGTTTCGGGCGTCGCCGCGACGCGGCTTTCGTTGGCGTCGGTTTCGGTCTGCACCGCAATCCGCATGACAGGCTCCGCGAGGATCGTGATCGCAAGGGCGCGTCGGCGCAGGCTTCGCCGCGCGTCGCCGGCGTAGGCTTTGGGACGCTAGAGGGTGAGGATGGCGAGCAGGATCACGACGGCGGCGGCGGCCATCGTGCAATATTTCGCCAGCCGCAGGAACGAGCGGTAGCTCTGAAGGCGCTCGGCGTAGTCGGCGTCGGAGGAGAAGGGCGTATCCGCTACATCATGCGCCATGCTTTGGCCTCCCGTTGCTTTGCGGCAAGCTTTGGCGGGGTTTGGCCGCGCGCGCAAGAGGGCAAACGAAGTAGCCGGGAAAATTCGCGCTCAGACGGGAGCGGGCAGACCGGCGCGCTCCAGCGCCCCCGCCTGGCGCGCGCGCAGCGCCTCGAGGCTGAAATCGCCGATCGCCTCCTCGAACAGGCGGTGGAAGTTGAGCCGCGCGTCGAGATGCAGGAAGGCGCCGCCGAGGCCGATCGCCGCGCGGTCCATGAACACGAATTCGCGCGGCACCAGCACGGGCCCTTTCTCCTTCAGCGCCTGGTGCACACGGAACGCCTCCTTGCGGCCGTAGCGGCCGGGCGAGACGCCGTCGGCGATGGTCCGCTCGCGGTCGTCGAGCAGCGGGCCGAAGATGAAGCGCGCCCAGATGTTGAGGACCTCCGCGAGCTCGCGGGTGAGGCCGCGGAAGCCCCAGCGCTCGTAGGCGGCGACGGCGCGGTCGAAATCGTCGCGCAGCAGGGCTTCGTAGAGGGTCTTGACGCCCTCGACGAACTCCGGCCGGAAAATGCGCACGCAGCCGTAGTCGAGCAGGTTGATTCCCAGCGCGTCGTCCGGCCCGCGCGGCGCGCCGCCCTCGCCGAACACGGCGTAATTGCCAAGATGCGGGTCGCCATGGATCACGCCGAAGCGGGCGAAGGGCGTCCACCAGGCGTGGAACAGCGCGGCGGCGACGCGTCCGCGCGCCGCCTGCGGCGCGCTCCGGAGCTCGAGCAGCGGCGCGCCGTCGAGCCAGCCGAGCGTCAGGAGCCGCGCGGTCGAAAGCTCCGGGCGCACATGCGGGACGCGCACGTCCGGCGCGTCCCGCAGAATCTCGCCGTAAAGCGCGGCGTGGCGCGCCTCGCGGGCGTAGTCGAGCTCCTCGCGCACGCGCGCGCCGATCTCCTTGACGATCTCGCGCGTGTCGATCACCGGATTGAAGCGCCGGTGCAGCGAAAAGATCACGTCGAGCTGGGCGAGGTCGGCTTCGACCGCCGAGGCCATGTCGGGATATTGCAGCTTGCAGGCGAGGCGCTCGCCGTCGAGCGCGACCGCGCGGTGCACCTGCCCGAGCGAGGCGGCGGCGGCGGGGGCGAAGTCGAAGCTCGCGAACCGCTCGAGGAAAGCCTCGCCGAGCTCGGCCCGCATGCGCCGCCGCACGAAGCCCGCGCCCATCGGCGGCGCGTCGGCCTGCAGCTTCTGCAATTCGTCGGCGTAGTCGGGGGGCAGCAGGTCGGGGATGGTCGCCATCATCTGGGCGACCTTCATCATCGGGCCCTTGAGGCCGCCGAGCGCCCTGGCCAGCGCCGCGGCCTCAGACCCGTCGCGGGCGCCGGCGAGGCGCGCGGCGACTATGCGCGCGCCGACGACGCCGACGTTGGCGCCGACGCGGGCGTAGCGCGCCGCCCGCGCCGAAAAGCGGTTGGCTTCATCATCCTTCATGCGCGGCTCCCGGCCTTCGGGCCCGGACCGCGCCGCGCGCGCTTGAGCCTTCAGCCGACATGGGCCGCCCCGTCCCCGGCGTCAACCGCAGGCGCGTCAGCCGGCGGACAGCTCGTCCTCGACGCGGCGGTCGAGATCGTCGAAGTCGAGACGAACCTCGACGAGATTGTCTTCGCCGCGGCGGGCGACGAAGCCGAGCTCCTGGGCCATGACCAGCATCCTGGAGTTGTCGGGCGAGATGTAGCCGGTCACCGCCTTGAGCCCGCGCCGGCGGGCGCATTGCAGGATCTCGGTCATCAGCCGGTAGCCGAGGCCGTGCGCCTTGAAGTCCGAGCGGACCATCACGTCATATTCGGCCGAGTCTGATTCGGGCGCGTCCTGGGCGATATGGACGACGCCGTAAATCTCCTCGGGCTCTTCGCCCGGCAGGCTGGTCGCGACGATCGCGGCCTCGGCGCCCGGGTCGAGATGGGCGAACCGCTCGGCCATGTGGGCCGCGAAGCCGCGCACCGCGCCGAGCAGGCGGAAGCGCATGTCCTGGGGCGAGGCGCGCGCGAACATCTCCTCGAGCTTCGCCCGATCGTCGGGGCGCACGTAGCGCAGTTGGAACCGCTCGCCCGCCGGCAGGCGTACGATGTGGCGGCGGTCTGGGCTTTTGATCGGCATGTTCATCTAAGTCGCCTCGTCGCAATCTTCCGGATCGGCGCCGACGGGCGCAAAGCCGCCCCTTCGGCGCCAGGCGGCGTCTTTCCGCGCCGTGGCCTCGTTCAATCATGTGACCGGAGTTGGCCGAGCCTCGCCGCCGCGCGGCCTCTCGCTCGCCAGAAAACGCCTTGCGCGGCGCGCCCTCGGCTCGCCGCTCCTCCCAGGCGGGCCGCCGGCGTCTCAAGCGCGGCGGCCTCTCCAGTCGCTCTCTATATGCGCCGGGAAGGTTTATTTCGCAAGTGCAGCAATTGGACGGACGGCCCGCGCGACGTGACCAATCGCCGCTTTTCAGCATTGATATTGCTAAAGAACTAGAGCCCGATGCGGGGCCGTTCCGTTCATCGAACGTTAATCTTTGGCGATGAGATGGAAGAAGCTTCCCGAAACGGCGCCGCGCTGCGCTCCCGCCCGCGCCGGGGCGCCGCCATGGGCGTCGCGGCCCTGCGCGAACGGCGCGTCGGCGTCTTCGTCCGAAGCCGTGGCGTAGTGGAACTCATGGCCCCTGAGCCGCGTCCCGGCCGGGCCGAGCGGATGGTCGGCGCAGAGTCGCGCCTCGCGGTAGCCGAGGTTGAGCCTGCGCCGCGCGAAGCTGAAGCGCGCGGAAAGCAGCCCGGCCATCGCGTGAGCCTCGCCGGAGGCGTCGGTCAGGCTTTCGCCGAGGATCATGTAGCCGCCGCACTCGCCATGGACCGGCTTTGCGGCGGCGAAGCGCCGCAGCCCGTCGAGGAAGCGGCCGGCGGCGGCGATCTTTCCCGCGTGCAGCTCGGGATAGCCGCCGGGCAGCCATACGAGGTCGCAGTCGGCGGGCGGCGGCTCGTCGGCGAGCGGCGAGAAGAAGCGGATCTGCGCCCCCGCCGCGCGCCAGCCCGAGAGCACATGCGGGTAGATGAAGGAGAAGGCGTCGTCGCGCGCGAGCGCGATCCGCTGCGCCGGGGGCGCGACGGCGATAGGCGGGGCCGCGGCCGCCGGGGCCGCGCCGGCGGCGGCGAGCGTGGCGATCGCGTCGAGGTCGCAATGGGCGCCGACGAAGCGGGCGATTCTTCCAAGGCGCGTCTCGAGCCCTTCGATCTCCTGCGCCTGCACGAGGCCGAGGTGGCGCTCGGGCAGCACGATGTCCTTTTCGCGCGGCAGGGCGCCGAGGAGCCTCAGCCCCGCCGCCTCGACGCCGGCCTTCGCGAGGCGCAGGTGCCGCTCGCTGGCGACGCGGTTGAAGATCACGCCGGCGAATTGGAGGCGCGGGTCGAAGCGGGCGCAGCCGAGCGCGACGGCGCCGGCCGACTGCGCCTGTCCGCTGACGTCGAGGCAGAGGATCGCCGGCCAGCCGAGCGCGGCGGCGACGTCGGCGGAGGCGCCGGTGCGCCCGGGCGGCCCGGGCACGGCGTCGAACAGGCCCATGGAGGCTTCGCACAGGGTGAAGTCGGCCGGCCCGTCGCCGCCCGCCGCGCCGGCGCCGGCGAGCGCGCGCAAGAGCTCCGGGGGCATCGCCCAGCTGTCGAGATTGACGCCGGCGCGTCCCGCGGCGGCGGCGTGGAAGGCGGGGTCGATGTAGTCCGGCCCGCATTTGGCCGCACCGACGCGAAAGCCCTTGTCGCGCAGCGCGCGCATCAGGCCGAGCGTGAGCACGGTCTTGCCCGAGCCCGAGCGCGGCGCGGCGATCATCAGCCCGCGCGGGCCGCTCATTCCTCGCCTCCCGCGCCGCGATAGCGTCTGACGTAGCCCGGGTCGTAGAGCGCGCTGTCGCGGAAATCCCGCGCGCCGAGGGCGCGGCCGACGAGGATCAGCGCCGTGCGCTCCATCGGCGCGGCGGCCGCGGCGGCGACGAGGGCGCCGAGCGGCGCGCGCAGGATGCGCTCGTCGGGCCAGCTCGCGCGATAGACGATCGCCGCCGGGCAGTCCGCGCCATAGAAGGGCGCCAGCCGTTCGACGACCCGCGCCAAAGCGTGGATGGACAGGTGCACGGCGAGCGTCGCCCCGGTCGCGGCGAAGGCCTCGAGCGTCTCGGCGGCGGGCATCGCGGAGGCGCGTCCCTGGGTGCGGGTGAGGACGAGCGACTGGGCGACCTCGGGAAGGGTGAGCTCGCAGCGAAGCGCGGCCGCGGCGGCGGCGAAGGCCGGCACGCCGGGCGTCACCGTGTAGGGGATGTTCAGCGCCTCGAGCCGGCGGATCTGCTCGCCCATCGCGCTCCACACCGAAAGGTCGCCTGAATGCAGCCGCGCGACGTCCTGGCCCTCGGCGTGGGCGCGCCGGAACTCCTGCGTGATGGCGTCGAGGTCCAGCGCGGCGGTGTCGACGAGGCGCGCGCCCGGCGGGCAATGGTCGAGCAGCGCGCGCGGCGCCAGCGAGCCGGCGTAGAGGCAGACCGGACAGCGGGCGAGGAGGTCGCGTCCGCGCAGGGTGATGAGATCGGGCGCGCCGGGTCCGGCGCCGATGAAATGCACGGTCATGGTTCAGCTTTCGGCGAGCGCGCAGCTCGCCCCCGCGCCGTTGCGCCGCGGCAGGATCAGCCGCGCGCCGGCCCCCGCGCCGGCGAGCGCCGCCGTCTCGGCGATGGAGGGCAGGTCGAACAGCGCCTCGACCTTGGGCGAGCGCGTCGCCACGCGTCCCGCGGTCTGGCGCAGAAGCTCGATGGGCAGGAAGACGAGCGGCAGGCCGAGCATGGCCGCCGCCTCCATCAGGCCTTTCTCGCCCATCTTGGCGGCGTGGGTGAAGAGGCCGGCGGGCGCGCCCGGCCGGGCGGCCTCCTCCAGCGCGCGGCGCACGAGATCGACGATCGCGTCCGCCTCGCAGCCGGAGCGGCAGCCGACGCCGACGGCGAGGCTCATGTCGACGCCTCCGGCTTGACGAGGCGCCACTGCGTCGCCGGGATCGACGGCCGCCACGTCTCGAATCCGCCGAGCGGCGCCGCCTCGGCGAAGGCGACGCGCGTCAGCGCGCCGCCATGCGCCGCGCGCCGGGCGAGAAGCTCGGCCTCCGCCTCCAGCGTCACGGCGTTGGCGACGAGCCGTCCGCCGGGGCCGAGGGCGGCGAGCGCGCCGTCCAGCACGCCGGGCTCGGCGAGCCCGCCGCCGACGAAGACCACGTCGGGCCGCGGCAGGCCGGCGAAGGCGGCGGGCGCGCGGGCGCGGACGATCTCGACCTGCGGCGCGCCGAGCGCCTGCGCGTTGCGGGCGATCCGCTCCGCCCGGTCGGCGCGCGCCTCGATCGCTACGGCGCGGTTGGCGGGGTCGAGCCGCGCCCATTCGACGGCGATCGAGCCCGAGCCCGCGCCGACGTCCCACAGCAGCTCGCCGCGCCTCGGGGCGAGGGCGGCGACGGTCGCCGCCCGCATCAGGCTTTTGGTGATCTGGCCGTCGGTCTCGAACAGCGCGTCGTCGAGGCCGGGCGCGAGCGGCGGGAATTTTTCGCGCGGCGACGTCGGAAGCTCGATCGCGACGAGGTTGAGCGGATCGACCTCCGCAAGGTCGAAGCCCTCGGCGCGCGCCTGCCGGACGCGTTCGCGCGGGCCGCCGAGGGCTTCGAGCGTGATGAGGCGCGCGGCCCCGAGCCCACGGCCTTCAAGGAAGCGCGCGATTTTTTCGGGCGTGCCGGCGTCCCACGACAGGGCGAGGATCCGCGCGCCAGGCTGGATCGTGGGAATGAGCCTTGCGAAGGCGCGCCCGTGCAGCGAGACGAGCGCGCAGTCCTGCAGGCTCCAGCCGAGCCGCGCCGCCGCGAGGCTGAAGGCGGAGGGCGCCGGAAAGCAGGTGAATTCCTCCGGCGCGAGACGGGCGGCGATCAGCGTTCCGACGCCGTAAAAGAAGGGATCGCCCGAGGCGAGCGCGCAAACTTTCTCGCCGCGCCGCGCGAGGATTTCCGGCATCGCCGCTTCGATCGGCGAGGGCCATTCCATGCGCGCGCCCGGAAATTCTCCGGCCAGCGCCAGATGGCGTCTTCCGCCGACCACCAAAGAAGCTTGCAGGAGCGCCGCGCGCGCGGCAGGAGAGAGCCCGGCGGCGCCGTCCTCGCCGATCCCGACGAGGGCGAGCCAGGGTTTTTCGTCCGGCGCGGCGTTCATGCGCGGCGACTCACGAGGGCTCCATGCGGCTTCTTCTGCTCGGCGGCGTGGCCGAGGCGAACGCGCTCGCCGCGCTCCTCGCCGCGCGCCCCGAAATCGAGGCGACGCTGTCGCTCGCCGGACGCACCTCGGCGCCGGCCGCCTCGCCGCTGCCAACGCGCGTCGGCGGCTTCGGCGGGGCGGACGGACTCGCCGCCTGTCTGCGCGCGGAGCGAATCGATCTTCTCGTCGACGCGACCCATCCCTTCGCGCAAAACATCTCGCGCAACGCCGCGCAAGCCGCGCGCGAGGCGGGCGTTCCGCTCATCCGCCTCGTGCGCCCGCCGTGGCGCGCCGCTCCGGGCGATCGCTGGCTCGACGCGCGCGACATGGAGGAGGCGGCGCGTCTTCTCGGCGCGGCGCCGCGGCGCGTCTTCCTCGCCATCGGCCGCCAGCAGCTCGCCGCCTTCCGCGCTGCGCCGCAGCATTTCTATCTGGTCAGGGCCATCGAGCCCGTCGAGCCCGGCCTGCCGAACTGCGAGGCGATTCTCGCGCGCGGACCATTCTCGGCCGACGCGGAGGAGGCGCTGTTGCAGGCGAAGCGCATCGACGTCGTCGTCGCCAAGAATTCCGGCTCGCCCGCCGTCGCCGGCAAGCTCGCGGCGGCGCGCCGGCTCAAGCTTCCCGTCGTCATGGTCGCGCGGCCGGCTCTGGCGGACGGCGTCGCGACGCCGCAGGACGCGCTGGGTCTGATCCTCGCTCACGCTGAAACCCTCGCGCGGCGCGGCGTGAGCACGTAAGGAGCGCCGCCGCCCGGGCGCTCGATGAGGCGCGTCTCGCTCGAGCCGATCAGCACGAGCGTCGACATGTCGGCGGCGCCGGGGTCGGCCGAGGCGAGCGTTGCGATGGAAAGGCTTTCGTCGACCCGGCCGACGTTGCGGGCGAACGCCGTCGGCGTGTCGCCGGACTTGAGGCCGCGCAGCAGGGCGAAGGCGTCGAAGATCTGGCTGCGGCGCGTCCTCGAGGCGGGATTGTAGAGGGCGATGGCGAAGTCGCCCTCCGCCGCCGCGCGAAGCCGGCGTTCGATCGTCGCCCAGGGCTTCAGATTGTCGGAGAGCGAGATCGCGCAGAAATCGCCGCCGAGCGGCGCGCCGAGCCGCGCCGCCGCCGCCTGCATCGCCGAGACGCCCGGCGCGACATGGACGTCGAGCGCGCGCCAGGCGGGCGGGCCGTCCTCCAGCGCCTCGAACACCGCCGCCGCCATGGCGAAGACGCCGGGATCGCCGCCCGAGACGACGGCGACGCGGCGCCCGTCCGCGGCGAGCTCCAGCGCGAGGCGGGCGCGCTCCAGCTCGACGCGGTTGTCGCTCGCATGCCGAAGCTGGCCGGGACGCTGCGGGCAGCGCGCGAGATAGGGCGCATAGCCGACGAGGTCGCTCGCCGCCTCGATCAGGGCGCGCGCCTCCGGCGTGACCCAGCCCGCAAACCCCGGGCCGAGGCCGACCACCGAAAGCTGCGGCGGCGCGCTCACGGCCGGCGGCCCTCGCCGGGGATGAGGATCATCGAGAAATAGGGCGCGTCGTCGTCGGGCTTTTCGACGAGGCGCCGGATCTCCTCGCCCGGCTGCGCGCCATGCGCGACGTAGATCGCGTCGCCCTCGCGTCCGGCGAGGCGGATCGCGGCGCGCACCTTGGGCAGGTTCGAGCCGAGCTTCATGATGACCGCGGCGTCGCAGGTCTCCAGCCGCCAGGCGAGGTCCTCCTCGCTGAGCGTGCCGGGGAGCACGCTCAGGGCGTCGTCGCCCCAGGTCATCGGCGCGCGCGCGGCGCTCCAGCAGGCCGACATGCCGGTGACGCCGGGAATCACCTCGACGCGGAAGCGATCCCTCAGCCGCACGAACAGATGCATGAAGGAGCCGTAGAACAGCGGGTCGCCCTCGCAGGCGAGCGCGACGTCGCGGCCGGCGGAAAGATGGGCGGCGATCTCCTCGCAGGCCTGCGCGTAGAAGCCGGAAAGG
Source organism: Methylocella sp. (assembly GCF_041905455.1). Lineage (GTDB taxonomy): Bacteria > Pseudomonadota > Alphaproteobacteria > Rhizobiales > Beijerinckiaceae > Methylocapsa. The sequence continues at coordinate 81,085 of NZ_JAYRLA010000007.1, read as the reverse complement.
GCCTCGATATAGACGGGGTCGGAGAAATGGCGCTCCGTCGTCATCGGATAGACCAGCGGCAGCTCGGTCACGTCGCCTGCGAGCCAGCTGTCGAGGATCGCCCGCGCATGGCCGCGCCGCCCGGCCTTGGCGAACCAGGCGACGACCGGCGCGGACTTCAGGACGCGCGCCGCCTTGACGGTGACGAGCTCCGGGTCGCCCGGCCCGAGGCCGATCCCGTAAAAGGCGCCGGCGGCGGGTCCGCTCATTCCGGGGCGCCCGCCAGCGCGTTGACGGCGGCGGCGGCGATGGCGCTGCCGCCGCGCCGGCCGCGCAGCGCGATGAATGGGGCGGGGGCGGATTCGATCAGCGCCTCCTTGGATTCGGCCGCGCCGACGAAGCCGACCGGGACGCCGATGACGCAGGCCGGGCGCAGCTGCGTGCGCGCCATGAGGTTCAGGAGCGCGAAGAGGGCCGTCGGCGCGTTGCCGACGGCGACGACCGCGCCCGCGACGCGCTCGCCCCACAGCTCGACCGCGGCGGCGCTGCGCGTGTCGCCCTTCTCTCGCGCGAGCGCCGGCAGGGCCGGGTCGTCGAGCGAGCAGACGATTTCATTGCCCGCCGGCAGGCGCGCGCGCGTGATCCCGTCGGCGACCATGCGCGAATCGCACAGGATCGCTGCGCCGGCGGCGAGGGCGGCGCGCGCGGAAGCGGCGGCGCCGGGCGAGAAGACGAGGTCGGCGGCGATCTCGACCATGCCGCAGGCGTGGATCATGCGCACCGCCGCGACCTCCTCGTCGGGCGAGAAGCGGGAGAGGTCCGCCTCGGCGCGGATCGTCGCGAAGGAGCGGCGATAGATCTCGGCGCCGTCCTTGAGATAGTCGAAACGCGCTGCGTCCGGCGCCGTCATCTCGCCCCATGTTCGCGCCGCGCCGCGGCCCGTCATGGCGTGCAACAGATCGCGCGCCTGCGTCAATGACAGATTTTCGACGCTCGGCCGGTCGCGCGCCGTCCCGTCGCGGACGAGGTCATAGCGTCCCGTGCGCGCGACGAGGGTGAGCGGCGCGGGACGCGGATGGGCGCAGCCTTTCGCGCAGCCGGCGACATGCAGGACGAGGCCGTCGGGAGTCAGCGCGCGGGCGAGCGGGGCGAGCGCCAGCGCGTCGTCCTGCGCCGGACTCGAGCCCTGCGCGCAGGAGGGGGCGCCGCCGCAGGCGGCGACCGCGAGCCGCGCGTCGTCGCCCGACAGGATGAAGCCGGCGCGCTCCAGCCGCGCGGCGGCGCCCGCATCCGCTCCCGGCAGCAGGAACACGCGCCACGGCGTCAGGCGGATGTCGCCCGAGGCCGTCCGCGCGGCCTCGGCGAGCGCCTCCAGCATGGCGGCGGAGAGCCGTCCGAACGGCGCGCCGGCGCCGAGGCATGCGAGGCCGTCATAAGTCGCGAACCCGACCGGCGGGCGCGGCGCGGTCGGCGCGGTCGGCGGCGCCGTCGACGGACGGCCCGTCTCGCGTGCGAAATTTTCCGCGCCGAGCCGGGCGAGCAGGCCGCCGAGGCGGCGCGGCGGCTCGGGAAGGCGGCCGCAAATGGCGAGGAAGGCGCGGCCGAGGGAAAGCGCGAGCGGGATGATTTCATCCCGCGCGCAAAAGCCGAGCCCGACCGCTTGCGGGCCGGCGCCGCCGGCCGCGATCGAGAACAGGCCGCGCCCCGCCTCGAAGGTGAAGCGCAGGTCCGCGCCCTCATGGGCCAGCGTAAGCGGGCCGCCGTCGTCGAGCGCATAGCCGAATTTGGCGGGCAGCGCGTGAAGGTCCTGCGCCTGCGCCAGCGCCGCCGCGAGCGCTTGCGCGAGCGCGCCGACGTCGGGCGCGCCGCCAAGGCCGGCGAGCGGGCTGACGAGGATGTTGCGCGTCGCCTCCGCGCCGACGCTCTCGTCGAGGAGGCGGAGCGCGGCGAGGACGGCGCGGAAGGCGGGAAGCGTCTCCTCGCGCAGCCCGCGCAGCTGCAGGTTGGCGCGCGAGGTGATCTCGCAGACGCCGTTCCCGAGGTCTCGCGCGGCCTGCGCCAGAGCGCGCGCGTCATCCGCCGAAAGGCGTCCGGCGCGTGGGCGCGCGCGGGCGATGAGGCCGTCCCGCGCGGCCATCGGCGCCAGGGCGCCGGGGCACCAGCCTTTGCGCGCAGGCGCGTTCCTCAGCACGACAGGGCGTCCATCAGGCGGGCGAGCTCGTCGAGCGGCGCATTGCGGCGCGGCCGCCACAGACCGCGCCGCGCCGCCTGATCGAAGCGCGAGAAGATCGCTCCGGCGGCCTGCGGATTTGCGGCGATGAGGAAGTCCGCGACGCCGGCCTCGGCGCAGACCGCCTCGAACATCAGATCGAAATGCTCGCTTCTGATCGCGTCGCTCATCACGGCGAGGGCGAAGACGTGATCGACCGTCTCGGCGATCTCCGCCGCGCCCCGGTGGCCGTGCCGCATCTGGCCTTCGAGCCAGCGCGGATTGGCGGCGCGTCCGCGCAGCAGACGCGCGGCCTCCTCGTCGAGGCTGCGCGCCTTCGGCGCCTGCGGGCCGCGCGCGTCGAGCACATAGATCCGGGGCGCGGCCCCGAGCGCCTGCGCCGCGGCGAAAAAACCGCCGACATGGTCGACCTTGGCGTCGGATTCGAAAAGGTCCTGCTCGACCTGGTCCTGGACATGGACGAGCGCGTCGGCGTCGGCGACGCGCTGCGTGAAGCCCGCGCTTTCGCGGCCCTGTCCGCCCGGCCCGCCATAGGCGTGCGAGGTCGCGGCGAGATAAAGCTGGCCGAGCTCCTCGCGGCTCGCCTCGCCGCCGCCTTCGAGCGCGCGCGAGAGCTGCAGGCCGTAGGCTCCAGGCGCCGCGCCGAACACGCTTTCGGGCGGTCGCCCGCTCGCCCGCATGCGCGCGGCGAGCGGATTGTCGGAATCGTCCTCATCGAGCGCGGCGATCGCCTGCGCCGCCTGGTCGAACAGCGCGATCTGGCCGGGGAAGGCGTCGCGGAACATGCCGGAAATGCGCAGCGCCACGTCGACGCGCGGGCGCCCGAGCATGGCGGGCGGCAGGATCTCGAAGCCCGTGACGCGCGAGGAGGCGTCGTCCCACAGCGGGCGTGCGCCGATCAGGGCGAGGGCCTGCGCGAACTCGTCGCCGCCGCTGCGCATGGTCGGGCTCGCCCACAGGTCCATGACGAGGCGCTTCGGCCAGTCGCCGTGGTCCTGCGCGTGGCGGCGCAGCGTCTCGTCGGCGGCGCGCCGGCCGATCTCGTAGGCCGCCCGCGTCGGCGCGGCGCGCGGGTCGATCGAGAAGATGTTGCGCCCTGTCGGCAGCGCGTCGAGCCGCCCGCGCGAGGGCGCGCCGCCGGGTCCCGGCTCGACGAAGCGGCCGTCGAGCGCGCCAAGGAGGGCGGCGAGCTCGTCGCGTCCGCAGGCGTCGATCCGGGCCAGCGCCTCGGGCGCGTCGCCGAAGCAGGCCGCGACCGCCGCGCGCGCCTCCCCCAGCGGCGAGCGGCCGAACACATGCAGCCCGTCACCGATGCGCATCTCCTTGACGTCGCAAAGGAAGGCGTCGAGCTTGCGCAGCGCCTCCGCCTCGTCGTCGTCCTCGCTGAGGCCGCAGTCGCGCGAGAGCCCGCCGCGCCGCGCCTCCTCGAGGATGGCGGCGGCGAGCGCTCTGGCGCGCTTCGGGTCGAGCTGCGCGGCGTCGGCGTATTCGTCGAGCAGCGCTTCGAGCGCGTGGCCATGTCCGTAAAGCCCGGCCTCGACGAGCGGCGGCGTGAGGTGGCCGATCGTGACCGCCGCCGCGCGGCGCTTGGCCTGCGCCGCCTCGCCCGGATTGTTGACGATGAACGGATAGACGAGCGGCGTCGGCCCGAGCAGCGCCTCGGGCGCGCAGGCGGCGCTCAGCGCGTTGGCCTTGCCCGGCAGCCATTCGAGCGCGCCATGCGCGCCGCAATGGACGATCGCGTCGGCGCGAAAGACATGCCGCAGCCACAGATAGAAGGCGATGAAGCCGTGGCGCGGCTGGCGCGAGACGTCGTGGTAGGCGCTCTTGCGCTCGTCCTCGCGCGCGCGCCCCGGCTGCAGGGCGACGACGACGTTTCCGGCGAGGAGCGCCGGAAAGGCGAAGGCGCCGTCCCGCGCCTCCTGCGCCGGATCGCCCCATTGCGCCTTGACCTGCGCGACGAAATCCGGGTTCAGGGCGTCGAGCAGCTGCTCGTGCTGCGCGAGCGGCAGGCGCGCGAGCTCCGCGCCAGCTTCGAGCGCGCGGACGATCTCGCCGCCCGGCGGCAGGGCGCCGACGTCATAGCCCGCCCGCCGCAACGCGTCCGCGACGACCGCGACGCTCTCGCCCGTGTCGAGCCCGACGGCGTAGCCGCTGCGCCCCGGCTTGCCGGGATAGTCGGAGAGGATGAGCGCGATCCTTTTTTCCGCGCGCGGAAGGCGCCGCAGACGCGCCCAATTGGCGGCGAGGTCGGCGACGAAATCGACGCGGCCGGGCAGGGCGGCGAAGGCGCGCGGCGAAAACTCGACGTCCTCGCGCAGGACGCCCTGCTCCTTGACGGCGACGGCGCGGGCGATGATCCGCCCGTCGATCTCGGGAAGCACGACGTTCATGGCGAGGTCGGCGGCGGAAAGCCCGCGTGGGTCGTCCTCCCATTGCGCGCGCGTCGCGCCGCTGAACGCGACTTGCAGGACGGGCGCGTCCGCCTTGTCGAGCGCGCTTCCCGCGTCCTCGCGCCGCGCCGAGAAGCCGGTGGCGTTGACGATGACGTCGGGCCGCCGCGCGGCGAAGCGCGCGCGCAGGAAGGCGATGGAAGCGTCGGCCTTGAGGCTCGAGACGAACGCCGCCTCGACGTCGAATCTTCGCGCGGCGAGGGCGTCGGCGAGGGCGAGGACCGGCGCCATGTCGCGCGCGACGAAGGCGGAGCGGTAGAAGACGATCAGCGCGCGCGGCGCCTGCGCGTCCGTCTCGCGTCGCGCCTCCATCGCCTCGCCGGCCTCCGGCGCCGCTGGCGCCGGCGCGGCGAAAGGCCGCGCCGCGCCGCAAAGCTGCGCCTCGACGTCGGCGAGCAAACCCTTGAGGGCGTCCGGCCCGCCCGCCGTGAGGCGCGTCCCGAGCTCGCGCAGGGTCTGCGCGGGAACGGTCGAGAATTCCGCGAGGCGCTCGTCGAACGCGCCCTCGCCCGGAAGAAGCGCGAGCCTGACGCCATGCGCGCGCGCGGCGGCGGAGGCCTCCTCGACGCCGTAGCGCCAGTAGTCGAGGCCGCCGATGATTCGCGCCAGCACGAAGCGCGAGCGGGCGACGACCTTCTCGACATAAAGGTCGACGGAGTAGGGATGCTTCAGCTCGGCAAGGCTCGCGAGCCGCACGGAGAGCGCAGAGCCTTGCGCCGCCTGCGCCAGCGCGCCGAGCTCGGCGTCGGAGAAGGAGAGGAAAACGAGGTCGGCGGGCGTCTGCTCGAGGTCGACGGCGCTTTCCGCCTCCTCGAGCCCGCGCCGCTCGACCCGCAGCAGATGCATCCCTAACGCTCCAGCGCGGCCCTGACCGCCGTCGCGTCGAGGCCCTTCTCGCCGATCACGACGAGGGCGCCCCGGCGCGGCTCGCCCGGCGCCCAGGGGCGGTCGAAGGCGTGCTGGAAGCGCGCGCCGACGCCCTGCACGAGCAGGCGCATCGGCTTGCCGCGCGCCTCGACGAAGCCTTTTACGCGCAATATGTCGTGAGCGGCGGCGACCTCCCTGAGGCGCGCGAGGAAACCGGCCGGATCGTCGACCGCCGGAACGCTCACGACGAAGCTCGTGAAATCGTCGTGGTCGTGCTCGCCCTCGGCGTCGTGATGGGAGGGGCGGTTTTCGAGGTCGTCCTCGGCGGCGGCGGAAAGCCCCAGAAGCACGTCGGCGGCGATCTCGCCGTCGCGGGTGAAAACGACCGGCGTCGCGCGCCCGCCCGCCGCGCGGACGTCGGCTGCGACCCGCTCGCGCGCGCCCTCGTCGAGCAGGTCGGTCTTGTTGAGGACGATGAGGTCGGCGCAGGCGAGCTGGTCCTCGAACACCTCCTCGATCGGATTGTCGTGCTCGATCGACGGGTCGGCCGCGCGCTGGGCGGCGAGCTTTTCGGGATCGTCGGCGAAGCGCCCATCCGCGGCGGCGGCGGCGTCGACCACCGCCACGACGCCGTCGACCGTGAGCCGCGCCCTGATCTGCGGCCAGTCGAACGCCTTGACGAGGGGCTTCGGCAGCGCGAGCCCGGAGGTCTCGATGACGATGTGCTCGGGCGGCGGATCGAGCGCGAGCAGCTTCTCGATCGCGGGCAGGAAGTCGTCGGCGACGGTGCAGCAGATGCAGCCGTTGGCGAGCTCGATGAGGCGCGTCTCGTCGCAGGCCTCGTCGCCGCAGCCGCGCAGGATCTCGGCGTCGACGCCGACGTCGCCGAACTCATTGATGACGAGGGCGAGGCGGCGCCCGGAATTGGCGAGGATATGGCGGATCAGCGTCGTCTTGCCGGCGCCGAGGAAGCCGGTGACGATCGTCGCCGGGATGCGCGAAAGGCGCGCAGGAAAGGCGGCGGCAGGCGAGTTTGCGGGCGTGTCTCTGGTCAAGGGCCGGCCCTTCTGAACGCGGCGGGCGGCTCGAGAAGGCGCGCGGGCGCCCCGCGCCTGAACGGCGCGGATCGCAGCCGGAGCGCCCCGCCGGCGGCGATTCGATCAGGCGCGGCAGGTTTCCTGGCTCGCGGATCGGCGCCGCCCGCCGCCTTCCCGGGGCTCGCCCCAGTGGCGCATCGGCGCGCGGCTACCCGCTCACAGTCGCGGGGGCGGCTGCGGCTTGCGCGCCCTTTTCGGGGGCGCGTCCCGCATTCCCTATTAACCCTCGGGGAGGGGCCGTGGGAGGGACTCTAGACGCGGGGGAGGCGAAGCGCAAATCGTCCGCCGGCGCCTCATCCGAAGCAGGAATCGACCTTCTTCTCCCAGCCGTCGGGCTTCGGCTCGTGCTTCACCGGCCGCTCGCGCCCGAGCGCGCCGTCCGAGCGGGCGCGCAGATAGACGTAGATCGGCTCGAGGTAGCACATCACGTTCTTGTTTTCGCCGAAGCTCGGCATGACCAGCTCCTGCGAGGCCGTCACGTCGCGCTTGCCGTTGATGATGGTGGACTGCACCTGCTGCGTCGTCAGCGACTTCAGCGAATCGACGAGCGAGGGCGCGTAGCTCGAGCCGAGCGCGTCGGGGCCGTGGCATTGCAGGCAGTTCGCGCCATACATGCGGTAGCCGATGAAGGTGAACCAGTCGACCGTGCCGTCCGCGCCGATCTTGTAAGTCGGGTTTCCGTCCTTGTCGTAATATTCCCCGGAGTCGGAGGAGGCGGGGGCGGGGTTTCCCGCGCCGTCGGCGCGCGCCAGCCCGGCGCATACGGACGCAAGAAGGACGAGAAGAAGGAAGCGTCGCATCGCAGGCTCCTGATTGGCGGCGGCGGAGGCGCTTCCGCACCGGTTCCGTTCCCCAGACTAACCCTCTAGAAGCAGGGAAGCGCGATCACATTTGCGGGCGCGCAGCCGTCCGCGGGAGGCAGCCATGACCGTGACGCAGGACGCCGAGCGCCATCGCGCCAAGATGGCGACGCGCAAGGAGGCGCAGGCGCGCAAGCTCGCCGGCAAGACCGTCGAGGGCAAGGGCCTGCTGATGGTCCACACCGGAACGGGCAAGGGCAAGTCCAGCGCCGCCTTCGGGCTCCTCCTGCGCGCGCTCGGCCACGGCTGGCGCTGCGCCGTCGTGCAGTTCGGCAAGGGCCAGTGGGAGAGCGGCGAGCGGGCGGCGCTGCGGCGCTTTTCGGACCTCTGCGAACTTCACGCGCTGGGGCAGGGCTTCACCTGGGAGACGCAGGACCGCGCCCGCGACGTCGCGGCGGCGGAGGCCGCCTTCGCCAAGGCGCGCGAGCTGATGGAGGCGCCCGACCTCAAGCTCCTCGTGCTCGACGAGCTCAACATCGCGCTGCGCTACGACCACCTGCCGCTCGAACGCGTGCTGGACGCCCTGCGCGGGCGGCGCGAGGACCTCACCGTCGTCGTCACCGGCCGCAACGCCAAGCCCGAGCTGATCGAGGCGGCCGACCTCGTGACCGAGATGACCCTCGTCAAGCATCATTTCGCCGCCGGAGTCAGGGCGCAGCCGGGCATCGAGTTTTGAGAGCCAGGGCCCTGATGTTTCAGGGCACGGGCTCGGACGTCGGCAAGAGCCTGATCGTCGCGGGCCTGTGCCGCGCCTACAGGCGGCGCGGCCTTCGCGTCGCGCCGTTCAAGCCGCAGAACATGTCGAACAACGCCGCGGCGACGCCGGACGGCGGCGAGATCGGCCGGGCGCAGGCGCTGCAGGCGCTGGCCTGCGGCCTGCCGCCCGACGTCGACATGAACCCCGTCCTGCTCAAGCCGCAGGCGGGAAACGGCGCGCAGGTCGTCGCGCAGGGCCGCGTCCTCGCCACGGCCTCGGCGCGCGACTATCAGGCGCTGAAGCCGAAGCTTCTCGGCCTGACGCTCGAAAGCTTCGCCCGGCTGCGCGCGAAGGCCGACCTCGTGCTGGTCGAGGGGGCGGGCTCGGCGGCCGAGGTCAACCTGCGCCGCGACGACATCGCCAACATGGGTTTTTCACAGGCCGCGGACGTTCCGGTCGTCCTCGTCGGCGACATCGACCGCGGCGGCGTCATCGCCCAGATCGTCGGGACCAGGGCGGTGCTCGACGAAGCCGACGCGGCGCGGATCAAGGGCTTCATCGTCAACCGTTTTCGCGGCGACCCGAGCCTGTTTGAGGAGGGGATGAAGCTCACCGAGGCGCGCTCGGGCTGGCCGGCGCTGGGCCTCGTGCCGCATTGCCCGGCCGCCGCCGCGCTGCCGGCCGAAGATTCTTTCGGGCTTGGAGCGGCGAGCCAAAAATCGGGGGGAAAAATCCTCGTCGCCGTCCCGCTGCTGCCGGGAATCTCCAACTTCGACGACCTCGATCCGCTGCGCCTTGAGCCCGACCTCGAGGTCGGGCTGGTCAGGCCGGGCGAGGTCATCCCCGCCGCGGCGCGGCTCGTGCTGCTGCCGGGCTCGAAGACCACGCTCGCCGACCTTTCCGCCTTTCGCGCGCAGGGGTGGGACGTCGATCTCTTCGCCCATCTGCGCCGCGGCGGCGAGGTTCTCGGCCTTTGCGGCGGCTATCAGATGCTCGGGCGCGTGGTGCGCGATCCCGACGGCGTCGAGGGACCGCCCGGCGAGGCGGCCGGGCTCGGGCTGCTCGACGTCGAGACCGAGCTTTGCGGCGACAAGCTGCTCTCCCCTGTCGAGGGGGAAAGCGCCGAGGACGGCGCGCCCTTCCAGGGCTATGAGATGCATGTCGGGCGAACCTTCGGCCCCGGGATCGAGCGGCCCATGCTCATCCTCGCGGGCGGGCGGCGCGACGGCGCGGTCTCGGCCGACGGGCGCGCGCGCGGCTGCTACGCGCACGGGCTGTTCGCCGCTCCCGAGCAGCGCGCGAGCCTGTTGCGCCGGCTCGGCGGCGAGGGGGCGGGGCGCTCCTATGCGCAGGCGCTCGAAGATGCGCTCGACGCGGTCGCCGCCCATCTCGAGGCCCATCTCGACCTCGACCGGCTCCTCAGCCTCGCCACAGGATGAAGGCGAGCGCGCCGAACGCGAGCGCCGCCCAGTTGACGAGGCAGGCGCGCCGATAAAGCGCGAGCGCGCGAGAAAGATCCTGCGGCGTCGCGTCGGCGCGCCCGTCGCCGATGAAATGTCCTTCGACAAGGCGCTTGCCGTAGCGGCGCGGGCCGCCGAACTTCAGCCCCAGCGCGCCGGCGAAGGCGGCCTCCGGCCAGCCGGAGTTGGGCGAGTCATGGGCGCCATGGTCGCGACGGACGATCCTCGCGCCGGCGCGCGCCTCGGCGCTGGACGTGAACGCGGCGGCGACGATGACGCACAGCGCCGCCCAGCGCGCGGGCAGGAGGTTGGCGAGGTCGTCGAGCCGCGCCGCGGCGAAGCCGAACGCCTCATGGCGCGCCGAGCGGTGGCCGACCATGCTGTCGGCGGTGTTGAGCGCCTTGTAGACGAGGCCGCCGGGCAGGCCGAAGGCGGCGATCCACAGGAGCGGCGCGACGATTCCGTCGGAGAAATTTTCGGCGAGGCTCTCGATCGCCGCGCGGCGCACGCCGGCCGCCTCCAGCGCGCTGACGTCGCGCCCGACGAGCCGCGCCACGGCCTCCCGCCCGGCCTCGATCCCGCCGCTTTCGAGCGCGGCCCCGACCGTCCGCACATGGTCGAACAGGCTCTTTTGCGCGACGAGCGTCGAGCCCGCCGCAGCCGAAAGGAGAAAGCCGAAAGGCGCCGGAGCGAGGGCTAAGACGCGCTCGACGACTGCGCCGGCGACCGCGGCCGCGGCGAGGACCAGCGCCGTCGCCGCGCAGCCCATGAGCCTGCGGCGGACGAAGGAATGGTTTTCGCGATTGAGTTTTTCGTCGAGAAAGCCGATCAGGCGGCCGATCCAGCTCACCGGATGGCCGACGGCGCGAAACAGCGCGTCGGGATAGCCGAGGATGGGTTCGAGCGCGCCGCAGGCGGCGGAAAGGGCGAGGGTCATGCTGGAGCCTCAGACCGGGGCGGGACGCGCCGACGAGCCTGCCGCCCATGGCGGCGACCTCGCCCTCGCGCGGCGCGCTTTTCCCGCCGCGTCGCAGCCTTGGCTCGACCTTTCGACCGGCGTCAACCCCTACGCCTATCCGTTCCGCGCCCCGCCGGCCGAGGCGCTGACGCGGCTGCCCGAGCCGCAGGCGCTCGCGGAGCTTGAAGCGGCCGCGCGCGCCGCCTTCGGCGCGCCGGCGTCCGTCGCGGTCGTGGCGGGGGCGGGCACGCAGGCGCTGATCTCATGGCTGCCGCGCCTCCTGCGGGCGCGGCGCGCGGCGGTCCTCGGCTTCTCCTACGCCGAGCATGCGCTCGCCTTCGCGCGGGCGGGAGCCGAGGTCGAGACGGCGGCGAGGATCGACGAGCTCGAAGATTTCGACGCGGCGGTCGTCGTCAATCCCAACAACCCCGACGGGCGCATGGTCGACCCGCAGCGGCTGGCGGCGCTCGCCGCGCGCCTCGCACGAAAGGGAGCGACGCTGATCGTCGACGAGGCCTTCGCCGATTTCGGCGGGCGCGACGCGAGCCTCGCCCCGCTCATGCCGCCGGCGGGGGCCGTCGTCCTGCGCTCCTTCGGCAAGGCCTATGGCCTGCCTGGGCTGCGGCTCGGCTTCGCGCTGTGCGGCGCGGAGCTCGCGGCGCGGCTGCGCGCGGCGCTCGGGCCGTGGCCTGTCGCCGGGCCGGCGCTCGACATCGCGCGGCAGGCTTACGGGGACGCGGACTGGCTCGCCGCGACGGGGAGGCGGCTCGCCGGCGCGGCGGCGGCGCTGGACGCCCTGCTCGCCGAAGCGGGGCTCGCGGCCGCGGGACGCGCGCCGCTGTTCCGGCTCGTCGAGGCGCGGAACGCGGAGGAAATCTTCGAGCGGCTCGCGCGGGCGGGGATATGGACGCGCCGCTTCGCGCAAAAGCCGCGCTGGCTGCGGCTAGCCATTCCCGAAGGCGAGGAGGAGCGCGTCCGGCTGCGCGAAGCGCTGCGGACCGGTCCGCTCTAGCGGCGGATGACGCCGGTGAGGCCGCCGCGCTTGACGATCTGGCGCGGCGCGACCGGCAGGCTATAGCCCCTGCGGCGGGCGATCGCGGCGAGCGCCGCGAAATAGGGCTTCTGCGCCCAGATGGGAATTCCCGCCGCGTAGTCGAGGCCGGGATAGGCGTTGAGGATGAGCGCGCGCGGCAGCAGCGGCAGGCCGTCGGCGCTGCGCTTCGCGTTTTCGGCGGCGATGAGCGATCGGGTGACGAGGAAGCGCAGGAACTGGCCGCCCGGACGGTGGCGCGCGGTGAACAGAGTCGTCTCATGATGGGCGTTGCGCACGCCGTGGGGGACGCCGGGCGGCACGATGAGGCTTTCGCCCTCGCCGAGCTCGCGCCGTTCGCCGCGCAGCCGCACGTCGAGCCTGCCGCGCTTGACGATGATTTCCTCGCAGGCGTTGGGATGGAAGTGGCGCGGCTTCCAGCCGTCGCAGGCCCCCGGCTCGAGCTCGACGTCGAATTCCGCGACGCTGAGATTCTCGGAGGCGTGGGTGAAGATATAGGTGACGCCGGCGGCGGGGCCGCGCATGCGCGCGCCGGGGGCGATGTTGGGCAGACTCATATTCGACCTGTTCGCTGACCCGTCGCGAGGGCGGCGCCTCCGCGGGACCATTATCTAGACGACTGTGGCTTTCGCGAGGTTCGCGTGAAACGTGGGCGGGGGCGCCGGCTCGCGCTTCGCGCGCAATGCGCTCGAAGCCTGCCGGCATCGGCGATGATGCAAAAAAACCGCCGACGGCGGCTTCATGAAGGGCAGGCGGATGGCCCGTCTCTCGTCGACGCGATAGGGCGCGAGGAAGGCGCCGGCGCGCGTTCCCGCCATGTTCAGGGTCGATCCCGGCCGGTCGACGACGGCGATCGGGACGAGGCGGGCGATGTCGCGCCAGCGTCGCCAGCGGTGAAAGGAGGTGAGGTTGTCGGCGCCCATGATCCAGACGAAGCGCGTTTCGGGGCAGCGGTGGCGCAGATAGGCGACGAGATCGACCGTGTAGGAGGCGCCGAGCGCGGCCTCGATCGCGCTGACATGCAGGCGCGGATGGGCGGCGAGCTTGCGCGCCGCGTCCATCCGCTCATCGAGCGGGGCGAGCTCGCGCCGGTCCTTGAGCGGATTGCCGGGGCTGACGAGCAGCCAGACGGCGTCGAGGCGCAGCCGCTTCAGCGCGACCAGCGCGGCGAGGATATGGCCCTCGTGCGGCGGGTTGAAGCTGCCGCCAAGGAGCCCGACGCGCAGTCCCCGGCCATGCGGCGGCAGCGTCCGGCGCAGCGCCGGCCCTGGCGTCACGGACGGGTCTGCCCGTCGCCAAGCACCTTGTACTTGAACGTCGTGAGCTGCTCGACGCCGACCGGCCCGCGCGCGTGCATGCGCCCCGTGGCGATGCCGATCTCGGCGCCGAATCCGAATTCGCCGCCGTCGGCGAACTGCGTCGAGGCGTTGTGCATCACGATCGCCGAATCGACCTCGTTCAGGAAGCGCGCGGCGGCCGCCGCGTTCTCCGTCACCACGCAATCGGTGTGATGGGAGCCATAGGCCTCGATATGGGCGATCGCCGCCTCCAGCCCGTCGACGAGCTTCACGCTCAGGATCGCGTCGAGATATTCGGTGCGCCAGTCTTCTTCGCCCGCAGGCTTCACGCGCGGATCGGCCGCCTGGACCGCCTCGTCGCCGCGGATCTCGCAGCCCGCCGCGACGAGGGCGTCGAGAAGCGGCCGCAGATGCGTTTGCGCGCAGGCGCGGTCGACGAGCAGGGTTTCGGCCGCTCCGCACACGCCGGTGCGGCGCATCTTGGCGTTGAGGACGATCCCCTTCGCCTTGTCGAGGTCGGCGTCGCGGTCGACATAGACATGCACAAGGCCTTCGAGATGGGCGAAGACCGGCACGCGCGCCTCGGCCTCGACGCGGGCGACGAGGCTCTTGCCGCCGCGTGGCACGATCACGTCGATCGTCCCGCCAAGGCCCGACAGCATCAGGCCGACGGCGGCGCGGTCGGTGGTCGGAACGCGCGAGATCGAGGCCTCGGGGAGGCCCGCGGCGCGCAGCCCCTCGACGAGGCAGGCGTGGATGAGCGCGCTCGAGCGCCAGCTTTCCGAGCCGCCGCGCAGGATGGCGGCGTTCCCGGCCTTGAGGCAGAGCGCGCCGGCGTCGGCGGTGACCGCCGGGCGGCTCTCGTAGATGATGCCGACGACGCCGAGCGGGACCGACACGCGCTCGATGGCGAGGCCGTTTGGCCGCTCGAAGCGGGCGAGAACGTGGCCGACCGGATCGGGCAGGGCGGCGACCTCCTCGACGCCCCGCGCCATCGCCTCGATGCGCCTGGCGTCGAGGCTCAGCCGGTCGAGGAACGAGCCGGCGACGCCGCGCGCCTGCGCCGCGGCGTAGTCCTGCGCATTGGCCTCGACGATCTCGCCCGCGCGGGCGCGGACGGCGGCGGCGGCGGCGAGGAGCGCGCGGGTCTTCGTTTCGGGCGAGGCGAGCGCCAGCGTCCGCCCGGCGGCGCGCGCGTTCCGGCCGAGCTCGCTCATCAGCGCGGCGACGTCGTCGGCGGGTTGAACCAGCTCCAGCGCGTTCATCGTCTCAGATTCCGTTCGTCTCGGGCCTATCCCGCATGCGCAAGAGACTTAGGAAAAAGCGGGCGCAGGCGCAATGCGCGCCGGACGAAAGGCGTCGCGCGTCAGCCCCGCCCTTCTCCCGCCAGCGCCATGTCGTCGCGGTGGATCAGCGCCGCGCGTTGCGGACCGCCGAGGATCGCCTCGACGTCCTGCGAGCTGCGCCCAAGGATCCGCGCCGCGTCGCCGGCGTCGAAGCCGGCGAGGCCGCGGCCGATCTCGCCGCCCTGCTCATTGCGCATGATCAAGCAATCGCCTCGCGTGAAATCGCCCTCGATCCGGGTGACGCCGGCCGGCAGCAGGCTCGCGCCGGCGAGGATCGCCCGCTCGGCGCCGGCGTCGAGATGCAGCGCGCCGCGCGGCTCGAGCGAGCCGGCGATCCATTTCTTGCGCGACGTGACCGGGCTCGAGCCGGTGAGGAACCAGGTGCAGGGGCCGCCGGCGGCGACGCGGGCGACCGGATGGTCGATCCGCCCGTCGGCGATCACCATATGGGCGCCGCCGGTCGTCGCGATCTTGCCCGCCTCGATCTTGGTGCGCATGCCGCCGCGCGACAGATGCGAGGCGGCGCCGCCGGCCATCGCCTCGATCTCGGCGGTCACCCGCGGCACGACCGGGATCAGCCGCGCGCCCGGATTGTCGGCGGGCGGGGCGTCGTAGAGGCCCGGCACGTCGGAGAGCAGGATCAGGAGGTCGGCGCTGGCCATGGTCGCGACGCGGGCGGCGAGGCGGTCGTTGTCGCCGTAGCGCAGCTCGGACGTCGCCACCGTGTCGTTCTCGTTGATGACCGGCACGGCGCGCAGGTCGAGGAGGCGGGCGATGGTCGCCCGCGCGTTGAGATAGCGCCGGCGCTGCTCGGTGTCGGCGAAGGTGACGAGGATCTGCCCGGCGGTGAGCGACGACCCCGCGAGCGTCTCGGCCCAGATGCGGGCGAGGGCGATCTGGCCGACGGCGGCGGCGGCCTGGCTGTCCTCCAGCTTCAGGGCGCCGTCGGGAAGCCCCAGAACGGTGCGCCCGAGCGCCACGGCGCCCGAGGAGACGACGAGCACGTCGGCGCCGCGCCGATGCAGCGCCGCGAGGTCCTCGACGAGCGAGGCGAGCCACTGCGCCTTCACGCATCCCTGCGCGCGGTCGACGAGCAGCGAGGAGCCGACCTTCACGACGACGCGGCGGAACCCTTCGAGCGCAGGGACGGAGGCGGGAGGCGGAGCGGAGGCGGCTGACGCGGTCATGAGCTGATTCGCAAAAAATTCACGGGGTCCAGGGCGCGTCCTGCGCCACCTGCGGCTCGTCCGCCTTCGCCGCGTCGATCCCGGCGAGCACGGCGTCGAGCGCCGCCTCGACGCCGTGGCGCGTCGCGGCCGAGAGCCTCAGCGGCGTCCGTCCGGCGGCCCGGCGCAGCCGCGCCGCCTGCTGCTTCAGCGTCTCGGCATCGACCGCGTCGATCTTAGACAGCGCCACGATCTCGGGCTTTTCGCAAAGGCCCGCGCCATAGGCCTCAAGCTCGCGGCGCACGGTCTTGTAGGCCTTGCCGGCGTGCTCGCAGTCGGCGCCGACGAGATGGAGCAGCACGCGGCAGCGCTCGACATGGCCGAGGAACCTGTCGCCGAGGCCGACGCCTTCATGCGCGCCCTCGATCAGGCCGGGGATGTCGGCGAGGACGAATTCGCGGCCGCGCGCCGCGACGACGCCGAGCTGGGGGTGCAGCGTGGTGAAGGGATAGTCGCCGATCTTCGGCCGCGCCGCGCTGACGGCGGATAGGAAGGTCGACTTGCCGGCGTTGGGCAGGCCGACGAGCCCGGCGTCGGCGATCAGCTTGAGGCGCAGCCAGAGGGTGCGCTCCTCACCCTCCTGGCCGGGGTTGACGCGGCGCGGGGCCTGGTTGGTCGCGGTCTTGAAATGGGCGTTGCCGAAGCCGCCGTTGCCGCCGCGCGCGAGGACGACGCTCTGGCCTTCCTGCGTCAGGTCGGCGACCAGCGTCTCGCCGTCCTCCTCGAAGATCTGCGTGCCGACCGGCACGTCGAGCACGGCGTCGGCGCCGCGCCCGCCGGCGCGGTTCTTGCCCATGCCGTGGCCGCCGGTCCTGGCCTTGAAATGTTGCTGGTAGCGGTAGTCGATCAGCGTGTTGAGCCCGCCGACGCAGCGCGCGACGACGTCGCCGCCGCGTCCGCCGTCGCCGCCGTCGGGGCCGCCGAACTCGATGAACTTCTCGCGCCGGAACGACAGGCAGCCGGCGCCGCCGTCGCCGGAGCGAATGTAGACCTTGGCGGCGTCGAGAAATTTCATGGCTCGCCGTGGTGAGAGCAGGGCCCGCGAGCCGCGGGCTTGCCGGACGTCGTGAGGACTGAAGGCGTCGAACCCCGTTTCAGTCCGGTCGGCTTTCGCTCTAAGGCTGGCCGCGGCGGACGGCAAGCCCGTCGCGGCCGTGGCGCCGCCGCGGGCGCCTCATGAAAAGGCGGCGCCCGCGGCGCGGCGCCTCACGCCTCGGCGGCCGGCGACGTCATGGCGACCGCATGGGCGAGCGCCAGATCCGGAGCCTGATGCGCCATCGCCGGCAGCCGCGGCGCCGTGCGCCGCGCGCTCCACGCCTTGCGCGTCAGCTGGAAGCGGTCGCACGGATGCAGCCCGCCGCGCGCGGGCAGGAAGTCGAGCCCCGAGCCGACATAGACGAAGCCGCATTTCTCGAGCACGCGGCGCGAGGCCGGATTGTTCACCCGCGCGTTGGCGCGGATGCGGTCGGCGCGGGTGAGCGCGAACAGCGCCTCGACATGGGCGCCGGCCGCCTCGGTGGCGTAGCCCTTCGCCCAGGCGGAGGGCGCGATCATGAAGCCGAGCTCGATGCCGCCGGCGGCGGAGAGCGTGGCGCTGGAGAGGCCGATCACCGGGCGGCCGTCGCCCTTCTGCGTGACGACCAGGATCATCGCCTTGCCGTCGGCGTTCTGCGCCCGCGCGCGGAAGACGAAGCGCTCCGCCTCTCCCGGCGGATAGGGATGCGGCACCTCGGCCGTCATCTGCGCCGTTTCGGCGAGGCTGGCGAAGCTCCTGACGGCGGCGGCGTCGCTCGCCCGCGGCCAGCGCAGCCACAGGCGCTTCGTTTCGAGGCGGAAGATGTCGTCGCTGGTCAGGTCGGGAAACATGACGGCTCCGGAGCAAAGTCTGAAGGAACGCCGCCTCGCGGCGTTCCGCCTTGATCCGGGCGGCTCCTCGCCCCGCGACGATGCGGGGAAGTCGAGGAGCGTGTTCAGCCTGCCGCCCGGGTTCTCTTTAAGAGCTGGGCGGAGGCTTCGAGCAGCTTCCGCCTATTCAGCAGCTTCGGCTTGCGCCGTAACGACCGATACATAGGAGCGGCCGTTGGACTTGGCGAGGAACTTGACCGCGCCGTCGACGAGAGCGAACAGCGTGTGGTCCTTGCCGACGCCGACGTTGGCGCCCGGATGAAATTTAGTGCCGCGTTGGCGCACGATTATGGCGCCGCCGCGCACGGCCTCGCCGCCGAACTTCTTCACGCCGAGACGACGGCCCTTGGAGTCGCGGCCGTTGCGGGACGAGCCGCCTGCTTTCTTATGCGCCATGAATCTGGCTCCAAATCCTGGTGGCGGGGCGTGCGCTGACGCAGGCCGCCGCGAATGTCTGAACTGCGCCCTGCGGGAACGGTCGATTTCGGCGCCATCCCAAGCAAGACCTTTGCCACTTCAACGCCGATCAGCGGTCCTGCGGGCGCGCCCGTCAAGACCCGAATGCGTCGTCAGGGCGCGGCGACGGCGGTGATCCTCACCACCGTCAGATCCTGCCGGTGGCCGCGCTTGCGCTTCGAGTTCTGGCGCCGCCGCTTCTTGAAGGCGATGACCTTGGGGCCGCGCTTCTGCTCGACGATTTCGCCCGACACGCGCGCGCCGTCGACGAAGGGCGCGCCGACAGTCGCTCCGCCCTCGCCCGAGAGCATGAGGATTTCCTCGAAGGCTACGGCCTCGCCCGGCTCGCCCGGGAGGGACATCACCGTGATGACGTCGTCGGCGGAAACGCTATATTGCTTGCCGCCGGTTTTGATGACTGCGAACATCGTTTTTCCCTGATGTGTTCGATCCGGCTCCAAGGGCGCGCCATCGTCGCGCGCCCGCGGCCGTCTTTTTGCAGTTGTCGCATCCGGTCGGGCCGTCGCCTCGTGCGAGGCCGGCGGACCCGCGCCGCTCCGGCTGGAGGCCGAGCAACGAAAAGCGCGGCCGAAGGTCAGCCGCGCTTTCGTCATCCTATAGGCGCCGCGCGCGCGGATGTCAACGCGAGCGGCGAGGCGGCGTCGACGTCCGCGCGCCCCATTTGAGCCACGTTCGCGGGGCTTTGTCAGAGTCCGTTCATCGGCCGCGATCCCGCGGCCGCCTTCCTGTCCGCGCCGCGCTTTCGCTCCCCGGCGGCGGCCCGCCATCCTTGACGCGGACGGCGCCGGCGGCTCTAACGGCCGGGGGATGGCGCGGAGGGATGCAGGCCGACAGATGACCGAACCAGCCGACCCGAACGCCGCGAGCCCCGGTCCAGCCAGAGCGACGTATTTCCGCGCGCGCGCAAGAGCGGGCCGGCGCGGATGACGATGCAGGCGCCCCTGCGCAGCCAGCCCTTCGTTCCCGGCCTCTGGCTCGGCCGCTTCCAGGGCGGCGTCGACCTCGGCTTCGAGCCGCCGATCGAGGCCGACGGGCGGCGCCACTCGGCGATCGAGCGCCGGCGCGTGTCGACGCGCTGGTTCACGGGCACGATCCTCACCGGCGTCGGCGGCGCGGCGCTGATCGGCGCGGCGATCTACGCCTCGCTCGGCGGCGACTCCTTCTTCCCCGAGCCAGCCACATTCGCGCCGCGAAAAGAGATCGCCCTCGACTACGGCGTGAACCAGCAGAAGGCCGATCGGCTTGTCAAATCGGTCGACATCGTCGCCGCGAAGCAGACGTTCCGCGCCCAGACCGCCGTCAAGGTGGGCGACAAGGAGACGCTGCGCAACCACGCCTTCACCCGCGTCGAGACGACGCTTTTGACCAGCGGCGCGGGTTTCTCCGACGAGGTGCCCGCCTTCGACGCGCTGAAGGTCCTCGCCGACGCGCGCAACCCGATCGACGTCGCGCCCGAGCCGGCGCAGGACGATGCGGAGGTCTCCTTCGCCACGCGCGACGTCGTCCCGGGAAGCCTCTCCGCGCATGCGTTGAGCGAGGAGGAGGCGCGCGCCCAGGTCGCCGAGCACGTCAAGAACAGCGCCTCCGCCGGCTCGCGCCAGATCGCCCTGCCGCCGCAGCTCCTGCTGATGCGCACGGCGCGCGCCAATCTGCCGGGCGCGCTCGCCTACGCCAACCCGGCCGAGGAGATCAAGACGACGCCCTTCTCGGCGATCGAAGTGCGCATGGTGCCGGAGAACGTCACCAATGTCGCGCGCTCGCCGCAGGCGTCCGGGTCGGCGCCGGAGGAGCGGCTCGTCGTCGTGCGCCGCGGCGAAACGCTCGAGGACGTGCTGCGCGCGGCCGGCGTCGCCAAGCCGACGATCGCCGCGCTGATCGCCGGCTTCCGCCTTCGGCCCGGCGAGTCGCCGGCGCCCGAGGGAAGGCGCGTGAAGCTGCTGTTCGCCGACCCCGACGGCTCGGGCGAGGGAAAGACGCTCGCCCGCCTCTCGGTCTATCAGGACGAGACGCTCGAGAGCGCCGTGGCCATCGACGACGCCGGCGACTATGTGCGCGTCATGGCGCCTTCCCATCCGACCGCGCGCCGCCGCGCGGCGGACGACGACGACGGCATGCGGCTTTACGATTCGCTCTACGAGACCGCGCTGAAGCAGGAGATTCCCCGCCCGATCATCGACGACCTCGTGCGCGTGTTCGCCAACGACGTCGATTTTCAGAGCGCCGTCGCTCCGGGCGACTCGTTCGAGGCCTTCTACGACGAAGGCGAGGAGGGCGAGGGGCGCGGCCAGCTTCTGTACGCGACGATCACGGCGCGCGGCGAGACCTATCGCTACTACCGCTTCCAGACGCCCGACGACGGCGTCGTCGACTTCTACGACCCCGACGGCCGCTCGACGCGGAAGTTCCTCGTGCGCACGCCGATCGCCAACGCCAAGTTCACCTCCGGCTTCGGCAACCGCTTCCATCCCATTCTCGGCTACGCGCGCCCGCACACCGGCGTCGACTGGGCGGCGCCGATCGGCACGCCCATCGTCGCCGCCGGCAACGGGACGATCATCAGCGCCGGCTGGGATTCGGGCTACGGGCGGCGCATCGAGATCGAGCACGCCAACGGCTATGTGACGACCTACAACCACATGTCCGGCTTCGCCCGCGGCGCGGTCACCGGCGCGCGCGTGCGCCAGGGGCAGGTGATCGGCTATCTCGGCCAGACTGGCCTTGCGACCGGGCCGCACCTTCATTACGAGGTGCTGGTCAACGGCCATTTCGTCGACCCGATGAAGGTCAAGCTCGCCCGCACGCGCGAGTTCGACGGACGCATGCTCGCCAATTTCCGCCGCGAGCGCGACCGCATCGACGCGCTGCTGACGCAGGCGCCGGCCGCCGAGCGGGCGAGCGACCGGGTGGTCGCCGAAGGCAAACGTCCGTAAGCCGCTTCAGCGGACGTCCGCGGCTTCCGCCGCGGGCGCTCCGCTCCGCGCGCGAAAAATCACTTCACGAGGTCGGAGACGATCACCGACTTGTCCGAGCCGACGAGCTTCAGGCGCAAGAGCTCGTCGCCGTCGAACCAGAGGTCGCGATCGAAATCGGCCGGCGGCTTGGCCGCAAGCTGGTAGTGGCGCGCGTGGCGCTCGACGCCGGCGACGGTGATCTTCTCGTCGCCGAGGTCCTTGACCGCGACGGTCATGAGCGTTCCGTCGGCCGGCTCGAACAGGTCCGTGCGCGACAGCAGCGCCCGGCTCCACAGCGTCGCCGGCGTCAGCGATTTCGCCTCCTCCGACTTCTTGCCGTCGACGGTCAGCGTGAGCTTGTCCGGGCCCGGGCCCGGCTCGACCTTGACCGCGTGCTTCTTGCCGTTGTCGTCGGTCTGCGACGAGAACGCGACGAGCTGCTCGCCCTTCCATGTCTCGCTGCTCGCGTGGGCGAAGCGGTAGGCCTCGAAGCCCAGAACCTTGACGGAGATGTCCGTCTTGTTCTTGACGGTGACCATATCGCCCTTGCGCTCGACGCCGACGACGTTGACGCCGATCTTGTCGCCCTTGCGGATGATGTCGAAAGTCATCTCGGACTTCGCGGGGGCCGCGCCCCTGGGCTTGCCGGCCTCGGCCTTCGGCGCGGCCGGCTGCTCGGCGAGGCACGGGAGCGCGGCGAGCGCCGCGCCCGCCGCCAGCGCCGCGCCGAACGCGCGGCTGCGGAGGACGGGCCTGGCCTTGACGCGAAGAGCTGTCATATGCGCTCCTTGACGGGTTCGAACCGGAGGGAAGAGGCTGTGTCCGCGATGAAGGGACAGGATTCCGCAGGCGGCAGCTAGGCGCATTCGGCGAGCCGCGTCAACCGAGCCGCGTCGACGTCGGCGCGACCATGCGCCCGCATATGGGCGAGATGGCGGCGAGGCGCGCTTCATGGCGGCGCGAGCGCTTCGACGGCGAGGCGCCGGCGCGCCGCCTCCGGCGACATCCCCTCCTGGCGCCAGGCGCGCAAGGACTTGGCGCGCAGGCTCTTCGACAGCTTCTGGCCGGACGCGTCGCGCAGCAGGCGGTGATGACGCCACGCCGGCGTCGGCAGGTCGAGCAGGGCCTGCAGCAGCCGGTGCAGATGCGTGGCCATGAACAGATCCTCGCCGCGCACGACGTCGGTGACGCCCTGCAGCGCGTCGTCGGCGACGACGGCGATGTGGTAGCTCGTCCTGATGTCGCGCCGCGCGATCACCGCGTCGCCCCAGATCGCCGGCGTCGCGGCGATCCGGCGCGTCGCGTCGCCGACGCCTTTCTCGAGCCAATCGAGCGGCGCGCCTTCCGACGCGACTCGGGCGAGGGCGGCCTTGACGTCGAGCCGCAGGGCCGGCGCGCGCCCTTGCGCGACGCGGCGCGCGCGCTCGACCGGCGACAGGCGCCGGCACAGGCCAGGATAGAGCGGCGAGCCGTCAGGGTCGCGCGGCCAGTCGGGCTTGCTGGCGACGGCGGCCATCACCTCTCCGCGCGAGCAGAAGCAGGGATAGGCGAGGCCCTGCCGGACCAGCCGCTCGAGCGCGCCGGCGTAATCGCCAAAATGCTCGGACTGGCGCCGGACCGGCGTCTCCCACGAAAGGCCGAGCCAGCCGAGGTCGTCGTAGATCGCCTGTTCGAACTCCGGCCGGCAGCGCTCGACGTCGATGTCCTCTATGCGCAGCAGCATCCGCCCGCCGCAAGCTTTCGCCAGCTCGTGGTTGAGCGTCGCGGAATAGGCGTGGCCGAGATGGAGGTAGCCGTTCGAGGAGGGGGCGAAGCGGAAGGTCTGTCTCGAAAAGCTTCGCGTCATTCCCTGAAGGTCCGAAAGAGGCGGCCCCGCGCGCGCGGGGCCTGTTCGCGTCAGCCGTAGCGCACTCTCACATATTCGCCGGGCGCGTCGCAAAGCGGCGCGGCGCCGCGTTCGCCCGGAACGCGTGCGGGAACCTTTTCGGGCGCCTGCGCCGAGGCCCAGGCGACCCAGTCGGGCCACCAGCTGCCCTTGTGCTCGACGGCCGCCTTCGTCCATGCGTCGAAGTCGCCCTGCGGCCGCTCGCCAAGCCAGTACTGATATTTCGGCTTGCCAGCCGGATTGATGACCCCGGCGATATGGCCGGAGCCGGAGAGCACGTAGCGCACCTCGCCGCCGAACAGCTTGGCGCCCTTGAACACCGAGCGCGCCGGGGCGATGTGGTCCTCCCTGGCGGCGAGGTGATAGACGGGGATCTTGATGTCGGCGAGGTTCAGCTTGCGCCCGCCGAACGTCGCGTCGCCGCGCGCGAACTTGTTCTCGAGGTAGCAGTCGCGCAGATAGGCCATGTGGTTGGCGGCCGTCATGCGCGTCGCGTCGGCGTTCCACGCAAGGAGGTCGAAGGCGAGCGGCGGCTTGCCCTTCATGTAGTTGTTGACGACGAAGGACCAGATCAGGTCGTCCGGCCGCAGCATGTTGAACGAGTTCGCCATCGACGAGGATTCGAGGTAGCCCGTCGCCGCCATCCTCTCCTTGAGCTCGGCGAGCTGATCCTCGTCGACGAACAGCTTGAGGTCGCCCGCCTCGCTGAAGTCCGTCTGGGTGGTGAAGAACGAGGCGGTCTCGATCCGGTCGTCGCCGGTCTGCGCCATATAGGCGAGGGTCATCGCCAGCAGCGTGCCGCCGATGCAATAGCCCATGGCCGTGATCCTGCGCTCGCCGGTCGCCTGCTCGATCGCCTCGAGCGCGCCCATGATTCCCTCGCGCATGTAGTCCTCGAATCCCTTCTCGCGGTGGCGCGCGTCGGGATTGACCCAGGAGACCATGAACACGGTGAACCCCTGCGCGACGAGGTAGCGCACGAAGCTTTTTTCCGGGCCGAGGTCGAAGATGTAGAACTTGTTGATCCACGGCGGGATGATGAGGAGCGGGCGCTTGTAGACCGTCTCCGTCGTCGGCGCGTACTGGATGAGCTCGATGAGGTCGTTGCGGAAGACGACCTTGCCGGGCGTGTTGGCGATGTTGACGCCGAGCTCGAATTTCGAGGCGTCGTAGCGGGTGATCTTCAGGCGGCCGTTGCCGGCCGCAAGGTCGCTCGCCAGCAGCGAGGCGCCGCGCACCAGATTCTCGCCGTTCGAGGCCAGCGTCTCCTTCAGCACCTCCGGATTGGTGGCGAAGAAGTTCGCCGGCGACAGCGCGCTCGAAACCTGGCGGAAATAGAATTTGGCCTTTTCGCGCTCGTGCGGGGCGAGCTCGAGCGATTTGTCGATCAGGCCGTTCGCCCACGTCACGGTGATCGCGTGCGCCTGGCGCAGGAAATCGAAGAACGGGCTCTCGCGCCATTCGGGCGCGGCGAAGCGCTTGTCGGCCGGGTCGAGCGGAACCATCGGCTCGGCCCCCTCGGCGGCGATGCGGCGCATGGTGTTGGCCATCAGGCCGAAGAAGCCCATGACCAGCGCCGACTGCGCCTCCGCCGTCTTCTTGGGATCGCTCAGCCAGAGCTCGGCGACCTTGCCGATCGCCTTGGCGGCGTTGGCGATCTCGTTCGAGAAATCGCTCTTCCCCTCGCCGTTCTCCGCCGGCTTCAGCGTCGCCGCGACCGCCTTGCCGCCCTGCTCGACGAGGCGGGCCATGTTGTAGACGAGCTTCTCGAAATCGATCTTGGGGGCGCTCTTTCCCGTCTGGGCGAGGGGGCCCAGAACCGCGCCGAGCGGATTGGCGAAGGCCGGCGGAACGGAGATCGAGGAGAGGTTGACGGGAAAGCCCTGCGGCAGTCCGAGCGCCTGCGCCGGCGGAGCCGCCTGCGCCTCGCGGCCTGCGGACCCGGCGCCGTTGGCGCCGGCCTCCTTGGCGGCCTCCTCGCGCGGCGCGGCGTCGGCCTTCGCCCCGCGCTTCGTCTTGGCCGAGGCCTGCGCCCTCTTCTTGCGCGCCGCGACCTTGGCCTTGTTGAGCTGGGCGGCCTCCGGCATGCGGCGGGATCCTGTCGGACTCATCGGTTTCCTCCGGGCGGTTCCTTCGCGGGACCATTTTTTCGCCAAGGCGGCGACGCGGGCTCGAGGCCACGGGGCGCTCGACGGCGCCGCTTTCTTAAAGGCCTCGTCCATCATAATGGTTTTGAGACGGCGGAAAACAGCGTTGTGACGTGATCCGCCCTAAGGCATAGAGCGCCTACGCGCGAAGGATGAGGTTTGAGCCCTATGCGACTGAGAGCGCTTCCCAGAGCCCCGCGCGCCGCGGCGGCGCCGCTCGCGCTGCTTCTGGCGTTCGCCTGCATCGGCCCGCTCGCCGCGCAGGACGCGGCGCCCGCGTCGTCGGACGCGCCCGCGCGCAAGCACAATCCGACGGGCTCGCCGCTCGACACGCTGATGAACACCAAGCTCTGGCCGGACGTGCCGGAGGCCAAGGACTTCGTGCGCCAGGCGCGCCCGGACGACGACAGCCTCGACTACCGGCCGCCCTGGGGTCCCGACCGGGAGAGCCCCAAGCCGCGCTCGAAGGACGAGCTCGACGCGCTGCGCCGCGAGCTCGGCGCCGACGCCGCCCGCAACAAGGCGCGCGGCGTCGTTCCGCCCGCGGCTCCGTTCTGAGCCCTACGCCGCCGCGCCGTTCGGAGAGCCGGCCGTCGTCTTCGCCGGAAACCGGCAAAGGTCCTCGACGACGCAGCGCCAGCACTCCGGCCGGCGCGCCTTGCACACATAGCGCCCGTGCAGAATGAGCCAGTGATGGGCGTTGAGCCTGTAGCGCTCCGGCGTCACGCGCTCGAGGCCGAGCTCGACGGTGAGCGGCGTCTTGCCAGGCGCGATCGGCATGCGGTTCGACACGCGGAGGATATGGGTGTCGACGGCGATCAGCGGCGCGTCGAAGGCGACGTTCATCACCACATTGGCCGTCTTGCGGCCGACGCCGGGCAGGCTCTCGAGCGCCTCGCGCTCGCGCGGGACCTCGCCGCCGAAACGCTCGATCAGGAGGCGCGACATGGCGATCACGTTCTTCGCCTTGCCGCGGTAGAGGCCGATCGTCCTGATCATGTCGCGCAGCCGGTCCTCGCCGAGATCGACCATCTTCCGCGGCGTGTCGGCGAGCGCGAACACCGCCTTGGTCGCCTTGTTCACGCTGACGTCGGTCGCCTGCGCGGAAAGGGCGACGGCGACCAGCAGGGTGAAAGGGTTGCGATATTCGAGCTCGGTGCGCGGCTGCGGCAGCGCGGCGGCGAGCCGCGCGAAGATCGCCTCTATCCGCGCCGCCTCGCCCGTTTCGGCGCGGCTCTTTCGCGCCCGCGGCGGGCGGGCGGACGCGCCGGCGGAGCTGGATGTTTTCGCCATTCGCGCGTTATAGTTTCATGCTCCTCTGGAAAGAAGGAGGTTTTATGCCGACCGAGGAATCGGGGCCGCCCGGGCCGGCGGAAACGCGCTCCTGCGCCGGCGACGCCGAACTGTTCCACGCGCGCCTCCATCCTCACCGATCGCTGCCGCCCGCCGGCTTCCGCGTGCTTCTCGTCGCCTTCGGCCTCGCCAACGTCGCCCTGAGCGCGCCCTTCGTCATGCTCGGCGCCTGGCCGGTGCTCGGCTTCTGTGGCCTTGACGTCGCGCTGTTCTATTTCGCCTTCCGCGCCAGTTTCGCGCAGGCGCGGGCGTTCGAGGACTATATCGTGACCTTCTTCGATCTCGTCGTCGCCAAGGTGAGCGCGCGAGGGCTGCGGGACGAATGGCGTTTCAATCCGGCCTTCGTGCGGCTCGAGCGCGAAACGCATGAGGAATTCGGCGTCGAGCGCGTGCGCCTCGTCTCGCGCGGGCGCAGCCTCGAGGTCGCATCCTTCCTCGGCCGGCGGGAGAAGGAGGATTTCGCGGCGCAACTGTCGGGCGCGCTGGCGCAGGCGAAGCGCGGGCCGCGCTATTCATAGACGGGACAGGCTGCGCGTCGCGTCGACGGGCTTGAGGCGCAGATCGCGTCGTTCGTAAATTAAGGAGGGCCGGAGAGGGACGGCCGTTCCGACATGCGGAACGGCCGGCCAGACATGGACCCGCCTGAACCTTACGGGAGGGCGGACCGTCCGAAGTTGCGAAGGCATCGAGAACTTCGCGCCGTGAGCCTACAGCCTCGAGACGGCGCCGATTGACCCAAATATGTCATACGCGTTCACAAATTCTTCGTGATTGTCACGCGGGGCGCCGCGCTCAGCGCGCATAGCCGTAAGCGTAGCCGCCATACGTCACTGGCGGCCCGGAAAAGATCACGGTGTCGGCGTAGAGTCCGCGCGACTGACAGACGGCGGTCGCGCGGAAGCGCGCCGTGTCGCCGACGAGGTCGGCCTGGGGCATCGGCGCGACGACGCAGCGCGGGTCGAGCTGGTAGGCCGCCGCGGCCGCGTCGGCCCTCGAGGGCGCGGGCGGGGGAGAATAGGGCGCATAGCCGAGATCGGCTGCGAACGCGCCGCCCCCGGCGGCAAGCGAGACGACGAGCGCCGACGCGCGAATCGCCGTCGCGCGACCGGAAAAGCGCGTCCCCCGCGCCTCGCGCCGTCCCGTCGCGCGCCCGAACCTGCGTTTCATGCCGCCGCTCCCGCCTTGCGTCCGCGCGTCTCCGCGCCGGACGGAGCGATGCGGCCTGATTCGCAGGTTATTGTAGCAGCCTGCGCACGCGGGCGCGAGTGTTTTCAACCAATACGATAAATAGACAATTTTAAGTAATTGCTTCAGGGCGCGATTCGCGCCGGCCGCGAACGGTCGGCGCGCCAACCGTGAGCCTCACTCGCGCGTCTTCAGGTCCTTGAGGCTCGCGAACACCGAATCGACGTCGACGTCGTCCTCCTCGGGCGCCTTGGGGGAGGGCGCGCCGAACACGTCCGCCTCGGTGCGCGGCTCGTCGTAGCGGCGCGTCGTCGCCTCGGCCGGAAGCAGGGCGTCGGCGTGCGGCTCCTCGACGTGATGCGGCCTGTCCTTGGCCGCGCGGTTGACCTCGAAATCAAGGTCGATCTGCGAGCACAGGCCCAGCGTCACCGGATCGGCCGGGGTAAGCGCAGCGGAGTTCCAGTGGGTGCGGTTGCGGATCGCCTGCAGCGTGGTCTTGGTGGTGCCGGCGAGGCGCATGATCTGCGCGTCCTTGAGCTCGGGATGGTTGCGGATCAGCCAGAGAATCGCGTTGGGGCGGTCCTGACGGCGCGACAGCGGCGTATAGCGCGCCCCGCGCTTGCGCGGCGCCTCGGGCAGGCGCACCTTCGACTGCGCAAGCTGCAGCTGGCGGCTCGAATTCTTCTCGCAGGCGGCGATCTCCTCGCGCGTCAGCTGGCCCGAGGTGATCGGATCATGTCCCTTGATGCCGCTCGCCACCTCGCCGTCGGCGATGCCCTTGACCTCCAGCGGATGCAGTTTGCAGAAATTGGCGATCTGGTCGAAGGTCAGCGAGGTGTTCTCGACGAGCCAGACGGCCGTGGCCTTGGGCATGAGCGGCGCGGTGTTCATTCACTCTACTCCTTTGCGCGCCGGGCTTGTGCGCCGGGCCCGCGGCGCGGCGGCGGCGCGACGGGCGGATTTGCGGCTGGCGGGGGCGCCGCGCCGCGGGGGCGGCGCCCGCGAGGCGAGGCACGCGAGCCTCGACATCAGCCATGACGGGAATGGCGGGAATATAGGCGCCGGCGCGTCCGAAGGCAAACGCGCGAGGCCCCCGCGGCGATGATCCGCGCGCTCATGCGTCTGATCGCCCTCGCCGCCGGCTCCGGCGCCTTCGCGCTCGCGGTCGTCGACGTCGCGCACGGCCTCGTCCAGCGACGCCTCGTCGTGACCAGCGCCGACGCGCTGGCGAAGGCGCTCGCGCCCCTGCTCGCCCCGAACCTCGCCTCCGCCGCCGCGGCGCGCGCGCCCCTGGCCGCGCTCGAGCTCGTCGGCGCGATCCCGGCGGCGCTCCTGCTCACGGCGGCGGCGGCGCTCGCCCTGCGTCTCTCCCGCCCGCCAGCTGGCCGCGCCGGCTTCGACGTCCGCGGCTGAGCGCCTGCGCCCTTTCGGAAGGCGCGCATTGCCGAACGCGGCCGCCGTTCCCATCTTCGCTAGGCTCGCCTCTTCACGCCGCGCGCCTCGCGCGCCCAGCCCGGAAGAACCGCCGATGTTCCGCAAGCCGATGACTCTGCCGAGCGCCGCCGAAGCCCTGCCGGGGCGTCCCGATCCCCTGCTCACCGCCCAGACCCATTTCGTGACCGGACGACGCATCGTCCCGCCCTTTCCCGAGGGGCTCGAGACCGCGCTGTTCGGGCTCGGCTGCTTCTGGGGCGCGGAGCGGAAGTTCTGGCGGGCGGGCGAGGGGATTTACGCCACCGCCGTCGGCTACGCGGGCGGCGCGACGCCCAATCCGACCTATGAGGAGGTCTGCTCGGGCCTCACCGGCCACAACGAGGTCGTCCTCGTCGTCTTCGATCCGAAGCTCATTTCCTATGAGCGCCTGCTCGGGCTCTTCTGGGAGAGCCACGATCCGACGCAGGGAATGCGGCAGGGCGCGGACGTCGGCACCCAGTATCGTTCGGGGATCTATGTCGACGGCCCGGCGCAGCGCGCGGCGGCCGAAGCGAGCCGGCGCGCTTATGGCGAGATCCTCGCCCGCTCCGGCTTCGGCCCGGTCACCACCGAGATCATCGACCGGCCCCCGTTCTATTACGCCGAAGGCTACCACCAGCAATATCTCGCCAAGAACCCCAACGGCTATTGCGGCCTCGGCGGCACCGGCATCTCGTGCCCGGTCGGCGTCGCCGCCGTCTGACGGGCGCCGGTTTCGTGCGCTGGCGCACGGCCGGCGCAAGGGCGACGAACTTTAAGTGTGAATAGCCCGCGCGCTTAGGATTCGTGTTATAAATCCGGCGTAAAAATGGCCAATCTGTGGCGTCGCCTGCGCGAGCTGGAGATCCGGCGATGATTTCGACCAGTCCCGCCTTCGTTTTCGCCTCGCTTTTCTCCGTCTGCGCGGCGGCCGTCGTCCTGCCGGCTTTCGCCGCCCCGGCGACGCCGAACGCGGCGCCCCCGGCGCTTCAGGCCGCCCATGAAGCGCCGCAGGCCGCGCATGAGGCGCCGATCGTCTCCGGCCGCAGCGTCGCCTCGCGGCGCGGCTCGAGGCTCCATCACGTCAGGATGAAGCCGGATCCCCTCCTCGTCAGCGCGCCGGATCTCGCCGACGCGCAGGGCGCGGCTCTCGACCCGCAGCCCGAAACGGCGAAATAGCCTCGCCTCACGGCGTGCGCAGCACCAAGCGGCATTCGGCGGGAAGCTGCGCCATGGTGAGCGGCGGCTTCGGCTTGCCGGGTGGGCCGGGCCGCGGA
This sequence comes from Methylocella sp., assembly GCF_041905455.1. GTDB lineage: Bacteria > Pseudomonadota > Alphaproteobacteria > Rhizobiales > Beijerinckiaceae > Methylocapsa. The sequence goes on along the minus strand of NZ_JAYRLA010000007.1, from coordinate 50,931 downwards.
TGCAGCACGGCGTCCGAGAACCACCAGTCGAGCGAGGCGTCGCAGCCGTCGCCGGGCGGCGTCGGCTCCTGGTCGCGGCAGGCGTCCTCGCCGGCGGGGCAGGCGAGGCGGATGTGGAAATGATAGTCGTGCCCGAAGATCGGGCGCACCTTGCCGAGCCATGAGCGGTCGCCGCGCGCGTCGCGGCAGATCGCCTTCTTGATCGCGGCGTTGACGAACACGCGCTGCACCCGCGGATCCTCCGCCGCCGCCTTGATCACCGCCATATGGTCCGGCGTCCAGCGGGTTGGGTCGACGTCGAGGCGGTCGGCGCGCACCACCATGGTCGAGGACATCTCCTCGCGCTCGGAGCGGGAGAGCTCGCGCGAGGGCATCGGCCGCAGCCAGATGTCGGCGTCGAGGCCGATCTGGTGCGAGGCGTGGCCGGTCAGCATCGGACCGCCGCGCGGCTGCGAGATGTCGCCGACGAGAATTCCCGGCCAGCTGCTGACCTGCCGCGCCTTGCGCGCGAAGCTCTGCAGGAAGGCGATCATCGCCGGGTGGCCCCAGTAGCGGTCGCGCGAGAGGCGCATCACCTGCCAGGAGTCGCCGGTCAGCGGCAGGGCCTTGCCGCCGGCGAGGCAGCCGCGCGAATAGAAGCCGATGGTGCGGGAGGCGAGCGGCGCCGGGCCGTCGACGCGCCCGAACAGCTCCTTGGCCGGCGTCGAGGGGCTTTGCGGCGCGGCGAGCGGCGGCAGGACGCGCGCCTCGACCGTTCCGCGCTCCTGCGCCGCGGCGCAGGAGATCGCGAGGGCGAAAGGCGCGCACAGCGACGTCAGTTTGAGCGCAAGCCTTCGCATCGATCCGCCTCCTTCGCCGCGCCGCGACGATGAGGGTTGAAGCGCGCGAGCGCGGCTTTTTTTCGTCGCGTCGCCCGCCGGAGCTTTCGCCCGAAGCGGTTAATCCGTCGTTAACCGCAGGGGCGCCGCGCTCACCGCCTGGCGAGCGTGTCGAGCGCCTTGTCGAAACCCTCGAACGAAACCTCGACCGAGACCGGCCTCTCGGCCGGGTCGGTGAAGGTGAGCCGCCCTGGCTGGGCGCGGCCGCGGAAGGCCTTGACCTCCTCTTCGGTCAGCGGCGCCTCGGCGATGCAGGCGGCCTGCACGCAGGCCTTGATCGGCAGCTTGAGCGGCGGCGCGGCGGGATCGCCGGCGAACTCGACGCCGGGCGCGATCATCACGTTGACCGGAATGAGGATGATGAGCTTCATCGGCGCTGCGGGCGCCGACGCCGCAGGCTGCGGCGCAGCCGGCTGCGCCGCCGGCGGCGGCGTTTGCGCCTTCGCCGCCGCGGCGGGCGCGGCCTTCGCCTCCTTGGAATCCTTGGGCGCGGCGGGCGCCGGGGCGATCTGCCGCCCGATGGCGATCTGGGCGACCGGGTCCTTCTGGCCGACCCGCTTGACCGTCGATCCGATTTCGCAGGCGCGCTCGCCCGTCGGCCCGACGCCGCAGCGCAGCGTCCATTCGCCGAACATCACCACTTCCGGCGCGTTGGCCTCGGGCTTCGTCTGGGCGCGGGCGGCGCCCGCGAGCGCGGCGCCTGCGAGCAGCGCGGCGCAAAGGGTGAGGCGGGTGCTGGCGGCCATGGGCTCCTCGTGCGGGACTTTGCGCGTCCTCTTGCGCGGCGGCGCGTCTTGGCGTCTTGTCTGCGCGCCGGCGAGCGCAATAGCACGCGCCCGCCGGCGGCGACAGGATTTCTCGCGACGTCCGGAGACCGGCCGCCGATGCGCGACAATTTCGTCCTCGGGCTCGCCGGAGCCGCCCTCGCCGGGATTCTCGGCGCGCTCGGCGTCGCGCTCAGCGCCGTCGGCGCGCACGCCGGGTCAAGCCCGCTCGTTTCGACGGCCGCCTCGTTCCTGCTCTTCAACGCGCTCGCGCTGCTCGGCCTCTCCGGCCTCACGCTCGCCGCGCCGGCGGCGCCCGCGTCCGGCTTCGCCCTCGCCGGCGCCCTGCTGCTCGTCGGCGCGCTGCTGTTCAGCGGCGACCTCTCCTCGCGCGCCTTTCTCGGCGGCCGGCTGTTTCCGATGGCCGCGCCGATCGGCGGCTCGCTGATGATCGGCGGCTGGATTCTCGTCGCGGTCTGCGCCCTCGTCGCCCTGATGCGGCGAAAACACGGCTAAGGGAAGGTCTTATCGCGATCTGGCGCGCCTCGCGCGCGCGTCGTCTGGACAAGGCGCCGGCCTCGTAGCAAAGTTTGGACCTCTGGAGAAAAGGGAGCCTGATGACGCGCTCGAGCGGTCCCGCGGGCAAGCGCATCCTGATCGTCGAGGACGAGCCGTTCGTCGCCGTCTCGCTGCAGGACGCGCTGAACGAGTTCGGCTTCGACGTCGCCGCCTGCGTCGGCGACGTGCGCGGGGCGATCGACGTCATCGGGCGCGAGCGGCTCGACGGCGCGCTGCTCGACGTCAGGCTCGGCGGCGAGCGGTCCGACGCCGTCGCCGACCTTCTGGCGCTGCGCGACTGCCCGTTCTTCTTCACCACCGGCTTCGACCAGGCGGACCTGCCGCCGGCGCATGCGAAGCGCGCCGTGCTGCGCAAGCCCTTCGGCGGCGCCGAGCTCGCCCGCATGCTCGAGCGCGTGTTCGGCGACTGATCGAGCCCGGCGCGTGGGCGCGCCAGCGCAATTTCGCCGCCTTCGTCGCCGAATAGTCGCGCCGGACTGGTTTTGAGCGGAGCTTTCAGGCGGTGGGCGACAGCGAATCGGGAAGGACGCCGGTCCGCGCGGCGGGCGCCCGGCGGCGCGCCCGGGCGCTTCTCGCGGCGCTGTGTCTGCTCGCCGTTCCCGCCGCCCTCGCCGGCGTCGCCTCGCTGACCTTTTCGCCGGCGGCGCTGCGCGAGGCGATGATCGCCGAGATCCGCAAGGCCACGGGGCTCGCCGCGCTGGCGCAGGGCAGGGCCGTGCTGGTCGTGCTGCCGCAGCCCCACGTCAACGTCGAGGCGGTGAGCTTCGCCGACCCCGCCGGCGCGCTGCGCGTCGAGGCGCAGGAGCTCAAGGCCTATCTGCGCGTCGGCGCGCTGCTGCGCGGGCGGCTCGAGGTCGCCTCGGCGACGCTGGTGCGCCCTGACATCCACGTCGACCTTTCGGCGCGCGGCGCTCCCGTCGTCGGCGCGCCCGACAGCTCCCTCGCGCGCGCGCTCGCCGCTCCCGCCGCGACGCCGCAGGCGCACGCCGACGAGGCGAGGCTCGGCGCGCTGACCATCGTCGAGGGCCGCGCCGCCGTCGTCGCCGCCTCGGGGACGGAATCCGTCCTCGAAAGGATCGACGCCACGCTCGACTGGCGCCGTCCCGGCGATCCGGCGCGTCTTGCGGGATCGGCCGCCTTCCGCGGCTACGCCGCCGAATTCTCCGTCGTCGTCGACCGGCCGGCCGACCTGCTGCGCGGCGCATCCTCGAACGTCAACCTTTCGCTCGACGGGCCGAGGCTGTCGCTTTCGGGGCAGGGCGAGGCCGCCTTCGCGCCGAAGCCGCAGTTTTCGGGACGGCTCGCCGCCTCCGCCGCCTCCCTGCGCAAGCTGGCCGAGGCGGGCGGCTATTTCGTCGCCCTGCCGGCGCCGCTCGAGGATTTCTCCCTGACCGCCGACGTCAACCTCACGACGCCCGCCGCCAGCTTCTCCAACCTGCGGCTGCGGCTCGACGGCAACGAATATGAAGGCGCGCTCGCCGTGCTGACCGAGGAGGAGCGCCCCGCGCTCGCCGGCACGCTCGCCGCCGGGCGCGTCTCGCTGCGGCCTTTCTTCGCGCGGCTCGCCCCGCTCGTCTCGCGCGAGGGCCAGTGGACGCGCGAGCCCTTCGAACTCGACGAGCATGATCTCGCCGATCTCGACCTCAGGATCTCGGCCTCGCGCCTCGCGCTGCCGGGCCTCGACCTCAAGGACGCCGCCGTCTCGCTCATGAAGCGCGGCCCGCGCCTCGACGTCGGGCTGATCGAGGCGGGCGTGGGGCAGGGGACGATCAAGGGACGGGCCTCCTTCGTCAAGACGGAGGCGGGGCTCGAGGCGCGCGTCTCGGCGGCGCTCAACGGCGTCGACGCCGCGGCGCTGCAGCCCTCCGGCGGCGAGCCGCGGCGCCTCTCGGGCGCGGCCGTCGCCTCCGCCAGCGCGCAAGGGACGGGGCGCTCCATGGCCGAGCTGATGCGCAGCCTCGAGGGGAGCGCGCAGGCGAGCCTCGCGCAGGGCGAAATCCTCGGCCTCAACCTCGCCGCCGGCCTGCGCTCGGTGGAGGGGCGTCCGCTCTCGCTCGCGCAGGACATCCGCTACGGCTCGACGAGCTTCGAAAGCGCCGGCTTCGGGCTGAAGATCGCGCATGGCGTCGCGCAGATCGTCGACGGGCGCCTCGACGGCCGCTCGTTCGAGCTCGCCTTCGCCGGGCGGATCGACCTCGGCGAGCGCGCGCTCGACGCGCAGGCGACCGCGCAGTCGACGGCGAAGCCGGCCGACGCCTCGGACAGGACGCCGCGCCGCTTCTCGTTCGAGGTGTCGGGGCCGTTCGACGACCTCGTCCTCACGCCCGACGCGCAGAGCCTGCTCCGGCGCTCGGACGCCGCCGCGCCGCTGTTCGGGCGCGGCGTCAAGCCCGCGCCGGCGAATTAGCCTAGCCCCCCTCCCGCAGCGCCTCCTCGAGGCGGCTCTGGAGCACGGCGGGCTTCAGCAGCACCAGCGCGCCGCGCGTCTTCTCGATCACGCCCTCATGCGACAGCGCCGACAGTTCGCGCGTCACCTGCTCGCGCCGGCAGCCGATGCGCGCGGCGAGCACGTGATGGAACGGCGGCGGCGTCAGCGCGCGCTCGTGCGGGCGGCCCGGACGCGGATGGGCCATGCGCAGAAGCTCGGAATAAAGCCGGTGCTTGAGGTCGAAGATCGAATGCTCGGCGAGCCGGGCGTTGAGCTCGCGGATGCGGCCGACGAGCATGCGCAGGATGCGCTCGCAGGCCGTGTTCGAGGCGAAGATGATCTCGCGGAAGACGTGCGCCGGCATGATGCACAGCTCGGACTTGGTCAGCGCCGTGACGTTGGCCGAGCGCTTCGAGCCGTCGATCGCGGTCATCTCGCCGAAGAACTGGCCGGCCTTGCTCTCGCCGAGAATCACCTCCTTGCCGGCGACGGTGCGGATGAGGATGCGCACCTCGCCGGCGACGATGAAATAGACGTCCGAGGTCTCGTCCTCATAGTCGACGACGAGCTCGCCCTCGTCGAAGCGCCGCCAGTTGCACTGGCGGTCGAAACGCTCGAAGTCGAGATCGGCCACATCCTTGAAGAAGGCGACGCGCCGGAGGCTTTGCATGGCTGATCCAAAAGGCTCGCGTTGCGGCGGAAGCGTCCCCCGATCGGACCCGTTCGATCCGGGCGACAGGATGGCGCTCAAGGGTTTGAAGCCGGACGGGAAGCGCCGACGCGCCGATTAAGTCTCGCGCGGGGCGAAGCTGTCAATCGCGCGCGTTGGCCTGCCCGCTCACTCCCGCCTCGCCCAGGCGCAGGCCTGCGGCGGGGAGACGATCTGCGCGCGCTTCGCCTGCGCCGCCGACCGCATCGCCGCCGCGAGCCGTTGCGGATCGCCGAAGGCGGCGTCCTCGAGGCCGAGGCTGCGGATGACCGGCAGCATCGCGCGGTAGGTCAGGGCGAGCCAGGGGATGACCGGCGAAGAGGGGCCGCCCGCGACGGACTCGAAGATCAGGTTCGGTTCGCCGAGGCCGGCGTCCTCGAAAATGGCGACGAGGCGCGTTCCGGCGTCGGCGCCCGGCATGGCGGCGCGGCACGCCGCGCTGACGGCGGCGCCCACCCTGACGAAAAGATCGTCCGCCGGCGACGCGGCGAACGCCGGGCCGAGGGCGAGCTCGTGAAAGGCCACGGTTCCGCCGCGCCTGACGGCGGCCGCGGCGCGGCGCACCGTGTCCGCCGGCGTCGCCTGGTGAATCAGCACGTAGCGGCCGATGGCGACGTCGAAAGGCGGATAGTCCGAAAGGGCCTCGTCCGAACCGACGGCGAAATCGATCTGTCGAAGGCCCGCCTGCGCGGCCCGTTCGCGCGCGAGGGCGACGACGCGCGGCTCGCGGTCGAGGGCGACGACGACGCCCTCCGGGCCGACGGCTTCGGCGAGCAACATGGCGACGTCGCCGGGCCCGCAGCCGATGTCCAGCGCCCTCATGCCCCGGCCGACGCCGCACGCCTCGATCAGGCGGCGCGTCACGCCCTCGATCAGACGCGCCTGAAGCTTCAGCCGCTCGATTTCCGGATCGGCGTGGCCAAGCGCGTAAGCGGGGTGTTCGACCATGCTCGCGCCCCTTGCGCGACCCGTTTCGGGCAGGTTCTCACGCGGCCGCGAGCCGGTCAAATTCGAGCGGCCTTCCCGGCCGCGCGGGCCTTCACTGGCAGAACTTGGCCTTGCCGCCGGCGCCGCGCGGCTCGACGTCGAAATGCCAGTGGGAGGCGTGGAAGGAATCGGCGCCGGGGCCGAGCGCGGTGTTGAAATAGCCGCAGCCGGCGGCGCGGGCGGCGCGGTCGAGCGCGCGCTCGCGCTCGTCGACGAGCCTGCCGACCTCGTAGGTCCGCCCGCCGCGCAGCCTCAGCGCCGCGACGTCGACGGCGAGGCCGCGTCCGTGGGCGCTGAGCCTCGCGCCCGGCGCGTTGTCGCGCGGCCGGCAGACATAGCCGGGGCCGGTCGAGACGCTCGCGAGCGGCGCCTCGAGCGCGGCCGCGGCAAGCGGGGCGAGCGCCTCCGCGACGAAGCGCGCGAAGACCTCGGCCGCCGCGCAGTCGAGCGTCGGGGCGTCGGGGAATTCGATCCGGCCGCCGTCGAGCGCTTCGACCGAGTCTAGGCTCAGCGGATCGTCCATGACGCAGCGCGGGTCCGCAGGGGTCATGGCCGGAGCCGGCCGCACGTGCGCGCCGAGCGCGGCGAGGGCGGCGCGGCACGCGGAAGGCTGAGCAGGGCCGCGCGTCGCCGGCGCGTCGGGCTGCGGAGCCTGCGCCGCAGGCTCGGCGGCGGGCGCGGGCCCTGGCTTGGGCGGCGGCTGCGGCGCCGCTTCCGGCGCCGGCGCTTGCGGCGCCTCCGGCGGACGTCGCGGCGGCAGGGGCGGGGCGCCCGCGTCCTGCGCCGCGCCGGCCGGAGCGAAGGCGCAGGCGAACGTCAAGGCGAGCGCCAGGGCAGGTCCCGCGCTGCGTCCCTTGCGCCTATCTCCGCCTCCCGTCATGGGGCGATAGCGCGCGGCGCGGCGAAAAGTTCGTTTTCGCGTTCAGCGCCGGAACGTCGCGGCGATCGCCCGCGCGTTCGCGGCGATCACGCCGCGCTCGGTGACGAGCCCGGTCACGAGCCGCGCCGGGGTCACGTCGAAGGCCGGGTTGAGCGCTTTCGTCCCCTTCGGCGAAAGGCGCACGCGCGCGAGCTCGCCGTCGTCGCCGAGCCCGCAAATATGGGTGACCTCCTCCTCGGCGCGCAGCTCGATCGGGATCTGCGCGACCCCGTCGGACATGGAGAAGTCGATCGAGGGGGAGGGCGCGCAGACGTAGAAAGGCACGTCGTTGTCGAAGGCGGCGAGCGCCTTGAGGTAGGTGCCGATCTTGTTGCACACGTCGCCGGAGGCGGTCGTGCGGTCGGTACCGACGAGGACGAGGTCGATCTCGCCGTGCTGCATCAGGTGTCCGCCGGCGTTGTCGACGACGAGCGTGTGCGGCACGCCGTGCTCGCCGAGCTCGAAGGCGGTGAGCGAGGCGCCCTGATTGCGCGGGCGGGTCTCGTCGACATAGACATGCACGTCGATTCCGGCGTCATGCGCCTTGTAGATCGGCGCCGTCGCCGTGCCCCAATCGACGGTGGCGAGCCAGCCGGCGTTGCAATGGGTCAGAACGTTGACCCTGCCGCCGCCCTTGCGCGTCGCCGCCTCGCGGACGAGCGCGAGGCCGTGCTCGCCGATCGCCTCGCACAGCGCGACGTCCTCCTGCGCGATGAGGGCGGCCTCGGCGCGGGCGGCGGCGAAGCGCTCTTCCGCCGGCAGCGGGGCGACGCGCGCGCCGACGCGCTCCAGCGCCCAGCGCAGGTTGACGGCGGTGGGGCGCGTCGCGCGAAGGCGCGCCTTGGCCGCCGCGAGGCCGGCGTCGGACGGGTCGGCGGAAAGGCCGAAGGCGAGCCCGTAGGCGGCCGTGACGCCGATCAGCGGCGCGCCGCGCACCTGCATATGCGAGATGGCGCGCGCGGCGGCCTCGAGGTCGGCGATCTCGACCGTCTCGAAACGATGCGGCAGGCGCGTCTGGTCTATGATCTCGACGCCGGCCGGGGTCGGCCAGATGGTCGTATGCGGCCGGCCGGCTATCTTCATGTCAGCAATTGCTGCAGATGCTGCGGTCGATCTTGTCGTCGCGCTTCTCGATCTTGCGCTCGGCCGGCGTCTCGCCCGAGGACTGCGGCTGGCCGGGCTTCGGCACGGTCTCGCCGGTCGAGGTTATATAGTCGCGGTTGAGGAGGCGGTCGGACGCGTCGGGCTGCGCGGACGGCGCGTTCTGGGCGAGCGCCACGCCCTGGGCCAGCGCCAGCGCGCCCGCCGCCGCAAGAAGATGTCTCATCGTCCGGCTCCTTCGTCTCGCCGGTTTCGCGGGACCCGGCGCGGGACCGCCCGCGTCACGCAAACGCGATTCGCCCCGTCAAACTCTTAACGCGGATTTAAGCATAAAGGCCCATCTGTCGTAAGCGAAGTCGAACCGGACGAGGGACATGACTGCAATGGATCAGTCGGGGGACGCGGGCCTGCCTGCGCCGCGAGCGAGCGCGGAGGCTGACGCCGCGCCAGCGGGCGAAGGCGCGGATTGCGGCGCGTCCGCCGAAGAGGCGCGCCCCGCCGGCGCGCTGCGCGCCTCGCGCGCCGATTCCCTCGCCGGCGAGGGCGCGGCCGAGCCGGCGCGCCCGGCGGACGCCGGACTCAGCGATCTCCTGCCGCTCTTCGCGGCGGGCGAGCGCGAGGAGGAGAAGCCGCCGCCGGGCCGCGTCTCCGCCCTGCTCAACCATGCGGCGAGCGCCGGCTTCGTGCTCGCCGTGCTCGGCTTCGCCTTCGCCGCCGGCACGTACTTTTTCGGTCAGGACCAGGGCGCCCAGCGTCAGGCCGCGCAGACCGCGCGCGAGGACGCCGAGCGCGGCGAGGCGCTGCGGCGCGCGCAGGCGCAGAACGCCGCGATGGCCTCCGACGTCGCCGCGCTCAAGGCCAACGTCGAGGCGCTGCGCGCGAGCCTCGCCCAGCCGGCGGCCGGATCGAAGGACATGCGCAGCCTCGAGAAAAGCGTCGACGCCCTGAAGGTGCGCGTCGACGCCGTGAAGTCCGACGTCTCGGCCAATCTCGCCGAGCTCGGGACGAAGGTCGACAAGATGCAGCGCGATCCGACGCTGAAGCAGGTCGCCGAGCGGCTCGAGCGGATCGAGAAGCAGGCCGGCGCGGCGACGGGCTCGATCGCGCCGATGGTAAAGGCGGCGACGGCCGACCAGAAAGGCGGCGCGCCGAAGACGCTGGCGCCCGACGCGGGCAAGCGGCCGCAGCTCATCACCAGCTGGGTCGTGCGCGACGTCTACGACGGCGTCGCCCTGATCGAGAACGCGCGCGGCTCGATGGAGGTCGCGATCGGCGACCGCATCCCCGGCGCCGGCGCCGTGCGCTCGATCGAGCGGCGCGGGCCCGGCTGGATCGTCGTCACCAGCCAGGGCGTCATCGACTATGACCGCAGCCTGACGCCGTGAGGGCGGTCTTTGCGCGTACACCCGGCGTTCAGGAACGGGGACGTAGCCTTTCCGGCGAACTGGCTGGAGAGTTTCCAATGATGCTGACGAGGCCCCCTTTCCTCAAGGCGACGGTCGTCCTCGCCGCGCTCGCCGCCGGCGCAGCCGCCGCCAGCGCCGCCGACGCGCCTTATCCCGCGCCGCCGACGCAAGGGTCGCCGCCTCCGGCGGCCTACGAGGCCGCGCCGCCCGCGGCGGGATTCGAGAACGTCTATTGGGCGCCGCGCTGCGTCTGGGTCAACGGCCCGTGGGGCCCGCAGCGGCGCTGCCGCAATGTCTGGATCAACGCCGCTCCCGGCTGGGGCCCGCCGCCTCCGCCTCCGCCGCCCGGCTGGGGCTGGAGGCCGCCGCCGCCCGGCTGGGGCGCGCTTCCGCCGCCTCCGCCGCCGCCCGGACCGCCGCCGACGGGCTATTATCGCTACTGAGGCCCGACCGCCGCGCCGCCGACCGGCGCGGCGGCTTCGGCCACGGGCTGCATGAAGCGGAAGGTCGCGGCGCAGGAGGAGGCCAAGGCCGCCGCCGCGCTCGCCGGCCGCGCCCGGCGTGGAGGCGCGCCGGTCGAGCCGAAAGAGGTCGTCGACGCGCCCGGGCGGAATGCCCGCGCCAGCGCGAGGCCGCGGGCGCCGTCGCTCGCCTCGATGATCTCGTGCATCAGGCTCGAGCGCGCCAGCAGGCGGCGGACGGCGGCGCGGTCGACTTCGTCGCAATCGATCTATGGCTGCGTTGAATGGATTCGTCCTAGTCTCATGAGCCCGCGCGGCGAAGAACTTTGAAGCTTCCGACGCTATTGCGCCGGGCGCCCTATGGCCACGTCAAATCCGCGCGCCGCGCGAAAGCGCTCCTACCGCTCGGTGATCTTGAGCTCTATGCGACGGTTGCGTTTGTCGGCGTCGGGGCCCTCGCCGGAATCGAGCGGCTGGAACTCGCCGAAGCCGGTCGCCGCGACGCGCTGCGGCGAGACGCCCTTCGACACGAGATATTGCGCGACCGCGATAGCGCGCGCCGCCGACAGCGCCCAGTTCGAGGCGTATTGCGAGGACTGGATCGGCCGCTTGTCGGTGTGCCCGTCGACGCGGGCGATCCACGGGATGTCCGGAGGTATCTCGTTCTGGAGCTCGACGAGCGCGACGGCGATCTTGTCGAGCTCCGCGCGGCCGGCGTCGTCGAGGCTCGCCTGGCCGGACTGGAACAGCACCTCCGACTGCAGCACGAAGCGGTCGCCGGACACCGTGACGCCGGGCCGCTCGCCGAGGATCTGGCGCAGCCGGCCGAAGAAGTCGGAGCGGTAGCGCGAAAGCTCCTGCACCTTCTGCGCGAGGGCGATGTTAAGCCGCGAGCCGAGGTCGGCGATCTTCGCCTGCGATTGCGCGCCCTCCTTCTCGGACGCCGCGAGCGCGTCCTCGAGCGCGGCGAGCTGGCGGCGCAGCGCCGCGATCTGCTGGTTCAGGATCTCGATCTGCCCAAGCGCCCTGGCTGTCGCGTCCTTCTCGGCGGAGAGCGCGAGCGCGCCGGCGTCGCCGGCGGCGCGCTGGGCGAGGCTTCCCTGCAGCTTCGCGCGCTCCTTTTCCGAGACGTCGAGATTGGAGGCGAGCAGGCTCGCCTTCTCGTCGGCCTCGGTCTTGCCGGCGCGCTCCAGCGCCAGCAGCGAGCTCAACTCCTCGATCTGGCGGTTGAGCCTGGCCATCGCCTCGTCCTTGCCGGTCACCTCGCGCGCGAGGAAGAACTGCGCCAGCATGAACACGGTGAGCAGGAAGGTGAAGAGGAGCAGCATGGTCGACAGCGCGTCGACGAAGCCCGGCCAGTAGTCGAACGGACGCGCGCGCGTCCGCGCCCGCGCCATCAGCTGCGCTCCTTCAGCCCATCGGCGAGGCGCTCCAGCGCCTCCTTGACGGCGAGGTTGCGCTCGGCCTGCTCCTCGACCCAGTCGCGGATGATCTGCTGCTCGGAGCGCATGTGCTGCGCCAGCGCCTGCACGCCGTCGGCGAGGTTGGCGAGGGCCGTCGTCGTCGCCTTGGCCTGCGCCGGATCGCAGGCGGCGGCGATCTCGGCGAGCGCGGCCGAAAGCTCGGGCGGCAGACCCTCGAAGCGCGCCGGCGTCGCGGCGAGCGGCAGGGCGGTCAGGGCGTCCTCGAGCTCGCTGTAGAAGCGGTTCTGCGCGTGCCCCGCCTGCAGGTCGAGAAAGCCGAGCACGAGCGAGCCGGCGAGGCCGAACAGCGAGGAGGTGAAGGAGATGCTCATGCCGCCGATCGGCGCGGAGAGGCCGCTCTTGAGATCGTCGAACATCGCCGCCGCGTCGCCGCCGCCCCGCATCGAATTGATGACGCCGCCGATCGAGCTGACGGTCTCGAGCAGGCCCCAGAACGTGCCGAGCAGGCCTAGGAAGACGAGCAGGCCCGTCAGGTAGCGGGCGGTGTCGCGCGATTCGTCGAGCCGCGCGCCGATCGTGTCGAGCACGGCGCGCAGCGAAAGCTCGCCCGGCGCGCTGGCGGCGAGCGGACGGGCGCGGAACAGCCGGGCGACCGGCGCGAGCAGGACGGGCGGCTTGATCTTCTTCGCGCTTCCCCCGGCGAGAAGCGCGTTCGCCCATCTCGCCTCGCGGAACAGCCGCAGCACCTGGCGCAGACCGAGCACGATCCCGAGCGCCAGCACGCCGAGGATGAGTCCGTTCAGCGCCGGATTGGCCATGAAGGCGGTCGCGATCTGGCGATGCAGGATCAGCGCGCAGAAGCCGGCGAGGATCAGAAAGACGACCATGCGGACGAGATAGACGACCGGCATGGACAGGCGGCGCGCGTCACCGACCATGGGCGTTGGTCCGGGCTGGGCGGCTCTCGCTTTGCGCGTGCGTCGCGATCATGGGGCGGGGAGGTCCGGTTGACTCGCGTGAAGCTTATGCGCTTCGGCCGCCGCAGGCCAGCGGCCGCAGGCGCCGGCGCGGAACTTTGGCGCCGCGCCCACGTTGGCGTCCGGCGGCGCAGCTTTCAGGGGTCGGCATGAGCGACGTGTTCGAAGGTCCTCATGCGCGTCCGGCCGGGCGCCGCGACCTCGCCCGCACCGTCGAGATTCTCTCCATCCTGCTGATCGCCGCGCTCTGCGTCGTCGCGCTCTACGCCGCGCGCGGCGTCTTCGTGCCGATCGCCATCGCCGTCCTGCTCAGCTTCGTGCTGTCGATCCCGATGCGGGCGTTGCGGCGCGTCGGCTTCAGCCGGCTGCTCGCGGCCCTGGTCGTCGTCTTCGCCGCCCTCGCCGCCACCTTCGCGGCGAGCGTGACGGTGACCCGGCAGGTGGCCGACCTCGCGGCGAGCCTGCCGCAGTACCAGGAGACCTTCAAGGCCAAGGCGAGCGCGCTGCGCGGGCTTCTCGCCGCCAATTCGGCGCTCGAGAGAGGCGCGGACCTGCTGCGCGACATCGGCGATCTCGGCAAGGGCGCTTCGGACAAGGGGATTTCGGGCGAGGGCGTTTCTGACAAGGGCGCGCCGGCGGCGGGCGGGAACGCGGGAAACGACGACGCGGCGCAGGCGCCGCAGCCGGTGCCGGTGGTCGTCCATGAGCCCGCGCCGAACGCCCTCTCGATGCTGCAGACGATCCTCGGCACGGCGCTGTCGCCGCTCGAGACCATCGCCGTCGTGGCGATCTTCGTGATCTTCATCCTGCTGCAGCGCGAGGACCTGCGCAATCGCTTCATCCGGCTCGCGGGGTCAGGCGACCTCCAGCGCGCAAGCGTCGCGATGAACGATGCGGCCTCGCGCCTGTCGCGCTATTTCCTCGTGCAGTTCCTCGTCAACGCGACCTTCGGCGCGGTCGTCGCCGTCGGCCTGTCGCTGATCGGCGTGCCGGGGGCGATCCTGTTCGGCCTGATCGGCTTCATGATGCGTTTCGTGCCCTATATCGGCGCGATCGTCACCGCCGCCCTGCCGGTCGCGCTCGCCGCCGCGGTCGATCCCGGCTGGACCATGGCGCTCGAAACGGCGGCGATGTTCGTCGTGGTCGAGGTCGCCGTCGGCCATTTCATCGAGCCGATGCTGTATGGCCGCAACACCGGCCTGTCGCCGATCGCCGTCGTCGTCTCGGCGACCTTCTGGACATGGCTCTGGGGCCCCGTCGGCCTCGTGCTGTCGACGCCGCTCACCGTCTGTCTTGTCGTGCTCGGGCGCCACGTCGAGCAGCTCGGCTTCCTCGACGTGATGTTCGGCGACGCGCCGCCGCTGACGCCGGCCGAGCATTTCTACCAGCGCGCGCTGGTCGAGGACGCCTCGGAGATCGCCGACCAGGCGGAGGCTTTCCTGAAGGACGGCGCGCTCGTCTCCTATTACGACGAGGTCGCGCTGCCCGGCCTCATGCTCGCCGAGGCCGACGCGCGCCGCGGAAGCCTGGCGGAGGAGCGTCAGAAGCGCGTCAGGGACACGGTGAAGGAGGTGGTCGAGGACCTCGACGACCATGAGGATGCGGCGGCGCGCGAGGGAGGCGAGCCGCCCGCGGTCGTCGGCGAGGACGCGGCGCCGCGCCTGCGCGTCGGGACGCGGCTCGATCAGGCGCCGCCCGACCCCGAGCCGCCGCGCAAGCCCGTGCTGTGCGTCGGCGGCCGCGGCGCCCTCGACGAGGCGGCGGCCGCGATGCTCGCGCAGATCCTCGAAAAGCACGGGATGACGACGAAGGTCGAGCCGCCGGACCTTCTGCGCGTCGGCGGCGTGCTGCACCATCCGGGGACGGGGCCGCAGATGATCTGCCTCTCCTATGTCGGCCGCGAGCAAGGCGCGGCGCACATGCGCTACGCCGTGCGGCGCCTGCGCCGGCGCCTGCCGAATGCGAAGATCGTCGTCGGCGCCTGGGGCGCGGCGCCTGCGGCGGCGGAGGAGCTTTGCGCCCAAACGCGCGCCGACGCCTGCGTCACGAGCTTCGCCGAGGCGGCGCGCCTGTTCGCGCAGGAGGCGCAGGCCGCGGCGCCGGCGCCCGAGGCGCCGCTCGCGGTCCCGACGCCGCCGGTCTTCGACGGGCCGGCGCCGGCCGCGGCCTAAAATCCGCCCGCCGCCTCGGGGTCGCAGAGCCCATGCAGGCGATGGGCGGCGGCCTGCGCGAAGCGCAGCAGCACCGCGCGGCGCGTCGCCGGCGCGATTTTATGGTGCGGCGCCTCGCGCAAAATCTCGGCCCCCCAGGCGTCGGCGACGATCAGCCCGGCGTCCTGCGGCATGATCTCGGCGGGCATGCCGGGAGGAATGGCGAAATAGAGCCAGTCGCAATGCGCGCGATAGTCGGGCCATTTGTGGTCGGCGCGGAAATCGGCGACGCAGGACTTGACTTCGACGATCAGCAATTCGCCCGCCCCCGACAGGGCGACGATGTCGGCGCGTCGGCCCGAGAGCAGCGGCAACTCCGTCACGGACGCGAAATTCATGCTGCGCAAAAGCCTGCGCGTCCCGCGCGCGACGGCGAGCGCGGCGTCGGACTGGCGTCCGTCGCGTGGGGGAGCGTCCGTCGCCTCAAAGCCGGCGGACGGACGGCGCAGAAGAGAGTTTTCGCGCATGGGCCCGTGGGGTTCGCGCGCGAATCATGCGTCAGCGGGCTGCGCGGTTCAAGCCGCGCCGGCGCGGCCTAGCGGGCGGACACGTCCGAAATCTTCACGTCGTCCAAGGCCGGCGGGGCCGCCTGCGCTTCGGCGGTCTCGATCTTCGAGAATTGCGCCGCGTCGGCGACGCTGGTCGCCGCGCCGTAGATCATCCGGTAGCCGGCCGAAGGGGCGGCGGCGAGCAGGTCGGGGACGACGCGGGCGGCGCGGCGCAGCCCGGTCAACGCCTCGCCGAGCAGCGAGGAGGGGGCGGCTTCCGCCGCCGGCGTGTCGCTGGTGAGCTCGGCGAAGTTCGAGCGGTCGAGCCGCGCCGAGACGATCTGCGGGGCGCCGTCGAGCCGGCTCGCGCCGGCGTCCGAGGCGTAGCCGAGCACGGTGGAGGGCATCGCCTGCCTGTCCTTCGGTCCGCGCGTGATGACGACGGGAAGGCTCGCGGCGCGGGCGAGGATCGCAGCGGTCTTGCCGGCGTCGCCGGCCTGGACCGGCCCGGCGGCCGCCTGCGCGGCGGCGGGCGCGAGCGCCGCGACCTCGAGGCGGGGGCGGGCGGGGGGCAGCGGCGCGTCGGCGTAGGCGAGCACGGCGGGCTCCGCCGGCGCCGCGGGCCGCGCGGGCGGGACCGGCGCCGCGAGAAGCGCCTTGGCGAGAACCGCGCGGGCGTCGTCCTCGCGCCGGTCCCTGGCGGCGGGCTCGGACGCCTCGGCGACGAGCTTCGCCGGCGCAGCCTCGCGCGCGGGCGCGGGACGTTCTGGCGGCGGAGGAACGGGGGCGGCGGCGAAGCGGGACTGCGTCGCCGGCGCGGCCGGCGCGGCGACGGGAGCCTGCGCCACGACAGGGGCCGGCGCCGGAGGCGCGGCGGGGGCCTGCGCGGCGGGAGGCTGCGGCGCGAGCGCCGCGAGCAGGGTGCGGTCGGCCGGGCGCGCCTCGTCGGGCCGGTTGTTGGCGGCCTCGATGGCGGCGACGGCCGGCGCCTCGCGCGCGAGTCTGGCCGCCGCGCGCCGCTCGGCGGCGCTCATGCGCGCCGGCTTCTCGAGCGCGGCGACCTGCGTCGGCGCTCTGGCGGGCGCCGCGCCGCGATCGGCCTCCGCCTGCTCCTGCCGGTCGCGGCCGGCGCCGAACAGCCAGGAAAAGAAGCCGCCGCCCGCCATCTGCACCGGCGCGTCGTCGACGGCGCCGCCGCGCGCGGCGATCTCGGCGCGCGCCTCCTCGTAGCGGGGCAGCGTCTTGCCGTTGGCGGCGATGTGCGCGGATTTGCCGTCGGGAAACAGGCGGGCGAGCTGGTCGTAGCCCATGCGCGGCCAGCTGCGCACGCCCCCGACGTCGAGATGGACGAAATTCTCGCGCGCGTAATAGCCGACGCCGCCCCTTTGCAGCTTCATGCCGATCTCGCGGATCTGCTCCATCGACATGCCCGGCATGGTCGTGTCCATCGCCTTGCCGAGGATATGCTGGGAATATTCGGCGACCGCCTTCGAGCGGCGGCGCAGCATGGCGTTGGTCTCGGGCGAGCGATAGGCGGAATAGACGACGATCGGCTGCGTCGCCCCGGCCGTGCGGTAGACCTCCCAGACGACGTCGAACAGGCGCGGGTCCATGCGCGTCTGGTCGTCGTTGCGCCAGTCGCGCAGGAAATGATTGAGCTGCGCCAGCACCGCCGGATCATAGGAGCCGTTGACCCTGAAGGTCGCCGCGATCGTCTCGCCGGTGTGCGAATGCAGCAGGTAGAGCGTGCGCGTGTCGCCGTTGGCCTCCGCCGTCTCGGTCGAGGACCCCGCGGCGAGGGTGACGGCGAGGCCGGCGGCGGCCGCGGCGGCGAGGCGGCGCGCCTTCTGGCGGGAGGCGAGGCGGCGGGCTGATCGCAAGGCGGATCTTTCGTCTTGAGAACCGGCGGCGGCCGCCGGGATGCTGAACGCAGTAGCTAGACCTGCAACCGTTAACGGCCGGTGACGCAGCGGCGCTTTGCGCGACGCCTGTCGCCCGAAGGTGACGCACGCTCCTTGCGCGAAGGCGGCGAGGGCGCCCGCTTCCCGCGAAGGTCAAGAAAGGCCGCGAATGTGGCGCCCTTGCGGCGGCGTCCGGTTTGGAGACGTTTGACCGCGCTTCAGGCGGCGAGGTCGGCGACGACGGCGTCGAGCAGGGGAAAGCCCTGCGGCGCGACCTTCAGCCGGCCCTGCGCGGTCACCTCGATCATGCCCTCGGCGCGCAGCGTCTCGACGCGGCGCGCGTCGAGGCTGCGTCCGGCCGCCGCCTCGAACCGGGCGATCTCCACGCCCTCGGCGAGGCGCAGCCCCATCAGCAGGAATTCGTCGCCCTGCTCCTCGCGGGTGAGCGCGACGTCCTCGACGAGGCCGTGCCCGTCGCGCTCGACGAGATCGAGCCAGACGGCCGGATCGCGCTCGACGGCCTGGGCGCGCCGCGCGCCGGCGAGGATCAGGCGTCCGTGCGCGCCGGGCCCGACGCCGGCCCATTCGCCGCTGCGCCAGTAGACCAGATTGTGCCGGCTTTCTTCGCCGGGGGCTGCGTGATTCGAGACTTCATAGGCGGGAAGGCCCGCCTTCTCCATGATCTCCTGCGTCGCGTCGAAGAAGTCGCGCGAGAGGTCGGGCGAGGGGAGCTCGAGGCGGCCCGCGTCGCGCAGCCGCTCGAACATGGTGCCCGGCTCGATGGTCAGCTGATAGAGCGACAGATGCCCGCCGGCATGGGAAAGCGCGCGCTCGAGCTCCGCGCGCCACGACGCGAGCGCCTGGCCGGGGCGGGCGTAGATGAGGTCGAAGGAGAAGCGTTCAAAGTTCTTGCGCGCGATCTCCAGCGCTTCGAGCGCCTCCGCCGCGGAGTGGCGGCGCCCGAGCGCCGCGAGGTCGGCGTCATGGAGCGCCTGCACCCCGATCGAGACGCGGTTGACGCCCGCGGCGCGGAAGCCGCGGAAGCGGCCGGCCTCGACGCTCGTCGGATTGGCCTCGAGGGTGATCTCCGCGTCGGGCGCAAGGCTGAAACTCGCCGCGATCGCCTCGATCGCGGCGCCGACCGTGCGCGCGGACATCAGGGACGGCGTGCCGCCGCCGAAGAAGATCGAATCGACGATTCGCGGCCCGGCGAGCGCGGCGCGATGCTCGATCTCGCGGATCAGCGCGTCGCGATGGCGCGCTTCGTCGACCGCCTCATGGCGCACATGGCTGTTGAAGTCGCAATAGGGGCATTTCGCCAGGCAGAACGGCCAGTGGACATAGACGCCGAATCCCGCCTCGGACCCGCGCGGCGGCGCGCCTGCGTTCGCCAAATTGCTCTCCTCGCCGGATGCGCGCCGCGGATTTCACGCCGGCGCCCCAACGGGCTTACGACCGGCGCGGCGCCGGCGTCAATCCGCGTTCAGGCGCGAAGGCGGCTACGCGCCAGCCGTAGAATGCGCCGGAAAGGTCAGCGGACGGGGCGCGCGCCGAGAGGAATGCGGCGGCTCGTCCTGCGCTCGACGACGACGGTGCGCGGCGTGCGGCCGGAGGTGGCGACGATCTGCTCCGAGCGGCGCGGCGTCGCATTCTTCAAAAGCTCGGCGCGCACCTCCGCGATCGGCATGTCCATCAGCGCCGCGGCGATCTCGACCTGCTCCATGAGCTGGTCGGTCAGGCCCTGCGCGGCGAGGATCGCCTCCTTCAGGGTCGGGGGATCATGGCGCACCCGCCGGGTCCCGTATTTCGTGTTCCAGACTGCCGACATGGCGGCCAACCTCGCGCGACGCGTTATATTGCACCGCAATATCCTATGTCGCGCTGCGGTCGGAATCAAGCGTCGAGGCGGAGCTTCGCCTGCGGCTTTTTCGCATTTTCAGCTGGTCGAGAGCCGCGCCGCGGCGAAGGCCTGGAAGGCGCGCGCGCGATGCGAGAGCGCCGGCGAGCCGTCGGGCGGAATCGCCTGTTTCTCCTCGAGCGTCATCTCGCCGAAGGTCTTCGCTTGTCCGTCCGCGAGGAAGATCGGGTCGTAGCCGAATACGAGCGAGCCGCGCTCGGGAAAGACGAGCTCGCCGTCGACGCGGCCCTCGAAGCTCTCCATCGTTCCGTCCGGCCGGGCGAGCGTCAGCACGCAGATGAAATGGGCCCGGAACGGCGGCTTCGCGTCGGCCTGCCGCAGCGCCTCCCTGACCGCCGCGCGAGCGACGGCGAAGTCGCGCGTCTCGCCGGCCCAGCGGGCGGAGTAGATTCCCGGCGCGCCGCCGAGCGCGTCGACGCAGAGGCCCGAATCGTCGGCGAGCGCCGGCGCGCCGGAGCCTATCGCCGCCGCCAGCGCCTTGAGCCGCGAATTCTCGAGGAAAGTCGTCCCCGTCTCCTCGGGCTCGGGCAGGCCGAGCTCGCCGGCGGAGACCGCATCGACGCCGTAATGGTTCAAGAGCTCGCGCATCTCGGCGAGCTTGCCGGCGTTGTGCGTCGCGACGACGATGCGGCCCTTCAGCGCCGAGCTCACGCCACCGTCGCCTTCTGCAAGGCGACGAGCTGCTCGCAGCCGGAGCGGGCGAGCGCCAGCATGGCGAGGAGCTGCTCCTGCTCGAACACGGCGCCCTCCGCCGTCGCCTGCACCTCGACGAGCCCGCCGGCGCCGGTGATCACGAAATTGGCGTCCGTCTGCGCCGCCGAATCCTCGGCGTAGTCGAGATCGAGCACGGTCTCGCCGGCGGAGACGCCGCAGGAGACGGCGGCGACATGGTCGCGCAGCGGCATGTCCTTGATGATCGAGCGCGCGCGCATCCATTTCAGGCAGTCGTGCAGGGCGACCCAGGCCCCGGTGATCGAGGCGGTGCGCGTGCCGCCGTCCGCCTGCAGCACGTCGCAATCGATGGCGATCTGGCGCTCGCCGAGCGCCTGCAGGTTGGCCACCGCGCGCAGGCTGCGGCCGATCAGGCGCTGGATCTCCTGCGTGCGGCCTGACGGCTTGCCGGACGTCGACTCGCGGCGCGTGCGGGTGTGGGTGGCGCGCGGCAGCATGGCGTATTCGGCGGTGATCCAGCCGCGCCCCTGGCCGCGCAGCCACGGCGGCGGCTTGTCCTCGAGCGAGGCCGTGCACAGCACATGCGTCTCGCCGAATTTGACGAGGCAGGAGCCCTCGGCGTAGCGCGCGACGCCGCGTTCGAGAGTGACGGGCCGCAACTCGCCGGCGGCGCGCTTCGAGGGTCGCATTCGAAATCCTTCGGGAAGGGCCGGCGGGCGGCGCAAAGCTTGCGCCTGTCTCTAGAAGCTCGCGACTTCGCGCGCAACCACGGGCTGTTCGGCCGCGCGCGCTTGCGCTAGACAGGCGCGGGACGAAACGCCGGAGAAAGCCATGCGCAAAGCGCTCGCACTGTCGATGCTCGCCGTTCTCGCGTCAGCCTGCGGCGCGCTCGCCGAGAAGCCGACGCGCTTCTGGAACCTCACCTCGAAGACGGTGAGCGAGCTGCGCCTCGCCCCGGCCGGAACGACCGCCTTCGGCGACAACCAGACGCTGAACGACAAGGACAAGACGGTCGACCACGACGAGCGCGTCGCGGTGAAGGGGGTGGAAAGCGGCGTCTATGACGTGAAGGTCGGCTTCGAGGACGGCAAGACCTGCCTCGCGAAGAACGTCAAGGTCGAGAAGGGGGAGGTGTTCTCGATCGAGGACAAGGAGCTCGAGTGCAAGTGAGGACGCGCGTCCTCAGTGCCCCTCGAAACTCATCAGCGTGCGCACCGGCACGCCCGCCTCGCGCAGCTTGTCGGCGCCCCCTAAGTCCGGCAGGTCGATGACGAAGCACGCGGCCACCACGTCGGCGCCGATCTTCTTCAACAGGCTCGCCGCGCCGAGCGCCGTGCCGCCGGTGGCGATGAGGTCGTCGACGAGAATCACCTTCTCGCCCGGAACGACGGCGTCGGAATGGATCTCCATCTCGTCGAGGCCGTACTCCAGCGAATAGGCGATCGAGACCTTCGCATGCGGCAGCTTGCCTTTCTTGCGGATCGGCGCGAAGCCGGCGGAGAGCTGATGCGCCACCGCGCCGCCGAGGATGAAGCCGCGCGCCTCCATGCCCGCCACCTTGTCGATCTTGGCGCCGCACCAGGGCTGCACCAGCGCGTCGATGGCGCTGCGGAAAGCGCGCGCGTCGCCGAGCAGGGTGGTGATGTCGCGAAACAGGATGCCGGGCTTCGGATAGTCGGGAATGGTGCGGATGGCCGCCTTGAGGTCCTGGCGGTCGAGGTCCCAGAGCTTGTCGCCGCTCATCGTTTCCCCGCCGGCGCCATGATCGTCTCCAGTTTCTTCATGATTTCGGGGTCGCGCGCCGAAGGCGCGGTCAGCACGGCGTTCTCGAGCGCGCAGTCGGAGCCGACCGGGCAGGGCTCATGCTCGGCCGGGAAGTCGCGCAGCAGCCGAGCGAGCAGGCGCGCCGCCGCGTCGGCGTTGGCCTCGACCACGGCGATGACGGAGGCGACGTCGACGTCGTCATGGTCCGGGTGCCAGCAGTCGTAGTCGGTGACCATCGCCACCGTGCAATAGGACATCTGCGCCTCGCGCGCGAGCTTGGCCTCGGGCATCGCGGTCATGCCGATCACGTCGAAGCCCGCCGCCCTGTAGGCCCGCGATTCGGCGAGCGAGGAGAATTGCGGCCCCTCCATGCAGACATAGGTTCCGCCGGTGAGGAAGCGGATCGATTCGGCCTGCGCCGCGAGCGCGACGCGCGCCTGCAGGGCGGGGGCGACGGGATGGGCCATGGACACATGGGCGACGCAGCCGTTTCCGAAGAACGAGCTCTCGCGCGAAAAGGTGCGGTCGACGAACTGGTCGACGAGCACGAAGAGGCCGGGATAGAGCTCCTCCTTGAAGGAGCCGCAAGCCGAGACCGAGACGAGGTCGGTGACGCCGGCCTGCTTCATCGCCGCGATGTTGGCGCGGTAGTTGATGCCGGAGGGCGAATAGACGTGCCCGCGCCCGTGGCGGGGCAGGAACACGGCCTCCGTCTCGCCGACGCGTCCGAACAACAGCGCGTCGGACGGCTCGCCCCAGGGCGTCGAGACCCGCTCCTCGCGCATGTCGGTGAGGCCGGGCAGATGATAGACGCCCGACCCGCCGATGATTCCAACGACCGCCTTGACCATTGTTCCGCCCCTTGAGCGGGGCAGTTTTAATCAGTGGCGAGGGGCGCGCAAGGAAAAGCGCGAGCCGCGCGTCACAGCTCGACGGTCACCTTCGTTCCGACTTTCACGCGCTCGGCGAGGTCGACGACGTCCTCGTTGGTCATGCGGATGCAGCCCGAGGACACCGCCGCGCCGATCGTCTCGGGCTCGTTCGAGCCATGGATGCGGTACATCGAGGAGCCGAGATAGAGCGCGCGGGCGCCGAGCGGATTGTCGATCCCACCCTTCATCTGGCGCGGCAGGTCCGGACGGCGCTTCAGCATCTGCGGCGGCGGCGTCCAGGTCGGCCATTCCTTGATCGCCGTGATCTTCTTCGTCCCCGACCAGGTGAAGCCCTCGCGTCCGACGCCGACGCCGTACTGGATCGCCCGCCCGTCGCCGAGGATATAATAGAGCTTGCGCTCGCTCGTGCGCACGACGATCGAGCCGGCCTCCTGCGGCCCGCTCCAGGCGACGAGCTGGCGCTTGTTGGCCGGCTCGCGGAAGAGGTCGAGGAAATCGCCGAGCGGGCCGAGCGCGGCGAACTGCTGGCCGGCCGGGTCGGCGGCGGCGGGCACGGCGCCGGCGAGAAGGAGCGCGGCGCAAAGGCCGAGCCCGCGCGCGCGTTCAACTAGGCGGGGACTTGCAAAGGGACGGGTCATGGTCCTGCGTCGGTTGGCGATGCGTCGGCGGTCCACATCGCAGAAAATCCTGAAAACAACCTTATTCGCCGCGCGCCGGCCCGCGCGAAAGCCGATCTCCCGATCGCTCCGCCGCGCCCGCCCGCCGCCTCGACGCCTCCGCTTCCTCTCAAAACAGGGCGAAATTCCGTATGCCCGCCCCGCCTTGCGCGGCCGCCCCCCTTGGTCTATAGCCGCTCGCTTCGCCAACGCTCGCGCCAGGGCCGCCTTGTTCGCTTCGCCGACCCCCGTCGCCGTCATCATGGGCAGCCAGTCCGACTGGGACACGATGCGCTTCGCCTGCGCGATCCTCGAGGAGCTCGACGTCGGCTATCAGGCGCGGATCGTCTCCGCCCACCGCACGCCGCAGCGCCTTTGCGACTTCGCCCGCTCGGCCAAGACGGAGGGGTTTCGCGTCATCATCGCCGGCGCCGGCGGCGCCGCCCATCTGCCGGGCATGACCGCGGCGATGACCTCGCTGCCGGTGCTCGGCGTGCCGGTCGAGAGCAAGTCGCTGCGCGGGCAGGACTCGCTTCTGTCCATCGTGCAGATGCCGGCCGGCGTGCCGGTCGGCACGCTGGCCATCGGCCGCTCGGGCGCGGTCAACGCGGCGCTGCTCGCCGTCGCCATCCTCGCCCTGAACGACGCCTCGCTCGACGCCCGCCTGTTCGCCTGGCGCGAGGCGCAGACGCAGGCGGTGGCGCTCGAGCCGGTCGCCGACGGGGAGGAGTGAGCGCGTGAGCGGGCAGGATCATGCGGAAGGGCCGGGCGTCTTGAAGCCCGGCGCGACGGTCGGCGTGCTCGGCGGCGGCCAGCTCGCCCGCATGCTCGCCTGCGCCGGCGCCCGGCTCGGCCTCAAGACCCATGTCTTCGCGCCGGAGGCGGACAGCCCGGCCTTCGACGTCTGCGCCGCGCGCACGATCGCCGCCTATGACGACGAGCAGGCGCTGGCGGCGTTCGCCGCGGCCGTCGACGTCGTCACCTACGAGTTCGAGAACGTGCCCGCGCGCACGGCGGCGCTGCTCGCCGGCCTGCGGCCGGTGCGCCCGAGCCCGGCGGCGCTCGCCGCGACGCAGGACCGCCTCGTCGAGAAGGAGCTGCTCGCCGAGCTCGGGATCGCGACCGCGCCCTACATGCGCGTCGACGACGCCGGCGCGATGGCGCGCGCCGTGGCGCAGTTCGGCCGCCCCTCGATCCTCAAGACCCGCCGATTCGGCTACGACGGCAAGGGGCAGGCGCTGGTGCGCGAGGGCGCCGACCTCGCCGTCATCTTCCGCTCGCTCGGCGGCGGCCCGGCCATCCTCGAGGCCGTCGTGCCTTTTTCGCGCGAGGTGTCGGTGGTCGCCGCACGCGGGATCGACGGCGCCTTCGCCGCCTATGACGTCTGCGAGAATCGGCACGAGAACCATATCCTCAAGCTCACGACGGCGCCGGCGCGGATCGCGCCGCAGACCGCCGAGCGCGCCGTCGGCCTTGCGCGCAGGATCGCCGAGGCGCTCGACTACGTCGGCGTGCTCGCCGTCGAGATGTTCGTCGTCGAGACGGCCGCCGGCGAGGAGCTGCGCGTCAACGAGATCGCCCCGCGCGTCCACAACTCCGGCCACTGGACGCTCGACGGCGCGCTCACCTCGCAGTTCGAGCAGCACATGCGGGCGGTCGCCGGCTGGCCGCTCGGCGCGACCGACCGGCGCGGCCGCGAGGTCGAGATGGAGAACCTGATCGGCGAGGAGGCGCTGGCCTACGACGCCGTCCTGCGCGAGAAAGGCGCCTGCCTGCATCTCTACGGCAAGGCGCAGGCGCGGCCCGGCCGCAAGATGGGCCATGTCACGCGGATCAGGGATTGACGCGCGGGGAAAGCGCCGCGCCCGGCGCGCAGGCTTGACTGGACAGGCGCGCGCGATGCTGCTATTTCGCTGGCTTCCGAGCGTCAGGCCTCCGGTCTGAGCGCCCGATCTCCTGTTCCGTCAATCCGGTTTTCCAACTCCGGTCAGCCAGGGCGCGCGGCGCGCGGGCTGCCGTCATGCCAAGGACTTCTGCGTGCAAGTTCTCGTTC
This sequence comes from Methylocella sp., assembly GCF_041905455.1. Taxonomy (GTDB): domain Bacteria; phylum Pseudomonadota; class Alphaproteobacteria; order Rhizobiales; family Beijerinckiaceae; genus Methylocapsa. The sequence continues at coordinate 25,743 of NZ_JAYRLA010000007.1, read as the reverse complement.
GCGACAACAATGTCGATCAGGCCCTCAAGGCGCTCAAGAAGAAGATGCAGCGCGAGGGCATTTTCCGTGAGATGAAGCTGCGCGGCCATTACGAAAAGCCGTCGGAGAAGCGCGCTCGCGAAAAAGCTGAAGCCGTTCGCCGCGCCCGCAAGCTCGCCCGCAAGAAGATGCAGCGCGAAGGCCTGCTGCCGATGAAGCCCAAGCCCGTCGTCGGCATGCGCTGAGGCGCGTCCACGAAGCATTGACGCGGACCGAATCGTCGGCCCGCCCGGCGTAGCGGTGATCGCAGAGGTGATCGAATGACGGCTTGCGCGGCCTCGGGAAGCAACGCGGCGGCCTCGTTCCGTGCGCGCTTCGGGAGCCTCGGCTCGCCGCGCCTCCACCTCTGCGTCTTCGCCCTCGGCGCGCTCTCGCTCGCCGGCTGCGAGTCCGCGGGCAACGCCATCAAGACCCCGGGCGTCGCCGAGGTCGCGGCGCAGTCGCCGCAGGAGGCTCAGGCCAACATCGCCTCCCTCACCGAGGTGGTGCAGCGCAATCCCGGCAGCGCCGACGCCTACAACACGCGCGGCGTCGCCTACGCCAAGACCGGACGCTTCAACGAGGCGATCGCCGACTTCTCGCAGGCGGTGAAGCTCTCCCCGACGGCGGCCGCCTACACCAACCGCGCGCTCGCCTATCGCCAGATCGGCCGCAACGACGCGGCCATGGCCGACTTCGACCAGGCGATCACGCTCGACCCCAACCACGCTCCCGCCTATCTCGGCCGCGCCAATCTGCGCCGCACGCAGGGCGCCCTCGACGCCGCCCACGCCGACCTCGACCAGGCGATCCGCCTGAACCCGGAGAACGCGCAGGCCTTCCACGCCCGCGGGCTGATCTACCAGAAGCAGGGCGACCACCCGCAGGCGATCACCGACTTCGACAACGCCATCGACCGCGACCCCTTCGCCGGCGCCCCCTATCTCGCGCGGGGACAGAGCCTGCTCGCCATCGGCAAGTACGACAAGGCGATCGAAGACTTCAATTCGGCGCTGAACGTCGACAACCGCAACGCGGAAGCCTGGGCCGGCCTTGGCCTCGCCTATGAGAAGTCGGGCGACCGGACGAAAGCCGCCGAATCCTACCAGCGCGCGCTGTCCTTCGATTCGGGCAACCAGCTCGCCAGGGACGGCCTGTCGCGCGTCCAGCGCGGCTGACGGACGGGCCATCGGCCCATGGCCGACGCGCGCCCGAGGCTCTATCTCGCCGGTCCCGACATTTTCCTGCCGAACGCCGACGAGATCGCGCGGGCGAAGCGCGAGCTTTGCGCGCGCTTCGGCTTCGCGGCGCTGCATCCCTTCGACAATGAGCTTCACGCCGCCGCGCCGGACGCCGCGGCGCGCGTCTACCGCGCCAATCTCGCGCTGCTGCGCCGCGCCGACGGCGGAATCTTCAACCTGACGCCGTTCCGGAGCCTCAGCGCCGACGTCGGGACCGTGTTCGAGCTCGGCTTTCTCGCCGCGCTCGAAAGGCCCGTGTTCGGCTATGGCGCCTGCGCCTCGACCCTGCTCGAGCGGGCGCGCGCCGCGGACGCCTGCGCGCGTTTCGATGCGGACGATCGCTGCTGGCGCGACGGCGAGGGGCTGCGGATCGAGGACTTCGGGCGCGCCGACAATCTGATGATCGACGAATGCCTCGCCGCCTCGGGCGGTTTCGCGCGCAAGGCGGCGGACGACGAAAGCCACGACGATCTCGCGGGCTTCGCGCGCGCCCTCGAGGCGGCGCGCGCTCATTTTGGCCGCTAGAGGGGCGGCGCGCGACGCAACTTACGCGGCCTTCTGTGCGCGAAGGGCCTCGACGCCCGGCAGGATCTTGCCCTCGAGCCACTCGAGGAAGGCGCCGCCGGCGGTCGAGACATAGGTGAAGTCGTTGAAGGCGCTCGCCTGGTTGAGCGCGGCGATGGTGTCGCCGCCGCCGGCGATGGTCTCGAGCGACTTCGTCCTGGTCAGCACCGCCGCGACCTTGGCGATGGCCACCGTGCCGGTCTGGAACGGCGGCGTCTCGAAGGCGCCGACGGGGCCGTTCCACACCACCGTGCGCGCGGCGGCGAGCACGCCGACGAGCTTCGAGATGGTGCGCGGCCCGATGTCGAGGATCATGTCGTCGTCGCCGACCGAGTCGATGTCGACCGCGCGGCAGGAGGCGTTGGGCTCGAATCTGGTCGCGACGACGGCGTCGACGGGTAGGATCAGCTGGCAGTTGGCCTCGTCGGCGTCGGCCATGATCCTGCGCGCCGTCTCGGCGAGCTGGATCTCGCACAGCGACTTGCCGATCTTCTTGCCCGAGGCGGCGAGGAACGTGTTGGCCATGCCGCCGCCGATGAACAGGAACTCGACCTTGCGCATGAGGTTGCCGAGCAGCTCGAGCTTGGTCGAGACCTTGGCCCCGCCGACGATCGCCGCCATCGGCCGCTCGGGGTGGGCGAGCATGCCGGTCAGCATCTCCAGCTCGCGCTGCATGGTGCGGCCGGCGTAGGCCGGCAGCTTGCGCGCGATGCCCTCCGTCGAGGCGTGCGCGCGGTGCGAGGTCGAGAAGGCGTCGTTGACGTAGATGTCGCCGAGCTCGGCGAGCTCATTGACGAAGGTCGGGTCGTTCTTCGTCTCGCCGGGATGGAAGCGGGTGTTCTCGAGCAGCAGGATCTCGCCGTTGCGCAGCGCCGAGACGGCCGACTTGGCGACCGGTCCGACGCAGTCGGAGGCGAAATAGACCATCTGCCCCAGTTCATGCTCGAGGGCGACGGCGACCGATTTCAGCGAGGTCTCCGCCTCCGGCCCGTTCTTCGGCCGGCCGAGATGGGACAGGATGATGACCTTCGCCCCTTTTTGCGAAATCTCGCGGATGTTGGCGAGCACGCGGTCGATGCGGGTGAGGTCGGTGATCCGGCCGTTCTCCATCGGCACGTTCAGATCGACCCTGACGAGCACGCGCTTGTTGGTCAGGATCGCGTCGTCGATCGTCGGAAAGGGAGAAGCTTGGCCGGATCTCGTCATCTTTAAAGTTTCCCCATGGCGGCGGCGGTGTCGACCATCCTGTTCGAGAAGCCCCATTCATTGTCATACCATGAGACGACGCGCGCGAGCGTCCCGTCGATGACGCGGGTCTGGTCGATGTGGAACACCGAGGAATGGGGGTCGTGGTTGAAGTCGGAGGACACGTTCGGGCTCTCGGTGTAGGCGAGGATTCCCTTGAGGGGGCCGTCGGCGGCCGCCTTGATCGCTTCGGCGATCTCCTCCTTCGTCGTCGGCCGCCTGGCGATGAACTTGAGGTCGACCACCGAGACGTTCGGCGTCGGCACGCGGATCGCCGAGCCGTCGAGCTTGCCGTCGAGCTCGGGCAGCACGAGGCCGACCGCCTTGGCCGCGCCGGTCGTCGTCGGGATCATCGACAGCGCCGCCGCGCGGGCGCGGTAGAGGTCCTTGTGGAAGGTGTCGAGCGTCGGCTGGTCGCCGGTGTAGGAATGGATCGTCGTCATGAAGCCGCGCTCGACGCCGATCGCGTCGTTGAGGACCTTGGCGACGGGGGCGAGGCAGTTCGTGGTGCAGGAGGCGTTGGAGACGACGAGATGCTCGGCCTTGAGCTTGTCGTGGTTGACGCCGTAGACGACGGTGAGGTCGGCCTTTTCGCCCGGCGCCGAGATCAGCACGCGCCTGGCGCCGGCCGCAAGATGCGCGGCGGCCTTGTCGCGCGCGGTGAACAGGCCGGTGCATTCGAGCGCGACGTCGACGCCGAGCTCCTTGTGCGGCAGCTGCGCGGGATCGCGCACCGCCGTGACCTTGATCGGGCCCATGCCGACGTCGATCGCGTCGCCCTCGACCTTGACGACCCCGGGGAAGCGTCCGTGCACGGAATCGAAGCGCAGGAGATGGGCGTTCGTCTCGACGGAGCCGAGATCGTTGATCGCGACGACCTCGACGTCGGCGCGCCCGGATTCGGCGATCGCCCGCAGGACGTTGCGCCCGATTCGGCCAAAACCGTTGATCGCGACTCTAACCGGCATCCCGTGCTCCTTTTCGCCGGCGCCGTCGAGCGCGGCCCGGTCCCTCGTTTCGATGGCAGGCGTGGTGATATGTCCCGTAGACGGGGGGGCCGTCAACGCCGCAAAAGCGATTATCGGGCCGCGTGGAATTGACGCGCTCGCGGCCCGTCGCGCCGGCTGGCGGGCCGACGTCGCAATTTTCGTCTCGTGGTTGCGCCGCGCGCGCGAAGCGCGCAAATATTGAGCGCGATTGGCGATTTCTTCGCGCGCCGCGCGCTGAGGGAAATTTCGGACGCCTGCGGCGGACGGACGCTAAGATCGCGCGGGATCGGCGCATGCGCGCGGCGGGGGCGGATGAGTTGAACAGTTGGGAGAATTTTTCGCCGCCGCAAGGGTCGCCGCCGGCGCCGCCGCGCGTCGAGGACGCCCTGCGGCGGCTCTCGACGGCGCTGGAGAAGCTCGAGGCGGCGGTCGGGCGAAGGGTCAAGGCCGACGCGCTGCGCGCCGACCTCGAGGAGGAGCTCGCCGTGCTCCAGGACGACCGCTCGCGCCTCGGCGTCGAGCTCGACGCCGCGCTCGCCCGGGCGGCGAGCGTCGAGGCCGCCGTCGAGGACGTTGCGCGAAAAGTGCATGGCGCCGGCGCGGCGATCCGCGACGTGCTCGCCGAGGTCGAGGCGCAAGCGCCCTGACGCAGTTTTGGCCGCCGGCGCCGTCGGCGCGCGGCAGGTGGGCAGGAGGAAGCGATGGCCCAGGTCGCGATGCAGATCGCCGGACGCGTCTACCGCGTCGCGTGCGGGGAGGGCGAGGAGGCTCATCTTGGCGACCTCGCCGGGATCGTCGACGGCAAGATAGCCTATATGCGCGAGAAATTCGGCGAGATGGGCGACCAGAAGCTCACCGTGATGGCCGCGGTGACCCTCGCCGACGAGCTTTTCGAGGAGCGCCGGCGCGTCGAGGCGCTTGAAGCCGCGCTCGCGGCGCTGCGCCGCGAGGCCGCCGCCGCCCAGGGCGGCCGCGAGGAATGGGTCGAGCGCGTCGTCGCCGCCGTCGGCGAGGCGAGCCGGCGCATCGAGGAGGCCGCCCTCGAGCTCACCGGACGGGACGACTGAATTTTCATGCCCCCGCTGGCGTTTTCGCGCGCGCGCGCCTAAATTCAGCCGGCGGAGCTGCGGGGCTCGTGCTGGATCACATACCCCGGGGCCTTATCGATCTCAAAGGGAGCTGTCCCTGACCCGGCCCGTGGGCCGGGACACACGGCGCCCACCTACGTTGTAGGTTCCCGGGATCGATATCCCACGGCTTTTGCGGCCCCGCGCCTTGTCCCGCCCGCAAATTCTTCTCGCTCGCAAGTCCTTCTCACTCCCAAGTCCTTCTCACCCGCAAGCCCTTCTCGCCCGCATGACCTCAGCAGACGCCGGTCCCGTTCCCTCCAAGGCCGACTTGCGCGCTCAGGCGCTCGCCCGCCGGCGCGAGACGCAGGTCGACGCGGACGCCTTCGCCGCCCACCTCGCGCAGGCCGGCGCCGCGCTCGTCGAAAAATTCAGGCCCGGCGTCGTCTCGGCCTATTTCTCCCTGCGCGACGAGGCCTCGACGGCGCTGCTCCTCGAGCGGCTCGCCGCCGACGGGGCGCGGACGGCGCTGCCGATCACCGGCCGGCGCGGGACGCCGCTCGTCTTCCGCCTGTGGCGGCCGGGCGACCCGCTCGTCGAAGGCAAAATGGGCATCGCCGAGCCCGCGTCCGAGGCGCCGGAAGTCGCGCCCGACCTTCTGTTCGTGCCGCTCGCCGCCTTCGACCGCGCCGGCCACCGCATCGGCTATGGCGCGGGCTTCTACGACCGCACGCTCGCCGGGCTGCGCGCCGTCAAGCCGATCGTCGCCGTCGGCGTCGCCTACGCCAGCCAGGAGGCGGCGAAGATTCCTCACGAAGACCACGACGAGCCGCTCGACTTCGTGCTGACGGAGAAGGAGCTGATCGCCTGCCGCCCGTCTCCTCCGGCCTCCGCCGCCTGAAGGACTCTCGATGCGCCTTCTCTTCATCGGCGACGTGGTCGGCAAGGCCGGCCGCGCCGTCGTCCTCGCCGAACTGCCGAAGCTGCGCGCCGCCTACGCGCTCGACTTCGTCGTGGTCAACGGCGAGAACGCCGCCGGCGGCTTCGGAATCACCGAGGCGATCTGCGACGATCTCCTCAACGCCGGCGCCGATTGCGTCACGCTCGGCAACCACGCCTTCGACCAGCGCGAGGCGCTCGTCTTCATCGAGCGCCAGCCGCGTCTGATTCGGCCAGCTAATTATCCGAAAGGGACGCCCGGGCGCGGCGCGAACCTGATCGAGAGCGCCTCGGGCGCGCGCGTCCTCGTCGTCAACCTGCTCGGGCGCGTCTTCCTCGACGCGCTCGACGACCCCTTCGCGACGATCGAGCGCGAGCTCGCCGCCTGCCCGCTCGGGACGGCGTGCGACGCGGCGGTGATCGACTTCCACGCCGAGGCGACGAGCGAGAAGCAGGCCTTCGCCTGGTTCGTCGACGGACGCGCCTCGCTCGTCGTCGGCACGCACACCCATGTCCCGACCGCCGACGCGCGGATCCTGCCGGGGGGCGCCGCCTACATGAGCGACGCCGGCATGACCGGAGACTATGATTCGGTCATCGGCATGGAGAAGGACGAGCCGGTGCGCCGCTTCACGACCAGGCTGCCGACGAGCCGCTTCGAGCCGGCCTCCGGCCCCGCGACGCTGTGCGGCGTCGCCGTTGAGACGAACGCGCAGGGGCTCGCCGTGAAGGTCGCGCCGGTCAGGATCGGCGGCGCGCTCGCGCCGGCGCGTCCGGATTTCTGGTGAGCCGCGCGAAAAAATTTGACCGCATTCGACGCTTAAACTGTCGCGGCGCGCGGCGCCGTCGGCATAATCGGCCCGGCGCGCCAGGCGAGAGCCCGAGCGCGGCCTGCAGGCTGGAGCGCCGATGAACCAGTTCAACCTCGCCTTCGATCCGCTGCTGCCCTGGCCGGTCCTCGCCGGCTTCTGCGCGCTGGCGATCGTCGTCGTCACGGCCTTCCTTGTCCAGCGTCGGCGCGGCGCCTTCTTGCGGGCGCTCGGCCTCGCCCTGCTGCTCGGCGCCCTCGCCGGCCCCTCGCTGGTGCGCGAGGACCGCGAGCCGCTGAAGGACGTCGCGGCGATCGTCGTCGACGAGAGCGGCAGCCAGACCCTCGCCGAGCGGCCGGAGCAGACGCGCAAGGCGCTCGAGAAGCTGCGCGCCGCGCTCGACGGGCTTGGCGGCGTCGAGACGCGGGTGATCGAGGCGGGACGCTCGGGCGCCTCGGCGCAGGACGGCACGCGGCTGTTCGCCGGGCTCGCCGAGGGGCTCGCCGACGTGCCGGCCGAGCGGTTAGGGGCGGTGTTCATGATCACCGACGGCGTCGTCCACGACGCGCCCGCCGACGCCGACGCCGCGGCGGCGCTCGGCCTGCGCGCGCCCCTTCACGCGCTGATCAGCGGCCATGAGGGCGAGCGCGACCGGCGCATCGAGCTCGTCGAGGCGCCGCGCTTCGGCATCGTCGGCAAGGACCAGACCATCGAGCTCAAGGTGCTCGACACGGCCGGCGGCGGCCCGGTCGCGGTCAAGGTGCGCCGCGACGGCGCTTCGGTGGCGACGCTCGCCGCGACGCCCGGCCAGCTTTTGCGCGCGCCCGTGCGCATCGACCACGGCGGCCCGAACGTCGTCGAGATCGAGGTCGAGGCCGCGCCCGACGAGCTGACCCTCGTCAACAACAAGGCCGTCGTGACCATCGAGGGCGTGCGCGACAAGCTCAAGGTGCTGCTCGTCTCCGGCGAGCCGCACTCGGGCGAGCGCATGTGGCGCAACCTCCTGAAGTCGGACGCCAACGTCGATCTCGTGCATTTCACCATCCTGCGCCCGCCGGAGAAGCAGGACGGCACGCCGATCAACGAGCTGTCCCTGATCGCCTTCCCGACCGCCGACCTGTTCGGGCGCAAGATCAAGGACTTCGACCTCATCGTCTTCGACCGCTACTCGAACCAGAGCGTGCTGCCGCTCGTCTATTTCGAGAATATCGTGCGCTATGTGCGCGAAGGGGGCGCCCTGATGCTCGCCGCCGGGCCCGATTTCTCCGGGCCGGAGGGGCTCTATTTCTCGCCGCTCGGGCGCATCGCCCCGGCGCGGCCGGACGGGCGGCTCACCGAGAAGCCGTTCCGCGCCGTCGTGTCGAAGGACGGCGAGAAGCACCCCGTCACGCGCGGTCTGCCCGGCGCCGACCAGAGCCCGCCCGCATGGGGCGAATGGTTCCGCCAGGTCGACGCCGAGGCGACGCGCGGCTTCAACGTGCTGAACGGGGCGAACGACAAGCCGCTGCTCGTGCTCTCGCGCGAGGGCAAGGGCCGCGTCGCGCTGCTGCTCACCGACCAGATGTGGCTCTGGGCGCGCGGCTACGACGGCGGCGGGCCGCACCTCGACCTCCTGCGCCGCCTCGCGCACTGGCTGATGAAGGAGCCCGAGCTCGAGGAGGAGGCGCTGCGCGCCGTCGCTCATGGCGCGACGATCGACGTCGAGCGCCAGAGCCTCAAGGCGGAGGCGGCGCCGGCGACCGTGACCTCGCCGTCCGGCGCGCAGAGCGTCCTTGCGCTCGCCCCGGCCGAGCCCGGCCTGTCGCGCGCGAGCTTTCCGGCGCGCGAGGAGGGGCTCTACAAGGTCAGCGACGGAACCCTCTCCGCGCTCGCCGTCGTCGGTCCGCCGAACCCGCGCGAGTTCCAGGAGGTGGTCTCGACGCTCGACAGGCTGCGTCCGGCCGCGGACGCCTCGGGCGGCTCGGTGCGCCGCGTCGGCGTCCCGGGCGGGGAGGAGGTCGCCCTGCCGCGCGTCGTCTCGATGCGCGAAAGCCCGGTCTACGCCGGCCCGGACTATGTCGCCGTGCGGCGCAACGGCGCGAGCGAGGTGAGGAGCGTCGGCTCGACGCAGCTCGCCCTCGGCTTCCTCGGGCTCGCCGCGCTGCTCGCCGGCGTCGTCGCGCCCTGGCTCTATGAAGGTCGCGCCGGGGCGCGGGCGCAAGGGTGACGGCCCCCGACGAGACGGGCGCGGGTCGAATGGGCGACGTGAAGTTCATTTCGGCCGCGAGCCTTGCGGTCAGCCTGGTCGTCCTCGCCGTCAAATTTCTGGCCTTCCGGCTCACCGGCGGCGTCGCGCTCTATTCGGACGCGCTCGAAAGCCTCGTCAACGTCGCGACCGCGCTCGTCGCCATCGTCGCGGTCCGTTTCGCGGCGCGTCCGCCCGACCCCAGCCATCTCTATGGCCACGCCAAGGCCGAATATCTCTCGGCCGCGGTCATCGGCGCGCTCATCGTCCTCGCCGCGCTCGCCATCCTGCGCGAGGCCTATGACGGCTGGCTCGATCCCAAACCCCTCGACGCGCCGGCGCTCGGGATCGCCGTCGGCGTCTTCGCCACGGCGCTCAACGCGGCGTGGAGCTATGCGCTGATCCGCGCCGGCCGGACGAAGCGCTCGGCGACGCTCGAGGCGGACGGGCGCCATCTGATGTCCGACGTCGTGACCTCGGCCGGCGTGCTCGCCGGCGTCGCGCTCGTCGCGCTCACCGGCTTCCTGCGCCTCGACGCGATCATCGCCGCGCTCGTCGCGCTGAGCGTGTTGTGGAGCGGGCTGCATGTGCTGCGCGAGAACGCCGGCGCGCTGATGGACGAGGCTCCGCCCGCCGCCGGGATGGAGAAGATCGACGCGGCGCTCGCCGCGGCGTTGCAGGCCGGCGGCGCCGGCGTCGTCGAGGCGCATGATTTGCGCGCGCCGCGCCGGCGGCGTCCTGTTCGTCGATCTGCATCTGGTCATGAACGGGGAGACGAGCGTCGCGCGCGCCCACGCGCTCTGCGACAAGATCGAGGCGGCCGCCGCCGCCGAGCCCGGCGCGCAGACGCTGATCCACGTCGAGCCCGAGAACGAGGCGAAGGGGACGGGCCGCGGGCGCGTCGTCTACAGGGCGGGATGAGAGCCCGCCAGGACGGGCGCAGCTTCCGGGATCGATGATTCGCCCGCATACGCTTGCATTGGTCGATTATCAGCATATGCTGACGATCGCTGAACCAGGCGGGAGCGGGGCGTGACGAAATCGAAGCCGGATCGGGGCGAGGTCAGGGCGAGTCCGTGCAACTGCACCGCGCTGCGCAAGGCGACGCGCCGCGTCTCGCAGCTTTACGACGCCGCCATGGCCCCGGCCGGCCTGAAGACCACCCAGCGGGCGATTCTGGGCCAGATCAACCGCTCGGCGCCGGCGACCGTCGGCGCGCTCGCGCAGGCGCTCGTCATGGATCCGGGAGCGCTGGCCCATTCGCTCAAGCCGCTCGAGCGCGACGGCTTCGTCGAGGCCGCCGTCGATCCCGCCGACCGTCGCAACAGGCTGATCGGCCTGACCGCGTCAGGCCGGGCGAAGCTCGCCGAGACCGAGGCGCTGTGGGCCCGCGCCCAGGCGGGATTCGAAGCCGCGTTCGGCAAGGAGCGAACCGACGCGCTGGGCGAGGCGCTGCGCTTTCTCGTCCAGGACGAATTCGCGGAAGCCTTCGCCCAAGCCTTCGCGAAAGCCTCGCCGCGCGCCGGCGGGAAGGACGTCCGTCCATGAGCTCCGTCCGCGACCCGCGCGCGGCGTCGGGGATCGCGCGGCTCTTCGCCCACTTCGGCGTCCATTACGGATGGGTCGTCGCCGCCTCGACCTTCCTCGTCATGCTGGCGACCGCCGGCGCGCTCGGTTCGGCCGGCGTCCTGATCGGACCTCTGCAGGCCGAGTTCGGCTGGACCAACGCCGAGATCTCGGCGGCGCTCGCCGTGCGGTTCGCGCTGTTCGGCCTCATGGGTCCGTTCGCGGCCGCGCTGATGAACCGCTTCGGCGTGCGGCAGGTGGCGCTGACCGCGCTATCCATGATCTTCGGCGGTCTTTTCCTGTCCTTCTTCATGACGGCGACCTGGCAGCTCATGCTGCTTTGGGGCGTCGTCGTCGGAACGGGAGCCGGCATGACGGCCCTTGTCCTCGGCGCGACCGTCGCGACGCGCTGGTTCGGCAAGCGGCGCGGCCTCGTGGTCGGGCTGATGACGGCGAGCACCGCGACGGGACAGCTCGTGTTTCTGCCGATGCTGGCGAGCCTGTCGTCGAGCTTCGGCTGGCGGCAGGCGCTCGCCTTCGTCCTCGCGATGCTGGCCCTCGCCTTCGCGCTCGCCGCGCTCCTTATGAGGAACTATCCGGCCGACGTGAGCCTGCCTCCCTACGGCGAGGCGGCGATCGTCCCGCCGCCGGCGGAGGGGCAGGGGCTCGCCGCGCTCCTGACGAGCCCGCTCGCAGCGCTGCGCGAGGCCTCGCGCACGCGCGCCTTCTGGGTGCTGTTCCTCACCTTCTTCATCTGCGGCCTCAGCACCAACGGCCTCATCCAGACGCATTGGGTCAGCCTCTGCGGCGACTTCGGCGTCGTTCCGGTCGGCGCGGCCGGCATGCTCGCGGCCATCGGCGTGTTCGACTTCTTCGGCACGATCCTGTCCGGCTGGCTGTCCGACCGCTTCGACAACCGCTGGCTCCTGTTCTGCTTCTACGGGCTGCGCGGCCTTTCGCTGCTTTATCTGCCGTTCTCGGATTTCAACGTCGTCGCGCTTTCCGCTTTCGCGGTGATCTACGGGCTCGACTGGGTGGCCACCGTTCCCCCGACCGTGAAACTCGCCGCGGACCGCTTCGGCCGCGAGCGCGCGCCGCTGGTGTTCGGCTGGATCTTCACCGGCCATCAGCTTGGCGCTGCGACCGCCGCCTTCGGCGCCGGGGCGACGCGCACCGAATTTGGAACCTATCTGCCCGCCCTGTTCGTCGCGGGAGGCTTCTGCCTCCTCGCCGCCGCGCTGGCCATGACCTTGGGCGGCTCCGCGCGCCCGGGGAGGGGGCCCCGGCGACGGCCTGACGCCCTGCGCGCCGAGGCGGGGAAGACGGCGCGCTCGGCGAGCTGACGCGCCCGCCCGTCCGGCTTCCAACCAGTGCGGGAGCTCGCTAGGGCGAGGATGGGCGCCTTCGTCTTTCCCGGCCAGCGATCGGACCGGCCGCTGTCGTCAGCGGCGATGGAGATGCTGCTGCGGCGCATGGGCGAGGACGAGGCGAAAAACACGAAAACGCTTGAAGCGGGAACCGACAAAACTGACGAAACCCTCCGGCGTCACCGTTCACGGCTTCCGCTCGTCGTTCCGCGACTGGGCCGGCAACGAGACGCATTTCGCGCGCGAGCTCGCGGAAGCCGCCCTCGCCCATGTGATCGGCGACAAGGCCGAGCAGAGCTATCGCCGCTCCGACGCGCTCGAGAAGCGCCGCGCTTTGATGGAGGCGTGGGCGGCTGTGCCGGCGCGTCGCTCAGCTCGAGGGCTGGGTCGACCGGATCGCCGACGGCGGGGCGACGTGAACGAAGTCAAGCATAAGGGTCAGTTTGCCATTTTGCGCAAACTCACATTTCGCCCCTCATTTGCGGTCAAAAAAATAACATCCCTGCCACGCCCAAGCTTACGAGCGGCTTTCGCCAGAATGACGGGCGGGGAAAAATCTTTCGTCATGGCCCCGCCAAGTTAGGTCTCGTGGACTCTTGAGCTTCCGTTGCAGCGAAGCTTGTGATTCAAGGCTGTTTTTTGGAGGCGGCCTTGAGCGTTTTGGATCGGCTTGTCCTGAGCGACGGCCAGTGGGAGCGGATTTCACCGCATATCATCGGCGACGAGCGCACGCGCGGCTCGTCGGGCGAAGACAATCGGATGTTCGTCGAGGCGGCGCTTTGGATCGTGCGCACGGGCTCGCCCTGGCGCGATCTTCCCGAAGTCTTCGCCGAATGGAACAGCGTGTTCCGCCGCTTCAGCCGCTGGAGCGCCAAGGGTGTTTGGCGGCGCATTTTCGCGGCGATGTCGGATGACCCGGACTTTGACTATCTGATCGTCGATGCGACTATCATCCGCGCCCGCCAGCACGCCTCGGGCGCAAAAAAGGGGCTCAGGATCAAGCCCCAGATCAAGCCCCAGATCAAGCCCTTGGACGTTCCCGCGGCGGCCTGAGCGCGAAAATCCACATGGCCGCGCGCGGGCTTGGCTTGCCGGTCCGCTTCGCGCTCACCGGCGGCCAGCGAGGCGACTCGCCGCAGGCCGAAGCGCTGATCGCCGACCTGCCCGCCAAGGTCGTCATGGCCGACGCCGCCTACGACAGCGACCGGCTGCGCGCCGTCATTGCGAACACTCCCTCGCGCGCAAGAAAACATCCCGTCGATCGGGCGCTCTACGTCGAGCGCCATGTCATCGAATGCCGCTTATCAAAGCTCAAGCAGTTCCGCCGCGTCGCCACCCGCTTCGAGAAGACGGCGAAAAACTACCTCGCCGTCGTCACCCTCGCCGCCATCGTCCTATGGCTCAGATAAATGTCCACGAGACCTAGGGGTTGCGGCCTCTCGCTGCGAAAAATCGCCTCGTCGTCAATCTGCGAGGCTCGCCACAGACCCTGGAGCACGCCGCCAGCCTATCGTCGCCAGCCGGTCAAGGAATAGGCGCGATGCTTTCGGCGCCGCCGGTTATGGATTCTTCCACGTTATTAGGGAATAATTCTCGACAGCGGGCGCAGCCCATATGGCGAGAGGTTTCCTTGCGCGGACGACCGTCCTTTGGCCTCCCTGCGCGCGCGGCGTTCGTCGCGGCCTTCCTCGCCAGCGTCGCGCCGTCGCACGCCGGGCAGGACGGCGTGCGCGATGACGCCGAGGACGCGGCCCGTCCGCTCGAAACCAAGAATATTTTCGGCTTCACCTCAGGAACCGACATCGGCCCCGCCCAGGATCGCGAACTCGAGTTCGAAACCAATCTCGCCTTCGGCAAGCGCACGGGCGCCTACGCCTTCGGTTCGCAGGCCGCGACGCTCGAAGTCAATCCGACCGACTGGGTCGAGATCGACACCGGGCTTGTCGGGAGCTTCCACCGCATTTCCGGCGTCGAGGGCCTCGACGACAGCCGCGGCGCGACGCTCGGCGGCGTCGAGACGAAATTCAGCTTCGTGCTCGTCCACCGGAGCCCGCGGACGCCGTTCGGCGTCACCCTTTCGATCGAGCCGGAGTGGTCGCGCGTCGACGAGAGCGGGCGCGCCGGCTGGTCCTTCGGCGCCGAGACGCGCTTCATCGTCGACGCCGAGCTCATTCCGGAAAAGCTCTACGCCGCCGCCAATCTGATCTACGCGCCGGAATTCTCCTCCGCGCCCGAACAGGGTCGCGTCGAGCGGACATCCAGCCTCGGCTTCGCCGCGGCGCTCGCCTGGGCGTTCGACGAGCCGTTCCGCTTTGGCGCGAAGCAGGTCGTGCTCGGCGCCGAGGTCGGCTATCTTCGCGCCTATGACCAGTTGGCGCCCGCCGATTTTCTCGGCCGCGCGCTTTATGTCGGCCCGACCGCCTATATCCATTTCAACGACAAGCTGTTTCTCGCCGCGGCCTTCTCTACGCAGGTCGCCGGCGCTGCGACGGGCGTCGGCCGCACGCTCGATCTCGTCAATTTCTCGCGCAGTCGGGCGAAGATGACGATCGGCGTCGAATTCTGAAATTCCCGGCGGCCAATGCCCGGCTCCGCTTCTGCCGACGCGCTCAAAGTCGCTGTATCGGAAGCGACGAGCCAGCTGAACGCTCGATTCGTAATCGCACGCCCGAGAGGCGTCGTCTGCGCGCCGGGAGGTAGAAATGGAGCCGCGCGGCGTGCCGCGGGTCGATGATCGACGGGTGCTGAACGGCGTCCTCTGGCGCTTTCGGACGGGATCGCCCTGGGCGGAGATTGCGGAGCGCTACAGTCCGCCGACGACCTGCCGCAATCGCTTTGTCCGCTGGCGCAAGGCGGGCGTCTGGGACCGGCTTCTCGAAGCGGTTTCCACAGCTTACGACGGCGACATCGTGATGATCGACTCGACCTGCGTTCAGACGCTTGAGGCGGCCGACGACATCGAGCCCGCTGAGAAGGCGAAACTGCTGGACGAACTGAGACGCGCCGCATGGTCGCGCGAGAAGCCGGCCGAAATGGACGAGCGCCAGGGCGAAGGGGTTTTCTTCGCATGGGGCGACGAAGTGCGGCGCCTTGGCCCCAACGGGAGCCTGATTGAAGGTCACGATCCTTTCGGCGTCGCAGACATCAAGCGTCTGCGGAGCTTGCCTGCGTGGGCGGCCCCTATGGGCGTGGCGGCGTTTCGCGCGCATGGAATCCTCCGTGGTTCGCTGCTGGATTCCGGGCGGCTGGAAGCCCCGGAATTAGGCGAAGCATGGAGGGGGATCGGCGGCGCGTAGCGTGCCGCATTTGCGCTGCTGTGCTGGCGGCACCCCTGTCGCTCTCGTTGCCCGAATACCCGGCTTCCGAGCCAACGCTTAGGATGGTCGAGAGCAGCGCGGCCTTGAACAATTCGCCCCAATGATAATCGACGCCATCCTCAAGCCCGGCATAGCCCTGGCTGTCCGCGCCCGGCTGCCGCTCCAGCACGATAGAGCGGCCATTCGGGAAAATGAGGCGATTCCAGATGAGCAGCACGCGCCGCTGGCCGAACTGCACGTTGTTGTCATACTGGCCGATGATCCGCGTCCCCTGTGGGACAAGCAGGATGCGGCCGGTCGGACTGTCATAGACCGGCTCCGTCACCTGGGCGGTGATCTGGCCGGGCAAGTCGGAGCGGATGCCGGTGATGAGCGCGGCCGGGATCACGGCCCCGGCCTGGAGCACGAAGGGCGATGCGGGAGCCGTGACGCGATCCGCCGATGTGGTGCGGCGATCGACGGGCGCATTGAGGAAAGCAAGCTGCTTGTCCTGCGCGGTCTGCTGGCCGGGCTGCCCTGTGAGGCCGGCGAGGTCGAGGCCGGTAAGCCCCGGCGTGGACGTGCCGGGCGGACTCGCGGTGCGCGCCTCGGTCTGGAAGAACACGCGGCTGGTGCGCGCGGATTCTGCCTCGGCGAGCCGGCGTTCCTCGGCGCGATCCACGGCCGGCGCGGTGATCGTCGGCGGAACAACCGGCTGCCTGCTCGATCAAGGCGCGGCAGGGCGAAACCGGTTGCAAGGGCCGTGCAATCCCGATGGACAAGCTCGACCGCATGGTGGTGACACACCTTGAGGAACGGTTGCTTGACCCCGAACGAATCGAAGACGTGCTTGCTTCGCTTCTGGACCGCCGGCAGGAAGGCGTCGAGCGGCACAGCCAGCATATCGGGGAATTGCGCCAGCGCGCCACCGAGGCCGACCACCGCCTCAATCGCCTTTATGACGCCATCGAGGCGGGATCGCTCGACCCGGCCGAATCCGCTCTTTCCGAGCGCATTGCCGGCCTCAC
The DNA here is from genome assembly GCF_041905455.1 of Methylocella sp. Lineage (GTDB taxonomy): Bacteria > Pseudomonadota > Alphaproteobacteria > Rhizobiales > Beijerinckiaceae > Methylocapsa. Next base: position 9,390 of record NZ_JAYRLA010000007.1, on the reverse strand, counting down.
GGCGATTCGGGAGCAGGCGCGAGCCGACGCGGCCCGGATCGAAGCGATGCTCAAAACCTCGACACACAATGCCCTGACAGGCGCGGCCGTGCGCGAGCTTGCCACGGAAGGTGTCGCAGACGTCGAGGATTCCGGCGCTGAGAAGGGGCCCGCGAAGCTGCGCGATGATCGTCTTGCGAATCGCAGCGACGGGATTTGGCAACGCGACGATGAAGTCGTCGATCCACGGATCGAGCCCGGAGGAATTCGACACGCGGATTTGCAGGACCGATCCGGCCGTGTCGGAAAGCGCCGTCACGGGCGCCGGGCCGACCTCCCCCGCCGCATATTCGATCTGCTGGCGCGGCGCGAGCTTGTAGCCTGACGTCGGATCGCCGCCGACGTCGTTGATCCAGATGGACGCCACGTCGCTGTTGTTGATGAAGGTCAGGGCGGAGCGCGCGGCGTCGAACGGCAGCACGCGCGCCGAGGCCGTGGAGAGCGTGGCGAATTTCGAGTAGGCATAGCGCGCCGCCGCCGTCGCGCCCGCCTCGAGCGTCGCGAGCCGCGTCTCGGACGAGCCGAGGCGCGCGTCGGCGTCCTGAAACACCTTGATGATCTCGCCCTTGTCGGGGTCGTTCGGCCCCGACGCGGGGACGCCGTCGAGCGCGCTCGATCGCCACGCCGTTCTGGCGAGCGTCAATGTCGATCCCATGATCGCTCCAATGTCGTAAGATTTGAGGGGTCGTGAGGTCAGAAGGCTTCGACGAACGACACGCTCGGCGAGGCGAATTTCCAGAGGTCGAGGTCGAGCGACATGCCGTCGTCTTTCTCGAGCCGGCAGAGACAGGCCGGATCGTCGAAATCGAGCCGCGCCATCAGCGGCTGCGCCTCGCGCAGCCATGGCCGGATGACGATCTCGGCGAGGCCGTCGCCCGTCGGCGTCACGGCGACGACGCGATGCAGCCGCCGGCCGAGCGAGAAATGCTGTCCCGCCTCCGGGCCGCGCCCGAACTTCCAGCCGACCTGCAAAGCCGTCGCATTGGCCGCGGCGACCTCGACGAGGACGATCTGGCTCGCGTAGCCGACGAATTCGGAGCCGTCGTCATGTGGCGTCCCGTCGCTGTAGGGCAGACGAGATCGCCCGCCCGGCGAGCGCGACCAGTCGTAAGCGGGAACGAGGATCGTCCCCGCGCGCCCGTCGAGCGCGCCCTCGATCGCGCGCCACGCGAGGATTTGCTGGCGCGTGCGGACACGACGACGCCGCGCGGCGACTTGCAGGCCCAGCCGCCCTCGACGCGGATCGCGACCGTCGCGCCTTCCGTCGCCTCGACGACGCCGACGTCGCCCGGCTGCGGATCGGAAGTCTCCTCGACGTCATTCGCCGCGAGCTGGCGCGCGACAAGGGCGAGCAGGCCGCGATTGAGGATGAGGACGTCCTGCGCCTGGCATGACCGGCGGTAGGTTCCGCGGAATTCCGCGGCTGGATCGAAGCCGCGACGGGCGAAAACCCAATCGGCGCCGAACAGCGCGCAGTCGCATTCGCCCCAGGCGAACGGACGCGCCGCGGCGGCCGAGAGATAGTCGGAAAGCGTCACCATGCCGGCCATGGGGTTGATTTGAAGGGGATCGCCGAGAGCATCGCCAGGCCGAAATCGCCGGGGAAGAGCCCGCGCTGCGACGAGTCGGAGAGCCAGCCGTAGGGCGGTTTTCCGCGCCGCGTGAACAGTGTCTCGGCGGTGACCTCGACGGTCGCCGTCTGCTGCCGGACCGTCGCCTTGATCGTGTCCATGGTCCCGCACCAGAAGGCGAGCGGCGAGCCGATCGGCGACCATGCGTCGTCGAAAAACTGGACGTAGAGTCGGACGAGACGCCGGCGAGGTTCGGGCCAAACAGCGCCTCCCATGCGCCCGGATCGCCGAGCGGGATCGGCGCGGCCGTCTCGGCCTTGATGACCGCAGGCGGCCCGCGCATCGCCCCGAGTTGCTCTGGCGTGAGATGGCGAATGGGTTCGACCGGCTCCGCACGCTTACGGCGCCAGCGATCAAACATCGAGGACGCCTGAGCGGATCATGTCGCCGCCCTCGTCCGAGATCGCGGCGGCGAGCGCGATGATCGCCGCGACGATTCCGTCGATCTTCTCGCGCGACCTCTGCTTGTCGGGAACGAAATTCATGTTGCGGTCGAACCTGATCAGCGCGTTTCCGGCCATCCAGCGCAGCACCGGATGACCCCCGTGGTCGAGCAGTTTCGCGAAGACGAGGCGCTCAAACTCCGCCGTCGCCTCGCCCATCGACTGGACGCCCTGTCGCACCTTAACGAAGCGCTCTTCGCCTGCTTCTCGTCACGGGCGAACACAAATCCCTGGCCGCCAACGACGCCCTCGACGGCCCAGAAGAGGAGGCCGAGGGCGGCCAGGAACTCGCTCTTGCCGTTCTTGCGCGGGACCCACAGCATGAGCCGGCGAAAGAGCCGCACATGGACCAGCATGCCCGCGCCGGTCGCCGAATCGAGCACCTCGATCGGCGCCTTCCAGCCGACGAGCAGCCGAACGACACACTCCTGCCATGCCGAAAGGTGGAACGGCTGGCCGGCGAAGCGGTCCTCCGTCAGGCGAAACACCTGCGGCCAGAGCGCGACGACGGCGTCGGCCTTGGCAGCGTCGTACCATGCGCCCGGGACCGCGGCCGCGCGGCGCCAGGCGGTGCGGACCCAGGCCCAGCCGCGCTCGTCGGCGGCGCGGACGATCCAGGCGGGCTCCGGCCAGAGCAGGCGGGCGGGGGCGGCTACGGACATGCGGGGCGCGGTCTACTGCAGACGGCCGGGCGCCGGCGAATCGAGCTGGTCGAGGACGCCGACGACGTCCTGCGCGGGCGGCGCGGTTTCGGGCTGGGGCGAAGGCTGATCGGCCGCGGCGCCTGCCACCGGGCGCACGGACTGACCGGCGAACAGGCCGCCCATCGGCAGCGCAGCCTGCTGGCCGAGCAGCTGCATCTGGTCGAGCGGCGTCAGGCCGAAGCGGCGCGCCATCTCGAGGATGATCTTCTGCGCGGTATCGCGCCGGTCGACGCTAGGATTCACGCGGGGCATGAGGTCGCCAGAGACGGTTTTCACGTTGCGGCTGTAGCCGTTGTCGAGGATGTCCTGCTGCGCCGCTGCGAACTCGGCCGAGTAGACGCAGAAGATCGCGAAGGTGTGCCGGTCGAGCTCGCCGAACAGGTTGAGCTTGGCGAGCCTGGGCGTGTAGTCGCGCCAGACGCCGAGCGCCGGGGCGCAGCGTGGATCGAGCAGCAACGCCGGCGGCGCCAGGCGGTCGCCCGATTCGGCCGGGGCCGACGCGAGCAGCGCGGCCAACTTCTCGGCCTGCTCGATCTGGCGCTCGACCTTCGTGCGCCGCTTCCCGGGGAAGCCCTGCGCTTTCTGGTCGTCCGGGTTGGCTTTGCGTCGGCCCATGGCTCAAAAAAAGATTTCCGAGGATTTCGCGGGATTTTCTTCGGTGTTTGGATGCCGGTCTCGGGCGTGCTGACCCCAGGGTTTCCGCACCCCCCGGGCCTCCTCGCGCTGGGCGTCGACGTCGTGGCACGGCGCGCAGAGCGCCTCCCAATTCGCCTCGTCCCAAAACAGCGCCGCGTCGCCGCGATGCGCTACGCGATGGTGCACGACGCTCGCCGCCGTCACGCGGCCCTTCGCTTCACACCATGCGCACAGCGGATGCGCCGCGAGGAACACCAGACGCGCTTTACGCCAGCGCGCGTCGTATCCGCGCTCATGCGCCGATCCGCGCAGCCTGTCCGCGTCGCGGCGCTGTTCGCGCGGCGTCGGCCGATGCGCCGGCTGCATGGTTTTCGGTCGTTTCATGATGGCATGAAAAAGCCCGGACGCTCATGGCTCCGGGCGCAGGTCGCGGCCACAAGCCGCCCTTCGCGGCGATCAGCTGGCCTTGCGGCTCCCCGTCGCCCGGGCCGGTCCGATATCGATACGATACGGCGAAGACCGGTGTCCTGTCGCGGACGATGGGCCGATGTTGATCAATCCGTCAAGCGGAATTTTGACGATCGTCGGCTGATTGAACAGTTTGACCACAACTTCGATGCGCCGATCGCCGAGCGCAGACGTACAGACGCCCTCAAAGCCGGCAAACGCGCCAGACGCGATGCGTACTTTCGAGCCGGGGCCGATCGCCTCTGTTTCGCGAAGGGCGAACGCGCCGCCCGCCATCGCCGCACGTAGGCCTTCGATGATCGACGCCTCGACAGGCAAAGGACGGTCGTCATTCGACAGCACCGCCAGCACGCCGTCCGCCTCGCGAAAGGCGAGCCATGTGCAAACAGGCGCCATACCGACGAACAGGTAGCGCGGGAACACCAGCCGATCGGCCGAGAAGCGCCGCCCACGCCTCTGCCGCGTCACCCGCATGACTGGCGCGAACGTCTTGAAGCCGACGCGCTCCAGCGCCTTGGCCGCCCGCCTCTCCGCCTTCGCCGCCGTGTAGGCCACATACCAGATCGTCGCCTCGCTCATGTCGCCCCGCCGTAAACCTTGAAAAACAACACGCTGCCCAACCTGCCCAACCTCTTTTCAGACTATTGAAAAGGTTGGGCGCACATTTCCGCTGATACATCAAACAGTTGCCCAACCTGCCCAACCTGCCCAACCTAAAAACGACATCAGAACCATCGCCAGCCTGTTGACGCCGCCAGGCGCAAGCCGCCGTTCACGCGCGAGGAAAAAGGTTGGGCAGGTTGGGCAGGTTGGGCATATCTTTGAAATATCGTATTATTTTCGCGCCCAACCTTTCCGCTACGCCGCAAAAAGGTTGGGCAGGTTGGGCGCTCAGAAGCGCGCATCCTCATCGACTGGAGGGGCAACGCCTCCTTCGCCCCCCTGATCGCTTTCCTCTTCGCCGAATTCGCCCCATGGCACGTCCTGCCCGACCAGCGCGCAGAACAGACTGCGGCATTCCGCCAGCGGCGGCAGAGCAAAGCCGCGCACGCGTCTCGGCTCCGATCCGCCGCTGGGCAGATCGACATAGACAGTGATCTTTTTGTTGATCAGGCCGGGCACGAGCTTTCGCATTCGCATGCCGAAGCTTGTGGACTCAGCCTTCCGGCGCACGCCGATCTTTTCGGCCATGTGAACAAAATCGTCGAAAAGGGTGTCGACCGGGACGCGCCGACGCCACTCGCCCCCGCGTCGGGTTGGCGCGCCGTCGCACAATCGCTCGAACCACCAGCTCGTCACTGGATCCATCGAGCGGATTTTCTGCTCGAGAAGCGCGCCGGTTTTCGGAATCACGCGAAGGTTCGGCGCTCCCGCAGCGTCGAGATCGAAGGCGAGTAGATCAGCTAGCAGCGCCTCGCGCCCGCCGGCGCCCAACTGCGCGTCCATCTCGGCAAAATATTCGTGGTTCTGCGCGGCGTGCGGGGCGACGTCGAGGACGCAGAAGCGCCGTTCGTCCATGCCCGCCGGAACGACCCAGTCCTCGTTAGAGGAGAAGAGCAGCCGCACGTAATTGTCGAGGCGGATCGGATCGACGCCCTTGGCCTCGATCATCTGTTTTGGCGCAGTGACAAGGCCTTTGAGCCGGCCCTCCGCCGCCTTGTCGCCGGCCCAGAAGCCTTCGTCGACCTGCAGCAAGAGGCACGAAGCCATATGCGCGTTGAACTGCCCCGTGACATAACGCGGATCGTCGACCAGGAAGTAATGGCTCGCGAACAGCGAGCCGACGACCTCGCCGACCTTGGTCTTGCCCGTGCCCATCTTGCCGCGCAGGCACAGCGCCGTGCCGACGCGCTCGCGCGGGCGCTGGACCATATGTGCGAGCCATGCCCAAACCCAGGCGAAGACTTCGCGATCGCCATTGCAGATGTTAGTTTTCAGATGGTCTAGGAAAACCGCATAGCGCTTCGCGCGCTCCTCCGGCGGCTCGGCGCTCGGTGCGACCGAGAAGCCCCGCCACAAATTGAAATAACCGGGCGTTCCCGGCGCGTTTCCGGGATCGGGGAAGAATTCGACGCCGTCATAAGTGCGTCGATGCTTCGAGTTGAGCCAGGTCGGCGCCCATTTGACGTAGGAAATCTTTTCGGTCCATTCGCCGTCCTCGCCGCGGACGCGCCGTCGCAGCTTATACACTTTGTTGAAATGGTAGGATCGGAAGGCATCAAGGCCGAGGATCCTGATGCGGTCCTCGGCGGGCCCATCGTGACGCTCGCGCAGGATGACGGCGCGCGAGCCCATGAGCACGAAGGCGAATTCACGGTTCATGACGTCGACGAGGCCGCCCGCGCCGTCATCCCCCTCGCCGCCGGCCGGAGGCTCGGGCGGGGGCGGCTCGTCGGGCGGGGGCGGCGCGCCGCCTTCCGCCTGCGCCGACAGCGCGGCCTTCGGCCGAAATTCGAGGATTTCCGCGCCCTCGACGGCGGCGACGATTTCGGACGGATCGCTCATGCTGCTCGAGCCTTCTTATATCGCATATTGCGATAAATAGGCTTGCAATTAATATCGCGATATGAGATAGTCCATTCATGAAAACGGTATCGCTCACTCGCTCCGCCGCCGCCGACCTCCGCGCTCACCGCGCCGACGCCAAGCGCATCGTCGCCAAGATCGAGCGCTACGCGCAGACCGGCGCCGGCGACGCGACGCAGCTCGTCGGCTCCTCGGCGTGGCGACTGCGGGTCGGCGACTACCGCGTCATTTTCGAGCCGACGGAAACCGAGATCGTCGTCACCAAGATCGCCCCGCGAGGCGAGGTCTATCGCTGAAAGGAGAGGCCCATGGCCCAGACCATCACCACCCCAGGCGGCGAGATGCTCGTCGTCCTGCCGCTCGACGAGTTTGAGGCGCTGCGCGACGCCGCCGATCACGCCAAGGCGATGGCCGCGCTCGCGCGCGGCGACGAAGAGCGTCTTTCGCCCGCGGAGGCGCTGGAGCTCGCCGAGGCGGCGACGCCGCTCGCCTTCTGGCGACGCAAGCGCGGCCTCACGCAAGCGGCGCTGGCCGAGCGCGCCGGCGCGTCGCAGGGCGCGATCGCCGACATGGAGCGCGGCGCGCGGGTCGGAACCGTCGGCGTGCTGAAGCGCGTCGCGGCGGCGCTCGACGTGCGGATCGAGGATCTCGTCGTCGAGGAGTGAGGCCGGCGCTGCGGCGATCTGCGTCGCGGCGCTCATGCGTCGGCCGCCGGCCATTGAATTTCCGCCGCCATCACGCCGCCCTCCACATGTCGTTAAAATCGCGCCCCGGCTTCGCCATGGCGAGGCGCACCGCCTCGAACTCAGGCCGGGCGCGCATGAAGCGCCTCGCCGCACGCTCGAGCGCGAGGCGCGTGAACACGGGCTCGCTGTCGCCGTCGCCGAGCAGCCAGAGCTCGCGCACGCTCGCCGGAACCGGAATGACCGGATCGCCGTCATCCTCCGCCGGCTCGGCCGAGGGCACGAACACCGGCCGCGCGACGCCGTTTTTGTCGGGCCGCGTCAAGGTCGGGTGCCGCACCCGACCTGCGGCGCGCCCGGCAAGATTGCCGAGGCTGACCGCGGCGCGGAACTCGGCGCGCTCGAGCAGCGTCGAGCCGGCGGCCTCGAGCGCGCAGAAGACCGCGAGCGTGGTCTCGTTCCCCTCGCCGAGGAACAGCCGCGTCGGCGCGAACCAATCGCCAGGAAAACCGACATGCAGGCAGGCAGGCCGCAGCAGGATCGAGCCGCCGCGCACCGAGCCGCGCACTTTTTTGGCCGGCGCGAGCTCGCCCGTCTTCGGGTCGGCGACCAGCGCCTTGCCGCCGGGTTGCGAAAGATCGATCCATGTCCGATGGACGCCGGCGAATCTGCCGTCGGGCCCCTCGATCGCCGCAACCATGGCCGGTCCGCGGTGTAGGACGCGCCCGCCGTGCTCCGGCGGCCTGTCCCACAGCGGCGCTTCGGGCTCATAGCGCAGCCGCGCGCCCGGCGGCGCGACGAGGCCGCGCAGGGCGAGATAGGCTTCGGCCTGCGTCCCGGCGAGCGGGAGCGCCTTCGACCAGATTTCGTGCGCCGATTTGCGCTCGCGCTCGCGGAACCGCGCCTGGCTGGCCGCGGCGTCCGTTCGCCGCCGCTCCTCCTCGCGGCGCATGCGCTCGGCGCGCGCGGCGAAGTCCCGCTTTTCGGCGTCGGAGAGCGCGCGCCCGTCCGGCCGCGGCTCGCCGAGCACGGTCTCGCACGCGGCCAGGAAATCCGAGCCGTCGATGTGCTGCGCCAGCGCGATGGCGTCGCCGCCGCTCGAGGAGGCGCGGCACACCCAGACGTCCTTGCGCACATTGACCGCGAAGCGGTCGCGGCCGCCGCAGCCCGGGCACGGCGCGCCGCGATCGCCGATGAGCGCCTTCGTCCAGAGTCCCCGTCGCTCGAGCTCGGCGCGCACGCCGACGGCGCGGGCCCGGCCGATCCAGTCGTCGAGATTCGTTTTCCAGCGGCCGCCGCTCATTCGGCGGCCTCGGTGAGCGTGATCCTGTCGGCCTCGATGGCGTAATATCCGGCGAGCGGCCTGACGATCCTCAGCCCCAAGCGCGCAAGCCACGGCCGCAATTGGCACATATGGACGTAGAGCGTCCGGGGCGCGTTTTCAGGCCCTCCCGCCGCGTCGTCGCCCCACATCGTCTCGATGGACTCCTTGACCGATAGCGCCGCGGGGCCGGCCAACGCCAGGACCAACCGGAATTTCGTCGGCGGCAGCTCGATCAGGCGGCCGTCGCGCACCATCATGTTGAGCCGCGTCGAAAGCACGACGTCGCCGGGCGCCGCCGCGCGGGCGCGCTCGACGAGGGCGAAGAGATCAAAGCTCCCGACGATGTAGGCCGGCGGCGTTCCGCGGCGCGTCATGGCGTCGCCCCCAATCGACAGGCTTCGGGCGCTCCCGACGGGGCGCGTCCGGGGAAGGGCGCGGCGGCTGTTGTCGAGCCGGCCGCCGCGCCCGAGAAGCCCGCGCCGGAGAAGACGGGCAAGGCGCTGCGCGAGGTGCTCGAGGTCGCCTCGACCGATGCCTTCCGGGCGTCGGTGCTCAACCGGCCCGACCTCGCGTTGACGATCGCCGTGGCGGCGCTCGGGCCGGTCTATTCAAGCGGCGCCTCGCCCTGCGTCTCCCTTTCGGGCGGCGTCAGCCCCTTTGCCGGACGCGATGCGGCGAGCGGCCTTCTGCGGGCGATTGAGAGCGAGGGATTCGACCAGGCGCTGCCAATCGTCGCCGCCGCGCCGCTCGCCGATCTCACGGTCGCCTTCTGCGAGATCGTCGCCATGTCGATCTCGACCCGCGACCCGTATGGACGAGCGAGTCGAGGTTTCCGCGCCGGGCGACGAGGCCGCATGGGAGTGGGCCATCGTCGAGATTTTCGGCCATCGCAAGCACGCCGGGCGCACGCGCGAAGAGGAGCGCTTCGGCGCGAAA
>NZ_JAYRLA010000029.1:0-23563 GCF_041905455.1 Methylocella sp. | reverse complement strand
GGGCGAGCCCGGTCAGGAGGGAATAGAGGTGCGATTTCCGCCCAGAGGGCGTCGGGCAGCAGCTTCTTGGCCATCCCTCACGGTCAACCAAACATGGTTAACAAAGGGTTTTGTTAGGGCCTCTTATATTGAATCCAAGCACGTCGACGAGTGAGCGACGCGGCGGCTGTGGCCATCGACGCGTCCGAAGGACCCTCGCGCCCGGCGCCCGTCGCAGACCGCCGCCTCGCGCGCCTGCGGCGCTTTTGCGCCACGCTCGGGCCCGGCCTTCTCGTGATGATCGCCGATTCAGACCCCGGCAATGTGGTGACAGCCGCGCAATCCGGAGCTACATGGGGCTATCGGCTCGCGCCGCTGCTGCTCCTGTTGATTCCGCCGCTCTATTTCGTGCAGGAGCTTGCGGTCCGCGTCGGGATATTCACCCGCCGCGGCTTCGGCGAGCTGGTGCGCGAGCAGTTCGGCCTGCGCTGGGCCGTCTTTTGCGCCGTGGCGCTCTCCCTCGCCGCGCTCGGCACGCTGGTCACCGCCTTCGCCGCGGTGGCGGGCATCGGCGAGGTCCATGGCGTCGCCCGCCCCGCCGCGCTCGCCGCGGCCGCCGCTCTTCTCGTTCTCGCGCGCCTCGGCGGCGCCTACCGCCGCGTCGAGCGCGTGGCGCTGGGAATAGGCGCGCTCGAGGCCGCCTTCTTCGTCGTCGCATGGCAGGCGAGGCCCGACCTTTCCGCGATGATGCGCGAGGCCGTCGACATTCCGTGGCGCGATCCGCAATTCGGTTATCTCGCCGCGGCGATCGTCGGCGCCTCGTTCAGCCCCTGGATGACCTTCTACCAGCAGGCGGCGGTCGTCGCGCGCGGCATGGGGCCCGCCGATTACCGCCTCGCCCGCTGGGACACCGCGATCGGCGCGGCGCTGACGCAATTAGTAACGCTCGCCGTCCTGATCGCCGCAGCGGCGACGTTGCGCGAGCGGGTCGAACTCACGAGCGTCGGCGAGGTCGTCGAGGCGTTCGCCGGGGCGAGGCCGCATATTTCGCCGCTCATCTTCGACATGGGCGTGCTCGGCGCGGCGCTCGTCGCGGTCATCGTCGCCTCGTTCGCGCTGACCTGGGGCCTGACCGAGATTTTCGGCTCCGCCTCCGCGCGGCGGTCCTCGCACGACCTCTCGATAAAGTGCGCCTTCGCGTTTACAGTATGCGGCTCGGCCATCCCCGTCGGCGCCTCTCCCGATCTCGTCTCTTTGATCCTCAAGGCGCAGATTGCGAACGTGTTTCTATCGCCGGTCGTCGTCGTTCTGCTTATTCTCCTCGCCGGCCGCGTCGTCCCCGAGCATCTGAGGCTGCGCGGGCGCGAGCGCGCGCTGGTCGTCTTCAGCTCCGCCGCCGCTTCCGCGATCGGCGTCGCGGGCGGCTTTTTCGCCTTGTTCAGCTAGGGCGAGGACGATGGAAGGCGCGCAGGGAGCGTTGTGGACCGGCTTCGAGATCGTGCTCATCGATCTCCTGCTCAGCGCGGACAACGCCGTGGTCATCGCCATGGCGTGCCGGCGCCTGCCGCCGCACCTCGTCAAGCAGGCGATCGTTTTCGGCGCCTGCGTCGCGATACTGCTTCGCCTCGTGCTGGCGAGCGTCGTCGCCCTCCTGTTCGTCCTGCCCGGACTGAAGCTGTTCGGCGCGCTCGCTCTTCTTGTCATCGCCGTGAAGCTGATGGGCGGCGACGACGCCGCACAGGCGGCCGAAGAAGGCGGCGAGGGCGCGGACGAGACGCGCACCATCCTGAGCGCGATGGCGATCGTCATCGTCGCCGATTTCGTCATGAGCCTCGACAATGTCGTCGCGCTTGCGGCGGTCGCGCGCGACGACGTCGGCGCGCTGGCGTTCGGCCTCGCGCTCAGCATTCCGATGCTGATGTTCGGCAGCGCGCTCATCCATGCGATCCTCGAGCGCCATCCCTGGCTCGTCACCGTCGGCGGCGCCTTGCTCGGCTGGATCGCCGGCTCCATTCTCGTCGACGATCCGCTGATCGCCGACTGGGCGCGCCGCGAGGCGCGCGCGCATTGACGCGCGCGGAAGCCCGCGCGCTTTTGAACTTCGCATTCTCATCGACAACAGATTTCGCATTTTTACCAAATGGCGGTTCGGGCGACTCGGCTGGACGCATTTTCGCAAATGTTCGCCCGCTCAGGAATAACGCCTTCGGCCGACGCCTCGCACGGCTGGCGAGCGCATTTCGCGACTCGCGTCGACGCCGGCGCAAGATCGCCGCGCGCGTCGCCTTGTTTACCTAGACAGATCGGCACTTTCTTGCGTATTTATTCTATTTTATGTTTAAATCATATCTAATATATACTTTTTCTTTGTATTACATATTCGCATAAGTTGTATTTGTGACTTTTATCAAATAAATTCAAGAAACTCCTCCTCATGGATGCAAAATTTGATTAGCGCGATTCGTTAGCCGGACGTAAAGTGGCGTCGCCATTCGCCTTACGACTTGAATTTCACTATTCGCCAGAAAGCGGGGCTTTCCCATGCGTATCGGTAAAATATTATTGCCCGTACTATTCGCGTGCGCGGCGACGACGGCTCATGCGGCCGGCCCGATGAAAGAAATCAAGATCTACAACAACTCGAGCGCGACGCTTTATCCGGTCCTGGAAATCGGCAAGACGGGCGCTGACGCGTGGCTTCAAGGGCAATTCGACGTCACGGACGTGAAGGCGTTTCCCTACAGCCGAGACAAGATCAACCGCGTCTACCTCGCCGAGGACAAAGGGATCGCGCCCGGAAAGTCGCTGGTCGTCCGTTTGCCGTTCTATTCGCAGCTCGTCGCGAAACCGGACGGCGCGAAACCCGACCAGTATGTCGACTGGTGGAACGGCGGCCGAATATATTTCTATGACGACGCCGCGCAGCTCAAGGCGAATTACGCGCTCGACTCCAAGAGTCCAGTCACTCCTCTCACGACCGGACCGTGCTCATTCACGACCTCGTGCAAACATCTTAAAATATTTGGCGTCGACCGCGGCCTGCCGCTGAGCGACCGCACGCAGCTCATCGAATATACATTCGCCGACGCGATAACCGCCAACGGGCCGCCATATCCGATCCACCTCAACAAGGTCGGCTACAACATCTCATCGGTCGACCAGGTTTATCTTCCCGTGGCGATGGAGCCGCTCGGCAACCCGCTCGTTCCCTACATCGGGACCGTGGAGACCCTCGAGACGTTCCGGGCGCGGCTGAAGAAGTTCCTGACGAAGTTTCCCGGCTGGCCCGTCTACAGTCCGGCGAGCCAGGACCAGCCGCGCGTTCCCTCGGCCTACAATCTTTTCGCCAACGCCAGCAACGGCGTTCTCACGCCGGCCGGCGCGAGCGTCGAGGCGATGCGGAACCTCTACAGGCAATGCACGTCCGCGAATCCGCCCAAGACGACGCAATGCACGCAATATCAGAAGGTCGTCGCGCTGTTCAAAAAGAACTACGCCGACTTCACAAAGCTGGCCTGCCGCGATCCGAAGGAGAAAGACACTGAAACGGAGATGCTGAAGAAGATCTACGGATGGGTTCCGTTCAACGAAGGCTGCGGACCGACGGCGAACGACCTGAAGGACACAGTCGGCGTCACGAAGTTCACGCAGCTTCAGAAAATCTATATCGAGAGCCTCCAATACGCGAAGACTGCGCCCTTGTTCAATCCTTATGTCCAGCTGATCCATTCGAGCGGCTATCTCGACATGGCCGCCTACGCGTTCTCAGTCGACGACGCGATCGGATTCCAGAGTCACGTGGGAGAAGGGCTCATCCTCGCCGTCGGCGGCGACGACGGCCTCGAGAACAAGAACCAGCTGGATCTGAAAAAACAGGTGAACGTGAACCTCGGCGTCCACAAGCTCGGAACGCGCGAATGGGCGAAATATGGATTGTGCAGCCAGACCGCCAGCACAGGCGGCGTCGATCCCAACCACCCGTCGTTCAAATTCTATCCTCAAACCTATCCGTGCTGGTTCACCGCCACCGCGGTCAACGGCAAGACCTATCAGTTCAGGATCGACGCCGGCCCGCCGAATCTCACCACCTCATGCCCCAGCGGCGTCAAGAGCCCCGCATGGTGCGCAGGCGTTCAGGTCGTGGACCCGAACAACATCAACACAACAGTTCCGAACTAGGCGCGCGCTCCGAATCCGCGGCGCCTTCGTCGGCGCCGCATCCCTATTCGATGACGATCTTCGGCGCCGCCCGGGCCGCGCCCTGCTCGAGCTTCGCCTTGATCTTCGCCGCGATGTCCAGATAGATTCTGGCGTGGGCGCCGCCGGGGTCGGAGACCACGACGGGACGGCCGGCGTCCGAGCGCTCGCGAATCTCCATGTGGAGCGGAACCTCGCCAAGGAACGGCGTCCCGATGCGCTCGGCCTCGACGCGGGCGCCGCCATGGCCGAAAACGTCCGAGCGCTCGCCGCAGCGCGGACATACGAAATAGCTCATGTTCTCGACAATGCCGAGCACCGGGACGTCGACCTTGTTGAACATGGCGACGCCGCGGCGCGCATCGATCAGCGCGAGGTCCTGCGGCGTCGAAACGATCACGGCGCCGGAGAGCGTCGCGGCCTGCGCCAGAGTCAACTGCGCGTCGCCCGTGCCGGGCGGCATGTCGACGATCAGACAATCGAGCTCGCCCCAGGCGACGTCGCGCAGCATCTGCTGCAGCGCGCCCATCACCATCGGGCCGCGCCAGATCATCGCGTCTTCCTCGCTGACCATGAAGCCGATCGACATCGCCTTCAGACCGAAGGCCTCAAGCGGGACTATCATGTTGTTCTCGGTGCGCGGCGCCCCCTTCAGGCCGAGCAGGCGCGGCAGCGAAGGGCCATAGATGTCCGCATCGAGGATTCCGGCGCGCCAGCCGAGCGCCGCGAGGCCGAGCGCGAGATTGACCGCCGTCGTCGACTTGCCGACGCCGCCCTTGCCCGAGGCCACCGCGACGATGCGCGCGACGCGTGCGAGGCCCGAGGGCTTGCCGGGAGCGGAAGTCTTCGCGGGACCCGTCGGCCTCGCCTGCGCGGGCGCGGGTCCGGACTGTCGCTCGGCAGTCAGCGCCGCGGTCACGCCGAGGACGCCCGGCAAGGCCCGCACGGCCCGCTCCGCCGCGGCGCGCATCGGCTCGAGCGCCGCCGCCTGGCCGGGATCGACCGAGATCGACAGATAAACCTTGCCGTCACGTATGGAGAGGCCGGCGATCGCGCCCGAGCGCGGCAGCGGAGTCTTCCCGTCCGGGCCGACGACGGCCTCGAGAGCTCCAAGAATCTCCTGCTCGCTGGCCATCGCGGACGTCGTCTCCCCTGCTTGCGCGGCTGTCGCACGCCGCTGATGAAGCAATCCATATAAGCGGTTGAGCAGGTTCATTCAATTTGACCCTCTGAGAAATGGAGCTATTCGATTTCCGCGCGCTGGACGCCGCCGACGCGCTGGATCATAGATCGGCTCGCAAAACGCCGGACAGCGGCGCCGCACCCGGGAGCGACCCCTGCCCGCATGTCACGCCCTCCGAACGCTCGCAAGCAGCCTTTTCGCCTGCGCCTTTCTTCTTTCGACCGCGCCGGCGTTCGCGGCGCAGTCCGAGCTCGTCATCGCCAGCGAGGGCGCGAGGCCGCCCTATAATTACCTCGACGCCGCCAACGAGCTCGCCGGATTCGAGATCGACCTCGGCAAGCTTCTCTGCGCGCGGATGAAGGTCAAATGCCGCTTCGTCGCGCAGGATTGGGAAAGCCTCATTCCCGGCCTTCTCGACCGACAGTACGACGCGATCATGGCGGCGCTCGAGATCAACGACGAGACGCGCAAATCGGTCGCCTTCTCGAAGCCCTATGTGCGCATGCCCTCCGCCTTCCTCGCGCAGGCGGACGCGAAGGGGACCGACGTCAGCCCGGCGGCGCTGAAAGGGCGCAGCATCGGCGTCGAGGCCGGCGGCGCGCATGAGGCGTTCCTGCGCGACGTCTACCCCGAGTCCGACATCAAGCCCTACGCGACGCTCGAGGAGGCGATTCTCGACCTCGGCGAGGGACGGGTCGATTTCGTCATCGCCGACAAGGACGCCGCCGCCGACTTCCTCAAGACGCGCAACGAAGGACGATGCTGCAAGATCGTCGCCGATTCGCCGCACGTCCCCGCCTATTTCGGCGAGGGCGTCGCGGTCGGCCTGCGGCCCGGCGACAAGGCGCTCAAGGCGATGTTCGACAAGGCTCTCGACGAGGTGGAGGCGGACGGCTCCTTCGCCCGGCTCGAAGCTGCGTGGTTCGGATTCAAGGTGAATTAGCCGCTGGCGCGCTTGAGCGAGCGCGCCGCGACGCGCTAGGCTCGCTCTCCCGCCGGCGCGCCGGCGCAACGCTCGAGGGGCGGCCATGGCTGACATCGCGTTTCTCGGCCTCGGCGTCATGGGCTTTCCCATGGCGCGGCATCTTCTGGCGAAGGGCCATCGGGTCACCGTCTACAACCGCACGGAGGCGAAGGCGCGGGCCTTCGTCGAAAAACATGGCGGCGTCAGCGCGCCGACGCCGCGCGAGGCGGCGCGCGGACAGGAGTTCGTCTTCGCCTGCGTCGGCAACGACGACGACCTGCGCTCCGTGGCGCTCGGCGAGGACGGCGCCTTCGCCGGCCTTTCGCCCGGCGCCGTCTTCGTCGACCACACCACCGCCTCGGCCGAGGTCGAGCGCGAGCTTCATGCGCTCGCCGCGAGCGCGGGGATCGGCTTCGTCGACGCGCCCGTTTCGGGCGGCCAGGCGGGCGCGGAGAACGGCGCCCTCTCGATCATGTGCGGCGGCGAGGAGAAGGATTACGAGCGGATCGAGCCTGTAATCGGCGCGTACGCCAGGGCGGCGCGCCTGATGGGTCCGCCCGGCGCCGGCCAGCTCACCAAGATGGTCAACCAGCTGTGCATCGCCGGGCTCGTGCAGGGCCTCGCCGAGGGGCTGCATTTCGCCCGTCGCGCCGGCCTCGACGCGGAGGCGGTGATCTCCGTCATCTCCAAGGGCGCCGCGCAGTCCTGGCAGATGGAGAACCGCTGGAAGTCCATGACGAAGGGCGAATTCGACTTCGGCTTCGCCGTCGACTGGATGCGCAAGGACCTTGCGATCTGCCTCGAGGAGGCGCGCCGCAACGGGGCGAAGCTGCCGGCGGCCGCGCTGATCGACCAGTTCTACGCCGACGTCCAGGCGATGGGCGGCGGGCGCTGGGACACCTCGAGCCTGATCGCGCGGCTCGACCGTTGAAGGGCGCGCAACCGCAGCGGGGACGTTGGCGTTAGGGCCGCGTAAATCATGGCGAGGCGCCCATATCCATTCTCTACGTCGTCTTCATCGGATTTCTCGCGGGGTTGATCGCCCGCTTCCTTGCGCCCGGGCCCTACAACCCGTCTGGCTTCATCATGACCGTGCTGCCCGGCATAGCAGGCGCCTTCGTGGCGACGTGGCTCGGCCAGACCGTCGGCTGGTACCGCATGGATCAGGGCGCGGGGCTCATCGGCGCGACGGTCGGCACGATTCTCGTCCTGTGGATCTGGCGTATGGTGCGCGGAAGGACCGGCGCCGTCGACGGACCGCCCGGCGGGCGGCGCTGGCTGTAGCCGCCGGCGAACGGCGCGCCTTGCGCGCTTTCCGACGCGGCGGAGGCGGCGCAGTTCATTCGCCCCGCCGACCGATCCGCTTAGGAGAGGATAAAAATTTGCTCTCCGATCGCGTTTTCATGCGATGAATTGAACGGGCGGACGCGGGAGTCCACCCGAATGGGAAGGAAATAAAAATGAAAAAGCTGTTCTGCGTGAGCCTCGCCATGGCCTTTTTCGGCTCGCTCTCCGCCCAAGCCGCTCCCCTCGTGCCGAACGCCGGCGTCGCAGGCGCCGCCGCGTCTTCGAGCGAGGCCGATGGCGCGCTTGTCCAGATCCGCAGCCACAGCCACAAGAACATGAAGAAGGTCCACAAGGCTCAGGGCCAGGGCCGCCCGAAGACCAAGTAAGACGCCGCCTCACGTCGCAACGCGCTTCGGCTCGGACGCTCTCGCGCCCGGGCTCAAGGCGCCGAAACGGCGCCTAATTCTCGAAATCGCGCGGATCGTAGGTCCGGAAGGTCGAGCAGAATTCGCAGGTGACGCCGATCCGCCCGTCGTCGCCGATCATGTGCGCGCGATCCTGGGGCGGAAAGCCGCGCAGCATGGCGCGCACGCTCTCGTCGGAGCAGCGGCACGCGTCGCGCACGCGTTGCGGCTCGAATACCTTCACGCCCTGTTCGTGAAACAGCCGGTAGAGCAGCCGCTCGCTCGAGAGCGTCGGATCGACGAGCTCATGATCCTCGACAGTGGCGACGAGCGCCTTGGCTTCGGCCCAGGCTTCGTCCTCCTGCGGCGGCTCGTAGGTCGAGCCCGGCGGCGGGTCGCCGGGCGGCAGCTCGATCGGGCAACGGCGCTCGGAGGCGTTCGGCAGGAACTGAGCGAGCAGGCCGCCGGTCCGCCACGCCGCGCCCTGCGGCGTCACGATCTGCGCGACGGCGAGCCGGACGAGCGTCGGAATCTGCTCGGACTGCTGGAAGTACTGGCGCGCCGCGGCCTCGAGCCCCTGCCCCGCGAGCGCGACGACGCCCTGATAGCGCGCGGCCTCCGGCCCCTGGTCGATGGTGAAAGCGAGATGGCCGCGCCCGAGCAGCGCCGCCGGATCGTCGGCCGCGCCCGGGCGAGCGGCGTCAAATCGGGCGGCGTCGAAGCGGGCGAAGGCGCGCAACCGGTCGGGCGCGTCGAAATCGACGACGATCATGTCGACCGCGCCGTCGGTCCGCGTCTGAAGCTGGAAGCGCCCGGCGATCTTGAGCGAGGAGCCGAGCAGAACGGTGAGGGCGAGCGCCTCGCCGACGAGACGCGACACCGGCGCGGGATAGGCGTGGCGGGCGAGGATCTGGTCAAGGCTCGGTCCGAGCCGCGCCACGCGCCCGCGCAGGTCGAGGCCCTCGACGGCGAAGGGCAGCACGGCGTCGTCCGGCCCGAGATCGGACACAAGACGCGAGGGCGTCTCGTTCATCAGGGCGCGCTTTCGAGGCACCAGGCGAGGATCGCCTTTTGCGCGTGCAGGCGGTTCTCCGCCTCGTCGAACACCACCGATTGCGGACCGTCGATGATCTCGTCGGTGACCTCCTCGCCGCGATGGGCGGGCAGACAATGCATGAAAACCGCCTCGGGCTTCGCCGCCGCCATGAGCCGCGCGTTGACCTGATAGGGCGCGAGCAGATTCTGCCGGCAGCGTCCTTCATCCTTGTCGCCCATCGACACCCAGCAGTCGGAGACGACAGCGTCGGCCCCGGCCACAGCCTCGAACGGATCGCGCGTCAGCTCCAGCTTCGCGCCGTTGCGGCGCGCCCATTCGACGAGCTGCGGCGGCGGCTCGAGCTCCTGCGGCGTCGCGACGGCGATCTCGAAATCGAAGCGCTGGGCGGCGTGGACCCAGCTCGCCAGCACATTGTTGGCGTCGCCCGTCCAGGCGATGCGGCGTCCCTCGATCGGCCCGCGACGCTCCTCGAAGGTCAGGACGTCGGCCATCACCTGGCAGGGATGCGAGCGCTTGGTGAGTCCGTTGATCACCGGCACGTCGGCGTGGCGCGCGAGCTCCTCCATGTCGTGATGGTCGAGGATGCGAATCACGATCGCGTCGACGAAGCGCGACAGGACGCGGGCGGTGTCGGCGATGGTCTCGCCGCGGCCGAGCTGCATCTCCTTGCCCGTGAGCATGACCGTCTCGCCGCCGAGCTCGCGCATCGCGAGGTCGAAGGAGACGCGCGTGCGCGTCGACGGCTTGTCGAAGATCATCGCCAGCACGCGGCCTTCCAGGGGCCGTTCGGCGGCGCGCCGGCCCTTGCGCCGCGCGGCCTTCATCGTCGCGGCCATGTCGAGAATGCGGCGCAGCTCGGAGGCGGGAATTTCGGAAAGATCGGCGAAATGGCGCACGCTCGTCCGCGCGGCCGGGGCGGGCGCGTTCATCCTGCGGCCTCGTCGAGGGCGGGCGCGGGGGCGAAGCTCGCGCAGGCCGCGGCGAGCCGCTTCAGGCCCTCGTCGACCTCGGCCTCGCCGATCACCAGCGGCGGCAGGATACGCGCGACATTATCGCCCGCCGGAATGACGAGGAGCCGTTGCGCCCGCGCCGACGCGACGAAGTCGCTGACAGGCGGGCGAAGCTCGAGGCCGAGCATCAATCCCCGCCCGCGCACGCCGGCGACGACGCCCGGATGGCTCTCCTGAAGCTCGAGGAGCCCGTCGCGCAGACGCGCGCCCGTGCGCGCGACCGCGTCGAGGAAGCCCGGCGACAGCACGATGTCGACGACGGCCTCGCCGACGGCGGCCGCGAGCGGATTGCCGCCATAGGTCGAGCCATGCGTGCCGACGACCATGCCTTTGCCCGCCTCCTTCGTGGTCAGGAACGCGCCGAGCGGAAAGCCGCCGCCGACACCCTTGGCGATCGCCATCACGTCGGGCGTCGCGCCGCTGTGCTCGTAAGCGAAAAACTTGCCGGTGCGCCCGACGCCGCTTTGCACCTCGTCGAAGGCGAGCAGCAGGCCGTGGCGGTCGCACAGGGCGCGCAGCCCGCGCAGGAATTCGTTCGAGCCGACGCGTATCCCCGCTTCGCCCTGGATCGGCTCGACGAGGATCGCGCCGGTCTGCGGCCCGATCAGCGCCTCGACGGAGGCGAGGTTCCCGAACTCCGCATGGTCGAAGCCCTCGAGCGGCGGCCCGAAGCCTTCGAGATATTTCGGATTGCCGCCGGCGGCGATGGTCGCCAGCGTGCGGCCGTGGAACGCGCCGTCGAAGGCGATGACGCGGAAGCGGTCGGGACGTCCGTTCGCCGAATGATATTTGCGCAGGGTCTTGATCGTCCCTTCGAGCGCCTCCGCGCCCGAATTGGTGAAGAAGACATAATCGGCGAAGCTCGTCTCGGTCAGCCGCGTCGCCAGCCGCTCGGCCTGCGGGATGGTGAACAGGTTAGAGGTGTGCCAGAGCTTGCGGCCCTGCTCGGTCAGCGCCTCGACGAGGCGCGGATGCGAATAGCCGAGCGAGGCGACGGCGATGCCCCCGCCGAAGTCGAGATAGCGGACGCCGTCCGTCGACGTGAGCCATGCGCCTTCGCCGCTTTCAAAGGCGAGCGGCGCGCGGGCGTAGGTCGGAAGCAGCGACGAGGTCACGGGGAGCGCTCCAAATTCGACGGCCAAATCCGGTTGAGCGAGCCGCAAAAATCAAAAGCCGCCCGATGGGCGGCGAGGTGCAGGAAGGGCAATTTAAGCGCTCCCCCTTCCCCGGTCAAATGCCTCGGCGCGCCGCGCGGAGCGCCAGGCTCGACAAGGCCGGCGCAAGCAGTTGTTGAAAACAATCGCCGGCCTCTTGCGAGGCTTGCGCGCGTTTCTACCCCTAGTGTAGCGTTTTTCTCGTCGACCACGACATATGGCGCGCCGGCGACAAGTCCAGGCGCGTCGTGTTCAAGATCGGCGAAAGCTCTCCGCGTGCTCCGGCGACGCGAGGAGCGCCCAAGTCTTAGGCGAAGAGGAAAAGACTCGAAGGTTGTCCACGCGGCGGTTGTCCCGTTCAAGGATATTCGCCTGAGCGAGCGCGTATCGTCTCGAACCTGTCGGGTCGGCGCGCTGTCGCGCGGCGCCGCAAAGAGCCGGACGACTTTCCGGCTTTCGGCGAGATCGCTCGATCGTCTCGGCGCGGCGGCGCTTTCGCTGCGTCTTGGCCCTTGAACTTGCAGCCGCCGGCGTCGGGCGGCGTCTTGGGGAGCTAGTCGATCCGGCCTTCGTCCCGCCTTTTGTTTCGACGCATCCGCCCGATCTGAAAGCCTGCTTTCTTTCCGGGGGACGCTCTGGGAGACCTTGATGTCCTGGACCGACGAACGCATCGAGCTTCTGCAGAAGATGTGGCTGCAGGGGATGAGCGCCAGCAAGATCGCCAGCGAGCTCGCTGACGGACTGACGCGCAACGCCGTCATCGGCAAGGTCTACCGCCTCGGCCTCTCGGGCCGCGGCAAGGCCGAGCCGCAGCCGGACGAAGAGCGCCCCGCGCCGCGGCTCGCCGCCAGGGAGACGGACTCGCCGCTGGACGAGGCCGCGCCGGAGGACGAGGATCGGGACGCCGCGCCGCCCGAAGTCCGGTGCCCGGCCCGCGCGGAAAGCGTCGCCGCCGTCGAGGCTCGTCCGGCGCCCTTCGCCGAGCTTGCGGGCCCGGCGTTCGTCAGCGGCGCCAACGCGCTCGCCGTCGCGCGCGCCCAGGCGCCCGCTCCCGCCTCTGCGCCGCAACAGAACGTGGTGGCGATGACGCCCGAGCCGGTCACTATCATGGAATTGCGTGAGTTCATGTGCCGCTGGCCGCTGGGCGATCCGACGCAGGCCGAATTCCGCTTCTGCGGCGCACGCAGGCCGATTGGCGGCGGCCCTTACTGCGCCTGCCATGCGGCGCTCGCCTATCAGCCGCAGCACGATCGTCGCCGCCAGCGCGTCCAGCGCCCGGCCTGACGAGGCTCCGGCGCAGCGCGCCCGCGGCGGCTTCGCGCGACCTGTCAGCCCTCGCCGATCAGCCTTTGCCGAAGGTTTCGTCGAACGAATAGCCGGCGCCGCGCACGGTGCGGATGGGGTCGCGTTCGCCCGGCTCCGACAGGGCCTTGCGCAGCCGTCCGACGTGCACGTCGACGGTGCGCTCGTCGATCTCCGCCGAAAGACCCCAAACGCTGTCGAGCAGCTGGGCGCGCGAGAAGACCCTGCCCGGCCGCTCCATGAGATGGTCGAGGAGACGGAACTCCGTCGGCCCCAGATGAACCTCCCGCCCGGCGCGGCGCACGCGCCAGTTCTGACGGTCGAGCTCCAGGCCGCCGGCCACGAGGATCGTGGCGACGCGGTCCGGGCGCGCCCGGCGCAGGAGGGCGCGAACGCGCGCCATGAGCTCGGGCACCGAGAACGGCTTGACGACATAGTCGTCGGCGCCGATCGAAAGCCCGCGCACCCGCTCGCTCTCCTCGCCGCGGGCGGTGAGCATGATGACGGGCAGAGTGCGCGTCGCCTCCCGCGCGCGCATGCGCCGGCAGATTTCGAGGCCGGAGACGCCGGGCAGCATCCAGTCGAGGATGACGAGGTCGGGAACCGTCTCGGCGAGGCGCGTTTCGGCCTCGTCGCCCCGCTCCGCCCTGTCGACGACGAAGCCCTCGGCCTCGAGATTGTAGGCGAGCAGCATGCTCAGCGCGGATTCGTCCTCGACGATGAGGACGCGCGGCGCGGCGGCGCTCCCCGGCGTCCGGCCAGTCCCGCGCTCGGGAGCGATCTGGACCTCGCTCATGAAGTCTCCGTCGGTTCGGTCAGGATGCTGCGGCCTTTCGGCCGGTCGGCGGGCATGATCTCGCCCGTCACGAGATAGACGACCGTCTCGGCGATGTTGGTCGCGTGGTCGCCGATGCGCTCGATGTTCTTCGAGCAGAACAACAGATGCGCGCAAAAGGAGATGTTGCGCGGATCCTCCATCATGAAGGTCAGGAGATCGCGGAACACAGAATCCTCGAGGGAGTCGAGGTCGGCGTCGTAGGCCCAGACGTCGCGCGCCCGCGCGACGTCGCGCTCGGCGTAGGCGTC
The DNA here is from genome assembly GCF_041905455.1 of Methylocella sp. Lineage (GTDB taxonomy): Bacteria > Pseudomonadota > Alphaproteobacteria > Rhizobiales > Beijerinckiaceae > Methylocapsa. The sequence continues at coordinate 9,940 of NZ_JAYRLA010000029.1, read as the reverse complement.
GAGCACGTCCTTCAAGAGCGTCGCGGCGCTTTCATGCATCGAGCGCAGGCCGACGATGGCGCGCGGAATGCGCAGGTCGCCGGCGATCTTGATGGCGCGCCTCGCTATGTTCTTGGCGAGGTCGCCGACGCGCTCGAGGTCGTTCGAGATGCGTATCGTCGCGATGATCTCGCGCAGGTCGACGGCGAGCGGCTGGCGCCGCGCGATGGTCAGGATGGCCTGCTCCTCGATCTCGCGCTGCAGGACGTCGAGCCGCGCGTCGGCCGCGATCGTGCGCTGGGCGAGCTGGACGTCGAACGCGGAGAGGGCGTCCATCGCGTCGGCGAGCATCTTTTCGGCGATGCCGCCCATTTCGGCGATCTTCTGCCCGAGGCTCTCGAGCTCATTGTCATAGGCTTTGACGATATGTTCGGACATGGTTCACCGTGAGCCTTCGCGCGAGCGGAATCAGCCGAAGCGGCCAGTGATGTAGTTCTGCGTCTGCTTCTTCTCGGGCTGCGTGAAGATCTGGTTGGTGACGCCGAATTCGATCAACTCGCCGAGATACATGAACGCCGTATAGTCGGAGCACCGCGCCGCCTGCTGCATGTTATGCGTGACGATCGCGATCGTGTAGTTTTCCTTGAGCTCGTCGATCAGCTCCTCGATCTTGGCGGTCGAGATGGGGTCGAGCGCCGAGCAGGGCTCGTCGAGCAGGATGACCTCGGGCTGGATCGCCACCGTGCGGGCGATGCACAGGCGCTGCTGCTGGCCGCCCGACAGCGAGAGGCCGGAAGCCTTCAGCTTGTCCTGCACCTCCGTCCACAGCGCGGCGCTCTTCAGCGCCGCCTCGACGCGGTCGTCGAGCTCGGACTTGCCGACCTTCTCGTAGAGCTTGATGCCGAAGGCGATGTTGTCATAGATCGACATCGGAAACGGCGTCGGCTTCTGGAACACCATGCCGACGCGCGAGCGCAAGAGGTTCAGGTCGACGTCCGTCTTCAGGATGTTCTCGCCGTCGAGCAGCACCTCGCCGTCGGCGCGCTGCTTCGGATAGAGGTCGTACATGCGGTTCAGGATGCGCAGCAGGGTCGACTTGCCGCAGCCCGAGGGGCCGATGAAGGCCGTCACCTTGTGCGCATAGAGCGGCAGGCTGACGTTTTTCAGGGCGAGATGATCGCCGTAATAGAAATTCAGCCCGCGGATCGAGACTTTCTGGGGAAGAACGGCCGCGGCGGTCATTTTCCGGTCCTTTGCGCGCCGAGCGTCCGCGCGCCGATGGACAGCGCGAGCACGGCGAAGGTGATGATGAGGGCGCCCGCCCAGGCGAGCTGCTGCCATTCCTTGTAGGGGCTCATAGCGAACTGGAAGATGACGACGGGCAGCGTCGCCATCGGCGCGTTGAGGTTCGTGCTGAAGAACTGGTTGTTCAGCGCGGTGAACAGGAGCGGCGCGGTCTCGCCGCTGACGCGCGCGACGGCGAGCAGAACTCCGGTGACGAGGCCGGCCCGGGCGGCGCGATAGGCGACCTTGCCGATCACCACCGAGCGCGGCATGCCGAGCGCCGAGGCCGCCTCGCGCAGCGGATTGGGCACGAGCAGCAGCATGTCCTCGGTGGTGCGCACCACCACCGGCACGACGATCACCGCGAGCGCCAGGGCTCCGGCGTAGGCCGAGAAGTGCCCGGCCCTCGCCACCACCACCTCATAGATGAACAGGCCGACGATGATCGAGGGGGCGCTGAGCAGGATGTCGTTGATGAAGCGGACGACGACGGTGAGTTTCGAATAGCGTCCGTATTCGGCCATGTAGGTGCCGGCGAGCATGCCGAGCGGCGCCCCGATGGCGACGCCGATGACGGTGACGATCAGGCTGCCGACGATCGCGTTCATGAGGCCGCCCTGCGATCCCGGCGGCGGCGTCGTCTGGGTGAAGACGGCCGGCGAGAGGCCGCCGAAGCCCTCGATCAGCAGCTCGGCCAGGATCACGGCGAGGAAGCTCAGGCCGATCACGGTCGAAAGGACGCAAAGGCCGAGATAGATCGCGCTGGCGCGACGGCGGCGGGCGTAGAGCGACATGTCAGGCCCCCGCGCGCTGGTCGATGCGCAGCAGCATGTAGCGCGCGATCGCCAGGATGATGAAGGTGATGACGAAGAGGATGAGGCCGAGCGCGATCAGCGCCGACGTGTAGACGTCGCCGACCGCCTCCGTGAACTCATTGGCGATGCTCGCCGAGATGGTCGTGCCCGGCGCGAGCAGCGAAGAGGAGATGCGGTGCGCGTTGCCGATCACGAAGGTGACCGCCATGGTCTCGCCGAGCGCCCGCCCGAGCCCCAGCATGACGCCGCCGATGACGCCGATGCGGGTGTAGGGGATGACGATCGAGCGGATCACCTCCCAGGTGGTGCAGCCGCAGCCGTAGGCGGCCTCCTTGAGGACGTGGGGAACGGTCTCGAACACGTCGCGCGAGATGGAGGCGACGAACGGAAGCACCATGATCGCCAGGATCAGTCCGGCGGTCAGCACGCCGATGCCGTAGGGCGGGCCGGCGAACAGCGACGACAGCACGGGAACTCCCGAGAAAGCGTCGATCAGCGCCGGCTGGACGTGCTTCTGCAGGAACGGCGCGAAGACGAACAGACCCCAGATACCGTAGATGATCGAGGGAATGCCGGCGAGCAGCTCGATCGCGACGCCGATCGGGCGGCGCAGCGGATAGGGGCAGAGCTCGGTCAGGAAGACCGCGACGCCGAGGCCGATGGGCACGGCGAACAGCATGGCGATGAAGGCGGTGACGAGCGTGCCGTAGATCGGCGCGAGCGCGCCGAACTGCTCCGTCACTGGGTTCCATTTCTCGGTGACGACGAAACCGGGGCCGAACGCCTGAAGCGCCGGCAGGGAGCCGATGACGAGGGCGGCCATGACGCCGCCGAGGATCAGCAGCACCGCGACCGCGGCGCCGAGCGTCAGGAACCGGAAGCTCCGATCCTGCAGCCTGAGCCATGCGAGGACCTTGCGCCGATCGGGGCTTCTGGCCGTCGCGGCGCCTTGCAGGGCGACATCCGCCACTTTCTGTCTCCGCATGCCGGGAGTTCGTTTCAGCCGCCGGGCGGCGTTGGGAAGCGGGCCGCGCCAAGCGCCGCCCGCGACGAGCCTCAATCGACGAGGGGCTTTCCGTCCGCGCCCTTGATCTCGGCCTTCCAGGTCTTCTCGATCATCGCGACGAGCGAGGCGGGCAGCGGGATGTAGTCGAGCTCCTCGGCCGCCGGGCCGCCCTTCTCGAACGCCCAGGCGAAGAACTTCAGGGCTTCGCCGGCGACCGCCGGATCGGCGGGCTGCTTCGGCATCAGGATGAAGGTCGCGGCGGTGATCGGCCAGGACTGCGCGCCCGGCTGGTCGGTCAGGATCTGGTAATAGCCCGGGGCGTTGGCCCAGTCGGCGTTGGCGGCGGCGGCCTGGAAAGCGGCCGAGGTCGGCGCCGTCGCGACGCCGTCGTGGTTGACGAGCTTCGCCGTCGTCATCTTGTTCTGCTTGGCGTAGGCGTATTCGACGTAGCCGATCGAGCCCCTAGTCTGCGTCACATTGTTGGCGACGCCCTCGTTGCCCTTGGCGCCGATGCCGGCCGGCCACTCCACCGCCGTCGCCTCGCCGATCCTGGACTTCCAGTCGGGCGAGACCTTGGAAAGGTAGTTGGTAAAGTTGAAGGTGGTGCCCGAGCCGTCCGAGCGGTGCACGACGGCGATCGCCGTCGACGGCAGATTGACGCCCGGATTGAGCTTGGCGATGGCCGGATCGTTCCACGCCTTGACGTCGCCGAGGAAGATTTTCGCCAGCGTCGGGCCGTCGAGGGTGATCTCGCCGTCCTTGATTCCTTCGAGATTGACGATCGGAACGATGCCGCCGATCACCATCGGCCATTGCGCGAGGCCCGCGGCGTTGAGCTCGTCGGCCTTGAGCGGCGCGTCGGTCGCGCCGAAAGTCACCGTCTTGGCCTTGATCTGCTTGACGCCGCCGCCGGAGCCGATCGACTGGTAGTTGAGGCCGACGCCGGTCTTCTCCTTATAGGCCTGCGCCCATTTGGCGTAGATCGGATAGGGGAAGGTGGCGCCGGCGCCGGTGATGTCGGCGGCGCCGGCGGGAAGGGCGGCGAGGCTGACGGCGGCCGCGGCGAACGCGGACCGCAGGAACGAGAAACTCATGAAACGCCTCTGGAACTTGGATGACGCGCCGACGCGGCGGCCGCAGACGGCGCCGCGCGAAAAACGCAGGCCCTGGAGCCGCAGGCGAAACGGCCGTTCCTCGCCGCCGCCGGCGCTAGCGGGATAGCCCGCGCCCACGCAACGCATATGAAAGTTGGATGACGGTTTGATGACGTCGCCGGCGCCTCAGCCGGGGAGCAGCGGCAAGGACACGGTGAAGGTCGAGCCTTCCCCCAGCGTCGATTCGATGGCGAGCCGGCCGCGATGGCGCGCCACGATGTGCTTGACGATGGCGAGCCCGAGCCCGGTCCCGCCCTTCGCCCGACTGAGCCCGGCGTCGGCGCGGTAGAAGCGCTCGGTCAGCCGCGGGAGATGCTCGGGCGCGACGCCCGGCCCATGATCGCGCACCATCAGGACGCACTGGCGGCCGCGGACGCGCAGCGAAATCTCGACCCGAGAAGAACGTTCGCCCTCCACGCCATATTTGATGGCGTTCTCGACGAGATTCTCGGCGACGCGCAGAAGCTCGTCCCGGTCGCCGGGAACGACGGCGGTCTCCGTCTGCGCCTCGATCGTCGCGCCGCTCTCCTGCGCGAGCGGCGTCAGCGTGTCGACGACGTGGCGCACGATGCCCGCCATGTCGACCGGCGTCTGCGGCGCGAGATGAAGGTGCTGCTCGATGCGCGACAGCGAAAGGAGGTCGTCGACGAGCCGGGTCATGCGGCGCGCCTGCTCCCCCATGATCGTCAGGAATCTGTCTCGCGCCGCCGCGTCCTCGCGCGCAGGCCCCTGCAGCGTTTCGACGAAGCCGAGCAGCGAGGCGAGCGGCGTGCGCAGCTCATGGCTGGCGTTGGCGACGAAATCGACGCGCATGCGCTCGACCCTGCGGGTTTCGGTGAGGTCGCGCAGGCTGAGCACGATGAGGCGGGCGCCGCCCGACGCCGTCCAGGGCGCGGCCGAGAGCTCGAAATAGCGCTCGACCGGCACGCGCTCCAGCCAGATCGCGCGCTCCTGCCGTCCCGACGCGCGGGCGCGGGCGACGCAATCGAGAGCGTCGGGCGCGCGCAGGCCGCGGGCGAGCAGCATGTCGGGACGCAGCCGCGGGAACAGCGCGAGGGCGGGCGGATTGACGGCGACGACGCGGTCGGCGGCGTCGACGAGGACGACACCCTCGGGCAACGCGTCGATAAGGCCTTCGGCGATCAGTCGGTCTCGCGAAACCATGGCGCTGCGCGCAACCGCCGTTTTCATGCCGCGATCAGATTCCCGTCCTGCGGACGCTCTCGCGCGTCCGTCGAATCATGCAGGAACCGATCCTAGACGCGCGATTGTTTCAGTTCGACGACAAACGCTCGTCGCCGTCGGCCTCCTCGGCCTGCGCGTTCGCGCGCTCGAGGGCCTCGCGCAGCCCGCGCCAGCGCCGCATCGCCTCGTGAGCGCCGAGCAGAGCGAGGGCGAGCACGAAGGGCGCGATGTAATAGATCGCGCGGAACAGAAGGAGCGAAGCCAGCATCGGCTCGTGCGCGACTCCCGGCACGGCCTTCAGCATGGTCGCCTCGAACACGCCGATGCCTCCCGGCGCGTTCGAGGCGACGCCGAGGATGCAGGCGAACACATAGGTCGCCGCGAAGGCGATGAAGTCGAGCTGCGCGTGCTGCGGCAGCAGGACGTAAAGAACGCCGGCGGCGGCGCATTGGTCGATCAGCCCGAGCCCGATCTGGCCGAGCGAGGCGGAAAAGCCCGGAAGCTGCAGCCGGAACCCCTGGATGCGCACCTTGCGCCGGCGCAGCGAAACCCAGCCGAGATAGGCGGCGAGGCCGCCGATGAGGCAGAGGCCGAGCGCCAGGTTGACCGCCGGCGCGAGCTGGTCGACGGCGCCGATGGCGTGCGGGCGCAGAACGAGGCCCGCGCCGAGCACGAACACCATGCCGAACCAGAAGGTCACGCCGGAGATCAGCGTGACGCTCGCCACCTTGCCGGCCGCGAGGCCCGCCTGGGAGTAGATCCAGTAGCGCACGGTGCCGCCGGTGATGAGCGGGAAGCCGAGCACGAAGGAGACCGAATAGCTCGCGAAAGACGCGAGCGCGATGGTCCGGTAGGCGATCCTGAGGCGAAGCTGGCGCAACGCCAGCGCGTCATAGCCGGTGAGCGCGAGGAAGGACACGCCGGTCAACGCCGCGGCCATGGCGATCTGGTCGGCGCCGGTCGAAGCGATCGCGTCGCGAAGCTCCCCGAGGTCGAGACCCGACAGCGTGCGCGCGAGCACATAGATCGAAACGGCCGCGATCAGGACGCTGAAGCCGGCCGCGAGCTTCTTGCCGAAGGAGCGGCCGAACGCGCGACGCTTGAGAATCAGCTCGCGGGCCTCGGCGATGGCGGATTTGGCCGGCGTCGCCGTCGCGGCGGAAGTCTCCTGCGCCTCGAGCGCGGGAACGGCGCGCGCGACGCTTCGCGGCCTCTCCATGACGTCCTGATCCAAACTCGACCTTTCCAGAATGAAACGCCATTCCTTCATGAACGCGCAGTCGCCCGATGAACAGGGCGAATGCGGGGCGTGGCGAAACACATCTTGCGACAGACTTCATCAATGCGTGATGACGGCCGTCGGCGTCCCGTTTCGATTCTGCGCCGCGTCGTCGCGACTTGGCGTCTTCATGCGGGACTATTCGGACTTTCCCACAGATTCGAACGCTCGCAGCTCGTGTCGGAGCCGGTCCGTTAACGTTCGCGCAAGTCTTGCGCGCCTAGCCTGACGTCACGTCCGGCGCGGAGTCCATGTCTATCATAACGTCGAAAATCACGCTGAATTCTCAAGGACGGCGCCCAGTTTTGATGAAAATTGACCTGATCCGGGCCTTGTAAAGCCGACCGCGGCGCTAAAATGAAGCGCTCTTCCCGCAAAGGCCGCGCGGGCGTTGCGACTTTTCGCACAGCGTCCGCGGCGCGTGGGGAGTGTCATTGCGGCGTCGGCTCAAGGCCGGCCCGTAAAGCGCCGTCCGGCGCCTGCGCTTCGGCCTCAAGAACAAGTGAAAAATAAGCCAAGAGAGTAAAGACCATGGCCCAGCAAGAGAACGCCCAGACCACGCGGCAGGAGAACAGAAGCGCCCTCGGCGGCGCGCGCGACCTGCTGGCGAAGCTCTATCGCGAGATCGGCATCTCCGCCGTCGCCGCCGCGCTCGAATCGAGCAAGCGGCCGGCTCCCAAGGTCGAGGACCAGTCGAGGAACCCGGCGGTGCTGCGCGAGGAGCAGGCTGCCTGACGCGCGCGCGCAGGACGTGGAGGCGAGGCGGCGCGCGGGCGCGTGATTGGCCGGCGCGCTGCATTGCGGTATAAGGGCGGCATGACTTCCATCAGCCGCCGCGTTTTTCTGCAGACGGTCGGCGGCGCGGCCTGGGCCAGCGCGGCTTTCGGCTCCTACGCCATCGCGCTGGAGCCGGGTTTTCGCCTCGAGGTCACCCCCTATCACGTCTTCCCGCGCGGCTGGACGCCCGGCCTTCGCGTGCGCGCCGCCGTGCTCTCGGACATCCACGCCTGCGAGCCCTGGATGTCGCCCTCGCGCATCCGCGCGATCTGCGAGGTCGCCAACGCGCTTCAGCCGGACGTCGTCTTCCTGCTCGGCGACTACAGCGGCGGCCATACGTTCATGACGCAGCCGGTGACGCCGGAGCAATGGAGCGAGCCGCTTTCGATTCTGCGGGCGCCGCTCGGCGTCTACGCCGTGCTCGGCAATCACGACTGGATGCACGGCCCCCTCCCCGGCATGCCCTCCGACGACGCCGAAGGCGTCAAGCGCGGCCTCGCGCTCGCCGGCGCGCGCCTGCTCGAAAACGACGCGGCGCGGCTCGTCAAGGACGGAGCGCCGTTCTGGGTCGTCGGCGTCGGCGACCAGATCGCCGGGCCGAGGGGGCTTCCGCCCACCGCCGACATCCCAAAGGCGCTCGCCCGCGTCGGCGACGACGCGCCCGCGCTGCTGCTGGCGCATGAGCCGCACGCCTTCCGGCTCGCGCCCGCCCGGGTCTCGCTGACGCTAGCCGGCCACACCCATGGCGGGCAGATCAACATACCCTACGTGCAGAACCGCTTCGCCCGCGTGTTCGACGACCTCGTCTACGGCCATATCGTGGAAGGCGGGCGCGATCTGATCATTTCGGCGGGGCTTGGCACCACCCATGCGCCGGTGCGTTTCATGCGGCCGCCCGAAATCGTCGATCTGACGATCGACGGAGCCGCGCCGCTCGCCGCGACGATCTAGAGTTTCCGCCCGAAGGGCCGGCGGAGTTTTCGGACCGGGCGCAGGCGTGGCGGCTCGCCGCAACTTTCAATGGACAGCTGCGCCGGCCGGCCATAATGGAGGGCGATCGCGGCGCGCCTGCGGCGTCCGGGACAAGAATCGCCAAGGGAGAGCGCCGTGTCGACCCTGTTCGTGTCGCATCCGTGCTGTCTCGATCACGACACGGGTCCGGCTTTTCCCGAGCGCGCCGACCGGGTGCGCGTCATCGAACGCACGTTCGAGGGCGAAATCTTCCAGCTGCTGCAGCGCGAATGCGCCCCCGAGCTCGACTATGGCGCGCTGACCCGCGTGCATCCTGAGTCGTATGTCGAGCAGATCCGCAAGGCCGTACCGGAAGAGGGCTATTTCGAGCTCGCCGACGACGTGGTGCTGAGCCCGGGCACATGGGAGGCGATCTCCCACTCGGTCGGCGGCGTCGTCGTCGCGGTCGACGAGGTGATGCGCCGCAAGGTGACGAACGCGTTCGTCGCCATGCGTCCGCCCGGCCATCACGCCGAGACGGCGCGGGCGATGGGCTTCTGCTTCTTCAACCTCGCCGCCATCGCCGCCCGCAGGGCTCAGGCCGCGCACGGCGCCGAGCGGGTGGCGATCGTCGATTTCGACGTGCATCACGGCAATGGCACGCAGGAGATCTTCTGGTCGGACAAAAGCGTGCTCTACGCCTCGACGCATCAGTTCCCGCTCTATCCGGGCACCGGGGCGAGCGAGGAGCGCGGCGCCTATGACACGATCGTCAACGCCCCCCTGCCCGAGAACGCCGGCAGCCGCATGTTCCGCGAAGCGATGAGCGAAAAGATCCTGCCGCGGGTCGAAGCCTTCGCGCCCGACCTCGTCGTGATCTCCGCCGGGTTTGACGCCCATCGCTTCGATCCGATCGGCGCGCTGCATCTCGAGGTCGCGGACTTCACGTGGATCACCAACGAGCTCATGGAGATCGCCGACCGGCGCGCGAAGGGCGCCGTCGTCTCGGTGCTCGAGGGCGGCTACGACCTCATCGCCCTGTCGCGCTGCGCCTCCGCGCATGTGCAGACGCTGATGGGGGCGTGAGGCCCCGGATCGACGGGCGCGGCTACTCCACGCCCTCGCTCGACACGATCTCGACGCCAAAGCCCGACAGGCCGACATAGGTCATCGGGCGCGAGGTCTGCAGCTTGATCGAGGTGATCCCGAGATCGCGCAGGATCTGCGCGCCAAGGCCCACCTCGCGCCAGGCCCTGGTGCGTTGCGCCTCCGAGTCGTCTGTCGCGCCGGCGATGGTCGCCGGCGCGCCGGCCGTTCCGTCGCGCAAATAGATGAACACGCCGCGTCCGAGCGCCTTGAAGGCCGCGAAGGTCTTCTTGATGCCGTCGCCGCCGGTGATCACGTCGGCGATGACGTCGACCCGGTGCAGCCGCGTCGGCACCGCCTTGCCGTCGCCGATGTCGCCGTGCACAAAGGCGAAATGCTGCACGGCGTCGAAGGGCGTGCGGTA
>NZ_JAYRLA010000006.1:0-191324 GCF_041905455.1 Methylocella sp. | reverse complement strand
TCAATCAGTTCCGTCGCCTCGTCGTCCGCTATGAGCGACACGCCGACCTCTACCGCGCCTTTATCGTCCTCGCCGCCGCTATCATTTGCTTCAGGGCCTTGAGACGGTTTTGTTAGGCGCTCTAAGCGAGACGACCCCATCGTTTCGCCGCACGGGAAGATAGCCGGTGTCGAACGCGTCGCGCTTGACTGAATCATAGAGCTTGGCGTTCAGAACAGGAACGAGCTCATCGCCATCCGGCGGCGAATGCGCCAAGTCTATCGCTCCAGGCGTCGCTTGAATGACAAGGACGTCTCCGGACGTGAGCTGCGCCGGAGTGTTGTCGAGCTCAGTCAGCGCGGCAAGCGGCAATTCACAGACCGGGCCGAGCGGGAATGGACGCTGGCCGCCGGGAATTCGCAGATTGCGCGCCGCTCCGTCTTTCGGTTGCAGTTGCACGGAAAGCATGGCTACAGCGGTCTGTTGAGCAATCATCAGATCGCCGCCGGGACACGCGCCGGCCGTCTCCGCAAGCGCTTGCGTCCTGTCGTCCATCGAACGCTCGAAGCGCAAGTCGAGCATGAAGGTTACGACTCCCCGTCGATTGAGCACGCTTCGATCGGCGAAGAGCACGAATTTGAGCTCGCCCCGACTGGCGCGCAGGTCTTTCGTCGCTGCGTCAGTCAGCGGAACGAGCCTGTCCTTGGAAACCGGCGCGCCGCCAAGGTCGCGATCATAGGCGGGATCGTTGAAGATAAGCGTCGCCGGCGTGAGCGGCAGCGCGCCGCGCGCGCCCGTCACGGCGTAGAGCGGCATGCGCAGCGTGAGCGGCGCCCGGTTGGCGCCCATTGCGAGCTCGGGGGCGCCGTCCGGCGCGGTCAAATTGAACGCCGCCGGTTCGACGTCCGGCGCCGCATTTCCCTCGTCGTCGCACGGATGAAACGTCACCTGCGCCTCCGCGGGCGGCGGCGCGCCGGCCGCCGACAGGGCGAGAGCGACCTCCGGGTGCGGCGCGCGGCCTCCCGGATTGCGGAGGCGAAGCGTCAGTTCGACCCGCGCGGTGCGCACGTCGCCGTGAGCCAGCCGATCGGCGGTCCGCGCAGTTCGCTCGTGCGAAGCGGCAGATAGATCGGCGTCTGGCTTTGCGCGAGCCAGACGAGGCCGGCGTCATGGCTCTCGTCGTCGAGCGCGACCTCATGTCCCGCCTGCGCCGGCAGGGCGAGGCGGCTGGTCAGGCCGGCAAGGCCGCTCGGACGGCCGTTTCCGTCATCGTCGCGGATCGCGGCGGCGGCGCTCTCGACGACCGGCGAAAGCCAGGTCATGGGCCGCTCGCCCGGCGGCAGCACGGGCCCGTGGCCATGGTCGGCGAATGTCGGCGCGGCCGGCCCCGGCGCCCATCCGTCGTCGATCGGCGCGGGCGGAAAAAGATGGCAGCGGTAGATCGCCCGGGGGGGGCTCCGGGTGTTCCGCCGTCGCCGCGACATATCTGAGGAAGGCCGCGATCGGGCTCTTGTCGCATGCGGCCGCGACGCCGTTGAGAGCCGGACCGATAGGCTCGACGGAGGGGCCGACCCACGCGGCGCGGCGCAGATCCTCGCCGACGAGGGAGATCTCGCTCGCGTCCAGCGCACTGGTTCGGCGCCGCTCGACATCGGCCTGACCGTCGCGCATCGCGATCGCCGAGGCGAGGGGCGCCCGCGTCTTCCCGCCTGCGTCGTCGGGCAGCGACCCGGCGACGATCGACAGGGATTCGATTGTCGAGGCGCCCTCGATGCTGTCGAAAGCCCGCTGGACCGACACCGCCGAAGCAATGAAGAAAGGCGCGTCCTGCAGCGTCGCGAGATCGGCGCCCATGAAGCTCTGCTCGACGAGGACCGCCGCCTTCGGATCGGCGAGGCCGACGTCGATCGCCCGCGCGAGCGGCCGCGAGCCGGCGACGACCGCGGCCGTCAGGGCGCCAAGCGAGGCGTCCGCTGGCGCCGGGGCGTCTCTGGAGGTGAACGCGAGCAGCTTGCCCGCAGGTCCGTCGGCCCAGGCGAGGTCGACGCCTGACGGTGGAATGACCTGCTTGAGCGCGCCTGCGCCAAGGCCCGCCAGCACCGGCAGGCGCAGCAGCGGCGCCGCCTCGACGGGTGTAGCCCTGATCGCGCCCAGAAAGCCGCCGACAATTATGAAGTCCGCCGCCGGCACCGCGCTGAACGCCTTGCGGAAGGCGCGTCCGAGCGCGCCTTGCAGCACGGTCGCGACGGCGCCGAGGCCCGGATTGCGCATGCCGCGCTCGTTCTGGAGCGGCTGACCGGCCTTGAAAGCCATCCTGTAGCGCGCGGCGAAGGTCGTGCTGTCGTGGTCGATGTCGTTCTCGTCGAACTTGGGAATGACCGCGTCGCGAAAGCCGACGTCGAGCGAGTCGAGGCCGGTCCATTTCACAGGCTTGCCGCGCCCGTACAGCGTATGTCGGGCGAGCGCCATGGTGTTCCACACGGCGGCCGCGTCCGGCGAGCGCGAAGCTATCGCCGCTGCCAGCGTAAGGTCGATGCGATGGCCGCAGAGGGTCCATTCGACCTCATGCGACAGGCCAGCTTGCGCTCCCGCCTCGACGCGCGCGCCCGTCGACGCGCGCCGCGCCCGGCAGGGGAACGCTTTCAGATGACGCGCTCCATTTGACGCTCGGCCAGTTGATCGAGCTCTTCGCCTTCACGAGAGCCGACAGCCTCGCCGTTCCGCGCCAGGGCGAAGGCGCTGCGCCCGCGGTTGGCCTGCGCCGCGACAGGTTGAGGCGGACATGCGCGTTGGAGATCTCGACGCCTTTCGCCGCCGTCGCGGCCTCGATGACGAGATCGGCGCGGCAATCGCCGAAATCGAGCTCGACCTCGTGTCTCCGGTCTACTGTAGGCGGGGCGAGATGCGCGACGAAGCCCAGTCCGATCTCTCCTGAGAGAAACGGGGCCGAGACCGTCATCGCGATTGCGCCGTCTCCCTCGCGAACCTCGAACGTCGGCCTTGCCGCGTCGCGGCCGAAGCATTTGAACGCGCTGTCGCCGGAAATGCGCACGAGGAATTGCAGCGCGCGGCCCCAGTCGGCTGGGGCGCCGGGCGCGTAGACGGCGTCTCCGCCCGGCGCGACCTCGAGGGCATAGGTGAGCGTGAGGTCGAAATAATTCGAGCCGGCCTGCGGTCGCGCGCGGACGGTCAGCGTCGCCTCATCGAGTCTCAGCCGGCCTTGTCCGGCGGCCGGCGGCGGGAGGCCTGCGGCCGGCGTCGCGACGAACTGGACGGCGCCGGCGGCGTCGTCGGGCAATGCGCAGGCCACGCGCGACGCGTCCACCTCGATCAGCACGCCGCAGATTTCGACCGCTAAGCGCTTCGGCTCGATTGCGAAGTTCGCCGTTCCGGTCTCGACGATGTTCGCCGCGACGATCACGCGACGCTTCGCCCGCGTCGATTCCTTCACCGGACCTTGCGCAGCGGGCGGATCGAAGGTGAACAGCAGCGGATCCTTGTGGACGAACTTCGCCGCGAGGCCGGTCGCCGTCCGCCGCAGTTCAAGGCTCGCCAGATTCACGCTGGCGTCCGCACCGTCCGGGTCCCGGCGGAGCGACACGCGGCACAGGATCGAGACGGAGGCGATCGCGTCGTCTGCGGTGAGGACCAGCGATTTCAGCTGAAGCGGCTCGATCAGGAATCCGAACAGGCTCGCCTGGCTTCGTCCCTCGTTGAAGTCGGCGGCCTCGACGGAGGTGAGACGCCATTCGAACCCGCCGCCGGTGAGCTTGACGGGATCGTCCCATATGTCGAAGTGGGCGCCGTCGCCCTCAGGCAGCTGCGCCGTGAGGCCGTCGAACAGCACGTCCTTGAACCAGAAGCCGAAGCTCTGCTCGTTCCCCGCCGCGGTGCGCAGAACGAACAGGCTCGGCTGCGGCGCCGAGACAAGCCGGCGTTCGCGCAGCTTGCGCGGGCCGTTCGCGGCGGGGGGAATGAGGACGCGACGCGCAAGGGCGTTGTTCTGCTCCGGCGCGACCGCCGTGAGGCGATTGTCCAGCAGAGCCCCCGTCGTCTCGTCAAAAAAGGTCGACGGGCTGAAGCCGAGCACGTTCAGCCCTGCGCCGCTTGCGCCCGGATTGAGGACGCCGCTCGCGATCGACGGAGTGAACGCGCCCGAACAGCCGAGGAGGACATCATTGCCCGACTTCGCGCCCTCGGCGCCGATCGAGAGGGCGCCATAGGGCGGCGCGCCGACGGTCGGCTGCGTGTCGACCTTGACCTTGACGCTCCAGGTCAGGCCCTTCACGAGCGTGTCGACCTTGCAGTCGGCCGCCGCGTCGACGTCGAAGAACGGCGTCATGTAGCTGTCGGCGACGCGTGCATTCTGATGCTTGCGCTCCTGCTCGGCCCAGAAGGCGGCGAGCGACGGCCAGTCGAGCGCGGTCGCGATCGTCTGGGTCGGCTGTTCCTGCTGCGCATCCGGTTCGGCCGCCGCCTTCGGCGCAGGCGGCGGCTGCGCCGTCGCGAAGGCCTCGTCAAGCGCCGGCAGGTCGAAGCGCACCGCCGCCTGATAGACGTAGCCGTCCGCGACGCTCGGCGCGAAGCGGATCTCGACGCCCGGCAGGCCGAGGGCCGCGAAATCGACGCCACGGTCAGGCCGATTGTCTCCGCTACTCGTGCTCGCCGGCCACGCGGCGAGCGGCGAACGCCGTTCCCCGTCAAGGATCGGGAACGGGCGGCCGCGTTCGAGCCGCAGCGCGGCGAGCGTGAACGAGCCCTTGGCGTCGGCCGCGGGCGGGAGCGGAAGAGCGAAAGGCATACGGGCGCCAACCGCTCGACATTCATGCCGAAATCCCCAGCATCGCAGTCAAGACGCGGGACTTCAGATAGCTCGGGCGAACAACGCCTAGGTAGGGGACTCACTCAAGTCCATGAAATGACGGCGGCTACGAGGGCGATTGTGGGGAGGTAATTGGCGGCGATCCGAAGATGACGACGGTGTTGCTTGATCGCCTTTGTGAATCCCAAAACCGATTCAATCAGCCAGAATTCCGCTCTAGCCGGGCAGGCGTATCATTCCTTGGTCAGGGCGGTGGAGGATGAGCCCGGCCCTACCGAGAAGTGGGCGGATTTCCGCGACACCTTGCAGGGCATACGAGAGGGACGTTGGAGCCTTTGCATCGGCGACGACGCGCGGCAGGAGGCTGACAGGGAACTTATCCTCGGCCCGATTGCAGACCGTTCCCGAGGCGGCATCTTTCAGGATCAACTTCTCAAGCGCCAGATCCGACACCATCTTGCGCAGGCGGCGTTCTCCGTCTCGAGATCTTTCAGGCGTTTGACCTGGTCGCCTTTCAGCCTGCCATATTCGACGTAATCCGCCTTTCCCCGCTGGACAAAGCCGAGAGCATCCCTCTATAAGACGCTCCTCGCAAGCGTCCGCGCCTGTGCGCCCAGGTAGCTCAGTTGGTAGAGCATGCGACTGAAAATCGCAGTGTCGGTGGTTCGATTCCGCCCCTGGGCACCAATAAAATCAGTCACTTAGGCCATTCCCTTAGTTCCGAATGAGCCTTTTGGGCAACATTCTGGGCAACATCGGCCCGATTTTGCTTAAGGCGTCGCCTCAGCCTGATTCTGGCCCAGCTCAAAACTGAGCCCCCTGTTTTCATTGAGAGATCGGCCGCGCTGGCCAAAAGTATGAAATTCGTACCTTTGGATCGGCGCGCCATGATCGGACGAAATTCGTACGATGTCCCGCGAAGGACTTTTGCCGCGGCGATGGCTCCAATTGGAGCCGCCCTTTCAAAAGCCAGCCGTCGCAGCCTGATCCGCGGCTAACCGGTTTCCTCGCTGATGTCGTCGAAGACCTCCCACGCCCGGTCGTCGTTCAGCAACTTCACGATCTTGAGGTAGCCGCGGCGGGTGAGGAGCGTAAGCCCCCGATTTGGCACATCAATTGTCGATTTCCGCCGAGAATTGGCTCTGACGCAAATTTGGTGGAGGTGGAGTCAGTTCATTCCGATGACGCGCGCCTGAAGCAGATCGATCTTCCCGCGCCCGTACATCTGGCGTTTGACGAGCTTGAGCTTGCAGATCTGACCTTCGGTCGCGACCGTTTGACCATGCGGAGACAATCGCGGCCTGGACCGCTTTCCTGTCCTTGATGATCCCATTCGCGAACGTGGCGATAAGGCTGCATCCGGCGCGGTCGAGCCAAGCGTCAAGTTCGGGAAGCGCCTTGCGGCGGATGATCCCTTGGAACTCTGCAAGGATGTCCCGCGCTTCGCCCTCTGCAATCTCGGCCAGCTCGTCGAAGTGTTCCCGCACCAGCGCCATTGCCTGCTTAAAATCCAGCGTGATCTCGCCAAGGCGGCAGCCGTCATAGAACCGCAGCAACGCCTCACGCGCGGCCGTCCAGCGCCGCAGGGCTTCGCCCTTCTCTTTCGTCCGCAGGGATAACAGGGCCATGTCGCCAAGCTTGATCGTATGCGTCCCCTCGGCCACGGGGAGGGCCACGGCGCGCCCCTTCACGGTCTTTTTCAGAGCATGAGGAACGCGTTCGCGGAGATACCAAACGCCGGATTTATCGCGCCAAGGGTGCGCCATGCAAAAGCCCATTGTGCAGGCCCGCTGTGTAGGAGCGTGGTCCCGCCAAGTGCCTGAATAAGCTTATCTAATTGTGCTGTCTAAAGAATTTAATGGTGCGGCCAAGAGGACTCGAACCTCCACCCCTCTCGGGACTAGCACCTCAAGCTAGCGCGTCTACCAGTTCCGCCATGGCCGCAACCGCCGTCTCCGAAGCCTGCGCTTCGCGGGCAGGCCGGTCATCTAACAAACGGCCACGAGGCTGACAAGCGATTTGAGCGCCTTCGTTGCTATTCTTGCGCCGCCATTCTTGCGCCGCTATTCCTGCTCGGCGCCGGCTTGATCGGCGGCCCGGCTCGTGGAACCCTTGCGGCCGGAGGGACTCCTGCATGACGACGACGCTCGCGCGCGACAATCTCCGGCCTGGGGGCTGGCGCAGGGCCGATGGCGCGCCTGTCGAATGGCGCGTCTCGGACGGGCTCGTCCCCTACGAGGAGGCGCTCGCCTTCATGGAGGCGCGCGCAAGCGAGATCGCGGCAGGCGTGGCGGGCGAGCAGGTCTGGCTGCTCGAGCATCCGCCGATCTATACGGCCGGCGCCTCGGCGAAGCCAGCCGACCTCATCGCGGCGCGCTTTCCCGTGCATGTCGCCGGGCGCGGCGGCCAGTACACTTATCATGGCCCGGGTCAGCGCGTCGCTTACGTGATGCTCGACCTCAGGAGCCGGCGGCCGGACGTGCGCGCCTTCGTCGCGGCGCTCGAGGCCTGGATCATCGAAACGCTCGCCGAACTCGGGGTCGCCGGCGCGCGGCGCGAGGAGCGCGTCGGGGTTTGGACGGCGCGGCCCGACAAACCGGCGGGCCTGCTCGGCGAGCCCGCCGAGGACAAGATCGCGGCGATCGGCGTCAGGGTGCGGCGCTGGGCCACGCTGCACGGGATCTCGCTCAACGTCGCGCCCGATCTGTCCCATTTCTCCGGCATCGTGCCCTGCGGCGTCGCGCAGAGTCATTGCGGCGTGACGAGCCTCGCCGACCTCGGCCGGCCGGCGGCGATGGCGCAGGTCGACGCGGCATTGCGCGCGCGATTCGAGGCGATCTTCGGGCCGACGCGGGCGGTCTGAGCAAGCTCAGCACAGATGGCGGTTGGCGCGCAGGCGCTCGCGGATCGCCCATATCGCCCCATGCGGCCCCTCGGCCCTCGCGAGCCTGACGCGCGGCGCCGGCGCGCCGCCGAAGCCCGCGAAGAAGGCGACGCTCTCCGGCGTGCTGACGCCGCCGAAGTCGAAGGCGAGGCCGCGCGCCGAGGCGCCTTCGATCGCCTTCCAGACGAGAAGGCTCACGGCGCCGTCATGCGCGTCGGCGGCGCGCGCGCTCATGAAGTAATAGGCGCTCGTCCCGTCGCGGAGAATCCACGCCGCGGCGGTCAACGCGCCGCGTCCGTCGTAGGCGCCGAGCAGGCTCGCCCGCCCGCGCGCGAGCGATTCGTCGACGAGCGCGGCGACGGGCTCGCCGGCGTAATAGTTCGCCTTCCCCCTCGCCGCCTGCATGTCCGCGTAGAAGCGCGCGAAGGTCCCGCCGTCGTCGATCGACGCGATGCGCAGGCAGGCCTGCGCACGGCGGATCTGGCTGCGCTTCTTCTTGCGCATCGCCGTCCACAGCATCTCGGCGGGAGCGGGGCCGAGCTCGTGCGTGAACTGCAGCGCGGTCGAAAAGCCCTCGAGCTGGAACGCGACGACGTCGCCGGCGAAGCGGTCGCATTTGTAGCTGTGGATGACGCCGCGCGGCAGGGCGGCGGCGAGCTCGCGCGTCAGCGCGGCGCGGGCGTAGGCGCGCGAGGCGGCGTCCCCTTCGCCCGGATCGACGGCGGGGCCGAGGAAATGCACGAGGCGCGGCGGCGCGTTGGTTTTGACGCCGAACTTGCGGCGCGTGAACGTCGGCAGCCAGGCCGCGCGACGGCCGGCCCGGCGCGCCTCCACGATCTCATAGCGGCCGCCGCTCGCCGCTTCAAGCCACCAGCTTTCGTGGAATATCGTCGGCGCAAGCGGATCGAGGCCGCCGTCCGCAAGCGGATAGACATGTTTCATTGCGCGATCTTCGCCTCCTTTCGACAGGATGAGGCGAAATGCTTTGCGCGCGGTGAGGCCGCCGCCGCCGATTTTAGCTTTCGCGGCGCGGCTTCAGTCGAGCTCGAACAACAGCCCTTCGTGCAGGGTGACGCGCCGATCCATACGCTCGGCAAGCTCCATGTTGTGGGTCGCGATCAGCGCGGCGAGGCCGGTCGCGCGCACGATCTGCGCGAGCGCCCCGAACACGTGGTCGGCGGTCTTCGGGTCGAGATTGCCGGTCGGCTCGTCGGCGAGCAGCAGGCCCGGCCCGTTCGCGACCGCCCTCGCGATGGCGACGCGCTGCTGCTCGCCGCCCGAAAGCTCGGCCGGGCGGTGGTCCGCGCGCCGCGCGAGGCCGAGATAGTCGAGAATCTCTCGCGCGCGCGTCGCCGCCGCCTTGCGCGACAACCCGGCGATCATCTGCGGCAGCATGACGTTCTCGAGCGCCGTGAACTCCGGCAGCAGATGATGGAACTGGTAGACGAAGCCGATCTCGACGCGCCGCAACTGCGTGCGCGCGTCGTCGGAGAGCGAGGCGGCCGGCGCGCCGGCGACATAGACCTCGCCGCCGTCGGGACGCTCGAGCAGGCCCGCGATATGCAGCAGCGTCGACTTTCCGGCGCCGGAGGGCGCGATCAGGGCGACCGACTGGCCCGCCCAGAGGTCGAGGTTCGCCCCCTTGAGGATTTCGAGCGGCGCGTCCGCCTGAGCGTAGCGGCGTTCGATCTTCTCGAGGCGCAGCGCCGGGATTTCGTGCGTCATCTTATTCGTAGCGCAGCGCTTCGACCGGATCGAGCCGCGCCGCGCGCCAGGACGGATAAAGCGTGGCGAGGATCGACAGCGCGAGCGTCATGCCGACGACGGTCGCGACGTCGAGCGGATCGACCTTCGAGGGCAGCCGCGACAGGAAATAGAGCTCGGCCGGAAACAGGTTGGCGTTGAGCGCGCGGTTCAGCCCCTGCCGGATCGTCTCGACGTTGGAGGCGACGGCGAGGCCGAGCGCGAGGCCGGCGAAGGTTCCGACCACGCCGATCGAGGCGCCGGCGATGAGGAAGACGCGCATCACCGCGCCGCGCGTCGCGCCCATGGTGCGCAGCACGGCGATATCGCGGCCCTTGTCCTTGACCAGCATGATGAGGCCGGAGATCACGTTGAGCGCGGCGACGAGCACGATCAGCGTCAGGATGATGAACATCACGTTGCGCTCGACGACGAGCGCGTCGAAGAAGGTCCTGTTGCGCTCGCGCCAGTCGGTCATGATCATCGGCCGCGAGACGGCGGCCTCCAGCCGGTCGCGCGCCGCGTCGATCTCCTCGGGGCGCGACAGGAAGATCTCGATCACGCTCGCCTCGTCGTCGCGGCTGAAGAAGCCCTGCGCCTCGGGCAGCGGCATGTAGACGAACAGATTGTCGAATTCGGCCATGCCGATCTGGAAGATGGCGACGACCGGATAGACCTTGCTGCGCGGGGCGACGCCGAACGGCGTCTGCGGCCCGTTGGCGATGAGGATCTTGAGCTTGTCGCCGATGCGCAGGCCAAGGTTGTCGGCGATGCGCTGGCCGATCGCGACGCCGCCCGCCTTGTCGAAGCCGTCGAGCGTCCCTTGCCGGACATTGCCGGCGACGCCCGGCAGGCGCTTGAGGTCGGCCTCGCGCACGCCGCGCACGAGGGCGAACGCCATGCTGGTCGTCGAGATCGCCGCCGGCCCCTCGATCATCGGGATCGCCGCGGCGACGCCGTCGACGCTTGCGACCTCGCGCGCCACCTCGTCATAGTCGGTGAGCGGCGAGCCGGCCGCCTGCAGGAAGATGTGGCCGTTGACGCCGACGATCTTGTTCAGCAGCTCCTGGTGGAAGCCGTTCATCACCGACATGACGACGATCAGCGTGGCGACGCCGAGCATGATGCCGGCGAAGGAGAAGCCGGCGATGACCGAGACGAAGCCGGACGAGCGCCGGGCGCGCAGGTAGCGCGAGGCGACCATCCATTCGAAGGGCGCGAAGGGCCTCCCCGGCTTCGCCTGCGTCTGCGTCATGGCGCCGTCAGGCGCTCCAGCGCCTCCTCGAGCGGCAGCTCGACGCGCTCGCCGGCGGCGCGCGTCTTGAGCTCGACCTTGCCGGCGGAAAGCCCCTTCGGCCCGACGATGAGCTGATACGGCAGGCCGATGAGGTCGAGCTTGGCGAATTTGGCGCCGGGCCGGTCGTCGGTGTCGTCGTAGAGAACCTCGACGCCGGCCTTCTCGAGCGCGGCCGCGGCGCGCGCGCAGGCGGCGTCGGTCGCCTCGTCGCCGACCTTGAGATTGGTGAGCCCGACCTTGAAGGGAGCGACCGACTCCGGCCAGATGATCCCGGCCTCGTCGTGGTTCGCCTCGATCAGCGCGCCGACGAGGCGCGACACGCCGACGCCGTAGGAGCCGCTCTGCACCGGCCGCTCGACGCCGTCGGGACCGGCGACCAGCGCGTTCATCGGCTTCGAATATTTGTCGCCGAAGTAGAACACCTGGCCGACCTCGATGCCGCGCGTGGCGACGCGGCGCTCCGCCGGCGTCTCGGCCTCGAAGCGCCGCGCGTCGTGCACGTCGCCGGTCGCGGCGTAGAGCGAGGTCCACGCCTTGACGATGGGCGTGAGGTCGCCGTCGTAGTCGACGTCCTGCGGGGGAATGGGCAGGTCCAGCACGGCGCTGTCGCAGTAGACCGCCGACTCGCCGGTGTCGGCGAGGATGATGAACTCATGGCTCTGGTCGCCGCCGATCGGCCCGGTCTCGGCGCGCATCGGAATGATCCGCAACCCCATGCGCGCGAAGATGCGCAGATAGGACACGAACATCCGGTGATAGGCCCGCCGCGCGCCCGCCTCGTCGAGGTCGAAGGAATAGGCGTCCTTCATGAGGAACTCGCGCCCGCGCATGACGCCGAAGCGCGGCCGCTGCTCGTCGCGGAATTTCCACTGGATCTGGTAGAGAATCTTAGGCAGCTCGCGATAGGAGCGCGTCGAGGCGCGGAAGATCGCGGTGATCATGTCCTCGTTGGTCGGACCGTAGAGCATCTCGCGCTCGTGCCGGTCCTTGATGCGCAGCATCTCGGGGCCGTAGGCATCGTAGCGGCCGGTCTCGCGCCACAGGTCGGCGAGCTGCAGCGTCGGCATCAGAAGCTCGACGGCGCCGGCGCGGTTCATCTCCTCGCGCACGATGTTTTCGATCTTCTGCAGCACGGCGAGGCCGAGCGGCAGCCAGGAATAGATGCCCGCCGCCTCCTGCCGGATCATGCCGGCGCGCAGCATCAGGCGATGCGAGACGATCTCGGCTTCCTTGGGATTCTCGCGCAGGATGGGGAGAAAATAGCGGGACAGGCGCATGGGGCGTGAGCGTCTCGACGTGGGCTTCAGGGGCGGAGTTCTCAGCGCAAGCTTTAGGACGCCGCCGCCCGAAAGGCAAAGCCGCGCCCGCCGCTTGCCCCCGGAGCCGCTTTGCGGACAAGAATAAGCGATGCGCGCGCTGATCGTCCTCGCCCACCCCCTCCCCGAGAGCTTCGCGCACGAAGCCGCGCGCCGGATCGAGGCCGCGCTGACGCGGCGCGGCCTCGCCGTCGACCTGCTCGACCTCTACGCCGAAGGCTTCGACCCCGTGCTTTCGGCGGCCGAGCGGCGCGCCTATCTCGACACGTCGCCGGATCCCGAGCCGCCCTTCGCGGAACGCGTGCGGGCGGCGCAAAAGCTCGCGCTCGTCTTTCCGCAATGGTGGTTCGGCTTTCCGGCGATCCTCAAGGGCTTTTTCGACCGTACGCTCGTGTCGGGCGTCGCCTATGAACGCGAGCCGAACGGCCGGTTCACGCCGCTCCTGACGCTCGACGCCTTCTGGGCGGTGACTTCGACCGGCTCGCCATGGTGGTACGTGCGGCTTATCGCGGGCGATCCGACGCGCCGCCTGCTCGCGCGCGGCGTCAAGCCGCAACTCTGCCCGCGCGCGCGCTTCCGCCTGATTCAGGTGAACGGCATGGACGCCATGACGCGCGAGAAGGGCGCGGCGCAGCTTCGCCGCATCGAACGGGAGTTCACGCGCTTTTGAGCCCGTCCGCAGCCATCGCGGATTTTTTTGTGCGGCGGAGCGCGCCGGCCGACGACGCGGCCGTGACGGACCTGTTGCGCGCGCTGCACCTCGCCGAACGCGGCGAGCTTGCGCCGGACGACGAGCTGCGCCGCCTGTTCGGGCGCTGCGATTTCCTCGTGGCGCAGGCTGGCGAGGACGTCGCGGGCGCGCTCGCCTTCGAGATTTTTCGTCCGGCGGGATTTCGGCCGGAGCCGGGACACGCCGTCGTCATGGCGCTCACCGTGGCGCCCGCCTGGCGGCGGCGCGGGGTGGCGAGCCGGCTGATCGCCAATCTGCGCGAGGCGCTGCGCGGCGAAGGCTGCGCCTCCGTGCTCCTTTATGCGCGCCCGGAGAACAAGCCGGCGCTGGCCTTCTATCGCGCCATGGGCTTCGCGCGCGACGGCGAGGCGCTGACGCTCATGCTCATTCCACCGTGACGCTTTTCGCGAGATTGCGCGGCTGGTCGGCGTCCTTACCCATGAACACCGCCGTGTGATAGGCGATGAGCTGGATCGGCACGGCGTAGATCAGCGGCGAGAAAGCCTCGCCGCATTTCGGCGCCACGATGTGCGCCTCGACGGCGACGGCGACCTCTTTCGCCAGCCCCTCCTCGCCGATCAGGATCACCCGGCCGTCGCGCGCGGCGACCTCCTGCACGTTGGAGATGGTCTTCTCCAGCACATTGTCGTTCGGCGCGATGACGATCACCGGCATGTCGGCGTCGATGAGGGCGATCGGCCCGTGCTTCAGCTCGCCGGCGGCGTAGCCCTCGGCGTGGATGTAGGTGATCTCCTTGAGCTTCAGCGCGCCTTCGAGCGCCAGCGGATAGGCCGGGCCGCGGCCGAGGTAGAGCGCGTCGCGGGCGCGGGCGATCTTGTGCGCGACGACTTCAGCCGTCGGCTCGGACTTGATGGCCTGCGCCATCAGGCCCGGCGTCGCGATCAGCTCGGCGACCAGCGCCGCCTCCGTCTTCGCGTCGATCGTTCCGCGCGCCGCGCCGAAGGCGAGCGCGAGCGCGGCGAACACGGCGAGCTGGCAGGTGAACGCCTTGGTCGAGGCGACGCCGATCTCGGGCCCGGCCAAGGTCGCGGCGACGCCGTCGCTCTCGCGCGCGATGGTCGAGGTCGTCACGTTGACGATCGAGAGGACCTTCTGCCCCTTCTCCCTGGCGAGGCGCAGCGCGGCGAGCGTGTCGGCCGTCTCGCCCGACTGCGAGACGACGACGAACAGGCCGCCCGGCTCGAGCGGCGGATCGCGGTAGCGGAATTCCGAAGCGATCTCGACCTCGACCGGCAGGCGGGCGAAGCGTTCGAACCAGTATTTGGCGATCAGCGCCGAATAATAGGCGGTGCCGCAGCCGCACAGGGTGATTCGCGTCAGGCTCGCGGGGTCGACGGGCGGGGGCTCGGGAAGCTCGATGCGGCCGGTCGCCATGTCGAGATAGCGGGCGAGCGTGCGCGCGACGACCTCCGGCTGCTCGTGGATCTCCTTCGCCATGAAGTGGCGATAGGCGCCCTTGTCGATCAGGAAGGCCGAAGCCAGCGTTTTGACGCGCCGCCGCACGACCGGCTGGCCGAGCCAGTCGGTGAACGCCGCCCCCTCGCGCGAGACGAAGACGAGGTCGCCGTCCTCGAGATAGGCGATGGTCTGGGTGAAGGGCGCGAGGGCGAGGGCGTCGGAGCCGAGGAACATCTCGCCCTCGCGCTCCTCCTCGCCGAAGCCGACGGCGAGCGGCGCGCCATGGGCGGCGCCGATGATGAGGTTCTCCTCGTCGGCGAAAATGAGCGCGAAGGCGAAGGCGCCCTCGAGCCTGCCGACGGCCGCCAGCGTCGCCTCGCGCGGGTCGAGCCCCTCGCCGAGGCCCTGCGACACCAAGTGGGCGATCACCTCCGAATCGGTCTGCGAGGAGAAGACATGGCCCTTCGCGGTCAATTCCTCGCGCAGCTCGCGGAAATTCTCGATGATGCCGTTGTGCACGACGGCGACCTTGTCGGTCGCGTGCGGATGGGCGTTGGCCTCGGTCGGCTTGCCATGCGTCGCCCAGCGCGTGTGGCCGACGCCGATCGCGCCCTTGAGCGGGCGCTCGGCGAGCGCGGCTTCGAGGTTGCGCAGCTTGCCGCTCGCCCGCCGCCGCTCGATCCGCCCCTCCTCGAGCGTCGCGACGCCCGCCGAATCATAGCCGCGATATTCGAGCCGCCTCAGCGCCTCGACGAGCAAAGCTTCAACCGGGCCCTGTCCAAGGGCCCCGACGATTCCGCACATGTCCGCCATCCCTCGCGCCCGGACGGGCGCCGCCTCGATGATCCGAAAGCCGCGCGAAGAGGCGGCTCAGCCGCCCTTCTTCTTGCGGAAGCGCGCCGCCCAGCCGGGTTTCTGCGCGAGCTGCGCGCGCGCGAGCGCGAGCGCGTCGGCCGCGACGTCCTCGGTCACGACCGTCCCCGCGCCGACGATCGCCCCCTCCCCGACCGCGACGGGCGCGACGAGCAGCGTGTTGGAGCCGATGAAGGCGCCCGCCCCGATCTGGGTGCGGTGCTTGCCGAAGCCGTCGTAATTGCAGGTGATCGTTCCGGCGCCGACATTGGCCTTCGCGCCGACGCTCGCGTCGCCGACGTAGCTCAGATGGTTGATCTTGGCGCCGGCGCCGACCTCGGCGGCCTTGGTCTCGACGAAATTGCCGATGCGCGCGCCTTCGGCGAGCCGCGTTCCCGGCCGCAGCCGCGCGAACGGTCCGACGATCGCGTTCTCGCCGACGCTCGTCCCTTCGAGGTGAGAGAAGGCGCGCACGCGCGCGCCGGCGGCGACGACGACGCCCGGGCCGAAGACCACGCTCGGCTCGACGACGACGTCCTGCCCGAGCGCGGTGTCATAGGCGAAGGTGACGCTCGCCGGATCGACGAGGGTCGCGCCGCCCAGCATCGCCTGGCTGCGCAGGCGCGCCTGCGTCGCCGCCTCGGCGGCGGCGAGCTGGACGCGGTCGTTGACGCCCATCACCTCCTCGGCCGGCGCGATCAGCGCGCAGGCCGCGAGCTTCAGCGCGCGCGCCGCGGCGACGATGTCGGAAAGGTAATATTCACGCTGGCTGTTCTCGCAACCTATGGCGTCGAGAAGCTGCAGCGCGCTGCGCCCGGCGATTCCCATGAGGCCGGCGTTGCACAGGGTGAGCTTGCGCTCCTCGTCGCTGGCGTCGCGGTCCTCCCGAATGGCGTCGAGGACGCCGTCCTTCATGACGAGGCGTCCGTAGCCCGTCGGATCCCTAGCCTCGAAGCCGAGGCAGACGACAGCCGTCTCCCCGCAGGCGAGCGCGACGCGCATCTTCGAGAAGGTGTCCGTCCGCACGAGGGGCGTGTCGGCGAAGGCGACGAGAATGTCGTCGAAGCCGGCCGCGATCGCCTCGCGCGCGGCGAGCACGGCGTGCGCCGTGCCGCGCCGGTCCGCCTGCACCGCGATCCCGACGTCCGGCATGACCTTGCGCGCCTCGGCGGCGAGCGCGTCATGGTCAGGCCCGACCACCACGACGACATGGTCGGCGCCGGCGCCCGACACGGCGGCGAGGACGGCGGCGAGCATGGAGCGTCCGGCGACCTGATGCAGGGCCTTGGGGAGCCTCGATCGCATCCGCGTGCCTTGCCCGGCCGCGAGGACGATCGCGAGGCAGGTGCGGCGCGGATAGGCGGCGGGCGACAGGCTTTCGGACATGGATCGCTTTACCCCCAGGGCCGCCGAACCGGGCGCGCCGCCCGCAACGGCGCACAGAAATCGCTCCGCAGCGCAGGCGCGACACCTTATCGGCGCCCCAATATGCGCTATAAGGCGAGAATTCCAGCCCATCCATGGAAAAGCGGCGCCTGGGCGCCGGATTGACGAGTTCATGATCGACCGCAGGGGCGTTTTGAGGCTCTCGCTCGCCGCGCTGGCTGCGCCCGCCGCGGCGCGCGCGCAGGGCGAGGGAGGAAGCGGAGGCGCGGCGGGCGCGAATCCCGCCGCGAGCGGAAGCGCGGAGGCCGCGCCGACCGCCTTTCCGCTCGCCGACCCGACGCCCTTTTCGCCCGATATGGCGACGAACATGGCGAGAGCGCTGGCGCAGGCGCCGTTCAAGCCGGTCGCCGCCGGCCTTCCCGACCCCTTCAAGTCGCTCAGCTACGACCAGTACGTCGGCGTCCATCTGCAGCCGGGCGCCGCGCTGTGGACGAAGGACAACGTCGGCTTCGCGATCGAGCCGCTCCATCGCGGCTTCATCTTCTCGACGCCGATGCGCATCGACGTCGTCGAGGACGGCGTCGCGCGCCGGCTCGTCTATGATTCGCGGCTGTTCGACTTCGGCAAGCCGGGGCCGACGGGGATCGGCGACATCGGCTTTTCGGGCTTCCGCGTTCTGGCGCCGCTGGAAGACGGCGGCTTCTTCGAGCTCGCCACGTTCCAGGGCGCGAGCTTCTTCCGGGCGGTCGGACGCGGCCTCGGCCCCGGCCCGATGGCGCGCGCCCTCGCCATCAAGACCGCCGATCCCGCCGGCGAGGAGTTTCCGTTCTTCCGCCAGGTGTGGATCGTGCGGCCGACGCTCGCCGACGCGGCGCTGACGATCTACGCGATCATCGACTCGGAGAGCGTCGCCGGCGCCTACCGCTTCACGCTGCGCCCGGGCGAGACGACGCTGATCGACACCGAGTCCACCCTTTTCGCCCGCGCCGCGCTCGACCACTACGGCGTCGCGGCGATGAGCGCGACCCACGTCACCGGCGCGATCGACCGCGGTCGCTCCGACGACCTGCGCCCGCAGGTCGCCGAGGCCGACGGGCTGCAGATGCTGACAGGCGGCGGCGAATGGATCTGGCGGCCGGTCTCAAACCCGTCGACACTGCAGGTCTCCTCCTTCGTCGACGACAATCCGCGCGGCTTCGGGCTGCTGCAGCGCGACCGCGATTTTTCGCACTATCAGGACGACGACCAGCACTGGGAGAACCGGCCCTCGCTGTGGATCGAGCCGATCGGCGAATGGGGCGCGGGCGCGGTGCAGCTCGTCGAGATTCCCTCCGACGCCGAGGTCAACGACAACATCATTTCCTACTGGCGCCCGAAGCAGACGCTTCCGGCGAAGGGCGAGATCGCCTTCGCCTACCGCCAGTTCTGGCGCCGCTCCCCGCCCGAGCGTCCGCCGCTCGCCGCCGTCTCGACCTCGCGCTCGGGACGCGGCTCGAACGGACGCAGGCGCCGTTTCGTCGTCGAATTTTCGGGCGGCGCGCTCGCGTCGATCCGCTCCAAGGACGACATCGCCGTGAAATTGAGCGCGGCGCCGGGATCGATCGCCTCACAACGGACGTTCTTTTCGCCAGGCCAGGGCGTTTTCCGCGTGCTGTTCGAGCTCGACCCCGGCGGCGACGTTTATTCCGAGCTGCGCCTCGTGCTCGAAGCGCAGGGCAAGCCCATCAGCGAAACCTGGATCTACCGATGGACGGCGTGACCCTCGCGAAAACGGCGGAAACCGGCGCGGGCCCGGCGGCGGACGCCGGGGCGGCGGATTTCGCCTGCATGCCGGCGCCCGCGCCGCTCGAGATGCCGACGCAGAGCCTGTCGTCCTTCGATCCCTCGTCCCGGCGGCGCGACGTCCTCTCGCACCCCTGGCTCGGCGCCGCGATCGCCCGCCTCTTCGTCTTCGGTGGATGCCTGGCGCTCACCGCCTACGGCGCCTATGAGATGTACGGCGTCGTCTCGGTCGGCGGCGTCACCCTGCTCGAATGGGTTCTGCTGATCCTTTTCGTCGCCAATTTCTCGTGGATCGCCCTCGCCTTCACGAGCGCGATCGCCGGCCTGTTCTGGCTCCTGTTTCGCGCTCCTCCCGCGCCGGCGACGCCCGCCGCCCTGCGCGAGCGCACCGCGATCGCCATGCCGATATACAACGAGGCGCCGGCGCGGATCTTCTCGGCCCTCGAGGCGATGATCGAGGAGGTCGACGGCTCCGGGCTCGGCGGCGCATTCGACTGGTTCTTCCTGTCCGACACCACCGATCCCGACGTGTTCCTCGCCGAGGAGCGGGCCTACGTCGCCCTGCGCGAGCGCGTCGGCGCGAAAGCGAACGTCTATTACCGGCACCGGCCGAAGAACGTGAACCGCAAGGCCGGCAACATCGAGGACTTCGTCACCCGCTGGGGCGGCCGCTACGCCCATATGGTCGTCCTCGACGCCGACAGCCTGATGACCGGCCACGCCATCGTCTCGCTCGCCGCGGCGATGGAGGCCGACCCCGACGCCGGGATCATCCAGACGCTGCCGCTCATCATCAACCGCAACACCCTGTTCGCGCGGCTGCAGCAGTTCGCCGCGCGCATCTACGGGCCGGTGATCGGCGCCGGCGTCGCGGTCTGGATGGGCCGGCGGGGCAATTACTGGGGCCATAACGCGATCATCCGCACGCGCGCCTTCGCCGCCCATTGCGGCCTGCCCACGCTGCCCGGGCGCCCGCCGCTCGGCGGCCATATCCTCAGCCACGACTTCGTCGAGGCGGCGCTCATCCTGCGCGCCGGCTACGGCGTCTACATGCTGCCGACGCTCGCCGGCAGCTACGAAGAGAGCCCGCCCTCGCTCATCGACCTCTCGGCGCGCGACCGGCGCTGGTGCCAGGGCAACCTCCAGCACCTGCGCGTATTGTCGGCGAAAGGATTCCGCCTCGCCTCGCGCCAGCATTTCATCACCGGCATCGTCGCCTACGTCGCCTCGCCGCTGTGGATGCTGCAGATCCTCGTCGGCGTCGTCATCGTGCTGCAGGCGACCTATGTGCGGCCTGAATATTTCACCAACGACTTCATGCTGTTTCCCACCTGGCCGCGCTTCGACGCGGCGCGGTCGCTGCAGCTTTTCGCGCTCACCATGGCGATCCTCCTCGCGCCGAAATTCATGGGCCTCCTCCTCGCCCTGCTCCAGCGGCGCACCCGGCGCGGCTGCGGCGGCGCGGCGCGGCTCGTCGTCTCGTCGCTGTTCGAGATCGTCATGTCGGCCCTGCTGGCGCCGATCATGATGCTGATCCAGGCCGGCCATGTGCTGCATTTCGTCTTCGGCTTCGACACCGGCTGGGATCCGCAACGGCGCGACGACGGCTCGATTCCGTTCTGGGCGATCGTGCGCCGCCATCGCGCCCATGTCGCGCTCGGCGTCGTCATGCTGATCGCCGGCTTCATGATCGCGCCTTCGCTCGCCGCGTGGATGTCGCCGACCATCGTCGGCCTGATCCTCGCGATCTTCCTGTCGTGGTCGACCGGCTTGCTCGGCGTCGGGCTCGCCTTCCGGCGCGCCGGCCTCCTGCTCACGCCCGAGGAGCAGTCGAAGCCGCCGCTCGTCGCGCGCGCCAACGAACTCGCCCGCAAGTCGCCGGACGAGGAGGGCGCGCCGCTCGGCGACCGCCGTTTCTGGCGCCTGCATCTCGCCTGGCTGCCGCAAGATCTGAAGCGCGGAGAGATCACCGCCGACTGGGCGATCGCCAAGGCCAAGCTCGACGAGGCGAAGACGCGCGAGGAGGCGTTCGCCGCAATGAAGCCCAGGGAGCGGATGGCGATGCTGGGCGACCGCGATCTGGTCGCCCGCCTGCTTCTTCTTCCGCCCGCGGCCGAAACGGCGTCGGCGCCGGCCGGCTGAGCTTCAGTCGGTGAGGCCGAGATAGCCGGTCGCCTGCAGGCGCCAGTGCTCGAGCTTGAAGCCGCGCCCGCCCAGGAACGGCAGGACCGGCATCGGCCACGACTCGCGCACCCAGGGTCCGCCCCAGTGGCGCACCAGCACGGGGTATTTGTAGCCGCGCGCCTTGTATATGAACGAAGCCTTCGCGCGCGCCTTCTTCTCCTCGTCGCTCAGCGAGGCGTCGACCTCGGCGTGATAGGAGGCGCGGTCGGCGGAGAGCTGGCCGGCGCGCATGCGGAAGCAGCCGAGAATCGCGTCGACGCCGACGAGCGGCGTGCGCCGCGCGAAGCGCCGCCAGAGGTCGAAATCGCCGGCGAGGCGGAGCCGCGCGTCAAGGCCGCCGACCTCGTTCCACAGCCGCGGGCGCCAGAACGTGCCCTCCTGCTGGATGAACGGCGTGGCGAAGCGCCCGTCGAAGATGCCGGCGGCGACGGCGCGCTGCGGATAGGCGGTGACCGGCGAGAGCCAGAGCATCTCGCCCGACTCGGCGAGCGTGGTCGGGCGCCCGGTGATCCACTCGATGTCGGGGAAGTTCGTGAAGACGTTGGCGATGGTGGCGAAGGCGCCGGGCTCGAAGCGGTCGTCGGCGTTGATCCAGGTCATCGCGTCGGCCTCGCCGCAATGGGCGAAGCCCTTGTTGACGCCGTCGTAGAGGCCTTTGTCCTTTTCGCTCGCGAAGCTGAACTCGACTCCCCGGCAATTGAGCGGACAGCCCTCGCCGAGGCGCTGGCTCCAGCCCTTCAGAAGTTCGATAGTGCCGTCGGTCGAGCCGGCGTCCTGGACGTGATAGCGGATCGAGAAATCGCCGGCTTGCGAGAGGACGCCCATCAGCGTCTCGTTCAGAAAGCGCGCGCCGTTATAGACCGGCGTCACAATATTGAACCGCATTCTGTCGACCCCTGCTCCGCCCTGGACGTCGGTCCGGCCGGCGATTTAGCGCGCCTTCCGATCGAGCCGCCTCGCCGCGAAACGCCCTGGCGCATGCCCCGAAGGGCCGCGAATTCTTCCGAACGGGCGTATGCTCAAGGACAAGGACGCGAAAATAAACCCTTTCCGGCCAGCCGCGTTTCTCTTGGAGGCGGCGCATCCATGCCTTGGAAATGACGTCGCCACAAGGCGCCGCGGATAAAATTGCGAAAGGGAGGCCCGCGGCGCGGGCGCGAGACGACAAAAGGACGCGAACGGCGAGGGCTCCTCACGCCTCCGCGACAGGACGAACAGGACTGCTCATGCGCCCATCACGGCCGCTCCCGCCTCCGCCGAGCGCCGACGCCTTGCCGCAGGCGCAGCGGCGGCGGCGCGCGCTGATCGACCGCGTCGTGGAGAAGCTGCTGGCCTTCCTGCGTCGGCGCCGGCCGCCTACGCCGTCCGTCAGCCAGTGCGGCCAGGACATTTTCGTGGCGCAGACCATCTTCAGGCGCAAGCGCGGCGGCTTCTTCCTGGAGATCGGCGGCGGCGACGGCCGCTATCTTTCGAACACCTTGATTCTTGAGACCTATTTCGACTGGAAGGGCATACTCGTCGAGCCCACCTCGGCCTATGAGCAACTGGTCAGGAACCGGCCCGGCGCGACCTGCGTGCGCGCGGCCGTCTCCGACAAGCCCGGGACGATGCGCGTCGTGGAGGTGATGGACAAGGGCCAAGTCTTCTACAATCCGGACGCGGCGGAGGGCAACACGCTGCTTTCCGTCGTCGAGGACGCCGATGTCGAAAGCGTGTATGAGCCGCCGGACTTTGGGGACGTGAAGGGAAGCTTTCTCGTCGAGGCGGTGACGCTCGACGATCTCCTGACCGAGGCGCAGGCGCCTTCGACAATCGATTACTTCAGCTTCGACGTCGAAAATTCGGAATATCGTATTCTCAAGGATTTTCCCTTCGACAAGTGGCGATTCAACTGCATTGGCGTCGAGCGGCCGTCTGAAGAGCTCGACAAGCTTCTGACCGACAACGGCTATTTCCTCATCCGCGACGGCTTTCCGCTCGACTGGTTCTATCTGCGCCGCGACTTCATGGAGGAATGGTTCGCCGGAATCGACTGATCAGGCGCCGAGCGCCCGGCGGATTCCCTCGAGGTCGCTCCAGCAGCCCTTGCGGAAGCCGCACTCGACGCCAAACTCGCGGCGCTCGAACGCCGAGAGATAATCCCGGCCGCGCAACTGAAAGCGCTCGGCGACGCGCGTCACCCGGCCGCCCGAAAAGACGACGACGTCGCGCGGCCCGAGCCGCGGCGTCCATCGACGGCTGGCGTCGAGCAGCGAGGCGGCGAAGATGCGCACGCCGGCGACCTAAAGACGAGACTGAAGGCGCCGCGCAGCTTCTCGTGGTGCGGCTTCGGACGCCGGACCGTCGCAATCCTCTCCATCCTCGACCGTGGAGAGCGGTCGGCGCGCCGCCATGCTTCGCCACGCTCCCAGCCGGACGGAAGGAAAACGCTCTCGATCAAGCGTCGCCGCGATCAGCGGTCGACTGGCGTGGAGACGGGATTCAGTTCCCGGGCTTTCGCCCTGATCGCCGCCTGCGCCGCCGCGAGCCGGGCGATCGGCACGCGGAAGGGCGAGCACGACACATAGTCGAGCTTCAGCGTCTCGCAGAAGGCGATGGACTGCGGATCGCCTCCATGCTCGCCGCACATGCCGAGCTTGACGTCGGCGCGCGCCGCGCGGCCGCGCTCGGCCGCGAGCGCGACGAGCTCGCCGACGCCCTCGACGTCGATGGTCACGAACGGGTCGCCCGGCAGCAGTCCGGCCGTGACGTAGCGGCCGAGGAAGGAGCCGGCGTCGTCGCGCGAGAGGGCGAGGCAGGTCTGGGTCAGGTCGTTCGTGCCGAAGGAGAGGAATTCGGCGCTCTGCGCGATCTCGCCGGCGCGCAGCGCGGCGCGCGGCGTCTCGACCATGGCCCCGACCGTATAGGGCACGCTCTGGCCTGTCTCGGCG
Organism: Methylocella sp.; assembly: GCF_041905455.1. Lineage (GTDB taxonomy): Bacteria > Pseudomonadota > Alphaproteobacteria > Rhizobiales > Beijerinckiaceae > Methylocapsa. The sequence continues at coordinate 168,000 of NZ_JAYRLA010000006.1, read as the reverse complement.
GCGACGGCCGCCGCGGCTTCGTCGATGAGCCGCCTCACGGCGTCGAACTCCGGCCTGGCGATGACGAGCGGAATCATGATCTCCGGCTGGACCAGCATGCCGGCGCGGTTCTTGACCTCGACCGCCGCCTCGAACACGGCGCGCGCCTGCATCCGGGCGATCTCGGGATAGGCGACCGCGAGCCGCACGCCGCGGAAGCCGAGCATCGGGTTCACCTCCCTGAGCTCGGCGACGCGGCGCGCGATCTTCTCGGACGGCACGCCCAGCGCCTTCGCCACCTCCGCGACCTCTTGCGTCGTCTGCGGCAGGAACTCGTGCAGCGGCGGGTCGAGCAGGCGGATCGTCACCGGCAGCCCGGCCATGATGCCGAACAGCTCGATGAAATCCTCGCGCTGCATCGGCAGCAGCTTGCCGAGCGCGGCGCGGCGTCCCTTCACGTTCTCGGCGAGGATCATCTCGCGCATGGCGTTGATGCGCTGCAGATCGTAGAACATGTGTTCGGTGCGGCAGAGGCCGACGCCCTCGGCGCCGAACTTGCGCGCCACGCGGGCGTCCTGCGGCGTCTCGGCGTTGGCGCGCACCTCCATCCGACGCGATTCGTCCGCCCATTTCATCAGGATCGCGAACTCGCCGGTGAGCTCGGGGCGGCTCATCCGCACCTCGCCCTTGATCACCTGCCCCGCGCCGCCGTCGATGGTGATGACGTCGCCCTTGCGGAATGTCTCGTCGCCGACGCTGAAAAGGCCTTCGGCGTAGTCGATGCGCAGCGCGGCCGCCCCGCAGACGCAGGGCTTGCCCATGCCGCGCGCGACGACGGCGGCGTGCGAGGTCATGCCGCCGCGCGCGGTCAATATCCCTTCGGCCGCGTGCATGCCGTGGATGTCGTCGGGGCTCGTCTCGACGCGCACGAGAATGGACTTGCGCCCGATGCTGCGCAGCTGCTCGGCGGCCTCGGCGGTGAACACGACCTCGCCTGTCGCGGCGCCCGGCGAGGCCGGCAGGCCGATCGCGACGACGGGGCGCGGCGCGTTCGGATTGATCGCCGGATGCAGCAACTGGTCGAGCGAGGCGGGGTCGATCCGCAGCACCGCCTCCTCGCGGCCGATGACGCCCTCCTGCGTCAGTTCGACGGCGATGCGCAGGGCGGCGGCGGTGGTGCGCTTGCCGGAGCGTGTCTGCAGCATCCAGAGCTTGCCGTTCTCGACGGTGAACTCGACGTCCTGCATGTCGCGGTAATGGCGCTCGAGCATGTCGGCGACCCCGACGAAGGTCTTGAAGACCTCCGGCATCGCCGTCTCCATCGAGGGCCTGTCCGATCCCGAGGCGAGGCGCTCGGCCTCGGTGACGCTTTGCGGCGTGCGCAGGCCGGCGACGACGTCCTCGCCCTGGGCGTTGACGAGAAATTCGCCGAAGAGCGCCTTTTCGCCGGTCGAGGGATTGCGCGTGAAGGCGACGCCCGTCGCCGACGTCGTCCCCATGTTGCCGAACACCATGGCCTGCACGTTGACCGCCGTGCCCCAGCTTTCCGGAATCTGGTGGATGCGCCGGTAGGCGATCGCCCGCGGATTGTTCCAGGAGCCGAACACCGCGCCGATCGCCCCCCAGAGCTGTTCGCGCGGGTCCTGCGGAAAGGGCGCGCCGGCGCAGGCCTCGACCTTCTCCTTGAAGATCGCGACGATCTTGCGCCAGTCCGCCTCGTCGAGCTCGGTGTCGAGCGAGAGCCCCTTCGTCTCCTTGTAGGATTCGAGGGCGTCCTCGAAATCGTAATGGCCGACGCCGAGCGCCACGTTGGAGTACATCTGGATGAAGCGGCGGTAGGAATCATAGGCGAAGCGCGCGTCGCCGGCGCGGCGCGCCAGCGCGTCGACCGAGACGTCGTTGAGGCCGAGGTTCAGCACCGTGTCCATCATGCCGGGCATCGAGGCCGGCGCGCCCGAGCGCACAGAGACGAGGAGCGGGCGCTCCTCGTCGCCGAAGCCGCGGCCGGTCAGCGCCCCGACATGGCCGAGCGCCTCGCCGACCGCCTCCTTGAGCCCCTCGGGAAAGGCCCCCTCATGCGCGTAATAATAGGCGCAGACCTCGGTGGTGATGGTGAAGCCGGGCGGCACCGGCAGCCCGAGGCTCGCCATTTCAGCGAGATTGGAGCCCTTGCCGCCGAGCAGGTCGCCCATCGCGCGCGACCCTTCGGCCCGTCCGTCGCCGAAGCCGTAGACCCACTTGACCACGCATGTCCTCCGCCAAGGCCGCCGGGCGCGAGCCCGCGGCGAGGATGCTTCAGAAAGGATGGCGATCGGTTGCGAGGCCGCCGCGACGTCCTTTCGCGTCGAGCCGCCGGCGGCGGCCTCGCGGGCATGATCATGACGAGCCGCCGTGCGGCGGCTCCTGTGACCGAAACGCCGCGCCCTGCGGCGAAATGCGCGCGTCTTTCTCTCTTCGCATTGCGGCGCCAAAGTTTTGGGTTATTCATCTTCAAGCGAGGAGGCAAGGGCAAAATCATCTTGTCCGGCGCGGCCTTGACGGATCAGCCTCTTTCAGTATGGGAGGCTGGCGGATCGCCCGGACGGGAGACTGGATCGCGCGGAAAAAGCCGCGTCGAGCGGAGCCGCGCCGAACGCGACGAACCGCGTCGTCGGCTTTCGCCCTGGCGCGAACCGACGAGCGCAGGCTCACCAACGGGCGCATGAACAACGAGGCCAGCGTGACGACTTCCCCGACTCCCCTGCTCGATTCGATCCGCACGCCGGCCGATCTGAGGCGCCTGCCTGAATCCGACCTCGCCCAGGTCGCGAAGGAGCTGCGCGAGGAGACCATCAGCGCGGTTTCGGTGACCGGCGGCCATCTCGGCGCCGGCCTCGGCGTCGTCGAGCTCACCGTCGCGCTGCATTATGTGTTCGACACGCCGGACGACCGCCTGATCTGGGACGTCGGCCATCAGGCCTACCCGCACAAGATCCTCACCGGCCGGCGCGACCGCATCCGCACCCTGCGCCGCGGCGGCGGCCTCTCGGGCTTCACCAAGCGCGCGGAGAGCGTCTACGACCCTTTCGGGGCGGCCCATTCCTCGACGTCGATCTCGGCCGGCCTCGGCATGGCGGCGGCCAACACGCTGGCCGGACGCGAAGGCGCCGTCATCGCGGTGATCGGCGACGGCGCCATGTCGGCGGGCATGGCCTATGAGGCGATGAACAACGCCGGCGCCATGCATTCGCGCCTCATCATCATCCTCAACGACAACGACATGTCGATCGCGCCGCCGGCCGGCGCGCTGTCGTCCTATCTCGCCCGGCTCGTCTCCGGCGGCGCCTATCGCTCCGTGCGCGAGGCGGCGAAGCAGCTCGGAAGGCTGCTGCCGCGCTTCGTCTACGACCGCGCCCGCAAGACCGAGGAGTTCGCCCGCAACTTCTGGGCCGGCGGCACGCTGTTCGAGGAGCTCGGCATCTATTACGTCGGCCCGATCGACGGCCACAACCTCGACCAGATGCTGCCCGTCCTGAAGAACGTGCGCGATTTCAAGGAGACGGGGCCGATCCTCGTCCATGTCGTCACGCAGAAAGGCAAGGGCTACGCGCCGGCCGAGGCGACGCACGACAAGTACCACGCCGTCAACATGTTCGACGTCGCGACAGGCAAGCAGGTCAAGCCGAAGCCGAACGCGCCCTCCTATACGACGGTGTTCGCCGAAGCCCTCGTCAAGGAGGCCGCGAAGGACGACAGGATCGTCGCCGTCACCGCCGCCATGCCGAGCGGAACAGGGCTCGACATCTTCCAGAAGTCGTACCCTGAGCGCACCTTCGACGTCGGCATCGCCGAGCAGCACGCGGTGACCTTCTGCGCCGGCCTCGCGAGCGAAGGGTTCAAGCCCTTCTGCGCCATTTATTCGACCTTCCTGCAGCGCGGCTACGACCAGCTCGTGCATGACGTCGCGATCCAGAACCTGCCGGTGCGCTTCGCCATCGACCGCGCCGGCCTCGTCGGCGCCGACGGCGCGACCCACGCCGGCTCGTTCGACGTCGCCTATCTCGGCGTCGTGCCGAACATGGTGGTGATGGCCGCGGCCGACGAGGCCGAGCTCGTCCATATGGTCGCGACCGCCGCCGCCTACGACGCCGGCCCGATCGCCTTCCGCTATCCGCGCGGCGAGGGCGTCGGGGTCGAGATGCCGCAGGCGGGGATTCCGCTCGAGATCGGCCGCGGCCGGGTGATGCGCGAGGGCAAGCAGGTCGCCATCCTTTCGCTCGGCGCGCGCCTCGCCGAGGCGCTCAAGGCCGCAGAGGAGCTCGCCGGCTTCGGCGTCTCCGCGACGGTCGCCGACGCCCGCTTCGCCAAGCCTATCGACGAGGAGCTCGTGACGCGGCTCGCGACGACCCACGACGCGCTGATCACCATCGAGGAGGGCTCGGTCGGCGGCTTCGGCTCTTTCGTGGCGCAGAAACTCGCCGAGGACGGGCTGCTCGATTCCGGCGCGCTGAAGTTCCGCTCGATGGTTCTGCCCGACGTGTTCCTCGACCAGGACAAGCCTGAGAAGCTCTACGCCCAGGCCGGCCTCGACGCCAAGGCCATCGTCGCCAAGGCGCTGTCGCTGCTAGGCCGCGAAGGCGCGGCGCTCGACGCGCGGATCGCGTGAGCCGAATCCAGGCGCGGCTCGCCCCCGCTGACGAGCCCTCGCGGCCGTTCTGCGACCATGCCTGCGCCTGACTCGCCCAATCCGCCGCGCCGGCGCGCCGACGTTCTGCTCGTCGAGCGCGGCGTGTTTGAAAGCCGCGCCAAGGCGCAGGAGGCGATCGCCGCCGGCCTCGTCAGGGCGCAGGGGCGCCTGCTCGCCAAACCCTCGGAAACGCTGCGCGCCGACGCCGAGATCGAGGCCGCCGCCCCCTACCCATGGGTCTCGCGCGGCGGCGTCAAGCTCGAGGCCGCCCTCGACGCTTTCGGCTATGACCCCGCGGGCCTGTCCTGCCTCGACGTCGGCGCCTCGACCGGCGGCTTCACCCATGTGCTGCTGGCGCGCGGCGCATCGAGCGTCGTCGCGGTCGACGTCGGCCGCGGCCAGCTTCACCCCTCGCTCCGGTCCGACCGCCGCGTTCTCTCGCTCGAGGCGACGGACGTGCGCGTCCTCGGGCCCGACGCCCTGCCCGCCCCCGCCGGTCTGATCGTCGTCGACGTCAGCTTCATCTCGCTCGCCCTCGTGCTGCCGGCGCTTGCCGCCCTCGCCGCGCCGGGCGCGGCGCTCGTCGCGCTGATCAAGCCGCAGTTCGAGGCCGGGCGCGCGCATGTCGCCAAGGGCGTCGTCCGCGATCCGGCCGTCCACGCCGCCGTCTGCGCGTGCGTGACGCGGGACGTCGCCGCGCTCGGCTGGCGCGTCGCCGGCGTCATTCCCTCGCCGATCGAGGGCGGCGACGGCAACCGCGAGTTCCTCATCGGCGCACGGCGGTGCTGAGCCTCAACCGCACGCTTCATATCGAGCGGCTCGGGCCGCGCGGCGAAGGGCTCGCGCCGGGGCCGGACGGCGAGATCGCCGCGCCCTATGCGCTGCCCGGGGAAACCATCGTCGCCGAGGTCGACGGACGGCGCGCCCGCCTCGTCGAGGTCACGGCGCCGAGCCGCGACCGGATCGCGCCGATCTGCCGCCTTTTCGGCGCCTGCGGCGGATGCGCGGTGCAGACTCTGCGCCACGACGCCTACGTCCGCTGGAAGGAAGGCCTGCTCGCCGACGCGCTGCGGCGCGCCGGTCTTGCAGCCCCGCGCGAGCCGCTGCTCGACGCGCATGGGCAGGGGCGCCGGCGCGCGACGTTCCACGTCCGCGCGACGCCGGCCGGACTGCAGGTCGGCTTCATGACCGCGCGCTCGCACGAGATCGTCGACGTCGACGCCTGCCCGATCCTCGCGCCGGGCCTCGCCGACGCGCCGCGCGCCGCGCACGTGATCGCGCGCCAGCTCGCGGCCGGCGGCAAACCGCTCGACATCCTCGTGACGCAGACGCTCGACGGCCTCGACGTCGACCTTCGCGGCCACGGCCCGCTCAACGAGGACGAGACGCGCCGCCTCGTCGCCGCCGCCCTGCGCCTCGATCTCGCGCGGCTCTCCAATCATGGCGTCGTCGTCGCGCAGGCGCGCGCGCCACGCGTGCGGCACGGCGAAATCGACGCGGCGATCGCGCCCGGCGCCTTTCTGCAGGCGACGCAGGCCGGCGAGGACGCCCTCACGGGCGAGGCGGTCGCGGCGCTGCGGAATGCGCGGCGCGTCGCCGACCTCTTCTGCGGCGGCGGCGCCTTCTCGCTTCGCCTCGCGCGCTTTTCAAGCGTGCGCGCTCTTGATTACGAGGAAGCGCCGCTCAAGGCCCTCGCCAGCGCCGCCAGAGAGAACGGGCTGCGCGCGGTGAAAGTCGAGGCGCGCGACCTGTTCCGCCGGCCGCTGTCGGCGCAGGAGCTGTCGGAGTTCGACGGGCTCGTGTTCGATCCGCCGCGCGCGGGCGCGCTGGAGCAGGCGCGCGCCGTCGCCGCCTCGCAGATCCCGGTCGTCGTCGCGGTGTCGTGCAACGCCGAGACCTTTGCGCGGGACGCGGCGATCCTGACGGCGGGCGGCTACGAAATCGAGAAGATCCTGCCCGTGGACCAGTTCCGCTACTCGCCGCATCTCGAGATCGTCGCGCGCTTCAGGCGGCGCCGGAAAAAGAAGGCGCGACGGCTGCTCGGCTGACGCGCGGCGCTCTCAGGATGGCGGAAGGGCGGGCCGCGCCGGCGGGTCGAACCATTTGAAGGCGAAAAGCCCGACGAGGAAGCCGCCGACATGGGCCTGCCAGGCGATCGAGGCGTCGGTCATGCCGATCGTCTGCGGAAAGGCGCCGAACAGGAAATTGGCGATGAACCAGACCGCCAGAAAGGACAGCGCCGTGCGGTTCGAGGCGACCTCGGAGAGCGGCAGAGCCGGCAGCGTGTAGGCGCGCTGCGAGCGGCCGAGGGCGAAGGCGGCGTCGAGCGGAGCGCCCGGCTGGAAGGCGAAGCGCACCACGGCCGCCATCGCCCCGGACACCACCGCCGAGGCGCCGACCATCGGCATGAGGTCGGCGCGGTGGGTGAGGTAATGGGCGAGCGCCCCGCCGACGGCGCAGGCGACGCAGAAGATCAGGAAGCGCGCGGTTCCGAAGCGGCGCGCCAGCGCCGAGCCGAAGGCGACGAGCCAGAGGCAATTGACGCCGACATGGGCCCAGCCGCCATGCAGCAGGGCGTAGGTTATCGCCGTGTGCCAAAGCGGCTTGCCGTCGCCGAGGAAGAAGGTCGCGAGCTCGGCCGCGCTCTCGCTCTGCGCCGCGGCGGCGTCGAAGGAGGCGGCGACGAGCGAGGGATTGTAGGCGACGGTGAAGCGTCCCGGCACGAAGGCGAAATTCGCCAGCATGCGGAACTGCGCCAGCGGATTCATCCAGTCGGTGACGAGCTGGATGAGAGCGAGGACGACGACGAAGCCGAGGACGACGCCCGGCACGTTGAAGATCGGCTGTCTGCCTGGCGCCATGCGTCTGTCAGCCTCCGGCGTGAGGGGACGGCGCGCGGGCGCCTTCCGCCTTAATCGACATCCTCGACCGCCGCCGGCGCGCCGCCCTCGAGCCGCTGCGCCAGCGCCGCCTCCATGAAGGGGTCGAGATCGCCGTCGAGCACGTCGTCGGGGGTTCCCGAAGTCGTCCCCGTGCGCAGGTCCTTCACGAGCTGGTAGGGCTGCAGCACGTAGGAGCGGATCTGGTGGCCCCAGCCGATTTCGGTCTTGCTCGCCTCGGTGGCGTTGGCCGCGGCCTCGCGCCTTTCGAGCTCCTGCTCATAAAGGCGGGCGCGCAGCATGTTCCAGGCGGTGGCCCGGTTCTTGTGCTGCGAGCGCTCGCTCTGGCAGGCGACGACGATCCCCGAGGGGATATGGGTGATGCGCACCGCCGAATCGGTGGTGTTGATGTGCTGGCCGCCGGCGCCCGAGGAGCGGTAGGTGTCGATGCGGCAGTCGCTTTCCTTGACGTCGATCTCGATGCGGTCGTCGATGACCGGATAGACCCATACCGAGGCGAAGCTGGTGTGCCGGCGCGCGGCGGAGTCGAACGGCGAGATGCGCACGAGGCGATGCACGCCGGATTCGGTCTTGGCCCAGCCATGGGCGTTGTGGCCCTTGACCATCAGCACGCCGGACTTGAGGCCCGCTTCGTCGCCGGAGGTCTCCTCGATCACGTCGACCTTGAACTTGTGGCGCTCGGCCCAGCGCGCGTACATGCGGAACAGCATGCGCGCCCAGTCGCAGCTCTCGGTGCCGCCGGCGCCCGAATGCACTTCGATATAGGTGTCGTTGGCGTCGGCCTCGCCGGAGAGCAGCGCCTCGATCTGGCGGCGCTCCGCCTCGAGCTTCAGGCCCTTGAGCTGGTCGATCCCCTCCTGCTCGACGGCCTCGTCGCCCTCGGCCTCGGCGAGCTCGATCAGGGCGACGGCGTCCTCGAGCTCGCTCTCGAAGCGGGCGAGCGAGGAGAGCCGATCGTCGAGGTCGGTGCGCTCGCGCATGATCTTCTGCGCGGCCTCGGCGTCGTTCCAGAGGTTCGGGTCTTCGACCTTCGCGTTCAGTTCGGCGAGGCGCCGTTCAGCGGTTTCGACGTCAAAGATGCCTCCTCAGCAATCCCATGGACTGCTTGACGGCTTCGACGAGGGAAAGGGCTTCCGCGCGCATTCCTGTCCTGCTTCCTCAAAAAGAAAGAGAGCGCGTCGCGCTCTCCGAACCATGACGGGAACATAGGGACGCGACGGGGCCATGTAAATGGCGGCCGTCTCTCGCCCGCCGCATGCCCGACGTGGGCGGCGATTATGGGACGTCACAGCTCTCCCGTCAGAAACTGAGCCCGTCCGTAGCCGAAGCTCCAGTCGCCGTCCGCATTGTCGACGCAGGAGATCATGACGTCCTGAGGAGGCACGCCCAAGCGCTCGCCAAGATTCTGGACGACCAGGGCGTAGAAACGCTCCTTCATGTCCCGTGAGCGGGGGCGCGTCGTCATCTGTATAAGCACGCGCTTGTCGCTGCGTTCGAAGCCGAGGCCCGTGTCTTCGAGAACGAGGCGCGACGATTCGTGCTCGGTCAACACCTGATACCGGTCGCGGACCGGCACCTGAAAGACTTCCACCATCGCGTCGTGAATGGCCTGGAGCAGCGTTCTCAGTTCTTCTTCGCTACGTCCCTTGACGACGTCGATTCGAAGCAGCGGCATTGCGGCGTCCATTCCATGGTTTCTGGATTCGGCGAAGAGTCGCGGCCGACGGCGACGAATATACTATCGCGACGGAAGGTCCGTCACATTCGGCGAGACGAGGCGAAAGCGCTGGACCGTTCCGGAGCGCGTCCTGGACAGGGCGCGCCTTAGTAGAGCCCGCCGGTGCCCGTCCCCACCAGCCGGTCGGCGTCGGGGTTCACCGCCTGCGCGCGCGGCGCGGAATCGCTTGCGGCGTAGGAGTCGGGCGGGGCCGTGCCGGGCTTGAAGGCCTCGAGGATCGAGCCCGCGCCTGTCGAGCGCTGGCCCGACCTGGCGTCGACCGAGATCAGCTTGATGCCCGGCGGCACGCGGAACGGCATGTCCGGCTTGTCCTTCAGCGCCATGATCATGAAGTCGCGGAAGATCGGCGCGGCGTAATGGGCGGCCTGCGCCGAGTCGCCGAGCGAGCGCGGCTGGTCGTAGCCCATGTACAGGCCGACGGCGAGGTCAGGCGAGAAGCCGACGAACCACAGGTCCTTGGCGTCGTTGGTGGTGCCGGTCTTGCCGGCGAGATGCTTGCCGACCGCCTTCACCGCCTGCCCGGTGCCGCGCTGGACGACGCCCTCCATGATCGAGGTGATCTGGTAGGAGGTCAGCGGATCGAGCACCTGCTCGCGCTTGTCGATCAGCCTGGGCTCGGGCTGGTTGTCCCATTTGGCCGCGTCGCAGCCTTCGCAGATGCGCTCGTCGTGACGGTAGATGGTGTGGCCGTAGCGGTCCTGGATGCGGTCGATCAGCGTCGGCTTGACCCGCTTGCCGCCGTTGGCGAGCATCGAATAGGCGGTGACCATGCGCAGCACGGTCGTCTCGCCGGAGCCGAGCGACATCGACAGATAGGGCGGCATGTCGTCGTAGATGCCGAAGCGCTTGGCGTATTCTGCGATCAGCGGCATGCCGACGTCGCGCGCGAGCCGCACCGTCATCTGGTTGATCGAATGCTCGACGCCGTAGCGCAGCGTGTGCGGACCGCTCGACTTGCCCTCGAAATTGTCGGGCCGCCAGACTCCCAGGCCCGGGCCCTGGTCGATTTCGATCGGCGCGTCGAGCACGATCGAGGACGGCGTGTAGCCATTGTCGAGCGCCGTGGCGTAGACGATCGGCTTGAAGGAGGAGCCGGGCTGGCGCAGCGCCTGCGTCGCGCGGTTGAACTCCGACTGGTCGTAGGAGAAGCCGCCGACCATGGCGAAGACGCGTCCGGTGTGCAGGTCCATGGCGACGATGGCGCCGCTGACCGCCGGGATCTGGCGCAGGCGGAACTGGCCGGGCTTGCCTTCGATCGGATCGACGTAGACGACGTCGCCCGGCGTCAGGGAGGACCTTGAACCCGCGCCGCGCGTCCATTTGAGGCCGGTCGAATTGGCGAGCCAGCCAAGCTCGCGCTCACGCTCGATCTCGCCCGATTTCTCGCGCTTGGGCTGCAGGCCGATGCGGGCGCCGCTCTCGTTGGCGTCGATCACCACGGCGAGACGCCAGGGCGCGACGTCGCCGAGCGTCGGCACTTCGGCGAGCGCGACGCCCCAGTCGCCGCCCATGTCGATGCGCCGCATCGGGCCGCGGAAGCCGCCCGCCTCGTCGTAGCGCACGAGGCCGTCGACGAGGGCGCGGCGCGCCATCAGCTGCATCTTGGGATCGAGGGTGGTGCGGACGGAGAGGCCGCCCTCGTAAAGCTTCTTCTCGCCGTAGCGCTCGCCGAGCTCGCGGCGCACTTCCTCGGCGAAATAGCCGGCGGCGAAGGAGTTCGGCGAGAGCACGCGCGGATTGACGCCGAGCGGCTCGGCCTTCGCCTTCTCGCCGTCGGCGCGCGTGGCGTAGCCGTTCTCGACCATGCGGTCGATCACCCAGTTGCGGCGCTCGATCGCGCGCTCGCGCTTGTTGAACGGGTGATAGTTGTTCGGCGCCTTGGGCAGGGCCGCGAGATAGGCCACCTGCGCCAGGCTGAGCTCGTTGACCGACTTGCCGAAATAGTTCAGCGCGGCGGCGGCGACGCCGTAGTTGCCGAGGCCGAGATAGATCTCGTTGAGGTAGAGCTCGAGGATGCGGTCCTTGGAATAGGCGCCCTCGATGCGGAAGGCGAGCAGCGCCTCCTTGATCTTGCGCTCGAAGGAGCGTTCGTTTGTCAGGAGGAAGTTCTTGGCCACCTGCTGGGTGATCGTCGAGGCGCCCTGGACGTGCCGGTCGCCCTGCAGCAGCACCAGCGTCGCGCGCACGACGCCTTCGGGGTCGACGCCGGCGTGATGGTAGAAATTCTTGTCCTCGGCCGAGATGAACGCCTCTTTCACCAGCGGCGGAATGGCCGCGCCCGGCAGGTAGAGCCGGCGTTCGCGCGCATATTCGGCGACGAGCGAGCCGTCGCCGGCGTGCACGCGGGTCATCACCTTCGGCTCGTAGTTCTTGAGCTGGGTGTAGTCCGGCAGGTCCTTTTCGAAGTTCCAGACGACCAGCCCGACGCCCGCCGCTCCGATCACGAAGAGGAGGGCGGCGGTCGCGAAGAGAAAGCCGAAAAACCGGGCGATCAGCCGCATGGAATGCCTTCAAATAATCAGCCGGGCGAAGGATTCGCGTCGGCGCGCCGCCGCGTCGCCTCAATCTCCGCGGGCCGACGCGCAAGCCCGCTCAGGCAAGCCTTCGCTCACCCCTGCGGCGTTTTTGTGGTTTTATTCTGTCGCGCCGCAACATGCTAGGGCGCACGCTTCAAAAGCCGGCGAGCGGCTAAGGCCCCGTCCGACCCTCGCCTGCGCCGTCCTTGCCTGCCGGCGCCGCCGCGAGGGAGCCCACGGCGGAGCGCTCCGGCGCGCCGCGCTCGGCGAAGAAGGCGTCGACCGCCTCGGCGACGCGGGCGATCGCCGCCTCGCGCCATTGCGGCGACTGGAGCGCGGCGTCGTCCTGCTCGTTCGACAGATAGCCGAGCTCGAGCAGGATCGAGGGCACGTCGGGGGCCATGAGCACGCGGAAGCCGGCGGAGCGCAGCGGATTCTTGTTGAGGCGGCTCGAAACCTTCCAGTAATTCAGGAGCGTGCGGGCGAAGAGGTGGCCGTAGACGCGGGTTTCGCGGCGGGTGAGCTCGTTGAGGATGTCGGAGACGTCGGCCGCGCCGGCCTCGGGACGCTCGACGCCGGCGAGCGCGTCGGCCTGGTTCTCCTTTTCGGCGAGCTTCGCGGCGGCGGCGTCGGAGGCCCGCTCGGCGGCGGTGTAGACGGTCGCTCCGGCGACGCCGGCCGCCTCGGCGAGGGTGTCGGCGTGGATCGAGACGAACAGCGCCGCGCCGCGCTCGCGCGCGAGGCGCACGCGCTCGTCGAGCGCGACGAACGTGTCGTCCGAGCGCGTCAGCACGGGCTCGAAACGTCCGTCCGTCCTGAGCCTTTCGGCGAGCGCCTGGGCGAAGTCGAGCACGATGTCCTTTTCGACGAGGCCGTTGACGGAGGCGCCGTGGTCGATGCCGCCATGGCCCGGGTCGATCATCACGACCGGGCGGCCGTTCGCCGCCGGAGCCGGCGACGCCGGCGCGGGCGGCTGCAGCTCGACGACCGCCTGTCGCGAGGCCTGCGCGGCGGCGAGGAATTTCGCGCGCTCGGTCCGCGCGAGCTCGAGGACCAGCTTCGCGCCTCCGTCGGCGTCCGTCTCGGAGGCGGCGCGCACGATCCGCGCCGGCGCGCCGAGATCGACGACGAGGCGCCCGCGCGCCCGGTCCAGCCGTCCGAAGCGGAACGAGGCGATCAACCCTTCGGGGCGCGGAAGCGAAGTCTGCGGCGAGGGCGCGCCTTTCGCCCGCCCCGCCCGCGCGCCCTTGCGGGACGCGGGCCGGCCGACGTCCGGCTCGATCGAAAACTGCAGCCCCGGCGCGTCGACGATGACGCGGTCGGGATCGGCGAGGACGAAGGCCGCAGGCGATACGGGCGCGGACAGCGTCATGACGAGGCGCGCCCGCTCGCCGTCGTCTTCGAGCGCGGCGGCGGAGGCGACCGGCGCGGCGGCGTCGACAGCCGGAACGGGAGCGCCGGCCGCCTGCGCGCGCGCGGGGCCGCACTGCGCGAGGCCCGTCAGGGCGGCCAGCGCGAGCGCGGCGAAACCCGCTGCGAAGGAAGACGCCATCCTCGCTCCTTCCGGCGTACGAACTCCGGACGACGCGTCTGGCCGCGCTGCCCCCAGCGGACGGGCGGCGCAGACGCGCCGGGGCCATTATGCGCCGCCGAGCGTGGCGCCGCAAAGTTAATGAGGCATTTACGCCGGCGCCGTCTTGAACCGGATACAGCATGAGCGCGCCGGCGCGGGAGCTGCGCGGCGCTCGCGCCGGCTTGCGAAATGGCGCGCGCAGCCAGGCTGAAGGTTCAAAGAACTTGCCAAACCTTCATGGATGCCGATATGAAAGCGAATTCTTTCGTGGATCGAAGGATTCGTAATTTTGCGGATCCGGGCGGGCATGCGGCTCGGCACCGCGCCTTTCGGCCTCGCGCCGGGACCGCCCGTCAGCAACGATCGCGTTCGCGCCGGGTAGCGTCGGGCTTCGCGGTCAAGCGGCTTTGCGCGCCTGAATGGCGCGGCTTGGCCGGCGACGCGTCGTCCAGCCAGGAAAGCAGCGACGAGCGGTCTTGCGGGCAAGACCGTCTCATTCAGGTTACGAGGCCTATGGACCTAGCCGCGACGCGTCTCGCGCAGACCGTCACTTCAGACGCCGGACTTCAGGAAACGGACGAGGCGGCGCGTCGCGCCGGCCTCATTCGTTCGGCGCAAGGCTCCAGCCGCCTCCAGAACGATCGCGACGGCTCGCTCCGTCCGATCGGCCGCTCCGCGACGGATTTGCTCCGGCCGCGTCTTTTCTCCGTCTCCCTCAAATCCAAGGCGCCCGCGCGCCGCCCGACCCCGGCTTCTTCTTCGAAGAGTGAGACCGGGGCCGCCGGCGCGCGCGCAGCGCCCCTACGAGCTTCCCATGGCAAACAAGATGCTTATCGACGCCTCCCACCCGGAGGAGACCCGCGTCGTCGTCACCCGCGGCTCCCGCGTCGAGGAGTTTGACTTCGAATCCGCGAGCAAGAAACAGCTTCGCGGCAATATCTATCTCGCCAAGGTCACGCGGGTCGAACCTTCGCTTCAGGCCGCTTTCGTCGACTACGGCGGGAACCGGCACGGCTTCCTCGCCTTTTCGGAGATCCATCCCGACTATTACCAGATTCCGATGAGCGACCGGCAGGCGCTCCTCGAAGATGAGGCGCGCGAGCAGGTCGAAGCCGACGAGGAGGAAAGCGGCGGCCAGCGCCGCAGCCGGCGCAACCGCCGCGACCGCAACGGCCGGCGCGCCGAAAAGCGCATGGGCGGGGACGGCGAAACCGTTTCCGAGCCCTTCGAGGGCGCGCCGGAGCCGGCCGAGGCCGTGGGAAGCGAAGGCGAGCCCCCGCAGGACGAGGCCCCGAACGAGGCGGACGCGGAGCGCTCCGACGGATCCCGTCCCCTCGCCTGGGGCGACGGCGACGTTGAATTCCTTGACGTCGCGCGCGACGGCGAGACGCCGTCCGACGACGCCGCGCCGCGCGACGAAAGCGAAGAGGCGCCGCAGGCGCTCCCGCCCGTCTATGGCGAGGAGCCCCAGGATTTCGTCGCCGGCGCGGACGCCGCGGCGGCCGAATATCTGCGCGCCCACCCCGTCGAGGAGGCGCCCGCGCAGGAGGAGCCGCGCGAGCCGGAGCCGCGCGACGAGGCGCCGGCGGGGGAGGACGAGGGAGCGGCCTTCGCGCCGCCCGCAGTCGAGGCCGAGCCCGAGGCCCGGAGCGCGCCCGGGCCGGACGAGGACGCGGAGGCCGAAGACGAGGAGGAGCACGTCGAGCAGCTCGGCGGCGACGCGATGGAGGAGGTTCCCTATCGCCAGCCGCGCTATCGCCGGCAGTACAAGATCCAGGAAGTCATCAAGCGCCGCCAGGTGCTGCTCGTGCAGGTCGTCAAGGAGGAGCGCGGCAACAAGGGCGCGGCGCTGACGACCTATCTCTCGCTCGCCGGCCGCTACTCCGTGCTGATGCCGAACACGGCGCGCGGCGGCGGCATCTCCCGCAAGATCACCGACGCCGGCGACCGCCAGCGCCTGAAGTCGATCGCCCAGGATCTCGAGGTGCCCGAAGGCATGGGCGTGATCCTGCGCACGGCCGGCGCGAGCCGCACCAAGCAGGAGGTCAAGCGCGACTTCGAATATCTCCTGCGCATGTGGGAGACGGTGCGCGAGACGACGCTGAAGTCGAGCGCCCCCACCCTCGTCTACGAAGAGGGCTCGCTGATCAAGCGCGCCATCCGCGACCTCTACAACAAGGACATCGACGACATCCTCGTCGCCGGCGAGCGCGGCTACCGCGAGGCGCGCGACTTCATGCGCCTCCTGATGCCGAGCCACGTCAACAGCGTGCAGCCTTATCGCGATCCGCAGCCGATCTTCTCGAAGTCGGACGTCGAGTCGCAGCTCGACGCGCTGTTCGTCAACCAGGTCACGCTGAAGTCGGGCGGCTATCTTGTCATCAACCAGACCGAGGCGCTGGTCGCCATCGACGTCAACTCCGGCCGCTCGACGCGCGAGCACAATATCGAAGACACGGCGCTGCGCACCAACCTTGAGGCCGCCGACGAGGTGGCGCGCCAGCTGCGGCTGCGCGACCTCGCCGGCCTCATCGTCGTCGACTTCATCGACATGGAGGAGAGCCGCAACAACCGCTCCGTCGAGCGCCGGCTCAAGGATGCGCTGAAGAACGACCGCGCCCGCATCCAGATCGGCCGCATCTCGCATTTCGGCCTGCTCGAAATGTCGCGCCAGCGCATCCGCACCGGCGTGCTCGAAGGCTCGACCGAAGTCTGCCCGCATTGCGCGGGGTCCGGCATCCTGCGCTCGACCGCCTCGATCGCCCTGCACGTGCTGCGCGTGGTCGAGGAGACGCTGGTCAAGAACGCCGGCAACGACCTCGTCGTGCGCACGCGCGCACCCGTCGCGCTCTACATCCTCAACGAGAAGCGGGCCAATCTGCGCGACCTCGAGCGGCGCTTCGGCGTCTGCGTCAACATCGAGGTCGACGACAGCCTGATCGGCTCCGTCTATCACGCCATCGAGCGCGGCGCGCCCGCCTCCGGAGGCCATGAGCCGATCGAGGCGGCGGCGCCCGAACCTGTCGCCCATCTCACCTATGAAGGGGCGGACGACGCGCTGGACGAGACGGAGGACGACGAGGCGCTCGGCGCCGGCGAGTCTGAAGACGGCGGCGACGCCGCCTCGCGCGCGGACGGCGATACGGAGGAAGGCCGCCGCCGTCGCAGGCGCAGGCGCAGGCGCGGCCGCGGAGGCGACCGTGACTCCTCAGGCGTCGCGGCCAATGCGCCGCAGCCGCCCGACGACGCCCTTGGCGCGATCGCGGAAATCGATGGCCAGTCCACCGTCCAGACGGCCGCGCTCGCCGCTGACGACGTCGTCGACGCGTCCCCTGAAGAAGCCTCGTCGGAGACCGTGGCGGCGGAGGAGGCGGCCCTGATCGAAGCCGAGGCGACGGCGGAGGCTCCGGCGCCGGCGTCCACCGCGCCGCTTGAAGTCGAGGCGGAGGCCGAAGCGGCCGAACCCGCGCCGGCGAAGCCGCGGCGCACGCGCCGCGCCCGTACGCGTGAAACCGCCGCCGGGAGCGCCGAAACGGCCGAGGCGCCGGAAAGCGAAGAGGAAGACGCTCCCGCGCCGGCTCGCCGCGCGCGCCGCGCGCCCCGCGCCCGTACGCCCAAACGCGCCGCCGCGGAGGCCGCGTCCGAGGCCGAGGAGGCCAATGTCCCGCAGCCGCAGGCCGCGGAGACGGCCGCCTCCGCTCCCGCGGCTGAGGCAGCGGAAGCGTCGCCTCCTGAGGCTGCGGCCGCCGAAGACCCGCCCGCCGAAGCTCCTGCGCAGGAGTACGCGTCCGCAAGCGACGGCGCTCCCGAAAGCCCGGCGAGCGTCGAGCCGGCGCCGGCCCGTTCAGTCCCGCTTCCCGAAGCCGAGCCCGATCCCAACCGGCCGAAGCGCACCGGCTGGTGGCAACGCGCCAAGGCCACGCTTGGCCATTGATTCTGGCCGTTGATTTGAGGGCGGACGTCTCGCGTCCGCCCGCTTTTCTGTCTATAGCTGCGCGCGGCGCGTTCGGCGGGCCACCGTGATCCGGCCCTGGACGATCCGGCCCAGCCACAGGAGTAGCTCAATGCTGCAGAAACGCCTCGCGGGCGGCGCGCGCGCCATCCTCGCCTGCCTCGCTCTCTCGCTCGCCGCCTGCTTCGGCTCCGCCGCGCCGGCGACGGCGGCGGAGGCCTTCTCCCCCGAGCAGAAGACGGAGATCGAGGGGATCGTCAAAGCCTATCTACTGAACAATCCGGAGATCCTGCGCGAGGTCGCCGCCTCGCTCGAGGCGCGCGAGCGGGCCGAGGAGGCCAAGGCGCGCCAGCAGGCGCTGGGCGAAACGGCGGACACGCTCAACGACGTCAGCCATCAGGCCGTCGTCGGCAATCCCGACGGCAAGATCACGCTCGTCGAGTTCTTCGACTACAATTGCGGCTACTGCAAGCGCGCGCTCGGCGACCTCGGCAAGCTGATCCGCGACAATCCCGACCTGCGGGTGATCCTGCGCGACCTGCCGATCCTGCGCGCAGAATCGGTCGAGGCGGCCAAGATCGCCAACGCCGCGACCGTCCAGCTCAAGGGCCAGAAATACTGGGATTTCCATCAGCGGCTGCTCGGCATGCGCGCGGCCGTCGGCAAGGGGGAGGCGCTTTCGGCCGCGCGCGACGCCGGCGCGAACCTCGAGCAGATCGAAAAGGACGCGGCCGGTCCGGCCGTCGAGGAGGCGATCACGCAGTCCGAGACGCTGGCGCGCAAGCTCAACATCACCGGCACGCCGAGCTATGTGATCGGCGACGAGGTCGTCGTCGGCGCCGTCGGCTACGCCGAGCTGCAGGCCAAGGTCGCCAACGTCCGCAAATGCGGCAAGGCGATCTGCTCGTGAGGCTCGCGCGGCCGCAGGACGCTTGATTTCGCGGCGCGCTCTACGCTAGAGATGCGGCGCGCGTAGGAGTGTAGCTCAATTTGGTTAGAGCACCGGTCTCCAAAACCGGGGGTTGGGGGTTCGAGTCCCTCCTCTCCTGCCACGCGACGCCGTTGACGGCTCGCCGTCTTTAAAGTTCCGGGCTCCCGAAAAAGACGATGGCATGAGCGCTCGGGACGCAGGCCGCGGCGAGGGAGCGGACGCCCGCCTCGACCGTTTTCGCGCAATCGTCGGACCCGCCAACGTCCTCGTCGGCGCGGCCATGGCGCCCTATCTCGTCGAGCCGCGCGGCCTTTATCGCGCCAACGCCTTGTGCGTGCTGCGCCCCGGCTCGACGGAGGAAGTCGCCTCGCTCATGGAAATTTGCGCCAGGACGCGCACGCCGGTCACGCCGCAGGGCGGCGGCACAGGCCTCGTCGGCGGCCAGCTTCCCGACCTCTCCGGCGAGGGCGTCGCGCTGTCGCTGCGGCGCATGACGTCGCTGCGCAGGATCGACCCATCCTCTCTTTCCATGACGGTCGAGGCCGGCATGACGCTCGCGCAGGCGCAGGCGGAGGCGGAGCGCGCCGGGCTCCTGTTCCCGCTTTCGCTCGCCTCCGAGGGAAGCTGCACGATCGGCGGCAACATCGCCTCCAACGCCGGCGGCGTCGCGGTGATCGCCTATGGGAGCATGCGCGACCTCGTGCTCGGCGTCGAGGCGGTGCTCGCCGACGGGCGCGTCTATCGCGGCCTCTCCAGGCTGCGCAAGGACAACACCGGCTACGACCTCAAGGACCTCATCGCCGGCTCCGAAGGCACGCTGGCGATCGTCACCGCCGCCACGCTGAAGCTCTTTCCACGGCCGGCGGCGGTCGAGACCGCCTTCGTCGGCCTGCCCTCCCCGGCCGCCGCGCTCGAACTCCTCGCTCTCGCGCGCGGAAAATGCGGCGGCGAGATCGCCGCCTTCGAGCTCATTCCGCAGATCGGCGTCGATTTCGTGCTGCGGCATGGCGAAGGCTTGCGCGATCCGCTGGCGCGACCCGCCCCCTGGCGCGTCCTCATCGAAGTCGCCTCGCTGCGGCCGGAAGGCCTGAGCGAACGCCTTCTCGCGCTGCTCGGGGAGGCCGCGGAGCGCGGCGTGATCGCCGACGCCGCCGTCGCCGCCTCCGGCGCGCAGCGCAAGGCCTTCTGGCGCCTGCGCGAGGAACTTTCCGACGCGCAGCGCCACGAGGGCGGCTCGATCAAGCACGACGTCAGCGTCGCCGTCGCCGACGTTCCGGCTTTCCTCGCCGAGGTCGAGGCGGCGCTGGAGCGGGCCGCGCCCGACGCGCGGCTGGTCGCCTTCGGCCATCTCGGCGACGGCAACATCCATTGCAACGTCTCGCAGCCCGTCGGCGCCGACAGGGACGCCTTCCTCGCCCGCTGGGACGAGATCGCCGACGTCGTGCACGGGATCGTCGCGCGCTTTTCCGGCTCGATCTCGGCCGAGCACGGGATCGGCCAGATGAAGCGCGAGCTGCTCGCCAGGGTGAAGGACCCCGTCGCGCTCGACCTCATGCGCGCGGTGAAGCGCGCGTTCGATCCCTCGAACCTCCTCAATCCGGGCAAGGTGCTGTGAGCGCGCTCGCCCGTCTCGCCCTTTGCCTCGCCTTTCTCGCCGGCGCGCCGGCGCGGGCCGAGCGGCTGGAGAAATGCCCGGTCGACGCGGGCGACGCCGAGGCGACGACGCAGGCGGTCAGGGACGCGCCAAGCTGCGCGCAGGCCTATGAGGTGATGAACGTCTGCCGCAAGGGCGAAAAATCCGACGTCGCGCTGGCGCAGATCGTCGTCGAGCGCTGCGAGGAGGTGTTGAATCCGACCCTCGACGAGCCGCGCTTTCGGGCCTACGCGAACGCGCGCGCCTCCTGCGCGAAACGCTTCTCGCAGGACAAGAGCGAGCGGGCGCTGTCCTATCAGGCGGTCTGCGAGGCCGGCGTCGCCGTCGTCTTCGCGCAGCGGGCGGACGTCGAGGCGATCCGCGCCCGCCGCGACCGCGCGCGCGCCATGCCGCGCCCGCCGGGGCAGGAGCCGCGCTTCGATCAGGAATATCCGCAGGCCCTGCCGCCCGTTCCGCCGCCGCCCGCCGACCCGTTCGGCGCGCTGCCGGACAAGCGTTAAGGCGCTCAACCCGCCTGCAAAAAGCTTTCGAGCACCATCTTGCGGCCGGCCTTGTCGAAATCGACGGTGAGCTTGTTGCCGTCGACCGCCGCCACCGCGCCATAGCCGAATTTCTGGTGGAAGACGCGCGCGCCCCTGGCGAAAGCCGAGGACGCCGAGCTCTTGGCCACGAGTTCGCCCTCGATCTCGACGGGGCCGCGCCGCGCCGCCGCCTGCGCGAAGCCGCCGCGCGAGGCGTCGCGCCCGCCCTCTTCGGCGCGGCGCTGCGCGCGCCGCCAGCCGGGCGTGCCGTAGGACGAGCCGAAGCTGTCCATGTTGGCGAAGCGCGACTGGGCGTAGCCGCCATAGGCCGCGCCGGAAGCTGCCTCGACGACCTCGACGTGATCGACGGGAAGCTCGTCGACGAAGCGGGAGGGAATCGTCGTCTGCCACAGCCCGTGGATGCGCCGGTTCGAGGCGAAGCTGATTTTCGCGCGACGGCGCGCCCGCGTGACGCCGACATAGGCGAGGCGGCGCTCCTCCTCGAGCCCCGCCCGCCCGTTCTCGTCGAGCGAGCGCTGGTGCGGGAAAAGCCCCTCCTCCCAGCCGGGCAGGAACACCGTCTCGAACTCGAGCCCCTTCGCCGCGTGAAGCGTCATCAGCGACACGCGCGGGCCGGCGTCCTTCGTCTCGGCGTCCATGACGAGGGAGACGTGCTCGAGGAAGGCGGAAAGGCTCGGGAACTCCTCCATGGCGCGCACGAGCTCTTTCAGGTTCTCGAGCCGTCCGGCGGCCTCCGCCGTGCGGTCCTTGCGCCACATGTCGGTGTAGCCGGATTCCTCCAGCACGACCTCGGCGAGCTCGCCCTGCGGCCTCGTTTCGATCATCCCCGCCCAGCGGTCGAAGTCGGCGAGAAGCCCGCGCAGCGCCTGACGCTGCTTCGGCTTGATCTCGTCGGTCTCGATCATGAACCTTGCGGCGGCGGCGAGCGGGATCTGCTCGCGCCGTCCGTAGTCGTGCAGCTGCTGCAGCGTGCTCTCGCCGATCCCGCGCCGCGGCGTGTTGACGATACGCTCGAAGGCGAGGTCGTCGGCCGGCTGGGCGACGCAGCGCAGATAGGCGAGCGCGTCGCGGATTTCGGCGCGCTCGTAGAAGCGCGGGCCGCCGATGATCTTGTACGGCAGCCCCAGCGTGATGAAGCGCTCCTCGAACTCGCGCATCTGGAACGAGGCGCGCACGAGGATGGCCATCTCGTCGTAGGGGCGGCCCTTGCGCGCGAGCTGCTCGATCTCCTCGCCGACGGCGCGCGCCTCCTCCTCGGAGTCCCACACGCCGGAGACGGTCGGCTTGATCCCGGCCTCGTCGTCGGTGAACAGGGTCTTGCCGAGGCGGCCTTCATTATGGGCGATGAGCCCGGCGGCGACGGCGAGAATATGTCCGGTCGAGCGGTAGTTGCGCTCGAGCCGCACGACCGTCGCGCCCGGAAAATCGCTCTCGAAGCGCAGGATGTTGTCGACCTCCGCGCCGCGCCAGCCGTAGATCGACTGGTCGTCGTCGCCGACGCAGCAGACGTTGCGCCGCCCCTGCGCGATCAGGCGCAGCCACAGATACTGGACGGTGTTGGTGTCCTGGTATTCGTCGACGAGGATATATTTGAAGCGCTCCTGATATTGCCGCAGGACGTCGGGATTCTCTTTAAAGAGCCGCAGCGTCTCGAGCAGCAGGTCGCCGAAGTCGGCGGCGTTGAGGATCTTCAGCCGCTCCTGATAGAGCGCGTAGAGCCGCGCGCCCTTGCCGCCGGCGAAGGCGGCCGCCTCCCCGGCCGGAACATGGGCGGGGTCGAGGCCGCGGTTCTTCCACGAATCGATCTGGAAGGCGAGCGAGCGCGCCGGCCAGCGCTTGTCGTCGACGTTCTCGGCCTGCAGCACCTGCTTCAGGAGGCGGATCTGGTCGTCCGCATCGAGGATGGTGAAGCTCGGCTTCAGCCCGACGAGCTCGGCGTGGCGGCGCAGGATTTTCGTCGAGATGGCGTGGAAGGTGCCGAGCCAGGGCATGCCCTCCCCGACCGGGCCGGCGAGCAGGGCTACGCGGTCCTTCATCTCGCGCGCCGCCTTATTGGTGAAGGTGACGGCGAGGATTTCATGCGCCCGCGCCCGTCCCTGCGCGAGGATGTGGGCGATGCGGGTCGTCAGCACGCGGGTCTTGCCGGTGCCGGCGCCGGCGAGCACCAGCACCGGGCCGTCGATCGCCTCCACCGCCGCGCGCTGCTCGGGATTGAGCCCGTCGAGATAGCGCGGGACGCCGGCGACGGCACGCGCGCGCGCGGCGATCCCGCCCGGGCGCGGCGGCGGGGCGTCGAGGCGGTCGAACGGGAGAGGATCGGTCAAGGGCTGCTCCGGGCGCGGGCGGGCCGGCTCCGCCGCAACGCGCCGCAGCGCCGGCGCAGCCCGCCGGCTCATGAGAACAAAACGGGACGCTTGCATCTATATCGCCCCTTAAGACCGCCCTGTCGAGCCCGGGCGGCGGCGCGGCGAGCGCGGCGTTCGCGACGAGACTTAAATTTTGGAGGAAATCGCCGGCCGTCCTAGCCTATATGCCTGCCTTCCGCCGTTGTTTAAGGCGCCCCCGCTTTGCGCGACGCTCTCACCATTCTCGCCGCCGTCGTCAGCCTCATTCTGTGCGTCGCGCTCGCTGCGCCGCTGTTTCTCGACTGGACGAGCCTGCGCGCGCCGATCGAGGAGCGGCTGACGCAGGCGCTGGGACGGCCGACGACCATCGCCGGCCGCATAGACGTGCGCCTCCTGCCGGCGCCTTACGCCCTCGTCGAGGACGTCTCCGTCGGAGAGGCGCAGGAGGAGAGGACGCAAGCGGGCGCGGCGGACGAAAGGCCGTTCTGGCGCGCCTCGGCGGCGCGGATGCGCCTCGAGCTCGCCCTCGCGCCGCTGCTGCGCGGCGAGCTCGACTTCAGCGAGGCGCGCGTCGAGCGCCCGCGCGTCGAAATCCGCCTCGGCAGGAACGGCGCGGCGGGCGCGCCGCCGAGCCTGCCGATGTCGGCGCGGTTCCCGGCCCTCGTCGTCTCGGACGGCGAGCTCGCGATGTTCGACGCCGACGGCGCGCCCCGCTTCACGGCCTCGAGGATCGAGCTCAAGGGCTCCCTCGACTCGCTGCGCGGCCCGTTCCGGGGCGCAGGAACCTTCTCCGCCGGCGGCGAGGACATCTCCTTCCGCCTCGCCGGCGGCGCCCTCGAAGGGGACGCCTTGCCGCTCAAGCTGTCCGCGCAGGCCGGCGGCGCGGCGCTCGCCTTCGACGGCGCGGCTTCCTTCGCGCCGCAGGCGAGGCTTTCCGGCGCGCTGAGCGTCGAAGGCGCCGGCGCGCGGGCGCAGGGCGCGCTCGCGCTGACGACGCAGCGGGCGGACCTTTCGGACCTCGCGCTCACGCTGGGCGAGGGTCAGGGCGCGCTCGCCGCGAAAGGCGAGGCGCATGTCGATCTCATGAGCTCGCCGCCCGCAGGCGCCGTAAGCCTGGCGGCCGAGCGGCTCGATCTTGACGGCTTTTTCGCCGCCGGCGGACCCGCGCCGCCGGCGCTCGCCCCGCCTTTCCCGCTGACGCTCGACTGGCGGGTCGACAGCCTCGCGTTCGGGCGCGCCGCCTTCTCCGACGTTTCGGGCGCGCTCGTCCTCAAGGAGGAGCGCGCGCAGAAGGGATGGCTGCGCTTCTCGGCGCGCGGGCCGCGCGGCCTGCGCCTGTCGCTCGACGGCGCGGCGCGCTGGAGCCCCTCGCCCGCCTTCGACGGCGCGCTGCGCGCCGAGGGACGCGAAACCGGCTGGCTCGGCGCATGGCTCGCGCGGGTCGCTCCGCAGGCGCGGGCGCCGGAAATCTCTTTCGCCGAGGTCGTCCTCGCGGCGCAGGCGAAATGGACGCCGGACGAACTTTCGCTGCGGCGGTTCGAGCTTAATGTCGACGGAACGCGCCTCGCCGGCGATTTCGCGCTGAGCCTGCCGGCGCAAGGCGCTCCCCGCGTCGAGGCTAATGTCTCTACGCCGCGCCTCGATCTCTCGGGCCCGTTCGTCGCGGCTTTGCGCAGCGAGGCGGCGTCTCCGCTGCGCGCGGCGGAAGGAATGTTGCGCCTGCGCATGGACGAGATTGCGGCGCAAGGCTCGGGATCGCTTGGCGGCCTCGCCCTCGTCGCCGAGAAAGCGGCCGGGCGCGTCAGCCTGCGCGAGCTCTCCTGGCTCGGCCCGGATGGGGCGAGCGCGCAGGCGAGCGGAAGCCTTTCGGACGCCGGCGCGGAGCTCAAGGGGCATGCGAAGATCGCCCGCGGCGGCGCGCTGGCGCGGGCGCTCGAGCCCGTCGTCGAAAACGAGGCGCAAGGACGGGCGCTGGCGCGGCTCGCCGCGCTGGCGCCGGTCGACCTCGACGTTTCGCTCGGCGCGGCCCGCGACGGCGACCTGCTGACGCTCAGCGCGCTCGACGCGCAGGGGACAGTCGCCGGGGCGAAGGTGTCGGCGCGCGCGCGGCCCGACGGCGAGGCCCTCGACGTCTCGCTCTCGGCCGATTCGCGCGCAAGCCTTCCACTGCTTCAACTCGCCGGCCTTAGCGTCCCGGGCGCGCCCGATCCAGGCCCCGCGCGGCTCGAAGCCTCCCTGCGGTTCGATCCGAAGGCCGCGCGGCGGCGCGCCACGCTGGCCGCGTCGCTCGGCGACGCGAAGCTGAATTTCTCGGGCGAGGTCGGCGCAGATCTCGCCGCGCCTTCCGCAAGCGGCGCGCTCGACTTTTCAACGCGTGACGCGACTCCGCTGCTCAAGGCCGCGGGCGTCGCCTCGCCCGACGCGAAGGAAAAATTTCCGGCGGCCTTCGCCGCCGACGCGGCCTTCGAGGGCGGCGCGATGAAGCTCGACGCGCTCAAGGGCTCGGCCGGCGAGGCGAAACTGTCCGGGGCGCTGCGCCGGGACGAGGCTCGGCTCTGGACGGGATCGCTCGCCTTCGAGCGCCTTACCGCGTCTTCCCTCGTCGCGCTCGTGCTCGGCCCGGCCGAGCCCGTGAAGGCCGGCGCGCTATGGTCCAGCCTCGCCTTCGCGCCCCCGGCGTTCGAGCCGCCGCGCGCGCAGCTCACGGTGAGCGCCCGCGAGTTCGTCCTTGGTCCGCCGCTCGCCCCGGCGCGGCGGACCGCGTCGGAGGCGAGGCTGCAGCTTTCGCTCGCGCCGGGGCGGCTCGCCGTCGAAAGAATGTCGCTCCAGCTCGCAGGAGGCGCGGCGAACGGCGCCTTCACGCTCGCCCGCGCGGGCGTCGAGGTTTCGCTTTCCGCGAAAATCGGGATCGCCGGAGCGCGCCTCAACCTGCCGGGCGCGCGCGGGCGCCTCGACGCCGACTTCGACCTTTCCGGAACGGGCGCCAGCGCCGAGGCGCTCGTCGCCGGCCTCGCCGGAGCGGGCTCCGCGCGCCTCTCCGAGCTGACCCTGCCGCGCGCCGACCCGGACGCGATCTCGCGCGTCGTCGCGAAATTCGACCGCGAGGGACAGGAGCTGGGCGCGAAGGCGATTTCGGCTGCGCTCCTCGCCGAATTGAAGCGCGGCGAGCTGAAGGCCGGCGAGCGACGCTTCGAGCTCGCGGCGAAGGCGGGCGTAATCGCCCTGTCCTCGCCGCCGCCCTCGCCCGGCGCGCCGGCGCTCGCCGCGACCTTCGACCTGCGCCGCGGCGGCTTTTCGCAGAGCGCGGCCTTGAGCGACCCGCATCCGCCCAAAGGCTGGAGCGGCGAGCCGGCGCAGATCGCCCTCCTGGCCAAGGGCGACCCGGCCGCGCCAGGTTTCGAAGTCGACGCGACGGCGCTCTCCAACACCCTCGCCGCCCGCGCGCTCGACCGCGAGGTCGCACGCATCGAGGCGTTCGAATACGACCTGCGCGAGCGCGCCTTCTTCCGCCGCCGCCTCGCCTTCGACCGTCGCCGCGAGGCGGAGCGCGAAAGGGCGGCGCAGGAAAAGGCCAGGGCCGAAGGCGCCGAGGGAGCGAAGCCGGCCGAGCCGGCGCAGCCCTAGCCTCGGCGGGAGAGCGCCTCCTTCAGCACGAAGACGCGCACGGCGGACGACAGGTTGGCGCGCCCGCGCGCGGCGTCGATCTGCGCCACGCAGGCCGAAAGCGACAGTCCGCGCGCCGCGGCGATGCGCTTGAGCTCGGACCAGAACAGGGGTTCGAGGGAGATGCTGGTGCGATGGCCGGCCACCGCGAGCGAGCGCTTGAGGACGGCGCCGTCGTCGTCGCTCCCGCTCATTTTTCGGACGGGTCAGCGACGTCCCGCTTGTAGCCGTCGAGATGCGCGGCGGCCTTTTCGCGCGAAAGCCGCGCGGCCTCGCGTTCGCGCTTCGAAAGCCCGGAGCGGACCCTGGCGGCCTCGGCCGCCTCGCCGTCCTCTTCGCGGGCCTTGCGCTTGCGCGCCCGGCGCAGATTGACGATCTCACCCAAGGCGCTTCTCCCGTCGGGCGGCGCGGTTCAGGTCTTCTTGCGGCGGTTCAGGTCTTCTTGCGGAAGGCGTCGATGGACACGATCTTGTCGCCCGCCGGCGCGGCCTCGGCCGCCTTGGGGGCGGGCTCCGACGCAGGCGGCTCGGGCGCGGCCGCGGCCTCGGGAGCGCCGGGATCGTTGGCGCTCGGCTCGACGCCGTCGTCGTGCTTGAACTCGAGGTCGAAGCCGGCGGTCGGATCGGAGAAGCGCGTCACGGAGTCGAACGGCACGAGCAGCATCTCGGGCACGTTCTTGAACGACAGGCCGACCTCGAAGGCGTGGTCGGTGACCGACAGGTCCCAGAACTGGTGCTGCAGGATGATCGTCATCTCCTCGGGATAGAGGCTCCTCATGCGCGAGGAGAGACGCACGCCGCGGGCGTGGGTGCGGAAGGTGACGTAGAAATGATGGTCGCCGACGAGGCCGTCGCGCGCGATGTCCGCGAGCACCTTGCGGACGACGCTGCGCAAGGCGTCCTGCACGAGAATGTCGTAGCGGATGTGATCGACAGCCATCGAACCCCCGGCGCCCGGCCGCGTCTTCATGAACAGCTCGATGGCTTAGCCAAATTCGCGCCGCTTGGCGAGAGGGCGCGAAAGCGTTCGGACAGCGATTTGAAGAAGGAAAGTGGAGGCTTCTGTTGCCAGGCGCCTCCGGGCCCCGCCTTGAAGTGCTACCCCCAAGGACTTGATTTCGGTTGCTTAAGCCGCATTACGCGGCGACGGCCACCGGAGCATAGTTGTCGTTGGCAACTATAAGGTTTAGCCCGATGACGGCGGTACAATGCCGGACGAAAGACAGTCCTTTACACTCCCCGTCGAACCTGTTTCGCCCCCGCCCAAGCCCGCCCGCCGAGAACGCCGGCGCACGGGCTTGGGTGGAGGCGCCGGGTACCGCCCCCGGGTCCGAAGAGCTTATTTCGACGCCGTTTATCGTCGTAGCCGCACGAGGCGGCGGAGCTAATATAGGGCCGATCCCGCCCGTTTGAAAGGGGCGTCAAGCGGCGGGACCGGCGCCCGCTATCCCCAGCGTCCATATCTTACGCGCGCGAGGCCATGCGTCGTAGAATGGCGCGACACGACGCCGGGAAGCCGCCATGCAGCCCTATCTCGCCCTTCTCGACGACATCCTGCGCAACGGGACGCGCAAGTCCGACCGCACCGGCGTCGGCGCGCGCTCCGTGTTCGGACGCCAGCTGCGCTTCGACCTCGCGCAGGGCTTTCCCCTGCTCACCACCAAGAAGCTGCACTGGCGCTCGATCGCCCATGAGCTGATCTGGTTCCTGCGCGGCGACACCAACGTCGCCTGGCTGCGCGAGAACGGCGTCACCATCTGGGACGAATGGGCCGGCGTGGACGGCGACCTCGGCCCGGTCTACGGGCGTCAGTGGCGCTCCTGGGCCGCGCCAGACGGGCGGACCATCGACCAGATCGCCGAGGTCGTCGCGCGGATCAAGGCCGATCCGTTCTCGCGCCGGCTCGTCGTCTCGGCGTGGAACCCGGCCGACGTGCCGAAGATGGCGCTCGCGCCGTGCCACTGCCTGTTCCAGTTCAACGTGCGCGACGACGCCGAGGGAACGCGCCGCCTCGACCTCCAGCTCTACCAGCGCTCGGCGGACATCTTTCTCGGCGTGCCGTTCAACATCGCAAGCTACGCGCTGCTGACCCACGCCGTTGCGGCCGAGTGCGGCCTTTCGCCCGGCGACTTCGTGCATTCGCTCGGCGACGCGCATCTCTACCTCAACCATGTCGAGCAGGCGCGCGAGCAGCTGGCGCGCAGCCCGCGTCCCCTGCCGCGCCTTTCCGTCGCGCCGGGCGCCTCGCTGTTCGACCTGCGCTTCGAGGACCTCTCCCTCGTCGGCTACGACCCCCATCCGGCGATCAAGGCTCAAGTGGCGGTTTGAGGCTCGGCCGTTTGCGGCCGGGGTTCATTCGCCGCCCGCTATCGGCTATGGCTCGCCCCTCGCCGCCGCCCGCGCGGCCGACATGGCGCCCTCATGACCTCGACCCCGCGCGACGACGACGCCCTCGCCGTCCTCCCCGTTCCGCCCGAAGGCGTCTCGATCGGCGCCGGCGTTCTGTGGATGCTGCTGACGACGTTCCTGTTCGTCTGCCAGGATTCGCTCGCGCGCATACTCGTCGCCGACTATCCGCCGGCCGAAGTCGCCTTCGTGCGCTATTTCGTGCATTTTCTGCTCGTCGGCGGCGTTCTCGCGCTTCGCGCGCCAGAACTTCTGCGCTCGCGCAAGCCCGGAGCGCAGATCCTGCGCTCGGCCATGCTCTGCGCCAACACCGTCATCGGCATGTACGCGCTGAAGATCATGCCGTTCCTCGATTTCTCCGCGGTCGTATGGGTCGCGCCGGTGCTCGTCACCGCGCTTTCGGTCGTCCTGCTCGGCGAGAAGGTGTCGGCCGCCGGCTGGATCAGCGTCTTCGTCGGCCTCGCCGGCGTGTGGCTGATCGTCGGCGGGGCGGGAATCGCCCTGACCTGGCTCGTCGTCCTGCCGCTTCTGACGGCGCTCACCAACGCGCTCTACCAGATCGCGACGCGCTTCCTGCGCACCGCCGACGAGCCGGCGACGACGCTGTTCTACACCGCCGTCGCCGGCTCGGCCTTCTGCCTGCCGTTCCTGCCCTTCGTCGGGCTCGCGCCGACGCCGAGCGCCGCCGGCCTGATGCTCCTGCTCGGCTGCCTTGGGGCGGCGAGCCATTTCTGCATCATCCGCGCCTTCGCCGCCGCCCCCGCCAACGTCGTCGCGCCGTTCGGCTACACCGCGCTCGTCTGGGCGAGCCTCTCGAGCGTCGTCGTCTTCGCCGAGGTTCCGACGCTGCGCACCATCCTCGGCTCGGCGCTCATCGTCGCGGCGGGCCTCGCCATCTTCTTCGGGCCGCGGCCCCGTCCCGCCGCGACGACACATGAAAGGCGCGCCCCATGAAACTCTCCATCCGCAGCGCGGCGCAAGGCGACGGCGCCCTGATCTTCTCGCTCGTCAAGGAGCTCGCCGACTATGAAAAGCTCTCGCACGAGGCGCGTTCGAGCGAGGCGGACATCCGCGCGGCGCTGTTCGGCGAACCGCCGCGCGCATTCGGCGCGATCGCGCAGGACGGCGACGAGGCGGCCGGCTTCGCCCTCTGGTTCTACACCTTCTCGAGCTTTCGCGGCCGCTGCGGCATCTGGCTCGAGGACCTTTACGTGCGCCCGGCCTTCCGCGGGCGCGGCTTCGGCAAGGCTCTGATCTCCCATGTCGCGGGCGTCTGCGTCGCGGAGACTCTCGGCCGGTTCGAATGGTCGGTGCTCGACTGGAACGCGCCGTCGATCGCCTTCTATGAAAGCCTCGGAGCGAAGCTCATGCGCGACTGGCGCATCTGCCGAGTCGAGGACGAGGCGCTCGCAAGGCTCGCCGCCTCGTGAGCGCCCCCCCGCTCGCCGTCGTCGCGGCGATCGCGCGCAACGGCGTCATCGGCGCCGGCGGCGGCCTGCCCTTCCGGCTGCCGAGCGACCTCAAGCGCTTCCGCGCCCTCACCATGGGCAAGCCGATGCTGATGGGGCGCAAGACGTTCCAGTCGATTGGCCGTCCCCTGCCCGGCCGCGAAACCATCGTCGTGACGCGCGCTCCTGATTTCTCCGCGCCGGGCGTCCTCGTCGCGGCGACGCCCGACGACGCCCTGGCGCTGGGGCGCGCGCGCGCCGCGGCGATGGGCGCGGACGAGATTTCGCTCATCGGCGGCGCGCAGCTCTACGCGGCGCTGCTTGCCCGAACGCAGCGGCTCCATGTCACCTTCGTCGATCTTGAGCCGGAGGGCGACGTCCGCTTTCCGCCGCTCGACTGGTCGCAATGGCGGGAGACGGCCCGCGAGGCGCCGGAGCAGCCGCCGGGCGACGAAGCGCCATCTTTCTTCGCGAGCTTCGAGCGCGCCGAAGGATAATCGTCGCCGCGCAAGCTTGAGCCGCGCGGCGGACGATTGCCGTTCGGCCGCCGCGTCCCCATTTGTGCTGGGCAGGCCGCTTTCCTATAAAAGGGCGGCACGAACACTCGCGCGAATGAGGATTTATGCCCTGGATCAGCGACGGCGGCGGCGGCGGATCGTGGAAACCAAGCGGCGGCGGCGGCCCCTGGGGCCAGAAGCCCAGCGCGCCGCAGCCTGACTTCGAGGATTTGCTGCGCCGCGTCCAGAGCCGGCTGAAAAGCTGGCTGCCCGGCTCGGGCGGAGGCTTCGGCGGAGCGCGCGGCGCTCTCGCCCTTCTTCTGCTGGGCGTCGGCGTCTGGCTCGTCTCCGGCTTCTACACCGTCGGCCCGAACGAGGTCGGCCTCAACAAGATCTTCGGGCGCTACACCGGCAAGACCGGGCCGGGCCTCAACTACAACCTGCCCTTCCCGATCGGCGAGGTCGAGAAGCTCGCCGTCACCAACCGCAACACCATCAACGTCGGCTTCGCCTGGCGCCCGGACGGGCGCAATTCGGTCGACCTGCCCGAGGAAAGCCTGATGCTGACCGGCGACGAGAACATCGCCGACGTGAAATTCGTGGTGATCTGGCAGATCGACCCCTCGCGGCCGGAAGATTACGCCTTCAACGTCGCGAACCAGCGCGAGACGGTGAAAGCGGTCGCCGAGAGCGCCATGCGCGAGGTGATCGGCCGCAGCCAGATCCAGCGCATCCTGACCGCCGACCGGCGGGTGATCGAGCCCGCCGTGCAGGAGCTGATGCAGCGCATCCTCAACGAGTACAAGGCCGGCGTCCTCGTGCTGCAGGTGCAGCTGCAGTCGGTCGACCCGCCCGAGCAAGTCATCGCCGCCTTCCGCGACGTGACCGCCGCGCAGCAGGACCA
Source organism: Methylocella sp. (assembly GCF_041905455.1). Taxonomy (GTDB): domain Bacteria; phylum Pseudomonadota; class Alphaproteobacteria; order Rhizobiales; family Beijerinckiaceae; genus Methylocapsa. The sequence continues at coordinate 136,287 of NZ_JAYRLA010000006.1, read as the reverse complement.
GAACCGCATGCGCAACGAGGCCGAGGCCTACGCCAACCGCGTCGTCCCGGAGGCGCGCGGCAAGGCGGCCGCGACCATCCAGGAGGCCGAAGGCTACCGTCTCCAGACGGTGGCGGAGGCGACCGGCCAGGCGGCGCGCTTCCTGAAGATCTACGACGAATACAAAAAGGCCCCGGACGTGACCCGCGAGCGCATGTATCTCGAAACCATGGAGCGGGTGTTCGGCGGAATGGACAAGATCATCCTCGACCAGGGCGCGGAAGGCTCGGGCGTCGTTCCCTTCCTTCCCTTGAGCGCGCTCGCCGACAAGCAGAAGGAGGGGACGCGCAAGTGAGGAACGTCTCCATCTTCGTCGTCGCGACGGTCGCGATCCTCGTCCTGATCATCGTCTCGGGCGCCATCTTCACGGTGCAGCAGACGCAGCAGGCGCTCGTGCTGCGCTTCGGCGAGCCCGTCGCCGGCCGCGGCCTCGTGACCAAGCCGGGGCTGCACTTCAAGCTGCCGTTCATCGAGAACGTCGTCTATCTCGACAACCGCATCCTCGACCTCGAGGCGCCCAAGCAGGAGGTGCTCGCCTCCGACAACACCCGCATCGAGGTCGACTCCTTCCTGCGCTACCGCATCGTCGATCCGCTGAAGTTCTACCAGACGGTCGGCAGCGTCGAGCGCGCCAACGGCCAGCTCGGCTTCGTGCTCAATTCGGCGGTGCGCCGCGTGCTCGGCGAGGCCAACCTCACCCAGATCGTGCGCGACGATCGCTCCGCGCTGATGCAGCGCATCCGCGACCAGGTCGGCGCCGAAGGCGCGCGCCTCGGCGTCTCCGCGGTCGACGTCCGGCTGCGCCGCGCCGACCTGCCGCGCCAGATCTCCGAACGCGTCTACGCCCGCATGCAGACCGAGCGCGCGCGCGAGGCGGCGGAGTTCCGCGCGCAGGGCTCCGAGCAGGCCCAGAAGATCGTCGCCGCAGCCGACCGCAACGTCGTCGTGCTGCGCGGCGACGCCCAGCGCCAGGCCGACCAGACGCGCGGCGAAGGCGACGCCGAGCGCAACCGCATCTTCGCCGAGGCCTTCGGCAAGGATCCCGCCTTTTTCGCCTTCTTCCGCTCGATGCAGGCCTACGAGGCCGGCCTCAAGGCGGCCGACACGCGGATGGTGGTGAGCCCGAAGTCGGAGTTCTTCCGCTTCTTCGGCTCCTCGAAGGGGGAGGCGCCGCAGGCGGCGGCTTCCGCGCCGGCGGGCGCCGCGCCGGCCGCGGCGACGGCGGTCGAATAGCCGGGCGAGCGCGCCGGCGGCTCCGCCCGGCGCGCTCACGAAGTTGTGCTGGCGCGGCCCTCGCCTTTTTCGTTCGCCCGCGAAAATGAACCTTAAGAAAACTCGGGCGCCGCCGCGCTTTTCCCCGGAGGAATTTTCGCCATGGGCATTTCACGCTTCGCGCGACGGCGCGCCTTCGCCGCCCTGCTCGCGGCCGGGGCGCTGGCGTCGCCCCTCGCGCTGGCGCCCGATTGCGCCATGGCGAAAGGAAAGGGTCCCGACACGCTCGCCGACCTCGCCGCGCAGGTGAGCGACGCCGTCGTCAACATCTCCGCGACGCAGACGATCGACGAGAAGCGCGGCGCCGGAGCCTCGCCGCAAGCCGAGCCCGGCGCGCCCTTCGACGACCTGTTCGAGGAGTTCTTCCGCCGCCGCCAGGGCGAGGCCGGCCCCGGCGCGCGGCCGCCGCGCGAGCGCCGCAGCAATTCGCTCGGCTCGGGCTTCGTCGTCGATTCCGCCGGGATCATCATCACCAACAACCACGTCATCGCCGACGCCAACGACGTGACGGTGATCTTCGCCGACGGCCAGAAGCTCAAGGCCGAGATCGTCGGCAAGGACTCCAAGATCGACATCGCCGTCCTGAAGGTGAAGCCGGAGAAGCCGCTGAAGGCGGTGAAGTTCGGCGACAGCGACAAGATGCGCGTCGGCGACTGGGTGATCGCCGTCGGCAATCCGTTCGGCCTCGGGGGCACGGTGACCGCCGGCATCATCTCCGCGGTCAAGCGGAACATCGATTCCGGCCCCTACGACAATTATTTCCAGACCGACGCCGCCATCAACAAGGGCAATTCCGGCGGTCCGCTGTTCGACATGGACGGCGACGTGATCGGCGTCAACACGGCGATCCTGTCGCCGTCCGGCGGCTCCATCGGCATCGGCTTCTCGACGCCTTCGGCGACGGTCGCGCCGGTCGTCGAGCAGTTGCGCAATTTCGGCGAGACGCGGCGCGGCTGGCTCGGCGTGCGCATCCAGAACATCGACGACACCGTCGCCGAATCGCTGAACCTCGGCGCCGCCCGCGGCGCCCTCGTCGCCGGCGCGGACGACAAGGGCCCGGCCAAGGCCGCGGGCCTCAAGGCCGGCGACGTCATCGTCAAGTTCGACGGCGTCGAGATCAAGGAGTCGCACGACCTGCCGAAGATCGTCGCCGCGACGCCGGTCGGCAAGGACGTCGAGATCGTCATCTTGCGCAACGGCGAGGAGATGGCGAAGACGGTCAAGCTCGGGCGCCTCGAGGACAATGAGCGCAAGCCCGCCTCCCTCTCCGCCAAGCGCTCCGACGACGCCAAGCCGCCGGCCGGCGACAGCGTCCTCAAGGCGCTCGGCATGGAGTTCTCGAGCCTCACCGAGGGCGCGAGGCGCAAGTTCTCGATCCGGCCGAGCGTGTCGTCCGGCGTCGTGGTGACGGACGTCGATCCGCAGTCCGGCGCCGCCGAAAAGCGCATCCTGCCCGGCGAGGTCGTGGTCGAGATCAACCAGTCGCCGGTGAAAGACCCGTCCGACGTCGGCAAGCGAATCGACGACCTGAAGCACGAAGGCAAGAAGTCCGCCCTTCTCCTCGTCGCCAATGGCCAGGGCGAGATGCGCTTCGTCGCCCTTCCGTTTCCATAAAGCTGCGTCGCGGAAGGCGATTTCAGCGCTTGAACGGGCGAGGGGTCGCCGCTATAAGACCCCTCGTTGAGCGGCGCCCCCGATACGGAGCGTCGCCTGTCGGAGTGTAGCGCAGCCTGGTAGCGCACCTCGTTCGGGACGAGGGGGTCGGAGGTTCGAATCCTCTCACTCCGACCATATTTATTCCCAAGTCATTGACAAAAGCGGCGTTGCGTCGTGATCGCGCGGCCGGCATGGGAGCGGCGTCGATCTGAGGACGCCAATCAGCGCCTCGCGGCCGCCGAGCGCGCCGTTTCAGGAAGCGCATCCGGTTTCGTCAGACCGAAGCCCGCCTTAAGGCGCGCGCGATCCCCGCTCGTCAATCCAGACGGTCATTCCGGGCTCGATCCCCTCGACGTCGGAGACAGGGTCCGCGCGCAGGAAGAAGCTGTTGAGGTCATGGTCGCCCACCGCACGGGCGGCGCGCCACACGGCGAATTCGCCGAGCGGGCGCAGTTCGGAGACTTTCGTCTCTATCGCCGCGCCGTGCGCGTCCCGTAGACGAAGGCTCGAGCCGATCGAGAGCCCTCTCAGCGCGTCCTCGCGCAGCGTGAACGTGAACCAGCGCTCATGGCCCGCTTCGAGCGTCATCACCGGTTCGCCCGACGAGACCACCTCCCCCGGCGTGACGACGAGCGAGCGCACGACCCCGTCGACCGGCGCGACGAGGACGGTCTTTCGCAGCCGCGCGGCGAGGTCGGCGACCGTCGCTTCCGCGAGCGCGACCTTCGCCTCGGCCGAGGAGCGTTCCTCCGCCGTGGCGCCGGCCGCGGCGCGGGCGTAAACCGCCTTGCGAAACACCAGATCGGCCTCCGCCTTCTTGAGCTCCGCCGCGCCCTCGTCATATTTTTGCTGGGTCGTGAAATTCTTGCGCACGAGTTCGTCCGATCGGGCGAACTGCTGCTGCGCCAAAGTTAAATTCGCCTCGGCGATGCGAACCCCCTCCGCGGCGATCTCGACTTGCTCCTTGCGCACGCCGGCGTAGACGTTGTCGCGCTCGGCGCGGGCGTTGGCGGCGGCGGCTTTCGCCTCGGCGACGGAGGCCTCGAGCTCCGGGTTGCTGAGGATCGCCAGAACTTCGCCTTTGGACACGCGCCGGCCGGCTTCGACGAGGACCCTTCCGAGCCGGCCCGTCGTGTCGGGAGCGATGCGAATCTCCGTCTCGCGCGCGACGCCGAGCGACCGCGGGGGCGCCGCCCCGCCGGGCCGCATTCGATAGGCGACGGAGAACGCGCCGGCGGCGAGCGCCGCGAGCCCGAATGCGAGAACCTTGCGGAAGAGCCGCTTATTGCGCATGGCGAAGCCTCTCGCCGCCGAGGATGCGGGACGTCGCCGCCGCCAGCACGCCGTAAAGACCGGCGAGCGCCCAGAGCGTCATGAAATCGCGTGAAACGTCATGCAGATCGGCGCCCATCTGATTGATCCGCACCAGCCCGTCGATCGCCGACGTGCTCGGCATGAGCCGGCTCGCGAGGCGTATCCCTTCCGGAATCGCCTCCTGCGGCCACGACACGCCGACGGTGAAAAAGAGCGGCAGGCTGGTCGCGACGAACAGCAGCACCGCGCTTTCGCGTCGCCTGAACCATTGGCCGGCGAATTGCGCGAGGAAGCTCACCGCGAGCAGGAACGGCGCTGAGAACAGCAGGAGGTCAAGCGGCTTGCCGAGCGTCGAGAAGCCATAGACGCGCGGCAGGACGATGAGGTAAAGGGCGACGCCCGGCGTCGCGAGGCACAGGTGCGCCAGTCCCTGGCCAAGGATGGCGCGCGCCCCGCCGCGTCGGCTGCGGCCGTCGCTTCCAGCGCGCTCGAAGGCCAGGCCGCCGAGCGAGGCGACGCCCATGAGAAGCGTCTGCTGCAGGATGAGCACGAAGGCGGCGGGGACCACATAGCTCGCATAGCCGCCGGTGGGATTGAACAACGGCTGCGAGACGACCTCGACGGGCGCGCGGCGCGCCGCCGCCGCGTAGGCGAGGCTTCCGTCGTCCCGCGCGCCTCCTGTCGCGATCCGGCCGCCGACTGTGGCGACGGCCTCCGAAAATCCCTGCAGCGTCCGGTTGTAGAGAAGAAAATAAGCGGAATCGACATAGGCGGCGATGCGCGCGCGGTCGCCTTTCAACACGTCTCGCTGCGCCCCTTCGGGAATTGCGAGGATGGCGAAGACTTCCCGCCGCGCAAGCAGCGCATGGGCCTGCGTCATCGTCGTCGCCCGCGCGGCGACCGTCACCGCCTCGTCGGCGTCGAGGGTCGCCACGATCTCGCGGCTGAGCTCCGTGCCGTCCTGGTCGACCACGGCGACCGGGATGCGGCGCAGCACCTCGCCGAGATAGGGCTGCGGATAAAAGAAGCCATAAAGCAACGGCGAGAGGACGATGAGCGCGAAGGCGCCGCTGTCGTTCAGGATTCGGCGCCATTCGGCGAACATGGCGCCTCCGACGCCGCCGCGCGGATCGAACGCCGGTTCGCGCGGCGCGGCCGGCGCGGCCCGCGAGGGGCGCCCGGCGATCGCCCGCAGCCGCAGCCAGGCCAGCCCGAAAGCGGCCGTCGCGATCGCGCCCAAAATCGCGAAAGGCTCGGCGGAGACATATGTCGGCAGTCCGCGCGCAGCCTGATCGAACAGGATCTGGACGTACCAGCGCAGCGGCAGCAGCGAGCCCCAGAAAAGCGCGAAGCCGTTCATTCCGAACAACGGAAAGCCGACGCCGGCGAAACCGAAGGCCGGCGAGCAGAAAACAGCGGTGAGGCTGAGGCCGACCGCCAGCTTGCGCACGAGAAGCTGGAGCAGCGCGCCGATCGAAAGATAAGCGATGACGAGCAGACAGGCCGCCGCGCCCATCATCACGGAATCGCCGCGGAAAGGAATTCCATAAAGGCCGTGGATGATGACGGCGACGACGACCATCATCATGACGAAGACGCCGAACAGCGGCGCGAGCTTGCCGAGAAGCGCGGCGAGCGGGCTGCCGCCGGCCGCGCGCAGCCAGGCTTTCCGGCTGCGCGCGGAAAACTCCGAGCCGACGCTGTAGCCGGCCGCGACGGCGACGACGACGTGCAGAACCGTCGGGAGGACGGCCCGCAACAGAAATTGGGCGAAGTTGAGGGCCGGGTTGGTGAGGACATATTGCTCGACGACCAGGCGCCCGGGCCGATAGCCCGCGCCGGCTGCGGGCGGCGGCGGAAGAGTCGCCGTCGCCGCGTCGATCGCTTTCGCCAGCGCGCTCGCGGCGTTGTTGCCCGGCGTGAAGAACTGCCTGTTGTAGAAGACGACGATCTGGGGATGCTTGCGCGCGAGAAAATCATGCTCGAAATCGGGCGGAATATAGACGGCGGCGATGGCGGCGCCGGAGCGGATCGCATGCATGGCGCCCGTCAGATCGCCGGACCGCTCGGCCACCGTCACGCTTGGCGCTGACGCGATCGCCTGCACATAGACGCGCGAGATCGCCGTGCGGTCGGCGTCCACCACGCTCACCCTGAGATCGCGGATGACGGCGTCGCGGAAGGTGGCGGCGAGCAGCCCGAAGGCGATCAGCGGGACGCCGAAAATGAGGAAAAGCGCGACGCGGTCCCGCGCGATCCAGCGGATTTCGCGCGTCGCGACTGCGAGCGCGCCCGGCGTCGAGAGCCTTTTCATCGCCGCCCGGCCGGCGCTTGCGCGTAGACGCTCATGCCCGGACGAAGCTCCGGGACCGGCGTAGCCGGATAGGCGCGCACCTCGAAGGTGCGAAGGTCGAAGTCGCCCGTGGCGCGAGTCGCGCGCCATCCCGCATATTCGCCTTTCGTCGCGATGACCCTGATCTCGGCGACGATCTTGCGATCGCCGAGCGCCGGGGCGCGCATCTCGAATCGGTCGCCGACCTTGAGCTGCGCGACGAGGTCTTCGCGCAGGTCGAAGCGAAGCCAGACGTCGCCGAGGTCGACGAGCGAAAGCAGCGGCGCGCCGGGCGCGACATATTCGCCGACCTCGGCGCCGATCTGATAGACCTGCCCGCCGATCGGCGCCTTGACTTCGAGCTCGTCGACCTGCGCGCGGATCGTCTCGAGCGAGGCCCGCGCTTTCTCGACATTGGCGCGCGCGACGTCACGCTCCTCCCGCGTATGGCCGGCGACCGCCTCCTCATAGGAGAGCCGCGCCTGATCGGAGGCGCGCTGCGAGACGAGCAGCGAATTCGTCGCTTCATCGAGACGCTGCAAGGTCGCGTTGCCGTGCGACGCGAGCTCCTTGATTCTGTCGTAGATCTTCTGCGCAAGGACGAGATCGGCGTGCGCGCTGTCGACGGCGGCTTTGCGCTGCGCGACGACTTCGGCGCGCGTCCCGACCTCGACGCGGGCGAGCTCGGCCTTGGCGACGCCCAGCGCGGCCTCCATCTCCTTGAACTTGGTCAGAAGTTGAGGATTGTCGATCTCGACCAGCAATTGCTCCGCGGCGACGTTCTCCCCGCGGGAAACCGGCCGCCGACCCACCCTGCCCTCGACGCGCGCGGCGATGTCGATGCGCGTCGCCGCCGCCTCGCCCTGAATGACGAGAGGCTGCGGCTGGACGAGGTACCAGAGCGAAAGCCCTACGATGGTCGCGACGATCAGCGCGACAATGACGGCGGGGCCGCGCGCGGCGGACGTCGTGCGCTCGGCCGCTTTCGCCGGAGGGACTTCGGCCGCCCGCTCGTGGACGGGAGGCGCGCCATGATCTTCAGCTCCGTCGCCGCTGGCCGTCATGCTCATATCCCATCATGCCGCGGAAAGACGCGGCGGACGCCGAAGCAATGTCGCGCGCGCCGGCCTCGAGCTACGCCGTTTCGCGGCGAGATGATATGGGCGGCGCGCCGCTCGTTCCAGGCGCGCCCGTCCCGCGCCCCCGCCGGAATGAGAACAGTCGCCATATCGATTTATCGCGCCAGGCTCATCAACGTTTTCAAATCCTCTGTTAACAACAATCCGCGAGTCGCCGTCGTGACTTTTATTCATCGGCGCATGAAGACAATTCATCGCCTATTTGATTGACAGCTTTTAGCCTCCGTGCAACTTAGCCGGTCACAAGCGGAGAAATCGATATGTCATTATTCTCTATTCCCGCTTTAGACAATAGCTGTAACTTGCCGCCGCTCCTGTCTTTTACAGCGACGCAGGACCGCTAGGGCGCGGCCGACGCTTGTAAACTGGGGAACGGCCTTTGTCGGATTAACCTGCTATAATTCAAGCACGCGACGTTTTCCGGGTCGGCGGCGATCCGAGGAGCGGGCCGCCTACGCGATGGATGCGGCGGCGCCGGCGAACAAACCAGGCTTCTTCATGACAGGCGTTGAATCCGGAACCCACGAAAAATACGATCGGCTGATTGACGCGGCGCAGAAGCTTCGGCCGCCGAAGGTCGCCGTCGTCCACCCTTGCGAGCAAAATTCGCTCGAAGGCGCGCTCGACGGCGCGCGCCTCGGACTGATCGATCCGATCCTGGTGGGGCCTCCCGATCGAATCCGCGCCGCCGCGTCCGCGGCGAGACTCGATATTTCCGGTTTCGAGCTTGTGGCTACGGAACATAGCCATGAGTCCGCCGCGCGCGCAGTTGAGCTGGTCAGGGCGGGCAAAGCGGAAGTCCTCATGAAAGGAAGTCTGCATACGGACGAATTGATGAGCGCCGTCGTGAAAGCCGACACGGGTTTGCGCACCGCCCGGCGGCTCAGCCATTGCTTCGTGATGGACGTTCCAGGGCATGCCGATCCGCTGATAATCACCGACGCCGCGGTGAATATTTTCCCGACGTTGGCGGATAAAGTGGATATTCTCCAAAACGCGATCGACCTGGCGCACGCGTTGAAATTTCCCGCCGTCCTCGTCGCGATCCTGTCCGCCGTCGAAACGGTGAATCCGAAAATTCCCTCGACGATCGAAGCCGCGGCCCTGTGCAAGATGGCCGATCGCGGTCAGATCGTCGGCGCGATCCTCGACGGCCCTCTCGCCCTCGACAATGCGATCGACCCGGAGGCCGCGGCGATCAAGAAACTGGCGTCGCCGGTCGCCGGCCGCGCCAATATTCTTCTCGTTCCTGATCTTGAAGCCGGCAACATGCTCGCCAAGAGCCTCACCTTTCTGGCCGGCGCCGACGCCGCCGGCATCGTGCTCGGCGCTCGCGTTCCGATCATTTTGACCAGCCGCGCCGATTCCGTGCTTGCGCGGCTCGCGTCATGCGCCGTCGCGTCGCTCCTCGCCGACAGCCGCAGGACAGACGCCAGCAGGGCGGTCTCCTGATCATGCCGGTCAACGTCATCGTTGTCGTCAACGCCGGCTCGTCAAGCATCAAATTCTCCCTGTTCAAGCAGGAGCAGTCGAAACTTCGCGTTTTTCTGAAAGGGCAGATCGAGGGTCTCTACACGGACGCGGCGCATTTCACGGCCCGCGAGATCGGCGGGGAGACGATCGACGAAAAACGCTGGAGCGCGGAAGTCGTCACGCATGACGCGGCGATGCGATATCTCCTCGATTTCATGCGTGCGCGTCTCGCCGGCTTCACCGTCGAAGCGATCGGGCACAGGATCGTTCATGGCGGCGAGGAATTCGTCGGACCCGTCCGGCTCACGGCCGAGGCCGTCGAAAGGCTGGAGCGGCTGACGCCGCTCGCGCCATTGCATCAGCCGCATAATCTCGCGCCGGTTCGCGCGGTGTTCGACATCGCCCCCAATCTCCCGCAAATCGGCTGTTTCGACACGGCTTTTCACTCCACGCAGCCGGCCCTCGCCCAGGCCTTCGCGCTGCCGGTCGAGATAACCGGCCGCGGCGTCCGCCGTTACGGCTTTCACGGCCTCTCCTACGAATATATCGCTTCGGCGCTGCCCGAACATGACGCGGACCTCGCGCGCGCCAGGGTGATCGTCGCTCACCTTGGCGCCGGCGCGAGTCTTTGCGCGCTCGAGGCGGGACGCAGCGTCGCCTGCACGACGGGCTTCACCGCGCTCGAGGGCTTGCCCATGGGCACGCGGTCAGGCGCGCTCGATCCGGGGGTCGTGCTTTACCTCTTCGACGAATTGAAGATGGAGCTGCGCGACGTCATGCGGCTTCTCTACAAGCAATCCGGCCTGCTCGGCGTTTCCGGCGTTTCGAGCGACATGCGCGTCCTCGAGGCGAGCGAAGACCCGCGAGCGCGATTTGCGATCGATCTTTTCGTCTACAACATCGGCCGACAGATTGGATCGCTCGTCGCCGCGCTTGGCGGGCTCGACGCGATCGTCTTCACCGCCGGCATCGGCGAGCACAGCGCGGCTGTGCGCCGCTCCGTATGCGCGGGAGCCGCCTGGCTGAACGTCGTTCTCGAAGAAGGCGCCAACCAGGCCGGCGTCGGCAAAATCAGCGCGCCGGAAAGCGCCGTGTCGGTTTGGGTCGTTCCGACGGATGAAGAGCTGATGATAGCCCGTCACGTCGGAAAGGTGTGCGCAGAAGCGGATTTCGGAGGATGTTGATGGAAGAAGACGCGCATTCGACCGCCCACGCCGTCGACGAGACGTTCATGTCGGTGAGCGATCTCAAGGCCTATGTGACGCGCGTCGAGACGGCCAGGGCCTCGAATTCCGACGCCGCGATGCAGGAGGCCGACAAGGCCAAGAGAGAGCTCATCGCAAAGCTTTCAAAGCCGATCGAAATCACGCGGGAGAAGCTTGAGTCCTTGCGGAGCCGCGTCGAAGCCGCCGCCTCACGCAACGAGCATGAGTTGATGATCCTGCGCTTCCCGTCGGAGCTTTGCACGGACAAGGGCCGCTCGATCAATGTTCCCGAAGAGAATTGGCCGGATTCGCTCATTGGCGCGCCCCGTCAGTTCTATGAAATCTGGAAAGAAAAATTTCAGCCGCTCGGCTATGGGCTAAAAGCCTTGATCATCGACTGGCCGAAAGGCTTCCCGGGCGACGTCGGAATGTTTCTGACCTGGTGACCAGGAGCCCGAACGGCCCGTCGCGATCCTGAGGGGGAACGGCGGCAGGCGGAGATTTTCACGCGCCCCCCCTCAGATCGCGCTCGGCGAGGTCGCGACATCTTGCGCAAGAGCGTCGACGCGCGCCAGACCCGGCGCGCATCGGCGAGAAAGGAAATCGCAATGGCTGCAACGGCGTATAACCCCGCGGAGTTTTTCGACGCATTCTGGCGGTTCTGGCCGGTCGAAAAGCCGTTCGCGCCAAAAGGCGACGCTTCGAACCCCTTCCCCGGAGCGGCCGGCGCCGCGGCGCCCTTCTGCGCGCTGGGACCGGCCGGGGACTATTGGATCGACGCTTTCCAGCGCTCCATCCTGTTTCTCGACGTGCTGCGGCGTCGCGGCGACACCTATATCGAGCGGACGCAAGAACGCGCGCCGCATGTGCTGCAGTTCAAGGTGAGCGTCGTCGCCGACGGCCGAGAGTTTCCGCGGCCGGTGAATTATGTCCTGACCCGGATCACGCCGCCGGAGAACGCGCCCGCCGATCCCAAAAAGCGTCCGTTCATCGTTTTTGACCCGCGCGCGGGTCATGGGCCCGGCATCGGCGGCATGAAGGCGGAAAGCGAGATTGGCCAGGCGGTCGCCGCCGGCCATCCGTGCTATTTCGTCGGCTTCCTGCCGACGCCCGAGCCGGGTCAAACCATCGAGGACGTCTGCGCGGCGGAAGCGCGCTTCGTTCGCGAGGTCGTCGCGCGGCACCCCGAGGCGGAGAGCAAACCCTGCCTCGTCGGCAATTGCCAGGCGGGCTGGCAGATCGCCATGGCGGCGGCGGTCGATCCCGAGCCGGTCGGCGCGCTCATTCTCGCCGGCTCGCCGCTATCCTATTGGGCCGGCGTGCGCGGCAAGAATCCGCTGCGCTACCTCGGCGGCCTCCTCGGCGGGACCTGGCTCACGGCGCTCGCCGGCGATCTCGGCGCCGGGATTTTCGACGGCGCCTCGCTCGTCGAGAACTTCGAGCGGATGAACCCGGCGAACACCTGGTGGAAAAAGCCCTATAACGTCTACTCGAAGATCGACACGGAGGCCGAACGCTTCCTCGATTTCGAAACCTGGTGGGGCAATCCGGTTCTCCTCAACGCGGGGGAGATGCAATGGATCGCCGACAATCTCTTCGTCGGCAATCGCCTGACGTCAGGAGAGATCCGCACGTCGGACGGAATCGGGATCGATCTGCGCAATATCCGCGCGCCCATCATTGTTTTCTGCTCGCAGGGCGACGACATCACGCCGCCCCAGCAGGCGCTCGGCTGGATCACCGACCTTTACGCCACCGACGCCGCGCTCGCCGCAGGCGGGCAAACCATCGTCTACGTCGTGCATGAATCGATCGGCCATCTCGGCATTTTCGTCTCGGGCAAGGTGGCGACGAAAGAGCATGATAAATTCGTCAACTGCATGGACGCGATCGACCTGCTGCCGCCGGGCCTTTTCGAAGCCGTCATCGTCGAGCTCGAAGAGGAAACCGTAAATCGCGATCTCGTGTCCGGGCGCCACCTCATGCGTTTCGAGCCGCGGCGTCTCGCCGACATCCGCGCTTTCGGCGAAAACGCCGCGGAGGATGAACGCCGCTTCGCGACGGTCGCCCGCGTCTCGGAGGTGAACAAGGCGCTCTACAAGACGTTTCTCGCTCCGGCGGTGCGCGCCGCGACCACCGACGCGACGGCCGAATTCATGCGCGACGCGGACCGCAACCGCCTGCGCTTCTCTTTCTTCTCCTCGCGCAACCCGCTGATGCAGCCTGTCGGACCGCTGGCCGAAGCGGTCCGCGCCGCGCGCGCGCCCGTCAGGCCAGACAATCCTTGCCTCGCCGGCGAGCGCGCCTTCTCCCAGGCGATGACCGACGCCCTCGAGGCTTTCAGCAAGGCGCGCGACGCGCTGACCGAGTCGATTTTTCTTTCGGTTTACGGCGCGCCGCTTCTTCAGGCTTTCGTCGGCCTCGATCCAGGAGACGTCCGGCCGCGCCAGACGCTCGCGCGCGATCTCGCGCGGGACGCCGCGGAGAAAAACCTGCGCGCGGAGCTCGCCGCTGAAATGGAGCGGGGAGGACTGCTGGAGGCGGGACTGCGCGCGCTGGTCTATGTTTATCGCGGCGAGCCCTCGATTGACGAGCGGGCCTTTGCGGCGCTGCTGCAGCTGCGCGACCGTCAGAAGCCGGAGACGCGCCCCGGCCTGTCGCAGGTGAAGGACATGCTGCGCCGCCAGATGCTGATCGTGCGAACGGACGAGGAGCGCGCCGTCGCCGCGCTGGCGAAGCTGCTTCCCGCGTCGGCCGCCGATCGCGCGGCGGCGCTCGAAGCCATTCGCGGGATCGTGCTTGCGAGCGGCGAGCTAAGCGCGGAGGGCGCGCGCCGCCTCGCGCGCATCGAGGCGATCTTCTGCGAAAATTCCGCCTCGGCTCCGCAACCGGCCCGAACGCCGCAGCTCGTCGCGGCGAGAGACGCCACAGCCTGAAATGGCGCGCGGCGCGATCCGCTCGCCGGAGTTTCAAGATGCATACAGTCGTTCCACCGGTCTTGCAGGGCAAGAAAGCGCTCGTCGTCGGCGTCGCCAATGACGAGTCCATCGCTTACGGTTGCGCAAAGGCGTTTCGCGCGGCCGGGGCGGACATCGCGCTGACCTATGTCAACGAGAGGGCGCGCGCGTTCGTCGCTCCGCTCGCGGAGGCGCTTGAGGCGGACGTCTTCGCTCCGCTCGACGTCGAGAAGAAGCCTCAACTCGAAGCCGTGTTCGACGAGATTCGCGAACGGTGGGGTCGGCTCGACATTCTCGTTCACTCGGTCGCCTTCGCGCCGAAAGAGGACCTGCAGGGCGGGCTCCTGAACTGTTCGGCCGAAGGCTTCGCAAAGGCGATGGACATTTCGTGCCACTCCTTCATTCGCATGGCGAGGCTCGCCTCTCCGCTGATGACTGAAGGCGGAACGATGTTCGCGATGACCTATCTTGGCGCGAATTACGTCGTCCCGAATTACAACGTCATGGGGCCGGTGAAGGCCGCGCTCGAGGCGTCGTGCCGCTATCTCGCCTATGAGCTCGGCCCGGCCGGAATTCGGGTGCATGCGATTTCGCCGGGGCCCTTGAAAACGCGCGCAGCCGGAGGCCTCAAGGATTTCGACGCGATGCTGAACGAAGCGGCCAAAAAGGCGCCTGTCGGGGAGCTCGCCGACATCATGGACGTCGGCCACGCATGCGCTTATCTCGCGACGCCCTTCGCCCGCCACGTCACTGGCGGAACGGTGTATGTCGACGGCGGCGCGCATATCGTCGTCTAGCGCCGTCGCGCCAATCGAACCCCCTGGCGCGATGGCGCGGCCTGGCCTTTTGTCCATTCGCTCCGCATGACGCCGGATGAGCGCGCGTCGTCTGCGTGAGGCGCGCGCGGCCTGAAGTAAAGGAGGATTCTTTTGGCTTTGGAGACTTCGACGGCGCTGATTGAGCGCGGGCCGGTTCTGGTCGACCTCGCGCTGCAGGGCGGCGGCGCCCATGGCGCCTTCACCTGGGGCGTGCTCGACCGCCTGCTCGAGGAGCCCTGGCTGCAGATCGACGGCGTCTCGGGCACCTCGGCCGGGGCGATGAACGCCGCCGTGATGGCCGACGGCTACACCCGCGGCGGCGCGCCGGCCGCGCGCGAGGCGCTCGCCGGCTTCTGGCGGGCGGTCGCCGACGCCGGGCGCTTCAGCCCGCTGCGGCGCGGCCCGCTCGACCGGCTGCTCGGGCGCTGGACGCTCGACTCCTCGCCCGTGTTCATCGCCATGGACATGATGAGCCGGCTGTTCTCGCCCTATGACGTCAATCCGCGCGGCGTCAATCCGCTGCGCGACATCCTCGAGGCGCAGATCGACTTCAGGCGGCTGCAGGACTCCTCGATGCGGCTGTTCGTCACCGCGACCAACGTGCACACCGGACGCGGCCACATCTTCCGCAACGCCGACGTCACCGCCGACGTGCTGCTCGCCTCCGCCTGCCTGCCGACCATGTTCCAGGCGATCGAGATCGACGGCGAGCCCTACTGGGACGGCGGCTACTCCGGCAATCCGGCGATCACGCCGCTGGTGCGCGAATGCCGCTCGGAGGACACCATCCTCATCCAGATCAATCCCGTCGAGCGCAAGACCACGCCGCGCTCGGCCGCCGAGATCCTGAACCGCCTCAACGAGATCGCCTTCAACTCGGTGCTGCTCAAGGAGCTGCGCATGGGCGCGCTGCTGCGCCGCATGGCCGACGCCAAGGACGAGGAGGGGCGCCTGTGGGCGCAGATGCGCATCCACCGCATCGCCAGCGACGTGATGAACGAGCTCGGCGCCTCCTCGAAGCTCAACGCCGAATGGGCCTTCTTCGAGATGCTGCACAAGGAGGGCCGCAAGAGCGCCGACGCCTTCCTGCAGGCCCACGCCCATGACCTTGGCGTGCGCTCGACGCTCGAAATGGACCCGCTGCTGGAGGCCAGGATCTGATGGGGCTCGTCGGCATCCTCGCAGCCCTCGCGCTGCTCATCTTCCTCGCCTATCGCGGCTGGAGCATTCTCGTCATCGCTCCCGTAGCGGCGCTGGTCGCCGCGGCCTTCTCGGCGCAGCCGCTGCTGGCGCACTGGACGCAGACCTTCATGGGCAGCGCCGGCCAGTTCGTGGTCTCGTTCTTTCCGATCTTCCTGCTCGGCGCCGTGTTCGGCAAGCTGATGGAGGATTCGGGCTCGGTCGCGGCGATCGCCGACTACATGACCAGGACGCTCGGGCCGCAGCGCTCGATCCTCGCCGTCGTGCTCGCCGGCGCGCTGGTCACCTACGGCGGCGTCAGCCTGTTCGTCGCCTTCTTCGTGCTCGCGCCGATGGGCCAGGCGCTGTTCCGCTCGGCGAACGTGCCCAAGCGCCTGATGCCGGCGGCGATCGCGCTCGGCACCTCGACCTTCACCATGTCGGCGCTGCCCGGAACGCCGGCGATCCAGAACGCCATTCCGATGCCCTTCTTCGGCACCACCCCCTTCGCCGCGCCGGGCCTTGGGATCATCGCCTCGGCGATCATGCTGGCCTTCGGCATGTGGTGGCTCTCGCGCGCCGCGCGCCGGGCCAACGCCGCCGGCGAGGGCTATGGCGGCGCGCCGCTCGCCGCCGAGCCGGCGCTCGCCGCCGCCGGCGACGCGATCGTGCGCGAGCGCGCGACGACCGCCGGCGCCTTCGATCCGGCCGAGATCGGCCGCAGCGAGAAGCGCAAGGGCCAGCCCTCGGCGCTGGTCGCCTTCCTGCCGCTCGCCGTGGTGGTGGTCGTCAATCTCCTGATGTCCTTCGTCGTGCTGCCGCGCATGGACGCGTCCTATCTGGCGCAGCCGGAATGGGGCTCGACGTCGCTCGCCGCGGTCGGCGGCGTCTGGGCGGTCGTCACCGCGCTGGCCGCGGCGATCGTCGTCGTGACCGCGCTCAACTTCCCCGGCGTGCCGTCGCTGCGCGCGACTGTGGACGCCGGCGCCAACGCCTCCACCCTGCCCGTGCTCAGCGTCGCCAGCCTCGTCGGCTTCGGCTCGGTGGTGGCGGCGCTGCCGGCCTTCGCGGCGGTGCGCGACTGGGTGCTCGGCATCGGCGGCGGCCCGCTCGTCTCGCTGGCGGTGGCGACCAACATCCTCGCCTCGCTCACCGGCTCGGCGTCGGGCGGCCTCACCATCGCCCTCGACGCCCTCGGCGAGTCCTACATGAAGATCGCCGCCGACACCGGCCTCAGCCCCGAGCTGATGCACCGCGTCGCGGTGATCGGCGCCGGCACGCTCGACAGCCTGCCGCACAACGGCGCCGTGGTCACCCTGCTCGCCGTCTGCGGCTGCACCCACAAGGAAAGCTACCTCGACATCGTCATGGCCGCCATCGTCGGCGCCCTCATCGCCCTCATCGCCGTAATCGCACTCGGCAGCGCCTTCGGATCGTTCTGAAGCCCCGCGCGCAGCCGCCGGAAACGAAAAAAGCCGCAAACCTTAAGCGGCCGTTTTCCTCCCGCGGCTGCGCCCTCGACGCGACGAAAGTCGTCAAAGCTTTTTCAGGCGACGGTTTCCCTGTTCTCGGCGCGTCATGGCGATATGATCGCCAAATCTCGTCCAGCATGGCCATGAATGAGCAAACATCATGTCGTTGCGTCGGCTTGACTTAAATCTTTTCCGCGTATTTGAAGTCGTTTTCAAACATCGCAGCGTCAACGAAGCGAGCAAGGAGCTCGGCGTGACGCCGTCCGCCGTGAGCCACGCCCTGGCCCGTTTACGTCAGGCTCTCGGAGACGAGCTGTTCATTTATCGGGAAGCGGGCATGGAGCCGACTGCGCGCGCCCTTGAACTCGCCCCTGGCGTTTGCGACGGCCTGGGACGGATCAAGGAAGCTATCAACGCCAGACCTTTCGTCCCGTCGGAGTCGACCCGAATATTCCGGATCTCGGCTACGGATTATACGACCGCCACCATCCTCACGAGTCTGGTCGCGCGGTTGGCCAAAGTTGCGCCGCAGATCGACTTACGCATATTTCCCTGCAACCGCACGGACGTGATCAGACATCTCGACGACGGCCGCATGGATCTCGTCATCGGCTGGTTCGACGGTTTGCCGGACCGGATGCGCCGAGCCACTCTCATGGTCGAGAAAGAGTCGATAGTGGTGCGCCGCGGGCATCCATTGACCGAAGGCGCGGTGACCAAAGAGCGCCTGCTCGCCTTCCCTTATATCGTCGTCGAACTGACCGGCAGCGAGGATCAGGGAGTCGACGGATTTCTGGATGACCGGGGCGTGTGGCGCAGGACATGGATCGATCGCCTTTTGATCGAGACGAGCGAGGAGGAACGGGACGCCGTCGCTCACGTCGCGGTCTCCCTCCCGCACTACGCCGCGGTTCCGCAGATGCTTCAAACTACGGATATGGTCGCCACCCTGCCCGAGCGGCTGGCGCGTCAGGCGGTTGAATCAGGGTCGGTGGCCATTCTCGACCTGCCCTATGAGCCATTGACCGTGCCTGTCGAGATCATATGGCATTATCGCGCGGATCAGGATGCGGGCCTTCGATGGCTCATAGACGAGCTGATCGACATCACCCGAACAACATGATTGACGCCATGTCGCCGGCTCCATGGACAGGTCGGCAAGCCGATCCGCTCGGCCTCGAGCGACGAGAAGAAGATCCGCGACGCATCATATGACGCGCGCCGATCAATTCTCGTCGGATTGGCGACGTTCCGACGGGCGGCGCCGCCGCGCTCAATCTTATAAACGACCGAATTTCAGTCAGAAACGGACGATGGTGGAGCCAGACGGAATCGAACCGACGACCTCTTCAATGCCATTGAAGCGCTCTCCCAACTGAGCTATGGCCCCATCGTTCTACAATCGTCCCGACGGCCCGGTTGGGCTGGACCGCCGCCTTTTCGCGCCCGCCGCGGCGGGAGGGCCGCTGTATAGCCGCATCGAAGCGGGCGCACAAGCCAAAGATTGCGGCTAAATTTCTAGGGCTCCTCATCCTCTTCGCGGTCGCCGTCGATCAGGTCGCCGACGTCGTCGCCGTCCTCCTCCTCCTCCTCGAGGAAGGCGTCGTCGTTGACTTCGATCTCGACGTCCTCGTCGACGGCGGCGGAGATCTTTTCAGCCTCCGCATCCGCGTCCTCGAGCGAGACGATCTCGGCGCCGCCGGCCTCCGCCTCCTCGTCGTCGTCGGCGGCCGTCGCCCGCGCCGCGGCGCGCGAGACGGCCGCGCTCTGGAAGATCGTCCCGCACTTGGGGCAGACGATCGGCGAGCGGTTGAGATCGAAAAAACGTGCGCCGCACGCCTGGCACTGATGCTTGGCGCCGAGTTCTGGTTTGGCCACAGACTTGAACCTCTTCGAGGAACGGGGCTCTGCCCCTCTCCGCAACGTTTCGTCCGGTTAGTGATCGCCAAGGCGCATGTCAAATGGAAGTTCGCCGCGCTGATCCGCGTTCTCTCCGGCCTTTTGATGACAAGCGCGAGGCCGCCATGCTAACGAGCCGGCTTCGGCCGCCGCGGCGGCGAAACGACAGGCGGGGCGGATCATGGAGGGGGCGGCGGAGCGGCTCAGCGCGCAGGCGAGCGGGCCGCTCAGAGGCGGGCTCAGGCCGCCGGGCGACAAGTCGATCTCCCACCGCGCCCTCATCTTCGGCCTGCTCAGCGTCGGCGTCACGCAGATCGAAGGCCTTCTCGAAGGCGAGGACGTGTTGAACACGGCTAAGGCCTGCCGCGCGCTCGGCGCCCGCGTCGAGCGGCTTGGCCCCGGCCGCTGGCGGGTCGAAGGCTGCGGCGTCGGGTCGTTGCTCGCCCCTTCGCAGACGCTCGACTTCGGCAATTCCGGCACCGGAATGCGCCTGATGATGGGCGTCGTCGGCGGCCATGACCTCACCGCCCGCTTCGACGGCGACGCCTCGCTGCGCAAGCGGCCGATGCGGCGCATCCTCGATCCGCTCGAGCTGATGGGCGCACGCACGCTTTCCCAGGCGGAGGGCGGGCGCTGCCCGATCGAGCTCAAGGGCGCGGCCGAGCCTCTGCCGATCGAATATCGCTCGCCGGTCGCCTCGGCGCAGGTCAAGTCGGCGGTCCTGCTCGCCGGGCTCAACTCGCCGGGCCGCACGGTGGTGATCGAGCCGGAGGCGAGCCGCGACCACACCGAGAAGATGCTGCGCTATTTCGGCGCGGACGTCGCCGTCGAGCCGTTCGGCGCGGAAGGGCGCAAGATCACGCTCGAAGGGCGCCCGGAGCTGCGCCCGAAGCCGATCGTCGTGCCGGGCGATCCCTCGTCCGCCGCCTTCGCCCTCGTCGCCGGCCTGATCGCGCCGGGCTCGGAGATCGTGATCGAGGCGATGATGATGAACCCGCTGCGCGTCGGCCTGCTGACGACCCTTCTCGAAATGGGCGCCGACGTCGAAATCCTCGACCGCCGCGAGGAAGGCGGCGAGGAGGTCGCGGACCTGCGCGTGCGGGCGAGCGCGCTTCATGGCGTCGACGTTCCGGCCGGCCGCGCGCCGAGCATGATCGACGAATATCCGGTCCTCACCGTCGCCGCCGCCTTCGCGCGCGGAACGACGCGGATGCGCGGCCTCGCCGAGCTGCGGGTCAAGGAGTCCGACCGTCTCGAAGCGGTCGCGGCGGGCCTTCGCGCCTGCGGCCTCGAGCCGCGGATCGAGGGAGACGACCTCATCGTCGAGGGGCGCGCCGGCGACGTGCGGGGCGGCGGGCTCGTCAAGACCCATCTCGACCACCGCATCGCCATGAGCTTCCTCGTGCTGGGCCTCGCCGCGCGCGAAGGGGTCGCCATCGACGACTCGCGGATGATCGCGACGAGCTTTCCCACCTTCCGCGGCGAGATGGAGCGGCTCGGGGCGCGCTTTTCATGATCATCGCGATCGACGGGCCGGCGGCCTCCGGCAAGGGCACGATCGCGCGCAAGCTCGCCGAACGCCTCGGCCTGCCGCACCTCGACACCGGGCTTCTCTACCGCGCGACCGCGCGCGCGCTCATCGACCACGGACGCGGCCTCGGCGACCGCGACGCCGCCGTCAGCGCCGCGCGCGGCCTCGCGCTCGCCGACTTCGACGAGGCGGCGCTGCGCAGCCGCGAAATGTCCGAGGCCGCCTCGATCGTCGCGGCGATTCCTGAGGTGCGCGCCGCGCTCGTCGAGCTGCAGCGCCGCTTCGCGCGGCGCCCCGAGGGCGCGCTGCTCGACGGACGCGACATCGGCACGGCGATCTGCCCGGACGCCGACTGCAAGCTCTTCGTCACCGCGAGCGCCGAGACGCGCGCGACGCGGCGCGCGCTGGAGCTTCGCTCGCGCGGAGAGAAGGTCGATTACGGCGCCGTGCTGGAGGACATCCGCCGGCGCGACGAGCGCGACTCGAGCCGCGCGGCGGCGCCGTTGCGCGCCGCCGGGGACGCCATGGTGCTCGACACGACCAAGCTCGACGTCGAGGCGGCGTTCGAGGCGGCGCTCGCCATCGTCGAGGCGGCGACGCGCCGGCGGGCGCGCGCGGCGCTATAATAGAGAGCGCGCGGGCGGACGTCCGATTTCGCGAAGCTGTGTCGAGCGCGCAGTTTCTGCGCCGCGCGAATTATCTTAAGAAATCCTTGCGCCATCTCGCGACGGGCTCGCCCGCGCCGGCGCGCCGCGCTGCGCGCCGGCTCGAAAGGCGGAAATGGACGATCGCCGGGATGACTTCCGCAGGGCCGCAACCGATCGTCGAGGACGATCCTATAGCTTCGGGACCGGCGCTCGCGCCGACGCCTGAAGATCGCCTCGCGCTCGACGCGCCCGGGACGGCGGAGGCCGGAGTCGCGGCGGCGATCGTCGTCTCGCTCGCCGTCCACGCCGGAATTTTCGGCCTCGTGTGGGGTTTCGGCGCGCCTGAGCGCGAGCCGCCGCCGCAGGAGATTCCCGTCGAAGTCGTGATGGAGCAGCCGAAGCCGGATGCGGCGGCGCAGGCGAAAGCCAAGGCCGAGGCGGAGAAGGCGCAGGCGGCCGGCAAGGCGCAAGCCGCGCAGGAACAGGCCGCTCAGGCGAAAGCCGCTCAGGAGAAGGCGGCTGAGAAGGCCGCCGAGGAGGCGAAGGCCGCGCAGGCGAAGCAGGAGGCGAAAGCCGCCGAGGAGAAGGCGGAGCAGGAAAAGGCCGCGCAAGAGAAGGCGGCTCAAGAAGCCAGGGTGGAGCAGGAACGGGCCGCCCGGGAAAAGGCCGCGCAAGAGGCCAGAGCGGCGGAAGACGCAAGGGCTGCGCAGGAGAAAGCGGCGCAGGATAAGAAGCAGGCCGAGCGCGAGGAGCGACGCGCCGCGCGCGCGCAGCGGCAAGAAGCCGAGAAGGCGGCGGCGAAAGAGGCGGCGGCGGCGAAGGAGGCCGCGAGAGAGGCGCAACGTCAGGAGGCCGCGGCGGCCGCGCAGCAGGCGCAGGCCGAGCAGAAATTCGCGCGCGCGCCGACCGGCCTCGCCCTGCCCTTCGACAACGGCCCGCTTCTGTTCCGCGCCGTCGCCGTGCCGCTGCCGACCGAGGGCGGCGAGGAGGCGATGAGCTACAAGGTGATCGTCTTCGGCATGCTCGAGCGCGCCAAGCAATATCCCGAAAGCGCGCGCGAGCGCGGGGCGCGCGGCAGGGCCGTGGTGACCTTCTCGCTGAACGACGCCGGCGACGTCACCAAGGTGTCGCTGCTGCGCTCGAGCGGCGAGGCGGACCTCGACGTCGAGAGCCTGGCGCTGGTCGCAAGGGCCGCGCCTTTTCCGAAGCCGCCGCCGGGCGCGCAGCGCGACTTCGCGGCGGAGATCACCTTCGACATGCGCGAGAACCCGTGATTTCAGCTTCGCCCTTCGTCGCCGCGGCCGGAAAGCCGCCAGCCGCGTAGCCCGCGTCGCAGCGCTCCGCAAATCGCATTCTTTTTAATCTATACAATTTATGGACTTTATGGGATAACCTCGCCGAGCCGCGGACGCGCGCGGCCCGAATGAAAGGATCGCCCATGAACTCCGCGCCCGCGGCCCTGAACGCGCTATGGTTCATTCCGACCCACGGCGACGGACGCTACCTCGGCACGACGCTCGGCGGCCGCGCCACAGATTTCGACTATCTCGCGCAGGTCGCGCGCGCCGCCGATTCGCTCGGCTACTACGGCGTCCTGCTGCCGACGGGCCGCAGTTGCGAGGATTCCTGGGTCGTCGCCTCCGCGCTCGCTCCCCTCACCAGAGATCTGCGCTTCCTCGTCGCCGTGCGGCCGGGCCTTTCCTCGCCGACCCTCGCCGCGCGCATGACGGCGACGCTCGATCGCGTCTCGAACGGCCGGCTCCTCATCAACATCGTCACCGGCGGCGATCCGACCGAGAACGCCGCCGACGGCCTCTTCCTCGACCATGACGCGCGCTACGAGGTGACCCGCGAGTTCCTCGAGATCTACCGCGCGCTGCTCGCCGGCGAACATGTCGACTACGCCGGAAAGCATCTGCGCGTCGAGGACGCGCATCTCCTCTTCAAGCCCGTCCAGTCGCCCTCCCCGCCGATCTACTTCGGCGGCTCGTCGGCGGCCGGAATCGACGTCGCCGCCGAGCATGTCGACAAATATCTGACATGGGGCGAGCCGCCCGCCGCAGTCGCCGCCAAGATCGCGCAGGCGCGCGCCGCAGCCGCCGCGCGCGGACGCAAGATCAGCTTCGGCCTGCGCATCCATATCATCGCCCGCGAAACGACGCAGGCGGCCTGGGCCGCCGCGGACAGGCTCATCAGCCATCTCTCCGACGACTCCGTCGCGGCGGCGCAGAAGGTGTTCGCGCGGCTCGACTCCGTGGGACAGCGGCGGATGTCGGAGCTGCATGGCGGGCGCCGCGACAAGCTCGAGGTCAGCCCCAATCTGTGGGCCGGCGTCGGCCTCGCGCGCGGCGGCGCCGGCACGGCGCTCGTCGGCGACGGCGATACGGTCGCCGAGCGCCTGCAGGACTACGCGGACCTTGGCGTCGACACCTTCATTCTTTCCGGCTACCCGCACCTCGAGGAGGCTTACCGCGTCGCCGAGCTCGTGCTGCCGAAGCTGAAGCTCGCGCACGGGCGCCCCGCCGCGCAGCTGAACGTCAACACCGGCCCGTTCGGCGAGATCATCGCCAACGACCGGCCGCCGCAAGCCGCGGCGCAGTCGTGAGCGCCGGCCGATGACCGTGCTCAGCCTCGAAACCAGCGCAGGGCGACGGCGCAAGGCGCCGCTCGCCGGCCTCGCGCGCGCCGCCGCCGGCGCCATCGTGCCGCTCGGGCTTCTCGTCGTCTGGGAGGGGATGTCGCGCGCCGGCCTCATCGCCGGCAACGTCCTGCCTGCGCCTTCGGCGGTGCTCGCCGCCGGGATCGAGACGGCGCGGTCGGGCGAGCTCGCCCAGCACCTGTGGGTGAGCGCGGCGCGCGCCTTCGCCGGGCTTGTCGTCGGAGGAGCGATCGGCTTCGTCCTCGGCGTCGTCAACGGGGTCAGCGACGCGGCGCATCGCTACACCGACACGACGCTGCAGATGGCGCGCAACGTGCCCCATCTCGCGCTGATCCCGCTCGTCATCCTGTGGTTCGGCATCGGCGAGGAATCGAAGCTGTTCCTGGTCGCGCTCGGCGTGTTCTTCCCTCTGTACATCAACACCCTGCACGGGGTGCGCAGCGTCGATCCCCAGCTCGTCGAGATGGGCCGCGCCTACGGCATGGGCCGGCTCGAGCTGTTCAGGACGGTGATCCTGCCGGGCGCCCTGCCCTCGGTCTTCGTCGGCCTGCGCTTCGCGCTCGGCGTGATGTGGCTGACGCTGATCGTCGCCGAGACGATCTCCTCCGAAACGGGGCTCGGACACATGGCCATGCAGGCGCGCGAATTCCTGCAGACCGACGTCGTCGTGCTCGCGATCCTGATCTACGCGCTGCTCGGCAAGGTCGCCGACGTGGCGACGCGGGCGCTCGAAGGTCTGTTCCTCGGCTGGCGGCCCGAGTTCCAGCGCGCCGGAGACGCCAAGTGAGCGCGCAGGCGAGCGCCGTCGCCCTCGCCCCGGGCCGGGGCGCTGAGCGCCGCGCGGAAGCGCCGGCAGGACGCGGCGCGGCGGCGCGATTCCACGGCGTCGCCCGCCGCTTCGGCGCCGTGACCGTCCTCGAACGGCTCGACCTCGACATTCCCGCCGGCCAGTTTCTCGCCGTCGTCGGCCGCAGCGGCTGCGGCAAGAGCACGCTTTTGCGCCTGCTCGCGAGCCTCGACGAGCCCTCGCAGGGCGTCGTCGCCTCGGCCGGGGCGCAGGCGACGCGCATCATGTTCCAGGAGCCGCGGCTTCTGCCCTGGCGCCGCGTCCTCGACAATGTCGAGGTCGGTCTGCCGCGCGAGGTCAAGGGGGCGGAGCGCGCCGAGCGCGCCAGGGCCGCGCTCGCCGACGTCGGCCTCGCCCATCGCGCGGGCGACTGGCCTGCGACGCTGTCGGGCGGCCAGAAGCAGCGCGTCGCCCTCGCCCGGGCGCTGGTCAGCCGTCCGAAGCTGCTGTTGCTCGACGAACCGCTCGGCGCCCTCGACGCCCTGACGCGGCTCGACATGCAGAGGCTGATCGAGCGCATCTGGCGCGAGCACGGCTTCACCGCCGTGCTCGTCACCCACGACGTCGCCGAGGCCGTGGCGCTGGCCGACCGCATCGTCGTGATCGAGCGCGGGGCCGTCGCGCTCGACGTCGCGGCGGATCTGCCGCGCCCGCGCGCGCGCGAGGACGCGCAGGCCGCGGCGCTCGAGGCGCGCGTGCTCGCCCGCCTGCTCGAGACGCCCTAGCGCTAACCATCGCCTCAAGGAGAAAACGACATGACGATCATCAGCCGCCGCGCGGCGCTCGCGGGCTTCGCCGGGCTCGCGCTGGCGAACGCGCCGCTTCGCCTTAGCGCCGCGACGACGCTCAGGGTCGGCTACCAGAAATACGGCTCGCTGGTGCTGCTCAAGAGCCGCGGCCTGCTCGAGAAGAAGCTCGCCCCGCTCGGCGTCGCCGTGGCGTGGTCAGAGTTTCCGGCCGGCCCGCAGATGCTCGAGGCGCTCAACGCCGGCGCGATCCACGTCGGCCAGGCGGGCGAGGCGCCGCCGATCTTCGCGCAGGCCGCGAGCCCGGATTTCGCCTATCTCGCGAGCGAGCCGGCCTCGCCGGCGGGCGAGGCGATCCTCGTCCCCAAGGACAGCCCGCTGCGCTCGCTCGCCGAGCTCAAGGGCAAGACGGTCGGGCTCAACAAGGGCTCGAACGTCCACTTCCTGCTCGTGCGGGCGCTGGAGTCGGCGGGCGTCGCCTATGGCGACATCAAGCCCGCCTTCCTGCCGCCGGCCGACGCGCGCGCCGCCTTCGAGAAGGGAGCGATCGACGCCTGGGCGATCTGGGACCCCTTCTTCGCGGCCGCGGAAAGCGCGATCGGCGCGCGGCCGCTGGCGACGGCGCAGGGGCTCGCGCCCAACTATCAGTTTCTCCTTGGCTCGCGCGCCTTCGCGCAGGCCAATCCCGCGGCGATCGACGCGCTCGTCGCGGCGGTCAACGAAACGACCGAATGGACGCATTCGGACACCGACGCCGCCGCCGCGGCGCTCGCCCCGTCGACCGGGATTCCGGCTCCGGTGCTCAAGATCGCCCTCAAGCGCCAGAATTTCGGCGCGGGGCCGCTCGGCGCGCAGACGATCGCCGACCAGCAGGCCATCGCCGACGCTTTCTTCAAGCTGAGTCTTTTGCCGAAGGCGATCGTCGTCGCCGACGCCACTCTCAAGCCGCGCGCCTGAGCCGCGCGCGGGCGCTCTTGCGGCCGCCCCGGCGATCGATTATCGACGAAAGGCCAAGCGCGAGCGAGGCGTTTCAGCGAAAAATCGATTGCCAGGGAGCTTCAGATGAGCAGGGTTTTCAGCGCCGCGCTCGCGGCGGCCGTTCTGTCCGGGGCCGCCTTCTGCGCGCCCGCTTACGCGCTGACCGAAGCCCAGGAGGCGGCCGCCTGCGAAGGCGACGCGCTGCGGCTGTGCGCGCCCTACGTCCCGGACAAGGCCAAGATCCACGCCTGCCTCGTCAGCTACAAGGCCTATCTCTCCCCGGCCTGCCGCGCGATCGTCGCCCCGGGCAAAAAGAAGAAGTGACCATGCGCCGGACCATCACGCTCGCGGCGGCTTTCGCCGCGGTCCTCTCCACCGCCGGCGTCGGGCCGGCGCTCGCCCGCCACGCCTGCCATGACGACGCGTTCAAATTCTGCCGCAACGTCATCCCCGACCATGCGCTGATCCAGCATTGCCTCGAGCGCAACATGCCGCATCTGACGCGGGCCTGCCAGGCGGCGTTCCGGCGCGGGCGCTGAGCGCCCCGCTTCGTTCGGGGCGGCCTTCAGCCGTCAGGCCGCGCGCGCCGAGCGCGCCAGCGCGTCGCAGATTTCCTCGACGATGCGCTCGATCGCTTCGCGCTCCTCTCCCTCGGCCATCACGCGGATGACCGGCTCGGTGCCCGAGGCGCGGATGACGAGGCGACCCGAGCCCGCGAGCTTGCCGCGGGCGAGCTCGATCGCGCGCGCGACCTTGGGGTCGTCGAGCGGATCGCCGCCGCCGGTGCGCACGCTCCTTAAGATCTGCGGCAGCGGCTCGAAGCGGCGGCACACCTCGCTCGCCGGCCGTCCGCTCTCCTTGACCACGGCGAGCACCTGCAGGGCGGTGACGAGGCCGTCGCCGGTCGTCGAGAAATCCGAAAGGATGATGTGGCCGGACTGCTCGCCGCCGACGTTATAGCTATGCGCGCGCATGTGCTCGAGAACGTAGCGGTCGCCTACGGCGGTGCGCGCCAGCGTGAGGCCGACGCCTTCGAGATAGCGCTCGAGCCCGAGGTTCGACATCACCGTCGCGACGACGCCCGGCCGCGCCAGCCGGCCCTCCCGCCGCCAGCTGTCGGCGATCACCGCGATGAGCTGGTCGCCGTCGACGGCGCGGCCCGTCTCGTCCACGACGAGAAGCCGGTCGCCGTCCCCGTCGAGCGCGATCCCGATGTCGGCGCGCGTCTCGCGCACCTTGGCGATGAGCGCGGCCGGCGCCGTCGAGCCGACCTCGCGGTTGATGTTGAAGCCGTCAGGCTCGACGCCGATGCGGACAACCTCCGCGCCGAGCTCCCACAGCGCCTCGGGAGCGACCTTGTAGGCCGCGCCATTGGCGCAGTCGATGACGATGCGCAGACCCTCGAGCGAGACGGACCGCGAGAGCGTGCGCTTGGCGAATTCGACGTAGCGCGCGCGGTCGCCTTCGACGCGCATCGCGCGGCCGAGGTCGGCGGGCTTCGACAGCTTCATCGCGAGGTCGGCCTCGAGCATCGCCTCGATGCGGGCTTCGACCTCGTCCGAGAGCTTGTAGCCGTCCGGCCCGAACAGCTTGACGCCGTTGTCTTCATAAGCGTTGTGCGAGGCTGAGATCATCACCCCGACGTCGGCGCGCATCGAATGGGTGAGCATGGCCACCGCCGGCGTCGGCATCGGCCCGAGCAGCAGCGTGTCGACGCCGACCGACGAAAAGCCGGCGACCATGGCGTATTCGATCATGTAGCCAGAGAGGCGCGTGTCCTTGCCGATGACGGCGCGGTGGCGATGGTCGCCGCGCTGGAACAGGACGCCGGTCGCCTGGGCGACCTTCATCGCGAGCTCGGGCGTGATCGCCTTGTTGGCCTGGCCGCGGATTCCGTCCGTCCCGAAATGTTTGCGAACCATCGATACGCATCCTAAAGACTGCACGGCGCGGCCGGGGCCGCCTTCACTTTTTCGCGCCTGGCGCGCCAGCCGGACCGGGCCTCGCTAAAAAGCCTTTACACGCGCCGCCCGGCGGCGACAAACATCCCGCGCAAGACTGCGCGCAACCGGTTAATTCGAGATAAGCCACGCCAATTTATGGATTCTTGACCATGAAGCTTTCTTCGCGGCCTTTTCCGGGCTCAAAGGCGGCGAGGCGCGCTTTTCTCCTCGCCGCCGCGCTGCTCGCGGCGCCGGCCGGCGCCTCCGCCCAAGGTTATTATCCGCCGGGCTCGCTGCCCGACGGCGGCGGGACGCAGGCCCAGCCGTCGGACGCCTCGCAGCTCGTGCGCATCGACCGGCTGGAGGCGCAGATGCGTCAGCTCAACGGCGAGATCGAGCAACTGCAATTCCAGAACCGGCGGCTTGAGGAGCAGTTGCGCAAGTTCCAGCAGGACGTCGACTTCCGCTTCCAGGAAGGCGGCAGGGGCGCCGGCGCGCCGGCTGCGCCCGCGGCCTCGCCGGCCAAGCCGCAGAAGCGCGGCGACGCGATCGACGACATCCTCGGGCAGGACGAACAGACCGCCGCCGCGCCGGAGCCGGAGCCGAGCGTCGGCAGAACCGTGGCGGGGCGCCGCTCCGACGCTTTCGATCCCGACGCCGATCCGACGGCGCCGGGCGCGCCCAGGCCGCTCGGAAGCCCCGCCTCCGCCGCGCCTGAGCCGCGCGGACGCGCCGCGACGGCCGAAGACTTCCCGTCCAACGGGCCGCTGGACCTCTCCGGCGCGAAATGGCGCCAGCCGGACCCCGACCCCGCCGCCCAGAGCGCGGCGGCGGCGCAAAGCCCCGCGCCGGCGCCAAACCCGGTCAAGGACGAATACGACCTCGCCTTCGGCTATTTCCGCCAGAAGCAGTACGAGGCGGCGGAGAAGGGTTTTTCGGGCTTCCTGCAGAAAAATCCGAAGAGCCGCTACGCCGCCGACGCGACCTATTACCTCGGCGAGAGCTTCTTCCAGCGCGGGCGCCAGCGCGAGGCCGCCGAGCAGTTCCTGAAGTTTTCGACGCAATTCACCGGCTCGCCCCGCGCGCCCGAAGCCATGCTGCGGCTCGGCCAGTCGCTCAACGCGCTCGGCGCGAAGGAGCAGGGCTGCGCCACCTTCGCCGAACTGTCGCGCAAATATCCGAACGCCTCGGCGAGCGTCAAAGCCGGCGTGGAGCGGGAGTTGAAGCGCGCGCAATGCTAGACCCCTTCGCCGGCGCGGGCGACGCGAGAAGCGCGGCGCGGGGGCTCGACGCGCCGGGCGCGGCGGAGCGCCTGTTCGCCGGCCTCGAGGACGCGGGCGGGCTCGTGCTCGCAGTGTCAGGCGGCCCCGACTCGATCGCGCTGATGCTGCTGGCGCGGCGCTGGCGCGAGGCGCTCGCGCGGGACGGACGCTGCGCGCCGGACATCCGCGTCGCCGCGGTCGACCACGGCCTGCGGGCGGATTCGCGTAAGGAGGCGCAGGCCGTCGTCGTCTGGGCTGCGGACGCGGGCTTCGACGGCGCCGTTCTGGCGTGGGAAGGCGAGAAGCCCGCCGCCCGGCTGCAGGAGCGCGCGCGGCGGGCGCGTCACGCCCTGCTCTTCTCCCATGCCGCGCGCGTCGGAGCGCGCGTCGTCGCGACCGCGCACCATGCTGACGATCAGGCGGAGACCATCCTGTTCCGGCTCCTGCGCGGCAGCGGCCCTTCAGGCCTCGCCGGCATGGCCGCGCTGCGCGAGCGCGACGGCCTCCTCCACGCTCGCCCGCTGCTCGGCTGCGCCAAGGCCGAGCTCGTCGCCCTGTGCGAGAGCGAAGGACATCCCTTTTTTATCGACCCCTCCAACGCCGATCCGCGCTTCGCCCGCGCGCGGCTGCGCGCGCTCATGCCGCTGCTTGAGGCGCATGGGCTCGGCCGCGAGGCGCTGCTGCGGCTCGGCCGGCGGGCGGCGCGCGCGCAGGCCGCCCTCGCCCGTCAGGCGCGAGAACTCGGCGCGGCGGCGCGCCGCGACGACGGCGCGCTCGACCTCTCGGGGTTCGCCGGCGCGCCGGGAGAAGGGCTCGAGGAGGCGCTGCTTCGGGTGGCCGGCGCGCAGATCGAGGCGGTCGGCGGCGCGCCGGCGCGCCTCGACCGGCTCGAAGCGCTGACCGACCGGCTCGCGCGCGCGATCGAACGGCGCGAGCCTTGCGTGGCGACGCTCGGCGGGGCGCTGCTGAAGCTCGACGCGCAGGGAATCCTGCGCGCGCGCCGCGAAACCGGGCGGCGCGGCGCCTGACGGCCGCTCATTCCGCCGCTTGGCGCCCTTGGAGCGCCACTTGGCAATGCCCGGGGCGACGCCTACATTAAACCCCATCGCCAGCGGTCGTTCGGGCGTTCGCCCGCTTTTCAGGAAACGTCCCGCAATCAGCCATTTCGGCAGGACCGCCTGGACCAGGACGGAAGCATGAATCCGAATTTCCGAAATTTCGCGCTGTGGGTCATCATCATCCTGCTGGTCGTGGCGCTGGTGATGCTGTTCCAGAATCCGGGCCAGCGGGCGAGCGCGCAGGACATCACCTTCAGCCAGCTTCTGAACGAGGTGGACCAGGGCCGCGTGCGCGAGGTGACGATCGCCGGCAACGAGATCAGCGGCCATTTCACCGACAGCCGCGCCTTCTCCACCTATGCGCCGAACGATCCGACGCTGGTCCAGACGCTTTACAAGAAGAACGTCTCGATCGCCGCGCGTCCGCCGTCCGACGGCAACAACTGGCTGCTGACGCTGCTCGTCAACGGCTTGCCGCTGATCGCCATCTTCGGCGTGTGGATTTTCCTGTCCCGCCAGATGCAGGGGGCCGGCGGGAAGGCCATGGGCTTCGGCAAATCGAAGGCGAAGCTTTTGACCGAAGCGCACGGGCGCGTCACTTTCGAGGACGTCGCCGGCGTCGACGAGGCGAAGGAGGATCTGCAGGAGATCGTCGAGTTCCTGCGCGATCCGCAGCGCTTTCAGCGGCTCGGCGGCCGGATTCCGCGCGGCGTGCTGCTGATCGGCCCGCCCGGCACCGGCAAGACGCTGCTCGCCCGCGCCATCGCCGGCGAGGCCAACGTGCCCTTCTTCACGATCTCGGGCTCCGACTTCGTCGAGATGTTCGTCGGCGTCGGCGCGAGCCGCGTGCGCGACATGTTCGAGCAGGCCAAGAAGAACGCGCCCTGCATCATCTTCATCGACGAGATCGACGCGGTCGGGCGCCATCGCGGCGCGGGCCTTGGCGGCGGCAACGACGAGCGCGAGCAGACCCTGAACCAGCTGCTCGTCGAGATGGACGGCTTCGAGGCGAACGAAAGCATCATCCTCATCGCCGCGACCAACCGCCCCGACGTGCTCGACCCCGCCCTGCTGCGTCCCGGCCGCTTCGACCGCCAGATCGTCGTGCCGAACCCGGACGTCGTCGGCCGCGAGCGCATCCTGAAGGTCCATGTCCGCAAGGTTCCGCTCGCCCCCGACGTCGACCTCAAGACGGTGGCGCGCGGCACGCCGGGCTTCTCGGGCGCCGACCTCATGAACCTCGTCAACGAAGCCGCCCTGCTCGCGGCAAGACGCGGCAAGCGCGTCGTCACCATGGCGGAGTTCGAGGACTCCAAGGACAAGATCATGATGGGCGCCGAGCGCCGCACCATGGTCATGACCGAGCAGGAGAAGATGCTCACCGCCTATCACGAGGGCGGCCACGCCATCGTCGCGCTCAACGTGCCGGCGACCGATCCCGTCCACAAGGCGACGATCATCCCGCGCGGCCGGGCGCTCGGCATGGTCATGCAGCTCCCCGAGCGCGACAAGCTCTCGACAAGCTACGTGCAGATGACCTCGCGCCTCGCCGTGTGCATGGGCGGGCGCGTCGCCGAGGAGATCATCTTCGGCAAGGACCAGATCACGTCCGGCGCGCAGTCGGACATCGAGCAGGTGACGAAGCTCGCCAGAGCCATGGTCACCCGCTGGGGCTTCTCCGACGAGCTCGGCACGGTCATGTACGGCGAGAACCAGGAGGAGGTCTTCCTCGGCTATTCGATGGGCAAGCAGCAGACCATCTCGGAGGAGACCGCGCGCAAGATCGACTCCGAAGTCCGGCGGCTCGTCGAGCTCGGCCTCGCCGAGGCGACGCGCATCCTGACCGAGAAGCGCGCCGACCTCGAGACGCTGGCGAAGGGCCTGCTCGAATATGAGACCCTGTCTGGCGACGAGATCATCGGCCTCCTGCAAGGCAGGAAGCCGGTGCGCGAGAACCCCGACGACACGCCGCCGCTGCGCGGTTCGCCGGTGCCGACGATCGGCGCAGGCTCGCGGCCGAAGCCCGGCCCCGAGCCCGGCGGACTGGAGCCGCAGCCGCAAGCGTGAACGCGGGCGCTCGCGCTTGAACGACCGCCGCTTCGGCGGTTCGAGACCAGGGGACGGCTCGCCGTCCCCTTTTTCACGCCGGGACCTGCGCCATGAGAATTTCGCGCCCCGTCCGCGCCGTCGTCGTCCTTCCGCTGCTCGCCGCTTCCTATTCCGCAGCGGCGCAGGAGCCTGAGCGCGCGGGCGAGCTCAAGGCGTTCCGCGACTGGGTGGTCGGCTGCGACAATACCAGGAGCTGCGTCGCCCTCGGCCTCGGTCCGGACGAAGGCGCCGGCGGCGCGTTCCTGCGCGTCGAACGTTCGGGAGATCCTGCGGGCAAGTCCCGGGTCACGCTGTCCATCGTCTCCGACAGCTCCGCCGCGCGGCCGGCGCTCGCGCTGCGCCTCGACGGGAAAGCCGCGCTTTCCGCCCCGCTTCCGGCGCGTCGCGACGGCGACTTCCTCACCGCCAGCCTCGACGACGCCGACGTCGGCCCGTTTCTTGACGCCGTCCGCAACGCCAGGACCTTGCAGGTCGGCCTCGCCGGAAGGGCCAAATCCTCCCGCCCGATCTCGCTCGCAGGATCGGCGGCGGCGTTGCTCTATATGGACGCCGCGCAGCTTCGGGCGGGAACGCGAACGGCGCTCGTCGACCGCGGCGCGGCGGACGCAGGCTCGATCCCCGCCCCGCCTCCCGCTCCGGACGTCAAGGCCGAGGGGCTGAAGCTGATCAATCCGCCGCCCGCGCTTCCGGCCGTGCTCAAACCCTCGGACGATCCGAGCTGCGCGGATTATCCGCCGATCGCGATAGCGCTGTCCGAAGGCCGGACGCTATGGGGCGTCTGCGAACTGGCGGCGGCCTATAATTTCGCCTACCGCTTCTCGATCGTCGCGCAGGGCGAGGCGAAGCCGGCGATCTTCTCCATCGCCGGGCGCGCGCCGGAGCCGGACGACAGCCCGTCGACGCTGGTCAATCCGGGCCTCACGAACGGGCGCACGACGCTGGCCATGCTGAACAAGGGACGCGGGATCGCCGATTGCGGCGAGACGGCGCAATGGGCGTTCGACGGCGCCGCGTTCAGGCTCGTCTCCTACGCCCGGATGGACGCATGCCGGGGCGTTCCCCCCGACGCATGGCCTATCCTCTACCGCGCCGCAGCAAAGGCTGAGTAAAAGTCGCCGTCAGGACTGCGAGCCGGCGAGGACGGTGACCGCCCGGCGGTTCTGCGACCAGCACGAGATGTCGTTGCAGACGGCGACGGGACGCTCCTTGCCGTAGCTGATGGTGTGGATGCCGGAGGCCGGCACGCCGCGCGCGACGAGATAGGCCTTGGCGGCTTCGGCGCGGCGCGCGCCGAGCGCGAAATTATACTCGCGGGTGCCGCGCTCGTCGGCGTGGCCCTCGATGGTGAAGGCCAGCTTGCCGTACTGGCGCAGCCAGCGCGCCTGCTTGTCGAGCGTCGCCTGCGCGGAGGGGCTGAGCTCGCTCGAGTCGCTTTCGAAGAAGACGCGGTCGCCGACGTTCTGGGCGAAATCCTGCGGGCTTCCGGGGATCGCGGCGCCGCGCCCTCCGGCTCCCGCCCCGGCCCCGGCGAGCGCGCTCGGGTCTTCGGCGGGATTCTTGGCGCAGGCGCCAAACGCGAGGGCGGCGCCCAACACGGCGGCGACTTTCCAATCGCCCCGTACGAGAAGGCTCATCCTCCAGCTCCTTTTAATGATCGGAAGGCAGGCTCAGCGTTAGGGCTCCGACAGTTAAGGCAAGGTTCCATCAACCTTGATCGAAGCTAATCAGACACCGTTGCATCCGAGTAATCAAGCCCAATGGTTAACGAGACGTTAACGGGCAGATTGAGCGCTGAACCTTTCGCCGACCTTGACGGGAAATCTAAACCTTTCCTTCGCTGCACCTGCGAAGACGGGCTTGGTTATCTCAACCCTTGCGACAAAATCAACCTTCCAGATCAAAATATTTGAAAAGGGTTGCGACGAGATGCCGCGCGCGCCCGCGTCCTTCGCTGGAAATCATCCTCGCGGCGGTCAGGGAATCACGAAGTTTTGGCTGGAGACGTCAGTGCGCGAGCCGCTCCAGAAGGTCGCGCACGTGCACCTGATCGGCCTTGTAGTTGCCCGTCAGCGTGTACATCACGAGATTGACGCCGCCACGCAGCGCGAGCTCGTGCTGGCGCGCCCCGCCCGGATTGAGGGCGTAGAGGCTCTCCCCGTCCGCGTCGCTCGCCCAGCCGGCGGCGAGGTCGTTCGAGGTGATGACGATCGGCGACACGCTGTCGCCCGAACGCGCCGGACGCGCCGAGCCGTCGGCAGGCGCCGGCGGCAGCGCCTCGATCCAGGTCGCGCCATTGGCGTAGCGGCCGACGAAGCCGTCGATGAGATAGAAGGTCTTGGTGACCACATGGTCGGCCGGCACCGGCGCGAGCTCCGGCACGTCGACGCCGGCGAGAAGCTGGCGCAGCCAGCGCGTCTCCGGCGACGGCGGCCCGTCGGGCCGCGCGGTGAGCGCGTCGCGCGTGTCGAAGACGATCGTGCCGCCCTGCTTCATGAAGGCGCCGACGCGCGCCGCCGCCTCCGGCTGCGGCTGCGGCCGCGTCGCGACGATCGGCCAGTAGATGAGCGGATAGAAGCTCAGCTCGTCGCGCGCCGGATCGACGCCGACCGGCTCGCCCGGCGTCAACGAGGTGCGCCGCGCCAGCGCCAGCGACAGGCTGAGGAGGCCTTGGCGGCTCGCCTCGTCGACCTTGGAATCGCCTGTGACCACATAGGCGAGCCGCGTCGAGAGGGCGGACTTGACGTCGCGCGCCGAAACCGCAGGCTCGGCGGCCGCGGCCCGCGTCGGCGACGCGGCGCCGAGGGCGCAAGCCGCCGCCAGAAGCGCGACCGCCGCCGCCGCGCGCCGCTGGCGCGTCCCGCCGGCGAGAAGCAGGCAGATGAGGGAGTCGAGGCAGAAGCCGAGGAAGGCGGCGGCGAGCAGCGGCGGCTGCAGATTGACCGGCTCGGCTGTCCGCAATGCCTGCGCCGCGACTCCGGCCGCCGAATAATCGGCCGCCGCGAGCCGCTCGCCGGGCGCAAGCGCGTTGAGCGCGAGCGGCGCGTTGGCCGGCCCATAGAATCCAGGCGGGTGCTCGGCGTCGGCGACGCCGTCGAAATTCGCCGCGACCGGCTTGGCGCTCGCCGGCGGCGGGCCAAGCGCGCCGAAGCCGTCGAGGACGCGGAGCGGCGCCAGGCTCTTCGGGGCCTCCGCTCCGGCGCCCTGCTCCGCCCCGGCGGCGGCCGCCGGCTGTCCGGCGAGATCGACGACGCGGCGCAGCATGTCGACGAACAGCCCCGAGAGAGGCAAATTCGACCAGGACGCGTCCGCCGTCACATGAAACAGCACGATGAGTCCCTCTCCCTCGCGCTGCGCGGTGACGAGCGGCGTGCCGTCGGAAAGCTGCGCCCAGGTCTTGGCGGCGAGGCCGGGGTCGGGCTCGGCCAGCACCTGCCGCGACACCGTGACCTCCTGCGGCGCGATGAGGCCGAAGAACGGGCTCGACCGGTCGAAGGCGCCGAGGCGCTTGGGCGTGTCCCATGACATCGAGCCGCCGAGCACGCGCCCGCCGCGGCGCAGCCGGGTCGGGACGAGGTCGTCGGAGCCGGCGGCGAGCCGCGTGCCGGCGAAGCGCAGCAGCACCCCGCCCCGCTCGACGAAGCCGCGCAGCGCGTCATGCTCGGCGTCCGACAGCGCGCCGACATCGGCGAGCGCGACGACGGAGGCGCCGTCGTGGATGAGGCCTTCGATCGGATCGACCGCACCCGGCTTCGGCTCGCGCACGTCGGCGAAGGGCGCGAGCGCCTTGCGCAGGTAATAGTCGGCGGCGAGCAGAGGCTGCGAGACATCGGCGCCGTCCCCGGTCACGAGGCCGACGACGCGCCGCCTCCAGCGTCCGTCGAGCAGAGCGACGGCGCCGGCCGAGCGTCCGCCCTCGATCTCCAGCCGGGCGATGTCGTTGCGCAGCTCGACGGGAAGCTCGATCTTCGCCTGCGCCTGCGTTCCGCCGGCGAAATCGAAGGCCGCGGCGCCGAGCCGCGCGCCCTTGGCGTCGAAGGCGACGACCGTCCCGCGCTCCGGCCCGCCCGGGCGGGCGCGCAGCGCGAACGCCTCGAGGCCGCCCGCGAGATTGCGCGCGTCGGCGAGGGCGCGCGCGGGCTCGCGCCCGGCGACGATCTCCAGCCTGCGGCCGAATTTTTCGCCGAGAGCGCCGAGGCGCGCGGCGAACTCGCCTGCGCCGCCGCGCTCGACGCCGTCGGCGATCCACGCCAGCGCGGAGTCGGGATGAGCCTCGACGAAGGCCGCGACGGCGCCGCCGAGCGGACCGCGGTCCGGCGAAATGGGCTGCGGCTTCAGAGCCCGCAGCCGCTCGCGCGCCTTGGCGGAGTCCGTGAGGACGATCGCCTTCGCGCCGTCCGAGGCCGCCGCGACGGCGACGGGACGCGAGGCCCGGCCGGCCGCGTCGAGGCGCTCGGCGGCGGCGGCGACGCGGCGCTCCCAGTCCGGCGCCGCGGCGAAGCTATCGTCGAGGATGACGAGCAGCGGCCCCGAGCCGGACGCGGCGGGAGTCGGATTGAGCACCGGCCCGGCCATGGCGAGGATGACGCAGGCGGCGACGGCGAGACGAAGCAGGAGGATCGGCCAGGGCGTGCGCAGCGGCGTCTTGCGCGCCGGCGGCAGGTCGAGGAACAGCTTGAGCGGAGGAAAGGGAATCCGTTGCGGGCGCGGCGGCGTGACGCGCAGCAGGTAATAGAGCAGCGGCAGGCCGGCGAGGGCGGCGAGCACGGCGGGAGCGGCGAAGGCGAGCGGCAGGCCGAACATGTCAGGGCGTCCGTCCGGCGCCGGCGAGCTCGGCCTCAAGCCGCAGCTTCAGCGCGATCAGCGCCTCGCTCGCCGGGCGGTCGGTGCGGTGCAGGGTCACGGTCCAGCCGCGCCGCCGCACCGCCTCGCGGACCGCCTCGCGATGCGCCGCGAGGCGGCCGAGATAGGCCTCGCGGAAGGCGCTCGCCTCGCCCACGCTGAGCCGCGCCGGCGAATCGACGTCGAGAAACTCGGTGTGGCCGGCGAAGGGAAAGGTTTCCTCGACGGGATCGGCGATCAGCACCAGATGGCCCCGCGCCCCGCGCGCCGCGAGCGCCCGGATCGTCGCCTCGATCTCGGCCGCCGGGCTGAGGAAATCGCCGATCAGCACCGCGTGGGCGTTGCGCGCGAGCGGCTCGCGCGCCGGCAGCTCCTCGTCAGGCGCGCCGGAGCGCGCGCGCTGGCGAAGATCCTCGGCGAGCGCCACGCCGAAGCGCTCGACGACGTCGCGCGCGGCGAGCGGACGGGTGAGCCCGAGCAGCGCGACGCGCTCCCCGCCGCCGACCAGGAGATCGGCGGCCGCGAGGCCGAGCACGACGGCGCGGTCGACCTTCGGCTGCAGGGCGAGCTTCGAGACGAAGCGCATCGACGCCGAGCGGTCGATCCATGTCGCGACGGTATGCGCCGATTCCCACTCGCGCTCGCGCACATAGATCCGGTCGTCGCGGGCCGAGCGGCGCCAGTCGATGCGGTTCTGCGCCTCGCCGAAGGAATAGGGCCGGAACTGCCAGAAATTCTCACCCGGCCCGGAGCGCCTTCGCCCGTGCAGGCCGTGCATGACGCTCGCCGCCGTCTCCCGCGCCGCGACGACGAGGCTCGGCAGACGCTGCGCCAGCGCGAGCGCCTCCTCCTGCCGGCCGAGGCCGAATCCGCCGCCGTCCCGCTCGAGAACCTTGACCAGACTCATCTCAGGCGAGCGTCTCCGTCAGCTTCGCGATGAGGCCGGGAATGGTCTCGCCTTCCGCGCGCGCGGCGAAGGTCAGCGCCATACGGTGCTTGAGGATCGGCTCGGCGAGCGCCGCGACGTCGGCCTTCGAGGGGGCGAGCCGCCCGTCGAGGAGGGCGCGCGCGCGCGTCGCGAGCATCAAGGCCTGCGCCGCGCGCGGACCCGGGCCCCATGCGATATGGCGGGTGACCGCCGAGTCGCCCTCGCCCGGGCGCGCCGAGCGCACGAGGTCGAGGATCGCCTCGATCACCATCTCGCCGACGGGCAGCCGGCGCACGAGGCGCTGCATCGCCATGAGGTCGTCGGCGCCCATCACCGCGCGCGCCGCGGGCGTGGAGGCGCCGGTGGTCTCGAGCAGAATGCGCTTTTCGGCCGCGCGGTCGGGGTACGGCACGTCGATCTGCATCAGGAAGCGGTCGAGCTGCGCCTCCGGCAGCGGATAGGTGCCCTCCTGCTCGAGCGGATTCTGCGTCGCCAGCACATGGAAGGGCGAGGGCAGATCGTGCCGCTCGCCGGCGACCGAGACGTGATATTCCTGCATCGCCTGCAAGAGCGCCGACTGGGTGCGCGGGCTCGCGCGGTTGATCTCGTCGGCCATCAGGAGCTGGGCGAAGATCGGCCCCTTGACGAAACGGAAGCTGCGCTTGTGGTCGGCCGATTCCTCGAGGACCTCGGAGCCGAGGATGTCGGCCGGCATGAGGTCGGGAGTGAACTGGACGCGGCGCCCGTCGAGGCCGAGCACGGTTCCGAGCGTCTCGACGAGACGGGTCTTGGCGAGGCCGGGGACGCCGACGAGCAGCCCGTGGCCGCCGGCGAGCAGCGTCGCCAGCGCCTCCTCGACGACGCGGGCCTGTCCGAAGATGACCGTCTCGATGGCGGCGCGGGCGGCGCCGATGCGGTCGAGCGCGGCTTCGGCGCTGCGCTCCACGGCGGCTTCGAGAGAGGTTGCGGCTGCGTCGGCCATGAAGCTCCCTGTCGAGGTTGCGCCGGAGCGGCGCATAGCGAACGGCGCCCGATCGGCGCGCGGAATGTGCGGCCCGCGAGAAGACTTGTCCATCGCGATTGCAATGTCGACCGCGCTCTGTTTCACATTCGCCGTGATTGGCTCTTTTTGATGGCCCCGTCCGGCTTTCGCCGCCGGAGCTCAAGGGGCGAGGGAGGCGCGCGGATGGCGCAGGATTTCGAGGACGCGCCGGCCGGCGTCTCGCTGCTGCGCCTTTCCGCCGGCGGCGGCCTCGAGGCGCATGCGCCGGGGCGCCCGCTCCCGCCCGTCGAATTGTGGCGCCCGCCCTTCTGCGGCGACATCGGCCTCAGGATCGCCCGCGACGGAAGCTGGAGCCAGCACGGCGCGCCGATCCTGCGGCCGGCGCTCGTGCGCCTGTTCTCGACCATCCTGCGTCGGGACGGCGAGCGCCATCTCCTCGTGACGCCGGTCGAAAGCGTGTCGGTCGAGGTCGAGGACGCGCCCTTCGTCGCCGTGGCCATGCGCGTCCTCGACGAGGACGGCGCGCCGGCGATCGAGTTCACGACCAACGTCGGCGACCGCGCGCGCGCCGGGCCGGACCATCCTATCCGCTTCGAGAAGGACGCGCGCGACGGCCTCAAGCCCTATGTGCTCGTGCGCGGCGCGCTCGAGGCGCTCGTCGCGCGCTCGCTCGTCCCCGAGCTCGTGGCCTTGGCCGAAACGCGGCGCGCGGGCGGCGAGGAGAGCTTCGGCGTCGTCTCGGACGGCGCGTTCTTCAAGATCGCCTCGGCCGCCGAGGTCGCCGCCATCGAGGCCGCAGATTGACCCTGAGGCTCGACCCCGACCCGCGCTTCGCTCAGGAGCGGATCTTCGCCGAGCTGCGCCGCAAGCTCGACCGCGTCGCGCCGCCTCCCGACGCGCGCGACGTCGTCAGCGATCCGTTCATCGAGGAGGAGGAGCTGAAATCCTTCGCGCTGCAGGAGAGCGCGCGCGCCGCCGCCGTGCTGATCGGGCTCGTCGCCCATGAGGACGGCGTCGGCGTGCTGCTCACCCGCCGCTCCGCGACGCTGCGCGTCCACGCCGGGCAGATCGCCTTTCCCGGCGGGCGGATCGAGCCGGAGGACGCAGGGCCCGTCGGCGCGGCGCTGCGCGAGGCGCGCGAGGAGATCGGCCTCGACCCGAGCCGCGTCGAACCGCTCGGCTTCCTCGCGCCCTATGTCACCGGGACAGGATTTCGCGTCGCGCCGGTCGTCGCGCGGATCGTTCCGCCGCTCGAGCTCGACCTCAACCCGCACGAGGTCGAGTCCGTGTTCGAGGCGCCCTTCGCCTTTCTGATGGACGCCGCCAATCATTCGATCGACACGCGCGAATTCGGCGGACGGCTGCGCCGATTCCACGCCATGGCCTATGGCGAGCATTATATATGGGGCGCGACGGCGGGCATGCTGCGCAATCTCTATGAAAGGCTCTACCTTTAGATGTGGCGGGTTCTCCTCGAGGCGGCGCTTCTGTTCGGCGCGCCCTTCGCCGCTTACGCAGCCTATGTGGCGCTGCGCCGCCGCTATCCCTTCGCCGTCGACTACTGGACGCGCGGCGCGGTCTCGAACCTCGTCCTCGCCGGCCTCGCCGCCGCCGTCGGCGGCGCGTTGCTCCTCGGCGTCCTCGCGCCGCGCCGGCAGGGCGCCTATGTGCCGGCGCATATCGAGAACGGCCAGCTTGCGCCGGGGCGCCTCGAGTGAGCGCGCCGACTCCCGCTCCGCCGGCGCTGGCCCGGCTTCTCGAGCGGCCGGGTCTGCGCAGGGTCCTTGAAGCGATCGACGGCGAGGGCGAGGAGGCCCGCGTCGTCGGCGGCGCCGTGCGCGACGCGCTCCTCGGGCGCGAGCCGGCCGAGATCGACCTCGCGACGACCGCGCCGCCGCAGGAGATTCTCGCGCGGGCTAAGCGCGCCGGCCTGCGCGCCGTTCCGACCGGGATCGAGCACGGCACCGCGACGCTGCTCGCGGGCGGCGAAAGCTTCGAGGTCACGAGCCTTCGCGAGGACGTCGAGACGGACGGGCGCCGTGCGAAGGTGCGCTTCGGCCGCGACTTCCGCGCCGACGCGCTGCGCCGCGACTTCACCCTCAACGCGCTCTCACTCTCGTCCGACGGACTGCTGCACGACTATGTCGGCGGGCTCAAGGACGTCGCCGCGCGAAAAGTGCGCTTCATCGGCGAGCCGCGCCGGCGCATCCGCGAGGACTATCTGCGCATTCTGCGCTTCTTCCGCTTTTCGGCGGGCTACGCCCGGAAGATCGACGCGGAAGGTTTTCGGGCTTGCGTCGCCGAGCGCGCCGGGCTCGAAAGGCTTTCGCGCGAGCGCGTGCGGGCGGAGCTTTTGAAGCTCGCGGCGCTCGACGGCGCCGCCGAAGGTTTCGCGGCGATGAGCGAAGCCGGCGCGCTCGGGCCGCTTCTCGGCCTCGCGCCCAATCCGGGCCGGCTCGCCCGCCTGCGCGGGGCGGGCGTCGCGGTCGATCCGCTGATGCGGCTCGCCGCGCTGTGCGTCGCGACGCCGGAGGACGCCGGACGCCTCGCCGAACGTCTGCGCCTTTCGCGCGCCGAGGCGCGCCGTCTCGTGAGCGCCGGCGCGGCGGCGATCGCCCTGCGCGCCGCTCGTCCGCTGGAC
Organism: Methylocella sp.; assembly: GCF_041905455.1. Lineage (GTDB taxonomy): Bacteria > Pseudomonadota > Alphaproteobacteria > Rhizobiales > Beijerinckiaceae > Methylocapsa. Next base: position 94,341 of record NZ_JAYRLA010000006.1, on the reverse strand, counting down.
GAGGCCGCGCTGCGCCGTCTCGCCTATCTCCATGGCCGCGAGGCGGCGATCGACGGCGCCGTCCTCGCGGCCGAGCCGGACGAGATCGGGCCGGTGCGCGCCGCCCTGCGCGCCGTCCCGCTTCCGGCAAGCCCCTTCACCGGCGCGCGGCTCGTCGAAAGAGGCCTTCATGGGCCGGCGGTGGGCGCGGCCCTGCGGGGCCTCAAAGCGCGCTGGATCGCCGCCGGCTTCCCCGACGATCCGGCGCTCGTCGACACGTGGCTCGACGAGGCGGCCGGGCTGCGGCGTTAACCGCGCCGGCGCGCCCGGAGCCGTTAGTCGTTTGTTTTGAATCGATTACGCGGCGCGGCTGGGCTATGATGCGTCGGGCCGGCGACGGGCGCGGCGCGAAGGGGTCGCAGAGTGAGCGCGCATATGAAGCGTCCTTTTGAACCGAGACGGCCCGCCGACGTCGCTCGCCGGCTCGCCGGACGCGTCCGGACCTCCGGGCAGGACGCCGCGGCCGGCGGCTGGCGGCGCGAGACCTTCACCCTGCCTCGCCACGAGGCGCGCGACAAGGCGCGCGAATGGTTCGACCGCTTCCCGAAGGCCGCCTACATGACCGAGATCGAGTCCTGGCGCGAGCTGGAGGGCGAGCGCATCGAATTCACCATGCGGCGGCTGCCGAGCGCGGATTGAGGCGTGCGGCGCGCAGATGGCGCGGAGTGGACTGACGCGGAAAACGGCCGGATCGTCGCGGACGCGATCGGCGGCCTGCCCCTCATCCCAGATGCTGGCCGGCGTCGACGGCGATCATCTGCCCCGTTACGTTGCGCGCGCCGGCGAGATAGAGCACGGCGTCCGCGACGTCGGCCGGATCGACCGCCCGGCGCAGCGGCGCGCGCTCGACCTCGCGACGGAAGCCCGCCTCGCCGTCGCGGCTGTTCGGCAGCACCGGCCCGGGCCCTACGGCGTTGACCCGCACCCCGGGCGCGAAGGATTGCGCCATGGTCTGCGTCGCCGCCCACAGCGCCGCCTTGCTCAAGGTGTAGGAAAAGCAGTCCGCCGAAAGGTTCAGCACGCGCTGGTCGACGATGTTGACGACGCTCGCGCCCGACGGCGCCTGCGCCGCGAAGCGCGCCGCCAGCATGCAGGGCGCGCGCAAATTGACCGCGAAGATTTCGTCGAAGCGGCCGGCGAGGAAGTCGTTCGCCGCGTCGGCCTCGAAGATCGAGGCGTTGTTGACGAGCAGCGCGAGCGGACCGACGCGCTCGGTCGCCGCCGCGATCAGCCCCTCCGTCTGCGCGGCGTCGGCGAGATCGGCGGCGATCGCCGCCGCCCGCCCGCCCTGCGCGACGATCGCGGCGGCCGCGGAGCGCGCCTCCTCGAACGAGGCTTCGCTCGCATGCAGCACGACCTCATAGCCCGCCGCGGCGAGTTTTCGAGCGATGGAAAGGCCGATGCGCCGCGCCGCGCCGGTCACAAGCGCGACGCCGGCCGCGCCCTCGGATCTGGACCGCTGGGACATGCGCTGTTGACGCCAACTTTCGCGTCCGCGTCAAGACGCCCGTCCGCCGCAGCTATATCGTTCGTCCCACGAGCGCGCCGACGCCGGCGGTGACGGCCATGGCCAGCGCCCCCCAGAAGGCCACACGCAGCGCAGGCTTGAGCATGGAGGCGCCGCCGGCGCGCGCGCCTATCGCGCCGAGCACGGCGAGGAGCGCCAGCGAGACGCCGCAGATAAGCGCAGCCTGGAGCTCCCGGGGCGCGATGGCCGCCGTCGCGAGCGGCGGCGCCGCGCCCGACGCGAAACTCGCCGCGGAGGCGAACGCCGCCTGCACGGGATTTGCGGCGACCGCCTCGGAAATGCCGAGTTCGTCTCGCGCATGGGCGCCGAGCGCGTCCTTCGCCATGAGCTGACGCGCGACTTGCAACGCAAGCTGCGGCTCCACGCCGCGGCCGACATAGATCTGCGCGAGCTCCTTCTCCTCGAACTTCGGATTCTCGGCAAGCTCGCGCCGCTCGCGGTCGAGATCGGCGTTCTCGGTGTCGGCCTGCGAACTCACGGACACATACTCGCCGGCCGCCATGGACATCGCGCCGGCGACGAGGGCGGCGAGGCCCGCGACGACGACCTCGCCCGTGGAGCTGACGGCGGCGACGCCGAGCATCAGGCTCGCCGTCGAGATGATCCCGTCATTGGCGCCAAGGACCGCGGCCCGCAGCCAGCCGATCCTCGCGACGAGATGGTTCTCGGGGTGCGGCTGGACCATGTCGCCTCCGCTGTTCCGCCTGGCGAAGAGTCTAGAGCTTCCCGCCGTCCGGCGCCGCCCGCCGAAGCCCCGGCGCCATGCGGAGAAGCACCCCGTCCTTGAGCGCGTAATGGTGGAAAAGGGCCGCGCCCGCGTGAAGGAGCGCGAGCGCGAGCAGCAGGTTCGCCGCAAGTTCGTGCCATTCGGTGATCGGCTTGCGCAATTCGCGGTCGCCGATCTGCGGCAGGCTGAAGACGCCGAACAGGTTGAAGCCGCGCACGAAGGCGTTGACGACGCCGAGCAGGATCACCGCGAGCAGCGTTAAATACATCAGCCCCTGGACCGCCTTGGCCGCGATGGCGAGCGCGCGCCCTCCGGACGGCGGCAGGCGGCGCCCGCGCGAAACGCGCCAGGCCAGCCGCCAGACGACGAGGACGGCGAGGAAGAAGCCAAGCACGACATGGGTCGACCACAGGCCGCCGCGCAGCGGGCCTTTTGGAAACAGGTCCGCGACCTGGCCTATGATCCAGAGCGCGACGACGAGCCCGGCGACGCTCCAATGGAGGGCGATCGTCAGCGGATCATAGACTTCGCCGCATTCGCGCTTTGTGACTGACGCTGACATCTGCCTCCACCCGGCATGATCGAGAGGGACGGCGCCCGAGGGCGACGACCAGCTTGATAGCGACGGGTGGAGGGAGCGGCAACTATTTTAGAAAAAAACTAATCTAGCTATATTTGAGGATTCCGGGGTTCAGGTGTGGCTTGAGCGTCCGCCCTTGCCGTCTTCGATCAACGTGTCGAGGTCAGGCTCCTCGACATAGATCTGGCGCTCCGGAATCATCCGCTCCATCACGCCGTCCTGCAGGACGTAATGGTGGAACAGCGCGGCGCAGGCGTGCGCCAGCGCCGTCAGCATCAGAAGATTGGCGAACAGGCCGTGCCAGAAGGTGATCGGCGTCTTAAGCTCGCGGTCGCCGAACTGCGGCAGGGCGAAGACGTCGAACAGGTTGAAGCCGCGCACGAAGGCGTTGACGACGCCGAGCGCCACGACGACGCACACCAGCGCGTAGAGCAGCGCGTGCGAAGCGGCGGCGAGCTTGTGCGTCAGGCCCGGATAGGGAAAGGGCAGCCGCCTGCGGCCGAAGAAACGCCAGACGATGCGCCAGGCGAGCACGGTGACGAACGCGAAGCCGAGCGAGACGTGGATCGACCAGACATTGGTGCGCCAGACGCCCTTGGGAAAGAAATCCGCGACCCGCCCGACGCACCACAGGGCGGCGACCATTCCCGCGGTCAGCCAGTGCAGCGCGATCGTGGTCGAATCATAGTGCGACGAAACTTCTTCCTCCATGTCCTGCATCCTTCGGCTCGTTCCTCGACGCCGGAGCGTTCCACGCCCAGCTTTTTTGAATTCTTTTAGACTGCTTCGTGCGTGCGGCGCGAGCGAATTCGCGCGGCGCCGCACGCTTTCAATATTTGCGGGGAAATACTCGCGGTCGCCGCGCGGCGATGTGCGACGAAGGCCGCGCCCGCCGACGGCCGGCGCCTTGACAGCGCGAGGGGCCGCTCATAGATAGGGGCCGCGGTTAGCACTCATCGTGAGAGAGTGCTAACAGGCCCGTTTCAATCCGCCGCCTAACTGAGGCCCTCCATCGCGGAGCACGAGCTTCGGCGGCCAGCCAAGGGAATTCTGTCATGGCCTTTCGTCCGTTGCACGACCGCGTCGTCGTGAAGCGTCTCGACAGCGAGGAGAAGACCAAGGGCGGGATCATCATCCCCGACACCGCCAAGGAGAAGCCGCAGGAAGGCGAGATCGTCGCCGTCGGCCCGGGCGCCCGCGACGAGAAGGGCAACGTGACCCCGCTCGACGTCAAGGCCGGCGACAAGATCCTGTTCGGCAAATGGTCCGGCACCGAGGTCAAGATCGACGGCCAGGACCTGCTCATCATGAAGGAAAGCGACATCCTCGGCGTCGTCGCCTGAGCGTCCTCTTTCCGCGCCCAGTGAACCAGCTTTCAGGAGTTTCCAGGAATGGCAGCCAAAGACGTCCGCTTTTCGTCCGACGCCCGCGACCGCATGCTGCGCGGCGTGGACATCCTCAACAACGCCGTCAAGGTCACGCTCGGCCCCAAGGGCCGCAACGTCGTGATCGAGAAGAGCTTCGGCGCTCCCCGCATCACCAAGGACGGCGTCACCGTCGCCAAGGAGATCGAGCTCTCCGACAAGTTCGAGAACCTCGGCGCCCAGCTCGTGCGTGAGGTCGCCTCCAAGCAGAACGACGCCGCCGGAGACGGCACCACCACCGCCACCATCCTCGCCGCCTCGATCGTGCGCGAAGGCGTCAAGGCGGTCGCCGCCGGCCTCAATCCGATGGACCTGAAGCGCGGCATCGACCAGGCGGTCGCCGCCGTCGTCGCCGACCTCAAGGCCAACTCCAAGAAGGTCACCTCGAACGAGGAGATCGCCCAGGTCGGCACCATCTCGGCCAACGGCGACAAGTCGGTCGGCGAGATGATCTCGACCGCCATGCAGAAGGTCGGCAACGAGGGCGTCATCACGGTCGAGGAGGCCAAGAGCCTCGAGACCGAACTCGACGTCGTCGAGGGCATGCAGTTCGACCGCGGCTATCTCTCGCCCTATTTCATCACCAACGCCGAGAAGATGATCGCCGAGCTCGAGGATCCCTTCATCCTCATCCATGAGAAGAAGCTCTCCTCGCTGCAGGCGCTGCTTCCCGTGCTCGAGGCGGTGGTGCAGTCCGGCAAGCCGCTCGTGATCGTCGCCGAGGACGTCGAGGGCGAGGCGCTGGCCACGCTCGTCGTCAACAAGCTGCGCGGCGGCCTCAAGGTCGCGGCCGTGAAGGCGCCTGGCTTCGGCGACCGCCGCAAGGCCATGCTCGAGGACATCGCGATCCTCACCAACGGCACGCTGATCTCCGAGGAAGTCGGCATCAAGCTCGAGAACGTCACCCTCAACATGCTGGGCCGCGCCAAGCGCATCCGCATCGACAAGGAGTCGACGACGATCATCGACGGCGCCGGCGCCAAGGCCGACATCGAGGCCCGCATCGCCCAGATCAAGGCCCAGGTCGCCGACACGACCTCCGACTATGACCGCGAGAAGCTGCAGGAGCGCCTCGCCAAGCTCGCCGGCGGCGTCGCGGTGATCCGCGTCGGCGGCGCCTCCGAGGTCGAGGTCAAGGAGAAGAAGGACCGCGTCGACGACGCCCTCAACGCCACCCGCGCGGCGGTCGAGGAAGGCGTCCTGCCCGGCGGCGGCGTCGCCCTGCTGCGCGCCATCAAGGCGCTCGACAACGTCTCCGTCGAGAACGCCGACCAGAAGACCGGCGTCGAGATCGTCCGCAAGGCGGTCCAGACCCCGGCCCGCCAGATCGTCGACAACTCCGGCGCCGACGGCGCCGTCGTGGTCGGCAAGCTGATCGAGAACCCGTCCTACGCCTACGGCTACAACGCCCAGAGCGGCGAGTACGGCGACCTCGTGAAGCTCGGCATCATCGATCCGACCAAGGTCGTGCGCACGGCCCTGCAGGACGCGGCCTCCGTCGGCGGCCTCCTCATCACCACCGAGGCGATCATCACCGAGCAGCCCAAGAAGGAAGCCCCCGCGATGCCGGGCGGCGGCGGCATGGGCGGCATGGGCGGCATGGATTTCTGATCCGGCCGCGCGCCCGAAGAGACGAGCCGAAAGAAAGCCCCGGAGCGATCCGGGGCTTTTTTCACGTCCGGCCCCGCGACGGCGCGCGGGAGCCGCAATCTCGACATGAAGCTTGCGCACCTTCCACGCGAAGAAGCGGCGCGAGCGTGCCGACCGCTTCCCAAATTTCGTCGATGTGATCTATTCTGGCGACAAGCGATTTTAAGCGGGGGAGACGGTGACGGCGCGAACCTGCGAGCCGCAGTCGCATGCTGCGGAAAGACGGACCGCAACCCGCGCGGCGCTCCTCGAGGCGGTCTACGCCTCCTGCCCCGCCCTTTCGCGCGCCCAGGCGCGCCAGATCTTCGAGATGGCGCTCGAGGAGATCAGCGACGCCCTGGTGCGCGGCGACAGCGTCAAGCTGCGCTCCTTCGGACTGTTCTCCGTGCGCGCCAAGCGCGAGCGGATCGGCCGCAACCCGCGCACCGGCGTCGAAGCGCCGATCAAGCCGCGCCGCGTGCTGACCTTCAAGCCCTCCCCCGTGCTCTCCGCCTGCGTGAACGGGGCGCCGACGCGGCCGGACGGCGAATGACCGCGAGGCGGCGCGCCGGGAGCGACGCGTCCTTACATAGTTTTTAGATGCGGGACGCGCCTTCATGCCGCTATAGCGGTTCGTCGGCCGGGCGCGAGCGCGCGATGGTCCGCGCCCGAGGCGTCCGCAAAGCATAAGGCCATCCATGCGCATTCTCGCCGCCGCCGTCGCCCTGTTCTCCGCGCTCTGCGCCGTCGTCGGCCTCTACCAGATGGACGGCACGGTGCTGCTGCTCGCCGTCGCCGGCTTCGCCTGCGCCTACACGACCTACCAGAGCCCGAAGATCTCGACCTTCCTGCGCATCTTCTCGACGACCTTCGCCGTCGAGACGATCGTGTTCGGCGCGCTGTTCCTCGCCAACCCGACGGGGCTTTGGCCGCCCTCGCTCGAAGACTACGCGGTGCCCGAGAGCCTGCCGCTCACCGTCGCCATCTTCGCCCTGATCGTCTACGCCATCTCCTTCATTCCGGTGGTGCGGTCGATGACGCGGATCGGCGACCGCTACTTCGACGCGCCCGGCCCGACGAGCGTGCGCATCTGGCCGCTGCCGTCCTTCACCGTGCGCGAGCGCTGGCTCGCCATCGTCATGGTGGTGTTCCTCGTCGTCATCAACCAGACCCAGGTCGGCATCCAGGTCCGCCTGTCGTTCTTCTCGCGCGACTGGTTCAACGCCATCCAGAACAAGGACGCCGCCGCCTTCTGGTCGCAGTTGCTGTGGGTGTTCGTCCCCTGGGCGTTCATCTTCATCGCCTCGGCGATCCTCGAATTCGTCGTCGCCTCGACGCTCGTCATCCGCTGGCGGCGCTGGCTGACCGAGGACTATGTCTCGCGCTGGCTCGACGGCCACGCGCATTACCGCATGGCGCTCGCCGGGACCGCCGCCGACAACCCCGACCAGCGCATCGCGGAGGACGTCAACCGCTTCATCAACGGCGGGCAGGAAGGCTACGGCATCTACTCCTTCTCGATCCTGCTCATCTCCAACCTCTCCTCGCTCGTCTCCTTCTCGATCGTGCTGTGGGGGCTCTCGGCCAATTTCACGCTGCCCGGCACCTCGATCGCAGTGCCCGGCTTCCTGTTCTGGGTGGCGCTGATCTACGCCGGCGTCGGCACCTGGGTGACTCATCTCATCGGCCGTTCGCTGGTCGAATTGTCCTTCGCCCGCCAGCGCTACGAAGCCGATTTCCGCTTCTCGCTGGCGCGGCTGCGCGAATATGGCGAGCAGGTCGCGCTGCTCGACGGCGAGCGCGCGGAGAAGTCCTCGCTCGGCCGCCGCTTCGGCGCGATCATCGCCAATTACTTCCAGATCGTGACGGTGCGGAAGAACCTGATCGGCTTCACCGCCACTTACGGGCAGCTGTCGCCGCTCATTCCTTACATCGTCGCCGCGCCGTTCTATTTCGCCGGCAAGATCACGCTCGGCGTGATGACCCAGACGGCGCGCGCCTTCGGCAGCGTCGACAGCGCGCTGACCTTCTTCGTGACCTATTATGTCTCGCTCGCCGACTTCAAATCGGTGCTCGACCGCCTCTCCTCCTTCGACTCCTCGATCCAGGCGGGGCACGATCTGTCCGGCCCCGTCGAGGCGACGACGCAGGCGCCCGACCCGCGCGACATCGCGCTGCGCGGCCTCACCCTGCGCCTTCCGGACGGGCGCACGCTGGTGCGCGACGTCAACCTGCGCCTGCGCGCCGGCGAATCGACGCTGCTCACCGGCGCCTCCGGCTCGGGCAAATCGACCCTGTCCCGGGCGCTCGCCGGCGTCTGGCCGCTCGGCGACGGCGAGGTGGCGACGCCTGAGAGCGCGAGCGTGATGCTGCTGCCGCAAAAGCCCTATCTGCCGGTCGGCCCGCTGATCGGCGCGGTGACCTATCCGGCCGAGCCCGACGCCTATGACGAGGCCGACGTCGTCGCCGCGCTCAAGGCCGCGAAGCTGCCCGGCCTCGTCGACAAGCTGTTCGTCGACGACAACTGGGGGCAGCGGCTTTCGGGCGGCGAACAGCAGCGCGTCGCCATCGCGCGGGCGCTGCTGGCCCGGCCCGACTGGCTGTTCCTCGACGAGGCGACCGCCGCCATGGACGAGGCGCTCGAGGCCGAGATCTACGACGCGCTGTTCCGCGAGCTGAAGGGCTCGACCATCGTGTCGATCGGCCACCGCTCGAGCCTTCTCGACCGGCACGCGCGCCATCTCGAGATGCGCCCGCGGGCCGACGGCGCCTCGGCGCTCGGCGAGGCGCCGGTCTCGGCGTGAAGACTTTCGCTCACGGGAGCCAGGGGAACGGCATGAAGACGCTTTCGCTCCTCCTCGCGGCGACGCTCGCCGCCCTGTTTTCGGCCGGCGCGGCGATGGCGCAGACGCGGACGCTCAAGGGAACCGTCGCCTATCGCGAGCGCATGGCGCTGCCGCCGAACGCGCTCGTCGAGGTGAAGCTGGTCGACGTCTCGCTCGCCGACGCGCCCTCGCCCGTCATCGCGCAGACCTCGATCGAGACGCGCGGGCGGCAGCCGCCGATCCCCTTCGTCCTGCAATACGACGCCGGCGCGATCGTGAAGCGCCGCCGCTACGCGCTGCAGGCGCGCATCACCGTCGACGGCGCCCCGTGGTTCGTCACGACGACGGCGCATCCCGTGTTCTCGGGGCGGCGCAACCGCGCGGATCTCCTGCTGCAGCGCGCGAGCGCCGCCTCAGCGGCGCCCGCGCCGGCCGCCGTGGCGCAGGCCGCCCCGACGACGCCAGCCGGCCGCTGGCTCGCCGAATCTGTCGAGGGGCGCGGCGTGATCGACCGGCTGCAGACGACGCTCGAGATCGCCGCCGACGGGACGGTCTCGGGATCGGGCGGCTGCAACCGCTTCGGCGGCAAGGCGACGATCGACGGCGAGCGGATCGACCTCGGCCGGCTGTTCTCGACGCAGATGGCCTGCCCGCCGGCGGCGATGGACCAGGAGCGCCGCTTCCTCGACGCGCTCGCCAAGGTCAAGCGCTGGCGCGTCGATCCGGCCCAGCGCAAGCTCCTGCTCGTCGACGAGGCAGGGCGCACGCTGGTCACGCTGTCGGCGATGTGAGGCTCAGTCGGCCTCCCACGCCAGCCGGACGGTGAACTCGGGCGAGGCGTCGGGGCCGACGATCCACAGATCGCCATCAGAGCTCAGCGTCGCGCCGAACTCGACCTCCATGTCCTCGGGCCTGTTCGGCAGCGCCGCCACCGCGCGCTCCATCGCCGCGGCCACGACGCCAAGGGCGCCGAAGGCGGCCTCGAGCGCGCCGACTTCGACGCGCGTCGCGCCGGCGTGCAGGCCGGCGTCGGCGACGCCCTGCTCCGGGGCGCCGCCGAACAGGACGACGCCGCCCTCGGGAAGATTGACGATGATGCGAGCCGCCATGTCGAGCCTTTCCTGACCGGGCCTCACCTGAACATTCAGCCGCGCGCCGCGACGCGGGCGGCGAGCAGGTCGTAAAGCGGGTTCTCGGCGGAGAACACATAATCGAGCGACGCGACGCCGACATGTCCGGCGCCCCGCCCGATCAGCCAGTCGGCGAGCTCGGGCGCCTGCGCCCTCGCGACGTTGAGGCCGACGCGCCCGTCCGCCGAGCGGTAGCGCAGCCTCGCGCCGAACAGCGTCTGCGCCTCCATGAACAGGGCCGGCGCCGCGTCGGGCAGGAAGGCGGCGACCTCGCGCGTCGTGCGCGCCGTCTCCTCGGCGGCGATGCGCGAGAGAATCACGCGCGCCGCCTCCAGCGCGGGCGGGCTCCAGCGCGCGGAAAGCGAGGCGACGAGGCTCGCCTGCGAGCGCAGGATGATCCCGTCGTCGAGGATCTTCAGCGCGTTGGCGGCGAGCGTCGCGCCCGTAGTGGTGATGTCGACGATCAGCTCGGCCTGCCCCGCCGCGGGCGCGCCCTCGGTCGCGCCGGAGCTTTCGACGATGCGATAGTCGGAGACATGCATCGCCGCGAAGAAGCGGCGGGTGAGGTTCACATATTTGGTCGCGACGCGCATCCGCTCGCCGCGCTTCGCCCGGAAACCCGCCGCGACGTCTTCGAGGTCGGCCATCGAGCGCACGTCGATCCAGGCGCGGGGCGCGGCGACGACGACATTGGCGAAGCCGAAGCCGAGCGGCGCCAGCATCGCCACCCGTTCGTCGGCGTCGGGAATCTGCTCGCGCACGAGGTCCTCGCCGGTGACGCCGAGATGGACCTGCCCGCTGGCGAGCGAGGCGGCGATGTCGGCGGCCGGGAGGTAGGCGACCTCCACCTCCTTGAGGCCGACGAGGGCGCCGCGGTAGTCGCGCGCCCCGCGCCCCTGCGCGATCTCGAGCCCGGCGCGCGCGAAGAAGCTCTGCGCGTTCTCCTGCAGGCGGCCCTTCGAGGGCACGGCGAGGACGAGGGCGCTCATTGTCCGCCTCCGCCGAGCCGGTCGACCCAGATCGCCGCGCCGACCGCCGGAACGGGCGCGGGCGCGCCGAGCCGCGCGAGAAGCTGGTCGTAGCGTCCGCCGGCGACGACGGGCTTTTCCGTCGGCCGCGACCTGTCGCGCGCCTCGAACACGAAGCCGGTGTAATAGTCGAGGTCGCGCGTGAAGCTCGCCTCGAACAGGAGCGAGGCGAGGTCGAAGCCGAGCGCGGCGATGAAGCCGAGCCGCGTGTCGAAGGCGTCGAGGCTCGCCGAAAGGTCGAGCCGCGCGTCGGCGGCGAGCCGACGCAGCTCCAGCGAGGCCTGGTCCGGATCGCCCTTGATCGACAGGAAGCGTTCGACGACGGCGATTTTTTCGCGCGGCGCGCCGCCGCGGGCCGTCGCCGCCTGCTCGAGGAAGCGATCGGCGATCTCGCCGGCCGTGCGCCCGCCGACAGTGGCGACGCCGGCGATCGAGAGCAGATCCTCGACGAGCGCGCGCGCGCCTTTCGGGTCGGCCCCCTGCAGGAGCGAGAGCACGCCCGAATGGTCGTGCGCGCCGTTCTTCGCCGCGTCGAGGCTTTCGGCGACGCTCTTGCCCTGTCCATGGCCGCGGGCGATGCGCCGGCGCCATTGCGGCGAAAGGTCGAGCGCTTCGAGAAAGCGCGTGAACAGGGCCGCGTCGCCGAGGCGCACGTCGAGCGTTCCAGCGCCCGCCACGGCGGCGGCGTCGAGCGCGAGGGTGAGGATCTCGGCGTCCACCGCTTCGAGGTCGCCGCGTCCAAAACTCTCGACGCCGGCCTGGACGAATTCGCCGCTCTCGCCGGGGGCGTAGCGGAACACCGGGCCGCAATAGGAATAGGCGGCCGCCTCGCCGACGAGCCCGGAGGCGAGGTAATGGCGCGACACGGGGATGGTGTACTCCGGCCGCAGGCAGTATTCAGCGCCGGAGAGGTCGCTCGTGATGTAGAGCTGGCCGCGCAGATCCTCGCCCGAGTCGAAGAAGATCGCGGCCGGCTGAAGGATCGCCGGCTCGCAGCGCTGATAGCCGGCGTTGGCGAGATGGGCCGCGACGGCCTGCGAATTGGCGTTGGTCACGAGGAGCTCGGAGGGCGCGGGACGGGCGTCCCGGCGGATGAGGGTTGCGCTGGCGCCCTCTTAGAGCATGGCGGCGCGGAAGGAAACCGCGCCCCGCCTCACCCGCCCCGCGCGAGGACCTCGCGCACGGCCTCGACGAGGCGGGTTTCGGGAACCGTGAACTGCGCCTTCCCGCGCATTTCGAGATAGTCGGCGCGGTCCTTGTTCATGCCGGCGATCTTCGCGCCGAGCGCGAGGTCGCGGATCGTCACTTGCGGGCCGTCCGCGTGCTCGCGCTCGTTGGTCCCTTGGATGATCGCGCAGCGCGAGCCGCGCTTGTCCGCGTATTTGAGTTGCGCGTTCATGCCGGAGGAACCGAGATAGAGCTCGGCGCTGACGCCGGCCGCGCGCAGGTCGGCGACGAAGCGCTGGTAGCGGGCGGTCTCGCCCTTGTCGAGGACGAGCACGACGACGGGACCGTGCTGCGCGCCTTGCGCCACGATGGGCGAGCCCACCGCCTTCAGCGCGGCGTAGAGCCGCGAGACGCCGATCGAGAAGCCGGTCGCCGGAACGTTCTCGGCACGGAAGCGGCCGACGAGGCCGTCGTAGCGCCCGCCGCCGCCGACCGAGCCGAAGCGGACCGGCTTGCCGTCCTCGCCGGCGACTTCGAAGGTCAGCTCGGCCTCGAAGACGGGGCCGGTGTAATATTCGAGGCCGCGGACGGTTTCGGAAGTTATCTGAACCCGGTCGTCGTATTCCGCCGCATTAATGAGATCAGAGAACTGCAAAAGCTCGTTCACGCCTTCAGCACCGATAACGGACTGCTCGACGATTTTTCGCCAGCGCAACACCGTATAGCGATTATCGAAACGCCGACCGTGCTCTGGGCCCTTTAGATCTCTGAGTTCGCCTACGAAATTAAATATTTGAGCCGTCTGCGCATTATCGAGCCCCGCGCCCTTCGTGAAGTCGCCGCTCTCGTCCCTGCGCCCCGGCCCGAGCAGCAGGGCGACGCCCTCCGGCCCGAACTTGTCGAGCTTGTCGATCGCGCGCAGCACGGTCAGCCGCCGCCCCGCGTTCTCGTCGCCGCCGAGGCCGATCGCCTCCAGCACGCCGTCGAGCACCTTGCGGTTGTTGACCTTGATCACATAGCCGCCGCGCGGCACGCCAAGCTTCTCCAGCGTGTCGGCGGCCATCATGCACATCTCGGCGTCGGCGGCGACGCTGGCCGAGCCCACCGTGTCGGCGTCGAACTGCATGAACTGGCGGAAGCGCCCCGGCCCCGGCTTCTCGTTGCGGAACACATAGCCGGCGCGATAGCTGCGGTAGGGCTTCGGCAGCCGATCGTAATTCTCGGCGACGAAGCGGGCGAGCGGCGCGGTGAGGTCGTAGCGCAAAGAGAGCCAGCTCTCGTCGTCGTCCTTGAACGAGAACACGCCCTCATTCGGCCGGTCGAGGTCGGGCAGGAATTTTCCGAGCGCGTCGGTGAACTCGACGAAAGGCGTCTCCACCGCCTCGAAGCCGTAGAGCTCGTAGGAGGCGCGGATCGCCTCGAGCATCTTCTGCGTCGCGGCGAGCTCGGCCGGGCCGCGGTCGGCGAAGCCGCGCGGAAGCCGCGCCTGCCCGCGCGCCGGTTTGTCGTCCTGCGTCATGAAGCCATTTCCCGAAGGCCGCGGGGCGACCTTTCCAAAATTTAAGCGGCCCTTCTACGGGCGGGGCGCTACGCCTGCAAGGGAGGAGGCCTTACGCGGCGACGCGGCGCGCCTATCTCTAGGGCGCGGCCCTGCGCCGCCCTTCAACCGGAGAGCTCCATGTCACCTGAGGAACGCCAGCTGATTCAGGGCCTGTTCGACCGGATCAAGGCCGCCGGCGACGGGCCGCGCGACAAAGAGGCCGAGGCTTTCATCAACGACGCGGTGAGGGCGCTGCCCTACGCGCCCTATCTGCTCGCCCAGACGACCATCGTGCAGGACCAGGCGCTGCGCGCCGCCAACGACCGGCTGCAGCAACTCGAGGCCGAGGTCGCCGATCTCAACGAACGCCTGCGCCAGGCCCCGCAGCCGCAGCAGGGCGGCGGCTTCCTCGGCGGGCTCGGCTCGCTGTTCGGCGGCGGCCAGCCGCAGCCGCGCCCCGAGCCGCCGCAGGGGTATGGCCAGCGGCAACCGCAGCAAGGCGGCTGGAGCGGGCAGCCTCAACAGGGCGGATGGGGCGGTCAGCCCCAGGGCGGCGGATGGGGCGGCGGGCCGCAACAGCCCTATGGCCAGCCCTTCCCCGGCGGGCAGCCCGGAGGCTTCGGCCCGCAGGGCGGTCCGTGGGGCGGCCCGCAAGGCGGCTTCGGCGGTCCGATGGGCGCGGGTCCGATGGGCGGCGGCGGTGGCGGCTTCCTGCGCGGCGCGCTTGGCGCGGCGGCGGGCGTCGCCGGCGGCGTGCTGCTCGCCGATTCGATCAAGGGCCTGTTCGCCGGCTCCGGCAATCCGCTCGGCATCGGCGAAGGCGTCGCCGGCGCCGAGTCGAAGGCGGGCGCCGACGCCGACCTCGCCAGCAACGAGGGCGGCGGCGACACCATCATCAACAATTACTACGGCGACCAGGGCGCGCAGCAGGCCGACGCCGGCGGCTTCGGCGGCGGGTCGGACTACCAGAACGCCGACTACGATCCGGGCTTCGACTCCGACTACGGCGACGACTCGACCGACGTCTGAAGCCGCTCACAGCCCGCCGGCGTGCGCCAGCAGCACGTCGGCGTAGGCGTCCGGCGTATGCCTTCGCGCGAAGTCGGCGGCGAGGGCGGCCGCCTTCTTATGTGCGGTCGGCATGCGCGCGGCGAGCCGCATGATCGCGTCGGCGAAGGCTTTCGCGTCATAGGGGAAGAAGACTTCCCCCTCCGCCTCCCCCGCCGCGACCGCCGCGGCGGCGAAGGCGCCCGCTGAGGCGACCACCGGGCGTCCGGCCGCCGTCGCCTGCGTGAAGATCCCCGATCCGCGCAGTCCGAACAGCGTCGGGTCGTAGGGGAGAAGCATGGCGTCGGCCTCGTGCGCGGCGGCGGCGTAGGCCGCCTCGTCGAGCACGCCCTCGATCAGCCTGACGCCCTCCAGCGCCCGCAGCGCCTTCTCGGCCGCGACCGTGCTCGCCTCCCAGCCGCCATGCTGGATTTGCACGAGAAAATCGGCGTCGAGCCCGCGCGCGCGGCAAATGGCGATCGCCTCGGGCAGAAGATGGAAGCCCTTGTCGGCCTTGGAGTAGCCGAAGAAGGCGAAGCACGGCCGCGCCGGAACCTGACGCGCCTTTTCCGCGCCGCCGAAGGGAACGGGCAGCAGCGCCGCCTCGACGCCGTAGGCCGCGCGGTAGAGGCCGGCGATCGCCGCGTTCTCCGCGCCGAAGAACAGGGTCTTGCCGATCAGCGGCCGGGCCTTTTTGAACGCGCGGGCGTAGAGGCGCGGGCCGAGGCGGCCGGGCGTCCCCCATGGGGTCCAGTCGGGGGCGAACATCAGCTGGCACAACACGCGCGGACGGCGCTCCGGCGCGGTCGCCAGAAGCGCCTCGACGAGGCCCGGAAGCTGGTGCTGGGCGACGCCCGGCAGCGCGACGAGCCGTCCCGGCCCGAAGGCGCGCTCCGGCAGGGCGAGAATGTCCTGCGCGAAGGCGCGGTTCATGACGCGGGCGCTGGCCCTCTCGGTCGGCAGGTTCGGATCGAAGCGCCGGGCGGTCAGGAACGCCGCCGCGCGCATGAGCCGCCATTCGTTGGCGCTCGCGCCGACGCTCTCATAGAGCGAATGGCTGAAATGCGGGACCGCGCCGAGCTCCTGCGCGACCTGCGGGTTCATCCTGCGCGCGCCGTAAGCGGTCCAGCCGACGCCGCGGCGCGAGAGCGCGTCGCCCACCTCGCGGATCAGGGTGAAGCTGTGCTCGCCCTTTCCGATCAGCCCGTTGTCAAGGAAAACGACGTCCACGGCGGCTCCCCGGCGCCGGCGCGGCGCTGCGCGCTCTTAGAACATCCGGCGGCAAAGTTGGAGAGGCTTCAAGGAAGCGCCCTCGACGCGCGAGCGTGCTTCACGCGAGAGCCCACGCCTCAAATATAGACAGATTCAAATCTTTGACATATTTGCGAAAGGAGCCGCCTCAGCCGCCAAGTCGCGGCGCCGCACAGTCATAATCGGCGCAGCGTTCTGTAATGCCGCCGGCTTGACTTTTTGATCCAACTCATCCATATGCAGACCGCCTGCCAAGTTGCAGACGCTGGCGCGTCGGTTGCAGGGAGAATGGAGCGCTCATTCTCCTGCCGCGTTTATCGCGCCTCATGATGGGCCCGGTTCGGGCCCTCAACCGTTCCCAGCCGCGACCGCCCGCTAGACGGCGGAGCTGCGCATCCGAAAGTTCTCCCTTTGCAAGACTTCTCCGGCCTCGGCCTCGCCGAGCCGCTTCTCCTCGCCCTGGACAAAATGGGCTTCTCGCAGCCGACGCCGATCCAGGCGCAGGCCATTCCCCACGTTCTCTCCGGCCGCGACCTCGTCGGCATCGCCCAGACCGGCACTGGCAAGACGGCCGCCTTCGCCCTTCCCATCCTGCACAAGCTCGCCGAGAACCGCCAGCAACCGCCGCGCGGCGGCGCCCGCGTGCTGGTGCTGAGCCCGACGCGCGAGCTCGCGAGCCAGATCGCCGAAAGCTTCCGCGTCCTCGGATCGCAGATGCGGCTCAATGTCGCCGTCGTGTTCGGCGGCGTGCCGCACGGCGCGCAGATCCGCGCCCTGCAGCGCGGCCTCGACGTGCTCGTCGCGACGCCGGGGCGCCTCGTCGACCATCTCGACGCCGGCGTCGCCCATCTCGGCAAGACCGAGTTCTTCGTGCTCGACGAGGTCGACCAGATGCTCGACCTCGGCTTCGTCAAGTCGATCCGCCGCATCGTCGGAACGCTGCCGCAAAAGCGTCAGAACCTGTTCTTCTCGGCGACCATGCCGACCGAGATCGCCAAGCTCGCCGGCGACCTGCTGCACAATCCGGCGCAGGTCTCGGTGACGCCGGTCGCCAAGACCGCCGACCGCGTGGCGCAGCAGGTGCTGTTCGTCGAGACGCACCGCAAGCGCGACGTGCTCGTCGACCTGTTCGCCGATCCGGCGCTGGCGCGCACGATCGTCTTCACCCGCACCAAGCGCGGCGCGGACAAGGTCGCCCAGCATCTCGAGGAGGCCGGGATCGCCGCCGCCGCGATCCACGGCAACAAGAGCCAGAGCCAGCGCGAGCGCTCGCTTGCCTCGTTCCGCGCCGGCCGGGTGCGGGCGCTGGTCGCGACCGACATCGCCGCGCGCGGCATCGACGTCGACGCCGTGACCCATGTCGTCAACTTCGAGCTGCCGGAAGTGCCCGAGGCCTATGTCCACCGCATCGGCCGCACGGCGCGCGCCGGCGCGGAGGGAATCGCCATCTCGCTGTGCGACGGCGCCGAGCGCGACCTCCTGCGCAACATCGAGCGGCTGACCCGCCAGCGGGTGCCCTCCGAGGATCGCCGCGCGGCGCCGGGCTCGCCCGAATCGCGCCCGCCGCTGCGCACGCAGCAGCGTCCGCTCGACCAGCGCCGGCCGCCCGCCGGCCAGCCGGCGCGGCCGCAGGAGCGGGGCCACGGCGAGCGCAGCCATGGCGAGCGCGCGCACGCCAACGCGGCTCATCCGGCTCCCGCCCATGGGCGTCCGCGTCCCGCCGGCCACGCGCGGCCGCAGGGCGAGCGTCGCAACGGCGACCGCCAGGCGCCCCGCCCCGCATAAGGGCGATCGCTTCGCTCCGCCCGGATTTGCTTCGGCGAGCCGGGCGGGCGAAAAGGCCGTCCATGAACGCCTCCACCGTCCGTCCCCTCGACGGCCGCTCGCTGTTTCGGCTCGCGCTTTGCCTCGCGCTCTGCGCGAGCGCCGCCGCGCTTGGCGGCTTCATCACCGCGCCGCAGATCCCGGGCTGGTACGCCGCGCTCGCAAAGCCGGCGTGGACGCCGCCCAACGCCGCCTTCCCCGTCGTCTGGCCGGCGCTCTATGCGCTGATCGCGCTCGCGTTGTGGCGGCTTCTCGACCGCGCGCCGCCCTCGCCGGCGCGCGGCGCGGCGCTCGCCGCGCTCCTCGCCAACATCGCCCTTAACGCGCTTTGGCCACCGGTCTTCTTCGGGCTGCACGCGACGGGCGCGGCGCTCGTCGTCGTCCTGGCGATGATCGCGACGCTTACGGGCGCGATCGTCAAGGCTGCGCGCGCGGACCGCCTCGCGGCGGTCCTGCTCATTCCCTATCTCGTCTGGATCGTCTACGCCGCCGCGCTCAACGCGGCGATCGTCGTCCTCAACCGCTGACGCTCAGGCCGCCGTCCAGCCGCCGTCCATCGACAGGTTCGCGCCGGTGATCTGCGCCGCAGCGTCCGTGGTCAGGAACACGGCGAGCGCCGCCACTTCGTCCACCGTGACGAACTCCTTGGTCGGCTGCGCCGTCAAAAGCACGTCGTTGATGACCTGCTCGCGCGTCAGGTTGCGCGCCGCCATCGTGTCGGGGATCTGCTTCTCGACGAGCGGCGTCCAGACGTAGCCGGGCGAGATGCAGTTGACGGTGATCCCGAAGGTCGCAAGCTCGAGCGCCGCGGTCTTGGTGAGCCCGGCGACGCCGTGCTTGGCCGAGACATAGGCCGACTTGAACGGCGAGGCGACCTTGGAATGGGCCGAGGCGGTCGAGATGATCCGCCCCCATTTGCGCGCCTTCATGCCGGGGACCGCCGCCGCGATGGCGTGGAACGCCGCCGACAGGTTGATGGCGATGATCTGGTTCCACTTCTCGATCGGGAACTCCTCGATCGGCGCGACATGCTGGATTCCGGCGTTGTTGACGAGCACGTCGACGCTCCCGAACGCCTTTTCGGCGTCGGCGACCATGGCGCGGATCTCCTCGGCCTTGCTCATGTCGGCGGCGCTGTAGGCCGCCTTCACGCCGAAATCCTTCTCGATCTTCGTCCGCTCGGCCTCGATCGCCGCCGCGTCGCCGAAGCCGTTGATGGTGACGTTCGCCCCCTCCCTGGCGAGGGCGCGGGCGATGGCGAGGCCGATGCCGCTGGTCGATCCGGTGACGATCGCGTTGCGCGACTGCAGGGACATGCTGGGCTCCGATGCTGCGGGTTGAGGCCGAGGCCGAACGCCGCGAAGGCGGCTCGACGTCGACCGGCGCCCGGCGCGACTCTCGCGGTCGCCGGCGGGGGCGCGCGGAGATTGCCGCAGAGCGAAGGCGCGGCGCAACCCCTCGATTCGACGGAAGCCTCAGGGGCGCGGAGCGCCGCCCTCAGCGCGCCGCGTCGCGCGACACATAGGCCGGCTCGCTGGTCGGATCGCCGATCTGCATCCACACGTTCTGGTCCGCCTGCGACTGCCGCTTGACGAAGCGGTAGGGCGTGCGGGTCCAGAGCTTCACGTCGCCGGCGAGGTTGTCGAGCACGTAGTCGCCGGCGCTGGTCTTGACGGTGAGCACGGCGTGGCCCTGGTCGCCCGCATCCTTGACGACGGTCATCAGCAGCGCCTGGCGCGGAAAGCCTTCCTCGAGCAGGATCTTGCGCTTCAGGAGCGCAAAGTCCTCGCAGTCGCCCCTGCCGTCGGTCGGATAATCCCACTGGTCGAGCACGCCCCAGTGGTCCATGTCGGTGACCGCCTCGACGTGGGCGTTGACCCAGCGGTTGACGCGCTCGATCTCCTTCATGGTGCGCGGCGAGGCGACGACGTCGAGCGGCTCGAGCGGGCCGCCGTCGCAGGCGCCGGCGTAGCGGCGGCAGAAATCGGCCCAGCCGTAGGGCGTGGTGGTCGGCGCGACGATCGGCATGAAGGCCGGGGACGGAGCGGAAGCCGCCGCCTGCGCGCCGCGCGGCGCGACGGCGCAGGCGACGACGGCGAGCGCGCCGAGAAGGAGTCCCCTGCCGAGCCTCCCCGCCGCCCGGCCTTTCGCGCACCAGCTCTTCATCTGCGAAGTCTCCGCCGTCATGACCGAAGTCTTGACCCGAACCTTGTCGGTCGGCTGTGTTCGCGCGCTTAAACGGAAGGCTTCGATTTTAATTCGTCGCCGTCCTGCGCCGCGCCGGCGCTCGCGTTGCTTAACGTCGTCTTTGCAGCATGGGACGCAAACTTGCGAAGTTTTGTACGAACCTTGCGTCCGCGCCCTTGAACTCCTGCGGCGCCGGCGACACCTCTATGTGGCTTCGGCGTCGCCGCTTGGTTTACAAATCGTTAAATGCGCGAGCGGCTTAAATCAACGGGCGCCCGCCCCGCGCGAAGCGGCAAATTAAGATATCGTTAACGACGTGGATGGAGAAGCGCCCGTGAGCCTGTCGCCGACGCAGTCCGAACGCCGCGAGGTCGTCGTCTTCGCGGGCGGCCTTTCCCCTCTCGACGAGGCCGCCCTCGCGCGGGCGGTGGCCGAGCTGTCGGGCTCGAGCGTCGCCATGCGCCTCGCCTCGGCGATCGGGCGCCAGCTGGGCGCGGCGGGCCTCGTCGCGCCGCCGCAGATCGTCGCCGCCGTCCGGTCGAGCGCCGAGACGGCGATCCGCGCCGCGCTGGCCGTCGCCCTGCGCAGCCTGCCGCCCGAGCGCAAGGACCGCAGCCGCATGCACAAGTCCGTGGTGACGCTCGCCGGCGCCGCCGGCGGCGCGCTCGGCGTCGCAGCCCTTCCCGTGGAGCTTCCGTTCACCACGACGATGATGCTGCGCTCGATCGCCGCGATCGCGCAGGACGAGGGCGAGGACCTCGCCGACCCGGAGACGGCGATCGCCTGCCTCGAGGTGTTCGCGCTCGGCGGCGAGGTCGGCGCCGAGACGGGCGAGACGGCGGGCGCCGAGGACATGGGCTATTACGCCGCGCGCGTCATGCTGGCGAAGATGGTCAGCCAGTCGGCGCGCCATCTGCTGCATAGAGGCCTCGTGACCGACGCGGCTCCGCTGCTTACCCGGCTGGTGTCGCAGATCGCGGCGCGATTCGGCCTCGTCGTGTCGCAGAAGCTCGCCGCGCAGGCCGTGCCGCTCATCGGCGCGGCGAGCGGGGCGGCGATCAACTACGTCTTCGTCGACCACTTCCAGTCGCTGGCGCATGGCCATTTCACCGTGCGCCGCCTCGAGCGCGCCTACGGCGAGACGCTCGTGCGCGCCCAGTTCGAGCGTTTGCGCGCCCGCGCCTGAACGAACCGGTTCCGTTTTGGGACGGATTGTGTTAGCTGCATGGCGGTTTCGAGGCGCCGCCGGGGCGTCGCGGGCCAACCGACGGAGAGCACGCCGTGAAGGCCCCGCATTCCCCCGCCCGCCTGCGCGCCGGCCGCTTCGCGTTCGCCCGACCGGGCGCCTGGCTCGCTTTTCTCCCGGCCCTGATCCTGCCGCTCGCCGACGCGCAGGCCGGCTTCTTCGACTTCCTGTTCCCGCCGTCGCAGCCGGCCGCGCCGGCGTACAGCCCGCCCTCTTCCCTCGCTCCGCGCAAGAAGGTCGCGCGCAAGCCGAAGCCCGTCGTCGCTGTGCGGCCGCATACGCCAGCCCGCGTCGTCGCCAGCGTGATGGATGACGACAGCCTGAGGGTCGGCGACGCCGTGATGACCGACGCGGGCGTGCGCGTCTATGTCGGCGCGAAGGACGCCGCCCTGCCGCATTCGCCGGGCGATTTCGCGCCGCTCGCCGCCGTCCGCAAGCTGCCGGCGCGTTCGCGCGAGGCCCTTCTGGCCATGGACGAGCGCCGCGTCTCCGGCGCGCTCCTCACCGGCCGCTCGGCCGCCGATCCCGATCTCGCCCGCGGGCATATGATCGTCGATCCGCGCGGCGTGCAGATCCGCTACGTCGGGCCTTAAAACTCCTCCTCGTCCTCCTCCTCTCCGGCGGGCGCGCCGATCGCCGCCAGAACCTGCCCGGCGAGGCGCCGCGTGACCCTGGACTTGCGCGCCAGCGCCTCGCGGTCGAGCGCCTCGACGAAGCGCCGCGCGGCGTCGAGCGAGGAGTCGAGCCGCGTCGCGGCGTAGGCGACGAGCTTCGGATCGGGCGCGATCTGGTGGTCGGTCAGCAGCTTGCCCAGCACCATCCGCATGAGCGCGTCGTCGGGCGCGCCGATTTCCACGCGCGGCGCGAGGCGTAGCCGCGACAGCAGGTCGGGCGGCTCGACGCCGAGACGTTCGGGCGCCTCGCGCGCGGTCAGGAGCGTCGGCAGGGCGCGCTCGCGAACGAGGTTCAGAAGGTGGAAAAACGCGCGCCCGCCGGCCGGCGTCAGCGCGTCGAGATCTTCGATCAGAAGCGCGGGCTCGCGCGCGAGCGCGGCCGGGCCTGAAGCCTCAAGGTCGGCGGCGCGCAGGCGCCGCGCCCGCGCGCGAGCCGCCCAGATCGCGCCGAGGTGGCT
The DNA here is from genome assembly GCF_041905455.1 of Methylocella sp. Taxonomy (GTDB): domain Bacteria; phylum Pseudomonadota; class Alphaproteobacteria; order Rhizobiales; family Beijerinckiaceae; genus Methylocapsa. Next base: position 72,037 of record NZ_JAYRLA010000006.1, on the reverse strand, counting down.
CTTGCCGGAGCCCGCCGGGCCGTTCAGCAGCAGGACGCAGTCGGGCCAGTCGGGCCAGCGGCCGATCAGCCGCGCGGCGGCCTCGTTGGAGCCGCCGACGAAAAAATCCCGCGCGCCGAATTCCGGCGCTCCGGCGAGGTCGAGGGTCAGCTGCGGGGCGAGTCCGGCGCCGTCGCGCGCCATGGCCTATCCCTTGCGCTCGCCGAGCCGCGGCGCCGGCGCCGGCGCGGGAAGCGGCTCGGGCTCGCTCGCAAGGATGATCGCCGGCGCGCGGTCGGGCTCGGCGTAGATGCGGCTCGCGCGGTAGCGCGCGGCCGCGTAGCGCAGCAGCACGCCGAACGCCGCCGCGCAGGGAACGGCGATGAGCAGGCCGCCGAAGCCGAACAGGCTGCCGAAGGCGAGCAGCGCGAAGATCAGCCAGACCGGATGCAGGCCGACCGATTCGCCGACGAGCTTGGGCGAGAGGACGTTGCCTTCGAGGAACTGTCCGGCGCCGACGACGGCGAGCGACATCAGCATGAGCCGCCATTCCGGCCAGCCCTGCACGAGCGCGAACACGCTGGAGAGAATCAGCGCGGTGAGCGAGCCGACATAGGGAATGAAGCTCAACAGCCCGGCGGTGAGGCCGATCAACAGACCGTAGTTGAGGCCGATGAGCGAGAGCCCGACGCCGTACCAGAGCCCGAGGAACAGGCAGACGAGAGATTGGCCGCGCAGGAAGCCGGAGAGCGCCGCGTCGATCTCGCGCGCGAGCTCCCGCACCGTCGCGCGCCGGCGCGGCGGCACGAGCCCGTCGACGGTCGCGATCATCTTTTCCCAGTCGAGCAGGAGATAGAAGGCGATGACCGGCGTCAGCACGAGCAGGGAGATGACGCTGATGAGCGCCGCCCCGCTTGTCCACAGCGACCTCACGAAGGCGCCGGCCCATTGCGCGCCCTGGTTCAGGAGGTCGCGCATCGAGTTGCGCAGATCGCCCGAGACGTCCTGCCTGAGCCCCAGGCGCTCGAGCAGCGGGCTCGACACGGTCTTGCTCACATAGTCGGCGAGATGGTTCAACAATTCGTCGAGCCGGAGCGCATAGTCCGGCAGCGCGATGATGAAGCTCGTCAGCTGGCGCCAGAGCGCCGGCGCGACGACGAACAGGAAGACGGCGGCGGCGAGCAGGAAGACCGCCATCATCGCGAGCGAGGCGCCGAGCCGGCTGAAGCCGGCGCGCTCCAGCCGGCCGGCGACCGGATTGAGCAGGTAGCCAAGCGCGAGCGCCGCGACGAAGGGCGCGAGCACGCCGCTGAACAGCCACAGGAACAGCGCGGCCAGAAGGACGGCGCCGGCCCAGAAGGCGATTTTCCATTCGGTGCGCATCGCTCGAAGCTTCCCCGCGCCTCAGGCGCCCATGTGGCGGATCCATTGCAAGGAATATGCGGCGAACGAGGCGAGCGCGAGGGCGGCCACCGCATAGACCGACGCCGTGAACCATGCCCCCTTCTCGACGCCGAAGGCCTCGACGCTGAGGACCATCGCCGCGAACAGGATCTGCGCCAGCGTGTTGAGCTTGGACACGAGCAGCGGACGCACCTCCATCGGCCGGTCCATGAGTCGGGCGACGAGGAAGGCGCCGACGATCATCGCGTCGCGCGCGACGACGATGATCGCCAGAGTCGCCGGGATCGCGCCGACGATGGCGAGCGCCACGTAGATCGAGACGAGCAGCGCCTTGTCGGCGATCGGGTCGAGATAGGCGCCAAGCTCGGTGCGCCAGTCGAAGGTCTTGGCGATCCAGCCGTCCAGCCCGTCGGAGACGCCGGCGACGACGAAGGCGGCGAAGGCGTAGGTCCACTGCCGCGAAGCGATGAATGAGATCACCGCCGGCACGAGCAGCAGGCGCATGCAGGTGATGAGGTTCGGCAGGCTGCCGAAATTGCGAAAATCCATCGACGATCGGCCCGATTGCGCGCCGCGCAACCTACCAAGGCGCGCCCTCGCCGACAACGCGGGCGGCGTCTTGCGTCGCGGCGCCGGAGGGGCTAGCCGTGGGCGGCGACGCGAGGCCCTCATGACCGACGACAAGAAACTCACCTACGCCGACGCCGGCGTCGACATCGAGGCGGGCAACGCCATGGTGGAGGCGATCAGGCCGCTGGTGCGGGCGACGCGCCGGCGCGGCGCCGACGCCGAGATCGGCGGCTTCGGCGGCCTGTTCGACCTCAAGGCGGCCGGCTTCAAGGATCCGATCCTCGTCGCCGCAAATGACGGGGTCGGCACCAAGCTGCGCATAGCCATCGAGACCGGCGTCCACGACACGATCGGCGTCGACCTCGTCGCCATGTGCGTCAACGACCTCGTGGTCCAGGGCGCGGAGCCGCTGTTCTTCCTCGACTATTACGCCAGCGGCAAGCTCGACGGGGCGGTCGCCGCCGCCGTGGTGAGCGGGATCGCGCGCGGCTGCATCGAGGCCGGCGCGGCGCTGATCGGCGGCGAGACGGCGGAGATGCCGGGCCTTTACGCCGGCGCCGACTATGACCTCGCAGGCTTCGCCGTCGGCGCCGTCGAGCGCGGCGCGCTGCTGCCGCGCGCCGACGTCGGGCCGGGCGACGCGCTGATCGGCGTGCCTTCCTCGGGCGCGCACTCCAACGGCTTCTCGCTGATCCGCCGCATCGTCGCGCAGTCGAGGCTTTCATGGGACGCGCCGGCGCCTTTCGCGCCCGGCCACAGCCTCGGCGAGGCGCTGCTCACCCCGACGCGCATCTATGTGCGCACGCTGTTGCCGCTGCTCGGCGCGGGCTCGCCGGTCAAGGCGCTCGCCCACATCACCGGCGGCGGCTTCCCGGACAATCTGCCGCGCGTCCTGCCGGCGGGCCTCGGCGTCGAGGTCGACCTTTCGGCGATCCCGCTGCCGCCGGTCTTCTCCTGGCTTGCGGCGCAGGGCGGCGTCGACGCGCCCGAAATGCTGCGCACGTTCAATTGCGGGATCGGCATGGCGCTGGTGTGCGGGCAGGCGCAGGCGCAGGGGCTCGTCGACGCGCTCGTCGCGGCGGGCGAGGCGCCGGTGCGGCTCGGCCGGGTGGTCGAGGCCGGCGCGCAGCGCGTCGCCTACGCCGGGCGCCTCGCGCTTTGAGCGTCGCGCGCAGGCGCGTCGCGATCCTGATCTCGGGACGCGGCTCGAACATGCGGGCGCTCGTCGAGCGCGCCCGCGCGCCGGATTTTCCGGCCGAGATCGCGCTCGTGCTGTCGAACCGGCCGGACGCCGCCGGCCTCGCCTTCGCCCGCGAGGCGGGGATCGCCTGCGCCGCCCTCGACCATAAAATCTACGCCGGGCGCGAGCAGTTCGAGCGCTCGATGCAGGCGATGCTCGAAATCCACCGGATCGAGCTCATCTGCCTCGCCGGCTTCATGCGCCTGCTGACCCCCTGGTTCATCGGCCAGTGGAGCGGACGCATGATCAACGTCCACCCCGCCCTGCTGCCTTCCTACCGCGGCCTCCGCACGCATGAGCGGGCGCTCGCCGACGGCGTCAAGATTCACGGCTGCACCGTGCATTTCGTCGTTCCGGCGATGGACGAAGGGCCGATCATCGCGCAGGCGGCGGTCCCCGCGCTCGACGACGACACGCCGGAGACGCTCGCCGCCCGCGTGCTGGAGCAGGAGCATAAAATCTATCCGGCCGCGCTCGAATGGCTGGCGGCGGGAGTTTTGAGGGTCGAGGGGAACCGCGTCGTCCGCGTCGGAGCGCCAGGCGCGACAGAAGCGCTGCGCAATCCTTCCTGCTGAGACGATTATATTTTCAAACCAAAGGCTTGCGCGCTGATGTGAAAGCTTCCGGCGAACATGTGGCGAGGTTTCGCCGGAAGTTCATGATCTGCGCGCAAGGCGTTGAAATAGCTCAGCCGACGATCTCGTTGCCGGAAAACCACTGGGCGATCTCGACCGCCGCCGTCTCCGGCGCGTCGGAGCCGTGCGCCGAGTTCTCGCCGACCGAAAGCGCGAACTCCTTGCGGATCGTGCCGGGCGCGGCCTTGGCGGGATCGGTCGCGCCGAGCACTTCGCGATAGGCGGCGATGGCGTTCTCGCCCTCGAGCACCTGCACCACGACGGGGCCGGCGGTCATGGTCTCGACCAGCTCGCCGAAGAACGGCCGCGCCTTATGCACGGCGTAGAAGGTCTGCGCCTGCTCTTTCGTGATCAGCACCCGCTTCTGCGCGACGATGCGCAGCCCGGCCTTCTCGATCAGGGCGTTGACCGCGCCGGTGAGGTTGCGCCGCGTGGCGTCCGGCTTGATGATGGAGAAGGTGCGTTCGATCGCCATGAGCGTCAAAATCCTTGGCGGAAGCTGCGCGGGATGCGCAGGAGGTGAAAAAACCCGCGCCGGCGGCGCGGGAGGGAATTTCGAGGCGCTTATAGAGGCGCGGTCCCTCCCCGGCAACCCGCGCGCCGATTGCCGGCGGGGCGCAGGATTGTTATTCCAGCGCCATGAACCTGCGCGACCTTCGCTACATCATCAAAGTCGCGGACTTGAAGCATTTCGGCCGCGCCGCGGTCGCCTGCCACGTGAGCCAGCCGACCCTGAGCGGCCAGATCCTGAAGCTCGAGGAGGAGCTCGGCGTCGCCGTCTTCGAGCGGGTCGGCAAGTCGCTGACGACGACCGCGGCCGGCGAGGCGATTCTCGCCCATGCGCGGCGCTGCGTCGCCGCCGCCGACGATCTCGTCGCCGCCGCGCGGGCGAGCCGCGACCCGATGATCGGCCCGCTCCGGCTCGGGATCATCCCGACGCTCGCGCCTTATCTCACGCCGCTGCTGCTGCCGCCGGCGCGCGAGGCGATGCCTTCGACGCCGCTCGCCCTCGTCGAGGATCTGACGACGCGGCTCACGGAGCTCGTCGCGCAGGGCGAGCTCGACGCGGCGCTGATCGCCTCGCAGCCCGAAGACGACGCGCTCGCCGCCGTCGAGCTGTTCGAGGAGCCTTTCTTCCTCGTCATGCCGCGCGGCCACCGGCTGGCGCAGGCCGAAATCGTCGACGCGGCCGACATCGACCCGGACGAGCTCCTGCTGCTCTCCGACGGCCACTGCCTGCGCGACCAGGCGCTCGAGCTCTGTCAAAATCCGCGACGCGGCGACGGCGAGATGGCCGACATGCGCGCGGCGAGCCTGCCGACGCTGCTGCATCTCGCCGCCGCGGGCTACGGGCTGACCCTCATCCCGGCGCTGGCGCTGGCCGAGGAGACGCGCCTGCCGGGCGACCTCATCGTGCGTCGGCTCAAGGGGCCGCACACCTCGCGCATGATCAGGCTCGTGTCTCGTCCGACCCACCCGCGCCAGCCGGCGATCGAGGCGCTGGCGAAGCTCGTGCGCGCGCATATCCCGAGCCGGCTGCCGACCGCCGCCGGGCCTTACGCCGCGGAGAAGGCGTGCGGACAGGAAGACGCGTCCCTTCTGAAGACGTGAAAAAGGGCGCGCCGCAAGCGACGCGCCCTCTCAGCATCCACCGGCGCCGTCAGGCGAGGACGGGCAGCTTCGCCGCCTCCAGCGCGATCGCGGCCGACTGCAGGATGGCGGCGAAACGCACGGCGGTCTGCGCGCTCTCCTGCGTCACGCCGGAGGCGAGCAGCGCCTTCTCATGCGCGTCGACGCAGGCGCCGCAGCCGTTGATCGCCGACACCGCGAGGCACCACAGCTCGAAGTCGGCCTTGGGCGCGCCCGGCGAGGCGATGACGTTCATGCGCAGCTTGGCCGGCAACGTCTTGTAGACCGGGTTCGAGGCGAGATGGACGAAGCGGTAGTAGACGTTGTTCATCGCCATGACCGCCGCCGCCGCGCGGGCGGCGTCGCGCGCCTCGGGCGAGAGGCGCGTGACGGCCTCCGCGTCGAAGGCGGCCGCGACCTCGGCGTTGCGGGTGGCGATCGCGCAGGCGAGGAGCAGGCCGTATTTGGTCTGCTCGCCGAGGCTTTCGTCGTTGGCGATCGCGCCGAGGTTGAGGCGCACGTCCTTGGCGAAGTCGGGAATCTGCGCCTTGAGCGCCTCGATCGACATCACGCCGCCTTCAGCACGTCGCCGCCGACCTGCCGGTTGCAGGGGCAGAGTTCGTCCGTCTGCAGGGCGTCGAGGACGCGCAGCGTGTCCTTGGGCGCGCGGCCGACGTTGAGGTTGGTCGCGTAGACGTGCTGGATCACGTTGTCCGGGTCGACGATGAAGGTGTAGCGGTAGGCGACGCCGGCCGGCGAGCGCACGCCGAGGCCGTCGGTCAGCGAGCCGTTGGTGTCGGCGAACTGCCAGATCGGCAGCTTGGCGAGATCCTTGTGGTCGCGCCGCCAGGCGAGCTTGACGAACTCATTGTCGGTCGAGCCGCCGAGCACCACCGCGTCGCGGTCGGCGAACTCGGAGTTGAGGCGCGCGAATTCAGCGATCTCCGTCGGACAAACGAAGGTGAAGTCCTTCGGATAGAAGAAAATCACCTTCCACTTTCCAGGAAAGCTGTCCCGGGTGATTTCCTCGAAGGCGCTAACGCCGTTTTCTTCGTGGTTCTCGAAGCCGGGCTTAACTCCGGTGACGGAGAATTCGGGAATCTTGTCGCCAATGCCAGCCATTTCGGCCTCCTTTTTGATGTTCTGAACTGCGCTATGTATATTTAATACTTTTCGTACGGTCCAATCGCCGTCGCAAATCGGAAGCATCGTCGCGACCTATCGCCGGGCTGGACCGCGCCGATGCGTCCGCGGGCGACGAAAAACCGTATTCGGCGATCGGCCGCCATGCTGCGTGGACGTAGCTGCAGGACGCGACGTAACCCGTTAGAATTGCTCTAACTGCTCACCCTGGAAGATAGGCGCGGGACCGCCGCGCCTCTATGTGTCATCGCGCCGCAGCAAAGTCATGCGCGCCGCTTTCTTGCAAAGCCGGCCGCTTCGGGCGAAAAGCCGCGATGCTCCACATCAGCGACCTCACCCTGCGGCTCGGGCCGCGGCTCCTGTTCGACAAGGCCTCGGCGGCGCTGCCGGAGGGCGCGAGGATCGGCCTCGTCGGACGCAACGGCGTCGGCAAGACCACGCTGTTCAGGATGATCGCCGACGAGCTCCATCCCGAATCCGGGACGATCTCGTCGCCGCGCCACGCCCGCCTCGGCCGCGTCGAGCAGGAGGCGCCGGGCGGGCCGCAGGCGCTCGTCGATTTCGTGCTCGAGGCCGACGTCGAGCGCGCCGCCCTGACGCGCGAGGCCGAGAGCGCGCGCGACCCGCACCGCATCGCCGAGATCCACGCCCGCCTCGTCGACATCGACGCCCATTCGGCGCCGGCGCGGGCCGCCGCCATCCTCTCCGGCCTCGGCTTCGACGAAGAGGCGCAGCGGCGCCCGCTCTCGGAGTTCTCGGGCGGCTGGCGCATGCGCGTGGCGCTCGCCGCCGTGCTGTTCTCGGCGCCCGACCTGCTGCTGCTCGACGAGCCGACCAACTATCTCGACCTCGAGGGCGCGCTCTGGCTGATCGACTACCTGCGCCGCTATCCGGCGACGATCCTCGTCATCAGCCACGACCGCGACATGCTCGACGCCGTCTGCGACCACATCCTGCACCTCGACGGCGGCAAGCTGACGCTATGGCGCGGCAATTATTCGGGCTTCGAGAAGCAGCGGCGCGAGCGCCAGGCGGTTCTGGAGAAGCAGCGGAAGAAGCAGGATGAGCAGAGGAGGCATCTGCAGTCCTTCGTCGACCGCTTCCGCGCCAAGGCGACCAAGGCGGCGCAGGCCCAGTCGCGCCTCAAGATGCTGGCCAGGCTCGAGCCCGTCGCGGCCGTCGTCGACGGCGAGGTCCTGCCCTTTCGCCTGCCCTCGCCGGCGAAGAAGCTCAGCCCGCCGATCGTCGCCATGGAGAACGCCGCCGTCGGCTACGGCGGCGAGCCGGTCCTGCGCAGGCTGTCGCTGTCCATCGCCGACGACGACCGCATCGGCCTGCTCGGCTCCAACGGCAACGGCAAGTCGACCTTCGCCAAGCTCGTCGCCGGGCGGCTCGAACCCTCCTCGGGCGCAGTCACGCGCGCGCCGAAGCTCGACGTCGGGTTTTTCGCGCAGCACCAGGTCGACGACCTCGACGAGGCGGCGACGCCTTTCCAGTGCGTCGCGCGGCTCATGCCGGAGGCGCCCGAATCGAAGGCGCGCGCCCGCTGCGCGCAGTTCGGCTTCTCCAGCGTCAGGGCGGACACGCGCGTCGCGCAGCTCTCGGGCGGGGAGAAGGCGCGGCTGCTGATGGGGCTTTCGAGCTTCTCGGGGCCGAATCTCCTCATTCTCGACGAGCCGACCAACCATCTCGACATCGACAGCCGCGCGGCGCTGATCGAGGCGCTCAACGATTACGAGGGAGCGGTGATTCTCGTCTCGCACGACCGCCATCTCCTCGAAGCCTGCGCCGACCGGCTGTGGCTCGTCGCCGACGGCATGGTGAAGAATTTCGACGGCGACATGGACGATTACCGGCGCTTCGTGCTGGATCAGGCGGGCGCGACGCGCGCGCCGCCGGCGCGCAAGGCCGAGGCGGCGCCGGAGAAGGCGGCCCGCAGGGAGCCGCAGGCCAGCGGCGGCGCGCTGCGCAAGCGCGTCGCGGCGATCGAAGAGCGGATGGCGAAGCTGCAGGAGCTCGTCGGACGCGTTGACGCCGCGCTCGCCGATCCGTCGAGCTTCGCCAAGGCGCCCGCCAAGGCCGGAGAGCTCGCAGGGCAACGCGCCCAGCTCGAAAAGGCGCTGGTCGAGGCGGAGGAGGAATGGCTTCGCCTCAGCGGCGAACTCGAGGCGCGGGCGGATTGACGTTCGCCGGCGCGCGGCGGGCGGATATTTTCGGGACCGCCGTCAATTCGCCTTGTCGTCTGGAAGCTCGCCCGCGTCATGGCCTTCACGCGACGGCGGCTTGTCGTTGGCCATCTGGTAGAACCATGACCACGCCACGCCGAGGGTGGCGACGAGGGCGGCCATGATGGTCTGGTTCGCGCGCATCACCGCGTAGAAGCCGCTGAGCGCGCGCTCCGCGGCGCCGTCGCTCGCCGAGGCCGCCCATTTTCCATCCGCGTCGACGTGAAACGCCGCGCTGAGGAAGGCGGCCAGGACCGCCGCATAAAGAAGAAAGAGCGCCGCGCCCCATCCCCACATGCCGAGCAGGGTTCCGAAGTTGCGCCGGCGCCGCATCTTCGCGGGAGGCGGCGTTCTCACGAACGGCTTCACCAAGGCTGGATCGAGAGACATGCCAGAGCCCCCACCATGCGGCGCGCGCTTGACTTATTATAGCGCTTCTCGCCGGCGATCGAAGCGCGCCGCGGTTGCGCGGATGCACCCGCCTCCCGCCTGAACGCTCAGTGCAGCGTCGCGGCCCGCGGCGCCAGCCGCCGGACCAGCGGCGGCTCGCGCGCGTCGAGCGTGCGCGCGAAATGGAGGTCCTGCGCGGCGAACGCGCGCGCCAGCGAGCGGCTAGCCTCGACCAGCGGCCTCGCGTCGTCGACGCCGACGAGCTCGGCGGCGGCCAGAAGCTCCTCATGCGCTTCGCCGCGCTGCGAGGCGCAGACGAGGCGGAGGACGCGCATCTCGTCCTCGCAGAGGCACCGGCAGACGTCAGGCAGCCAGCCGATCGGCCGGCTCGCGCGCTGGTTCAGGAGGCGGGTGAACACATGGAATTCGGAGAACAGGGTTTTCCCGACTTCCAGCGCGACGTAGCGCAGGAGCGCGTCCCAGGCGCAGTCCCAGCAGAACATGTCGCGGGTCGAAAACCCCGCCATCCAGTAGCGATATTGCGAAAAGAACAGATGCTCGGCGGGCGCGTCGGCGTGGACGCCGGCCACCTCGCGGGAATGGGTCCGATGGTCGGTCATGGCGCGGCCTCTCCTGACAAGTCCTGACATGAATCGAGTTCAAGGTTCGACGCATGGGGCCGTTCAGGCGGCGCGGCGGCGGGCGACGAGCGTCGAGACGAACTCCGCGGCCCGACGGCGCAGGCATTCCTCGACGCAGGCGTCATGGTAGACCGCCTCGAGAGCTGCGACGCAGACGTCGAGAAGCGAGGCGGATCCCACAGGATCCCAGTCGTCCGCCGCCTTATTCAAGATTTTATCTATTCTAATTCGCTCATTTGCAAGATCACACATGGCGCCCATCCAAGAATTGAACGGATGATTATTTTAATCATGCGCGCAATCTGGGCAACAACGATGTTTCAGCATCATTCTAATTAAACATGGCGCGGCGATCGGCTTCAACGGATCAGGTCGTAATCCAGAAAATCGACCAGATCGCCGGGCTCCAGCGCCGTCATCTCCTCGGGCAGGACGACCACTCCTTGCGTGCGCGTGAGCGAGGTCAGCGCCGCCGCCCCCTCGAGCCGGTATTTTTCCGCGCGCGTCCCCTGCGCGTCGGCGACGAGGCTGGCGCGCAAAAATTCGCGCGGCCCCGCCTTCTTGCGGTGGGCGAAGCCGGAGGGAACGCGCGCGGCGCGCGGCGGCTCGTAGCGCGCGCCCGAGAGCGCCGCGACGAGCGCGCGCCCGAAGAAGGCGAAGCCGACGAAGGCCGCGACCGGATTGCCGGGCAGGCCAAGGAAGGGCGCGCCCTCGACCACGCCCATGGCGAGCGGGCGGCCGGGCTTGACCGCGAGCCGCCAGAAGGCGAGCGAGCCGAACTCGAGAATCGCCGCCTTCACATGATCCTCCTCGCCGACCGAGACGCCGCCCGAGCTGACGACGAGGTCATGCGCCGCGGCCGCCTCGCGCAGCGCGGCGGCGATCACGTCCCGGTCGTCCGGCAGGACGCCGAGATCGGTCGTCTCGACGCCCAGCCGCCGCAGCAGCGCGGCGAGCATGAAGCGGTTGGCGTCATAGGCCTGCCCGGCGCGCAGCTTCTCGCCCGGGAGCGCGAGCTCGTCGCCGGTCGAAAACAGGGCGGCGCGCAGCGTTCGCCGGACGGGAAGCGCGGGCAGGCCGAGGGCGGCCGCAAGCGCCAGGTCTTCAGGCCGCAGCCGGCGCCCGGCGACGAGCGCGAGTTCGCCGAGGGCGACGTCCTCCCCCTTGCGCCGGACGTTCGCGCCGCGGAAGAGGCCGGACGGCAGCCCGACGCGCCCGTCGTCGAGCGTCCGGCAGTCCTCCTGCATGAACACCGTGTCGAAGCCTTCGGGCACGGCCGCGCCGGTGAAGATGCGCGCGGCCTTGCCTTCAAGGCCGGTCAGCGCCGCCGGGAGGCGCTCGAGCGGGCGGCCCGCCGCCGCCCGCGCGCCGACGAACAACACTGTCTCGCCGTCGGCGGAAAGATCGGCGAAGCGCGCGGCATAGCCGTCGACCGCGGAGTTGTCGAAGCCCGGCAGGGGCAGCGGCGCGGCGACGTTCGACGAGAGGATGCGTCCCCCGGCCGCAAGAAGCGGGACGTTTTCGGTTTCGGGGACAGGCCTGATCCGCGCCGCGAGGAGGGCGAGCGCCTCCTCGACGCGCATGGGCCTCTCGTCGGCGGCGAAGGCGTCCGGGGAAAGCTGCGCCATGGCGTCAGCCGCGCCCGCCGAGCGCGGACAGGGCGCGCTCGACCGGCTCGGCGAAGCGCAGCGCGAGCGCCGCCACGCCGGCGACGTCGTCGAGATGCGCGAAGGGCAGCGGCCCGGCCGCGGCCGGATCGTCGGCCGCGACCGCGCGGATCGTCGGATCGTCGGCGTGGAGCGCCGGCTTGCCGTTGGCGGCGCGGAAAACCTCGATCTTGGCGTGGCCGTCGCGCTTCCAGCCCTCGATCAGCAGGAGATCGACGGGCGCCATCTTTGCGAGCAGTTCGGAAAGGGCGGGCTCCTCGCCTTCCGCGTTCTCATGCAGCAGGGCGTAGCGCCGCGCCGAGGCGACGAGCACCTCGCGCGCGCCGGCTTCGCGATGGCGGAAGGAGTCCTTGCCCGGCTGGTCGAGATCGAATCGATGATGCGCGTGCTTGAGCGTCGACACGGAAAGCCCCTGCGCGATAAGATAAGGAATGAGCTTGACGATCAAGGTGGTTTTCCCCGCCCCGCTCCAGCCCGCGAGGCCGATCACCCGCATTGCGCTCCCCGTTCGGACGGCCGCATGACGCAACTGTTTTCGCCGTTTCTCGCAGCGCGCCGCACGGAGACGATTTCGCCGTGAACGCCCTCTCGCTCGAAGCGGACGCCCACGCCGGCGTCGTGGCGCTGGACCTCGTGGGGCTGAAATGCCCCCTGCCCGTCCTGCGCGCGCGCAAGGCGCTGCGCGCCCTCGCGCCGGGCGAGCTTCTGATCGTCCGGTGCACCGACCCGCTCGCGGCGATCGACATTCCTCATCTCGTCAACGAGACAGGGGATGCGCTCGAAGGTCAAGCCCATGACGAGCGCGGGCTGGTGTTTCATATCCGCCGGAGAGGATCATGACGCGAAGCGAGGCGACGGCGGACGACGCGTATTTTCCGGAAGGACCGCCCGGTTCGCCGGCGAAGCCGCTCGCCGCGTTCGTGTTCGACGACAGCGAGGAAGCCAACCGCATTGTCGCCGACTTCGCCGCCGAGCTCGCGCGGGAGGGACGGCGCGTCGCCGGCGTGATCCAGCGCGCCGAGGCGACGGAATTCTGCCGCTGCCGCGAGGCCGAGCTCCTGAACGTCGAGACCGGCGAGAGCTTTACGATCCTTCAGGACCTCGGCCGGGGGTCGGACGCATGCCGGATCGATCCTGACGCCATCGCCAGAGCCGGCGTCGAGATCGCCCGCGCGCTCGAAGGCGCGCCCGAGCTCTTGTTCGTCAACCGCTTCGGCAAGCTGGAGATGGAGGGCGAGGGCCTCACCGCCGAAATCGGCGCAGCCGTTCTCTCCGGCGCGCCGACGCTCGTCTGCGTGGCGCGCCGTTTCCTGCCGCCCTGGCGCGAATTCGCCGGCGGCCTCGCCGACGAAATTCCCTGCTGCGGCGTCTCGCTGCGGCGCTGGTGGCGCGCGGTCGAGGCCGGCGCCGCCGCCGCGAACGACGCCGCGTGACGCCGTTCGGGAGCTCGCGGATCGAGAGCGTCGATGCGGTCGGGATGCGCATCGAGGAGCGGCGCTGGGCGTTCGCGGAGGAGCAGGCGCAGGCGATCGACCGCCATTGGGAGAAGCTCAAGGGAGCCAATCCGCATCTCTTCAACGGCCGCGTGTTCCTGAATTTCGAGCGCGCCGTGATCGAGGAGAAAGGCCGGCGCGTCCTGACCGGCGTCGCCGCGGCGGTCGACTTCAAGGCCTTCCTCGCCTGGCGCGACTTCGGCTTTCCGGACGCCGACGCGCGCAACTGCTTCGCCATGGCGGCGCTGCGCTCGGCCGACGGCGCCTTCGTCATGGGCCGCATGAGCGAGACCACCGCCAACGCCGGAAAAGTCTATTTCCCCGCCGGCACGCCAGACCTCGGCGACGTCTGCGACGGGAGGCTCGACCTCGAGGGCAGCGTGACGCGCGAGCTTCTCGAGGAGATGGGATCGAGCGCCGGCGAGACCGCCTGCGAGCCGGGCTGGCGCGTCGTGTTCGAAGGGCCGCGCATCGCCTGCATGAAGGCGGTTCGCTCGCCCCTGCCGGCGCGCGGGATCGAAGCGCGCTTCTCCGCCTTCGCGGCGGGCGAGGCGCATCCCGAGTTCTGCGCGCTGCACATGGCTTACGGCGAAGGCGACCTTCTCGAAGGCCTTATGCCGGATTTCCTGCTGCGCTACCTGCGCGACGAATTCTCCCGAAGCTGAATCTTCAGGCGCGATAGCCGTGCTTGGACTTGGTGGCGCGCAGGATCGACAGCGCCTCGGAGTCGCGTCCGGCGGCGCAGGCCTCGGCGGCGCGGGAGAGATCGCCGGCGATGCTGTCATAGACCGAACGGTTGACGTTGCCGGTCTTGACGTCGGACCAGACGACCGTCTGGAAGCTGTTGAGCGGACCGGCGCAGGAGGAATTCGCCGGGAACGCCGGCCAGCTCGGCGGCGAGGGAAGCGTCGGCCCGCTCGCCGCCGCCGTCGGCGGATTGGAATAAGGCTGCGGCGCGTTGGCGCCCTGGCTGCAGCCGCCGAGAGACAGGCCGCCAAGACTCAGCGCCGCGCCGATCGCCGCATAGCCCGCCGTCCTGCGCTTCATCCCCGCCTCCCTCGAATTTTCGCCCAGAGTCACGGCGCGGACGATGCTGTCAAGCCCGCGCCGGCGTAAATCCACGCGTAACGCTCGAGCAATCGCGCGCCGCCCATCAGCCGCATCGCGACGTCGCGCGCGGCCGCGGGCGCTCCGGCGAGATGGCAGACGCGCTCCTGCGCGCGCGACGCCTGCTGGACGCGGCTGGCGCGGGCGAGGCGGGCCGCCTCATAGGCGCGCAGCGCCGCCTGCGGTTCGGGAATCGAGGCGATGGCCGCGCCGAGCGCGTCGGCGTCCTCGATCGCCTGCGCCGCGCCCTGCGCCAGGAATGGCAGCATCGGATGGGCGGCGTCGCCGAGCAGCGCGACGCGTCCGCCGACCCAGCGCGTGAGCGGCGCGCGGTCGTGCAGGCGCCACTTGCGCCAGGACGGCGCCGCCGCGACGAGCGCGCGCGCCCGCGCGTCGAAGCGCGCGAAATGCGGCGCGAGGTCGCGCGGGTCGGCCTCGTTCGCCCAGAACGGGCCGACGTCCGGGCGCGCCGCCTCGGCGACGACGGCGACGATGTTGACGAAGCTTCTCCCGCGCAACGGATAATGGACGAGATGCGCGCCAGGCCCGAGCCAGAGCGCCGCCTCCGGGCGCAGCGCCATTTCCGGCGCGCGCGCGGCGGGGACGAGCGTCCGCCAGGCCGAACGGCGCGACATCGCGAGCGCCTGCGCGGGCGCGCCGAACAGGGCCCGGCGCAGGATGGAGCGCGATCCGTCGGCGGCGACGAGCACGTCGCCCTCGACCGAAAAGCGCGACGCGCCTTTCCTGAAATGCGTCTCGACGTTCTCGTTCGTCTGCGAAAAGCCCGTGGCCTCGACGCCGAGGCCGAGGGAGATCGCCTCGACCTTCGCCGCGGCCGCGAGCAGCGCCCGCTGCAGGTCGGCGCGATGGGCGAACAGATAGGGCCCTCCCCAGCGCGCGCGCGCGTCGGCAAGCGGCATCAACGCCAGCGTCGCGCCGTCCCGCGCGCGCAGGAGGCGGGTCGCCTCGGGCTCGAGCGCCGCGTCACGCAGCGCGTCGAGCGCGCCAAGGCGGTCCAGCACGCACGTCGCGTTAGGCGAAAGCTGCAGGCCGGCGCCGACCTCGGCCAGAGCCTGCGCCTTCTCGAAGACGCTGACGCGCCAGCCTTCCTGCGCGAGGCGCAGGGCGGCGCAGAGGCCGCCGATCCCGGCGCCGACGATCACCGCACGCGGCGCGCTCACGCCGCAGACGGTCCATCCGCGCGAGGCAGCCTCACGCGGCGGCCGTCGTCGGCTCGAAGGCGCATGCGGCGGGCTCGCAGCCGCCGTGAAGCGCGGCGTCGTAGACGTAGAGCGTCGAGCAGTACGGGCAGACCGCCTCGTCGGCGTCGCCCATGTCGATGAAGATATGCGGGTGGTCGAAGGGCGGCAGCGCGCCGACGCACATGAATTCCTTCGCCCCGACGCGCACGCGCGCGACGCCCGGCTGATTGTGGAAATGCGGCGTCGAATGGCCGGCCATGCTCTCGTCCCCGTTTAGCGATCGCGTCGCGCGCCGGCGAGCGGCCGTGACGAGCCGGACCCTAGAGCGTTTTGCGGACGGAGGAAACTGTCCGTTCGCCGCGGCCCGGGCCCGCGCCGCACGGCCCGCTGCAAGAACTCGACGGGCGCCTAGAAGGTCAGCTTGGAGCCTCCGGCGAGCGCCTCGGAGCCCGCTTCGCGGACGACTTCGTCGAGGATCCTGAAGAGATTGCCGCGAAAATCCGCGTCGAGATATTTCGACACGACCTTCTCGCGCCCTCGCTCTCCCATCTCGCGCGCGAGCGCCGGATCGAGCAGCAGCCGTCCGAGCCGTTCGGCGAGCGCTTCGACGTCGTGAGGATCGACGACGAATCCGTCCACTTCGTCGGCGACGACCTCGCTCGCGGCGCCGAACATGCTGCAGATCACGGGCAGGCCGTATTGCCAAGCCTCAAGATAGACGATTCCGAAACCTTCCTTGTCGGAGGGCATGGCGAAGACGCTGGCGCGCGCGTAAGCCTCGCGCAGCGCGTCGGCGTCGACGAGGCCGCGGAACGTGACGACGTCGTCGACGCCGCGCTGGCGCGCGAGCTCCTCAAGCTGCGGGCGGAGGGCCCCGTCGCCGACGATCTCATAGGTCAGCTGCGGCGCGCGCGCGCGCAGCAGCGCCACCGCCTCGATCATCTCGTGGACGTTCTTCTCGCGTTCGGCGGCGCCGAGCCGCGTCACGGTGAGAATCGAAAAGGGCTTGCGCGCGACGACGGGACCCTGGGCCGGCTCGTCGACCGCGTTCGGCAGGATGCGGAATTTCTCGATCGGCACGCCGAATTCGCGGCTCATCACGCCAGCCGTGTAGCGGCTGACCGAGACCACTCTGTCGACGCAGCGCAAGGCGAGGCGCTCGAAATGGCGCCGCGGGCGCCCGGCGCCGTTCCAGGCTTCGAACCCGTGCACGAAAAGCACGATGGGAAGACGGGGCCGAAACAGCCGCACGGCGACGGCGAGGGCCAGAAGATTGATGTGGCAGATCAGAAGCAGGCCGCCCTGGCTGACCGAGGCGGCGAAAACCTGAAGCAGGAAGGCCGCCCGGCCGTGCGGCGCGACGATCTCGAAGCCGGACGAGGCCGGCAACGTCGCCTTGTCGTCGCCGGCGACGACGACAAGCGGCTCCGCGCCGCGACGTGCGCGCGAGCCAAGGCTCTGGAAAAGGCGCCGGTTGAAGTTCTGCAGCCCGCCGATCTTGGAATAGGTCGACAGGGCGCAGACGACGATCCGCGACTTCCGGCGCGACGCCGCCCCGGGCGCTTCCTTAACGTCGATGATCGAGGGCTCCGAGGTGACGCGCATGATTGACGATAGACGAAAAGAATCGAGAAATGACCGGACTGGTCAGAAATCTTAAAAACCGCCCCAGATTTACATCGGCAGCGCGCTCCATGATTGCGTTGGGACAATTCGCGGCGCCGCGTAAGACCCAAGTGTGGCGGCTGACGGCGTTCGGCATGAATGCACCCGGCGGGCGGACCCGAGCTTTAATCTCGATTCTTTCCTATCGCGAGGATCCCCCGAACGGCTCGCCCCTGCGGGCGCGTCAGGCGTAGGCTTCCTCGCGAAAGACGGCGTCGACGATCTTCGACATGAGCATTTCGTTGAAATCGCCGTTCTGGATCACCCTGCGGCGTCCCGCGGCGGCGATCGCCTTGATTCGTTCCGGATCTTGCAGGAGCGCAAGGCAGCGGTCGGCGCAATCGTCGGCGTCGTCGAAAAACACCGCCTCCTCGCCGTCCTCGTACATCTCCAGGTGCTCGCTCGTGCGCTCGGCGCACAGCAGCGTCCCTATCGCCGGAATTTCGAGGCTGCGGGTCGTATAGAGGTCCTCATTGCCTTTCGACATCAATCCGAGAGCGATTTTCGCGCCGCGAATCGCCTTGACGTAGTTCGCGCCGTCGAGACCCCCCAAGGTCACATAGGGACGCAGGCGGTCATATTCGCGCGCCTTCCGCCAGCGCGGCCCATAAATGCGCAACGGCAAGCCGCGCTCGACGAGGCGTCGCATGAAGGGACCGCGCTCCGGCATCCATGTGCCGACGAAGGCGATCTGCGACGAGTAACGCGCGAGGTCCTCCTGGCTCATTTCGATGGGCCGGTGCGTCGCTTCGTCCGCGGCCTGGCGCACGACCATCACCCGCCTCGCGCCCATGCGACGCGCAGGCTCCGCGGAAGATCGACGCACGGTCGCGACGAGGTCGTAGAAAGGCAAGGCCTTGATGAACATGCGCCACTTGCGCATGTCCCGCGAGACATAGGGATTGTCCTGATTATAGTTTACGACCGCGCGGGCGACCGTCTTGAACCGCTTGACGCAGGAAGCGTTGATCAGCTCGCCGTGATCGACGAACACGACGTCGTAGGTCTCGTCGCCGATCTGGCGGAACATCCAGTTCTCCACAAGTCCGCCGAGGCCGAGCGCGCCGGTCCTGACGACCCAGGCGTCGGTCAGCCGCTCCGGCACGATCGGCAGCGAATCGACGGGCTCCCAGGGATCGAGCGAGCGCACCTCGTGGCCAAGCCGGCGGAAGGCGTTGATGCGCTGCACGGCGGTGCCGGTCTCAGGGCCAATGTACAATATCTTCATCATGCTCACCGAAAGAGGGGCGACGCGCCGGACGGGCGCTGTCCCGGCGCCGCGCGTCCTGCGCGAGATGCTCGTTTCCCCGCCGACGCTCCTTCCATGCGCGTTCTCACATCTCAGGCGTTCTGCGCCGCGGCCTGGCGCAGAACTTCCTCGCTGGCTTCGAGGAGGTCGCGGCAAACGGGCGCGCCCTCCGCGCGGGCGCGCGCTTCGTCATGCCGGCCATGGCCGGTCAGGACGAGAACGCCGTATGCTCCGATGGCGCGCGCGAGTCCGACGTCCGACAGCTTGTCGCCGATGACGAAGGAGCGCTCGAGGTCGAGGTCAAGGTCGCGCGCCGCGTCCAGCGCCAGTCCCGGCAACGGCTTGCGGCAGGAGCAGTCGTCGTCCGGCCCGTGCACGCAGCGATACCAGCCGGCGATCTCTATCCCCTCCTGCGTGAGCAGCTCCTTGACGCGGGCCTCGACGATGTCCGCCTGCGCGATCGAGAAATAGCCGCGGCCGATCCCCGACTGGTTGGAGACGACGACGAAGGGATAGCCCAGCGTCGCCATCGCCTTGATGGCCTCGGCGGCGCCGGGCAGCAGCTCCACCTGATCGGGATCGGAGGGATAGATGCGCTCGACGATGATCGTGCCGTCCCGGTCGAGAAATATGGCTGGCGACGACATATGGCTCCTCATGTTCGAATGGCGGGTCGGCGTCGATCGCCGGAAAGGTTCAGGCGGGCGCGGCGCCGGACAGAGCGGCGCGGAACTCCCGCGTCATCTCTTCGACCCTGATCTTGTCGACGCCCTCCATGCGGTGGATGATCCGATGGCTCTCGCCGAAGGGGTGCCATTTGCGCGGCGGATTGAGGCCGCTGAAAGGCGAAACGCAAGTCACGCCCATGGCCGCGGCGAGATGCATCGGTCCCGAGTCGTGGCCGGTGAAGAGGCTCGCCGCGCGCATCGCCGCCGCGCTTTCGCGCGGCCTCAGCTTGCCGCAGGCGTTGACGACCGGGCTTGGCCAGCCGCGCGACACCGCCGCGACCGCGACGCCCTCCTCGGCGGCGCCCACGAACAGAAGCCCGTAGCCGCCATGGGTCGAGGCGAGATCTGCAAAGAAGCGACGCCAGTTCTCGTCGCCCCAATGGTTCTCGACCGCCTTGCCGCCCATGTTGACGGCGACGAAGGGCTTGTCTCCGAACGGCGCGAGGGCGCCCTCTCCGGCCTCGACCTCCGCCGCCGTGAGGCGCAGATCCCAGTTGCGCCCGTCCTCGAGATCGATCGGACCCAGCGCGCGCATCGAGCGCGCGAGCCGCACGCATTCCTTCTCGAGCTGGCCGTCCGCGTCGCAGGCCGCGACCTGCACGTCCGCCGCGAGCGGCGCGCCGACGACGCGTTTCACCCCGCTCAACCGGAAGAACAGCATGTCGCGCAGCACCTGCAGGCGGCTCAGGCGCGCGGTGAGATAGACGAGCGCGTCCGCGTCGAGCGCGCGCAGCTGGCGCGAAAGCCGCCACAAGGCGGGCAGCGAGCGCAACTTCAAGGGGTAATTCATCACCCCGTCGATGAGGCCGGAGCCGCCGAGAATCAATTCGATCGACGCCGCTTTCGAGGAGATCGGCGCATTGGTCAGAACGACGCGTTCGGCGTCGGGATAGGCCTGCGCGATCTTGTGGAAGCACGGCAGGGCGATCACGGTGTCGCCGAGGCTGCCGAGGCGGAAGATCACAACCTTGCGGCGCGTCCGCGCCGCGCTCGCCGCGGCCGGCGCCGCCGCAGGCGCCCCGCTCGACTCGCTTCGGGACAAGCGTCTCGACGGTCCCTCCCCGTCGACGCCATTCTTCGTCAGGACGTCGGCCGAATTCGGCATCGTCACGAAGCCCTCTCAAGTTCGACGCGTCGTCCCGTCCGAGGGACGTCGCAGGGACATGGTGAACGCGCGGCGTGAAAAAAAGACGACGCGCGCCTCGCACCGGAGGGAAGCGCGGTCTGGCGCGCCATCGCAACGCGACGACGGCGACGCGCGCGCAGCCATGCGACGACAGGCCTGATCTTTACCATGCCGCCCCGACTCGACAAAGCGCGCCCGTCCCGCCCAGCGGCGGGCTGGCCTCGAGACCGCGGCGATACGTCGCACGCAAGCCCGCCTCAGCCCTGCCGCAGCAGCTCCTCGACGAAGCCGGCGATGGCCTGCCGCGAGCGCTGCGCCCTGCCGCGCTCGGCCGTGACGATGGCCGACAGCGCCCTGAACGTCGCCTGCAGATCGCTGTTGACCAGAACATAATCATATTGGGTCCAGCGGCTGATCTCGTTGCGGGCGTTTTCGAGGCGCCGCGCGATGACCTCGGGCGGATCCTCCGCGCGCCGTTCGAGCCGGGCGCGAAGCTCCCTCATCGAGGGCGGCAGGATGAACACCGTGACGACGTCGGCGCCGTTCTTCTGCCGCACCTGCTGCGCGCCCTGGTAGTCGATGTCGAACAGGACGTCGCGGCCCTCCTCGAGCACCTTCTCGACCGGCTCGCGCGGAGTGCCGTAGCAATTGCCGTGCACCTCCGCCCATTCGAGCAGCTCGCCGGCCTCGCGCATCGCCTCGAACTGCCGGCGCGAGATGAAGCTGTAATGAATGCCGTCGACCTCGCTCGAGCGGCGCGCCCGCGTCGTGACCGAGATCGACAGGGTGAGGTCGAGCTCCTTGGTCTGCAGAAGCATGCGGGTCAGGGTCGTCTTGCCGGCGCCGGACGGCGAGGACAGGATCAGCATGAAGCCGCGCCGGCCCGGCGCGCGCCCGGCCGCCGCCTCGACGGCCGTCCCGTCCTCCGCGCGCGCCGCCGCGGCCAATTCACTCGACATTCTGGACCTGCTCGCGGAATTGTTCGATCTCGACGCGCAGCTCCATGCCGATCGCCGTCAGCTCGACGTCGTTCGACTTGGCGCAGAGCGTGTTGGCCTCGCGCGCCAGCTCCTGGGCGAGGAAGTCGAGCCTTCGCCCGACCGGCCCGCCGGCGGCGAGCAGCGCCTGCGCGGCCGCGCGGTGCGCCTCGAGCCGGTCGAGCTCCTCGCGCACGTCGGCCTTGCCGGCGAGAAGAAGCGCCTCCTGATGCAGCCGCGCCGGATCAAGGCCCGTCCCGCCGAGCGCAGCGACCGACTGCCCGAGCCGCGCCATGACGGCGGCGGGCTGGCGTCCGGGCGAGGCGTCGGCGCGCGCCGTCAAATCGCCGACGCGGGCGAGCCGCTGCGCCAGCGCGGCGCCGACGGCGCCCCCCTCCCCCGCGCGCATGGCGCAAAGGGCGTCGAGCGCCGCCTCGAAGCCCCCGAGCGCCGCGGCGCGCGCCTCCTCGAGCGCGCTCTCCAGCTCGGGCGCCTCGGCCGTCTCGACGACGCCGCGCAGCGCGAGAAGCCCGTCGAGGCTCGCTGGCGCGACGCCCTGCGGCCGCTCGACGCTGTTCAGCGCGCCGAGCAGCCGGCTCAGCAGCTCCATGTTGACGCGCACGTCGGGCGCGGCCGCCTCGCGCCGCATCGCAAGCGTGGCGTAGACCGTCCCGCGCGCGAGCCGCGCCCCGGCCCTGCGCCGCGCCTCCGGCTCCAGCGCGTCGAAGCCCGGCGGCAGGCGCAGCCGCAGGTCGAGCCCCCTGGCGTTGACGCTCTTGATCTCCCACGCCCAGGCATAGGGTCCGGCGGCGCCGGCGGCGCGCGCGAAGCCGGTCATGCTGGCGATGGCCATGGGCGGGAGGCACTCCAGGAAAGATCAGGCGCCGCTTCTTAAGCCCCAAGGCGCCGACGCTCAAGGGAGCCCGGGCCTACTTCGGAAAATCGAGGCCCATCTCGCGGTAGCGCTCGGGATCGTCGGCCCAGTTCTCGCGCACCTTCACAAACAGGAAGAGATGCGTCTTCTGCTCGATCGCCTCGGCGATCTCCTTGCGCGCAGCGGCGCCGATCGCCTTGATCGTGCGTCCGCCCTCGCCGAGCACGATCTTGCGATGCCCCTCGCGCGTCACATAGATCGTCTGCTCGATGCGCGCCGAGCCGTCCGGCTGGTCCTTCCAGCTCTCGGTCTCGACGGTCGACTGGTAGGGCAGCTCGTCGTGCAGCCGCTCGAACATCTTCTCGCGGGTGATCTCGGCGGCGAGCGCGCGCAGCGGCGCGTCGGAAATCTGGTCCTCGGGATAGAGCCACGGCCCCGGCGGCATGAGCGCGGCGAGCGCCTTCTTCATGGCCGGCACGCCATGGCCGCGCAGCGCCGAGATCATGAACACATGCTCGAATTTTTGCCGCGCGTCGAAGGCGGCGGCGAGCCCGAGGAGCTTTGGATGCTCGACCGCGTCGATCTTGTTGAGCGCGAGGCATTTCGGCCCCCGCAGCTCCTTCAGCCGCGCGAGGATCGCCTCGTTCTCCTCGTCGAGGCCCTTGCGGGCGTCGACGAGCAGGACGATCGCGTCGGCGTCGCCCGCTCCGCCCCAGGCGGAGGCGACCATCGCCCGGTCGAGCCTGCGCCTGGGCGCGAAGATGCCGGGGGTGTCGACGAAGACGATCTGCGCCGCGCCCTCGATCGCGACGCCGCGCACCTGCGCGCGCGTCGTCTGCGCCTTGCGCGAGACGATCGACACCTTGGCGCCGACGAGCTCGTTGACCAGCGTCGACTTGCCCGCGTTCGGCGCGCCGATCAGCGCGACGAAGCCGCAGCGCGTATCCGTCGGCGCGCTCACGACGCGCCCTTTCCAAAGTCCGGAACGACGATGTTCTCGCGCGCCAGGAACGCCGAGGCGGCGGCCTGCTCGGCGAGCCGCTTGGCGAGGCCCCTCGCCTCGACGCCGGAAAAGCCCTCGATCTCGACGCTCACGGTGAACTCCGGCGCATGGTCCGGGCCGGTGCGCCCGATCTCGCGGTAGGAGGGCGGCGGCAGGCCGCGCGCCTGCGCCCATTCCTGCAGCGTCGTCTTGGGATCGCGCAGCGGCCTTTTCGGCGAGCGCATGCGCGGCTCGAAGGCGCGCGCGACGACGGCGCTCGCCGCTTCGAAGCCGGCGTCGAGGAAGGCCGCGCCGATGATCGACTCGCAGAGGTCGGCGAGGATGGCGCGGTTGAAGACGACCGCCTGGCGCTCGCTCTCGCCGACGCGCGCGAAGCTTTCGGCGCCCCACGCCTGCGCCGCCTCGGCGCAGCTCTCTTTCCGCACGAGGTCGGCGAGGCGGCGCGAGAGCTCGCCCTCGTCGGCGTCGGGGAAAGCCGCGTATAGCATCTGCGACACGGCGAGGCCGAGGACGCGGTCGCCGAGGAATTCGAGCCTCTGATAGCTGCCGCGCCGGGCCGGCGCGGCGCTCACATGGGTCAGCGCCTCGCGCAGCAGGCGCCGGTCCTGGAAGCGATGGCCGACGCTCGCCTCCAGCGCGTCGAGATCTTCGTCGCCGCCGCGGGCCATCGCCGTCAATGCACGGGCTTCAGCATCCGGGACCAGCGCACCGTCCACGGCCACTGCCAGACCGCCCAGGCCGGCGCGCCCTTGCCGACCGAGAAGAAGATGAGCTCGGCGCGGCCGACGAGATTCTCGAACGGCACGTAGCCGACGCCGCCCTGGTCGGGCGAAACCCGGCTGTCGGTCGAATTGTCGCGGTTGTCGCCCATCATGAAGTAGTCGCCGGGCGGCACCAGGAAGGCCTGGGTGTTGTCGTTGAAGCCCGCATCGCCCTGAATCTCGATGATCGTGTGCGAAACGCCGCCGGGCAGCGTCTCGCGATAGGTCGGCACCTCGGTCTCGCGGCCGTAGAAATCCTCCGTCACGGCCTTGGCGATCGGCTCGCGCGGGACCAGCTCGTCATTGATGTAGAGGCGCCCCTCCTTCATCTGGATCTTGTCGCCGGGAAGGCCGATCACCCGCTTGATGTAGTCGGTCGAGCCGTCGCGCGGCAGTTTGAACACGACGACGTCGCCGCGCTTGGGAGCCGAGCCGAGGATGCGGCCGTGAAACAGGTCCGGGCTGAACGGCAGGGAATGGCGCGAGTAGCCGTAGGCGTATTTCGAGACGAACAGATAGTCGCCGACGAGAAGCGTCGGAATCATCGAGCCCGAGGGGATGTTGAAGGGCTGGAACAGGAAGGTGCGCACGACCAGCGCGATCAGGAGCGCCTGGAGGACGACCTTGATCGTTTCGCCGATCCCGCCTTCAGAGGCGGCGGGCTTCCGTTTCGCATTCGGCTCGAGCTGGGCGCCCGCCTGCTTCTCGTTCAACCGCGCCGGCTCCGACATCAACCCTCAAACTCCAAGGCGCGGCGGCCGGACTTTCGTCCGCCCGTCCGCGACGTCGCGCGCCGTCCAGGGGCCGGGACGACGGAAAGGCCGCTCCTTAACACGCGCGGCGGGGCCCGTACAGCGCGGGCGGCGGCGCTCACACCTCGTAGTCGCCGCGCGGCCGGAGCAAATCTTCGGGATCGTCGATCGTCTCGATGATCGTCTGCGCCTGCGCGTAGGGGAACTCGTCGGTCAGGCTCAGATGGATCAGGGCGCGCGTCCCGCGCGGGGTGATCGCCGCGAGACGGGCGCGCGCGCCGCCGGTCAATTCGAGCGTCGGACGGCCCGAGGGCAGGTTGACCACGCCCATTTCGCGCCAGGCGACGCCGAAGCGCACGCCCGTGCCGAGCGCCTTGGCGCAGGCCTCCTTGGCGGCGAAGCGCTTGGCGTAGGAGGCGGCGCGCGCGGCCCGCGCGTCGGACTTCGCCCGCTCGACCTCGGTGAAGCAGCGTGCGGTGAAGCGCTCGCCGTAGCGCTCCAGCGCCTGCGCTATGCGGCGGATGTCGCAGACGTCGACGCCGAAGCCGATGATCATGGCGCGTCCCCTTGCGCGAAAGCCCTCAGCCGCGCCCGGCCGTCTCGCGACCCTGCGCGATCGCGGCGCGCATCTTCGCGATCGCCGCCGGCAGGCCGACGAAGATCGCCTCGCCCATCAGGAAATGGCCGATGTTGAGCTCCGCGATCTGCGGCAGCGCGCTGATCGCGCGCGCGGCGTCGAAGTCGAGGCCGTGGCCGGCGTGGCACTCGACGCCAAGCCGCTCCGCGAGCAGCGCCGCGCGGCGCAGGCGCTCGAATTCCTGATGGGCGCGCTCCTGCTCGCCATGGGCGAGCGCGTCGCACCAGGCGCCCGTGTGCAGCTCGACGACCGGGGCGCCGATCGAGTCGGCCGCCTCGACCGCGCTTTCGCCCGGCTCGATGAACAGCGAGACGCGCACGCCGGCGTGGGACAGCTCGGCCGTGACCAGCTTCAGATGGTCGTGGCCGTCGCGCACGTTGAGGCCGCCTTCGGTGGTGCGCTCGCTGCGCCGCTCCGGCACGAGGCAGCAGGCGTGCGGCCGCGTCTGCACGGCGATCGCCACCATCTCGTCGGTCGCGGCCATCTCGAAATTCAGCGGAACGCCGATCTCGCGGCGCAGGCGCGCCATGTCCTCGTCGCGGATGTGGCGGCGGTCTTCGCGCAGATGGGCGGTGATCCCGTCGGCTCCGGCGGCGACGGCGACGAGCGCCGCGCGCACGGGATCGGGAAAGGGGCCGCCGCGCGCGTTGCGCAAGGTGGCGACATGGTCGACGTTGACGCCGAGCCGGGGAAAGTGGCGCATGGGCGAGCGTCTTCTCGCTGGTTCCTCAGGCGCGTCGCGCGCCGTCTCGCGCCTTTAGCACGTTCAGGCGACGCGCAGCCACAGCAGAAGCGCCGCGGCGAGCAGCACGATGAAGGTGACCAGCGTCCCGAGGCCGCGGCAGGCGTATTGCCTCAGCGAGTTCGCCGGCGCCAGCATGCCGAACGGATGGGCGAGGCGCGCTGCGAACAGCGGGCCGAGCAGCGCGTGGACGACGCCCCGCGGCCCGCCGGAAGCCTCGTAGAGCAGGACGAGGATCAGGATCAGCGGCGCATATTCGATGAAATTGGCGTGCGCGCGGACGCGCCGGCCGAAGTCGCCCTGCCCGCCGTCGTCGCCATGCAGCTTCCGGTATTTGAAGCGCCCGGCGACGACCCAGAACGAGAGCGCGGCGTAGAGCCCGGCGAACAGAGCGGCGTAGGCGGCGGCGAGGCTCGGAAAGACCATGTGCGCTCCTGCGGAGGCCTTGCTTGGGAAAGCTCCCTTGCGGCGTCAGCCGTTGACCCGCTCGACCTTGTTGACGACGGGGCGCGAGCGCAGGCTGGAGAGGACGGCGTTGAGATGCTTCAGGTCGTTGACCTCAAGGTCGATGGTCATCTCGCGGAAGTCGGCCGAGAGCGGCCGGAACACGATGTTGTCGATATTGGCGTCGAGGTCGCCGATGGCGGTCGAGATCGCGCCGAGCGCGCCCGGCTCGTTGAGCGCCGTGATGACAATGCGCGCCGGGAAATATTCATGCGCGCCCTCCTCGACGTCCCAGCGCACGTCGAGCCAGCGCTCGGGCTGCTCGTCGAAGGCGGTCAGCGCCGGCGACTGGATCGGATAGATGGTGATGCCCTCCCCCGGCGTGAGGATGCCGACGATGCGGTCGCCCGGCACGGCGCCGCCGTTGGGCGCGAAGCGCACCGGCAGGTCGCCTTGCAGGCCGCGGATCGGAATCGAGCGCTGGTCCTGCGCCTCGCCGCCTTCCCCGGGAATCTTGAACACGAGCCCGGCGACGCGCTTCATGCCGAACCAGCCGGCCTCGCCGCGCGGGCGCGCCGCGGCGGCGGCCTTGCGCTCCTCCATGAAGTCCGGATAGACGGCCTTGACGACGTCGCCCGAGAACATTTCGCCGCGTCCGACGGCGGCGAGCGCGTCCTCGACGGTGGCTCTGGCGAGGCGCGGCAGCACCGCCTTGACCCTGTCCTCGGCGTAGGGCTTGCCGGCGCGCTCGAAGGCGCGCGCGACGATCTGGCGTCCGAGCCCGGCGTATTGCGCCCTGACCGCCTCGCGCGTCGCCCGGCGGATCGCCGAGCGCGCCTTCCCGGTCGCGACGATCGCCTCCCAGGCGGCGGGCGGCGTCTGGCCTTCGGCCCGCGCGATCTCGACCTCGTCGCCGTTCTGCAGCTCGGAGACGAGCGGGGCGTGACGCCCGTTGATCTTGGCGCCGACGGCGGTGTCGCCGACGTCAGTGTGCACGGCGTAGGCGAAATCGATGGCGTTGGCGCCGCGCGGCAGGGCGATGAGCCGGCCCTTGGGCGTGAAGCAGAACACCTGGTCGTGGAACAGCTCGAGCTTGGTGTGCTCGAGGAACTCCTCCGGCGTGTCGCCCTCGGCGAGCATCTCGATGGTGCGGCGCAGCCACTGATAGGCGCGGCTTTCGGAGGAGAGCGCCTCGCGGTCGGAGATGCGCCCGTCCTTATATAGAGCGTGAGCGGCGATGCCGTTGCGGGCGATGTCGTGCATCGCCTCCGTGCGCACCTGCAGCTCGACGCGCTGGCGCCCGGGGCCGACGACGGTGGTGTGGATCGACTGATAGTCGTTCGGCTTCGGCGTCGAGATATAGTCCTTGAAGCGCCCCGGCACGACCGCCCAGCGGGTGTGCACGACGCCGATGACGCGGTAGCAGTCCTCGACTGTCTCGACGAGGACGCGGAAGCCGAAGATGTCGGAGAGCTGCTCGAAGGCGATCGACTTGCGCTCCATCTTGCGCCAGACCGAATAGGGCTGCTTCTCGCGTCCGGCGATCTTGGCCTTGATCCCGCGCTTTTCGAGCTCGTCGACGAACTCCTTCTCGATCGCCGCGATGGCCTTGCCGTTCTTGCGCCGGAACTCGGCGAGACGCGCCTCGATCATGGCGTAGGCCTCCGGCGTCAGATGACGGAAGGCGAGATCCTCGAGCTCGTCGCGCATGCCCTGCATGCCCATGCGCCCGGCGAGCGGCGCGTAGATCTCGAGCGTCTCCTCGGCGATGCGGGCGCGCTTCTCCGGCGGCACGAAATGCAGCGTGCGCATGTTGTGCAGGCGGTCGGCGAGCTTGACGAGCAGCACCCGCACGTCCTCGGCGACGGCGAGCAGCAGCTTGCGGAAATTCTCGGCGTGGGCCGCCTTCTTGGAGACGAGGTCGAGCTTCTTGAGCTTGGTCAGCCCGTCGACGAGGCGGCCGATGTCCGGCCCGAACAGCCGGTCGATCTCCTCGCGCGTCGAATCGGTGTCCTCGATCGTGTCGTGCAGCACGGCGGCGACGATGGTCGCGTCGTCAAGCTTCATGTCGGTGAGGATGGCGGCGACTTCGAGCGGATGCGAGAAATAAGGATCGCCCGAGGCGCGCTTTTGCGCCCCATGCGCCTTCATCGCGTAGACATAAGCGCGGTTGAGCAGGATTTCGTCGGCGTGCGGATTATACCGCCGCACGCGGTCGACGAGCTCATATTGCCGCATCATGCCCTGGGCCGATCCGCTCCTTCGCGCCTCAATTTTCGCATCATACACAGATTCGCGCGCGAAAACCTTCGCGCGCGTCAAAACCCTGGCCGAGGCGGCGCCGTCAGTCGGCCTCGTCCTCGGTCTCGGCGGGCGGCACGAGGCCTTCGAGGCCGCGCAGCAGATCCTCTTCGGTCATGCGGTCGAACTGGACGTCCCCGACCGCGTCGGGGTCCTGGGCGGCGGGCGACAGCGCGGGAACGACTTCGGCCTCGGGCTCGTCGACCTCGACGTGCTTCTGCAGCGACTGGATGAGATCTTCCTTGAGGTCGTCCGGCGTCAGCGTCTCGTCGGCGATCTCGCGCAGCGCCACGACCGGGTTCTTGTCATTGTCGCGGTCGATGGTGATCGGCTGGCCCGAGCCGATCATGCGGGCGCGATGGCTCGCGAGGAGCACGAGGTCGAACCGGTTCTCGACCTTGTCGACGCAATCTTCAACGGTCACGCGGGCCATGCAGCCGCCGCTCCTCTAAAAACGCAAAGGGGGATTTGCGTAGCTCATAACGCGCCGGACGCCTCGAAGGCAAGGGCGCAGATCGGCGTCGGCCGTCCTCGCGCCGACGCACATCACGTCGAACTGAACGGCGGACGAAACATATATATATCCTATGGGTGATGCGCCACAGGCGCTTTTTCGACATGATTCAGCGCGAAATTCGGACGGCGGGCGCACAAGCCGGATTAACCTGAAGGCGCGGCTCAACGGACAGGAAACTCGACACGACCGTCATAATTCGCTAATGCCACGTGGGAACGATTTACACGCGTCGTCGTTCACATGGTGCGCATCGCATGGCTGGTCAGTCGGCGGCCCACGTTGACAAATTTGCGACGTCGAGGATTTCCATTCGTCAGGCGGCGAATGGCGTGATTTGAAGAGTAACACCAGTATGGCAGACCAAGAAAGAATTGCGCTTTTCATTGATGGCGCGAACCTTTACGCAACCGCCAAATCGCTTGGGTTTGACGTCGACTACAAACGCCTTCTCAAAGAGTTCCAGAGCCGGGGCAAGCTCATTCGAGCTTTCTATTATACGGCGCTGGTCGAGGATCAGGAATATTCTTCGATCCGTCCGCTCGTCGACTGGCTCGACTACAACGGCTACGCCGTCGTCACCAAGCCGGCCAAGGAGTTCGTGGATTCGCTCGGACGCCGCAAGGTCAAGGGCAACATGGACATCGAGCTCGCGGTCGACGCCATGGAGATGGCCGGGCACGTCGACCAGATGGTTCTCTTCTCGGGCGACGGCGATTTCCGCTCGCTCGTCGAGGCCGTGCAGCGCAAGGGCGTGCGCGTTTCGGTCGTCTCGACCAACGCCACGCAGCCGGCGATGGTCGCCGACGAGCTGCGCCGCCAGGCCGACGAGTTCGTCGACCTCATCCATCTCGCGCCCAAGATCGGACGCGAGGCGAGCGAGCGCCCCGAGCGCGCGGAGCGTCCCCATCGCCCGGACCGCCGCGTGGCCGCCCACGCGCCCGCGCCGCAGAGCTTCGACCCCGAACTCGCCGACGAGTGACGGCGCCGGACCCGGTCCGCGGCGCCTCAGAGCCGCCGCGCGACTGTCCGCTCTGTCCGCGCCTCGTCGAGCTGCGCGGCGAGCTGCGGGCGGAGGAGCCCGGCTGGTTCAACGCGCCGGTGCCGAGCTTCGGCGCCTTCGACGCGCGCCTCGTCGTGGTCGGCCTCGCGCCGGGCCTGCGCGGCGCGAACCGCACGGGCCGACCCTTCACCGGCGATTACGCCGGCGACCTGCTCTATGAAACGCTGCTCGACTTCGGTTTCGCGCGCGGAAGCTATCAGGCCGCGCCCGACGACAGCCTGACGCTGGTCGACTGCCTCATCACCAACGCCGTGCGCTGCGTTCCGCCGCAGAACAAGCCGACGACGCCGGAGATCGCCGCCTGCCGCGCCTTTCTGCGCGCGACGCTTTTGACGGCGCCGCGGCTCGAGTTCGTCGTCGCGCTGGGCCGCATCGCCCATGAGCAGATCCTGCGGGCCCTCGGCGGCAGGCTCTCGGCGCATCCTTTCGCCCATGGCGCGCGCCACGGGCTCAGCGGCCCGGACGGGCGGCCGCTCGCGCTCTTCGACAGCTACCACTGCTCGCGCTACAACACGAACACCGGCGTGCTGACGCGCGAGATGTTCCGCGACGTCTTCGCCGCCGCGCGCCAGACCCTCGACGCGCGAAAAGCCCTCGGCGAACGAGGCGATCAGGCCGCCTCCATCTCCTGAACGAGCTCGCCGCCCTTCGGCTCGGCCGGGGCGCCGACCCATTCCGAGTTGGGCGGAATCTGCTCGCCCTTCATCACCAGCGTCAGCGCCCCGAGGCGGGCGAATTCGCCGACATACGTGTCATAGAGGACCGTCGAGCCGGCGCCGACCGTGACGCCGCGGGCGACGTCGACGCGGCCGACCTTCATCACCCGGTCCTCGTAAAGATGCGTCTGCAGCGCGGAGATGGCGTTGAGCGCCGCGAAGTCGCCGACCTTCACGCAGTCGAACTCGGTGATGTCGGTCATGTCCATATAGACGCCGCGGCCGAACCTCGCCCCGAACAGGCGCATCATCCAGGGCAGGAACGGCGTGCCGCGCAGATGGTCGAGCAGCACCTTGCCGGCCATGCCCCAGTAGATGACGGCGACGGCCTCGGTGCGCAGCGCCCACCACGACCACATCGGCCGCACCATCGGCTCGTAGCGGCCCATGGTCAGCCACTTCAGGATGATCACGGCGAAGGTCAGGGCGAAGCAGATCGCCGTCGAGGCGACGATGAACTCGACCGCGAACAGACCATAGTTCCCCTCGAGCATGCTCTGCGAGAACCACTCGACCGCCCATGTGCCGAAGGTGATGAACAGCATGGTCGGCAGGGAGATCGTCGCGGCCTCGAAGACGGCGCGCACGGCCTTCTTCCAGCGAGGCGCCTCATAGGTCCAGTTGGCGCCGCCGGCGTCGAACTTCTGGCGCACGGGCAGCTTGATCGGCGGCGAGCCGAACCAGGTGTCGCCCTCGCTCATCATCTCGTTCTCGGGCGGCTTCGACTTGATGCCGATCAGCGCGTTGGCCGGCACGTCGGCGCCCGTCGGCACCACCGCGCTGTTGCCGACGAAGACGCGCGGCCCGGTGCGCACGCGCCGCAGGATCATCCAGCCGCGATGCACCTCCTCGTCGCCGAACACGACCTCGTCGGCGATGAAGTTCTTCTCGCCGATCTCGACGAGGTCGTAGCGGCCGGAGAGATTCGTCGAGATCTCGGCGTCCTTGCCGATCTTCGCGCCCATCAGCCGGTACCAGGTCCGCATGTAAATGGTGGCGTAGAGCGAGGAGAGCGTCTCGAGCGTGATCTCGGTTGCGAGCGTCACCGTCCATTTGCGCAGGTAGAACCAGGAATGGACCGAATAGGTCCCCTCGCGCACGCGCGGCAGGATGATCCAGCGGCAGGCGGCGATGAAGCCGACGGTGACGAGCACCATGACGAAGGCGGTCGGCCACGCCATGACCGGGATCATCGCCATGTAGCTCAGCCGGTCGATGTCGGCGAAGCCGATCAGCTCGTCGATGCGGTCGAACACCCAGAAGGCCGGGAAGATCGGCAGGAGCCCGAGCGGCGGGATGGCGAGGAGAAGGACGAGATAGATCAAGCCCATCGCGATCCGCTTGGGCGCGCCGGCTTGC
This sequence comes from Methylocella sp., assembly GCF_041905455.1. Lineage (GTDB taxonomy): Bacteria > Pseudomonadota > Alphaproteobacteria > Rhizobiales > Beijerinckiaceae > Methylocapsa. Next base: position 39,801 of record NZ_JAYRLA010000006.1, on the reverse strand, counting down.
GCCGGGGTCGCGAGGTCGGCCGGGTCGACCGTCCCGACCTTGCGTCCGGGCGAGCCGTCCCAGCGCTCATAGGCGCCGACGCGCGTGCCCGGCCCGATCGAGGTGAGGTCGCCGATCTCGGCCGCGCGCCCGATCGCGACGTCGTTCTCGATCACGCAGGAGGAGCCGACATAGGCCTCGGGGCCGATGTCGATGCTTCCGATGACGAGCTCGTCGCCCTCGACGCGGGCGTTGGCGAGATTGGCGATGGAGCCGACGCTCGCCCCGGCGCCGATCGAGATGAGGTCGACCGCGCCGGCGTCGATCTCGCCGATGATCGCCTCCTCGCCGATCCTCGCGCCCAGCGCGCGCAGGTAGAAGCGCATGAACGGCGAGCCCGAGAACCATTTGAGGTGCACGAGGCCGATGAAGCGCCGCGCCAGCCACCAGCGGTAGTAATAGACGCCCCACAGCGGATAGCGGCCGGGCCTGGTGCGCCCGATGATCGCCCATTTGCCGCCGATGGCGATCGCGACGGTGGCGATGTTCACGCACATGTAGACGAGGACGAGCGAGACGATCTCCTCGCCGAGCGAGGCGTCGGCGCCGGTCAGCAGCATGTAGCTCACGAACACGCCGAGCCATTGCGCCGTGACGAGGGCGAGGATGATCGGCATCGCCGCAGCCTGCGCCAGGCCGCACAGGAAGCGGCGCAGGAGCGGCGGCGGCGCGAATCCGAGGTCGGCGGCGGCCGGCGCGCGCGCCTGCTTGCGGTCGAGCAGCTCGCCGAGCGTGCGCAGGGTGCGCGCCGAATAGACGTCGTGCAGGGTGACGCGCGCGAGCGCTGGCGTCTTCCGCACGGCGGACACGAAGCGCGCGGCGAGCAGCGAATGGCCGCCGAGGTCGGTGAAGAAGTCGGCGTCGAAGGGAATGGCCTGCGGCGGCAGCGCCTCCCTGGCGGCGGCGAGCAACGCCGCCTCCGTCGGCGTGCGCGGCTCCTCCTGCTCTTCCGCCTGCCGCGCCGCCAGAGGCAGCGCCTTCAGCGCCTTGCGGTCGACCTTGCCCGAAGACAGCTTCGGCAGGCTCGCGACCATCTCGAACCGGCCCGGCACCATATAGGGCGGCAGGATCGCGCGCAGGGCCGCGCGCAATTCGCGCGGATCGAGCTCGGCCCCGCTCTTGGGGATGACGAAGGCGACGAGCTCGTCGACGCCGCCGTCGGAGCGCAGCGCCACCGCGGCGTTGGCGACGCCGTCGAGGTCGGAGAGCTTCGCCTCGATCTCGCCGAGCTCGACGCGGAAGCCGCGCACCTTGACCTGGTCGTCGATGCGGCCGCGGAACAGGATGTCGCCGTTCTCGTCGACGATGGCGGCGTCGCCCGAGCGGTAGAGGACCGGATCGTCGGCGGCGCCGTCGCCGAACGGGTTGGCGATGAATTTCTCGGCGGTCAGCTCGGGCCGCTTGAGATAGCCCTGCGCGACGCCTGGGCCGCCGATCAGCAGCTCGCCTTCCTCGCCGCGGGGCAGGATGGTCGGCCCCTCGCCGACGACGTAGCAGGTGTAGTTGGGGATCGGCCCGCCGATGGTGACGGGGACGTTCGGGCGCACCTCGGAGGCGGTCGCGACCACCGTCGCCTCGGTCGGGCCATATGAGTTGAAGATGCGTCGGCCGGGCTTGCACCAGCGCGCGGCGACGGCGGGCGGGCAGGCCTCGCCGCCGAGGATGATGACGCGCAGCGTGGCGACGTCGCGCGGCAGCAGGGCGAGCAGCGTCGGCACCGTGTCGAGCACGGTGACGCCGTTCGCCTCCATGAGCTCGGGCAGCTTCTCGGCCTCGCCCATGATCTCGGACGTCGCCACGAACAGGCGCGCGCCGACAAGATACGGAAGCCAGATCTCCTCCATGGAGAGGTCGAAGGCGACGGAGGCGCCCTGGAAGACGACGTCCGAGGCGGTCAGCCCGTAGACCTCGTTGGCGGCGCGCAGGTAATGGCAGATGTTGGCGTTGCTGACGACGATGCCCTTGGGCACGCCGGTCGAGCCCGAGGTGTAGATGAGATAGGCCGGAGACGCCGGGCTCGCGCCGAGCGCGCGCGCGTCGACGGCCGGAGCGCCCTCCCCCTCCAGCGAGAGCTGGCGCATGGTGAGCGCCGGACACGCCGCGTGGCCGGCGAGCTTCTCGGCGAACCCGGCGGACGTGACGACGCAGGCGGCGGCGGCGTCCTCGAGGCAGACGGCGATGCGCTCGACCGGCGCGTCGGCGTCGAACGGCAGCCAGGCGGCGCCCGTCCTGGCGATGGCGATCTGGGCGATCAGCAGCTCGTGGCCGCGCCCCATCCACAGGCCTGCGACGGCGCCGGGGCGAAGGCCGCGCTTCACGAGCGCGCTGGCCGCGGCGCCTGCGCGCGCGTCGACCTCGGCGTAGGTGAGCGCGCCGTCGCGCGTCACCATGGCGACGGCGTCGGGATGGGCGGCGACGGCCGCGGCGAAGATTTCGCTCAGGATTTCGTCGCGCGCGAGGTCGGGCCGGCGCGCGCCGCGCAGGATCGATAGATGCGGGTCGCAGGCCGCGTCCGGCCGCGCCGGGGCGTTCAGGGAGGAATCCAGGCCGCTCTCCATCTTGGCGCCGGCGCTCGTCGACGGCGCTCGACGCGGCGGGGCCGCCGTCTCGACCCTCCGTCGTCGGCCCGACCTTCGGCGGCCGGCGCCATGACGGCGGGAGCGCGACGCCCGGAGGCCGGCGTCTCAACGCCGCAGAATGAGGACGCAGGCTTAACGCCGGATGAACGCGCGATCAACCGCCGGGCCGGATCACTCCTTGCCGAGCGCGGCGATGTCCGGAGCGGCGGGATTCTTCATGCCGACGACATGATAGCCGGCGTCGACGTGCAGGATCTCGCCGGTGATTCCGCGCGACATCGGCGACAGCAGGAACACGGCGCTCTCGCCGACCTCCTCGATGCTCACCGAGCGGCGCAGCGGCGCGTTGTATTCGTTCCACTTCAGGATATAGCGGAAGTCGCCGATGCCCGACGCCGCCAGGGTCTTGATCGGCCCGGCCGAAATGGCGTTGACCCTGATGTTCTTCTCGCCGAGGTCGGCCGCGAGGTAGCGCACGCTGGCCTCGAGCGCGGCCTTGGCGACGCCCATCACATTATAATGGGGCATCCATTTCTCGGCCCCGTAGTACGTCAGGGTCAGGAGCGAGCCGCCCTCGCCCATCAGCCGCTCGGCGCGCTGCGCGATCGCCGTGAACGAGTAGCAGGAGATGAGCAGGGTGTTGGAGAAATTGTCCGCGCTCGTGTCGACGTAGCGCCCGGTCAGCTGGTCCTTGTCCGAGAAGGCGACGCAATGAACGACGAAGTCGAGCCTGCCCCAAGCCCGCTCGATCTCGTTGAACGCCTGATCCACGCTCGCTTCGTCGGCGACGTCGCAATGGCCGACCACGAGGCCGCCCAGCTCGGCGGCGAGCGGGCGCACGCGCTTGCCGAGCGATTCGCCCTGATAGGTGAAAGCGAGCTCGGCGCCGGCCTCGCGCGCCGCCCTGGCGATGCCCCAGGCGATCGAACGGTTGTTGGCGAGGCCGAGGATGAGGCCGCGTTTGCCGGCGAGGGGGCCGGACCGGATCGCGTCGATGCTCATTGCTTCCGGTTGCGTCATTCTCGATCCGGCGTTGGGAATAAGGGAAGGCGCGCCGCTGGAACGGGCGCTGCGTCGCCCGCGTTTAAGGAACATCGCCGGTTAAAGCAAGGTTGAGCCGGCGGCGGCCCAAGGACCATGCGGCGCCTGACGCCATCAAAATTTGTTTCGGATAGTATGCACAAGCTTTGCGGGCGCTTATGATAAATGCCGGCGCGACCCCCGTGAACGAGAACGTGCGGGGGATGCGCCAAAGGGTGGAGCGCAAGGTGGATTCGCAAGAGCATACGGATCAGCTCGGCGCGCGGCTTCGCCGCTACGCCCGCGCCTTCGTCGCCGCCGATCCGGCTCCCAACGCCGCGGCGGATCGCCTCGCCGCCGCAGCCCTGCGCCGGTTCACGGAACTGAGCCCCTCCCTCCCTCTCGCCGAGCGCGAGGCCGACGCTTACGGCCATCTCGTCGACCTCAGCCGCACGGAGCTTCGCGCGCCGGCGTTCGGCGCGCAGCGGCCCGGCGGCGGCTTTTCGGGCGGATCGGCCGCGCAGGCGCACGATCCGCAGAAGCTCGATCCGGACCTCGCCGCGCTCGGCGCCCTGAAGCCCGAAGAGCGCGAAGCGCTGCTGCTCGTGGTCCTCGAGGGCTTCGCCTACGCCCGCGCGGCGCAGATCCTGAAAATCTCGCCGGGCTTGTTCGCCGCGCGCCTCGCATGCGCGCGCGAGCGCATGCCGCAGCGCCCGCGCCAGACGCGCAGCGCCAAGCCGCTTCCGTCGCATCTGCGCGTCGTGAAGTAGCGGCGCGCCCCGCCCGCCCGTCCACGGCCATGACCGAACATCCCGTTCAAATCAGCGACGCCGAGCTGATGGCGTTCGTCGACGGCGAATGCGACGCGGAACGGCGGCGGACGGTCGAGGCCTATCTCGCCGCGACGCCGGCGGCGGCGGAGCGCGTCGAAATCTGGCGTCAGCAGGGCAAGGCGCTGCGCGCGGCCTTCTCGCGCGTCGAGGCCGAGCCTGCGCCGGCGTCGTCGATCCTTCTGCCCTACCGGCGGCGCGAGGCGCAGCCCGCGTCGAAGCCGGGCGCGCCAGCCGCGCGGGCGCCGGGCTCCGGCGCGTCCGCGCGCACGCGGCGAGCCGGGCGCACGTCGAAGCGCGCGCTCGTCGTCGCCTTCGCCGCGGGCGCGGCCTGCGCCGTCTTCGTCCTGCTCGCCATCCGCGGGTTCGAGCCCGCCGCTCCGAGAGCCGGCGCCGCGCTCGGCGATGAGCCGCTCGCGCGGCGCACGCTCGCCCTTCTTTCGGCCTTCGCCGAGGCGAAGGCGCCCGGTGGCGCGAAGCCGGCGCGCGAAGCCGAGCGCAAACCCTCGCCGCTCATCGCGCCGCATATTCCAGGCTTCGAGGTCGTCGGCGTGCGCGCGTCGCCGAACGCGCGGGGAGAGTCGTCCGACGATCCGTTCTGCGTCTTCTACGCGCACGGCGCGGAGGCGCCGGCCGCGCTCTGCGTCTCCCCCGACGAGGGAGCCTCCAGCGTCGGCGCGGTTTCCGCCGACGCGCTGGTCCGCGTGCCCAGCGGGCGGTTCGGCGAGACCGCCTTCGTGTGGCGTCAGGCGGGCGGGCGCTACGCGCTCGCCGGCCAGGGCTCGGAAAGCCTGCTGCGCGAGCTCGCGAGCCGCATGAGCGCCGAGATCGCAAGCCTCGCGCGCTGAGTCGGCGCCCTTTCCGAGGCCGGCGCCTTCGCCTCTACTGCGCCTTCCACGTCTCGATCGCGTCGGCGATCGCGCGCTCGCCCGCCTCCCCCTTCTCGAAGGTCAGCTTGGCGATCTTGCCGTTGGCGAGGAGCATCGGCACGTCGATCCAGCCGCGGTTGCGGATGAGGTCGAGATTGGCCGCCTCGGCGTCGCCGCCGGAAAGCCCAACCAGGAAGGTGTTGTCGGTGACCTTCACCGGGACCCCGCTCAACGCGTCGCCGGTCGCCGTATCCTCGCGGCGCATCTGCGGCGCGCTGATCTGCTGCACCGGCCCGAGCGGATCGCCCTCGCCTTCGATGAACTGGATCTTCATCGTATGCGAGGCGGGCAGCGAGGCGTCGGAGTTCTTCTGGAAGGTTATGACGACCTCGAGCTTCTCTTCGGGAATCTCGACGGTCGCGCGCACCGCCGTCGAAAGCGGGTCGGCCGGACCGGCGCTGACGTTGTCGACCTTCCACACCACGGCGCCGAGCAGGGTCTTGACCTTGCCGGGCTCGTCGGGCGCCTCGAGCAGCAGCGCCGCGCGGCGCGCGCTCTGGGTCGGCGGCGGCGCGGCCGGCTGCGGGCGCGGCTGCTCCTGATCGGCCGGACGCGGCGTCACGGCCTCGCCCGAAGCGCCGGCGCCGACGCGCTCGACGATCTTGCCCGCCGGCGCCGCCGGCTCGGGGGCGGCTACGCTCGACTGCGCTTCGGCTTTCTGACGCAGCTCCTCCGGCCTGTCGCGCAGGCGATAGGCGGCGACGGCGACGAGCAGCACCGCGAGGCCGACGACGAAGCCGAGAATCCAGAACCGGCGCGGCGAAGGCTCGTCGCGGCGCGGCTGCGGCGCGAAGGGGCGCTGCGCCTCGGACTTCGCGCGCGCGGACGCGGCTTCGGCGACGGGCGTCGGCTCGCCGCCCTCGCCTGCGGCCTCGCCTTCCGCCTTGCGCGCCATTGCGGCGGCGACGTGCGCCGGCTCGCCGGCGCCTGGAAAAAACGCGTCGGCGACGGGCGCCTCAGGGTCGGCGCGCCATTCGGCGGGCGCCGCCTCGGACGCCGACGGCTCAGGCGACAGGGGAGCGTCCACAGGCGGCGGCGCGAGCGGCGGGCCGAGCGAGGGCCGCGCCGGGCCGGGCTCCAGCGGCGCGCGGTCGCGACGGCTCTTGAAGAACATCGGCGGCCGCGTCTGGAGGCCGCCCGGCGCGCCCGTCCCGGGGCGGCGGCGAGGCTCGGGCCATGCGCGCTCGGCCGCCGGAGGCGCTTCGGCGACGTCCTCCTTCCGGGCCTCTTCGGGATCGCCCGCGACGTCTTCGGACGGCGCGGCGGCGAAGGCTTCAGGCTCCGCGACGGACGCCTCCACGATCGGCGAAGACTCCGAAGACTCTATGGGCGCCTCGACGGGCGCCGGTTCGGGCGCTGGCCGCTCCGGTGACGCCGGAGACTCCGAGGCGGCTTCGACAGGCTCGGGAGCGGCCTCGGCCTCGAGGCGGGCGACCGCCGCTTCGAGCGCCGCGCTCTCGCGGTCGATCTCCTCTTGTGGAATAGGCGGCTCAAGGCGGCGCAACTGTCCGACGAGGGCGCTGCGCGCCCGCTCGTAGATGGTCGCCCTCGCCTGCGCGGAATTTTCGGGAAGGCCGGCGACGGCCCGGGCGAGCAGCGGGTAATAATCAGCCATGTCGCTTCAGACCATTCGCGCGCCGCGCCGTCAATGGACCGGCCGGAGCCGCGCCTTATAGCATAGAAGGCGCGCGCAATATGGCTTTCGCCCGCTCAATCGCGGAACGGGTCGCGCACGAGAATGGTGTCCTCGCGCTTCGGGCTCGTCGAGAGCAGCGCCACCGGCGCCTCGATCAGCTCCTCGATGCGGCGGACGTATTTGACCGCCTGCGCCGGCAGCTGCGCCCAGGAGCGCGCGCCGACCGTCGCGCCGGGCCAGCCCTCCATCGTCTCGTAGATCGGCTCGACCCGCGCCTGCGCCGCCTGGCTCGCCGGGAAGCGGTCGATCCGCCCGCCGTCGAGCGAATAGCCGACGCAAACCTTGATCTCCTCGAAGCCGTCGAGAATGTCGAGCTTGGTCAGCGCGATGCCGTCGATCCCCGAGGTCTTGACGGTCTGGCGCGTCAGCACGGCGTCGAACCAGCCGCAGCGCCGCCTGCGTCCGGTGTTGGTGCCGAATTCGTGGCCGCGGTCGCCGATCAGCTCGCCCACGGCGTCGTTGAGCTCGCTCGGGAACGGGCCGCCGCCGACGCGCGTCGTGTAGGCCTTGGCGATGCCGAGCACGTAGCCGATCGCCTTGGGTCCGAGCCCGGAGCCCGTCGCGGCGTTGGCGGCCACCGTGTTGGAGGAGGTGACAAAAGGATAGGTGCCATGGTCGACGTCGAGCAGCGCGCCCTGCGCGCCCTCGAACAGGATGCGCTTGCCCTCGCGCCGCACAGTCTCGAGCCGCTCCCACACCGCGTCGACGAACGGCAGGAGTCCCGGCGCCGCCGCATCGAGCTCGGCGCGGATCGCCGCCGCCGACACCGGCTCGAGCCCGAGGCCGCGCCGCAGCGGATCGTGATGGGCGAGCAGGCGCTCGATCTTCTCGTCGAGCAGCTCGGGCTCGGCGAGGTCCATGACGCGGATCGCGCGGCGCCCGACCTTGTCCTCGTAAGCGGGGCCGATGCCCCGCTTGGTCGTGCCGATCTTGAGGCCGGCCGAGGACGCGCCCTCGCGATGCGCGTCGAGCTCGCGGTGCAGGCCGAGAATCAGCGTGGCGTTGTCGGCGATCTTGAGGTTCTCGGGCGTCACCGCGACGCCCTGCCTGGCGATGGCGGCGATCTCGTCGAGCAGGTGGCGCGGATCGACGACGACGCCGTTGCCGATGATCGACAGCTTGCCGGGCCGCACGATGCCCGACGGCAGCAGCGCGAGCTTGTAGGTGACGCCGTCGATGACCAGCGTATGGCCGGCGTTATGGCCGCCCTGGAAGCGCACGACGACGTCCGCCTCGACCGACAGCCAGTCGACGATCTTGCCCTTGCCCTCGTCGCCCCACTGGGCGCCGACCACCGCCACGTTCGCCATCGTTCAAGCTTCGCTTCTTCTGGCGGCCCGGAAGCCGCGGGCGGCTTCGGAACTCCCGAAAAAAACAATCCCGGCGCGAGCGCCGGGGAGAGCCTTTTGCGGTACACGTTCAATGTGCGCGAGTAAAGCAATGTGAGCGCATTCGCGCGCGTCATGCGCGCCGCCGGCCCCGTCGTCCGTCTTGTCACCCGCCCGCCGCTTTGCTATAGGCCGCGGCTTCACGTCACGATCCACGGTTCGCGGCGGCGCGCAGCTGCGCCTCCTCGTCCGGGACGTTCCAGCTAGAGAGTTCGAGGCAGTCCCGATGAAGGCCGACATCCACCCGCAGTACCACGTGATCAAGGTCGTCATGACGGACGGGACCGAGTTCGAGACGCGCTCCACCTATGGGTCGGAAGGCGCGACGCTGAATCTCGACATCGACCCGAAGACGCATCCGGCCTGGACGGGCGGCTCGACGCAGCTGCTCGACCGCGGCGGACGCCTGTCGCGCTTCAACTCCCGCTTCGCCGGCCTCAGCTTCGGCAAGAAGTAAGGCCGCGCGCTCACGGAAACGGCGTCGTCCGGCCGAACAGGACGGCGCGCGTGCGTCACCGCGTCCCGCGCGTCGTTCACGCGCGCCAGCGCCTTGTCCCGCGGCGCTCTGCGCGTCGCAGCCGCAGCGCATCCGGCGCCGCCGCGCGGCCCTGCTTCTCCACAAGCTCGCGATCGAGCGCGGCGATCGTCATCTTGCCGACGATGGCGTCGGGCGCCGACTGATAGGCGCGATTGACGATGTCCCGGCTCGTCTTGTAGGCGAGGACCGCCGCCGCGGTCGACTCGCCACAGGATTTCTCCTGGATCTCGCCCGGCGCGACGCCCGCGCCGTCGAGGATGAACAGCGCGAACTGAACGCGGGCGACGTGTTCGCCGCGCGCCGAGCGTCAGATGGGCGGCGGCGTCGACGAGGCGCGCCTGCAAGGCGGCGACGTCGCAAAACAGGCTTGAGACAAGCGCCAACACGTCCCCCTGCGATCAGGACGCCGACGCCTCTCGGGCGGCGTCATCGCCCTGCGGGGCGGAAAGCCGCCTCCAGCGCCGCAAGTTGCGACGCCACCGGACCGCGCAGCTCAGCGACTCCGGCGGGGCGCGCGTCTTCATGCAGCATGACGTCGAGCCGGCGGATGCGCGCCTGCACACGCAGCGAAGCCTCGACCAGTTCGCACAGATCGCGTGGCAGATCGCGCAGCGCCGCCTCCTCGGCCGCGGCGTCCTGGCGCGAAAGCCGGATGCGGCGCTTGTCGCTCGCGGCCTCCGCGCGCGTGAGCTCGCCTTCGTTCACCGCGCGCTGGAGCAAAAGCCATGAGGCGATCTGCATGAGGCGCGTCGTGAGCCTCATGCTTTCGACGGCGTAGGCGAGCGCCGCCGGCCGCGGCAGCGCCTGCGCCTGTCGCCGCCCCTCGCCGTCGAGATAGGCGGCGGCGGCGCCGACGAGATCCATCCCGTCCTTGAAAAGCGCGTGGAACTGGTCGGAGGCGATCAGACGGTCCCCGAAGCGCACCGCCGGATCGAGGTTCGCGGAAAAGCTCTGCGGCATCGCGCCAAATGTCCCGTCGAGAAACGCCCCGCCGAAGAAAAGGCCGCGGACCGCTGGGGAGAGCGCTGGTCCGCGGCTGAGATCGAGGCGAGTGTAGCCGGCTTCGCGCGGAAGTGGGACGTAACCTTTCGTTAAGCTTAACGTGGGCGAGGCGGCGGCAGGCTTCGCGCATGGCGCGGGGCGCAGGATGGCGAACGCGTCCGGCGATCAGGCCGGCGAGCCCGGAATCGCGCATGAGCCAGCAAGAACGCGCCCAGAAACGCGCAAACGTCTTCATCGCCACGCCCTGCTTCGGCGGCCTCGTCTCGCAGCACTACATGCAGTCGGTGCTCGGGCTGGTCCAGTTCGCCGGCCAGGCCGGCTTCGACGTCATGCTCGCCATGCTCGGCCATGACTCGCTCATCACGCGCAGCCGCAACACGCTCGTCGCGCAGTTCCTGGCCGCGAGCGAGGCGACCCATCTCCTCTTCATCGACGCCGACATCGCCTTCGACGCGCGCCAGGTCGCCGACATGCTGGCTTTCGACGAGGATTTCGTCGCCGGCGTCTATCCGCTGAAGGTCATCGACTGGAGCGACGCGGCGATCCGGCGCGCCGCGACGCTGCAGGAAGGCTTCGAGGCCGCGCCCCTGCTTTACGTCGGCAGCCCCTGCGCCGGCGCCGAGCGGCGCGGACGCTTCGTTTCGGCCGTCTACTGCGGCGGCGGGTTCATGCTCCTGCGGCGCCGCGTCGTCGAACGCATGATCGAAGCCTATCCACACTTGCGCTACGAGGGCGCGCACGCCTATTCCAACGTCCGTCCCGGACCGAGCTACGCTCTGTTCGACTGCCTCATCGACCCGCAGACCGGCGCCTATGTCAGCGAGGATTTCGCCTTCTGCCAGCGCTGGCGCGACATCGGCGGCGAGATCTGGCTCGACGCCGAGGGACGCCTCACCCATGTCGGCGCCTATAACTTCCGCGGCGATCCGCGCCCGCGCCTTCTCGCCGGAGCGCCCGAGCCGCGGATGACGGCGACGCCCTGAGCCGCGTCCGCGCCGGCTGCGCCTCCGCCAAAAAGGATGAAGCCGGTTTTGAATGTGGCCAAGAGAATTTTTCCAGTCTAGAAGTCTTGTCGGTCGAACTCTGGGCGGCTCGCCCGCGGCGCATGGCGCATGATCGGAAGCTGCGCGATCCGTATATGCGCGATCCGCAGCGCGCGCGTCGCCTTTCGGCGGCCCAACGAGACGCCTCGGCCGATCGCGCCGACGGCTGGACGACGTTTCCGTTCATGGAAAGAAAAATGGCCATCAACACTATCGGAGTGATCGGCGCCGGCCAGATGGGCTCGGGCATCGCGCAGGTCTGCGCGCTCGCAGGCCTCGACGTTCTGATCAACGACGTGTCCGCGGACAAGATCGACGCGGGCCTCGCCGCGGTCGACGCGGCGCTCGTCAAGCAGATCGAGCGCGGGGCGATCGACGAGGCCGCGCGCGCCGCGGCGAAAGCGCGCATCAAGGCGACGCCCGATCTCGCCGACATGGGCGGCTGCGATCTCGTCATAGAGGCCGCCTCGGAGAACGAGGAGGTCAAGCGCAAGATATTCACTCTCCTGCGCGCCTATGTGAAGCCTGAAGTCTATCTCGCCTCCAACACCTCCTCGATCTCGATCACGCGGCTCGCCTCGGCCACCGACCGGCCGGAACGCTTCATCGGCATACATTTCATGAACCCCGTCGCGCGCATGCAGCTCGTCGAGCTCATCCGCGGCATCGCCACCGAGAACGAGACGTTCGAGGCGGCCAAGGAGCTCGTGACGCGCCTCGGCAAGAGCTACACGGTCTCGGAAGATTTCCCCGCCTTCATCGTCAACCGCATCCTGCTGCCGATGATCAACGAGGCGATCTACACGCTCTACGAGGGCGTCGGCTCGGTCGAGGCGATCGACGCCGCGATGCGCCTTGGCGCGAACCATCCCATGGGTCCGCTCCAGCTCGCCGACTTCATCGGCCTCGACACCGTGCTGTCGGTCATGCAGGTGCTGCACGAGGGGCTCGCCGATTCGAAGTACCGGCCCTGCCCGCTGCTGGTCAAATATGTCGAGGCCGGCTGGCTCGGCCGCAAGACGCAGCGCGGCTTCTACGACTACCGCAGCGGAACGCCGGTTCCCACGCGCTGAGCGTGGAATCGATCGGCGGCCGGCTTCACGGCGCCGTCGCGACGGTCCCGCCCGGCCAAGACGCCCGTTTGCGACGTGGAGCAGATTCGCGCCGCCCTCGAAGCCGCCGGCGTCATCTTCCTGGAGAACGGGAATTCCTGGAGAACGGGAAGGTCCGGGCGCGAAACCGACGCGCCGTGACGGCTGACGAGCCATGGCCCGGACCGCCGACCGCCTCCCGTGCGGAGGGAGCGCCCCTCCGCCGCGCCGCCCTTGGCTGGCGTCGAGGCGCGAGGCCCCTCGCATAGCGGACTATGATCCCGCCTTCGCTCCGCCTTCGGATTCAAGCTCTATCGCCGAAATCCGAATCGCCGCAATACTGACGAATTGGAGGGACCAGCCATGGCGACGCAGCGGAGCTTTCTGATACTGGCGTTCGGACTGGTGACGGTGATCGCCTTGCTCTATGGCGTTTCGCCGTCCTGGTTCGCGGCGACGTTCCTCGGCGTCGCCGATCCCGGCGTCAATCTCGCGCATATCTTGCGCGCCATGATGTGCCTTTATCTGGCCCTGGGGCTGTTCTGGCTGTTCGCCGCCTTCAGCGAGAAACATAGAAGAACGGCGGTGCTGACGACCATCGTCTTCGCGGGAGGGCTCGTGATCGGACGGGCGGTGAGCTTCGTGCTCGACGGGGCGCCGTCCTTTCTCCTTCTTTTTTACGCGGCCCTCGAATTGACGATCGTCCCGATCGCATGGTGGGTATATTCGAGGTCCGAATAGGCGGCGCGGGGAAGAGGCGCCGACTCCCTCGGTTAAACGCCGTCGACGCCAGGCTCGCGAACCACGTCTCGCACGCTCCCCTTCCATTTCATTGCGTCATAGGGATCCATTGTGTCATAGGAAATCGCCGCATCGGCGAGCAGAAAGAGAATTGACGGGGCGAGGCGACGAAGGTTAAAGCGGGAACGCAATAGGAGAGGCCACGCGACGTGTCGGTCCACTTCCATGCTGCGGCGTCGCCGGAGAGCTGTCCGGCCCTGGTGCTCAACGCCGATTTCCGGCCCCTGAGCTATTATCCCCTGTCGCTATGGTCATGGCAGGATGCGATCAAGGCCGTATTTCTGGACCGCGTGAACATCGTCTCAAGCTACGACAAGGCGGTGCGAAGTCCAAGCTTCGAGATGTTTCTCCCCTCCGTCGTATCGCTCAAGACTTACATCAAGCCGTCGCGCCACCCGGCCTTCACCCGGTTCAACGTTTTTCTGCGCGACCGCTTCTCCTGCCAATATTGCGGCGCCCGGCAGGATCTTACTTTCGATCATGTGATTCCCCGCTCGAAGGGCGGACTGACGACCTGGGAGAACGTCGTCGCGGCCTGCTCGCCGTGCAACCTCAGGAAAAGCGACCGGCTTCCCGACGAAGCCCACATGTGGCCGACGCACCGGCCCTTCCAGCCCACCGTCAACGACCTGCACCGCAACGGCCGGCTGTTTCCGCCGAACTATCTCCACGAAAGCTGGATGGACTATCTTTACTGGGATTCCGAGCTGGAGCCGTAGGGGTCCGCCGGTGCGCTTTCCTGCGTCAGCTCAGCTCTTTCGCCAGCCTGCGCATGAAGGCGATCGCCTCCTCGATCTGCGCCACCTCCACAAACTCGTCGGGCTGGTGCGCCTGGTCGATCGAGCCCGGCCCGCACACCACTGTCGACAGCCCGGCCGTCTGGAACTGCCCGGCTTCGGTCGCGTAGGGCACGCTGATCGTGTGGTTCGAGCGCGCGAGCTTCAGGGCCAGCGTCTCCGCCGGCGAGCCCGGCTCCGGCGAGAGGCCCGGCACCTCGACCTCTGACCATGTGTCGACCGCAGCCTCGACCGCGCCCCGGCGCAGGCGCGGCAGCGCGACGCGCGCGACATAGGCCTCGAGGCGGTCGAGGGCGAGCCTCTGCGGCACGCCCGGCAGGCTGCGGAACTCCCAGTCGAAGGCGCATTCCTTGGCGAGGATGTTGCGCGCCGTGCCGCCACGGATCACGCCGACTTCGATCGTGGAGGCGGGCGGGTCGAAGCGCCCGCCCGGGTCGCCTTCGCGCGCAAGCTCGTCGTTGACGCGGTAAAGCTCGCTCACGAGGTCGCAGGCGGCGGCCACGGCGTTGACGCCGAGATAGGGCTTGGAGGAATGCGCCTCCTGCCCGCGCACCGTCGTGCGGTAGGTGGCTACGGCCTTGTGCGCGTCGGCGACCTGCATCATCGTCGGCTCGCCGACGATGATCGCGCCCGGCCGCGGCAGGTCCGCGCCGAAGCGGCGGATCGTGTCCAGCGATCCGCGGCAGGTCGTCTCCTCGTCGTAGCTGAGCAGGATGTGGATCGGCCGCTTCAGCGCCGCGCGCTGAAACTCGGGGATCATCGCAAGGCAGACGGCGTCGAAACCCTTCATGTCGCAGGCGCCGCGTCCGTAGAGCCGGCCCTTCTCGCCGCGCAGTTCGAACGGGTCGGACGTCCAGCTCTGGCCTTCGACCGGCACCACGTCCGTGTGGCCGGACAGCGCGACGCCGCCGTCCTCCATCGGGCCGATGGTGGCGAACAGCGCGGCCTTGTCGCCCACCGCGTTGAAAACCTTGACATAGGGCGCGCCGCATTCGGCGAGCCAGGATTCGACGCCGGCGACGAGAGCGAGATTGGATTTCGAGCTTTCCGTGTCGAAGCCGACGAGCCGCTCCATCATGGCGATCGCGGCGGCGAGCCGGTCCTCTCCGGCGCGGGCGTCGTGGGCGTTCATCGGCGCGAGGCTCCGCTGCATGGCGCGCCCACGCTAGTTGAGGACGCGCCGCACGAAGGGCGAATCAAGAGAAAACACCGGAATCTGGGCGTCGAACTCCTCGCCGTTCTCGTCCACCATGCGGTACACGCCGCTCATGATCCCCGAGGGCGTCGTGAGGTTCGATCCGGAGGTGTAGCGGAAGGTCTCGCCGGGCTTCAGGATCGGCTGCTCGCCGACGACGCCCGGACCGCGCACCTCTTCAAGCTTGCCATTGCCGTCGGTGATCTTCCAGTGGCGCGCCGTGAGCTGCACCGTCCTGTCGCTCTGGTTGGCGATCTCGACCGTATAGGCCCAGAAATAGGCCGCCTGCTCGGCGTCGGAGCGTTCAGGAACGAACTCCGGCAGGACGGTGATCTGAATGTCTTGCGTGACGGCGCTATACATGACGGAAACCAGATCCCCCTCGGCTCCGAAGCGGCGCCAAGCCTAGCACACTGCGCCGGGCAGGAAAACGACGCAGGCCGGGACGAGCTGAAACCTCTTGGGCGTCAATGGGATAACAACGAGGATCCTGCGTTGGACGGTGCGGCGAACGCGCCGCCCGCAGGCGAAGAGCGCGGCGACGCGCCGGGCGCGCAGCGCATTCGACGGGCGGCGACAGGCCTTTCCTTTTCCGGCCGCCAGCCGTTAAGGTCGGCGCGTCCCGCAGCCGCGCTCCCGCCTCATGCCGCCGCCCCAGACCTCAGACACAGACGATTTCGGCCCGAACTTCGGGCTGCTCGCGCGCCAGAAGATCGAGACGATGATCCGGCGCGGCATGATCGTCGCGCAAAAACCGATCGACGACGGCCAGGCGCAGCCGGCGAGCCTCGACTTGCGGCTCGGCCCGCTCGCCTATCGCGTGCGGGCGAGTTTTCTGCCCGGCAGGGAGCGCCCCGTGATGGAGCAGCTCGCCGCCTTCGCGCGCGACGAGGACGCGATCAACCTCGAGCACGGCGCGGTGCTCGAGCGCGGCTGCGTCTATGTGATACCGCTCCTCGAGCGGCTGCGCCTGCCCGACAGCATCCTCGGCGTCGCCAATCCGAAAAGTTCGACCGGGCGCCTCGACATTTTCACGCGCCTCATCACCGACAGGTCGGAGACGTTCGACCGCGTGGCGCGCGGCTACGACGGCGCGCTTTACGCCGAGGTTTCGCCGCGCAGCTTTCCGGCGCGGGTGCGCACGGGCTCGAAGCTGAACCAGATCCGCTTCCGCCGCCTCAATTCGCAGCAGCTCCACCTCTCCGACTTCACGGTCGAGGACCGCGACCTCGCGCAGCGCCACGCGCTCCTCCCGCTGGTCGACGACGCTCTCAACCTGCGTCAGGGTCTGATCCTGAGGGTCGCGCTGAAGCCGGAGAACGGCGCGCAGCGCGAAGCCCCAATCGGCTTCAGGGCGCAGAAGCACGCCGACATCGTCGACGTCGACCGCGTCGGCGGCTACCGGCTCGCCGACTACTGGGAGCCGATCGCGCCGCGTGACGACGGACGCCTCATTCTCGATCCGGGCGAATTTTACATTCTCGCGTCGCGGGAGCGGCTGCATATTCCACGCGACCTCGCCGCCGAGATGGTGCCGATCGACCCGGCCATGGGCGAGTTCCGCGTGCATTACGCCGGATTTTTCGATCCGGGCTTCGGCGCCGCGCCCGGCGGGCGCCCCGGCGCGCGCGCCGTGCTGGAAGTGCGCAGCCACGAGGTCCCCTTCGTGCTTGAGGACGGCCAGATCATCGGCCGCCTCGTCTACGAGAAGATGGCCGAGGCGCCGCTGACCCTCTACGGCGAAGGCTCGAACTATCAGGGGCAGGGTCTGAAGCTGTCCAAGCATTTCACGATGGGTTGACGCCGATGCGGCGTCGTGTCACGCGCCGCGCGCCGCCGCAGGGCGGAGACGAGATTGCTGCAGCGCAGCGCGTCTGATATAGTTCGATTTATATCATTCGACGCCGCCGGAAAGATGGGGCGCAGACGGGCCTCAGCTTGGCCCCAAAATTGGCTTGATTATTGCATATAGCTGCTGGAAACCAGCACTATGCCTTCTTTCCGCTACCGCCACACGCACTCGGCGCGCTTCACAGCCGCCGACGCGGCGGCGAACTACGGAGTTGAACATGGCGGCGCCTGTTTCGATCGGCCAACGACTCGACTCGCTGAAAGGCTTTGGTCCCGGCTTCGACTTCATGCGCATCGCCCTCGCGATGGGCGTGCTGATCTCCCACGCCGGAAACCTTGCGATCGGCGACGGGTTGAAGCAGACGCCATTCTGGTTCGTTGAATTCTCGATCCTTCCGATGTTTTTCGCGCTGAGCGGATTTCTCGTAACCGCCAGCGCGATGCGACTGAACCTGCGCGACTTCCTCATTCATCGCGGCGTCAGAATCGTGCCCGCGCTGTTCGTCGAAATATCCCTGTCCGCGCTTATTCTCGGCCCCCTGCTGACGACAGTTCCTCTCCGGGAATATTTTTCGGACCCTATGTTCTTTGGTTACTTTCTCAACATATTCGGCATTATTCAATATCACCTTCCCGGCGTTTTCACGGAAAACAACGTCGCTCAATATGTCGGCGTGGTGAATCGATCGCTGTGGACGATTCCACACGAGATTTTCTGCTACGTAGTGATCTCTCTCGCAATTTACTGGAACGTCTTCAACAACAGGCGCGCCGGCGCCCTGTTTTTTGCGACGATCGGCGTCATCTACGTCGCCCTTTCGTTTCTCCGCTGGCTCCCGCTCGAGCCGACAACCGTCAAGGCCGTCACGGATTTCGGCGATCAGGTGAGGGCTCTCCTGCCCTTCTTCATCCTCGGCTGCGGCCTTTATCTGCTTCGCTACAGGATTCCCTTCGACTACCGCATCTTCCTCGTCTGCGCCGTCTTCTACGTCGCCGTCGCCTTTCTCGGAAACAGCGGGCTGGTGAACAAATTCGGGATGCGGCCGGTGACCTCGATCGTGTTCACCTACATGGTCGTTTTTCTTGGCCTCGCGAGCTTGCCGCGACTGCCCTTCTACTCTAAGGGCGACTATTCCTACGGCATTTACCTTTATGGCTTCCCGTTGCAGCAGACGATCATGCAGCTTTTCCCGGCGGCGAAGAACATGTGGATCTTCGTCCCGGCGAGCATCGTCGCGGCCACGGCGGTCGCCGTGTTCTCGTGGCATGTCATCGAGAAGCCGGCGCTGCGGCTTCGCAAGTCCCTTTCCCTCACCGAGAGAGGCCACACGCGCCGCGTCAAGGATCCCGCCATGCCCAAGCCCGTCGAGGTCGCGGCGGACAGCTGAAGCGCTTTGAGCGGAAGGCGCGGACTTTTACGTCGAAAAAACGCGTCTCGGCATATGTCCAAGTCGCGGTCGGCGAGCGTTATGGCCCGGCCGAGCCGAAAGCCGCAAGGGCGCTTCACGACGGAGTGACGACGGCGCCGTCGCGGCGGGGCGCCGTCGGGCTTAAGGTCAGGCCCCGACGTCCACGCGCCATGGAGCGCCCGCCGCATGACGACCGCTTCAACCTTCGCGCAGCCGCAACGCACGCGCTACGACGGCGTCTCGCAGACGCTTCACTGGCTCACCGCGCTGCTGGTGCTCGCCGCGCTCGTGCTCGCCTGGGTGGGCGAAGCGCTGCCGCGCACGAGCGACTGGAAGGGCTATGTCTTCATGGTCCACAAATCGCTCGGCGTCACCATTCTGGCCGCGACCCTGTTCCGGCTCGTCTGGCGCGGCCTCAATCCGCCGCCGCCGGCGCCGTGGAGCTTCGAGCCGTGGGAGGTTTGGGCTGGCAAGATCACCCACGCGCTGCTCTATCTGATGCTGCTGGTCATGCCCGTGTCGGGCTATGTCCTCTCGGCGGCCAAAGGCCGCACCGTCGATTATTTCAACCTCGTGTCGTTGCCCGCGCTCGCCGAGAACAAGCCGCTCGCCGACGCCGCCACATCCGTCCATCTCGCCGCTCAATTCGCGGTCTACATCCTGATCGTCGCCCATCTTTGCGGCGTCGTCTGGCACGTCGTCGCCAGGCGCGACGGAACGCTCGGCCGCATGCTGCCGCCGCAGACGGACGCCGACTAAGCGTTCAGGCGAAATAGGCCTCGAGCACGTCGAGATAGATGGCGGCGAGCGCGCCGATCTCCGCCGTCGGCGCGCGCTCGTCGACCATGTGCATGGTCTGGCCGACGAGGCCGAACTCGAGCACGGGGCAATAGGCGCGGATGAAGCGCGCGTCGGACGTCCCGCCGCTCGTCGACAGCTCCGGGACGCGGCCGACGCCGCGCGTGATCGCCGCGCGCACCAGATCCGTGAACGCGTCCGGCTCGCTCACGAAGGCCAGCGCGTTGCAGGGCTCGAAATCAAGGGAGAAGCGCGCGCCGCCGGCCGCGCGGCCCGCGCGCGCCTCGAGCTCGGCGGAAAGGCTCTGCGGCGTCCAGGCGTCGTTGAAGCGGACGTTGAAGCGCGCCCGCGCCTGCGCCGGAATGACGTTGAAGGCCGGGTTGCCGACGTCGAAGCTGACGATCTCGAGGTTCGAGGGCTCGAAATGCGCCGTGCCCGCGTCGAGCGGCGGATCGATGAGCGCCGAGGCGACGCGCATCGCCGCGGGAATCGGATTGTCGGCGCGCCGCGGATAGCCGACGTGGCCCTGGCGGCCGAACACGGTCAGCGTCCCGTTGAGGGAGCCGCGCCGGCCGATCTTGATCATGTCGCCGAGCGCCTGCGCGTTGCTCGGTTCGCCGACGAGGCAATGGTCGAAGCGCGCGCCGCGCGCGGCGGCGAAGGCGAGCAACTTCTGCGTGCCGTTGATCGCCGGCCCCTCTTCGTCGCCGGTGATGAGGAAGCTGATCGCGCCCTTGAAGGGGCCGCGCGCGCAAAAACGGGCGGCGGCGGCGGCGAAGGCGGCGACGCCGCCCTTCATGTCGACGACGCCGCGTCCGACCACCTCACCGCCGACGATCTCGCCGCCGAAGGGGTCGCGGCTCCACAGCGCGCGATCGCCCGGCGGCACCACGTCGGTGTGGCCGGCGAAGGCGAGATGCGGCGCGTCCTCGCCGATCGTGGCGAAGAGATTGTCGATATCCGGCGTTCCGGGCTCGGAGAAGACGACGCGCTCGACCGTGAAACCTGCGTCGCGCAAATAGGCGGCGAGCGCCTCCTGCGCGCCTTCGTCGCGCGGGGTGACGGAGGGCCGGCGCACCAGCGCGCGGCAGAGTTCGACCGCCTCGTCGCCCAGTTCGCCCATCTGTCGCCTCCTGCGTCTGCGCGGCCTTCTTGGCACGGCGGGCGCACGGGCGCCAGCGCCGGCGCAAACTGCGCCCGCGGCTTACATTGCGGGCCGCGGCGCACCATTTTGGTTGTGAAGCGGCGCAAAATAGAGCATGTGCTGCGGCGGCCCCGGCGTCGCCGGCGGCCGCCGATAGCGCTCGCCCAAGCGAAGCGCGTTCTTGAAGACGCTTCTTGCGGACCTCGCGCGCCTGACGCGGCGCTAACGGAAACGGACTCGATGCGCAAAATTGTCAGCGGAAAACTCCACGGCATCCGCGTCACCGAATCGAATCTCGAATATCACGGCTCGATCACGCTCGATCCGGCGCATTGCGAGGCGGCCGGCATCCTGCCGCTCGAATTCGTGGAGATCTGGAACAAGAACTCCGGCGCCCGCATCTCGACCTATGTGATCCTCGGCCAGCGCGGTTCGCGCTGCTGCGTGCTGAACGGCGCCGCCGCGCGCACCTGCCAGCCGGGCGACGAGCTCATCATTTGCGGCTCGGCCTATGTCGGCGCCGACGAGATCGTCGACGCGAGCCCGGCCGTGCTCACCTTCGACGCCAGCAACAACGTCGTCGAGCGGCTGCGCTACTCCGTCACCCGCGACGGCGCCGGACGCTACCAGTTCGCCATCGTCGACGAGGACGGCGTCCGCCTGCAGCCGCCGCTCAAGTCCGGCGTGCGCCAGAAGCGCGCGAGCTGACGACGCGCAAAACGGGAAAATTTGTCCCGAAACGTCGCGGACGGGAGAATAAGCTCCCGTCCGGCTTGACTTTCGCCTGAATTTTCTCTTCCATATTCCGTACGGAGCGTTCGGAATACAGAACGACACCTCTGCTTCAATACGCGAAGCGACGCCGCCAAGTGACGATCGTCCTCTCCCATAAGTTGAGCGGCCTGCGCGAAGCCGACGCGCCGCACAGCCTCGTCGCGCGCTTCGGCCCCGACAAGGCGCTCGAGCTCGACTCCGGCGCGCGGCTCGAGAACTGGACGATCGCCTACCAGACCTATGGCGCGCTCAACGCCGACAGGTCGAACGCGGTCCTGTTGTGCCACGCGCTCACCGGCGACCAGCACGTCGCCAACGTCCATCCGGTGACCGGCAAGCCGGGCTGGTGGAATTCGATGGTCGGGCCGGGCAAGCCGCTCGACACCGACCGCTATTTCGTCATCTGCTCCAACGTCCTCGGCGGCTGCATGGGCACCAGCGGCCCGGCCTCGCTCGATCCCGCGACCGGGCGTCCCTATGGGCTCGACTTCCCCGTCGTGACGATCCGCGACATGGCGCGCGCGCAGGCGACGCTGATCGACCATCTCGGGATCGACGCGCTGTTTTGCGTGGTGGGCGGCTCGATGGGCGGGATGCAGGTCCTGCAATGGGTGGCGAGCTATCCGGAGCGCGTGTTCAGCGCCATGCCGATCGCCACCGCCGCCAAGCATTCCTCGCAGAACATCGCCTTCCACGAGGTCGGCCGCCAGGCGGTGATGGCCGATCCCGACTGGCGCAAGGGCCGCTATCTCGAAGAAGGGGTGATCCCGACCAAGGGCCTCGCGGTGGCGCGCATGGCCGCGCACATCACCTATCTTTCGGACGAGGCGCTGCAAAGCAAGTTCGGCCGCAAGCTGCAGGACCGGGAGTCGCGCGCCTTCTCCTTCGACGCGGAGTTCCAGATCGAGAACTACCTGCGCTACCAGGGCTCGAGCTTCGTCGACCGCTTCGATCCCAACTCCTATCTCTACGTGACGCGCGCCTGCGACTATTTCGACCTCGCCGCCGACTACGACGGCTCGCTGGCGCGCGCTTTCAAGGGCGCCAAGGCGCGCTTCTGCGTCATCTCCTTCACCTCCGACTGGCTTTACCCGACGTCCGCCTCACGGGCGATCGTCCATGCGCTCAACGCCGGCGGCGCCTCGGTCTCCTTCGTCGACATCGAGACGGACCGCGGCCACGACGCCTTCCTGCTCGACCTGCCGGAGTTCAACGCGACCTCGCACGGCTTCCTCGCCGCCGCCGCGCGGGCGCGCGGCCTGCCGGAGCGCGCGGCATGAATGGCCGCGCGGCCGCGGCCGGCCTCGACGCACGTCTTTCCGCCCTGCCCGCGACCCCGGCCGGGCGCGTCGACCTCCTGCTCGTCGCGAGCATGGTGGCGCCGCAGTCGCGCGTGCTCGACGTCGGCTGCGGCGACGGCGCTCTTCTGCGCCTGCTGTCGCGGGAGAAGGCGGTCGACGCGCGCGGCATCGAGCTGTCGCAGGGCGGCGTCAACCATTGCGTCGCGCAGGGGCTCTCGGTCATCCAGGGCGACGCCGACACCGACCTTTCCGGCTATCCCGACGACGCCTTCGACTACGTCATCCTGTCGCAGACGCTGCAGGCGACGCGCCGGCCGCGCGAGGTCGTCGAGAACATGCTGCGGATCGGACGGCGCGCCATCGTCTCCTTCCCCAATTTCGGCCACTGGCGGATCAGGGCGCAGCTCGCTCTGGGCGGCCGCATGCCGGTCACGCGCCAGCTGCCGACGCCTTGGTACGAGACGCCGAACATCCATTTCTGCACGATCGCCGACTTCGTGGCGCTGGTCGAGACGATCGGCGCGCGGATCGACCGTCGCGTCGCGCTCGACAGCGTTGGAAAGCCGCTGTCGCGCGGAGGAGGCTTCGTGCAGAACCTGTTCGGCGAGCAGGGCGTGTTCCTGCTCTCCCGCAAAGGCTGAGCGGCCCGGCGCGCGGCCGGGCCGCCGACGGGCCTACTTCGCCGACTTGTAGCGCTCGATCGACTCGGAGATGATCGCGCGCGCCCGAGCGGCGTCGCCCCAACCCTCGATCTTGACCCATTTGTTGGGCTCGAGATCCTTGTAATGGGCGAAGAAGTGCTCGATCTGGTGCAGCGTGATCTCGGGCAGGTCGGAATAGTTCGCGACCTTGGCGTAGCGCTTGGTCAGCTTCTCGGTGGGCACCGCCAGGATCTTCTCGTCCTGTCCCGCCTCGTCGCGCATGAGGAGGACGCCGACCGGCTTGCAGCTCATGACGGCGCCCGGCACGATGGCCCGGGTGTTGGCGACGATCACGTCGCAGGGGTCGCCGTCCTCCGAAAGCGTATGCGGGATGAAGCCGTAATTGCCCGGATAGCGCATGGAGGTATAGAGGAACCGGTCGACGATCAGCGCGCCGGCGGCCTTGTCGAGCTCATATTTGATCGGCTCGCCTCCGATCGGGACTTCGATCACGACGTTGACATCGTTCGGGGGATTCTTGCCGATCGCGATTGCGTCGAGGCGCATGCTCGTCTCCTGTTCGCTGTCCTTTCGGCCCGCCGCGCGGGCCCCCTCGCCTGGCCCGCGGTGCCGAAGCCTAATGCGCCGCGTCGGGTCCGCTCATGGGCGGGCCCGCCAGAATCAAGAAGGGACGCGAAGGCGGCGGAAGCGCGAAGGCGGGTCGCTCGCCTTATGCGCCACCGCGGTTTGGGCCGCAAGTGCGACCTTGGAAGTGCGACCTTGGAAGTGCGGCCTCGGCCGTGCGGCGGCGGAAGGCTCAGCTGAAGGCGAAGGCGCAGCGGGCGCGCGTCTCGTCGCCGAATCGCTCGTTCGCCTGGCGGACGTTGCGCCCGCCCAGATGCGTGTAGAACGCGATCGCGCGCTCATTGTCGGCGAGCGCCCAGACGAGCAGCGACGGATAGCCGTGCGCGGAGAGATCCTCGCGCGCGGCCTCGAACAGCTTGCGGCCGAAGCCGATTCCCTGGAATTCGGGCGCGACGTAGAGCTCGAAGACCTCGCCGCCGTAGCGCAGCGAGGGGACGCGGTTGCGGCCGTAGCTGACGTAGCCGCCGATCACCTCGTCGAAGTCGAGCACGAGAAGACGCGAGCCGCGCATGATCGCCGAATGCCACCAGCGCGGGCCGCGCCGCGCGATGAGGCGCTCGAGCTCGCGGCCGGGAATGACGCCGCGATAGGCGTCGCGCCAGGCCGCGTCATGGACGTCCGCGATTCCCGCAGCGTCGCCCTCACGCGCGTTCCGGATGCTGATGACGCCTTCGATCATGCCGGAATCTTAGGTCTCAACGCCCGCCGCGCGCAAGACTTTTGCGGTCGCAGGCGCGGCCCGCCGAAGGGCGCGCGGCGTTTCCACGACACGTCGCGGCGTCGCCCTCACGCGCTCTCGGCCGGGGCGTCGAGGAGCGCGGCTTCGTCGGCTTCGTCCCCGGCGTCCGGCCCCGGCGCCGCGGGCCGCGCGCGATGCAGCCCCTTCAGCAGCGCGACGAAGGCGATCGCGGCGCAGTCGAGAAGGGTGACCCACCAGATCTGCGCGCTCGCCGCCCCAAGGAAGGACAGCACGAGAACCGCCGTCAGGCCCGCCAGAAGCGCGGGCGCCGCCTCGGCCGGCGCCCGCGCGGCGAGGCGGAAAGCCGTCGCGGCGAGGAAGGCGAAGGCGAGCGCGCCGAGCGCGCCGAGATCGTGCCAGACGACGAAGGGCAGTCCGCGGGGCGAGGCGTCGGGCATGTAGCCGAGCGCCAGCGCGCGGTCCGCCGCGCCGAAGCCGTGCCCGGTCACGAGACGCGGCCATTCGGTGAGAATCATGTCGCGCCAGACGGCCATCGACCGCAGGCCGGCGCCGGCGCGCGGCGCGGAATCGGCGACCGGGCCGAGCGCCAGGGCGATCGCCGGCGCGGCCAGCGTCAGCGCGGCGAAGGCGAGGCCGAGCGCGCGGCCGACGCCGCCCGCGCCGGACATCGCCAGCGCGAACACGAAAGCCGCCGCGCCCATCGCGGCGAGCGCGGCCTGCGCGAAGCCGGCGAAGGCGACGCCGGCGGCGAGCAGGGCGAGCGCGGCGGCGAACGCCCAGCGCTCGCGCAGGCACAGCGCGCCGAGCGCCGGCCACACCAGCACGATCTGCGTGATCATCGCGCGCGTGAAGCGTGTGTCCCGCACCCCGGCCGCGTCCGCGAAATAGGCTTCCCCGCGCAGGGTCAGCGCCAGAAGGGCGCAGGCGCCGAGCGCGACGCCGACGGGAAGGAGATAAAGGTCGAAGGCGCGCGTGCGCGCCGGCAGCCAGGCGGCGAGCAGCGCGACGAGCGCCGTGGTGCCGACGATCTGCGCGAAGCGCGGCGCGGCGTCCGCGGGAAAGGGCGTCCAGACGAGCGACAGACCGGCCCAGAAAGCGAGGAACAGCGCGGCGAGGCCCGGCTTCGAGCCGAGCGCGGCGCGCAAATGGCGCGGTCCGTGCCCCTCCGCCCCGATCACGGCGCCGACCAGCGCCACGGACGCGCCGACCGGCATCAGCACATAGATCGCGTCGCGCGCGAAGACGGCGACGACCGGCAGGGCCGTCATCAGAATGACGAGCCCCAGCCGAATCAGAAGCCTCGCGGCGTCGGCCGCGACCGTCTCGGTCTGGTCGGCGAAGTGCATGGCGCTCTGCGGATGAGAGACGCGGATCGGACGCCCGCCTCCCATCTTAACGCCGAAAATCGCGCGCGCTGTGGATCCCGTGCAACAGTCGCGCGCTGAATCGCCCGCCTTCGCGGCCTCAGCAGGCGGCGATGGTCTCGTCCGAAACGGCCTTGACGCCCGCCACGCCTTCGACCAGCGCGAGCAGCGCCTTGTGCTCCTCCGGCGACCCGACGAGCCCCCACACGTGGACGACGCCGTCCTTGACGGTGATGTTGCGCTCTCCGAAGCCTGTCCACGGCTGTTCGGCGAGCTGCTGCAGGACAGCCTCGCGGACGCCGCGGTCGGGCGAGACGGCCGCCGCACGCGGGCGGACTTGATAGACTCCCTCATATGACAGTTTCGTCACGCGCATTTTTCACGCAACCGCGGACGGCGCGCGGCGGTTCGAGCCTCATCGGGGCGAAAAACGCCCGAAGAAGGAGGTCCGCCATGAAAATCAGCCATCTCGCGCCGCTCGCCTTTGCGGCGTTCGTCGGGCTCGCCGGCGTCGCCGGCGCGCAGGGAATCGTGCGCGGCGCGCAGGAGGGCGCAGCGACGGGAAACCGGGCGGCCGGGCCCGTCGGCGGCGTCGTGGGCGGCGCGGTGGGCGCCGGCGTCGGCGGCGCGGTCGGCGGCGTCAAGGGCGTGCTCGGCATCCCGCAGGGGCGTAGCGCGTACGCGCACAAGCGTCATTATCGCCACGGCCACCATTATTGAGCGGCGGAGTGTGCGCAAACGCTCACGGCGAAGCCGCAACGGCGCTATGCTCGTGGCTTGTTAATGATGACGGCGCAGCCTGAACCCGCGTGGCGAGGCTCCTCCTGCGCCGCCGCCGCTGGAGGCCGACGCCATGATGCGCCTACGCCACGCTTTCGCCGACGACATGCGCACCGCCGCCGCGCTCACCGTTCTCGGCTTCGTGATGATGGCGCTTTTCTACCCTTGAGCGGACGCGTTCCGGCGCGTCCGTCTCGGCTGGCGCGCCAATTGCTTGAGCTCATGAACTGGGGAGGTCGACGCCCGCGTTCCGGAAATGCGCCCAATGACCAAGATCATGATCCTGATCTGCTCGATCGCCACGCCGATCGAGGAATGCTCGCCGCTGACCGCGCTCAGCTCGGCGCGCGGCCCGGACGCCTATAGCGCCATCAGCTGCGGCCTGTTCGGCCAGGCCCAGCTCGCCCGCTCCCCGCTGGCCCCGCAGACGAACGAATATGAAAAGATCGTGTGCTCGACGGGCGGCTCGCGGAGCTGACGCGCCCTTGCGCGCTCCCGGCGTGGCCATAATTAGCTTTCCGACGCGCGTCGCGACCTGATAGGCTTGAGCCAGGCCGCGCGTCGGCGCTTGGTGCGTGAATTTCATGAACGAAGGTCGATCGGCCGCGACGACGATTGATCGGAGGCCGCCCGCTTCGACGCCGGGCCGATCCCTCGCGCGCCGCAGCGTCTTTTTCTTCGTCTTCTGGCTGATGATCTCGAAGATGGAGCCGGCTGGCGCGGTCGTCGGCGCGGCGACGGCCGTTCTCGCGGCCTGGCTCAGCCTTCGTCTCCTGCCGCCCGGCGCCGCCCGTCCACGCCCGCTGGCTCTCCTGCTGTTCGCCGCGCGCTTCGCGGGCCAGTCGATTCGCGCCGGGTTCGACGTGGCGAGGCGCGCGCTCGATCCCGCCCTGCCGATCAGCCCCGGCTTCGTCGCCTATCGGCCGCTCACCCCCCCGGGGAACGGTCGCGCCGCCTTCTACGCCCTGTCGAGCCTCCTGCCCGGCTCCGTGCCGACGTGCGAGGAAGACGGCGCATTGCTCGTCCATTGCCTCGACGTCCGTGAGCCCGTCGCCGCGGATCTCGAAGCGGAGGAGCGCATGTTCATGCGCGCCCTCGGGCTCGAGGAGGCGCGGCGATGACCGCCTTGCTTCTTGGCGCGGCGGCCTTCGTCCTCGTCTGCGTCGCGCTCGGCCTCGCGCGGCTTCTGCGCGGCCCCGGCGACGCCGACCGCCTGATGGCCGCCCAGCTTCTCGGCAGCGGCGGCGTCGCGGTGCTGTTGCTCGTCTCGGCGGCGACGGGGATCGTCGGCGTCGTGGACGTCGCGCTCGCCTTCGCCCTGCTCGCCGCCTTCGCCTCGGTCGCCTTCGTCGGCGGCGAGGACGAAGACGAAACGCCGCCCTCGCCCGCCTCCCGCAGCCGTTGACCAGCCCCGCCCCAAGGGTTTGCGCATGACGCTCGCCGTCAGCCTCTTCAGCATCCTCGCCATCTGCGCCGGCGCCTTCTTCTTCCTCGCCGGAACGGTCGGCCTGCTGCGTTTTCCCGACGCGCTGACCCGCCTGCACGCGCTGACCAAAGCGGACAATCTCGGCCTCGGCCTCATCGCCCTCGGCCTCGTCCCGCAGGCGTCCGACCTCGTCGACGCGCTGAAGCTCGTCGCCGTCTGGGCGCTGACGCAGCTCGCCGGGGCGACCGCAGCGCAGCTCGTCGCGCGCGCCCTGCGGCGCAGGGAGAGCGGCGCGTGAGCCTTCTCGACGCGCTCGACCTCGGACTCGCCGGCGTCGTCCTCACCGTGGCCGCGTGGACGATCCTGATCCGCTCGTCCTTCTCGGCGGCGCTCGGCTACGTCGCCTACGGCCTCCTGCTCGCGCTGATCTGGGCGCGCCTCGCGGCGATCGACGTCGCCATCGCCGAGGCGGCGATCGGCGGCGGCGTCACGGGCGTGCTGCTGATCGGCGCGGCGCGCCGGCTGCGCGAGGCGCCGCAATGCGAGTCCGAGCGGCTTCCCGTCTCGGCGCGGCTCGCCGCCGCGGCGCTGTGCGCCGTCGTCGCCCTCGCCGTCGGTCTCGTCGTGCTCGGCCTGCCGCGGCCGAGCCCCGGCCTCGCGCCGCTCGCGCGCGAGCGCCTCGGCCCGACCGGCCTCGGCAATCCGGTCACCGCCGTTCTGATGGTCTTCCGCGCCTTCGACACGCTGCTCGAGAAGATCGTCCTGCTGCTCGCCGTGGTCGGCGTGTGGTCGCTGGCGCAGGACCGGTTCTGGGGCGGCGCGCCCGGCCCCGCCCCCGCGCCGGCGCCGCGAGGGGCGCTCGCGTTCCTCGCGCGCACGCTTCCCCCGTTCGGCCTGCTCGTCGGCGTCCATCTTCTATGGGTCAGCAAGGACGATCCGGGCGGCGCCTTCCAGGGCGGCGCGGTCATCGCCGCGATGTGGCTCATCGTCGTCATCGCCCGCCTCGCCCCGGCGCCGCCGGTGGCCTCGCGCCGGCTTCGGCTCGCGCTCGTCGCCGGACCGGCCGTCTTCCTCGCCGTCGGGCTCGCTGGCGCGCTCGTCGCCGGCGCCGTCTTCGCGCTGCCGCAGGGCTGGTCGGTCCCGCTCATCCTCATCGTCGAGGCCTTCATGACGCTCACCGTCGCGGCGACCCTGCCGATGCTCGTCGCCGGACCGCCCGACCGGACGCCGGAGCGGAGCGAAGCGCCATGAACGGAGCGACCATCGCCGGGCTCGCCGGGGCGGCCCTGATCGGCCTCGGCCTCTACGGGCTGATCGTCGACCCGCGGCCGCTGCGCAAGATCCTCGCCTTCAACATGCTGGGCAGCGGCGTCTTCCTCGTCTTCGGCATCATCGCCCGCAACGGCGCCGCCGCGGGCTTCTCAGGCGATCCCGTCCCGCAGGCGATGGTCATCACTGGCGTCGTCGTCGCCTTCTCGGCGAGCGCGCTCGCCGTCGCCATGCTGCTGCGGCTTTACGAGGAAAGCGGCGAGACCAGCCTCGCCCCCGAGCCGCCGCCCGAGCCCGACGCGTCCGAAAGGCCGGAAGCGTGACGCAAGGCGCCGTCCTCCTCCCGCTCGCCATCCTGCTGCCGGCCGCCGGCCTCATCGCCTCCTTCGCGGTCGGCGGACGGCGCGCGCAGACGATCACCCTCGCGCTGGCGCCGGCGAACCTCGCCCTCGCCATCGCCATCGCCTTTCTCGTGCGCGGCGCCGGCGCGCCGCTCGTCTATCACGTCGGCGCCCTGCCGCCGCCGCTCGGCATCGCGCTGAAGGCGGACGGCTTCTCGGCCGTCATGCTCGTCGCCTCGGCGCTCATCCTGTGGGCGGCGAGCGTCTACGCGCGGGCCGACTTCACGACGCCAGAGGGAAAGAGCGAAGCGCGCGCGCCCTTCGCCTTCTGGAGCCTCGTCCAGGGGCTCGGCTGCGGCCTCGCCATCGTCTTCCTGAGCTCGGACCTCTTCAACCTCTACGTCGCGCTCGAGCTTCTGACCTTCGCCGCCGCGCCGCTCGTCTGCCTTGGCGGCGGCGCGGCGACGCTGCGCGCGGCGCTGCGCTATCTCGTCTTCGCGCTGTTCGGCTCCGTGCTCTACCTGCTCGGCGTCGCTCTCCTCTACGGGGCCTATGGCACGCTCGACATTTCCCTGCTCGCGCAGCGGATCGGCCCGCACGGCGTCGTCTACGCCGCCGCGGCGCTGACCACCGCGGGGCTGCTGGCGAAGACGGCGCTCGCGCCGCTGCATCTGTGGCTGCCGCCGGCGCACGCCGGCGCGCCGCCGGCGGCGAGCGCCATCCTCTCCGCGCTCGTCGTCAAGGGCTCGTTCTTCCTGATCGTGCGCCTGTGGTTCGACGTCTTCCCGAGCCTCGCCGCGGGGGCAGGCGCGATCGTCCTCGCTTCGCTCGGCGGCTTCGCCGCGCTGCTCGGCGGCGCGATGGCGCTGCGGCAGGCGCGCCTCAAGATGCTCATCGCCTATTCGACGGCGGCGCAGATCGGCTATCTGTTCCTGATGTTCCCGCTCGCGCTCGGCGGCGCGCCCTGGGCGCCCGACGCCTGGGCGGGGGGAATTTTCCAGACGCTTTCGCACGCTTTCGCCAAGGCCGGCATGTTCCTCGCCGCCGGCCTCGTCGCGAAATCGCTCGGCCATGACCGCATCGACGGCCTTTCGGGCCTTGGCCGCTCCATGCCCATCGCCGCCCTCGCGCTCGGCGTCGGCGGGCTGTCGCTGATGGGCCTGCCGCCGAGCGGCGGCTTCATGGCCAAATGGCTGCTGCTGACGAGCGCCGCCGAGGCGGGCGCCTGGCCGATCGTCGCCGTGCTGCTCGCCGGCACGCTGCTCGCGGCGGGCTATCTCTATCGCATCCTGCGCCCGACGCTCGCCCTGCCCGCCGCCGAGCTCAAGGCGCCGCGCCAGCCGGGCCGCGAGCTGATCGCCCTCGCGCTCGCCGTCGTCGCCGCGCTGATGGGGCTCGCGCCGCTCGGCTTCTATGATTTTCTCGACATCGGCCGCCCGCCGACGCCCTGACCCGGAGACGAGCGATGAACACGACCGCGCTCCTCCTCGCCGCCGCCTATGGCGCGCCGCTCCTCCTCGCGCTCGCCTGCGCGGTTCCCACGTGGCGTCGCGCCGCCCTTTCGTTGACGTCGCTCGCGCCCCTGCCCGCGCTCGCCGCCGCGCTGGACGTGCTGACCTTCGGCCGCATCGCCGCCCGAACGCCGCTGCTCGGGCTCAACTTCTATCTCGACGCCACGGGCGCGACGATGATGGCGGCCGCGAGCGCGCTGTGGATCGTCGCCGGCGTCGCCGCCTCGCCGCTGAAGCGCGGCGAGGGCGGCGTCCGCTTCGGCGTCGCCTGGCTCCTGACGCTCGCCGGAAGCATGGGCGTCTTCGCGGCGACCGACCTCGTCACCTTCTATTTCGTCTACGCGCTGGTCAGCCTGCCGGCTTACGCGCTGGTCGTCCATGACGGCGACGCGCAGGCGCGGCGGGCGGGCGCGGTCTACCTCGCCTTCGCGATCCTCGGCGAAACCCTTCTCCTGCTCGCCTTCGCCCTCCTCGCGGCGGGCGAGCCGGCCGGGCGGCTCTACATCGCCGACGTGATGGCGGCGCTGCCCAATTCGCCCTTCGCCGCGCCCGCGGTCGCGCTCGCCGTCGCCGGCTTCGCGATGAAGATGGGCCTCGTGCCGATGCACGGCTTCATGCCGCTCGCCTACACGGCCGCGCCCTGCGCCGCCGCCGCGGCGCTGTCGGGAGCGGCGGTCAAGGCCGGCGTCGTCGGCCTTCTGCGCTTCGCGCCCTTCGGCGTCCACCTGCCAGGGCTCTCCGAGGCGCTGACCGCGGCCGGCCTCTTCTCCGCCTTCTACGGCGTCGCCGTAGGTGTCCTGCAGAAGAACCCGAAGACCATCCTCGCCTATTCGAGCGTCAGCCAGATGGGCGTGATCGCGACGGTCGTCGGCATGGGGCTTTCGGCCGGCGATCCCGACGCGATCATCCAGACGGCTTTTTACGGCGCCAACCACACGCTCATCAAAGGCGCCCTGTTCCTCGCCGTGGGGCTCGCCATGGCCAAAGGCGGACGGCGCGCGATCGTCCTCGCGCCTGCGCTTCTCCTCGCGCTGAGCCTCGGCGGCCTGCCGCTCACCGGCGGCGCGCTGGCCAAGCTCGCCGTCAAGGACACGCTGGGCGGCGCGCTCGTCGGCTGGCTCGCCAGCTTCTCGGCCGCCGGCACGACCATGCTGATGCTGCATTTCGTCGGCGCGCTCGCCGAAGCGCGGCCGCCCCGCGACGGCGCTCCCGCCGCGTCCTCCGCGCCCTGGCTCGTCGCGGCGGCGCTGGCGCTCGTCATGCCCTTCGCGCTTTATCCGACGCTCGGCGAGCCTTTCGCCAACGCGCTCCAGCCCACGGCGCTCGTCGAGGGCCTGTGGCCCATCCTGCTCGGCGCGGCGCTGGCCGCGGCCCTGCGGCGCTACGGGACGCGCCTGCCGAGCCCGCCGCCCGGCGATCTCATCGTCGTCGAGGAGGCGGGAGCGCGGACGCTCGCCTCGGCGGGGGCCCTGGTCGAGCGGGGCGAATACGCGCTGCGCCAGTGGCCGGCGGCGACGATGGCCATGATGGCGATCGTCGCCCTGATCGGCCTCGTGCTGGCCTCGTAGCCGTCCGCGCCTTAATGCAGCTTGACGACGTCGGGCGCCGAGGTGAGCGCGTCGCCCGCCACGCCGCCGAGATGGCCGACCTGATCGTCGAGCGTGCGCCGCGATTCGGGATCGACGATCGCCAGAGGCGCGGTGACCGCGACGCCGGCGACGCCGCCGACCGTCTGCCCGACGCCCATCGCGAAGGTTCCGACGCGCTCGCCGAGGCTCGGCGCCGGACCGAAGCTCTGTCCGGCGATGAGGCGCTTGCCGAGCAGCTGCACGATCTCAGGATTCTCGGCGAACTTCGAGTGGTTGAGCGAGCCCGGCCGCGACAGGTCGGTGAGGTCGATCATCTCGACCCCCTCGTTTTCGAGCTGCGTCCGATAAGGTTCGACCGTCGGATCGACGAGGCCGAGACGCTGCACGTCGCCGGCGAGGCGCCGCGAGACCTGCAGCGCGCGGTCCTCGCGCGAGGAGAACACGCTGAGGCGCGGGCGCGGCTTGCCGATCTTGAGCCACTGCGCAGTGAAGACGTCGACGTCGAGGTCGGGCGCGGCGAGGATCACGCTCTGGATCTTGGGCGGCACGCGGCCGCGCCGGATCGCCATCTGCCGCAGCGACTCCATGACCAGCCACGAGCCCATGGAATGGGCCATAACGGTGACCTCGCGCACGTCGCGGTCGTCGACGATGCGCCAGAGCAGCGTCTCGAGCTCGTCGCGCGAGGCGTTGGTGCTCTCGCGGTCGTAGACGTACTGGAACACGTTGCCGCGCGAGGGCCAGGTGAACAGCACGGGCGCCGCCTGCGCGCCGGAATCATGGACGATCTGCGCGAGCGAGAATACCGCGTCCTCAAACCGCACGTTGAAGCCGTGCACGAAGACGAGAACGCGCTTTTGCGGCGGCAGAGCCTTGCGCAGCCAGGTCTGCGCCGCGGCTTCGCCGGAAAGCGGCGTCACGCTGACGGCGGCGAAATCCGTCGCCGGATTGGGCGGCAGCTGTTGCGGCCATTGCACCTCGCCGACCCGCCTCGCGGCGTCGGGCGGCACCGACACGACGATGTTGGTCAGGGAGACGTCGGGCTTGCGTTCGCCGGTGAACAGGATCCCCGGATCGGCGGCGGGCTTGCGCGTCGTCGCGACCAGCATGTCGACGAGGCTCGCGCCGGGCGACGTGCCGCCGATCGGCGCCAGCACTCCCTCCGGCCGTCCGCAGGCGGCGAGAGCGAGACAGAGCAGCGCCGCCGTCACGAGCCTCATCTTCGCTCCCGTCTTTGCCAGCATCGCCGTTCCGGTATAGCTGCATTCGCACGACGATTTGACGCCGCGGCGTGGAATCGAGCCGACGGCGCACCGAAAATCGGCGGATGCGTCATCGGCGCCACGCCGCACGCCCGACCTCGACGAGAGTCATGACGGAACGACTTTTAAAATATCTAAAGCGCGCGGCGCTCGTCGCCGGGATCGCCCTCGTCGTCCTCCTCGGAGCGCGGGTCTACGACTCCCAGCGCGGCGCGCCGCTCGACCTCTGGCACACCTTCGCCCCTCATGAGATGGCGCCGGAGGCGCTGGATCACGCGGGCTGGAGCGCCTATCTCGGCGCCGAGGACAAGATTTTCGGCGAGGTCCGGCGCGAGGTCACCGACAAGCTCCCCGCGGAGGACGAGGTCCCGGCGAACCGCTATTTCGCCGGCAGCCCCGTCTATCCCGGCCACTTCGCGCAGGACTGGAACCGCTCCTACGAGCTCGTTCCGGAAGGTCCGCCGAAAGGCGCCGTCGTGCTGCTGCACGGGCTCACCGATTCGCCCTACAGCCTGCGCCACATCGGGCGCGCCTACCGCGAACGCGGCTTCGTCGTCGTCGCGCCGCGCCTGCCGGGGCACGGGACGACGCCGGGCGCGCTGGCGAAAGCGACCTGGGAGGACTGGATGGCGGCGACGCGGCTCGCCGTGCGCGAAGCGCGCGAGAAGGCGCCGGCGCCCGCGCCGCTCGAGATCGTCGGCTTCTCCAACGGCGGCGCGCTCGCCCTCAAATATGCGCTCGACGCGGTCGAGGACGAAACGCTCGCGCGGCCGAGCCGGCTCGTCCTCATCTCGCCGATGGTGGGAATCACCCGTTTCGCGCGCTTCGCCGGCCTCGCCGGCCTGCCGGCCTTCTTTCCCGCCTTCGCCAAGGCCGCCTGGCTCGGCGTGGTGCCGGAGTTCAATCCGTTCAAATATAATTCATTCCCGGTGAACGGGGCGCGCCAGTCCTACGCCGTCACGCAGGTCCTGCAGGGACGGCTCGCGGCGCTTTCGCAGGAGGGGCGGCTCAAGGCGCTGCCGCCGATCCTGACCTTCCAGTCGGTCGTCGACTTCACCGTCTCGACCCGGGCGATCATCGGCTCGCTCTACAATCTGCTGCCGGCGGGCGGCGGGCATGAGCTCGTGCTGTTCGACCTCAACCGCAACGCCGTGTTCGGCCAGATGCTGCGCCTGACCGCCGACGACGCGCTGAACCGGCTCCTGCCGCCGCCGCCGCGCGCCTTCGCCGTGTCCGTCGTCGCCAACGCCAGCCCGGCCACGACGGACGCCGTCGAGCGCCGCGTCGCAGCCGGGTCGACGCAGGAGGAGACGCGGCCGCTCGGCCTTTCGTTTCCGCCGGGCGTCTTCTCGCTCTCGCATGTCGCGCTGCCGTTTCCGCTCAGCGACTCGCTCTACGGCCTGCAGCCCGACCTCGCGGAGGATTTCGGCGTGAATCTCGGCGCGCTCGCGCCGCGCGGCGAGCGCGGAACGCTGATCGTCAGCCTCGATTCGCTGCTGCGGATGTCCTCGAACCCTTTCTTTCCCTACATGCTGGAGCGCGTCATGACGCAGGCCGGCGAGCCTGCGCCATGAGAAACGGGCCATGAGAAGCGCGTCATGAGGCGCGCGCCGACTCAGCCTTCGGCGGCTGGCGCCGGAGCGGCGGCCGGGGCCGCGATGGCGCCGGCGAGCGCGTTGCGCAGCGCCTGCTCCTTGGTCTCGTCGAGCGAGGTCTTCAGCACTACGCCGCCATAGGGCTTGATCGCGTCGAGCACCTTGTCGGCGGTCATGCTCTCGATGAGCGCGAACAGCGCGGCGTCGCCCGGCTTGATGCTCTCCGAAAGGTCCTTCATGAACTTGTCGTTGATGCCGACGTCGGTCAGAGCGCCGCCGAGCGCGCCGCTCGCCGCGCCGATCGCGGCGCCGAGCAGCGGATTGAGGAACAGGACGCCGACGAGCAGCCCCCAGAAGCTGCCGGAGACTGCGCCCGCCGCGGTCGTGTTGATGACCTGATGCAGCTTGATCTGGCCGTCCGCCGACTTCGTGGCGATCACGGCGTCGCCGAGCTTGATGAGGTACTCCTTCTGGAGCCCGAACAGGAGGGAGCGAACCTCCTCGGCTTTCTGCTCGCTCGGGTAGACAATGACGACGAGATCGGACATGGAACAGGCTCCCGTTTGCTTCGCCTTGACGGCGCGGCACAATGCGGCGCGTCCCCGTCATTTTCAAGCCTCGGACCTCGCATATAAGCTTGGCCGCGGCCGCGGCCGTCTCCCTCCCTAGGAGCGCACCAGAGTCATGGAGAGCACAATCACGCGCGTCGCCGCGACGATGATCGTCGTCTTCCTGTCGATCTTCGCGGCCTATCAGGTCGCCGCCGTGTTCGAGCCGGCGGCCTTCGCGCTGTTCGCCATCGCCATCGTCTGGCCGCTGCAGAAGGCGCTCGAAACGAAGCTGCCGGCGGGCGTCGCGCTGCTCCTCACCGTAGGCGTGACGATCGTCGTCATCGTCAAATTGACCTCGATGGTCGCCTGGGGCGGAAGCCAGGTCGGACAGTGGCTGACGCTCAATCTCGACCGCTTCCAGGCCCTTTACATCTCATGGGCGCGATGGCTCGAGGCGAAGGATCTCTACATCGCCGGCACCATCGCCGACCGCTTCAACGTGGTGTGGATGCTGCGCATGTTCCAGACCGTGGCGCTGCGGCTCAACAGCGTCATCGGCTTTTCGCTGCTGATCTTCATCTTTCTCGCCATGGGCCTCCTGGAGGTGCGCGTCGTCGGCGCCAACCTGCGCTCGGTCGGCGGCCCGACGGGCGAACGGCTCGTCGCCGCGGCGATCTCGGCGTCGCGCAAGTTCCGGCGCTACATGCTGGTGCGCACCGCCGCAAGCGTGCTGACCGGCCTCATCGTCTGGGCCTTCTGCGCCTTCATGGGGCTCGAGCTCGCCGCCGCCTGGGGCGTCATCTCCTTCGCGCTCAACTACATCCCCTTCATCGGGCCGCTGATCGCCACCATTCTGCCGGCCCTGTTCGGCTTCGCGCAGACGGGATCGTGGGAGACGGCGCTCACCGTGCTGCTGGCGCTGACCTTCGTGCAATTCATGATCGGCAGCTATTTCGAGCCGCTGTTCACCGCCAAGACGCTGTCGGTGTCGCCCTTCGCGGTGGTTTTCGCGGTGTTCTTCTGGGGTTTCCTCTGGGGCTTGCCGGGAACCGTCATCGGCGTTCCGATTCTGATCGCCGTCCTCACCGTTTGCGAGCAGTTTCCGCAGAGCCGGTGGATCGCCGAATTGATGTCGAGCAAGCCGCCGCCTGCGCCTGACAGGACGGCTGAGGCGCGCGCGGCCTGAAGAAAGGAACGTGCTTTTGGCTTTGGAGACTTCGACGACGCTGATTGAGCGCGGGCCGGTTCTGGTCGACCTCGCGCTGCAGGGCGGCGGCGCCCATGGCGCCTTCACCTGGGGCGTGCTCGACCGCCTGCTCGAGGAGCCCTGGCTGCAGATCGACGGCGTCTCGGGCACCTCGGCCGGGGCGATGAACGCCGCCGTGATGGCCGACGGCTACACCCGCGGCGGCGCGCCGGCCGCGCGCGAGGCGCTCGCCGGCTTCTGGCGGGCGGTCGCCGACGCCGGGCGCTTCAGCCCGCTGCGGCGCGGCCCGCTCGACCGGCTGCTCGGGCGCTGGACGCTCGACTCCTCGCCCGTGTTCATCGCCATGGACATGATGAGCCGGCTGTTCTCGCCCTATGACGTCAATCCGCGCGGCGTCAATCCGCTGCGCGACATCCTCGAGGCGCAGATCGACTTCAGGCGGCTGCAGGACTCCTCGATGCGGCTGTTCGTCACCGCGACCAACGTGCACACCGGACGCGGCCACATCTTCCGCAACGCCGACGTCACCGCCGACGTGCTGCTCGCCTCCGCCTGCCTGCCGACCATGTTCCAGGCGATCGAGATCGACGGCGAGCCCTACTGGGACGGCGGCTACTCCGGCAATCCGGCGATCACGCCGCTGGTGCGCGAATGCCGCTCGGAGGACACCATCCTCATCCAGATCAATCCCGTCGAGCGCAAGACCACGCCGCGCTCGGCCGCCGAGATCCTGAACCGCCTCAACGAGATCGCCTTCAACTCGGTGCTGCTCAAGGAGCTGCGCATGGGCGCGCTGCTGCGCCGCATGGCCGACGCCAAGGACGAGGAGGGGCGCCTGTG
Source organism: Methylocella sp. (assembly GCF_041905455.1). Classification (GTDB taxonomy): domain Bacteria; phylum Pseudomonadota; class Alphaproteobacteria; order Rhizobiales; family Beijerinckiaceae; genus Methylocapsa. The sequence continues at coordinate 1,855 of NZ_JAYRLA010000006.1, read as the reverse complement.
GGCGCAGATGCGCATCCACCGCATCGCCAGCGACGTGATGAACGAGCTCGGCGCCTCCTCGAAGCTCAACGCCGAATGGGCCTTCTTCGAGATGCTGCACAAGGAGGGCCGCAAGAGCGCCGACGCCTTCCTGCAGGCCCACGCCCATGACCTTGGCGTGCGCTCGACGCTCGAAATGGACCCGCTGCTGGAGGCCAGGATCTGATGGGGCTCGTCGGCATCCTCGCAGCCCTCGCGCTGCTCATCTTCCTCGCCTATCGCGGCTGGAGCATTCTCGTCATCGCTCCCGTAGCGGCGCTGGTCGCCGCGGCCTTCTCGGCGCAGCCGCTGCTGGCGCACTGGACGCAGACCTTCATGGGCAGCGCCGGCCAGTTCGTGGTCTCGTTCTTTCCGATCTTCCTGCTCGGCGCCGTGTTCGGCAAGCTGATGGAGGATTCGGGCTCGGTCGCGGCGATCGCCGACTACATGACCAGGACGCTCGGGCCGCAGCGCTCGATCCTCGCCGTCGTGCTCGCCGGCGCGCTGGTCACCTACGGCGGCGTCAGCCTGTTCGTCGCCTTCTTCGTGCTCGCGCCGATGGGCCAGGCGCTGTTCCGCTCGGCGAACGTGCCCAAGCGCCTGATGCCGGCGGCGATCGCGCTCGGCACCTCGACCTTCACCATGTCGGCGCTGCCCGGAACGCCGGCGATCCAGAACGCCATTCCGATGCCCTTCTTCGGCACCACCCCCTTCGCCGCGCCGGGCCTTGGGATCATCGCCTCGGCGATCATGCTGGCCTTCGGCATGTGGTGGCTCTCGCGCGCCGCGCGCCGGGCCAACGCCGCCGGCGAGGGCTATGGCGGCGCGCCGCTCGCCGCCGAGCCGGCGCTCGCCGCCGCCGGCGACGCGATCGTGCGCGAGCGCGCGACGACCGCCGGCGCCTTCGATCCGGCCGAGATCGGCCGCAGCGAGAAGCGCAAGGGCCAGCCCTCGGCGCTGGTCGCCTTCCTGCCGCTCGCCGTGGTGGTGGTCGTCAATCTCCTGATGTCCTTCGTCGTGCTGCCGCGCATGGACGCGTCCTATCTGGCGCAGCCGGAATGGGGCTCGACGTCGCTCGCCGCGGTCGGCGGCGTCTGGGCGGTCGTCACCGCGCTGGCCGCGGCGATCGTCGTCGTGACCGCGCTCAACTTCCCCGGCGTGCCGTCGCTGCGCGCGACTGTGGACGCCGGCGCCAACGCCTCCACCCTGCCCGTGCTCAGCGTCGCCAGCCTCGTCGGCTTCGGCTCGGTGGTGGCGGCGCTGCCGGCCTTCGCGGCGGTGCGCGACTGGGTGCTCGGCATCGGCGGCGGCCCGCTCGTCTCGCTGGCGGTGGCGACCAACATCCTCGCCTCGCTCACCGGCTCGGCGTCGGGCGGCCTCACCATCGCCCTCGACGCCCTCGGCGAGTCCTACATGAAGATCGCCGCCGACACCGGCCTCAGCCCCGAGCTGATGCACCGCGTCGCGGTGATCGGCGCCGGCACGCTCGACAGCCTGCCGCACAACGGCGCCGTGGTCACCCTGCTCGCCGTCTGCGGCTGCACCCACAAGGAAAGCTACCTCGACATCGTCATGGCCGCCATCGTCGGCGCCCTCATCGCCCTCATCGCCGTAATCGCACTCGGCAGCGCCTTCGGATCGTTCTGAAGCCCCGCGCGCAGCCGCCGGAAACGAAAAAGGGGATTATCCCCTTGACGCAAGTTGTCGCATTAGGGCCTGTCGTCATTTAGGGGCTTCCGGCGCGCTGGAAACTTCGATTCATAGAAGGTCAGCCATTTTGGAGCTGACCGGTGCGACGCTACAGCCTTCGCGACTCCCAATGGGAGCGCATCCGCGA